>NZ_JBFAJT010000011.1:0-335978 GCF_040655335.1 Streptomyces sp. NPDC050439
GGCATGACGGGGAAGTGGAAGGCCATGTGGCATTCGTCGCCGCCGTCTTTGAAGTCGCCGAAGTAGTCGACGACGTCTTCGGGCCATTGGTTGGCTTCGGCGAGCAGGACGGTGTCGGGGTAGTGGGCGTCGATTTCGGCGCGGACGCGTTTGAGCAGGCCGTGGGAGCGGGGGAGGTTTTCGCAGTTGGTGCCCTCTTCGGCGAAGAGGTAGGGCACGGCGTCCAGGCGGAAGCCGTCGATGCCCAGGTCGAGCCAGAAGCGCAGGGCGGAGATGATTTCTTCCTGGACGGCCGGGTTCTCGTAGTTGAGGTCGGGCTGGTGGGAGAAGAAGCGGTGCCAGAAGTACTGTTTGCGCACCGGGTCGAAGGTCCAGTTGGAGACCTCGGTGTCGACGAAGATGATGCGGGCGTCCTGGTACTGCTTGTCGTCGTCCGCCCAGACGTAGTAGTCGCCGTAGGGGCCCTCGGGGTCGCTGCGGGACTGCTGGAACCACGGGTGCTGGTCGCTGGTGTGGTTCATCACGAAGTCGATGATCACGCGCATGCCCCGCTGATGCGCGGAGTCCACGAACTCCACGAAGTCGGCGAGATCGCCGAACTCCGGAAGGACCGCGGTGTAGTCCGATACGTCATAACCGCCGTCCCGCAACGGCGACTTGAAGAAC
Organism: Streptomyces sp. NPDC050439; assembly: GCF_040655335.1. Taxonomy (NCBI): domain Bacteria; kingdom Bacillati; phylum Actinomycetota; class Actinomycetes; order Kitasatosporales; family Streptomycetaceae; genus Streptomyces; species Streptomyces sp. NPDC050439. Next base: position 667 of record NZ_JBFAJT010000011.1, read on the forward strand.
GGCGGCAGCCACAGGCAGTCCACGCCCAGCCACTGCAGATAGTCCAGCTTGGCGGTGATGCCCTTGAGGTCGCCGATGCCGTCGCCGTTGCTGTCCTGGAAGGAGCGGACCAGGACTTCGTAGAAGACCGCGCGCTTGAACCACTCGGGGTCGCGGTCCTTGGCGGGCGTGTCCTCGAATGTGTCCTGGACGGGCTCGTTGATGATCATGGTGTGGGTGACCCTCCGATCAACGGTGAGGACGGTCGCAGAACCCGGCTGTGCTCATCCGGGGAGAAATCCCCGGGCTCCCGGCCGACGAGCAGCACATGCGCGCCGCCCGGACCGAGCCGCACGTAGTTGGCCCTGCCCCAGTGATAGGTGTTGCCGGTGAGCTCGTCGCGCACCGGCACGGACTCATGCCAGTGGAGGCCGAGTTCCGGCATGTTCAACGAGACCGTGGCCTCCTGGGTGTGGTGGGCGTCGAGGTTCACGACCACCAGAACCGTGTTCGATCCGTCCTTGCCACCGGCCGTCTTCGAGTACGCGATCACCGCTTCCTGATCCGTGGGGTGGAAGTGCAGGCCACGCAGTTGCCGCAGGGCGGGGTTGGAGCGCCGTACGCGGTTCAGCGTGGTGATGAGGGGCGCGATGGTGGAGCCGGTGCGCTCCGCCGATTCCCAGTCGCGCGGGCGCAGTTGGTACTTCTCCGAGTTCAGATACTCCTCGCTGTCGGCCCGTGCCGGGGCGTTCTCGCAGAGTTCGTATCCGCTGTAGACGCCCCAGGTCGGCGCGAGGGTCGCGGCGAGCACCGCGCGGGCCTCGAAGGCGGGGCGGCCGCCGTTCTGCAGGTAGGCGTGCAGGATGTCCGGGGTGTTGACGAAGAAGTTCGGCCGGAGGTAGTGGGCGGTCTCGCCCGCCAACTCACGCGCGTAGTCCGTGAGTTCATCCTTGGCATTGCGCCAGGTGAAGTAGGTGTAGGACTGCTGGAAGCCGATGGCGGCCAGGGTGCGCATCATGGCGGGGCGGGTGAAGGCCTCGGCCAGGAAGATGACGTCGGGGTCGGTGGCGTTGATGTCGCCCAGGACCTGCTCCCAGAAGGCGACGGGTTTGGTGTGCGGGTTGTCGACGCGGAAGATGCGCACGCCGTGGTCCATCCAGAACCGCAGCAGGCGTACGGTCTCGGTGATCAGTCCGGGCATGTCGCGGTCGAAGGCCAGGGGGTAGATGTCCTGGTACTTCTTCGGGGGGTTCTCGGCGTAGGCGATGCTGCCGTCGGCGCGGTGCTGGAACCACTCGGGGTGCTTTTCCACCCAGGGGTGGTCGGGGGAGCACTGCAGGGCGAAGTCGAGGGCGACTTCCAGGTGCAGGTCGCGGGCGCGGTGCACGAAGGCGTCGAAGTCCTCCAGGGTGCCCAAGTCGGGGTGGACGGCGTCGTGGCCGCCTTCGGGGGAGCCGATGGCCCAGGGCACGCCGACGTCGTGGGGGCCGGGGGACAGCGAGTTGTTGGGTCCCTTGCGGAAGGTGGTGCCGATGGGGTGGATGGGCGGCAGATAGACGACGTCGAAACCCATCGCGGCGATGGCCGGGAGGCGCTCGGCGGCGGTACGGAAGGTGCCCGACCGCGGCGGCTGCCCCTCCCGCACCACCGCGCCCTCCGAACGCGGGAAGAACTCGTACCAGGACCCGAACAGGGCCCGCTCCCGCTCCACGAGCAGCGGCAACCGCTCCGACTCCGTGACGAGTTCGCGCAGCGGATGCTCGGCGAGGACCGCGTCCACCTCCGGGGTGAGGGCGGCGGCGAGGCGCGCCGTGGCAGGGCGAGCCGTGTCGCGCAGGGCCTCGACGGCGGTGCTGAGGGTGCCGCGGCTGCTCACCGGGGCCCCGGCCGCGGCGCGTTCGTGGAGGCGGGCGCCTTCCTCCAGGACGAGCTCGGTGTCGATGCCCGCCGGAATCTTGATGTGCGCGTGGTGGCGCCACTGGGTGAGCGGATCACCCCACGCCTCGACGGTGTACGTCCAGTGTCCCTCCGCGTCCGGGGTGACGTCCGCGCCCCACCGGTCGGTGCCGGGGGCCAGCTCGCGCATCGGCGTCCATGGCCCGGGGCGCCCCCGCGGGTCGCGCAGGACGACATTGGCGGCGACCGCCTCGTGCCCCTCGCGGAAGACGGTGGCGGTGACCTGGAAGGTCTCGCCGGCCACGGCCTTGGCGGGCCGTCGTCCGCCGTGCACGAGCGGCGCGATGTCGAGGACGGGTATGCGGCCGGTGAGGGAGCCGGGCCGGGCGGGGGAGGGGGGCGGATCCTGCGGGTCCGGCGGGTGCTGCTGTGGTGCCGGGGGTGTGGGCACTCTTGTGGAGGCCTTTCCCGAGGCTTGTCCCGAGGGCGTCGCCGACGGGCGAGTTGAGGGCATTACCGCTCCTGTCCGCGTTACATGAGTGGGGCGGATACGGGGTTCTGGAGGGGTTCAGCGACTGCGTGCCGCGCTTGTGGCCGTACTTGAGTCGTGACTGACCGTACTGAGCCGTGTGCGTACCGGGGGAGCCTTCCCACCAACTTCGGGTGGGCAATCCGACGCTTTGTTGCCTACTGATGCGTAAGGCCCCATAACAAGACCGGCGTCCTATCGAGGGTGCTTCGGGATCGCCCAGGAGGCAAGGCCGCACCCGCACACACGAAACCGGCCCCGCCATGTGCGGCGGGGCCGGTCGGGTGCTGCGCCGTGCTCTACGGGTTGTTGACCTGCAGCAACTTGTTCGGGGATCCGAGGCCGGCGCCCGTCACCTTGCCCGGCACCGCCTGCTCGGTCAGTGCCTTGCTCACCTCGGCCGGGGTGGCCGCCGGGTGATCGGCGAGGAAGAGCGCCGCCGCGCCCGCCGCGTGGGGCGAGGCCATGGACGTCCCCGAGAGGGTGTCCGTGGCGCCGTCGTCCGTGTTCCACGCGGAGGTGATGCCGACGCCAGGCGCGAACAGGTCCAGGCTGCCGCCCCAGTTGGAGAAGCTCGCCTTGGCGTCCTTGACGTCGGTCGCACCGACCGTGATCGCCTCCTTCACACGGGCGGGCGAGAACAGGAACGCGGGAAGCCCGTCGTTGCCGGCCGCGACCGTGTAAGTGACCCCGGACGCGATCGAGTTGCGTACGGCGGCGTCCAGCTGTGCGTTGGCCGTGCCCCCGAGGCTGAGATTGGCGACGGCGGGCTTCTTCGCGTTCTTCGTCACCCAGTCGATGCCCGCGATGACCTGCGCGGTCGTCCCCGACCCAGCGTCGTCGAGCACCCGGACGCCCACGACGTCCGCCTTTTTGGCGACGCCGTGGCTCTCGCCCGCGACGGTCGCCGACACATGCGTGCCGTGGCCGTTGCCGTCCTGGGCCGTGGCGTCGTTGTCGATGAAGTCCCAGCCGCTGCTCGCACGGCCGCCGAAGTCCTCGTGCGAGGCCCGGATCCCGGTGTCGATGACGTACGCCGTCACACCCTGCCCCGACGACTCGGGGGAGGTGTAGGACTTGTCGAGCGGCAGATTCTTCTGGTCGATCCGGTCGAGGCCCCACGAAGGCGGGTCCTTCTGGGTGTGGTCCAGGGACACGGTGCTGTCCTGGAAGACCGAGGCGACCCTGGGGTCACCCGCGAGTTTCTCGGCCTGTGCCGAGCCGGCGCGCACCGCGTAGCCGTTGAGCGCGGTGCCGTAGGTGTGACGTATCTTCGCCCCGTACTTCGCGGCGAGGTCCTTGCCCGCCTCGGACGGGGCGGTGGTCCCGCCCTTGAGCGTGACGATGTAACTCCCGCTGATGGAACCGGGCTCACCGGCGCCGAGTATCTCCCCGAGCGGGGGGGCGGCGGGATCGGCGTGTGCGGGCAGCGTGATGGCCGAAAGTACCACCGCCGTGCTGGCGGCGGTGACGGCCCCGGCCCACCGCAGACGCTTCGTACGCGACAGAGTCATACGCTGGTTTCCCTCCCCAACTTGACATGCGACTCGCGGAGTTGGAGCGGTCTGTGCCGGATTCCCCGTATCCTCCACGAGCGCCATTGGCAGCCTCTCGTGCGGCGTGAGGGCCTACAAGACCACACGGCGTGGGGGAATCGGCCATACCGCCGGTGGGAGTGCTGTGAGGGTTGCGCCGATTTCCGGACGGATTCGGGATGCCTGCGACAGGTGCGGGACCACGGGGTGACCACCGGTTCCTCTGCCGTGCGCGTCCGTGCGCCGTAGTTGCGAAGGGGCGGGCACCGCTACCGTCTACGCGTAGGTCGATAGGTAACGATCCCCCGTAGAGGTGGAGTCGCTGTGAAGGCCATCCGTCGATTCACCGTACGTCCCGCCCTTCCCGAGCCCCTCACCCCGCTCTCGGAGCTGGCGCGCAATCTGCGCTGGTCCTGGCACAGCGGAACCCGTGAACTGTTCGAGGCCGTCGACCCCGAGCAGTGGGCCGCGTCCGGGTGCGACCCCGTGCGCCTGCTCGGCGGCGTCTCGCCCGCGCGACTCGCGCAGCTGGCCGGGGACGAACCCTTCCTGCGGCGGCTCGCCGAGGCCTCGGAGGGGCTTCGGGAGTACGTCACCGGGGCCCGCTGGTATCAGGAGCAGGCCGCCGAGCGCGGGGGTGAGCTTCCGCGCGCCGTCGCCTACTTCTCGCCCGAGTTCGGCATCACCGCCGCTCTGCCGCAGTACTCCGGAGGGCTCGGCATCCTCGCGGGCGACCATCTGAAGGCGGCGAGCGACCTCGGGCTTCCGCTCATCGGGGTCGGTCTTCTCTACCGGCACGGCTACTTCCACCAGTCCCTGTCCCGCGACGGCTGGCAGCAGGAGACCTACCCGGTGCTCGACCCGAACGAGCTGCCGCTCACCCTCCTGCGCGAGGCGGACGGAACCCCGAGCCTGGTCGCGATCGCCCTTCCCGGCGGGCGTTCGCTGCGTGCGCACGTATGGCAGGCGAGCGTCGGGCGCGTGCCGCTCCTCATGCTCGACTCGGACGTCGAGGAGAACGACGCGGGCGCCCGCGAGGTGACCGACCGGCTCTACGGCGGCGGCAGCGAGCACCGGCTGCTCCAGGAGATGCTGCTCGGCATCGGCGGGGTGCGCGCCATCAGGACGTACTGCCGGCTGAGCGGGCACGCCGAGCCCGAGGTCTTCCACACGAACGAGGGCCACGCGGGCTTCCTCGGACTCGAACGGATTCATGAGCTTGCGCGGGACGGCGTGGAGTTCGACGCGTCACTCGAAGCCGTGCGTGCCGGGACCGTCTTCACCACCCACACGCCCGTACCCGCCGGGATCGACCGCTTCGACCGTGAGCTGGTGGCCCGGCACTTCGGCCCCGACGCCGAACTGCCCCGCATCGACGTCGAACGGATACTGCGCCTCGGCATGGAGACGTACCCCGGCGGTGAGCCCAACCTCTTCAACATGGCGGTGATGGGCCTGCGGCTCGGGCGCCGCGCCAACGGCGTCTCCACCCTGCACGGCAAGGTGAGCCGCGAGATGTTCGCGGGCCTGTGGCCGGGATTCGACGCCGAGGAGGTGCCGATCGCCTCTGTCACGAACGGCGTGCACGCCCCGACCTGGGTCGCTCCCGAGGTGTTCCGGCTCGGCGCCCGGCAGATCGGCGCGCAGCGCACGGAGGACGCGCTGTCGGTGGGCGGCTCCGACCGGTGGGACGCGGTCGCCGAGATCCAGGACGCGGACATCTGGGAGCTGCGGCGCGAGCTGCGCGGACAGCTGGTGACGGAGGTCAGGCAGCGGCTATACGCGTCCTGGCGTCAACGGGGTGCTGCCAGCGCCGAGTTGGGGTGGATCGACGACGTCCTCCACCCGGACGTCCTGACGATCGGCTTCGCTCGCCGCGTCCCCTCGTACAAGCGCCTGACGCTGATGCTGCGGGACCGCGACCGGCTGATGGAGCTGCTCACCCACCCGGAGCGGCCGATCCAGATCGTGGTGGCGGGCAAGGCGCACCCGGCGGACGACGGGGGCAAGCGGCTCATCCAGGAGCTGGTGCGCTTCACGGACGACCCGCGGGTCCGCGACCGGATCGTGTTCCTGCCCGACTACGGCATGGCGATGGCGCAGAAGCTGTATCCGGGGTGCGACGTCTGGCTGAACAACCCCCTGCGTCCCCTTGAGGCGTGCGGGACCAGTGGGATGAAGGCCGCCCTGAACGGCTGCCTGAACCTGTCGGTCCTCGACGGCTGGTGGGACGAGTGGTTCGAGCCGGACTTCGGCTGGGCGATCCCCACGGCGGACGGGGCGGCGACGGACGACGACCGCCGGGACGACCTGGAGGCCGCGGCGCTGTACGACCTCCTTGAGCGCAGGATCACGCCCCGCTTCTACGAGCAGGGGCCGGGGGGCCTGCCCGACCGGTGGATCGAGATGGTGCGCCGGACCTTGACCCGGCTCGGGCCGAAGGTGCTGGCCGGGCGGATGGTGCGGGACTACGTGGAGCAGCTGTACGTGCCCGCCGCGCGGGCGCATCGCACGCTGGGCGCGGACGCCGCGGCGGACCTCGCCGACTGGAAGGCGCGGGTGCGTGCCGCCTGGCCGCGGGTCGTCGTCGACCACGTCGAGGCCTCGGCGACGGGCGCCACCGCCGAACTGGGGGCCACGCTCTCGTTGCGGGTCCGCGTGCATCTGGGCGACCTGACCCCGGACGACGTGGAGGTGCAGACGATCGCGGGCCGCGTCGACCCCGAGGACGTCATCGCGGACGCGAGCCCGGTACCGCTGAAGCCGGTGGGCGGACCCGACGCGGAGGGCCGCCGCCTCTACGAGGGCCCGCTGTCCCTGGACCGCACGGGGCCGTTCGGCTACACGGTGCGGATTCTTCCGGCCCACCGACTGCTGGCGAGCGGGGCCGAGTTGGGTCTTGTCGCGGTGCCTTCGGAGGGGACGGGGGAGGCTGCGGGGGTGTTGTTGAGGTAGGGGCGGGGGCGCTCCCCGGAAACGCCGGACGGGCCGGAGGATTCCGGCCCGTCCAGTGGTGCTGTGAAGTGTTACTTGACGTTCACGCCGGTCCAGGCCGCCGCCACGCCCTTGGCCTCGGCGGAGTCGGCGCCGTACAGGTCCGTCGCCGCCTTCAAGGTGCCCTCGCGGGCCGCCTTGTAGTCCGTCGTCGTCGTGAAGTACGACGTCAGGGCCTTGAACCAGATCTTCTCGGCCTTGTCACGGCCGATGCCCTCGACCTTGGAGCCGTCGGCGGTCGGGGAGTCGTACTTGACGCCGTTGATCTCCTTCGCGCCACTGCCCTCGGAGAGCAGGTAGAAGAAGTGGTTGGCGATGCCCGAGGAGTAGTGGACGTCTACGTTGCCCGCCTCCGCGCTCCAGTTGTCCAGGGAGTTGCCGTCCTTGGAGGGCTTGTCCATGTAGCGGAGCGGCGTACCGTCGCCGTTGATGTCGATCTTCTCGCCGACCATGTAGTCGCCGATGTCCTCGGGGTTCTTGGCGTTGAACTCGACCGCCGCCGCGAAGATGTCGGAGGTGGCCTCGTTCAGGCCGCCCGACTCACCGCTGTATTCCATGTTGGCGGTCGCCGCCGTGACGCCGTGCGTCATCTCGTGCGCCGCGACGTCCATCGAGGTGAGCGGCTTCTTGTCGCCCTCGCCGTCGCCGTACGTCATGCAGAAGCAGCTGTCGTCCCAGAACGCGTTGACGTACGCGTTGCCGTAGTGGACCCGTGACGTGGCGCCCTTGCCGTCGCCCTTGATGCCCTCGCGGCCGTGCACGCCCTTGTAGTAGTCCCAGGTCAACTGGGCCCCGTAGGCGGCGTCGACGGCGGCGGTCTGGGCGTCGTCCGGCTTTCCGGTGCCCCAGGTGTCGTCGTCGTCCGTGACGAGCTTGCCCTCGCCGCTCTGGCCGTGGGCCAGGTCGTACGTCGAGTGGCCGCCGCGCGCGTCGTCGATCAGGTCGAAGCCGCTCGAACCCTTCTTGGAGCCGACCTCGACGTCGCCGCTGTACTGGCTGTGGCCCGCGCCGTTCTCGATGGCCTGGTACTGGAAGAGCTTCTTGCCCGTGGCCGCGTCGGTGATGACGTGCAGCTTGCTGGGCGTGCCGTCCTTCTGGACGCCGGTGACGACGGTCTCGTGGGCGAGGACCGGCTTGCCGGACGCGGCCCAGACGACCTTGCGCGGCGTCTGCGCGTCGGCCTTCTTGGTGTCGCCCGACTTCGAGGCGGTCGACTCGGCGGACTGCGCCGCCGACTTGGTGGCGACCTTCGCGGAGGTGGACGCGACCTTGATGGTGGCCTTGGCCGCCTTGGTCACGCTCTTGACCGAGCCGCTCTTGGCGGTGTGGACGACCAGGTCGCCGCCGAGGACGGGAAGGCCGTCGTAGGTGCGCTCGTAGCGGGTGTGCGTGGTGCCGTCACGGTCCTTGACGACATCTCTGACGACGAGCTTCTCCTTGGCGCCCAGGCCGATCTTCTCGGCGGTGGCCGCCTTGTCCGCGTTCGCGTCCTGCAACAGGCCGGCGCGGGCGGTGGAGGAGAGCGCGACGGGCGCGCCGGAAGGGGCCGCGGCCTGGTCGGGCTGCGCGGAGGCTCCGGTGGTCAGGCCGCCGGCGAGCAGTGCTCCGGCGGCGACAGCGGTGGCGATGGCCAGCGTGGAGCGCTTCCGGGATATGTGGGGGGTCACGCATGCTCCTTCTGTGGGGGGCCCGGGCGGCGTTGGGGAGCCGGCCGGGCTGAAAGATGCGGTGCGGGTGTACAGATGTTCTGTTGTGTCGTGCGAGGGAAGAGTGTCAGTTGGGCCAGGTGCATGTCAGGTACCTGACCGCAGGTTGGCCGGAAATCGTCCGTTGAGCGATGGTCCATGTACGCAATGCGAACGGGGAGTTGCGTGGTGACCCGTACCCGCCCGTAGACATGGCTGCGCCGCTCCGGGGAGTCGATCCACCCGGAGCGGCGCAAGTCGGTGCGTGTACCTACCGGTTTACGGGAACGTCAGCTTCCAGCTGTTGATGCGGCCGACGTCCTGCGCGGCCACGTCCTGGACCTTCAGCTTCCAGGTGCCGTTGGCCGCCTCGGACGAGGCATTGACCGTGTAGGTCTCCTGGATGTTGTCGGCGGAGTCCGACGAACTCGAGTTCTTCAGGCGGTACGTCGAGCCGTCCGGGGCGACCAGGTCGACGACCAGGTCTCCGCGCCAGGTGTGCACGATGTCGACGCCGACCTTCAGGGCGGCGGGAGCGTTGCCCGTGCGGCCGGTGACGTTGATGGACGAGGTGACGGCCGCGCCGCGGTCCGGAATGGCGACGTCGGTGGTGTTCTCGAAGTCGGTGCCACCGCCGGGGCCGCCACGCGTGCCGACGTTGACCGCGGCCCAGGCATCGCCCACCGCCTTGTACTCGGCGCTGGTGGTGCCGTACAGCTCACCGGCCACCGCGAGGGTCCCGGTGCGGGCCGCCGCGTAGTTGGTGGTCGTGGTGAACTTCGTCGTCAGCGCCTTGAACCAGATGAGCGACGCCTTGTCACGGCCAATTCCGGCCACAGGCAGGCCGTCCGAGGTGGGCGAGTCGTACGAGACGCCGTTGATCACCTTGGCGCCGCTGCCCTCGCTCAGCATGTAGTAGAAGTGGTTGGCGACCCCGGACGAGTAGTGGACGTCGATGTTGCCGATGCCCGAGTACCAGGAGTCCTTCGACCCGCCGTCCTTGGAGGGCTTGTCCATGTAGCGCAGCGGGGTGCCGTCGCCGTTGATGTCGATCTTCTCGCCGACGAGGTAGTCGCCCTTGTCCTGCGCGTTGTTGGCGTGGAACTCCACGGCCGCCGCGAAGATGTCGGACGTCGCCTCGTTCAGGCCACCGGACTCACCGCTGTACGTCATGTTGCCGGTGGCCGCCGTGACGCCGTGCGTCATCTCGTGGGCCGCCACGTCGATGGACGTCAGGGGCTTGGCGTTGCCCGAGCCGTCGCCGTACGTCATGCAGAAGCAGGCGTCGGACCAGAACGCGTTGACGTAGTTGTTGCCGTAGTGGACCCGCGAGTACGCGCCGACGCCGTCACCCCGGATGCCGGAGCGGCCGTGCACGTTCTTGTAGTAGTCCCAGGTCAGCGCGGCCCCGTAGTGGGCGTCCGCGCCGGCCGTCTCCGCGTTGGACGCCTGGCCGTTGCCCCACACGTCGTCCGGGCCCGAGAAGAGCGTGCCGGTGCCGGACGTGCCGCGGTTCAGGTTGTACGTCTTGTGGTTGCCGCGACCGGTGTCGGTCAGGGTGTAGTTGGACCCCGACTGCGCGGTGCCCAGCGTGACTTGACCGCTGTACTGGGTGTTGCCCGTGCCGTTCTCGATGCCCTGCCACTGGAAGAGCTTCTTGCCGGTGGCCGCGTCCGTGATGACGTGCAGCTCGTTCGGGGTGCCGTCGTGCTGCAGCCCGCCGACCACCGTCTCGTACGCGAGCGTCGGCTCGCCCTCGGCCATCCAGACGACCTTGCGCGGCTCGCGGTCCGCGTCGGTCTTCTTCGACCCCTCGGCCTTCGCCGCGCCGAGCGCCTGCTTCTCGGCGGTCGCGGCCTTCACGTCGGCGCTCATGTCGACGCCCTTGAGCTGCGCCTTCGCGGCCTTGGTGACGCCCTCGGTCTTCCCCGACTTCGCCTCGTCGACCACCAGGTCGCCGCCGAGGACGGGAAGGCCGTCGTACGTGCGCTCGTAGCGGGTGTGCGTCGTGCCGTCGCCGTCCTTGGTGACGTCACGGACGACGAGCTTCTCCTTGGCGCCGAGTCCCAGGTCCTTGGCCGTCTCCGCCTTGGTGGCGTTGGCGTCCTTGAGGAGCGCCGCACGCTGGGCGGGAGTGAGCTTCACGGGCAGGGAACCGGGGTCGGCCTTGCCTATTTTCGCGGCGGCCGGGGCTTTGGACTGCGATATCGCGGGGTCGTCGGCGGATGCCGGGCCCGTCTGGAAGGCCACCGCGATGAGTGCGGCGACGGCGGTCAGGGCGCCCGCGGCGGTGGCGCGTCTGTGGGAGGCAGGTCTGTGAGAGGTGCTTCTCAACACGGACTCCTTCTGCGTGGCCGCGGGATACGCGGCCAGGGGGACCGGGCGGCGCGGTCGTGCCGTCCGGGCAGAACAAGGCAGAACGTGGAGCTGGGAATTCAGGGGTCGAGCGGGGTGGAGCGAGGTGTCGCTGGGAATCGAGGGGAAGAGTGGCACTGGCGCGCATTGTTTGTCAGGGGTGCGTCAAGAGTTGGCCGGAACTGGTCCGCTGCCCGGTGGCTCACGTTCGATATACGGAGGGGTCGCCCGAGGTGAGGGGCTCCCGATTGTTCGACGAGAGCCCCGCACCGCCGGGCCGGAGCGGCGTGGCTGATTCCGCACCCTTCGGCGAGGCGCGGGAGTCGGCTTGAACCGTTCGGCTACCCCACCACGCTGTCCCGCCACGCCCGGTGCAGGTCCGCGAACGACCCGTTGCCCTCGATGAGTTCGGCCGGGGTGCCGTCCTCCACGATGCGGCCGTGCTTCATCACGAGCACCCGGTCGGCGATCTCCACCGTGGAGAGCCGGTGGGCGATCACCACGGCGGTCCGGCCACGAAGGACCGTGTGCATGGCGCGCTGCACGGCCCGCTCTCCCGGGATGTCGAGCGAGCTGGTCGCCTCGTCCAGGATCAGTACCGCCGGATCGGCGAGCAGCGCCCGCGCGAAGGCCACCAACTGGCGCTGGCCTGCGGAGATACGACCGCCCCTCTTGCGTACGTCGGTGTCGTAGCCGTCCGGCAGGGACGCGATGAAGTCATGCGCGCCGATGGCCTTCGCCGCCTGCTCGATCTCCTCGCGGGTGGCGTCGGGGCGGCCGATGGCGATGTTCTCGGCGACGGTCCCGGAGAAGAGGAAGGCTTCCTGCGTCACCATCACCACGCCACGCCGCAGCTCGGCGTTGGCGAGGTCGCGCAGATCGACGCCGTCGAGCAGGACCCGGCCGTCCGTCGGGTCGTAGAAGCGGGCGAGGAGCTTGGCGAGCGTCGACTTGCCCGCGCCGGTGGAGCCGACGACGGCGACGGTCTGCCCGGCGGGCAGCGTCAGGTCGAAGCGGGGCAGGACCTCGCCGCCGGTCCGGTAGGCGAACCGCACGCCGTCGAAGTCGACCTCGCGGCCGGGGTGTTCGGAGGCGAGGGCGGGCAGTGGCCGGGCGCGGTCGGGGTGCGGCTCGGGCACGGAGGGAGTCTGGGCGAGCAGCCCCGCGACCTTCTCCAGGGACGCGGCGGCCGACTGGTAGGAGTTCAGGAACATCCCGAGCCGGTCGATCGGGTCGTACAGGCGCCGCAGGTACAGCACGGCGGCGGCGAGGACGCCGAGGGCGAGGGTGCCGTCGGTGACGCGGTAGGCGCCCCAGAGGACGATGCCGGCGACGGCGGTGTTGGCGACGAGCCGGGAGCCGACCACGTAGCGGGCCATCTCCAGCATGGCGTCGCCGTTGGCCCGCTCGTGGTGCCGGTTCAGCACGCCGAACTCCGCCTCGTTGGCGCGCTCGCGCCGGAACGCGCGGACCGGACGGATGCCGTTCATCGTCTCGGCGAACTTCACGATGACGGAGGCGATCGCCGTGGACCGCTCCCCGAAGAGGGGGCCCGCCCGGCGCTGATAGCGGCGTACGAGGAGGTAGAGCGGCACGAAGGACGCCACGGCCATGGCACCGAGGCTCAGGTCGAGCCAGAGCAGCATCGCCGAGATGTAGACGAAGGACAGGATGACGGTGATCAGCTCCTGCAACCCTTCGCTGAGGAGTTCCCGCAGGGATTCCACGTCGGTGGTGGACCGGGAGATGAGCCGCCCCGAGGTGTACCGCTCGTGGAAGTCCACGCTGAGGGCCTGCGCGTGCCGGAAGATGCGCCCGCGCAGATCGAGCAGCACGTCCTGGTTGACGCGGGCGGAGGCGACGATGAACGCGTACTGGAAACCGCCGGAGGCGCCCGCGCAGAGCAGATATCCGATGCCGATGGCGACGAGCGGCCCGTAGTCGTCGGCACGGACGGCGGGCACCCCGCTGTCGAAGGCATACGCGACGAGCAACGGCCCGCCCTGCACGGCCGCCTGCTGGAGGAGCAGCAGCACGGCCGCGAGGATCACGCGCCCACGAAGGCGCGAGAGCAGGGACCGCAACAGGGCGGAGGTGGCACCGGCCGGCGCGGGAAGAGCATCCCGATCAAAGTCATCTACACCCCCGCCACCTGCGCCCGGCTGCTCGATCACCTGCTCGCCGGGGTCGAGGGCTTGATCCTCCGTGTCCGTCGTCCGAGAGGCCGGAGTCGAAGCGGTCACCGCACACCCTCACCTTCCGCGGACGCGGAGTCCGCAACTGTCTCCGCCCCAGACATCAGCCACGCGTACTCCGCGTTGTCGCGCAGCAGTTCCTGGTGGGTGCCGACTGCCGTGATCCTGCCTGCGGAGAGGAGGGCGACCCGGTCGGCGAGGAGGACCGTGGAGGGGCGGTGGGCCACCACCAGGGCCGTCGTGTCCCGCAGGACGCGGCGCAGGGCCGCTTCCACCAGGGCCTCCGTGTGGACGTCCAGCGCCGAGAGCGGGTCGTCCAGGACCAGGAAGCGGGGGCGGCCGACCACCGCGCGGGCCAGGGCCAGGCGTTGGCGCTGGCCGCCGGAGAGGCTCAGGCCCTGCTCGCCGACCTGGGTGGCCGTTCCCTGCGGCAGGGCGTGGGCGAAGTCGGCCTGGGCGACATCGAGGGCACGGAACAACTCCGCTTCGCCCGCCGCCTCCCCGGCCCCCATCAGGACGTTCTCACCCACCGTCGCGGAGAACAGCGTCGGCTCCTCGAAGGCGACCGCCACCAGCGTGCGCAGCCGCTCGCGGTCCATCTCCGCGATGTCCTCGCCGTCCAGCGTGATGCGGCCCCCGCTCACCTCGTGCAGCCGCGGCACCAACGCCGTCAGCGTCGTCTTGCCGCTGCCTGTCGCCCCGACGAGCGCGAGCGTCTCGCCGGGACGGACGTGCAGATCGATCCGGTCGAGCGCGGGCGGCGCCCCGGCCGGCGCGTCCGGGTAGCGGAACTCCACGCCGTGGAAGCGCAGTCCGGTTGCGGGGCGATCACCCGCGGCAGGGAGGCCGCCCTCCGTGGAGGACTCCGGCTCCGCGTCCATCACCTCGAAGTACCGCTCCGTGGCCGTCGCCGACTCCTGGCTCATCGCGAGCAGGAACCCGATCGACTCCACCGGCCAGCGCAGCGCAAGCGCCGTCGAGAGGAACGCGACCAGCGTGCCCGTGGACAGGCCGCCGTCCGCCACCTGCACCGTCCCCAGGACCAGCGCCGCACCGATCGCGATCTCCGGCAACGTCATGATCGCCGCATCGACCGCGGCGAGCAGCCGCGCCTTGGCGAGCTCCGTCCCCCGCAGCGTGTGCGACAGCTCGCGGAACGCCCGCGCCTGACTGCGGTGGCGGCCGAAGCCCTTGATGATGCGGATGCCGAGCACGCTCTCCTCGACGACCGTCGTCAGATCGCCGACCTGGTCCTGCGCCCGCCGGGCCACGGCCATGTACCGGCCCTCGAAGTAAGCGCCGACGATCATCAGCGGCACCAGCGGGGTCAGCAGCACGAGGCCGAGCGCCCAGTCCTGCGCCAGCAGGATCGCCATGCCGACCACGATCGTCGCCCCGTTCACGACCAGGAACGTCAGCGGGAAGGCGAGGAACATCCGCAGCAGCATCAGATCCGTGGTGCCGCGCGACAGCAACTGGCCCGAGGCCCAGCGGTCGTGGAAAGCCACCGGCAGCCGCTGCAGACGGCGGTAGAGATCCGCCCGCATCGACGCCTCCACCGAGGCGAGCGGCCGCGCCACCAGCCATCGCCGCAGACCGAAGAGCAGCGCCTCCGCTACACCGAGCAGCAGCAGGAGCAGCGCCCCGAGCCACACCCCCGCGAGGTCCCGGTCCGCCACCGGGCCGTCCACGAGCCACTTCAGGACGAGGGGGAACACCAGCCCCGTGCAGGACGCGACGACGGCGACAAATGCCGCGCCGAACAGGCGAGTTCGGACCGGGCGGACGTACGGCCACAGGCGCAGCAGCGTCCGTACGGCGGACTTTTTGGCCGCTGGATCCGCTGGGTCCTTGGTCGGTGCATCTGGGTTCGGCATCAGGAGCGAGCCTACGGACGGCCACTGACAGAACCCACCGAGTTTTGGCCCGTCCATGGTCATCCGCTGGTCCTAGGACCGGGCCGCTCCCCGCTCGGAAGCGGGCCGCACCAGCGCAGTCGTACCCCTCGGTCAACCGATCGGCTGATGCCCCTTCGAGCGCGATGGGCGATGCCCCGGCCCCCGCCCACCGGCCAGGCTCGACCCATGCCCATCATCGAAGTGCACGACCTGCGCAAGGCATACGGCGGACGGCCCGTCGTCGACGGCGTCTCCTTCGCCGTCGAGGAGGGCGAGATCTTCGGCGTCCTCGGACCCAACGGCGCCGGCAAGACCACCACCGTGGAATGCGTCGAGGGGCTGCGCGTACCCGACACCGGCACCGTCCGCGTCGCCGGACTCGACCCCGTCGCCGACCACGACCGCGTCACCCAGATCCTCGGCGCCCAGCTCCAGGAGAGCGAGCTGCAGGCGAAGCTCACCGTGCGCGAGGCGCTCGAACTGTACGCCGCGTTCTACCCGAACCCCGCCGACTGGCACCCCCTCGCCGAACGCCTGCGCCTGACGGACAAGCTGGACAGCCGCTTCGGCAAGCTCTCCGGCGGCCAGAAGCAACGCCTGTTCATCGCACTCGCCCTGATCGGGAACCCGAGGGTCGTCGTGCTCGACGAGCTGACCACCGGCCTCGATCCGCGCGCCCGCCGCGACACCTGGCAGCTCATCGAGGAGGTACGCGACAGCGGTGTCACCGTCCTGCTCGTCACGCACTTCATGGAGGAGGCCCAGCGCCTCTGCGACCGCATCGCGGTCATCGACCGGGGGCGGATCGCCGCGCTCGACAGCCCCGCGGGCCTCATCAGCCGGGCCGCGGGTTCCACCGTCATGTCCTTCACGCCGTCCGCGCCGCTCGACGAGCGGGAGCTCGCCGCGCTGCCGCAGGTGGTCTCCGTCGACCACCGCGACGGCCGCTACACCCTGAACGGCACCGACGCGACCGTCGACGCCGCCATCACGCTGCTCGCCAGACACCACATCACCGCCCACCAACTACGGGTGTCCGACGCCACGTTGGACGACGCGTTCCTCGACCTCACGGGAGCATCGGCATGAGCGCCGCCGTCACCGCACCCCGGGGCCCCGCGAACCGGGGCACGGAGAAGAACAGGGCTTCCGCCGCCGTGCTCAAGGCCGAGTTCAGGATCTTCCGGCGGGAGCCCGGCTCCCTCTTCTGGATCATGGCGTTCCCCACGGTCCTCCTGCTGATCCTCGGCTCGATCCCCTCCTTCCGGGAATCCCAGGACTCGCTCGGCGGGCTCAGGACGGTCGACCTGTACGTCCCCGTGACGGTGCTGCTCTCGCTGATCATGGCGGGCCTGCAGGCCATGCCGCCGTTTCTCACGGGCTACCGCGAACGCGGCATCCTGCGCCGCATGTCGGCCACGCCGGTCCGCCCTTCCGCCGTGCTCGGCGCGCAGATGGGCCTGCACGGCTCCGCCGCCCTCGTCTCGGCCCTGCTCTCCCTGGCCGTGGGCCGCCTCGCCTTCGACGTGACCCTGCCGCGCCAGGCCTTCGGCTACGCGATCGCGCTGCTCCTCGCCGTCCTGTGCGGGCTCGCGCTCGGCGCCATGGTCTCCGCGATCTCCCGTACGACGAAGGCGGCGACCGCGATCGGCTCCGCCGTCTTCTTCCCGATGATGTTCAGCGCGGGCGTCTGGCTGCCCGTGCAGGCCATGCCGGACGCGCTCGCCCGCATCGTGGAGATCACTCCGCTCGGCGCCGCCTCCCAGGCGCTCGGCGAGGCCGCCGCGGGCGACTGGCCCGGCTGGGTCCACCTGGGCGTCCTCGCGCTGTGGACGGTGGCCCTGACGGCCGGTGCCTCGCGCTGGTTCCGGTGGGAGTGACGTGGGCCGTCGAGGACACTGGGGCGGTGAGCACGAGCACGGCGGACGCCACGAGGTTGATCGAACAGCGGTGGGCCTTGTTCCACCGCTGGGGTCCCTACGCCCTGATGGGCTTCGGCCTGGTCATGTCCCTCGCCACGAGCGGCGTCGTCGGCATGACCCGGGGCGACTGGTACGTGGCCGGGGCCCTGATCGGCGCCGGCCTCGCGCTCCAGCTCGGATGGGGCGCGCTCGCCGCCTCCCGCCCCGGCCCCTCACCCACGGGCACCGGCTACTACGTCCTGCGCTGGACGATCGGCTTCGTCCTCACCTGGATCAACCCGTTCTTCGCGTTCTACGCCGTCGTCGCCTACTTCGACTCCGAGCGGCTGCTCCCCAAGCGCCTGGTCAAGCCCGGCCTGTTCCTCACCGCCGTCACCATGTCGGGCTCCCAGTCCGGTGGCCTCCCGCCGGACGAGGAGCTCGGCTGGGGCGTCTTCGGCGGGCTGCTCGCGGTGAACGTCGCGCTGCTCGCGGTCTTCGCCCACTTCGCCACGCAGGAGGACCAGCGGGCCCGCGACGCCGCCGCCACCATCGTCGAACTGGAACACACCAACAACGCTCTCCAACAGGCCATGGACGAGAACGCCGCCCTGCACGCCCAACTCCTCGTACAGGCACGGGAAGCAGGCGTCGCGGACGAGCGTCGCAGGCTGGCCGCGGAGATCCACGACACCATCGCGCAGGGTCTGACCGGCATCATCGCCCAGCTCCAGGTCGTCGCCTCCGCATCCGACGAGACCCTGGCCCGCGAACACCTGGGCCGCGCCGCCGACCTGGCCCGGCACAGCCTCGGCGAGGCCCGCCGCTCCGTCCACAACCTCTCCCCGACGGCCCTGGAGCACGACGCGCTCCCCGAGGCCCTGAAGAAGACGGTCGTGGAGTGGTCCGAACGCACCGGCGTCCGGGCCGCGCTCACGGTCACCGGCACCGCGGAGCCCCTGCACGAGGAGATCGAGGCGACGCTCCTGCGGATCGTCCAGGAGGCCCTGTCCAACGCCTCCCGGCACGCGGCGGCCACCCGCCTCGGCGTCACCCTCTCGTACATGGACGACGAAGTCGCCCTGGACGTCCGGGACGACGGCCGCGGCTTCGACCCGCTCACCCTGGTCCAGCGCACCGGCTCCGGCGGCTTCGGCCTCGACGGCATGCGGGTCCGCGCCGAACGCGTCGCGGGCTCGTTCACGGTCGAATCGGAGCCGGGGCACGGGACGGCGCTGTCGGCTCGCGTACCGTTGGTCCGCCATGGCTGATCTGATCACTCTGCTCATCGTCGACGACCATCCCGTCGTACGGGACGGTCTGCGCGGCATGTTCCGTTCGGACCCCTGCTTCGAGGTGCTCGGCGAGGCCGCCGACGGCGTCGAGGCCGTCGCCCTGGCGGAGCGTCTGGACCCGGACGTCGTCCTGATGGACCTGCGCATGCCCGGCGGCAACGGCGTCGACGCGATCGCCGAGCTCAACCGGCGCGGCTCCCGCGCCCGGGTCCTGGTCCTGACCACGTACGACACGGACTCGGACACCCTGCCCGCGATCGAGGCGGGCGCGACGGGCTATCTCCTCAAGGACGCGCCCCGCGACGACCTGTTCACCGCGGTCCGCGCGGCGGCGCAGGGCCGCACCGTCCTGTCGCCCGCGGTCGCCTCCCGGCTCGTCTCACGCGTGCGTGCCCCCGGCAACGAAGCGCTGAGCACCCGGGAACGGGAGGTGCTCGCGCTCGTCGCCAAGGGCACGTCGAACCGTGCGATCGCCGCGGAGCTCTTCATCAGCGAGGCCACGGTCAAGACCCATCTCACGCACGTCTACGGCAAGCTGGGCGTCAACGACCGGGCCGCGGCCGTCGCGACGGCGTACAGCCGCGGCATTCTGAGCTGACCTCCGAGGGTCAGGCGCGCTGCCAGAGAGCCGGCGTGTTCGGCGGCTCCCAGCCGGTCTGCGCTTGGTGGCCCTGGAGGCAGCGGTAGGTCGAACCGCCGTACGTGACGGTGTCACCGGGCGCGTAGACCTTGCC
Source organism: Streptomyces sp. NPDC050439 (assembly GCF_040655335.1). NCBI lineage: Bacteria > Bacillati > Actinomycetota > Actinomycetes > Kitasatosporales > Streptomycetaceae > Streptomyces > Streptomyces sp. NPDC050439. The sequence goes on from NZ_JBFAJT010000011.1 coordinate 19,663, forward strand.
CGCGGCCCACGTGCCGCCGGGCTCGGGGTCGCCGGGACCGGGACCGGGGCCGGGGTCGCCGCCGCCCGTGGTCTTCAGCGTCAGGCCGAACTGCTGGAGCAGCGGATTGATCGGCTGATGGAAGGTCGTCCCGCCGCTGGAGCAATTGCCGGACCCTCCCGAGGTGACGCCCTGCGCCTGGCTGCCGGATATGTAGGAGCCGCCCGAGTCGCCGGGCTCCGCGCACACCGTCGTACGCGTCACGCCGCTGATGGTGCCCTCGGGGTAGGTGACGCTGGTGTTGTGCTGCTGGATCGTGCCGCAGTGCCACCCCGTAGTGGAGCCGGAACGGCAGATCGACGCACCCACCGGGGACTGCGTGGAGCCCCCGACGCCGACCCGTTGCCCGCCCTGGCCCTTCACGTACGGGGTGGCGGTCCACTGGGAGTTGGTGGCGACCCAGGCCATGTCCCTGCCGGGGAAGATCGATGCCTGGAACGTGCCCTGAGCCACCTGGTTGTAGCCGGTGGTCGCGGTGCCGGCCCGCCCGCAGTGGCCCGCCGTGGCGAAGCCCTGCTGCGTGCCCTTGGTGATCGGGAAGCCGATGGAACACCGGCCGCCCATGTAGTACGCCTCCCCGCCCACGAGGTCGTACAGCGGACGTGGCCGTTCCTTGGTCTTCTCGACGCGCACGAGGGAGGAGTCGACCCCCGCGGCGGCGACGAGGGACTTCGCGGCGGGGGCGTGCACGGCACGCACCACGACGGCGTTGGACCGCACGTCGACGTACCAGACGGGAGCGTCGCGCGTGGCCGCCTCCTTGGCGGCCCGGTCCAACTCCTTCTTGGCCGCGTCCAGTTTGCCGACGGAGTGCGGCACGACCTCGGCCCGCGCGCCGCGGGCCTCGATCGCGCGGACGTCGGAGGCGTCGGTGGTGGCCACGGTGAGCCGCCCCGAGGTCGCGCCGTGCACCCAGGCGCCCGCGAAGTCACGGCCGAGCGCGGCCCGCAGGGCTCCCGCGACGGCGCCGGCCTCGGCCTCGTTGACCAGACGGGCCTCGGCCTGCGCCGACGTGAGGCCGAGATCCCGCTGCATGGCCTTCAGGACCTCGGGCGATGTCCTGCCGACGGCGGCGGTCTCGGCGGGGGAGGGCGAGGAGGATGCGGCGGGATCAGGCTGGGCGTGCGCGGTGCCGGGCAGACCCGCGAGGGCCAGGGCACCGGCCGCGACGAACGCGGCGCACGCCGCCGCGGCGCGTCTGTGGTGGATGGGAGGCATGGGACATCTCCTCGTTCGCGAGGGGGGGCGAGCGGACCGCCGAGGGAAACGGCCAGCGGATCACCCACAACGTAGAACCCTCAACTGCTCACCAGTAGCTGCCAGTTGCCCCCCTGCTCCGGTGTTATGGAAGCGGCGAAGGGGGATGCGGCTGCGCTGCGCAAGCGACGGTCAGGAGACGCGCTCGTGCTGGGTGAGCGGCGGTCAGGAGATGCGCCCGCCCGGAGCAGGTCGCGGTGAGGGGATGTGCCCGTGGTGGGCGAGCGGCGGTGAGGGGGTGCGCTCGTGGTGGGTGAGCGGCGGTGAGGGGATGCGCCCGCCCGGAGCAGGTCGCGGTGAGGGGATGTGCCCGTGGTGGGTGAGCGGCGGTGAGGGGGTGCGCTCGTGCTGGGTGAGCGGCGGTGAGGGGGTGCGCCCGTGCTGGGTGAGCGGCGGTGAGGGGGTGCGCCCGTGCTGGGTAAGCGGCGGTCAGGAGACGCGCCCGCCCGGCGCAAGTCGCGGTGAAGGGATGCGCCCGTGGTGGGTGAGTAGCGGTGAGGGGATGCGCCCGTGGTGGGTGAGTAGCGGTGAGGGGATGCGCCCGTGGTGGGTGAGTAGCGGTGAGGGGATGCGCTCGTGCTGGGTGAGCGGCGGTGAGGGGATGCGCCTGCTCTGGGTGAGCTGTGGTGGGGAGGCGCGGATGTGTCAGGGGAGTTGTGGGGAAGGCGTTGCCAGCCATGCCGTGTAGCTGTCGCTGCGGGCCGCTGCCTCCGCGTGCGCCGCACGGGCTTGTGCGAAGACCGTCGGCGTGGTGTCGTGCGCCGGAGCCGTCGGGTGCCAGCCCAGGAGATGGCGCCAGTACAGCGGTGACCCCGAGAGGGGGCGGGTCACCACGCCCGGTGTCGGCGGGAACGTCGCGCGGCACAGCCCCACCGCCCGCCCGACCTGCACCAGGTGCACGCAGGACGCCACGTCCGTCTCGTACACCGAGGACGGCGTGAAACCCGCGCGGGCGCACGCCGCCGTGAAGCAGTCCGCGAAGCAGCCGTCGCCCGGCACGTCCGTCCACGCCTCGTCGGCGAGCAGCGCCAGGTCGATCTCCCGGCGGCCGGCCAGCGGGTGGTCCGTCGGCAGCATGACGAAGACCGGGTCGCGGGCCACCTCCCGCCACACCAGGAGCTCGCTCTCGGGCGGCGTGCTCGCCCCGCACGTTCCCACCAGTGCGAAGTCGAGGCGCCCGTCGGCCGTGCGGGAGGCGATCTCCCGCTCCGACCAGGAGATGTAGGTGGTCACCGGCACCCCCGGGTGCGCGGCGGCGAGCCGGTCCACCAGGGCGCCGAGCAACGGCCCGTGCGTCGCGCCGAGCCGGAACCCCGCGCCGCCCTCCCAGGCCGTGGCGAACCGCAGCGCCTCCTCCCGCAGACCGCTGACCGCGGGCAGCACCACCCGGGCGCGGGCCAGCACGAACTCCCCGAGCGCGGTGGCCCGTACCCCGTGCCGCCCCCGTTCGAAGAGCTCCCCTCCCAAGGCGCGCTCGATCCGTTTCAGCTGCGCGCTCAGGGCGGGCTGCGCGAGCCCCAGCACGGTGGCGGCCTTGGTGAGGCTGCCCGCGTCGGCGATCGCCCGGATCGTCTTCAGGTGCCGCAACTCCAGGTCCATGCGCCGAGCTTGACCGGTGCGGCGGACCGCGGCAATGGGCAGGTACGGACCAATGCCCTCACCCGACGTCACCCGCCCGCGCCCGCCTCCGCGGCCCCCTCCCGCACCCGCAGCAACAGCACCGACCGCCCGGCCACCGTGACCGCCGTGTCGGCGCGCAGGACCGTGCCGGGCGCCTCCCCCTGCTCCTCCAGGGACGTGTCCACCACCACCTCGTACTCCCGTGCCCACGGCGCCCCCGGCAGCACGAAACTCCCGGCCCGGTCCGCCGCGTGCAGGATCGCCAGGAAGCTGTCGTCGACGACCGGCGCGCCCCGAGCATCACGCCCGGGTATGTCACGGCCCGACAGATACATGCCGAGCGTCGCGGCCGGCGCGTACCAGTCGCCCTCCGTCATCTCCGTCCCGCGCGCCGTGAACCACGCCAGGTCCCGCAGCCCGTCCGCCGAATGCGCACGCCCGGAGAAGAAGGCCCGCCGCCGCAGCACGGGATGCCGGTGGCGCAGGGCGATCAGACGGGACGTCAGGTCGAAGAGCGCAGCCCACCCCGGCTCGTCGAGCAGCCCCCAGTCCACCCAGCTGACCTCGTTGTCCTGGCAGTAAGCGTTGTTGCTGCCCCCCTGCGTACGCCCCATCTCGTCCCCGGCGACGAGCATCGGCACCCCGGTCGACAGCAGCAGCGTCGTCAGCAGGTTGCGCAGCTGCCGCCGTCGCAGCTCCGCCACCCGCTCGTCGGCACTCCCGCCCTCCACGCCGCAGTTCCAGGACCGGTTGTCGTCGGTGCCGTCCCTGTTCCCCTCCCCGTTCGCCTCGTTGTGCTTCCGCTCGTACGACACCAGGTCCCGCAGCGTGAACCCGTCGTGCGCCGTCACGAAGTTCACCGACGCGTACGGACGGCGCCCGCCCCACGCGTACAGATCGCTCGACCCGGAGAGCCGGTAACCCAGATCCCGCACATCGGGCAGCGCACCCCGCCAGAAGTCCCGCACCGCGCCCCGGTAGCGGTCGTTCCACTCCGTCCACAGCGGAGGGAAGGCCCCCACCTGATAGCCGCCGGAGCCCACGTCCCACGGCTCGGCGATCAGCTTCACCCGCCGCAGCACCGGGTCCTGCGCGATCACCGCGAGGAAGGGCGACAGCATGTCGACGTCGTGGAACGAGCGCGCCAGGGCCGCCGCGAGATCGAAGCGGAACCCGTCCACCCCCATCTCGGTCACCCAGTAGCGCAAGGAGTCCGTGATCAGCCGAAGGACGTGCGGCTGCACCACCTGGAGCGTGTTCCCGCAGCCCGTGTAGTCCGCGTACCGCCGCGCGTCGGACGGCTGAAGCCGGTAGTAGCCGCGGTTGTCGATGCCCTTGAGCGAGAACATCGGACCCAGCTCGCCCGCCTCCGCCGTGTGGTTGTAGACCACGTCCAGGATCACCTCGATCCCGGCCTCGTGCAGCGCCCGCACCATCCGCTTGAACTCCCCGACCTGCTCGCCTCTCGTCCCCGACGCCGCGTACGCCGCGTGCGGAGCGAAGTAGCCGATCGAGTTGTAGCCCCAGTAGTTGCGCAGGCCCCGCTGCAGGAGATGGTCCTCGTGGGCGAACTGGTGCACGGGCAGCAGCTCCACCGCCGTCACGCCGAGCCGCACCAGATGGTCGATCGCCGCCGGATGCGCGAGCCCCGCGTACGTACCCCGCAATTCCTCCGGAATCCCGGGGTGCAGCTTGGTGAAGCCGCGTACGTGGACCTCGTAGATGACCGAATCCGCCCACGGCGTCTTCGGGCGCCGGTCGTCCGCCCACTCGTCGTCCGGCGCGTCGTCGTGCACCACCACGCCCTTGGGGACGAAGGGCGCCGAGTCCCGGTCGTCCCGCACGGTGTCGGCCACGTGCTGCTGCGGCCAGTCCCGCACATGCCCGTACACCTCGGGCGGCAGCCCGTGCGTCGCGAAGTCGCCGTCCACCGCGCGCGCGTACGGGTCGAGGAGCAGCTTCGCCGGGTTCCAGCGCGCGCCCGTCCACGGGTCCCAGCGGCCGTGCACGCGGTAGCCGTAGCGCCGGCCCGGACGGACGCCCGGCACGAAGCCGTGCCATATCTCGTGCGTCAGCTCGGTCAGCGGCGCGCGGGTCTCGACGCCCCGGTCGTCGAAGAGGCAGAGTTCGACGGCTTCCGCGCCCCCCGCCCACAGCGCGAAGTTGGTGCCCGCGACCCCGTCGGGCCCCACCCTGAACCGCGCGCCGAGCGGCGTCGGCGCCCCCGGCCACACGGGCACCGCGGGCGCGACCGAGGCGGCCCGCGGCGCGGCGCGCGACTGCGTGGACGTGCCGTTCACGACAACGGCCTCCCCGCTCACGGCGGCCGCGCCGGTCCCGCGCCGCCCACCCCGGAGTGCTTCCTGTTCGGCTGCGCTGGACACCCATTCGCCTCCTGCGGCTCGACCCCTGCCGCGTCCCGGCGGCGGTGGCGTACCCGACCGGACGGCACGTGCGGACCCGCGGGTCCGTGCCGTCCTCCCCACTGTTCTGCCCAGCGCGTGCGTCGCACTCACGTTTCCCCAGGAGGGGGACGGTCGTTGCTACGGACGTGAGACAGGTAGCGAGGCGCGCTCGGCGCGCAGGGGCCGCGCTGGCCGCCGTGGTGACATGGGCAGGACTGCTTGCCGGAGCCGCGGGATGCAGCGGCGACGGCGACGGCATCGACAGGCTGATGGGCAAGCCACGGTCGCCCGCCGACGCGATCCGGGTGACGCCCGACGACGGCAGCAAGGGAGTCAAGGGAGACGAGAGGCTCCAGGTCGAGGTCCCCGACGGACGCCTCGAATCGGTGAAGGTCGTCCGGGTGCAGGACGCGCGGGAGCAGACCGTGCCCGGCCGCATCGACGAGGACGGCATGACCTGGCGGCCACTGGACGAGGGCGGCCTCGCGCTCGCCGCCAAGTACTCGGTGGACGCCGTCGCCCTCGACGGCCACGGACGCCGCTCGGCCCGGCACACCACGTTCACGACGGCCGTCCCCGACGAGCGCTTCATCGCCTACGTCTCGCCGGAGGACCGTTCCACCGTCGGCACCGGCATGATCGTCTCCCTGGAGTTCAACGAGGAGATCGAGAACCTGGAGGCCGTCCAGCGCGCCATCAACGTCACCGCGAAACCCGCCGTGGACGTACGGCCGCACTGGTTCGGCAAGACCCGCGTGGACTTCCGCCCCGAGAAGTACTGGAAGCCCGGCACGAAGGTCACCGTCGGCCTGCGCCTGCGCGACGTCGAGGCCGCCCCCGGCGTCTACGGCCTCCAGGACAAGAGCTTCTCGTTCACCGTCGGCCGCAGCCAGACCTCCCTGGTCGACGCCGCCGAGCACACCATGGAGGTACGCCGCGACGGCGAGCTCCTCTCCACCGTGCCGATCACCGCGGGCGCCCCCAAGACCACGACGTACAACGGGAAAATGGTCGTCACGGAGATGCTGGAGGTGACCCGGATGAACAGCCGCACCGTCGGCTTCGGCGGCGAGTACAACATCCCCGACGTGCCGCACGCGATCCGCCTGACGACGTCCGGCACCTTCCTGCACGGCAACTACTGGGCGCCGGACGCCCCCGGCAACACGAATGTCAGCCACGGCTGCGTCGGCCTGCGCGACGTGAAGGGCGGCAGTTCACAGACCCCGGCGGGGTGGTTCTTCGACCGCACCCTGATCGGTGATGTGGTGGAAGTCGTCAACAGCGATGACAAGAAAGTCGCTCCTGACAACGGCCTCGGTGGCTGGAACATGGAGTGGAAGGACTGGACGGCGCAGCCCGGACCGAAGCCGAAGGCCGAGCCCACGGACCGGCGCTGAGGCAGGGCCCGCACCCCATGCGCAGTTGGGACTGAACAGTGACATTGGCGGGGAGTCATCGGTCAGGGCCGTGTGGTTATCTAGCGCAGGCGCGTGTCTGTGCGCGCTGAGGCACTGGGGTGCGGGCCTGACCAGGCCGTGCGAGGGGAGACACATCTTGAACGGGCGACCGATATCGGGGACGTCGGTTGGTGCGCGGGGGCGTGCACGACGACGGGGGACCAAGGGCCTCTTTGCGGTGGCATCGGGTGTGACGCTGCTGTTGGTCACGGCGTGCGGCGGGGGCGGCGGCTCGGACGCGGGCGGCGACGGCAAGGACAAGGCGGCCGACAAGAACGCGCCGTCGACGGCGGTGGTGACCATAGCCCCGAAGGACGGCGCCGACTCGGTGGCCACCAGCGGCGCACTGAAGATAGCCGCCGACAAGGGCAAGCTTTCGCAGGTCAAGGTCGAGGACAGCAAGGGCAATCCGGTCCCGGGCAAGATCACCTCGGGCGGCGCCAGCTGGACGCCGGCGCATCACCTGGCCGCCTCCACGAAGTACAAGGTCCACGCGATAGCCAAGGACTCCGAGGGACGTGAATCGGCCAAGGACACGTCGTTCACGACGCTGACGCCGAAGAACACCTTCATCGGCCAGTTCACGCCGGAGGACGGCTCGAAGGTCGGCGTGGGGATGCCGTTCTCGGTCCACTTCAACCGGGGCATCACCGAGCCCGAGGACGTCGAGAAGGCCATCAAGATCAAGACCGAGCCGGCCGTGGACGTCGAGCCCCACTGGTTCGGCAACGACCGCATCGACTTCCGCCCCGAGAAGTACTGGAAGGCGGGGACGAAGGTCACCGTCGACCTCAACCTCGACGGTGTCGAGGGCCGGCCGGGCGTCTACGGCGAGCAGGCCAAGACCCTGAAGTTCACCATCGGCCGCAGCCAGGTCTCCACCGTCGACGCCAAGTCCCACCAGATGAAGGTCGTCCGGGACGGCAAGCAGATCAAGAAGATCCCGATCACCGCGGGCGCCCCCGGCACGACGACGTACAACGGCCAGATGGTCATCAGCGAGAAGCTCGCGGTCACGCGCATGAACGGCGAGACCGTCGGCTTCGGCGGCGAGTACGACATCAAGGACGTCCCGCACGCGATGCGCCTGTCCACCTCGGGCACGTTCATCCACGGCAACTACTGGTCGGGCGGCGCCTTCGGCAACACCAACGCCAGCCACGGCTGCATCGGCCTGAGCGACGTGCGCGGCGGCTACAGCAAGAAGACGCCCGCGGGCTGGTTCTTCGCCAACTCCCTCATCGGGGACGTCGTGGTCGTGAAGAACTCCGCGGACAAGACGATCCAGCCCGAGAACGGCTACAACGGCTGGAACATGTCCTGGGAGAAGTGGAAGGCCTGACCGGTCGCCACTATGGCCTGACCGGTCACCACTATGGCCTGACCGGTCGCCACTCCCGTGCGGGGCACGGCTAACGTGCCCCGCATGACATCTGTGCATCTCGAAGTCGCCGAAGGCGTCGGCACGATCCGCCTCGACCGCCCCCCGATGAACGCGCTCGACATCGCCCTGCAGGACCGGCTCAAGGAGCTGGCCGAAGAGGCGACCCGGCGCGACGACGTACGCGCCGTGATCATCTACGGCGGCGAGAAGGTGTTCGCGGCGGGCGCGGACATCAAGGAGATGCAGGCCATGGACCACACGGCGATGGTCGTGCGGTCCAGGGCTCTGCAGGACTCCTTCACCGCGGTCGCCCGCATCCCCAAGCCCGTCGTCGCCGCCGTCACCGGCTACGCGCTCGGCGGCGGCTGCGAGCTGGCTCTCTGCGCCGACTTCCGCATCGCCGCCGACAACGCAAAGCTCGGCCAGCCCGAGATCCTGCTCGGCCTGATCCCCGGCGCGGGGGGCACCCAGCGGCTGTCCCGTCTGGTCGGCCCGTCCAAGGCCAAGGACCTCATCTTCACCGGCCGCATGGTCAAGGCCGACGAGGCGCTCACAATCGGTCTGGTGGACCGGGTCGTGCCCGCCGCCGAGGTGTACGAGCAGGCGCACCAGTGGGCCGCGCGGCTCGCGCAGGGGCCCGCGCTCGCGCTGCGCGCCGCCAAGGAGGCCGTGGACGCGGGCCTGGAGACGGACATCGACACCGGGCTCGCGATCGAGCGCACCTGGTTCGCCGGTCTGTTCGCCACCGAAGACCGTGAGCGTGGCATGCGCAGCTTCGTCGAGGAGGGTCCCGGCAAGGCCAAGTTCCTCTGAGATTTCTCTGCGGACCGCTGAATTTCCGTCAGGGCACGATCAGTTGAGGCCGCGTCAGCCAAAGTGTCCCCCGAAGGAGCGGATTATCCCCGGCTTAAGAGAACCTTAAGCCTGGGTGCTTCGAGGCCGTAAGTGATCACCCGTAAGCGGGTAGTCATCGCAGGTCAGCGGGGGTGCGACAGGGCTCGTACTGCCGCTGGCATATGCCTACCCAGCCCCCCGGAACGGATGGTTCCGGGGGGCTTATTCCGTCGGAACGGCCCCGGAACGCGCTGTGTGCGGCCATGATGGGGGGCATGGCGGGGCTGGAGGGTATCGAACAGCCGCGGCGACACGGGAGTGCGACCGCGGCGCGCTGGTCGCCGGCGGTCGAGGACGAACACGCGCTCAAGGCGCTCGAGTTGTTCGGCAATCCGACGGACGCGGAGGTTCCGCTGCCGTCGCGCCCGGAGTCCGCCGCCATCGCGCGCCGGCTCGCCCAGGTCGTGGTGCTCCGGCACTGGGGACTCTCCCCGAAGCTCACCGAGGACGCGGTGCTCCTCACCTCCGAACTCGTCGGGAACGCCGTGCGGCACACCGGTGCCCGTGTCTTCGGGCTGCGGATGATGCGGCGGCGCGGCTGGATCCGGATCGAGGTGCGTGACCCCTCGCGCGGACTGCCCTGTCTGATGCCCGTCCAGGAAATGGACCTCAGTGGCCGCGGTCTCTTCCTGGTCGACAAACTCTCCGACCGCTGGGGCGTGGATCTGCTGCCGCGCGGCAAGACGACGTGGTTCGAGATGCGGGTCGCCGACCGCTGAAACGCGAAAGCCCCCGGTCGCCGGTTGTGGCGCTGCGGGGGCCTGCGCGGGGCGCCGCGGACAAAGGGGTGTGGTCCACGGACACCGTTGACGACCTGAGCCCGGGTCAATGGGGGTCGTGAATCCGACTATGGCAGACGGGGGCCGACGATCCAAAAGTCCTGATCCGGTCATAGGTAGGCAAATCGTGACAGTTTAAAGGTGAATCCTTGGTGAGCTGGGACACCTGCCTGGTAAACGCTGGTTAAGTTCCGGCTGTGACAGGTGTTCCGCAAGGGGCGTCAAGGTGGCCGACGGCCTTCCGGGCCCGACCCGCGGGGCTCGCACGCGGACAATAAGCGGCTTTCGCCCGCTTTACCCATTAAATGGTCGGGTGACCGAGACCGACCGCCGTGGAGCCCTGCGCACGGGCGCCGGCCTTGCCGCCGCCGGCGCGCTCACCGCGGGCGCCCTCACCGCAGGCTGCTCCGCCCTCAGGGCCGCCCCCGCAGACCACCGCGCCGCATCCGCCACCCGGCACCCCGCCGCCGGAACGCCCCGCGCCGCCCCCGCACCCCACCGCTTCCCCGGCCTCCCCGACCAGATCGCGCACAGCCCCCGCGGCCGGCCCCAGGTCGCCCTCACCTTCCACGGCCAGGGCGACCAGGCCACCGCACGGTCCATCCTCGCCATCGCCGAGAAGGCGGACGCCAGGATCACCGTCCTCGCCGTCGGCAGCTGGCTCGACGAGCACCCCGACCTCGCCCGCCGCATCCTCGACGGCGGCCACGACCTCGGCAACCACACCCACCACCACGTCACGATCAACGAGCTGCCCGAGGCCGACGCCTACGCGGAGATCACCGGCTGCGCCGACCGCCTGCGCCGCCTCACCGGCTCCATCGGCACGTGGTTCCGCCCCTCGCGCGCCGAAACCGCGACCCCCCTCGTCGCCCGTCTCGCCCGCCGCGCCGGTTACCCGCACGTCCTCTCGTACGACGTCGACTCCCTCGACTTCACCTCGCCGGGAGCCGGGGCCGTCACCCGCAAGATCACCTCAGAGGTACGCGCGGGCTCCGTCGTGAGCCTGCACTTCGGGTACGCGGACACGGTCGCCGCGCTCCCCGCCGTCCTGGAAGAACTGGACCGCCGCAACCTGCGCGCGGTGACGACCACGGAGTTGCTGACCTGATGACCCTGCACCTGAACCTCACCCGGCGCACCGGAGCGGTCGTCGCCGCCGGTGCCGTCGTCGCCGCGGCGCTGGCCGGCTGCGGCGGCGAGCCCCGCGAGGACGAAGCCCTCGGCACCAAGGGCATCCACGAATCCACCAAACCCAAGGCCGCGCCGGGCCTGCCGGGCATGCCGCCCGTCCTCGACCCCAAGGACGTCTACGCGGCCGACCGCCCGGGCAAGCTCTCCCCGGTGGTCAAGGACTTCCCGTCCCGGATCTACGTCCCCAACACCAACTCCAACACCGTCTCGGTCATCGACCCCAAGTCGTACGAGGTGATCGACACGATCGACGTCGGTGTCCAGCCCCAGCACGTCGTCCCCTCCTGGGACATGAAGACGCTCTGGGTCAACAACAACCGCGGCCACACGCTCACCCCCATCGACCCGAAAACCGGAAAGGCGGGAAAGCCGGTAGCCGTCCATGACCCGTACAACCTCTACTTCACGCCCAACGGCAAATACGCGATCGTGATGGCCTCGATGGACCGCGAACTGGTCTTCCGCGACCCGCACACCATGAAGAAGGTCAAGACCGAACCGGTCAGCTGCTACGGCGTCAACCACGCCGACTTCTCCGCCGACGGCCGCTACTTCATCGTCTCCTGCGAGTTCTCCGGCGAACTCCTGAAGGTCGACACGGAGAAAATGAAGGTGGTCGCCCAGCAGAAGCTGCCCTTCAAGGGCGCGATGCCGCAGGACGTGAAGATCTCGCCCGACGGCAAGACCTTTTACGTGGCCGACATGATGGCGGACGGCATGTGGGTCCTGAGCGGCGACAAGTTCGACAAGCCGAAGCTTTTGCCGACGGGCAAGGGCACCCACGGGCTGTACGTCAGCCGGGACTCACGCGAGATGTACGTGTCCAACCGCGGCGAGGGCACGGTCTCCGTCTTCGACTTCCCCAAGAACAAGCTCACCAAGAAATGGAAGCTCCCCCAGGGCGGCAGCCCCGACATGGGCGGGGTCTCGGCGGACGGCAACACCCTCTGGCTGTCGGGCCGTTACGACTCCGAGGTCTACGCCGTCGACACCCGCACAGGAGTCCAGACCGCCCGCATCCCCGTCGGGGGCGGCCCGCACGGGCTCGCGGTCTATCCGCAGCCCGGCCGCTACTCGCTCGGACACACGGGGATCTTCCGCTGAGCAATACACCTGAGTATTACAACGGTTGACCACCACGGCCACCGGGCACCACAAGGGTAGATCCAGCCGACCTCCCCTCTGCCTTCCAGGAGGCTGCCCGTGCTCAAAGGCATCGACGTCAGCTCGTACCAGTCCACGTTCGACACGGACGGCATCTCCTTCGTCATCATAAAAGCGACGGAGGGCCGTTCGTACGTCAACCCAAGACTGACGGCGCAGACGAAGCGAGCACGGGACGGCGGCTGCGTGGTCGGCTTCTACCACTTCCTGTGGCCGGGCAACATCAAGGCCCAGGCAGAGTATTTCGTCAGCAAGGCCCCCGAAAAGGCGGGGGACTTGCTGGCGGTGGACTGGGAATGGACGGGCGAACACACCCGAGCAAGCAATGCGGAAAAGGATCGGTTCATCCGCGAGGTGAAGAGGCTGCGGCCGAAGCACCGGGTGGCCTTGTACACGAACCGGGATTTTTGGCTCAACCACGACACCACGTCGTACGCAGGTGACGCCCTCTGGATCGCCGACTACGTAACGGCGGGCAAGCCCCGCATCCAGGCGAAGTGGCGCATCCACCAGTACACGTCGACACCCCTGGACAAGAATGTGGCGGACTTCGCGAGCAAGCAGGCAATGCGGGACTGGGCCACGGTCGACTGACCGTTGGCAGGCAGGGCTACATGCCGCGGTCCGGCCCGCTCCACGGCTCCGGTCGTTCATCGACGGTCATCGGGAGGTGCCGCAGCCGTACGGGGCCGGGATAGAAGGCTGAGGTGTTGGGGCCGGCCATGTCCTCGCCGATGAGATAGCGGTAGAGCCATTCGGCGAAGCTCATGTCGTACCGTGCCCAACCGCCCTCGCCGTCTTCGACCAGAATCCACGGGGCTGTGTCGTCCGCGGTCGCGAGGAACAGTGTCTCGCCGCGGTCGGTGCTGGCGATCGGCCATAGTCCGTTGTGCGTGCCGAAGCTCAATTCCGCGAGCCCGAACAGCAGGCGAGGGTCCTCCTCGGGCTCAAGATCGTCCCAGGAGACCGCGGACCAGGCGCGGGCCGTGTCGCGTATCCAGTCGCCCAGGTTCCAGCGTTCGGTCGCGGGATGATGCAGGTACAGGTGCCCGTTGAGCTGGATGGGAGCGTACGCGTCCACAAGGACCTGGTAGTCGGTCGGCAGCCGGATGCCGAGTTCTGCCTGAAGGAGCTCCCAGGCGGAGGGGCTCGTGTAGCGGTTCTGCGCCTGGCCGAGCATCGCCATCACTGCGGGCAGGTAGTCGGCCATGACGCTCCTCGCTGCTGTGCCGTCTTCTACAGCAGGATCATCCCAGCCCGGAGATCCCGCCGATCAGGCTGTCGGCCTGCGACGGTGGGATCCATTGGGCGGGAGGCGTCAGCCTAGTTTTCGAGCCAGTTGAGACGACCTCCAAGCTTCTTCCGCCGCGAGCGGTTCTTCCCGGAACCTCTTCGCGGGTGGGCTGTTGATGTAGTCGTTCAGCAAGCCAAATGTGCGCAGGTGGGCCGGAAGAGCTTCATACCAGGCGAGTCCGTAGGCGTTGCAGTTCGAGCAGACGAGGCCACGGACGCATGCGCCGCAACTCCTGCCCACCTTGCAACAGGAGTGGTCGTGATCGACATGCGGGGTCCGTATCCTTGCCTCATTGATTCCACATATCGCACAACGCTCGCCCTGGAACCGCCAGAGCCGGTCGAGGAATTCCTTGGTCACGTTGTAGTGACTGAGCCGGACGCGCTCGGAATTGCATGGTTTGCAGTAGGGCCGTAGGGCGCCTGCGCGGTTCACCGTTGAATACGCCGATGTCGGCTTGCTCTCGCCACACCCGAGGCACTCGACGAATCCGCTCTCGACCATTGCCTGGTAGGTCGCGTTGTCCCTCTTCCCTCGTAGAGGGGCTAACGGACGCCCTGCGTAATGCTGTTGGTAGTGACCATTGCACAGGCCTTTGGCCAAGGCAGCCCTCTGGCAGCTGTCGAATTGGCAGTTCTGGTGAGTGCCGTCAGGCGTCGAGGTGCGTCGTATACACGAGAGCGCCTTGCCTCTGTGGATCTGTGTGTAGTGGGTCCGGCACATCCCTTTCGTGAAGGCATGCCTGTCGGATGTGCGGTCGCACGCCCACCCGTTTCCGTTGGCCGAACAGATTCGCATGGATCGATCAACGAATCGGGTGGGCGCGGGTCACCTCGGTGCCATGGAGGGGCGCCGAGGTGACACGGCAGTTCGATTAGGCGCGCCACTCCGCCGTGCGTTCCGGGGAGGCCTCGGAGAGGGCCTTGGTGATTGCTTCTGTGTCCTTGGCCAGGCCGTAGACCGGGGTGCCGGGCTGTTGGCGCCAGGATTCGTCCTGGCCGCCGTTGTCGACGGTGTCGAAGCCGATCTCGTCGATGAGGTCGCGTACGACCTTCTTCGCCGCCTCGTCGTCGCCGGAGACCGGGAGGGCGACGCGGCCCGGGGTGCCCTTGGGCTGAGGCTTGTCGAGGATGTCCTGGGCGTACGTGCCGTTGAAGGCCTTGATGACCGGGTGGCCGATCTGGCGCTCGGTCCAGCGGCTCTCGGTCAGGCCCTCCTCGATCTCGGCGATCTTCCCGTCACGCTGCTGGGGGTAGTAGTTGCCGGTGTCGATGACGGCGACGTTCTCGGCGGCGCCGTCGAGGAAGCCGGACGGCAGGTTCGGGACAGCCTTCAAGGGGATCGTCACGACGACGACCTGGGCGCCGCGTGCGGCTTCCTCGACCGGTACGGCCGTGGCGCCGGTCTCCTCGACGAGGTCGGTGAGGGTGTGCGGGCCACGGGAGTTCGCGACGGACACGTCGTGGCCGAGGGCCGTGAGGCGACGGGTGAGGTTGCCGCCGATGTTGCCCGCGCCGATGATGCCGATCTTCATGACTGACCCTTCCGGGGGTGGTTCGCCGGTGTCCTAACGTAACGGAGCCAACCTCCGGAACGGGGGATGTATTCCGGGCCGGGCGGTACGGCCGGGTGAGGCGGACTCTTCAGAGTTTCACCACGATCTTGCCGATGTGCGTATTGGACTCCATCAGGCGGTGCGCGTCCTGGATGCGGTCGAGACCCTCGAAGACCTCGGCGATCGGTGGGCGGAAGGCGCCGTCGCGCAGTCCCTGATTGAGGAAGGCCGTGGAGCGGCGGCGCCCTCCCGGTGTGGTGGTCAGGGTGAAGTTGGCGTAAAAGTGGATCTTCAGGGCCGGCAGCCACGGGAGTTCCGCGGGGCGCGGGTCCAGCCAGCCGTAGGCGACGACGGTGCCGCCCTCCGGTATGAGCGCCTGTGCCAGGGTGCGGAAGGCAGGGCCGCCGATCGGGTCGAAGATGAGCTCGACACCGTGCCCGCCGGTGGCCTGCTTGGTCTCCTGCACGACGTCTTCGGGGTCCTTGTCTTCCGTGACGATGACGTCCGCCGCGCCCAGGTCCAGGAGCGGCTGCCTCTTCGTCTCGGTGCGGGTCGTGGCGATCGGGATGGCTCCGATCCGCCGGGCGACCTGGATCGCGGACGTCCCCACCCCGCTGGACGCGCCGGTGATCAGGACGTGGTCCCCGGGCCGCAGCCCGCCCGTCTCGACCATGCCGCCGTACGCCGTGGTGTAGGTGAGCCAGGCGGCGGCTCCGGTGATCGCGTCCACTTCCGCCGGGCGGGGGACGACCGCGGACTCGGGCAGTACGACGCGCTCGGCGTACACGCCCTGGGTGCTCATCTCGATGCCGGGTCCGGTGAACACCGTGTCACCCACGGCGAATTCGGTGACACCCTCGCCGGTCTCCTCGACGACGCCCGCGGCTTCGTAGCCGAGCCGGGAGCCGGGGAGGGTGGGCTGGTAGTAGTAGCCGCCCGAGCGGAAGAGTGCCTCGGCGCGGTTGAGGCCCAACGTTTCGACACGGATGAGGACTTCACCCGGGCCGGGGCCTGTCAGGTCCACCTCGTGAAGGGTGAGGACTTCGGGGCCACCGATCTCGTCGAAAAGGACGGTGCGAACGCTGCGTGCTGTGCGAGGCATTGTCATGCCGGTGACGCTATGCGGCCCGTGCGAGACGATCCATGGCCGCCGGTCTCGTTCTTATGCCCGTACGTCTTGCTGTCCGAGGTGAACGCTACGGTTTGGACATGGACGTACTCAGTGACGCGATCGCCGCCATGCGGACGGGGCGGCCCCACTCCTCCCGTACGTACAACCACGCCCCTTGGGGCATCGGTTTCTCCCCGTCGAACGGCGCGGGGTTCCATGTGGTGCTGCAGGGCTCGGCCTGGCTGCTCCCGGCCGGGGACGGCGCGGAGCCGATGGCGCTCGGGCCCGGTGACGTGGTCTTCCTCGCGCACGGGAAGGGACACGGCCTGGCGAGCGCGCCCGGGGTGCCGCTGGAGGAGTTCGCTCTCGAAGCGGACGGGTCCTGGCCGAAGGCGTCGGGGAGCGCGGGCGATGGGGCGGCCACGGTCCTGCTCTGCGGGGCCTATCAGCTCGACAAGGCCCGCGCCCACCCGCTGCTCGCCGGGCTGCCCGAGGTGGTGCACCTGCCGGCCAAGGTCGGCGAGCACGCCTCGCTGCGGGGCACGGTGGAACTTCTGGGCGCCGAACTCGCGGAAGCGCAGCCGGGGTCGGACGCGGTCGTACCCGCGCTACTGGACACGATGCTGCTCTACATCCTGCGGGCGTGGTGGCTGCGGGAGCATCCCGCCGGGCAGCCGGCGGGGTGGGCGGCGGCGCTGCGGGACCCGGCGGTGACGGCCGCGCTGCACGCCATCCACGACGATCCCTCGCGGCCGTGGACGGTCGGGGAACTCGGCGCGCGGGCGGGTCTGTCGCGTGCCGCGTTCGCCCGCCGGTTTGCGGCGACCGTGGGGACGCCCCCGCTCGCGTATCTGACGTGGTGGCGCATGACGTCGGCCGGGCGGCTGCTGCGCGAGGAGGCTCTGCCGTTGCGGCAGGTCGCCGAGCGGGCGGGCTACACCTCGGAGTTCGCCTTCTCCAAGGCGTTCAAGCGGGAGTTCGGGATGGCGCCGGGGCAGTACCGGCGGCTGCGGGCGGCCGGGCGGCCCAGCCTCGCTGTGTGACCAGGCGCACCCGCGACCGCCTTCAACCGGACGGGGAGGCTCGCTCAAGCATGGTTGCCGGCATCGCGACCCACAAGGCGCGGGGCGTCGGCTAGCGGTGGGCCAGCAACCGGCCCAAGGTGTTCTGGAGTTCGGCCTGGGACACGCGTGCCGCCTCCTCCTCGTCTCTCGCCTCGACGGCCCGTACGAGCGCTGCGTGGGCTTCGTCGCCGTGGTTTGGTTCCTTTGTTCGTACGTCGATCAGGTCCAGGAGATGGAGCAGGCCCTCCCGCAGTACGGGGGCGAACTCCGCGAAGAGGTCCGTGAGCACGGGGTTGTGGGCCGCCGCCACGACCGCCGCGTGCAGGGCGATGTCGGCGTCGATGAAGGCGGCGTCGCCCGCCGAAGCCGTGGCCCTGCGGCCTTCGAGCGCGGCGCGCATCGCGGTGATGTCCTCGTCGGTGCGGCGCATCGCCGCGAGGCGTGCCGCCTGTACCTCCACCAGCATCCGCACCTCGTACACGTCCGAGACCGCCGCCCGCCGCAGCCGCGTGGGCCAGTCCGCGAACGGCTCCGTCGCGATGACGAAGACTCCGGCGCCCTGCCGGGCCTTGACGAGGCCGGCCCCCGCCAGAGAGCGCAGGGCCTCGCGGACGGTGGAGCGGCCGATGCCCAGCTCCTTGGCCAGGGTCGTCTCGCCCGGGAGTTTGCTGCCGATGGGCCACTGGCCGCCGGTGATCTGTTCGCGCAGGCGGTGGGTGGCCTGTTCGACCAGGGGGCTGGGGCGCAAGGAGGGGAGAGGCATCCGGGACCTTTCGTCGAGAGGCATCGACGCTTACTTGCCTGAGGGGTACTTGTCTGCGAGGTACTTGTCTGAGGAGCACTTGTCTGAGGAGCTGACGTGTGCCTAGTGTAGGCCCGTGATCTTCCGCGGTCTCCTCCTTCTCGGCTGCCGCGGCGGGGCCTGAAGCGACCGGCACCCCGCCGCGGGGTGCCGTGCTGCCGGTCGGCAACCGACCGCGAGCAGAAGGAGCACCGCTTCCCGTGAGCGCAACCGCCGCCACCCCCGCAGCACGTACAGGCATCACGTACGACTGGAACCCCCAGCGTCCCGGCCCCATGCCGCACCACCGCTACCGCCCCTATCAGGACCGCGTCAACGTGCCCGCCGGCGAACGGAGTTGGCCCAGTGCCCGCATCGAACGCGCCCCCCTCTGGGTCCCCGTCGACCTGCGCGACGGCAATCAGGCGCTCGCCGAACCGATGGACCCCGCCCGCAAGCACCGCTTCTTCGATCTGCTCGTCTCGACGGGGTTCAAGGAGATCGAGGTCGGCTATCCGTCGGCCAGCCGCGCCGACTTCGACTTCGTGCGCGACCTCGCCGCGCTCGCGGCGAGCGGCGGCATCCCTGACGACATCAGCATCGTCGTCTTCACGCCCGCCAGGCCCGACCTCATCGACCGCACGTTCGAGTCGATCGAGGGGCTTCCCCGCGCCGTCGTGCATCTCTACATCCCCACCTCGCCCGTCTGGCGCGACGTGGTGCTCGGGCGGTCGCGCGCCCAGGTGCGCGAGGTCGTCACGGAAGCCGCCGTCCGCATGGCCCGCCTGGCCGACGCGCGGCCGGACGCGGACATCCGTTTCCAGTTCTCGCCGGAGACCTTCAATCTGACCGAGCCCGACTACGTACTCGAACTCTGCGACGGACTCACCGAGTTGTGGGACGCGAGCCCCGACCGTCCCGTCACGCACAACCTGCCGGCGACCGTCGAGATCGCGACCCCGAACGTGTACGCCGATCAGATCGAGTACCTGCACCGCCATCTCGCCCGGCGCGACTCCGTCATCCTCTCCGTCCACCCCCACAACGACCGCGGGACCGGCGTCGCCTGCGCCGAGCTCGCCGTTCTGGCCGGGGCCCAGCGCGTCGAGGGCTGCCTCTTCGGCAACGGCGAGCGCACCGGCAACGTGGACCTGGTGACCCTCGCCCTGAATCTGTACTCCCAGGGCGTGGACCCCATGGTCGACTTGTCCGACATCGACGCCGTCCGCGAAGTCGTCGAGCACTGCAACCGGCTCCCCGTTCACCCCCGCCACCCCTACGCGGGCGACCTCGTCCACACCGCGTACTCCGGAACCCACCAGGACGCCATCAGCAAAGGATTCGCCGAACACGCCCGCCGGGCAGCCGAGTTGGGGGTAGCGGAGAGCGAGGCGCCGTGGGGCGTGCCGTACCTGCCCATCGACCCCGCCGACATCGGCCGCAGCTACGAAGCCGTCATCCGCGTCAACTCCCAGTCGGGCAAGGGAGGGGTGGCGTATCTGCTGCACACGCGGCACGGTCTCGACCTGCCGGGCCGCATGCGGCCCGACTTCTCCCGCGTGGTGCAGGAGGCGACCGATGACAGCGGTGAGGAGGCGAGCGCCAAGGAGCTGTACGAGCTGTTCCGCGCGACCTATGTCGCGCCGGGGGAGGGAGGTGGCGAGGCGGAGCTGAGCTCCTGGACCACCGACCGGGCACCGGACGGCGCCCATCGGTTCGTCTGCACCCTGCAAGTCGGCGACCGGGGAGGGGATTTCGAAGGGGTGGGCAACGGCCCGCTCTCCGCGTTCGTCGACGCGCTCGCCGCCGCCGGGATCACCGTCGACGTCCTCGACTACCGCGAACACGCGGTCGGGAAGGGCGGCGGCAGCGAGGCCGTCGCGTACGCGGAGTGCCGGGTGGGTGACGTCGTCCGCTGGGGCGCGGGTCTGGACACCTCGCTCCTGACCGCGTCCGTGCGGGCCGTTCTCGCCGCCGTGAACAGGGCGGGGGCCACCCGGTGACACCGCCGAGCCCCGTCCTGCACGCCGACACCGTCACCGTCGTCCGCGAAGGGCGCCCCATCCTCGAAGAGGTCACCCTCACCGTCCGCCCCGGCGAGCACTGGGCGCTGCTCGGCGCGAACGGCGCCGGAAAGTCGACCCTGCTCGGCCTCTGCGGAGCCGTCACCCACCCCACGCACGGCACGGTCGAGGTGCTCGGCCGCCGCCTCGGCAGCGTCGATCTGCGGGACCTGCGCGCCTACGTGGGTCATGTGAACCCGCGCCATCCGCTCCGTACGCCCCTGCGGGTACGCGACGTCGTCCTGACCGGGCTCACCAACAGCGTGGAACCGCTGCCCCGTTGGCGCCCCACGCCCGAGCAGGAGGAGCAGGCCGGCCGTCTGATCGCCATGCTCGGCCTCGCGCACCGCACGGACGCCCGCTGGCCCACGCTGTCCCAGGGCGAGCGCGGCCGGACCCTGATCGCACGCGCGCTGATGCCGCGCCCGCGGCTCGTCCTGCTCGACGAACCGGCCACCGGGCTCGATCTCGCGGGCCGTGAAGGCCTCCTCGAAAGCCTGGACACCCTGCGCGAGACGCATCCCGGGCTCGCCACCGTCCTGGTCACGCACCACCTGGAGGAGCTCCCGGCGGGCACGACGCACGCGCTGCTGCTGCGCGACGGCCGCGTGCTCGCCTCCGGCGCCGTGGACGACGTACTGACGAGCGATCAGGTCAGCAAGTGCTTCGACCACCCGGTGCGGCTCGAGCGCACGGAAGGGCGGTGGAGCGTGCGGGCGGCGCGGCGCGCCCGCTGAGCACGCGGGAGGGGCCCGGTGCTTTCGCGTGCCGGGCCCCTCCTGCGTGCGGCCACTACTTCTTGTTCAGGCTCGCCCAGAACTCGTCGAAGGAGAGGCGCTTGTCCTTGTCGGTGTCCTTCGTGCCGATCACGGCCTCGGCCACCGTCTCGGTGACGTAGAAGTCCCCCATCTTGGCCATGGCCGACTTCCACTCCGCCGCTGTGATGAAGCCGTCGCCGTCCGCGTCGAACTGGTCGAACGTCTTGCGCGCTTCCTCGATGTCCGCCACCGGATCCACCCCTTCTTCGTGCACTGCTGACGAGGGCTAGGGTATCGGCCGTCCGAGGACGCGATCACAAGGAGTACGCCCATGGCCAGCACCCCTGCCTCGCTCGGCGCGATCCTCGACGCGGCGGCCCACGGTCGGTTCCCGCCGCCCGACGGCACGACCACCGTCGTGCCGCAGCCCTGTCACCGCGACGCGGGCGTGATCGCCTTCACCGCGCACTCGGTGGTGTTCACGGACGAGGACCCGCGATGGGTGCACGCCACCCTCGCGGCGCTCGACTGCGATCCGCTGGCCGCAACGATGAACCCGCGCTTCCTCGCCGCCTTCCTGGACCGCACGGGCCGCGTGACGGACACCACCGACCTCCTGACCGTGGCCGACACCCTGCCGGGCGCCCCCGACCCGGCCCTGGACCTGCGCGAGATCGACGACCCCGACCACCCCCGGGTGACACGCGCCCGCAAGCGCCGCGACGACGTACGGGTGTGGGCGTCCGCCGGAGGCGGGGTGCTGGTCCTGGGTCGCGGACTCGCCGGGCGCTGGGAGGCGGCCATCGAGGTCGACGAGGACGTACGCCACCGGGGCCTGGGCCGCGCGCTGGCCCTGGCCGCCCGGCACCTGGTGCCCGGCGTGTCCCACGTGTGGGCGCAGCAGTCCCCGGGCAACGCGCGCAGCGTGCGGGTCTTCCAGGCGGCGGGATACCGGCCGGTGGGCGCGGAGGCCCTGTTCGTGGCGCGGTGAAGGCCGCCGGTGGCCGGGGGACTCAGCACTCGATGATGTTCACCGCGAGCCCGCCCCGCGCCGTCTCCTTGTACTTGACGCTCATGTCGGCGCCCGTGTCCTTCATGGTCTTGATGACCTTGTCGAGGGACACCTTGTGGCTGCCGTCGCCGCGCATCGCCATCTTCGCCGCGGTCACGGCCTTGACCGCCGCCATGCCGTTGCGCTCGATGCACGGGATCTGGACGAGGCCGCCGACCGGGTCGCAGGTCAGGCCGAGGTTGTGCTCCATGCCGATCTCGGCCGCGTTCTCGACCTGCTCGGGGCTGCCGCCGAGCACCTCGGCGAGGGCGCCCGCCGCCATCGAGCAGGCGGAGCCGACCTCGCCCTGGCAGCCGACCTCGGCGCCGGAGATCGAGGCGTTCTCCTTGAAGAGCATGCCGATCGCGCCGGCCGCGAGGAGGAAGCGGACCACGCCGTCCTCGTCGGCGCCGGGGATGAAGTTCATGTAGTAGTGCAGGACCGCCGGGATGATGCCCGCGGCGCCGTTCGTCGGGGCGGTCACGACGCGGCCACCCGCGGCGTTCTCCTCGTTCACGGCCATCGCGTAAAGGGTGATCCACTCCATGGCGCGGGCCTGCGGGTCGCCCTCGGCCCGGAGCTGGCGTGCCGAGTTGGCGGCGCGGCGGCGTACCTTGAGGCCGCCCGGCAGGATGCCCTCGCGGGACATGCCGCGCGAGACGCAGGACTGCATGACGCCCCAGATGTCGAGCAGACCCGAGCGGATCTCCTGCTCCGTGCGCCACGCCTTCTCGTTCTCCAGCATCAGCGCGGAGATGGAGAGGCCGGTCTCCTTGGCCAGGCGCAGCAGCTCGTCGCCGGTGCGGAAGGGGTGCTTGAGGACCGTGTCGTCCGGCACGATCGGGTTCTCGCCGGCCACCGCGTCGTCGTCCACGACGAAGCCGCCGCCCACGGAGTAGTACGTCTTCTCCAGGACGAGTCCGCCGTCGTGGTCGTAGGCGAAGATCGTCATGCCGTTGGCGTGGTACGGCAGGGCCTTGCGGCGGTGCAGGACCAGGTCCTCGTCGAAGTCGAAGTCGATCTCGTGCATGCCGAGGACGTTGATGCGGCCGCTCGACTTGATCTGCTCGACGCGGTCGTCCGCCGACTCCACGTCGACCGAGCGGGGCGACTCGCCCTCCAGGCCGAGCAGCACCGCCTTGGGGGTGCCGTGGCCGTGGCCCGTCGCGCCGAGCGAGCCGTAGAGCTCGGCCCGTATGGCGGTGGTGTGGGCCATCAGGCCCTCGTTCTTGAGGCGGCTCGCGAAGATGCGGGCGGCGCGCATGGGACCGACCGTGTGGGAGCTGGACGGGCCGATGCCGATCGAGAACAGGTCGAAGACCGAGAGGGCCACGAGAAACTCCAATGGTGGTTGGTAGACGCCGTTGTCTGCCGGGGTGGTGCAGAAAGCAGGGCGTGAGCCGGGGCATGGGCCGGGGCACCGCACTCACTGTCCTCACTGTCCAGTGTGCGCGGTGCCCCGAAGGTCCGTACGAAAGAAAGCGTACGAAAATGCTACAGGTTGGGGTACAGCGGGTGCTTTTCCGCCAAGGCGGAGACGCGGGCCTTCAGGGATTCCGCGTCGAAGCCCGGCTTCAGCGCCTCGGCGATGATGTCGGCGACCTCACGGAAGTCGTCCTCCTGGAAGCCACGGGTCGCGAGCGCGGGCGTACCGATCCGCAAGCCCGAGGTGACCATCGGGGGGCGCGGGTCGTTCGGGATCGCGTTGCGGTTGACCGTGATGCCGACCTCGTGGAGGCGGTCCTCGGCCTGCTGGCCGTCGAGCTCGGAGTTGCGCAGGTCCACCAGGACCAGGTGCACGTCCGTGCCGCCGGACAGGACGTCGACGCCGACGGCCTTCGCGTCGTCCTGCACCAGGCGCTCGGCCAGGATGCGGGCGCCGTCCAGGGTGCGCTGCTGGCGCTCCTTGAACTCCTCCGAGGCCGCGACCTTGAAGGAGACGGCCTTGGCCGCGATCACGTGCTCCAGCGGGCCGCCCTGGAAGCCGGGGAAGACCGCGGAGTTCAGCTTCTTCGCGAACTCCTTGTCGCGGGCCAGGATGACGCCGCCGCGCGGGCCGCCGAGGGTCTTGTGCGTGGTGGAGGTGACCACGTCCGCGTACGGCACCGGGTTCGGGTGCAGACCGGCGGCGACGAGACCGGCGAAGTGCGCCATGTCGACCCACAGCTTCGCGCCGACCTCGTCGGCGATCCGGCGGAACTCCGCGAAGTCCAGCTGACGCGGGTAGGCGGACCAGCCCGCGATGATCACCTTGGGGCTGTTCTCCTTGGCCAGGCGCTCGACCTCGGCCATGTCGACCAGACCGGCCTCGTCCACGTGGTACGCGACCACGTTGAACTGCTTGCCGGAGAAGTTCAGGCGCATGCCGTGGGTGAGGTGCCCGCCGTGCGCCAGGTCCAGGCCGAGGATCGTGTCGCCGGGCTTGGCGATCGCGAAGAGGGCGGCCTGGTTGGCGGAGGCGCCGGAGTGCGGCTGGACGTTGGCGTACTCGGCGCCGAACAGGTCCTTGATCCGGTCGATCGCGATCTGCTCGGTGACGTCGACGTGCTCGCAGCCGCCGTAGTAACGGCGGCCGGGGTAGCCCTCGGCGTACTTGTTGGTGAGGACCGTGCCCTGGGCCTCCATGACGGCGACCGGAGCGAAGTTCTCCGAGGCGATCATTTCCAGGGTGGACTGCTGACGGTGGAGCTCGGCGTCGACGGCGGCGGCGACGTCCGGGTCCAGCTCGTGGAGAGGGGTGTTGAGAAGCGACATCAGGTGGTCCCTAAGGGTCTTCGGGGGGCTTCAGCTGCCGGAGAACTCGGTGTACTCGTCCGCGGAGAGCAGGTCCTTCGGCTCCTCCGTGATCCGTACCTTGAAGAGCCAACCACCCTCGAACGGGGCGGAGTTGACCAGCGAAGGGTCGTCCACGACGTCCTGGTTCGACTCGACGACCTCACCGGTCACCGGCGAGTACAGGTCGCTGACCGACTTGGTCGACTCGAGCTCGCCGCACGTCTCGCCCGCGGTCACCGCGGCACCGGCCTCGGGCAGGTCGGCGTAGACGACGTCACCGAGCGCGTTGGCCGCGTGCTCGGTGATGCCGACCGTCGCCACACCGTCCACGGGGGCCGAGAGCCACTCGTGCTCCTTGCTGTAACGCAGCTGCTGGGGGTTGCTCATGACCTGAATTCTCCTGTACGCGGGGGAGTGCTGATGGACGAGGCTGTTGTGCGGGGTGTCACTTCTGGCGCTTGTAGAACGGCAGCGCCACGACCTCGTACGGCTCGTGCGTGCCCCGGATGTCCACTCCGACACCCTCGCTGCCGGGGGTGGCGTGCGCCGCGTCGACGTACGCGATGGCGATCGGCTTGCCAAGGGTCGGGGACGGGGCACCCGAGGTGACCTCGCCGATGACCTTGCCGTCGGCGACCACGGAGAAACCCGCGCGCGGGACCCGGCGGCCCTCGGCGACCAGACCGACCAGCTTGCGCGGGGGAGCGGCCTCGGCGCGCTCGGCGGCCGCCGTGAGCGCCGCGCGCCCCACGAAGGTGTCGGACTGCGAGGTCTTCTCGAACTTGACGACCCGGCCGAGGCCCGCGTCGAAGGGCGTCAGCTCCGCGGTCAGCTCGTGCCCGTACAGCGGCATGCCCGCCTCCAGGCGCAGCGTGTCGCGGCAGGAGAGCCCGGCGGGGACCAGGCCCGCGGGCTCGCCCGCCTCCATGAGCGCGCCCCACAGCTTCTCGGCGTCGCCGGGTGCGACGAAGAGCTCGAAGCCGTCCTCGCCGGTGTAGCCCGTGCGGGCGATCAGCGCGGGCACGCCCGCGACCGTGCCGGGCAGGCCCGCGTAGTACTTCAGGCCGTCCAGGTCGGCGTCCGTGAGTGACTTCAGGATGCCGGGGGACTCGGGACCCTGGACGGCGAGCAGGGCGTACGCGTCACGGTCGTCGCGGACCTCGGCGTCGAAGCCCTCGGCGCGGGCGGTCAGCGCGTCGAGCACCACCTGGGCGTTCGAGGCGTTGGCCACCACCATGTACTCGGGGGCCTCGGGCTCGCCGAGCCGGTAGACGATCAGGTCGTCCAGGATGCCGCCGTCCTCGGCACAGATCATCGTGTAGCGGGCGCGGCCGACACCGATGGAGCCGATGTTGCCGACGAGCGCGAAGTTCAGGAGGTCCACGGCCTCGGGCCCCGAGACCGTGATCTCGCCCATGTGGGAGAGGTCGAAGAGACCGGCCTTGGTGCGCACGGCGTTGTGCTCGTCGCGCTCGCTCGCGTACCGCAGCGGCATGTCCCAGCCCGCGAAGTCGGTCATGGTCGCGCCGAGCGCACG
The DNA here is from genome assembly GCF_040655335.1 of Streptomyces sp. NPDC050439. Classification (NCBI taxonomy): domain Bacteria; kingdom Bacillati; phylum Actinomycetota; class Actinomycetes; order Kitasatosporales; family Streptomycetaceae; genus Streptomyces; species Streptomyces sp. NPDC050439. Next base: position 45,848 of record NZ_JBFAJT010000011.1, read on the forward strand.
ATGCACGGCATCGAGTGCGGTCAGACGGGGGGCAGTACTCATTCGTGGAACTCCCAGGGGCATGACGGGCGAGGTCGATCCTCCCCATCTGTCATCGGAACCTGAGAGGTTCACCACGACCCGTACGTATGGGGGTCATGACTTGCACCTTGGGTGGAGCCGCGCAGGCGGCCCGCTTTTCAGATGTGCCTCGCCCGCGCGGTACGGGGCCTGAGAGATTCAAGGGAGGGACTTGCTCCTTCGGCGCCCCGGTGCGTCATGTGACGGCCACCGGGAACTCTCCCGCGCGGATTCAAACGGCCTGTATGGAGTTTGCGCGCACATCATTGCACGCGCCTGCGTCACAGGGCAGTGCCAGTCCAGTAATGCTGTTGTGCCGCATTACCTTCTCTTTACACTTGCCGGGGAAGCTGCGGGAAGCAGGTACGTGACCGCTAAGGGGAGGCCGATCACGGTGCGCAGGACGAGCGTCTACGCGACCAACACAGGGGTGGCCCTGCCCAAACAGGCCGCCGCCCCCACCAGGGAGAGCTGCGGCCCCCTGCCGGCGGCCGTCGTCCGCGACCTGCGGCAGCGGACGGGCCACAGCCCCTACCGCCTCACGTTCGGCGAGGGCGACCTGATCGTGGTCTCCGGCCTGCCGGGCAGCGGCAAGTCCACGCTGATGCGCAGGGCCGTCGCGGGCCCGCGCATCGACTCGCAGGACACCCGCGACCGCTGGGCCCGGCGCATGCCGGGCCTCCTGCCGTACGCGGTGTACCGCCCGCTGGTCCGCATCGCGCACTACGCGGGCCTGCGCAGAGCCCTGCGCTCCGGCGAGGGCGTCGTGGTGCACGACTGCGGCACCCAGGCCTGGGTGCGCCGCTGGCTGGCCCGCGAGGCGGCGCGGCGCGGCACGACCCTGCACCTGCTGCTGCTCGACGTGCCGCCGGACACCGCCATAGAGGGGCAGCTCGCGCGCGGGCGCGGCGTGTCGCGGTACGCCTTCGCGCGCCACCGCAGGACGGTCGGCCGGCTCGTCGGCGCCGCCGAGCGCGGTGACCTGCCGCGCGGCTGCGGTTCGGCGGTGCTCCTGGACCGGACGGCGGCCGGGGTCCTGCGGGGGATCGGCTTCGAGGGCTGAGCCGCCCGCCGCGTTAGGGTCGTGCCGCAGGCAGAGCGGGACCGATCAGGGGTTAGAAGAGATGGACATTCCGGCGCAGGCGCACGCCCATCCCTATGGAGGATGGCCGGGCAACGAACTCGAAGAGGTGCTCGCGGCATCCCTGGGCACCCCCGGCGCGCCCCAGGCGTCCGCCGGGGCCCGCATCGTCGAGGTGCTCGGCCGCAGCCACCTCTGGGTCCCGCTGCCGAACGGCGGGGCACCGGACAGCGGCACCCTCGACCTGCCCACGCTGGAGATCGACGGCCAGGCATACGTCCCCGTCTTCAGCTCCGAGCAGCAGTTCCGGCAGGCCACCGGCGGGCACATGGGCTGCACGGTGGCGCCCGCCGTGGAGTTCGCGCGCGGCCTGCCCCCGCAGCTGGGCATCGCGGTCAACCCGGACGGCACGGTCGGTGTGCCGCTGCCGCCGCCCGCCGTCGCCGAGCTCTGCCGCGCCGGGCGCACCCCGCTGGACGGCCCCGCGACCGGCGGCCGCGTACGCCTCTTCGAACCGGACTGGCAGGAGGACCCGGTGGACTTCCTGTCCGCCGCCGCCCGCGAGTTCGAGGCCACCGGCGTCGTCCTGAGCGCCCGCCGCTGCCTGGCGAGCGTCGAGGGCGGCGACCCCTCGCTGTTCGTCGGCGTCGAACTGACCTCCTGGGAGGGCAACGCGCGCGAGCTCCCGATGGAGGCCCTGGGCCGGGCCCTGGGGCAGGCCCCGGTGGCCTGGCCGGTGAACCTGGTGCTGCTCGACGTGGCCCAGGACCCGGTCGCCGACTGGATGCGCGAGCGCGTCAGGACCTTCTTCGGCCGGACTCAGGGACACGAGCACGGTCATGTGTAAGGACATGTGCAGGTACGTGTGTGAGGGTGCCGTACGTCAAGTCGGTGTCAGGATCGCCGCTTAAGCTGGTTTCATGAGCCGGAGTTCCACCGGGTCAGCGGGTCATCGCGAAGGGGCGGTTAAGGGTGAGTGCGTCGGGCACGGCTGCGGCCGGGCAGGTCGAGCACATGCTGCGCCAGGTGACGCCGGGGCGCTATGACGCCTACGAGGCGCTCCTGCGGGCGCTCGCCGCCGACCAGGTGTGGATGCTGCTCTGGCACGGCCAGGCCGGATCCCCCGACGCGCAGTACGGGAACATGGAGGTCGAGGGACTCGGTTACGCGCCGTGCGTGACCTCGGCCCAGGAGCTCTCCGCCAGCGGCTGGAACCGTTCGTACGAGGTGGTGGGCGGCCTCGACATCTCCCGCACCCTCTTCCCCGACCACTACGGCCTCTGGCTCAACCCGCACGCGCCCGGCGGCGGTGTCGGCATCCCCTGGCTCGACCTGCGGCGCATCGCGTCGGGCCTCGACCTGCTGCCCGCGGGGCCGCTCAGGCTCACCGAGCCGGCCATCGAGATCCCCCAGTTCTACGCCCTGCTCACGCAGAACGCCCACCGCACGCCCGCGGTCCGCTCGCTGCGCCGCGCCTGGGTGCAGCCCGCGCTCGGCGCCCCGTATCTGGCCATCGGCCTCGATGTGTACGACACCGCCCCGGCGTCGGTCGACGGGGTGCGCACGATGATGCAGCAGTCGATCGCCGCGGTCCCCGACGGCCTGCCCGTGTCGACGGTCGCGATGTCCGACGGGTACGACCCGGTGGCCATGTGGCTGCGCGCCAACGCCCGCCCGTTCTACGACCGCGAGGCCCAGCCCGCCCCGGCGCCCGCGGGCGGTTACGGCTACCCCGCGCAGTACTGAGGCGGACCGCGACCCGCCCCGGCAGGGCCTGGAACCGGCCACCGCGGCTCGTATACCTGCCCCGACTGTCAGGATGTCCGTTCTGATGGCGGAGGGGGGCTATGGGCCCCCGTGGCGCCTTGCGACCCAACTGCCCCGTGTTCGCCCCTCGTTCACCTGCGTCCGGATAACGGAACACCTCGAACAGCATCACGGTTGAGCATCCTTTCCCCGACAAGGCTGGTAACAGATCGCAACCCCGATGAAGACTCCCGCAAGTGGGGCGCTTCGCCCCTGTGTACGACGGACTGATCACGTCGCTACAGCGGCAAGTGCGGGCCGGTCACCACCGGTTGAGAGGGGTCCCTGCCACGATGACGGCACCATTGCATGACACACCTGCGGACGCGGACCCGACGGCGGACGTCGCTCCCGCAGCTGATGCAGGGGTGAGGAAGGTCGAGGGGCGGTCCCTCAAGCAGATCGCCTGGAACCGCCTGAAGCGGGACAAGGTCGCGCTGGCCGGCGGCATCACCGTGCTCGTCCTGGTCTTCGTCGCCGTCTTCGCACCCCTGATCGTCTCCCTGCTGGGCCACCCGCCCAACGAGTTCCATCAGGATGAGCTGGAAGACCTGACGAACCTGCCCAAGGGCGCGTTCGGCGGGATGAGTTGGGACTTCCTCTTCGGAGTGGAGCCCAACAAGGGCCGCGACGTCTTCAGCCGCATCGTCTACGGAGCCCGCATCTCGCTCCTGGTGGCGTTCCTCGCCGCTGTGGTGGCCGTGGTGCTCGGCACGTTCTTCGGCATCATCGCCGGTTACTTCGGCGGCTGGGTCGACGCGCTGATCAGCCGGGTCATGGACGTGCTGCTCGCCTTCCCGCAGCTGCTCTTCGTGATCTCCCTGGTCTCGGTCCTCCCCGACGACCTGCTCGGTCTCACCGGCAGCGGCGTCCGCATCGCCGTGCTGATCCTGGTGATCGGCTTCTTCGGCTGGCCCTACGTCGGGCGCATCGTCCGAGGTCAGACCCTCAGCCTGCGCGAACGCGAGTACGTGGAAGCGGCCCGCAGCCTCGGCGGCGGCCAACGGCACATCCTCTTCCGTGAGTTGCTGCCGAACCTGATCGCGCCGATCACCGTGTACGCGACGCTCATGATCCCCACCAACATCCTCACCGAAGCGGCCCTCAGCTTCCTCGGCGCAGGTGTACGTCCGCCGACCGCCTCCTGGGGCGGCATGCTCCGGGACGCCCTGGCGACGTACGAGCACGATCCGATGTTCATGGTCTTCCCCGGCCTGGCGATCTTCGTGACCGTGCTTGCCTTCAACCTCTTCGGTGACGGGCTGCGCGATGCCCTGGACCCCAAGGGAACTCGTTGAACAGCTCCAAATGGCTTGCCCCTGCCGCAGCGTCAGGTGGCTCTTCCCATGGTTCCAAGGCAGTCAAAGCCAAGGACCGCGAATCTCGGAGGATGCGAGAAATGCCCACAGGTTCCTCTAAACGACGGTTGACCGCAGGCGCGGCCCTCGTCGTGGCGGCGCTGGTGACCACCACGGCGTGCGGCGGCGGCAGCGACGACGACGACAGCAAGGGCGCCGGCTACAACGCCGCCATCGGCAAGGTCGCGAACGCGTCGAAGAAGACGGGCGGAACGCTCAAGTTCATCGCCAAGCAGGACCTGGACTCGGCCGACCCGCAGCGTGCCTACTACGGCATGACGTGGGACTTCATGCGGTTCTACACCCGCACGCTGATCACGTACGACACCAAGCCGGGTGCCGCGTCCAACAAGCTCGTCCCGGACCTCGCCGAGGACACGGCGAAGATCAGCTCGGACGGCAAGACCTACACGTACAAGCTGCGTGACGGTCTCACCTGGGAGGACGGCTCGAAGCTGACCTCCAAGGACATCAAGTACGGCATCGAGCGCATCTGGGCGACCAAGGTCATCACCGGTGGCCCCGGTTACCTGAAGTCCACGCTTGACCCCAAGGGCGAGTACAAGGGCCCCTACGAGGACAAGTCGAAGGACAAGCTCGGTCTGAAGGCGATCGAGACGCCGGACGACAACACCATCATCTTCAAGCTGCCCAAGAAGAACGGCGACTTCGAGCAGATGCTCGCGATGCCGTCGGGCACCCCGGTGAAGCAGTCCGAGGACACCGGCGCCAAGTACACCCAGCGCCCGTTCTCCTCCGGCCCGTACAAGTTCCAGAACTACAGCGCGGGCAAGAGCATCACGCTGGTCCGCAACAAGAACTGGAAGAAGTCGTCCGACCCGGTCCGTCCCGCGCTGCCGGACAAGATCCAGGTCACCATCTCGGCGAACCTTGAAGAGAACGACAAGCGCCTGATGGAAGGCGACTACGACATCGACATGAATGGCACGGGCATGACCCAGTCGGGTCGTACCACCGCCATTCAGGACCACAAGGGCAACGTCGACAACATGCAGACGGACTTCGTCCGTTACGTCGCCCTGGTGACCAAGACGAAGCCGTTCGACAACGAGGCCTGCCGCAAGGCCGTCTTCTACGCCACGGACTTCGCGAGCCTGCAGAAGACCCGTGGTGGCGAGGTCGCCGCCGGTGAGATCGCCACCAACGTCTTCCCGAAGTCGATCAAGGGTCACGACGACTACGACCCGTACGGCATCAAGGAGCGCAAGGGCAAGCCGGACGCCGCCAAGGCGAAGGCCGAGCTCAAGAAGTGCGGCAAGCCGGACGGCTTCTCGACCAAGATCTCGGCGCGCACCAACCAGCCGGGCGAGGTGGACGCCGCCACGGCGCTCCAGGAGCAGCTGAAGAAGGTCAACATCAACGCCGATGTCGACCAGATCGACGGCGCCGACTCCTCCAGCATCACCGGTTCCCCCTCGGTCGTGAAGAAGCGCGGCATCGGCATGACGATGGCGGGCTGGGGTCCTGACTTCCCGACCGGCCAGGGCTACGCCCAGCCGCTGTTCGACAGCCGTTTCATCAACGAGAACGGCAACTACAACGAGTCGCAGATCGACGAGCCGAAGATCGACAAGTTCTTCGACGACGCGATCGGCACCGTCGACCCCGACAAGGCCGGTCAGATCTACACCGACCTGGCCCACGAGATCGTCGACAAGGCCTACTGGATGCCCTTCATCTACGAGAAGAACATCAGCTGGCGTTCCTCGCGGGCGACCAACGTCTACTCGTCCGCCGCGTACAGCGGTCGCTACGACTACGTGTCGCTCGGTGTGAACGACAAGAAGTAGTCCCCGCCCGCAACAAGGCAGTCCCACCGCCGAATCCCGCCAGTCCGAAGGGCAGGTGATGGCCTCGGGCGGTGGCCGGGGCCCCTCACAAGGGGGCCCCGGCCGCCGCCGGGCCGCGCACAGTGCTTGCTTATCTCATCCGGCGCCTGATCGCCGTCGTCGTCATGGTGCTGGTCGTACTGCTCGCGACCTTCACCGTCTTCTTCATGCTGCCCAAGTGGGCGGGACAGGACATCGCCGTCCTCTTCGCCGGGAAGTCGTCCGGTGCCGAGCAGCTCGCGGGCATCCGGATCAAACTGGGTCTCGACGACCCTCTGCTCGTCCAGTTCTGGGACTTCGTCAAGGGCATCCCGATGGGGCGTGACTACGCCAACGGGGCCGACGTGACGCACTGTCCCGCCCCCTGCTTCGGGTACTCGTTCCGTACCGAGGCGCCCGTCTGGGAGACCCTCAAGGACGCCCTGCCCGTCACCGCCGCGCTCGCCGCCGGCGCGTGTGTGCTGTGGCTGGTCGCCGGTGTCGCCACCGGTGTGCTCTCCGCGCTCAAGCGCGGCACCATCTGGGACCGCACGGCGATGATCACCGCCCTCGCCGGCGTCTCGCTGCCGATCTTCTTCACCGGCATGATCGCGATGGGGCTCTTCGTCCACACCCTCGGCTGGGTGGAGATCGAGGACACCCTCACCACGGAAGACCCGATCAACATCTGGTTCGAGACGCTGATCCTTCCGTGGATCGTGCTGGCGTTCCTGAACGCCGCCATGTACGCGCGACTCACCCGCGCCACCATGCTGGAAGTGCTCGGTGAGGACTACATCCGCACCGCGCGCGCCAAGGGGCTCGGCGAGTCCGTCGTCATCAGGCGGCACGCGCTGCGCTCCGCCATGACGCCGATCCTCACCGTCTTCGGCCTCGACCTCGGTGTGCTCCTCGGCGGCGCCGTGCTCACCGAGTCCACCTTCAACCTGCCGGGGCTCGGCCTCGAGGCGGTCAAGGCCATCAGCAACAAGGACCTGCCGGTGATCCTCGGCGTCACCTTGTGCGCATCGCTCGCGATCGCCCTCGCCAACCTCGTCGTCGACCTTCTGTACGCCGTCATCGACCCGCGAGTGAGGCTGGGATGACCGAACTGCACAAGACCGGAGCGGCGGTCGGAGAACCCGTCGCCGATTCGGTCGCTCCCACCGCCTTCCTCGAGGTGCGCGACCTCAAGGTGCACTTCCCGACCGACGACGGCCTGGTCAAGTCCGTCGACGGGCTCAGCTTCAAGCTGGAGAAGGGCAAGACCCTCGGCATCGTCGGCGAGTCCGGCTCCGGCAAGTCGGTCACCTCGCTGGGCATCCTCGGCCTGCACACCGCCGGGCAGTACGGCAGCCGCAAGCCGCAGCTGTCCGGCGAGATCTGGCTGAACGGCACGGAGCTGCTCAGCGCGGACCCGAACGAGGTCCGCAAGCTGCGCGGCCGCGAAATGGCGATGATCTTCCAGGATCCGCTGTCCGCGCTGCACCCGTACTACTCCATCGGGCAGCAGATCACCGAGGCGTACCGCGTCCACCACAAGGTGGACAAGAAGGTCGCCCGCAAGCGCGCCATCGAGATGCTCGACCGGGTGGGCATCCCCCAGCCGGACAAGCGGGTCGACAGCTACCCGCACGAGTTCTCGGGCGGCATGCGCCAGCGCGCCATGATCGCGATGGCCCTGGTGAACAACCCCGAGCTGCTCATCGCGGACGAGCCGACGACCGCCCTCGACGTCACCGTCCAGGCGCAGATCCTCGACCTCATCCGCGACCTGCAGAAGGAGTTCGGCTCCGCGGTCATCATGATCACGCACGACCTGGGCGTGGTCGCCGAGATGGCGGACGAGCTGCTCGTGATGTACGGCGGGCGCTGCGTCGAGCGCGGCACCGCGGAGAAGGTCTTCTACGAGCCCCAGCACCCGTACACCTGGGGCCTGTTGGGGTCGATGCCGCGCATCGACCGCGAGGAGATGGACCGTCTCGTGCCGGTCAAGGGCTCCCCGCCCAGCCTGATCAACCTGCCTACGGGCTGCGCCTTCAACCCGCGCTGCCCGTACGCCGACATCCCCAAGGACCAGATCACCCGCCGTGAGCGCCCCGACCTGCGTGAGGTCGAGCCCGGGCACTTCACCGCCTGCCACATGTCGCAGGACGAGCGCACCCGGATCTGGACCGAAGAGATTGCGCCGAAGCTGTGAAAGACGACACGAAAGACCAGGCGAAGGGCCAGGAGATGACGATCCCGGCGCAGAAGGAGACGCGGCAGGAGAGCTCGGTCGAGCCGCTGCTCAAGGTCGACGGCCTGGTGAAGCACTTCCCCATCAAGAAGGGGCTGCTGAAGCGCCAGGTGGCGGCCGTCCAGGCCGTCGACGGACTCAGCTTCGACGTGCGCCCCGGTGAGACGCTGGGCGTCGTGGGCGAGTCGGGCTGCGGCAAGTCGACGATGGGCCGCCTGATCACCCGTCTGCTCGAACCGACCGCGGGCCGCGTGGAGTTCGAGGGCGTGGACATCACGCACCTGGGCACCGGCAAGATGCGGCCGCTGCGCCGCGACGTGCAGATGATCTTCCAGGACCCGTACTCGTCGCTGAACCCGCGGCACACCATCGGCACGATCGTCGGTGCGCCGTTCAAGCTGCAGGGCGTCAAGCCCGAGGGCGGCCTGAAGAAGCACGTGCAGGAGATGCTGGAGCGGGTGGGGCTCAGCCCCGAGCACTACAACCGCTACCCGCACGAGTTCTCCGGCGGCCAGCGCCAGCGCATCGGCATCGCGCGTGCGCTCGCCCTGCGGCCGAAGCTGGTCGTGGCCGACGAGCCCGTCTCCGCCCTGGACGTCTCCATCCAGGCGCAGGTGGTCAACCTCCTGGACGACCTGCAGGACGAGCTCGGTCTCACGTACGTGATCATCGCGCACGACCTCTCGGTCATCCGGCACGTCTCGGACCGCATCGCGGTGATGTACCTCGGCAAGATCGTGGAGCTGGCGGACCGCAAGGACCTCTACTCCACGCCGATGCACCCGTACACCAAGGCGCTGCTCTCCGCGGTGCCCGTGCCCGACCCCAAGCGGCGCGGCGTCAAGAGCGAGCGCATCCTGCTGCGCGGTGACGTCCCCTCGCCGATCGACCCGCCCACCGGCTGCCGTTTCCACACGCGCTGCTGGAAGGCCACGGAGATCTGCGCGAAGACCGAGCCGCCGCTGATCCCCCTCGCCTCCGGTCACCAGGTGGCGTGCCACCACCCGGAGAACGCCGAGGACCAGCAGCCGGGCGACACGAAGCTGCTGCAGGTCGCCACCGAGGCGATCGAGGTGGTGTCCGTGGTGAGCAAGGCGGAGGAGACGGCCGAGGAGGCCGCGGCCCCGAAGAAGACCGTCGCGAAGGACACCCCGGAAGCGGAGTCCGAGGGTCAGGGGTCAACTGACAAGTAGCGCCTGATGACTTGGTAAAAATCAGTCACCAGGTCATGTACACGCCCATACGGGAGAGTGCAGAGTCTGCGTGTCCGTCTCACCGGAACACGCGCGAAGGGATGACTCATGGCACTCTCCCGTTCGGCACGTCTGGGGGCACTGGCCACCGCCGCCGCCTCCTTCTGCTTGATCGCCGCCGCACCCGCCCCGCACCCCGGCTCGCCCGGCGTCGGCGACCCGTACTTCCCGCTGCTCGGCAACGGCGGGTTCGACGTACGCCACTACGGCCTCGACCTGGCGTACAACCCCGACACCGACCGCCTCGACGGCCGCACCACGATCACCGCGCGCGCCACCCAGAACCTCTCCTCCTTCGACCTCGACCTCCAGAAGCTGGAGGTGACGAAGATCGAGGTGAACGGCAGACGCGCGAAGTTCACCCGCGACGGCGACGAGATCCGCATCAGCCCCCGCGACCACCTGCGCAAGCACAAGACGTTCACCGTGACCGTCACCTACGGCGGCGTGCCCGAGCCGCTGAGCGGTCCCATCGTCTTCGGCTCCGACTACGGCTGGATGAAGACCACCGACGGCGTCTTCGTCGCCTGCGAGCCCAACGCGGCCTCGACCTGGTTCCCCGCCAGCGACCACCCCTCGGACAAGGCCGCCTTCGACATCCGCATCAAGGCCCCCAAGGGCCTGACCGGCGTCTCCAACGGTCGGCTCGTCGACACGTACACCAAGGGCGGCCAGACCGTCGCCCACTGGCGCGAGTCCAAGCCCATGGCGACGTACCTCGCGACCGCGACCATCGGCAAGTTCGACGTGAAGAAGGGCAGGACCCCGGGCGGCACCCCGATCTACGTCGCCATCGACCCGGTCCTGGAGAACAGCAACAACGTCGACGTGTACGGCGTCACGGCCGAGGTCACCGACTACTGGTCGAAGGTCTTCGGCCCCTACCCCTTCGAGGAGACCGGCGCGATCGTCGACGACATGCCGCAGGCGGGCTTCTCCCTGGAGACGCAGACCAAGCCGGTCTACTCCGCGATCCGCAGCGAGTCGACCATCGCCCACGAGCTCGCCCACCAGTGGTTCGGCGACTCCGTCACACCCGAGAAGTGGAACGACATCTGGCTCAACGAAGGCTTCGCGACCTACTCGCAGTGGCTGTGGAGCGAGCACAAGGGCACCCAGACCGCCCGCGAGGCCTTCCTCGCCGGCTACAACTCACGCCCCGCCGACGCGCCCTTCTGGCAGACAGTCGTCGGCGATCCGCAGCGCGACACGATGTTCGCCTCCGCCGTCTACCAGCGCGGCGCCATGACGCTCCAGGTCCTGCGCGAGCGCATCGGTGACAAGGCGTTCTTCAAGCTGCTCCCGGCCTGGGCCGCGCAGCAGCGCTACAGCAACGCCACGACCGCCGAGTTCATCCGGCTCGCCGAGAAGATCTCGGGCAAGCAGCTCGACTCGCTGTTCGAGACGTGGCTGTTCACGAAGGGCAAGCCCGCCCTGTAACCGCCCCTTGCCGGGACCGCCGCGGCGGGCAGGTAAGAATGTCGCGTGATCCAGGATCTGTTCAGTCCCTCCGTCCAGCACGCGCTCGACATCGTCGGGATCTTCGTCTTCGCGATCTCCGGCGCCCTGCTCGCCGTACGCAAGAACTTCGACGTCTTCGGCATCGCCGTGCTCGCCGAGGTCACCGCCCTTGGCGGAGGACTCATCCGTGACGTGGTCATCGGGGCGGTGCCGCCCGCCGCCTTCGTCGACCTCGGTTACTTCATCACGCCGCTGTTCGCGGCCGCCCTGGTGTTCTTCCTGCACCCGGAGGTGGAGCGCACTCAGCTCGCGGTGAACGTCTTCGACGCGGCGGGCCTGGGCCTCTTCTGTGTCACCGGCACGACCAAGGCGTACGACTACGGCCTCGGCCTGACCGCGTCGGCGGCCCTGGGGCTCGCCACCGCGGTGGGCGGCGGCGTGCTGCGCGACATGATCGCCAACGAGGTGCCCTCGCTGGTGCGCTGGGACCGCGACCTGTACGCCGTGCCCGCGATCGTCGGGTCCGCGATGGTCGCGCTCTTCATCAACTACGACATGCTGAACGCCTTCACCAGCACCCTCGCCGTGATCACGGCCTTCGTCCTGCGGCTGCTCGCGCTGCGCTACCACTGGCGGGCGCCCCGGGCCTGGCACCGGCGTTCCACCGCGGTCGAGGTGGAGGAAGCGGGCTAGTGGGGGGAGCGAGCTAGTGGGGGGAGCGGCGAGCGGGCCCGGCAGAATAAGCTACCGCTCAGTAATGAGATGTTGTACGTTGCTGGCATGGCAGAGGCAGCATCCATACCGGCAGCGGTGCCCGCGCGCATCGGCGACAGCGAGTTCGACCGCGACACCGCGGTCACCCGGCGGGAGCCCGGTGTCTACGACATCGATCTCTCCGCGGGCTGGACGATCATCAACGCCGTCAACGGCGGCTATCTCCTCGCGGTCCTCGGCCGCGCGCTGGCCGACGCCCTGCCGCACTCGGACCCCTTCACCGTCTCCGCGCACTACCTGACGGCGTCCCACCCGGGGCCCGCCGTGATCCGCACGGACACGGCACGCGCCGGGCGGACCCTGTCGACCGGGCAGGCCTCGCTCTTCCAGTACGACGAAGAGGGGCGCGAGGTCGAACGCATCCGGGTGCTCGCGTCGTACGGAGATCTGGCGGGCCTTCCCGACGACGTCCGTACGACGGCCAAGCCGCCGGCGCTGCCGCCGCTTGAGCAGTGCTTCGGGCCCCAGGACGCTCCGGACCACCGGCCGGTGCCCGGCAGTTCCGCGATCAGTGACCGGCTCTTCCTGAAGCTGGACCCCTCCACCCTGGGGTGGGCCCTCGGCCAGCCCTCCGGCAAGGGGGAGATGCGCGCCTGGTTCGGCCTCGCGGACGGCCGCGACGCGGATCCGCTGTCGCTGCTGCTCGCGGTGGACGCGTTGCCGCCGACTGCCTTTGAGCTGGGCATTTCCGGCTGGGTGCCGACGGTTGAACTCACGGTCCACGTCCGGGCGAGGCCGGCGCCGGGCCCTCTCCGGGTCTCGATCACCACGCGCAACCTGGCGGGGGGCTTCCTGGAGGAGGACGCGGAGGTCTGGGACTCCGCGGACCGCCTGGTGGCCCAGTCGCGACAGCTGGCGCGGGTGCGGTTGGGCTGAGGCCCGGGCGGTTCCCTGCGGGGCTTTCCCCAATCCCACCCTTTCCCGAACCTGGGGCTCCGCCCCAGACCCCGCTCCTCAAACGCCGGAGGGGCTGAAAGACGTGTCCGGACCGGCGGGAAATCTCAGCCCGTCCGGCGTTTGAGGACGAACTCGGCGAAGCCGGTGATGAAGGCACGCAAGGCCCTCGCGCCAGAGCGAGTTTTTGGGAAGGGGCGGGGTTGGGGACAAATCCCTTACCCCACCAGCCGCACGCCCCCGTAAGAAACCCCCGCCACCACCACCCACGCACACAGCCCAAGCGCCGCCACCCGCCCGCCCGTCCGGGTGAGCGACGGCAGGTCCACCGCCGAGCCGAGGCCGAACAAGGCCGCAGCCAGCAGGAGTTCCTGGACGTGGCCCGCCGCATCCAGGAGCGGCCCCGGCACCCACCCCGTACTGCGCACCGCGACCATCACCAGGAACCCCGCCACGAACAGCGGCAGCAGCGGCGGACGTCGACGGCCGGCCGCCCCACCCGAAGCAGCGGCGGCCCGCGCCCGCAGGGCGAACGCCACCCCCGCCACCAGCGGCGCAAGCATCGCCACCCGCATCAGCTTCACCAGCACCGCATCCCCCAGCGCGCCGGGCCCGGCCGTCTGCGCGGTGGCCACCACCTGCCCCACGTCATGCACACCCGCCCCGACCCACCGGCCGAACTCCGCGTCGCTCAGCCCCAAAGGCCCCTGCAACAGCGGCAGTACGGCGATGGCGAGCGTCCCGCACAGCGTCACGAGCGCCACCGAGACCGCCGCGTCCCGCTCCTCGCTCTCGCTCGCCTCACTGATCGCGCCGATCGCGGACGCCCCGCATATCGAGTACCCGGTGGCGATCAGAAGGGGCTGGTCGCCGGGCAGCCCCATCCGGCGGCCGAGCCACCACGTCCCGAAGAACGTCGCCGCCACCACCCCGAGCACCATCAACACCGTCGCCCAGCCGAGGCCGAGGACATCGTCCAGGCTCAGCTTCAGGCCGAGCAGCACGATGCCGAGCCGCATCAGCCGCTTCCCGGCGAAGGAGAGCCCCGCCTTGCCGGGGCCTCGTACGACCGCGCGCAGACCCGGCACGTGCGCCGCCGCGAGGCCGAGCACCACCGCCGCCGTCAGCATCGGCACGGCCGGGGCCAGGGCGTGGATCGCCCAGGCCGCCACGACACCGAGCGCGGCCAGGGCGAGCCCCGGCAGCGGGCGGGGCCCGAGAGGCGCGGCCGGGGAGATCTGCTGACGCTGTCCCAGGAGCGCCATCAGCGGTCGGCCGGCAGTTCGTACACCCGGCGCACGCTGGTGCCCAGACGGGAGATGTCCGCGCCGTAGACGTGAAGCGAGACCGCCTTCCCCGTACCGCCGTTCCAGACCCGGTGGATGTCACCGGGCGGCGCGAAACCGCATACCGTGCCCTGCCGGTTGACCAGGTCCTCGGTGGCGACGAGCCGGGCAGGGGTGTCGGCCGACGCAGGGACGAGGCGGTAGCGCCGCTCGTGTTCCGCGCCCTCGTGTACGCCGGTGACGCACCACGACACGTGGTCGTGGACCGGCGTGTGCTGGCCCGGCAGCCAGACGATGCCGACCACCGAGAAGCTGCCGTCGTGCTCGGCGTGCAGCAGATGCTGCCGGTAGCGCTCGGGATCGCCGGAGCGTTGCTCGTCGGTGAGGAGATCGGTGGCGCCCAGGTGCGGCGCGAGCCGTTCGCCGACCAGGTACGCCGTCAGATCCGGCGGAAGCCCCCGGCCGACGGCCTCGCGTACGCCGGAGACGAGGGCGTCAAGACGCCCGGTGGTGCGGGCCGCTCGGTACGCGGTGGTGGAGGCACTCATAGGGGCAGCGTCCTGCCGCCCTTCCATCACGTCCAACGACAGTTTCTAAGCCACTCCCCAACTTTTGCTTATGGGTAGGGGGGCCCGCCTCAGCAGCCCACGCGGTTCGCCGCGACCGCCTTCAGCTCGTCGAGCGCCAGCGCCGTCGCCGGAATCCGCAGATGCTCCCGCAGCGCGTACGCCGAGACCTGCCGCCGCGACGCCGGGTCGAGGGCCCGGCCCGTCACCTGGCGGTGGCGCAGGAAGTCGAGGACGAGCCCCGGCATCATCGCGATGCCGAGCCCCTCGGCGACCAGGCTCTGGATGACGAGGTTGTCGTCCGTGGTGAAGGCGATGTCGGGCGTGAAGCCCTGCTCGGCGCACTCGTGCAGGAAGTTGGCACGGCAGCGCAGGCAGCCCGCGATCCAGCGCTCGCCCGCCAGGTCGACGAGCCGGACGGAACGGCGCCGGGCCAGCGGGTGCCGGGACGGCATGAGGACCGTCAACTGGTCCTCCATCAGCGGGATCTCCACCACCTCGTCCGGCACGTCCTCGTGCAGCCCGGGGTAGTGGAAGGCCAGGGTGATGTCGCAGTCGCCGTCCACCAGGCGCTGGAGCGACTCGGGCGGTTCGTTCTCCTGGAGTTCGACCCGCACCCCGGGGTGGCTCGCCGCGAGCCGGGACAGCGCCTCGGGGATGAGGGTGGCGTTGGCGCTGGGGAAGGCGCAGATGCGGACGCGGCCGGTGCGCAGGCCCGTGATCGCGTCCATCTGCTGCTGGGCGGCGTCGATGTTGCCGAGGATGATCCCCGCGTGCCGGGACAGCGCCTCGCCCGCCTCGGTCAGCCGCATCCTGCGGCCTACGCGGGTGAACAGGACCGTGCCGACGGACCGTTCGAGCGCCTTCATCTGCTGGGTGATCGCGGGCTGCGTATAGCCGAGCGAGCGGGCGGCGGCGGAGTAGGAGCCGGTCCGGACCACTTCATGGAATGACCTGATGTGCCGGGAATCGAACACGCCTGAATCATAAGCATGATCCGCGGAGGGCCGACAGGCCATCCTTGACCGCGTGAAATCCGACCGGCTGCTCTCGATCCTGCTGCTGCTCCAGACCCGCGGGCAGGTCCCCGCCCATGAACTCGCCGACCGCCTCGAAGTCTCCGTACGCACCATCTACCGCGACATCGAGGCGCTCTCCACCTCCGGCGTCCCGGTCTACGCGGAGCGCGGGCGGCACGGCGGCATCGCGCTCCTGCCCGGCTTCCGTACGGACGTCACGGGGCTCACGGCGGACGAGTCACGCGCGCTGTTCATCCTGGCCGCGCAGGGCGCGCACGCCGCGCTCGGACTCGACGAGGCGCTCGGCTCCGCGCTGCGCAAGGTCATGGCGGCGCTGCCCGCCCCGCACCGCCCCGCCGCCGAGCTGACCAGCCGGCGCATCCTCGTCGACTCGGCGCGCTGGATGCCGGGGCCCCGCGGCTCGGATGCGGTGACCGTCGATCTCGACGTGCTGCAGGACGCCGTCTTCAGCGACCGGCGGCTGCGGCTGCGCTACCGGCACAGCGGCGACGCGGAGCCGAGCGCCTACACGGTGGATCCGTACGGCCTCGTCTCCAAGGCGGGCGTCTGGTATCTGGTCGCCGACCGGCGCGGCACCCCGCGGCTCTTCCGTGCCGACCGCGTGCAGGCCGCGACCCTCACGGACCAGGCCGTCCGGCACAGACCCGGCGTCGAACTGGCCGATGTCTGGGGCGTCCTGAAGCGCCAGGTCGAGGACCGGCCGGTCGGCGTCGACGTGACGGCACGGGTCGCGCGGGAGCGTTACGCCCAGTTCCTGCGCCTCAAGGGGCAGTTCCTGAGCGCGCCTCCCGAGGACGACGGGGAGAGCGAGTGGATCACCGTCCGGCTCGGGTTCGGCGACGTAGGTGACGCCCGCACGCTGCTCCCGTTCGCCGCCAGTGTGGAAGTCCTGTCGCCGCCCGAGGTCCGCGCCGAGCTGGCGGGCGCCGCCGCCGCCGTCAGCGGCCTGTACGCAGGAACCGGCTGAGCTCGCCGGTGAGCTCGGCGGGCGCGTCCTCCTGCACGAGATGTCCCGCGCCCTCGATCAGCCGCAGCTCGGCGCCGGGGATCAGCTTGGCGAGCTCGTGGCCGCGCTCCACCGGGATCCAGGTGTCGTCCGTGCCCCAGCAGATGAGGACGGGCAGGTCCAACTCCCCGTAGCGTCCCTGGACTTCATCCGTGTACCGCTGGTCGTTCTGCTCGATCTGCCGGTAGAACGCGGGCCTGCCCTCCTCGGTGCACCAGGGCTCGACCAGGCGGTCGAGGACCGCCGGGTGCAGGCCGCGGTGGCTCGCCGAACCGACGTACTCGCGCACGAGTGCCTCGTGCAGGGCGGGCGGCAGCTGGGCGAAGACATCGGCGTGCGCGCCGAGCAGGCGGTAGGTGGGGGAGCCCCAGGGGGCGAGGGCCACCGGGTCGACGACCGCGAGACGTTCGTAGCGGGCGCCGTGCAGGAGGTGGGCGCGCAGGGTGATGCACCCGCCGAAGTCGTGGGCCACGACCGCCGGCCGGTCGAGACCCCAGTGCGCGAGGAGCTCGGTGAGGACGCGGGCCTGCGCGGCCAGGGACACGTCCTGTCCGGAGCGCATCTCGGAGGCGCCGTAGCCCGGCAGGTCCCATACGTACACGCGGTGCTCCCGGGAGAGCGCGCGGGCCACGCCCCGCCAGACGTAAGAGGAGAACGGGGTGCCGTGGACCAGGACGACGGGCGGTGCGTCCGCGGGGCCGACGGCGGTCCAGCGGACGGCACCGGTCGGTCCCGCGAAGGTCTGGTCGAGTGTCCAGTCGCGATCGGTCGTCATGACCGTAAGGCTAGTAGCTCCTTACGGGGGTGTCGAGGGTCCCGGCCGATGGCCGTGTCAGGCGCTCAGATCACTGCTCGTCCAGCCAGTGGCGCCGCCCGAGCGAGACCAGGCGCAGCTGCCTGCGCGCGCCGGCCGCCACCCGTTCCTCGGTGCCGGGCGCCGCCTCCAGAAGCGCGGACGCGGTCATCACCATGTGGTCGACGTACATCCTGGCCAGCATCAGGAGATCGTCGTCGTCCCAGCCCGCGGACGCGGGCTCCAGGGCGAACTGCGCCTTCACCTCCTCGGCGAACAGGGCGAGTTGGTCGCCTATCGCGGAGCGCACGGCCTGCACGCCGCCGTGCTGCTCGCGTGCGATGAAGCGGACGTGCGCGGGATGGGTGCGCACATAGGCGACGATCAACTCGACCGTGGCGGCGATGCGTTCCTCGCCGTCATCGTCCCCGTCGCTGTCGCCGGTCGCCGCGAGGAGCGAGACGAGCGTGGTGTGCAGGCTGCTCAGCGCCTCCTCGACCAGTGCCACACCCAGGTCGGCCATGTCGCGGAAGTGCCGGTAGAAGGCGGTGGGGGCCACGCCCACGGCGCGGGTGACCTCGCGCAGTCCCAGGCTGCTCAGGCTCTGCTCCTCGAGGAGCTGGAGCGCCGCGTCGAGGAGTGCCTGCCGGGTTTTCTGCTTCTGGGCCTGCCGGATGCCGAGAGTGTGACTCATGCCATGCAGTTAACAACTGTTCTCCGGGATTGGAAAGCCGGAAGGGAGGTACTCTCTAACTCAGTGAACAGTTGTCACCACAAGCGTTCACCGAAAGCTTCGGTCGAGACCTCACACGAGAGGCATCCCATGCTGTTCCTCGTCGCCGCCCTCCTGCTGCTCGGTGTCGCGATGGGCTCCGTGGCCCACGCGCCGCTCCCCGTCAGCCTCGTGGCCGCCGTCGTGATCGGCGTCTGGCTCATGGTGTTCGCGGTCCGCGAGCGGCGCTCGCGCCGCCACTTCTGAGCACGCCACCGCATCCACGACCGATCCGCACGGCCCCTGAAAGGAGTCGCACCATGGCACTCACCACCACCAGGCCCAAGGCCGCTTCCGACGCCAACTCCACCTCTCCCGCCCCCGCCCCCACCCCCACGGGCCGGCGCGACACCGACGGCATGGCCGTCGCCTCGTTCGTCCTCGGGCTGCTCGGACTGCTCGTCCTGAACCTCTTCCTCGGCCCGATCGCGATCGTCCTCGCGAGCATCGCGCTCTGGCGCGGGACCCGCCGAAAGGGCCGCGCGATGCTCGGACTCGGGCTCGGTGTGGCCGACCTCGTCGTCCTCGCCGTGCTGATGTCCATGGACGACACCGTGTCCTGGGGTCTCGCGGGCTGACACCGCTTGGACGCGGGGCCCGGCGAGGCTCGTAGAATCGTGCCCACCATGGCCTACCTCGACCACGCAGCGACCACTCCGATGCTTCCGGAGGCGATCGCGGCGATGACCGCCCAGCTCGCCGTCACCGGCAACGCCTCCTCACTGCACGCGGCGGGGCGCCGGGCGCGACGTACCGTCGAGGAGGCCCGCGAGACGCTCGCCGAGTCACTCGGCGCGCGCCCCAGCGAGACCGTCTTCACCGCGGGCGGCACCGAGGCCGACAACCTCGCCGTGAAGGGCCTGTACTGGGCGCGGCGCGACGCCGACCCCGCGCGGACCCGCGTCCTTTCCAGCCCCGTCGAGCACCACGCCGTCCTCGACGCCGTGCACTGGCTCGGCGAGCACGAGGGTGCCACCGTCGAGTACCTCCCCGTCGACGCGTACGGCCGCGTGCACCCCGAAGCGCTGCGCGAGGCGATCGAGCGCGACCCCGACGACGTCGCCCTCGCCACCGTCATGTGGGCCAACAACGAGATCGGCACCGTTCAGCCGATCCGTGAACTGGCCGACGTGGCGGGGGAGTTCGATATCCCGCTGCACGCCGACGCGGTGCAGGCCTTCGGCCAGCTGCCCGTCGACTTCGGCGCGTCCGGGCTCGCCGCGATGACCGTGTCCGGGCACAAGATCGGCGGTCCCTACGGCATCGGGGCGCTGCTCCTGGGCCGCGAGTACAGCCCCGTGCCCGTCCTGCACGGCGGCGGGCAGGAGCGTCATGTGCGCTCCGGGACGCTCGACGTGCCCGCGATCGCCGCGTTCGCCGTCGCGGGGCAGCACGCCGCCGGGCAGCGCGAGTGGTTCGCCCGGGAGATCGGCGGCCTGCGGGACGACCTGATCACCGCGGTGCGCGCGGAGGTCCCCGGCGCGATCCTGGGCGGCGACCCGGTCGACCGGCTGCCCGCGAACGCGCACTTCACCTTCCCCGGCTGCGAGGGCGACTCCCTGCTGCTGCTGCTCGACGCCCAGGGCATCGAATGCTCCACCGGCTCGGCCTGCACGGCGGGAGTGGCCCAGCCGAGCCACGTCCTGCTCGCCACCGGCACCGACCCGGACCTGGCCCGCGGCACGCTCCGCTTCTCCCTCGGGCACACCTCGACCGGGGCGGACGTGGCCGCGGTGGCCCGGGCGATCGGGCCGGCCGTCGAACGGGCGCGGACGGCGGGTCTGAGCTGAGCCGGACGTGCCCCCGCCTTGGGACCTGCCCGCTGTGCGGCAGTGCGTGATGAGGCTAACGCCGGACTGGGCCGACCTCCCCCTGAGTTGATGCCGGTTTTCGGCCGCTATAGGCCGGACAGGCACGGGAGCGGGCGGCGAGGCCCACAGACCGCCGATCTATGCTTGCCGCTCGCGAGTCCGCTCCGCGCGTTCGGGGCCGCACGACAACCCCCTCTTCGGGGCTGCACGACCACCCCTCCTGGAGTTCACATTGAAGGCGAACCTCCGCTCTCGCATCGCCGCGCGGCTCGGACGCATGTACCTCTCGCGGATCCAGCGGAACGGGATCAGCGCCTCCACGATCTCGAAGCTGCCCGAGCCCCTGCTCGCGCCGATGCGCCGCGACGGGCTCGACCCGGTCGCCAGGCTCACCGAGCACCAGGCGGAGCAGCCGATATCCAAGGTGCCGCTGCCGTTCGGCATGGACGCCTGGGTGGTCACCGGCTATGACGAGGTGAAGGCGGTCCTCGGCGCGACCGACGGCTTCAGCAACGACTTCATGAACCTCGCGGGCAACGCCGGAGTGGTCGACGACCACCACCCCGGCGGCCTCGGCTTCAGTGACCCGCCGGTCCACACGCATCTGCGCCGCATCCTCACGCCCGAGTTCACGATGCGCAGGCTGCGCCGCCTCACGCCCAGGATCGAGGCCATCGTCGAGGAGCGGCTCGACGCGATGGAGGCGGCGGAAGGGCCCGTCGACCTCGTCCAGGCCTTCGCGCTGCCGATCCCCTCCCTGACGATCTGCGAGCTGCTCGGCGTGCCCTACGAGGACCGCCACGACTTCCAGCAGCTGGCCATGGAGCGCTTCGACCTCTTCGGCGGCGCGACCGCTCCCTTCGGCGCGATATCCGCCTCGCTCTCCTACTTCCGGGACGTCGTCAAGAAGCAGCGCGAGAACCCGGGCGACGGACTGCTCGGCATGATCGTGAAGGAGCACGGCGACACGGTCGGCGACGAGGAGCTCGCCGGACTCGCCGACGGCGTCCTCACCGGCGGCTTCGAGACGACCGCGAGCATGGTGGCCCTCGGCTCCCTGCTCCTCCTGCAGGACCCGGAGACCGCCGCGCGGCTGCGCGACGACGACGGGGCGGCCGCGCCCTTCGTCGAGGAGGCGCTGCGCTACCTCAGCGTCGTGCAGGTGGCCTTCCCGCGGTTCGCCCGCGAGGACATCGAGGTGGCCGGGGTGTGCATACCCAAGGGCGACCTGGTCCTGTGCTCCCTGAGCGGCGGCAATCGCGACGCCAAGTACACCCCCGACGGCGGCGGCTTCGACCCGCACCGCAAGGCCTCGGGCCACCTCGCCTTCGGCTACGGCATCCACCGCTGCATCGGCGCCGAACTGGCCCGCATGGAGCTGCGCGCCGCCTACCCGGCCCTCGTGCGGCGCTTCCCCGGGATGCGGCTCGCGGTCGCCCCCGAGGAGCTCGCCTTCCGAAAGCTGTCCATCGTGTACGGGGTGGAGTCGCTGCCGGTGCACCTTCGCTAGGTCACCTCACTTGAGGGCGGCACCTCACTTGAGGGCGGCGCGGGCCTTCCCGACGAGCTTCAGATACCGGTCCCAGTCCCAGTGCGGCCCCGGGTCCGTGTGATCCGTGCCCGGCACCTCCACGTGCCCGATGATGTGCTCGCGGTCCACCGGGATGTCGTACCGCTCACATATGCCTGCCGTCAGACGCGCCGACGACTCGTACATCGCGTCGGTGAACGAGGACTTCTTGTCGACGAAGCCCTCGTGCTCGATGCCGATGCTCCGTTCGTTGTAGCTCTTGTTCCCCGCGTGGAACGCCACGTCCAGCTCGCGGATCATCTGGGCGACGTGCCCGTCCTTGCGCACCACGTAATGGGCCGCCGCACCGTGGCCGGGGTCCTTGAACACCTTCAGCGCCGTCGCGTACCCGCCCTGGACGACGTGGATGACGACCATGTCGATGCCGTAGTCATCGGGGCGGTCCGCGCGTCGCCAGTTGTAGTCGGACGCCGCTATCCACTGCGCGCCCCGGGCGTCGACCTCGCCCTCCTTGCGCTTCTTCACCACTCCGGGCATCCGCCACCACAGGCGCCCCAGCTCGTCCGACGCGAGCACGGCCGTGCCGACGGCCGCCGCGGCGCCGCCGATCAGGAGCGTCCGCCGGTTGACGCCCCGGCGTCCCTGCCCCTGCTCCGCTGTCGAGTCCTGTTCTTCCCCCATGTGATCGTCAACGCTTACTCACGGGCGGCTGGTTCCCGCGGGCCCGTACCCTGTTAGAGCTATGACTGAGAACCGGACCCCGCAGCACCCCCGCCCCCTCCGCGTGCTCGCCGCCATGTCGGGCGGCGTCGACTCCGCCGTCGCCGCCGCGCGCGCCGCCGAAGCCGGGCACGACGTGACCGGAGTGCACCTGGCGCTCTCGGCGAACCCGCAATCGTTCCGCACGGGCGCGCGAGGCTGTTGCACCATCGAGGACTCCCGCGACGCCCGCCGCGCCGCGGACGTCATCGGCATCCCGTTCTACGTCTGGGACCTGGCCGACCGCTTCCGCGAGGACGTGGTCGAGGACTTCATCGCCGAGTACGAGGCGGGGCGCACCCCCAACCCGTGCCTGCGCTGCAACGAGAAGATCAAGTTCGCCGCGCTCCTGGACAAGGCCCTCGCCCTCGGCTTCGACGCGGTCGTCACCGGCCACTACGCCACGGTCGTCGTGAACGAGGACGGCACCCGCGAGCTGCACCGGGCCTCCGACATGGCCAAGGACCAGTCCTACGTCCTGGGAGTCCTGGACGACCGCCAGCTCGCCCACGCGATGTTCCCCCTCGGTGACACGCTCACCACCAAGGAGGAGATCCGCGCGGAGGCCGAGGAGCGTGGCCTCGCCGTCGCGAAGAAGCCCGACAGCCACGACATCTGCTTCATCGCGGACGGCGACACCCAGGGCTTCCTCGCGGACCGCCTGGGCAAGGCGGAGGGCGACATCGTCGACGCCGACGGCAACAAGCTGGGCACCCACGAGGGCGCCTTCGGCTACACCATCGGCCAGCGCAAGGGCCTGCGGATCGGCACCCCGGCCCCCGACGGCAAGCCGCGCTACGTCCTGGACATCTCCCCGGTGAACAACACCGTGACGGTCGGCCCCGCGGCCGCCCTCGACGTCACGGGCCTGACGGCGATCAAGCCCCGCTGGTGCGGCGCGGCCCCCACCGGCCCCGGCACGTACACCGCGCAGCTGCGGGCGCACGGCGGCGAGACCTCGGTGCGCGCGGAGCTGGTCGACGGCTCGGAGCTGCGCGTCACCTTCGACGAGCCCGTACGCGGCGTGGCCCCCGGCCAGGCGATCGTGCTCTACGACGGCACACGCGTGGTCGGCTCGGCGACGATCGCCACGACGGAGCGGGCGACGGCGGCTGTCTAGGCCCTCGTAGGGATCAAGGGATCACCCGGCCGTTTCCACCTCGTAGAAGCAGAAGTGGTCCTTGATCTGCGCCACCGCGTCCTTCGGCTCGGGGTACGCCCACACCGCGTCCTCGGCGTCGGGCAGCGACCAATAGGACGCCGTTCCCTTGAACGGGCAGTAGGTCGTCGTGTCCGAGGGGGTCAGGGCGTCGGTGCGTACATCCTCCGGAGGGAGGTAGTAGCGCACCGGGCAGCCCGTCTCGCGCAGCAGCAGCGGGCGGCGGCTTTCGGCCACGACCTCGCCTCCGCGCACCACGCGTACGAGGTCGGTGCCCTGCTCGATGGTGATCTTGTGCCCTGCTGTCACCGCGGTCTCCCTCTGTGAGTGATCAGGCCCTGCGAGCGGCCGTGTTCCACCCAGTCTGGGCCGGATCGTACGGTGAGGCCATGAACATCTGCGTCTTCCTCTCCGCGGCCGACCTCCCCGAGCGCTACACCCGCCCCGCGCGAGAGTTCGCCGAACTGCTCGGCAAGGGCGGCCACACCCTCGTGTGGGGCGGTTCGGAGAGCGGTCTGATGAAGGTCGTCGCCGATGGTGTGCACGAGGCGGGCGGGGGCCTCGTCGGCGTCTCCGTGGACTTCCTCGCCGCCAAGGCCAGGACCGTGACCGCGCCCGACGAGATGGTGATCGCGCGTGACCTCGCCGAGCGCAAGGCACTGCTCCTGGAGAAGTCGGACGCAATCGTGATCATGGTCGGCGGCACGGGCACGCTGGACGAGGCCACCGAGATCCTCGAACTGAAGAAGCACGGCAAGCACACCAAGCCGGTGGTCCTGCTCAACTCGGCGGGGTTCTACGACGGCCTGAAGGAACAGTTCCAGCGCATGGAGGACGAGGGCTTCCTGCCGGTGCCGCTGACCGGCCTCGTCTTCTTCGCCGAGGAGCCCGTGGGCGCGCTCGCGTACCTGGAAGAGGCCATGGGCACCCAGTGACCACACGCTGAGCTGCGGCTGCCGGGGTGCGACGATGGGCGCATGGCAACACATGTGATCACCGGGGCCGGCTCCGGCATCGGCGCGGCCGTGGCCCGCCGCCTCCACGCACGCGGCGACGCGCTCGTCCTGCACGCACGGGACGCGGGACGGGCCAAGGAACTCGCGGCGCAGTTCCCCGGGTCGGCCACGCTCGTGGGCGACCTCTCCGACCCCGACAAGCTCTCCTGGGCGTTCGGCCACCAGTCGCTGCCCGAGCGGGTGGACTCCCTGCTGCACATCGCGGGCGTCGTCGACCTGGGCCCGGTCGGTGACCTCACCCCGAAGTCCTGGCGCCACCAGCTCAACGTCAACCTCATCGCCCCCGCCGAACTGACCCGCCACTTCCTGCCCCAACTCCGCGCCACCCGGGGCCACGTGGTCTTCGTGAACTCCGGCGCCGGCCTGAGCGCCAGCCCCGCCTGGTCCGCCTACGCCGCCTCCAAGCACGGCCTCAAGGCCCTGGCGGACTCCCTGCGCGGCGAGGAGCACGCGAACGGCGTCCGCGTCACCTCCGTCTATCCGGGCCGCACGGCGAGCGCCATGCAGGCCAAGGTCCACCAGCAGGAGGGCAAGGAGTACGTCCCCTCCCGCTTCATCGACCCGGAGTCCGTCGCCACGACGATCCTGATGGCCGTCGACCTGCCGCGCGACGCGGAGGTCAACGACCTGACGGTGCGGCCCGGACAGTGAACGCGTTTCGTTGGGGCCCGGCCACCGGCATCGGGTCCATGCCCGGTGGTGACGCCCGCGAGGCCGCGAAGACCGTCACCGGCAGTTTCGAGGACTTCCCGTATCTGGCCGAGCTGCCCGCCCGAGGGCCCGGCGCCGACATGCTCGGACGGACCGCCGGAATGCTGGTCGAGCTCTACGCGCGCGTAGAGCCCAGCGGCTGGCGGATCGGCGACCGGCCGGGGCGCGACACGCGGCGCGCGAAGGCCTGGCTCGGCGAGGACCTCGACGCCCTGGAGGAGTTCACCCAGGGGTACGAAGGGCCGGTCAAGGTGCAGGCCGTCGGGCCGTGGACGCTGGCCGCGGGCCTGGAGCTGAAGAACGGCGAGGCCGCGCTCTCCGACCCCGGCGCCTGCCGTGACCTGGCCGGATCGCTCGCCGAAGGCCTGCGCGTCCACCTCGCGGACGTACGCCGCCGCATCCCCGGCGCGCAGATCGTGCTCCAGCTCGACGAGCCCTCGCTCATCGGCGTGCTGCGCGGGCACATCAAGACCGCGAGCGAGTACCGCACCCACCGCGCCGTGGACCGCCAGCTCGTGGAGAGCACCCTGCGGGAGGTGCTCGGCGTGCACGACGGGCCCGCCGTCGTGCACTCCTGCGCGCCGGACGTGCCGTTCGCGCTCCTTCGCCGGGCCGGCGCCGACGCGATCTCGTTTGACTTCTCGCTGCTCACCGAGCGTGACGACGAGGCGATCGGCGAGGCCGTCGAGGGGGGCACGAAGCTCTTCGCCGGTGTCGTGGCGGGCGTGGACGGCCCATTGTCAGACCCTGCCGGTAGCGTCATGGGTGTCAGGACGTTGTGGCGCAGGCTGGGGCTGAATCCGGGTTCTCTCGCGGAGTCGGTCGTGGTCACTCCGTCGTGCGGCCTCGCGGGGGCTTCTCCCGCGTACGCACGCGCGGTGCTCGCCCACTGCGCCCGGGCGGCGAGATCACTCGCGGACAACCCTGAGTAATTGGGTATGACGTAACGGGAGGATGTAACGGTGGCTGTCGAACAGCAAGGCTCTGTGCCCGCCGAGGCACGGGATCAGCATGCCCAGCTGGCCGAACAGATCGAGGAGCACCGCTTCCGGTACTACGTGAACGATCAACCGGTCGTCAGTGACGCCGAGTTCGACAAGCTCCTCCGCTCACTTCAGGCCCTGGAGGAGGAGTACAGCGAGCTGCGCACGCCGGACTCGCCCACCCAGAAGGTCTCCGGGGCGTACGAGACCGAGTTCACCTCGGTCCAGCACCGCGAGCGCATGCTCTCCCTGGACAACGCCTTCGACGACGCGGAGCTTGCCGCCTGGGCCGACCGCGTCGGCAAGGAGGTCGGCACCAGCGACCACCACTTCCTGTGCGAGCTGAAGATCGACGGCCTCGCCGTGAACCTCACGTACGAGGACGGCAAGCTCACCCGCGCGGCCACCCGCGGCGACGGCCGCACCGGCGAGGACATCACTCCGAACGTCCGCACGATCGCGGACATTCCGGACCGCCTCAAGGGCGACGACATCCCCGCCCTCGTCGAGATCCGCGGCGAGGTCTTCTTCCCCATGGAGAAGTTCGAGGAGCTCAACGCCCGCCTGGTGGAGGCCGGCGACAAGCCCTTCGCCAACCCGCGCAACGCGGCGGCGGGTTCACTGCGCCAGAAGGACCCGCGCGTCACCGCCACCCGCCCGCTGCACATGGTCGTCCACGGCATCGGCGCCCGCGAGGGCTTCGACATCGACTGCCTCAGCCACGCCTACGACCTCCTGAAGGCCTGGGGCCTGCCCACCGCCCAGCACAACAAGGTGGTCCAAGGGCTCGACGGCGTGCGGGACTTCATCACGTACTTCGGCGAGAACCGCCACTCCGTCGCGCACGAGATCGACGGCGTCGTCGTGAAGCTGGACGAGATCCCGCTCCAGGGCCGCCTCGGCTCGACCTCGCGCGCACCGCGCTGGGCGATCGCCTGGAAGTACGCCCCCGAGGAGGTCAACACCAAGCTGGTGAACATCCGCGTGGGCGTCGGCCGCACCGGCCGCGTCACGCCGTACGCCCAGGTGGAGCCCGTCACGGTCGCGGGCTCCGAGGTCGAGTTCGCGACCCTGCACAACCAGGACGTGGTGAAGAAGAAGGGCGTCTTCATCGGGGACACGGTCGTCCTGCGCAAGGCGGGCGACGTCATCCCGGAGATCCTCGGCCCGGTCGTGGACCTGCGCGACGGCACCGAGCGGGAGTTCGTGATGCCCGCCGAGTGCCCCGAGTGCGGGACGGCGCTGCGGCCCATGAAGGAGGCCGACATCGACCTCCGCTGCCCGAACGCCCAATCCTGCCCCGCCCAGTTGCGCGAGCGCCTCTTCTATCTGGCGGGCCGGAAGAGCCTGGACATCGAGAACTTCGGGTATGTCGCGGCCGCCGCGCTGACCAAGCCCCTGGAGCCGTCCGAGCCGCCGGTCCTGGACGAGGGCGACATCTTCGACCTCACCATCGAGCGCCTCCTGCCGATCAAGGCGTACGTACTGGATCAGGACAGCGGGCTGCCCAAGCGCGACCCGAAGACCGGCGAGGAGAAGATCGCCACGGTCTTCGCCAACCAGCAGGGCGAGGCCAGGAAGAACGCCCTGTCCATGCTGGAGAACATCGCGGCGGCCAAGGAGCGCCCGCTCGCGCGCGTCATCACGGGCCTCTCCATCCGCCACGTGGGCCCGGTCGCCGCCGAGGCGCTGGCCCGCGAGTTCCGGTCCATCGACCGGATCGAGCAGGCCACGGAGGAGGAGCTGGCCGCCGTGGAGGGGGTCGGCCCGACCATCGCCGCCTCCCTGAAGCAGTGGTTCGAGGAGGACTGGCACCGGGAGATCCTGCGCAAGTGGCGCGCCGCCGGGGTCCGCATGGAGGAAGAGGGCGGGGGAGAGGACGAGGGGCCGCGACCGCTCGAAGGCCTCACCGTCGTCGTGACCGGAACGCTGGAGCACCACACGCGGGATGGCGCAAAAGATGCGTTGCAGAGCCGGGGAGCAAAGGTCACCGGTTCCGTTTCGAAGAAGACGGCATTCGTGGTCGTGGGCGACAACCCCGGCTCGAAGTACGACAAGGCGATGCAGCTGAAGGTTCCGGTTCTCAACGAGGAAGGCTTCGCCGTCCTGCTGGAACAGGGACCGGACGCGGCAGCGGAAGTCGCGCTTCCGACCGAGGAGTAGCGGTTGAAGGCCACCCGTTCAGCGCATACCAGATGCATACGGGTGGCCGGGTCGCATTCGGGCAACCGTTGTGGACCGCTGCCCGTGGAAGCCTTCTGCGGCCTACTGTTGAGGTGTGCGCCTGCCGTGCCCCGCTGCGATTGGGGTATCCCCTGCTCATCGGGAGCACGGGGAAGGAGTTTCAGACGCGGCTGACTTCTGGAGCGAGTCCGCGTGGCTTGGGCACCGCCGGCTGTGAGAGGGACGGGAATGGAACCGACCGAGAGCGCCGCACCGGACTCCCGGCTGCGCGCGCGCCTGCGGCGCGGACCGGGCGCGTGGCTCAGCGGACGCAGAGCGGCACGGGGGACACGCGAAGCGGAGAGAGAGCGCCCCGCCGTCCCGAGCACGGCAGTTGAGCGGCGCGAACGCGCATGGAGCACCGTCGGCGGTTACGGCACGCAGGAGCTCGGTGTCGGCGAGAGCGCGGGCGGGCGGGACGCGGGGCCCTGTTCCACCCAGACCGGCGTCGAGGGGCGGCGCAGGCCGCTCTGGCGCGGCGCCGAGGCACACGGCCCGGACGACGGATCGAGCGAGCGGGACCCCTGGCCGGTGCTTCCGGTTGTCGTCGTGACGCTCGCCGCGGTGGTGCTCGGCACGGGCTTCTTCCACGCGTCCACCGGACGGGGCGCCCTGTTCCCCTCCGGCACGGTCGGCTGGTCCCTCGCCGTGCTCACGGGTCTCATCGTCGGCCATCTCGTGGCGCTCGGCCGCGACCGCTGGTGGGGCGGCACGGGATCGGGCGGCGCGCTCACGGTCGCCGTGCTCCTGCTGTACGGCTGGGTGCCCGCCGGAATGGTCAGCCTCACCGTCGTCGTCC
Organism: Streptomyces sp. NPDC050439; assembly: GCF_040655335.1. Taxonomy (NCBI): domain Bacteria; kingdom Bacillati; phylum Actinomycetota; class Actinomycetes; order Kitasatosporales; family Streptomycetaceae; genus Streptomyces; species Streptomyces sp. NPDC050439. The sequence continues at coordinate 75,058 of NZ_JBFAJT010000011.1, forward strand.
TCGTCGGCGTCGCGCGCCGCCACCGCTGGCGCCAGGGCATCCTGCACGGCGCGGTCGACATCCTCGGCATCGGCGCGGGCGCGCTCGCCATGGCCGCGTTCGGCACCGCCCCGACGACGGAGTCGCCCTGGCTGCCCGAGACCTGGGACCTGTACTCCGCCCCCGAGGTGGCCCTCGCCGCCGCGGCGTACCTCGTGGTCACCCGCGTCCTGCTCTGGTACGTCCACGCGCCGCGCACCGGCGCCCTGCCCACGGTCACCCGAACGGCCCTGGTCCGCCAGGGACTCGTCGGCGTCGCGCTGCTCGGCATCGCGCCGCTGATCTGCGTGGTCGCCGCCTCGACGCCGATACTGCTGCCGCTCTTCGCGATCCCCCTCGTCGCGCTCGACTCGACGCTGTGGATAGCGCGGGCCAGGGCCGAGGAGCAGCTGCGCGACCCGCTCACCGGCCTGCCCAACCGCCAGTGGCTCCTCGAACGGACCTGGACGGCACTGGACGACGCCGAGCGGATCGGGGCCCGCTCCGCGCTGATGCTGATCGACATGGACCGCTTCCGGTCGGTGAACGACACCCTCGGTCACCTCGCGGGCGACCGTTTACTGCTGCAGATCGCCGACCGGCTGCGGCTCGCCCTGCCGCGCGGTGCGGAGGCCGCGCGGCTCGGCGGTGACGAGTTCGCCGTCCTGCTGCCCGTCGCCGACTCCACGACGTCCGCCACCCGCGTGGCACGGTCCCTTGTCGCCGCCCTCGGCTCACCCCTCGACCTCGACGGCCTGACGCTGGTCCTGGAGGCCAGCGCCGGACTCGCCGTCTTCCCCGACCACGCCATGGACGCCGAAGGGCTGCTCCGCCGGGCGGACGTCGCGATGTACCAGGCCAAGCGGGACCGCACGGGCGTCGAGGTGTACGAGTCCAAGCGGGACTCCAACACCCCCGACCGCCTCGGCCTGTTGGGCGATCTGCGCCGGGCACTCGACGCGGGCGACGTGGAGCTGCACTACCAGCCGAAGGTCCAGTTCGACGGACGGGTGGCGGGCCTGGAGGCGCTGGTGCGCTGGGTGCATCCCGAGCGCGGAAAGGTGCCGCCGGACGAGTTCATCGCCATCGCGGAGTCCTCCGGCCTCATGCCGCACCTCACGGAGTACGTCCTGGAGACCGCCCTCTGCCAGGTGGCGAAGTGGCAGGCGATGGGCCTCAAGGTCCCCGTCGCGGTGAACGTCTCGCCGCGTGACGTGCACACGCCCGGCTTCGCGGGCGCCGTCGCCGCGCGTCTGGCCCGTCACGGGGTCCCCGCGGGAGCGCTCCAACTGGAGATAACGGAACACGTCCTCCTGGAGGACCCGCAGCGGGCCGCGGACACCCTGGCCGGCCTGACCGGCCACGGCGTCAAGATGTCGCTCGACGACTTCGGCACGGGGTACTCCTCCCTGGTGCACCTGCGGCGGCTGCCGGTGAGCGAACTGAAGATCGACCGCTCGTTCGTCGCGCGCCTGGCCGTCGACAACGAGGACGCGGAGATCGTCCGCTGCACGGTCGACCTCGCGCACTCCCTGGGGCTGCTCGTCGTCGCCGAGGGCGTCGAGGACGACGAGACGTGGGAGCGGTTGCGCGACCTGGGGTGCGACGCGGTGCAGGGATGGCTGGTCGCCGCCGCGATGCCGCCGGACGAGACCACCGCCTGGCTGCGCGCCAGGGGCTCCCGAGGGTGGCGCCGCCCGGTCGACGTCGCCGCCGAGGAGGCCGCCGCCGCGGCAGCGGCCGAGGCCGGGGCCGACATCGCGAAGTAGGCCGGGCGGGCCCCGCGAGGAGGCGGCCCGGCCCGGCCGAGGCAATCCGTTTCACGGGCATGGGGTGTGGCCCCATAGGATTGGGGCCACAAACCACACACTCACCCCCAGAGGATCGCCGCATGCCTGGCATTACGCGCGAGGAGGTCGCCCACCTCGCCCGCCTAGCACGTCTTGAGCTGAAGGACGAGGAGCTCGACCACTTCGCCGGACAGCTCGACGACATCATCGGCGCGGTCGCCCGCGTCTCCGAGGTCGCCGACCAAGACGTACCGCCGACCTCCCACCCGCTGCCGCTGACGAACGTCATGCGCGCGGACGAGGTCCGTCCGTCGCTCACCCCCGAGCAGGCGCTCTCCGGCGCCCCGGCCCAAGAGCAGCAGCGTTTCAAGGTGCCGCAGATCCTGGGGGAGGACTAACCACCATGACGGACAGCAAGATCGACATCATCAGGCTCACCGCCGCCGACATCGCCGCGAAGGTCGCCTCCGGCGAGCTGACGGCCGTCGAGGTCACCGAGGCCCACCTCGCCCGCATCGACGCCGTGGACGAGAAGGTGCACGCCTTCCTGCACGTCGACCGCGAGGGCGCGCTCGCGCAGGCCCGCGCCGTCGACGCCAAGCGGGAGAAGGGCGAGAAGCTCGGCCCGCTGGCCGGCGTCCCGCTCGCGCTCAAGGACATCTTCACCACCGAGGGCGTACCGACCACGGTCGGCTCGAAGATCCTCGAGGGCTGGATCCCGCCGTACGACGCGACCGTCACCAAGCGCCTGAAGGCCGCCGACGTCGTCATCCTCGGCAAGACCAACATGGACGAGTTCGCCATGGGGTCCTCCACCGAGAACAGCGCCTACGGCCCCACCGGCAACCCGTGGGACCTCACCCGCATCCCCGGCGGCTCCGGCGGCGGTTCCTCCGCGGCCCTCGCTTCGTACGAGGCCCCGCTCGCCATCGGCACGGACACCGGCGGCTCCATCCGCCAGCCCGCGGCCGTCACCGGCACGGTCGGCGTCAAGCCCACGTACGGCGGCGTCTCGCGCTACGGCATGGTCGCGTTCTCGTCCTCCCTCGATCAGGGCGGGCCCTGCGCCCGCACGGTCCTGGACGCGGCGCTCCTGCACGAGGTCATCGCCGGGCACGACGAGCTCGACTCGACGTCCATCGACGCCCCGGTCCCGGCGGTCGTCGAGGCGGCCCGCAACGGCTCCGTACAGGGCATGCGGGTCGGCGTCGTGAAGCAGTTCGCGGGCGAGGGCTACCAGGCCGGTGTCGTCCAGCGCTTCCAGGAGTCGGTCGCGCTGCTCAAGGAGCTCGGCGCCGAGATCGTCGAGCTGGACTGCCCGTCCTTCGACCTGGCGCTCTCCGCGTACTACCTGATCGCGCCCTCCGAGTGCTCCTCGAACCTCGCGCGCTTCGACGCCATGCGCTACGGCCTGCGGGTCGGGGACGACGGCACGAAGTCCGCCGAGGACGTCACCGCGCTCACCCGTGAGGCGGGCTTCGGCGACGAGGTCAAGCGCCGCGTCATCCTGGGCACGTACGCACTGAGCTCCGGCTACTACGACGCGTACTACGGAAGCGCCCAGAAGGTCCGCACCCTGATCACGAAGGACTTCGAGAAGGCCTTCGAGCAGGTCGACGTGATCGTCTCGCCCGCGACGCCCACCACCGCCTTCCCGATCGGCGAGCGCGCCGACGACCCGATGGCGATGTACCTCGCGGACGTGTGCACCATCCCGTCGAACATGGCGGGCAACGCCGCCATGTCGCTGCCCTGCGGTCTCGCGCCGGAGGACGGCCTGCCCGTCGGACTGCAGATCATCGCCCCGGCCATGAAGGACGACCGCCTTTACAAGGTCGGCGCTGCCGTAGAGGCCGCCTTCGTGGAAAGGTGGGGTCACCCGCTGCTTGAGGAGGCACCGTCACTATGAGTCCTATGACTGCCAAGGCCCAGGGCTTCAAGAAGTCCAAGCCCGGCGCGTACCTGTCGATGGGCACCACCGCCTTCGGCGCGATCTCGGTCGTCAAGCAGGCCAGGCTGGCCCGCAAGGAGAACGACACGCTGCGTCTCATCGACGCCGCTGTCTCCGCCGCCGCCATCGTCACCGGTCTTGCTCTGCTCTATCGCGAGCTGAAGAAGCTCGGCGACGACGACGTCCTGCTGGGTTGAGAGGGAAAGTTTCACCGTGACTGCCACGACTGACCTGGTGTCGTACGAGGATGCCCTCGCGACGTACGACCCCGTCATGGGCCTTGAGGTCCATGTCGAGCTGGGCACCAAGACCAAGATGTTCTGCGGCTGCTCCACCGAGCTCAAGCAGGACGCCAACAGCCAGACCTGCCCGACCTGTCTCGGCCTGCCCGGCGCGCTGCCGGTCGTCAACGAGATCGGCGTCGAGTCCGCCATCAAGATCGGTCTCGCGCTGAACTGCGAGATCGCCGAGTGGTGCCGCTTCGCCCGGAAGAACTACTTCTATCCGGACATGCCGAAGAACTTCCAGACCTCTCAGTACGACGAGCCGATCGCCTTCAACGGCTATCTGGACGTCCAGCTGGAGGACGGCGAGGTCTTCCGCGTGGAGATCGAGCGCGCCCACATGGAGGAGGACACCGGCAAGTCCACGCACGTGGGCGGTGCGACGGGCCGTATCCACGGCGCCTCGCACTCGCTCCTGGACTACAACCGCGCCGGCATCCCGCTCATCGAGATCGTCACCAAGCCGATCGAGGGTGCGGGCGAGCGGGCTCCCGAGGTCGCCAAGGCGTACGTCGCGGAGCTGCGCGAGGTCATCAAGGCGCTGGACGTGTCCGAGGCCCGGATGGACAAGGGCCAGATGCGCTGCGACGTGAACCTGTCCCTGCGGCCGCACGGCCGTGAGGAGTTCGGTACGCGCTCGGAGACGAAGAACGTCAACTCGCTGCGTTCCGTGGAGCGTGCGGCGCGTTTCGAGATCCAGCGGCACGCGGCCGTCCTGAACGGCGGCGGAACGATCGTCCAGGAGACCCGTCACTTCCACGAGGAGGACGGCTCCACGACGTCGGGCCGCATCAAGGACAACGCCGAGGACTACCGGTACTTCCCGGAGCCCGACCTGGTCCCTGTCGCCCCGGCCCGCACCTGGGTCGAGGAGCTGCGTGCCGGTCTGCCCGAGATGCCGCGCGTGCGCCGCAACCGGCTCCGTGAGGAGTGGGGTGTCTCGGAGCACGACATGCAGTCGATCCTGAACGCCGGTGCGGTCGACCCCATCGTCGCCACGATCGAGGCGGGCGCCGATTCGGCTGCCGCGCGCAAGTGGTGGATGGGCGAGCTGGCCCGTAACGCCAACGAGACGGGCCGGGCCCTCGACGAGCTGCCGGTCACCCCGGCGCAGGTCGCCAGGGTCGCCGAGCTGGTCACCAAGGGCGACCTGAACGACAAGCTGGCGCGCCAGGTCTTCGAGGGTGTCCTCGCGGGCGAGGGCACGCCGGACGAGGTCGTCGAGAAGCGCGGCCTGAAGGTCGTCTCGGACGAGGGCGCGCTGTCCACTGCCGTGGAGGAAGCGATCGCCGGTAACCCCGCGGTCGCGGACAAGATCCGCAGTGGCAAGGTCGCTGCGGCGGGTGCACTGGTCGGCGCGGTCATGAAGGCCACCAGGGGTCAGGCCGACGCCGCCCGCGTCAAGGAGCTGATCCTTCAGAAGCTGGGCGTGGAGGGCTGAGCCCTCTCGCCGGTACGGCCTGAACCGCCGCTCGCGGCGGATCTGCCCCGCCCACCCATCCGATTGCCCCGGAGCGATCGAGTGGGTGGGCGGGGTGCTGTTCGAACCCCCCACCGGGCCACGGAGCGTCCCCCTGAACACCGTCACCGCCGAGGTCCTCTCCGTCGGCCTGCTTCTCGCTGTGCTCGCGTTCGCCGTCATACGGCCCAAGAAGTGGCCGGAGGCCGCCGCCGCGCTGCCCGCCGCGGGGATCGTCGTGGGGCTCGGGGCCGTCTCGCCGGAGCACGCGCTCGCCGAGGTGCAGAGTCTGCTGCCCGTGGTCGGGTTTCTCGCCGCCGTGCTCGTGCTCGCGCAACTCTGCGCGGATGACGGGCTCTTCGCCGCCGCCGGGGACCTCGTCGCCCGGATCTGCGGGGGGCGGACCCGGGCGCTGCTCGGCGGGGTCTTCGGGGTGGCCGCGGCGATCACCGCCGTGCTCAGCCTCGACGCCACCGTCGTCCTGCTCACGCCGGTCGTCTTCGCCACCGCGGCCCGCGTCGGGGCGAGGCCGCGCCCGCACGTCTACGCCACCGCGCACCTCGCCAACTCGGCGTCACTCCTGCTGCCCGTCTCCAACCTCACCAACCTCCTCGCCCTCACCGCCAGTGGGCTGAGTTTCACGCGGTTCGCGCTGCTCATGGCGGTGCCGTGGCTGGTCGCCATCGGGATCGAGTACGCCGTCTTCCGGCGGTACTTCGCCGCCGACCTGGACGCCGGCGCCGAAGAGCCCAAGGAGGCCGAGCCGACCCCCGTACCTGTCTTCACGCTCGTCGTCCTCGGGCTCACGCTCGCCGGATTCGTCGTCACCTCGTTCGCCGGCGCCGAACCACTGTGGGCCGCCCTCGCGGGAGCCGCGGTGCTCGCGGTCCGTGCGCTGCTTCGACGACGTACGAGCGCCACCGCACTCGTCCGCTCCGCGAACCCGCTGTTCTGCCTGTTCGTGCTCGCGCTCGGCATCGTCGTCAAGGCGGTCGTCGACAACGGCCTCGGCTCCGGCATCGAATGGCTCCTGCCGGACGGCGCCTCGCTGCCCGCGCTCCTCGCCATCGCGGGCCTCGCCGCCGTGCTCGCCAATCTCATCAACAACCTGCCGGCCATCCTGGCGCTGTTGCCCGCCGTCGCGCCCGCCGGGCCCGGGCCCGTTCTCGCCGCCCTGATCGGCGTCAACATCGGCCCGAACCTGACGTACGTCGGCTCGCTCGCCACCCTGCTGTGGCGCCGCATCCTGCACGACCACGGCACGGACGCCGAGTTGGGGACCTTCACCCGGCTCGGCATGCTGACCGTGCCCCTCACGCTGGCGGCGTCGACCGTCGCGCTGTGGGCGGGGCTGCTGATCGGCGCCTGAGCACCGGGCATCCGTTCACGTCGACTTCGTCCCCAAGTCTTCACACGGATACCGGACTTCACTAGCGTCCCGCCGAGTAGGCCAATGGATCAGCGGAGAACCATTGGCCGTCGACTGGAGGTCGTTACGTGTCCCCCGAGATTTCGCGCAGGCGACTGATGGCGGTCGGCGGTGGCGCGGTCGGCGCCGCCGCCGTCGGATCCTTCCTGCCGCCGTCGTTGCAGCTGGCACTGGCGCAGGACCGGCACAAACCCGGCAGCGGCGGGCTCGACTCGATCGAGCACGTGGTCATCCTGATGCAGGAGAACCGGTCCTTCGACCACTACTTCGGTGCCCTGCGCGGCGTACGCGGCTTCGGCGACCGCAACGCCGTCAGGCTCCCGAACGGCACGTCCGTGTTCGAGCAGCCGGGCGCGCTGCGCACCGTCCTGCCCTTCCCGGTCCGCGAGGCCGCCGCCGCGCAGAAGAAGGACCTGCAGTACATCGGCGCCCTCGACCACTCCTGGAGCGGCGGCGCCAAGGCCTGGCACGACGGCTGGAACGACGGCTGGATCACCGCCAAGACCGCGGCGACGATGGCGTACTACACGCGCGACGACATCCCGCTGCACTACGAACTCGCCGACACCTTCACCGTCTGCGACGCCTACCACTCCTCCGTCCACACCTCCACGAGCCCCAACCGCAACCACCTGTGGAGCGGCAAGACGGGTTACGAGGCGAACGGCAGGCGCGCCGTCGGCAACGACGCGTACGACGAGGGCAAGCACCCCGGCTACGACTGGGGGACGTACGCCGAGCGCCTGGAGAAGGCGGGCGTGAGCTGGCGGACGTACACGGAGTGGGAGAACTTCACCGACAACCAGATCGAGTTCTTCACCACCTTCAAGGCCATCGCCCGCAAGGTCCTCGCCAAGACCGAGCTGACCTACATGGAGGCCTTCTACGCCAAGGTGCGCGACGCCAAGGACGAGGCCGAGCGGGCGAAGCTGCTCGCCACCCTGGAGGAGGGCGTCGCGACCCTCACCAAGGCGGAGAGGTCGCTGTTCGAGCGCGGCCTGCGGCGCGTGCCCACCGGCAAGCTCGCGGAGGAGTTCGCGAAGGACGTCGCGGGCGGCAAGCTGGCCAAGGTCAGCTATCTCGTGCCCTCCGCCCTGGACTCCGAGCACCCCAGCGTCTCCTCACCGATCCACAGCGCGACCATCGTCTACAAGGTTCTGGACGCCCTCGCCTCGCACCCCGAGGTCTGGCGGCGCACCGCCGTCTTCATCAACTACGACGAGAACGACGGCTTCTTCGACCATGTCCCGCCGCCCGTGCCCGGCACGAATTCCCCCGAGGACCAGGAGGAGCGCTGGGAGGGCAAGCCCACCGGCCTCGGCGTGCGCGTCCCCATGCTCGTCGTCTCGCCCTGGACCGTCGGCGGCTACGTCACCTCCGAGGTCTTCGACCACACCTCCGTCGTGCGCTTCCTGGAGAAGTGGACCGGCGTCAAGGAACCCAACATCAGCGCCTGGCGCCGCAAGGTCACCGGCGATCTCACCGGCGCCTTCGACTTCCGGCGCGGCCACCGGCAGCCCGAGGTCGAACAGCCCGGCGCCATCCCGGAGTTCAGCGGCCGCTGGGCCCCGCAGCCGCCCCTGAAGCAGTCCATGCCGGTCCAGGAGCCGGGCACCCGCCGCGCCCGCCCCCTGCCCTACCAGCCCGACGCGTACGTGAAGCCGGGGCGTGACGGAGCCCTCTCCGTACGGCTGCGCAACGGCGGCCGCTCCAGCGCGCACTTCGCGCTCTATCCGTACGCCGGTGAGTTCGCGGTCCCGCAGCACCTGGACGTCGTGCGCGAGGGCTCCTGGACCGTGCCGGTCGCCAAGGACACGTACGCCTTCACGGTCACGGGGCCGAACGGCTTCCGGCGCGAGTTCGCGGGCGGCAAGGACGGCGGCGCGCAGCTCTCCTCCGCGATCACCCGCCGTGAGCTCCACGTGACCCTGGCCAACCGGGGCCGCAAGGAGCTCGTCTTCACGGTCAAGCCGCTCGGATACGTGGACGAGGACGACGTCAGGAAGCGGACCAGGATCGTCCGGGTGAAGGCGGGCAGCAGCCGCACGATCGCCTGGCGGACGGACGACGAGCACGGCTGGTACGACTTCCAGGTCACGTCCGCGGGCGAGCCCGCCTTTCGGCGCCGTCTGATGGGGCACATAGAGAACGGACGCGCGAGCGTATCGGGCTGAAGCCCTCACTTCTCAGGGTGTGCGAGGTCCCGGTGGGGCCTCGCACACCTTTTGTGCTCTTGTGAGGAAACCCACGAACCGGACCAACGATCTCCAGGCCCTGTCAAAGTGTCTCTGGCGCACATGTCGTCGCTCATACGTTCTTTGCGGGCTTTTCAGGTCATTCACGACTGTTCCCGATGAAGATCCACGAACCACCCCAGGGAGCAGGTCAGTGGCAGCACTCGCACGGTGGTGTGTGAAGCATCGCCTCCTCGCAGTACTGCTCTGGCTCATCGCCCTCTTCGGCGCCGCGGGCGCCGCGGCGCTCGCCGGCTCCGCGTACTCGAACGACTACGAGGTGCCGGGCACCGAGTCCGGCCGTGCGACCGAGCTCCTGAACGAGGGGTTCGAGGGACTCGGCGGCGACAGCGACACCGTCGTCTGGCGGACCGAGGCGGGCGCGACGGTGCGCGCCGCCGACGTCGAGCAGACGATGACCGACACCCTCGACCGCATCGATGACATGCCGGCTGTCGCCTCCGTCAGCAGTCCGTACGGACAGCACGGCGCCGCGCAGATCAGCGGCGACGCGCGCATCGCGTACGCGACCGTCACCTTCCGCGAGCAGGCCGACGCCATCGAGAAGGCGGACGCGCAGGCCCTCGTCGACACCGCGAAGGCCGCCGATTCGGACCACCTGGAGGTGGAGCTCGGCGGCAGCGCCGTCGCCCTCACCGAGTCCAAGAGCGCGCAGACCGCCGAGATCGTCGGGGTCGCCGTCGCCGCCGTGGTGCTCTTCCTCGCCTTCGGCTCGCTCGCCGCCTCGATCCTGCCCATCGCCACGGCGCTGGTGTCGGTCGGCACGGCCTACGCGGGCATCGTGCTGCTCGGGCACGTCATGACCGTCGCGGACTTCGCCCCGATGCTGGGCACCCTGATCGGACTCGGCGTCGGCATCGACTACGCGCTGTTCATCGTGACCAGACATCGCAAGGGCCTCAAACAGGGCCTTCCGGTGGCCGTCGCCGCCGAGCGCGCGGTCGCCACCACGGGGCGCGCGGTCGTCTTCGCGGGCGCCACCGTGTGCATCGCGCTGCTCGGCATGCTCATCCTGCGGCTCAGCTTCCTCAACGGCGTCGCCATCGCCGGATCGCTGACCGTGCTCCTCACGGTCGCCGCGTCGGTGACCCTGCTGCCCGCGCTCCTGTCCTGGATCGGGCCGCGGGCGCTCAGCCGCCGCGAACGGCGCGCCCTCGCCGAACACGGCCCGGCCCCGGAGCTGCCCACCGGGCTCGCCGCCCGCTGGTCCGCCTTCGTCGAGCGGCACCCGAAGCTCCTCGGCGGGATCGCCGTCGCCGTCATGGCGGTGCTCGCCCTGCCCACGCTCTCCCTCCACCTGGGCACCTCCGACCAGGGCAACAACCCGGCGTCCGCCACCACCCGGCAGGCCTACGACCTGCTCGCGGACGGCTTCGGCCCCGGCGTGAACGGCCCCCTCACGCTCGTCACGCACGTCGACGGAGCGGGCGACCGGCTCGCCCTCACCAACCTCGGCAACACCCTCGAATCGACCCAGGGCGTTGCCTCCGTCAGCCCCGTCACGTACGGCGCCGACGGCACGGTCGCCCACCTCACCGTCGTACCGGACTCGTCCCCCCAGTCGCAGCGCACCAGCGATCTCGTCGACCGGCTGCGCGACGACGTCCTTCCGCGAGCCGAGGCCGACACCTCGCTGGACCTCAAGGTCGGCGGTGTCACGGCGAGCTACGACGACTTCGCGGAGATCATCGTCGGCAAGCTGCCGCTCTTCGTGGGCGTGGTCATCGGGCTCGGCTGCGTCCTGCTGCTTCTCGCCTTCCGGTCCATCGGCATCCCGCTGAAGGCCGCCGCGATGAACGTGGCGGCGGTGGCGTCCGCCTTCGGGGTCGTCGTCGCGATCTTCCAGTGGGGCTGGGGGAGTGAGCTCCTCGGCCTCGGCTCGGCAGGACCGATCGAACCCTTCCTGCCCGTGATCATGGTGTCGGTCCTCTTCGGGCTCTCGATGGACTACCAGGTCTTCTTGGTCAGTCGGATGTACGAGGAGTGGCTGGAGACCGGCGACAACCGGCGGGCCGTCCGCGTCGGCCTCGCCGAGACGAGCCGCGTGATCAACTCCGCGGCCGTCATCATGATCTCGGTCTTCCTCGCCTTCGTCCTCAGCGGCGACCGGGTCATCGCGATGTTCGGCATCGGCCTCGCGGCAGCGGTCGCGCTCGACGCCTTCGTCCTGCGCACGCTGCTCGTGCCCGCCCTGATGCACATGCTCGGCGGCGCCAACTGGTGGCTGCCGCGCGGCCTCGACCGCTGGCTGCCGCGCATCAGCATCGAGCCGCCGGAATGTCGTTCGAGTAAAACCGTCCCTGGTGCGAGGATCCCCGTACTGCCGGACGGAGTGAAGGAGCGGGATGTTCGCGATATCGCTGGGAGAGGGCGCTGAGCTGCGGCCCATCGAGCCGTGGCAGGCCGAGGAGTTCCTCGCGCACGTCGAGCGCGCGCGGGAGTACGCGGGGCCGTGGGTGCCCCTGACCGTGCGGGCGAAGGACCTCGACTCGGCCCGGGAGCTGCTCCAGATGTTCGCGGACAGGCAGGCCGCCGACACGGGGCGCCTGTACGGCGTCTGGCTGGACGGCACGCTCGTCGGGGGAGTGCTCTTCCGGATCTTCGACACGGCCATGGAGAGCTGCGAGGTCGGCGTCTGGCTCGAGCCTTCGGCCGCCGGGCGCGGTCTGATCACCAGGGCGAGTGAGGTCCTCGTCGACTGGGCGGTGTTCGAGCGCGGCATGCACCGCGTGGAGTGGCTGGTCTCCACGGCGAACGACCGCAGCAAGGCGGTGGCCAAGCGGCTCGGGATGACCAAGGACGGGGTGCTGCGGGAGTGCTTCCCCTGGCAGGGGGTGCGGCACGACATGGAGGTGTGGTCGGTGCTCGCGCCGGAGTGGCGCAAGGCGCGCGAGGCGCGTGAGACGGCGGGCGCCGGGGGCCCCGATCACACGGATGTGGCTCGTTAAGAAAGCTCTCAGACTCCGTCCGTACGGTGCGGGGCATGGGAACTAAGACAGAGGACGAGACCGCGGCCGAGGCGGCCGCGAAGCCCGCAGAGCCGGAGGCCGCGGACACCAAGGACGCCACGAAGGTGGACGCCACGAAGGTGGACGCCGTCGAGGCCGATGACGTCGAGGACGACGACGCCGATGAGCTCGTCGTGGTGGAAGAGGTCGCCCCGGCCAAGTCCACCGGCGTGTTCCAGGGCGCCGCGGCCGTCGTCTCCGCCGCTCTCGGTGTGATCGGCCTGTCCGGCGGCTGGCTCGGCACGGTCGCCGCGGCGCGCTCGAACATCGTCGGGCAGCTGGAGACCAAGCAGTCGGCGAGCGTCGCCGACCAGATCCAGGCGCTGTACGGCGACTCCTGGCAGGTCACGGCGCTGATCGCCGGCGCCTTCGCGCTCGCCGCGCTGGTCGTCGGGTTCGTCGTCCTGGTCCGGCCCGCGTTCGGTGCGCCCGACCAGGTGCAGGCACCGTGGATCAAGTCGGGCGCGTGGGCGGGTGTCGCCCTGGGCGTCATCGGCCTGCTCCTTGCCATCGCCAAGTACTCGGACCTGATCTACGGGCTGCCGTCGACGAGTTGATGACGGGCCAGGTACTCAGAACGCCGAAGGGGCTGCATCGCAGCCCCTTCGGCGTTTTCGCGTACCTGAGGAACGAGAGTCCTAAGGCCCCCTCCCACCCTCCTAAGGCCCCTTGAGCCCTCAAGATGCGGCACTCTCCCGATGTGCCACCCCTCCCTGGCAGACGAAAGTAGCGGTCAGAAGGAAGCCAGCAGCCACTCAGAAAGCCAGGGAGTTCTCATGTTCGAGTACGAAATGCACCAGCTGCGCGCCGCCGACCTCGTCCGTGAGGCCGACCGCCGCCGCCTGCTGCGCGAGGCCCGTGCGGCCAAGGCGGCCCGCGCAGCCCGCCGTTCGGCCCGCCACGGAACCGAGGGGCAGGTGAGTACGGCCCAGTGGAGAAGCCTCTTCTCCCGGGCCGCGTGATGAGCGCGGCGGGGGCGAACGGAGCGGCGGTCTCTGCCCTTGGGATATCCGCTGCCACCGAGCACTCACCCTGTGCAATGCTCACCGCTGTGGAGACCAGGTCCGTAAGTCCCGTGTTCGTCGGCCGTTCCGACGAGCTGGGCGTACTGAAAGACGCACTCGCCCGTGCCAAGGGGACGACCCCCGGCACGGGCGAGCCGCAGGCCTTGCTGCTCGGCGGCGAGGCCGGCGTCGGCAAGACCCGCCTCATCGAGGAGTTCACCGCGGCGGCCCACGCCGAAGGCGCCGTCGTCGCCCTTGGCGGCTGCGTCGAGATAGGCGCGGACGGCCTGCCCTTCGCCCCCTTCTCCAGCGCCCTGCGCTCCCTGCGCCGCCAGCTCCCCGACGAGGTGGACGCCGCCGCCGCCGACCAGGAGGGCGAGCTCGCCCGGCTCCTTCCCGAACTCGGCGAGGCACCGCAGCGCCGCCGGGGCACCGACGCCCAGCACGACGAGGAGGCCATGGCCCGCCTCTTCGAGCTGACCGTCCGCCTCCTGGAACGCCTGGCCACCGACCGCCCGGTGGTCGTCGCCCTGGAGGACCTGCACTGGGCCGACGCCTCCACCCGCCACCTCCTCGCCTACCTCTTCCGCACGCTGCGCAGCGGCCGCCTCGTCGTCGTCGCGACATACCGCGCCGACGACATCCACCGCCGCCACCCGCTGCGCCCGCTCCTGGCCGAGCTCGACCGCCTGCGCACGGTGCGACGCATCGAGCTGTCCCGCTTCAGCAAGATCGAGGTCGCCCGCCAGATGGCGGGAATCCTCAGCGCCGAGCCCGCGCAGAAGCTGGTGGACGACATCTTCGACCGCTCGGACGGCAACGCCTTCTTCGTCGAGGAGCTCGCGGTCGCCACGCATGGCGGCAGCTGCGCCGGCCTCACGGACTCCCTGCGCGATCTCCTGCTCGTACGCGTCGAGGAGCTGCCCGAGGACAGCCAGCGGGTGGCCAGGATCGTCGCCGAGGGCGGCTCGACCGTCGAGTACCCGCTGCTCGCCGCGGTCGCGGGCCTCGCGGAGGACGACCTGATCGAGGCGCTGCGGGCCGCCGTCGGCGCCAACATCCTGCTGCCGTCCCCCGACGGCGACGGCTACCGCTTCCGGCACTCCCTGGTGCGCGAGGCCGTCGGCGACGACCTGCTGCCCGGTGAGCGCTCCCGGATCAGCCGCCGCTTCGCCACGGTCCTGGAGGCCGACCCCTCACTCGTGGCCGCCGACCAGCGCGCCGCCCGCCTCGCCAGCTACTGGTATCACGCGCATGACGCCGCCAAGGCGCTCCCCGCGGTCCTGCGGGCCTCCGTCGAGGCCCGCCGCCGCTACGCGTACTCCGAGCAACTGCGCCTCCTCGAACGGGCGATGGAGCTGTGGGACGACGCCCCCGAGGACATACGCCTCGCACTGCGCCCCCTCGACTACGCCGAGGTCTACCCTCCCTGCGCCTGCGACCCCGCCACCACCCCCCTGCGCTACCTCGACCTCATGGCGGAGGCCGCCGTCGCGGGCCGCCTCAGCGGGGAGCGGGAACGCGCCCTGAAGATCACCAAGCGTGCGCTGCGGCTCCTCGAGGACGAGCAGGACCCCCTGCGCGCCGCCTGGTTCTGGATCCAGCGCTCCCGGCTCACCTCCACGCTCGCCCGCGGCGACGGCTGGGCGGAGATCGCCACCGCGCAGGACCTGGTCCGCGGCCTCCCGCCGTCCGAGGTGCACGCCGAGGTCCTCACGAACGTCGCCTCCTGGGGCATGCTCCACAACCCCGGCGCCGAGACCCTGGCCGCGGCCCAACGTGCCGTCGAATACGCCCGGATGGTCAAGGCCGAGGAGACCGAACTCAACGCCCGGCTCATCCTCGGCGGCCTCATGGTCGACGCGGGCGACGTCGAGGACGGGCTCGCGGAGATGTACGCGGTGCGGGACCGCTGCATGGAGCCGCCTCCCCTCGTCTCCCGTGTCCCGCACATCCACGTCAACCTGCCGTCCGTGCTCGAAGGGGCGGGCCGCTCCCTCGAATCCCTGGAGGTCGGCGAACAGGGCCTCGCGCTCTGCCGGAAGTACGGCCTCACGGACACCGAGAGCTGGGTCCAGGTCAACAAGGCGGAGACCCTTGTCTCGCTGGGCCGTTGGGACGAGGCGGTCGACGCGTCCGAGGCGGCCCGCCGCGGCGCGCTCAGCGTCAAACCGCGGGGCGGCGCGGCCCTGCAGCTCACCTCCGTCGCCCTCGGCCGCGGTGACATGGCCGAAGCCGCCGCCCAACTGGCCACGGCCCGCGCCCACTACGGCTCGCACGACCTGATGCCGCAGTACTCCCTGCCCATGGTCACCGCCGCCATCGGCATCGCCGCCGCCGACCCCGACCGCGCGGCCGGGGTCGCCGAGGCACGCGCCGAGCTCGAACGGGCCGTTGCCACGGGCTTCCCGCCCGGCACCCAGCGCTACACCTGGGCCCTGCTGCTCGCCGCCGCCACCTCGGAGGCCGAATCGCGCGGCCTGCCCGCCGCCGAGCCCGGCCGGGCCGAGGCCATCGACAGCATCCGCCGGGTCGCCAAGAACCTCCCCTCACCCGTGCCGGTCTGGGTCGCCCACGAGAAGTGGGTACGCGCGGAACTCCTGCGCGCCGAGGACCGCGACACCCCCGACGACTGGTCCGCCACGGTCACCGCCTTCGAACCCCTCGGCCGCCCCTACGACGTGGCGCGGGTCCGCCTCCGCCTCGCCGAGTCCCTCCTCGCGACCACTGCGGGGACGGGCCCGGCCACCGAAGCGGATCGCGAGCGCGCCGCCGGGCTGCTGAGACAGGCCCTCGAAACCGCCGAGGGGCTACGGGCCCGGCCCCTCGCCGAGTCCGTCGCCGGGCTCGCCCAGCGTGCCCGCCTCGTCCTGAACGACGACGATCACCACACCGCGAGCCCGCACCTCACGCCGGTCGACCCCGCCGAGGCCCTCGGCCTCACGAGCCGGGAGCGTGACGTGCTCCGCCGCGTCGCCGCCGGCCGCAGCAACCGGCAGATCGCCGAAGAGCTCTTCATCTCCCCGAAGACGGCGAGCGTCCACGTCTCCAACATCCTCGCCAAGCTGGGCGTCGCCGGCCGGGGCGAGGCGGCGGCCCTGGCCCACCGCCTGCGCCTGTTCCCCGCAGATCGCGCACAGTCCACGGGCTGACCTGCGCTTTCCCGCCCCCGGAGGGTTTCGCGGCCGCTCGCTTACGCTGGAAGGAGGAACCCGGCCGCCAGGAGGCGCAGTGTTCAACCCGATCGAGCTTTTCCAGCCCGGCCGCAAACACACGGACGACGAGCAGAAGCGGCTGGAACTGAGCCGGGTCGACGTGGCCGACGGCGACCCGAGCCGCGGCCCCATAGACCTGACCTCCGGCAAGGTAGTGGTGAGGGTCCCGCAGCAGCCGACCCAGGAGCCCCAGGAACCGGCCGCCGCAGCCGCCCCCGCCGACACCGCCGACACGCCCCCGGAGACCGCGGCGTACACCGAGCACCAGCGTTAGCCCAGCCCCACCCCCGGCGGTTCCCTACTTCACCGTCACCTCGAGAATCTTGTCGTCCCCCTTCTCCGGGGTGCCCCGGGAATCCGTTTCGTTCGTCACCAGCCACAGCTTGTCCTTGCCCGCCGCGACCACCGTGCGCAGGCGGCCGTGCTTGCCCTTCAGGAAGGACTGGGGCTCCACGGTGCCGTCCACGCCGCGGACCGGAATGCGCCAGAGGCGCTCGCCGCGCAGGCCCGCCATCCAGATCGACCCCTCGGCGTAGGCGATGCCGCTGGGGGAAGCGTCCGAGGTCTTCCACTGGGCCACCGGGTCGTCGTAGCCCTCCTCGTCGCCCTTGCCCTCCACCTCCGGCCAGCCGTAGTTGCCGCCGGCCTTGATTTCGTTCAGCTCGTCCCAGGTGTCCTGGCCGAACTCCGCCGCCCAGAGCCGCTTCTCCTCGTCCCAGGCCAGCCCCTGCACGTTCCGGTGGCCGTACGAATAGACGGGGGAGTCGTCGAAGGGGTTGCCGGGGGCCGGATCGCCGTCCGCGGTCAGGCGCAGGATCTTGCCGCCCAGTGACTTCTTGTCCTGGGCGAGACCGGTGTCACCCGTCTCGCCCGTGCCCGCGTACAGCATCTTGTCCGGGCCGAAGGCAATCCGGCCGCCGTTGTGGACCACGCCCTTGGGGATGCCCTTGAACACCGTGTCGGGCGCGCCCAGTTGCTCGCCGGAGGGCTTCTTCTCGTCGTACAACATGCGGCTGATGCGGTTGTCCGACTCGGTGGTGAAGTACGCGTAGACCATGTGATCCGACGCGTACGAGGGAGAGACGGCCAGGCCCATCAAGCCGCCCTCGCCCGCGGGGGAGACGCCGGGGACCGAGCCCAGCTCCGTCTTCTTGCCCGTCTCGCCGTCGACGCGGGTGATGGTCCCCTCGTCGCGCGAGGAAACCAGCAGGTCCCCGCCCGGCAGTGGTGCGAGGCCCCACGGCGACTTCAGGTTCTCGGTGAGTGTCTTGGTGACCGAGGCCGAGCCCTTTTTCGGCGGGGCGTCGCCGGCGCGCGCCTTGCCCGAGGGTGTCTCCTCCGGCCCCTCCGACTTCGCGGGGCTCGACTCGGCGCTCTTGCCGTTGTCCGGCGTGTCCGAGCCCCCGGACGAGCAACCGGCCGTGAGCACGAGGGCGGCGGCAGCCAATGCGGCCGTGACAGCAGTCCGTTGCACGATCAGGTTCCCTTCGACGCAGCGCTTCTACTGTTCATACACCGCTCGGTCCCCGCAGGTTCCCAACCCTGCTCCACCGTCTCGCGGATGCCACCGACCCGCGACCGTAAGCGACGAGCGGACGTCACTCCCAGGATCCCATCGCCGACGGCAGCGCAGCGATCTCGGCCAGGTCCGCCCCGGTCAGCCGCACCACCGCCGCCCCCGCGTTCTGCACCGCCCACCGCTCCCGCTTCGCCCCCGGTATCGGCACCACATCGCGGCCCTGCGCGAGCACCCACGCAAGCGCCACCTGCGCCGGAGTCGCCCCGTGCCGCTCGGCCACCCGGCGCAGACCCACCACCAGCGGCTGGTTGGCGGCCATCATCTCGGCGGTGAAACGCGGGTGCCGGGCCCGCAGGTCGTCCGGCTCGAAGCCCTGCCCCGGCGTCAACGTCCCCGTGAGGAAACCGTTCCCCAGCGGCATCGCCGCCAGGAAACCGATCCCGCGCGCCGCACACCACGGCAGCAGCGTCTCCAGGGCCTCGCGCGACCAGACCGAGAGCTCCGCCTCGACCGCGCTGACCGGAAAGACCTGCTGGATCCGCTCCAGCTGCCGGATCGTTCCCTCGTGCAGCCCCATGCCCTCGCGCCGGGAGGCCCGCGCCCCCACCGCGCACAGCCCGAGCGCCCGCACCTTCCCGGCGGCGACGAGCTCGGCCATCGCGCCCCAGGTCTCCTCGACGGGCACCTCGGGATCGGCGCGATGCAGCTGGTACAGGTCGATCGTCTCGGTCTGCAGCCGCCGCAGCGACGCGTCGCAGGCCCGCTTCACATAACCGGGGCGGCCGTTGGCGACGATGTGCTGCTCACCCACGAGGAGCCCGCACTTGGTGGACACGAAGGCCTCGGCCCGCCGCTCCTTCAACGCCCTGCCCACAAGCAGCTCATTGGTGAACGGCCCGTACATGTCCGCGGTGTCGAGGAGGGTCGAGCCCTGGTCGAGCGCGGCGTGCACGGTGCGCAGCGACTCCTCGCCCCGCTGCCGTGAGCCGGTGTACGCCCAGCTCATCGGCATGCAGCCGAGCCCGACCGCACCCACCTCGAGCGCTGCCGCGCCGATCGTCCTGCGGTCCACCTGGCCGTGCCCTCCCACCTCATGTCCGAGCGGCCCCCAACGTAACCTCTGCCTCCCTCCACGCGGCGTGCGCCCTCCGCGCATTAGCCTCCTGACCATGACGACAGACGTATGGCTCCCCTATGCCGAGGACGAGATCGAAGGCCTGCCCCCGGCAGCCGAAGCGGGGATCAACTACCGCTTCTGGGACGGCGGCGCGGACTTCCCCGCGGACCCGGCCGACTGCGCCTTCTATGTGGTGCCCTATCTGAAGGGTCCGGAGGTCGCCGTACGCCCCCTGCCGGAGATGACATCCGTGCGCGCCGTACAGACACTCTCCGCGGGCGTCGACCAGATGCGGTCCGGGCTCCAATACCTCGCGCCCGGCGTGCAGTTGTGCAACGCCAAGGGGGTGCACGAGGCCAGCACGGCGGAACTGACGCTCGCCCTGGTCCTCGCGTCGCTGCGGGGCATCCCCCGCTTCGTGGAAGGGCAGCGGCTGGAGGACTGGCGGTCCGGTTTCTATCCGGCGCTCGCCGACAAGTCCGTGCTGATCATCGGATACGGATCGATCGGTTCCGCCATCGAGGACAGGCTCGCCCCCTTCGAGTGCGCGCGGGTGGCGCGCGTCGCGCGCTCTGCCCGTGCCACGGAGCGCGGCCCCGTGCATCCGCTCGCCGAACTGCCGTCGCTGCTGCCCGACGCCGACGTGGTCATCCTCTCCACGCCCCTCACCGACACCACCCGAGGCCTGGTGGGCGCCGATTTCCTGGCCCGCATGAAGGACGGCGCACTGCTCGTGAACGTCGCGCGCGGCCCCGTCGTCGACACCAAGGCGCTCCTGGCCGAACTGGAGAGCGGCCGGATCACCGCCGCCCTCGATGTGACCGACCCGGAACCGCTGCCCGCAGGTCATCCCCTGTGGCAGGCTCCTGGAGTGCTCATCAGCCCGCACGTGGGCGGATCGACCTCCGCCTTCCAGCCACGCGCCAAGCGCCTGCTCGCCGCGCAGCTGACCCGTCACGTGGCCGGGGAACCCCTCGGCAACGTCGTCCTGACGACCGAGTAGGTCACCGAGCCACGGTCACTCAGGGACCGTTCGAGCACACTCCGCACCTGTTTGTGTGCGCCCCGTGTCCACAACACCTCCGACCGTCACGGAGCGTAGAGAAGCTATGTCCCTGAGTGACGAGACTGGTGTATCGTCCCGACAGGGGCTGCGCCGTGGAGAGTTCGTCGGCGCCGGGGACGAGACAGCAGACGCGAGGGGGGCGACGGGCGATGGACGGCCAATGGGCGAACCATCCGACGCGGCGAGGCCGCCGACGACGACTCTCACGCGGACCGGCGCCACGGATCAGGGCGGCCCGGTGAGCACCCGCCCGTCAGCCGCCACCGCCCTGGAGGGCGGCGGAGGGCTGACGGCGCCGATGCCGCCCGGCTCGCCGCTGACCCGGCGACCCGCCTCCGGCGCGAGCCTGGCCTCGCAGATCGCGCTCCTCGTGGTCTGCGGCGGGTATGCCACCGGAGCCGCGTTCGGCTGGGGATCACCCCGGGCCGCGCTGATCATGGGCGACTTCGGTCTGAGCATCGCGGCGGCGGCCGCGGCGGTCTCCTGTTTCCGCTACTCACGCACCCGGCGCAGCCGCTTTCGACCCGCATGGCTGCTGTTCGCGCTCTCCTCCGCGATGGCGGCCCTGGGCAACGGCGTATGGGGCTGGTACGAGGTCGTGCTCGAACAGCCCGTGCCGAGCCCGGGCCTCGCCGACCTGTTCTTCCTCTGCTTCGCGCCGCCCGCCATCATCGGCCTGCTCGTGCTCGCCAAGCGCCCGGTGACGAAGGCCGGTTGGGTCTGCCTGTCGCTCGACGCCTGGCTCATCGGCGGCTCACTGCTCACGCTCTCCTGGAGCCTCGCGCTCGCGCACACGGCACAGTTCGAGGGCCAGAGCGTCGCGCACGCCGCGCTCTCGCTCGCCTATCCGCTCCTCGACATCGCGCTGGTCAGCATGGTCCTCGCGCTGCACTTCAGACGGTCGTCCGCCAACCGCACGGCGGTGAACACGGCGATCGGCGCCCTCGCACTGACCGTCATGTGCGACGCGATGTTCACCTCGCCGCTCCTGCACGCCAGTTACCGCTCGGGGCAGATGCTGGACGCGGGCTGGTTCGCCGGCTCCCTGCTCCTCGCGTACGCGCCCTGGGCGGTGCCCTGGCACAAGCAGGGGGAGGACGCGCAACCGCACGCGCGCGTGCGCCGCGAGGACGCCCCCAAGGACGCCCGGTCCGCCCCCACCCGGCCCATCGCCGGGTCGCTGGCCGCACTGACGCCCTATCTGGCGGCCGCCGTATGCACGTTGGGAATCCTCTACAACGTGCTCAGCGGCCGCAGCGTCGACGAAGTGGTCCTCTTCACCGCGGGGACGGTCGTGCTCGCCCTGGTCGTGCGCCAGGGCATCATGCTCCTGGACAACATCACCCTCACCCAGGAACTGGCCCAGAAGGAGAACCACTTCCGCTCCCTGGTCCAGGGCTCCAGCGACGTCATCATGATCGCCGCGCCGAACGGCATACTCCACTACGTCAGCCCGGCCGCCTCAGGGGTCTACGGCCGCGAGGCCGAGGAGCTCGTCGGCTCCGAACTGGCCTCGCTCATGCACCCCGAGGACCTGGGCCGCGTGGTCCACGAAGTCCGCAGATTCCTCACCGCGAACCCCGCCGAAGAGCCCACGACCCGCATCGAGTGCCGCTTCAAGTCCGGCCACGGCGACTGGCTGAACGTGGAGTCCACGGTCAACCGCCACCAGGGCGGACTCCTCTTCAACAGCCGCGACGTCACCGAACGGGTGCGCCTGCAGGCGCAGTTGCAGCACAACGCCGAGCACGACCCCCTCACCGACCTGCCCAACCGCTCCCTGTTCACCCGCCGGGTGGGCCAGGCGCTCACCGGCCGCAGGGTCACCGACCGGGGCACCGCCGTGCTCTTCATCGATCTCGACGGGTTCAAGGCGGTCAACGACACCATCGGCCACCAAGCAGGAGACGAACTCCTGATCCAGGCGGCCCGCCGCCTTCAGGAGGCCGTCAGGTCCGGGGATTGCGCGGCCCGGCTTGGCGGCGACGAATTCGCCGCGCTCATCGTGGGTGACGGCACCCGCGACCAGGCCGCACGCGAGCAGCACATCTACGAACTCGCCGACCGTCTCAGAATCACCCTCTCCCAGCCCTACGCGATCGACGGGAACGACGTACGCGTGGCGGCTTCCATCGGCGTGGCCTTCGCCGAGCCCGGCATCGGCGCGGGCGAACTGCTGCGCAACGCCGACCTCGCGATGTACCGCGCCAAGGCCGCCGGAAAGGGCCGTGTCGAGCTGTACGCACCCCAGATGCAGGCCGACGTCGTGCGCAAGGCGGAGCTGGCGACACGGCTGCGCACCGCCCTGCACGACGGCGAGTTCGCGCTGCTCCACCAGCCGGTGGTCTCCCTGGACGACGGTCGCATCACCTCCGTCGCCGCCCAGGCGCGCTGGCGCTCGGCGCAGGGCATCCTCTTCACGCCCGCCGAGTTCCTGCGCGTGGCCGACTCGTCGGACGCCCAGGAGGGCGCCCGTACCGCCGAGCTGGGCCGCTGGGTGATCGAGGAGGCCGTCCAGCAGGCCGCCGAGCGCGGCCGCACGGGTCATGCGACGCCCGTCGCGGTCCGTATCAGCGCGCGCCGCCTCCTGGACCGCTCCATGCCGCTCGGGTCCATCGAGGCGCTCCTCACGCGGTACGGACTGCCGTCCGGGGCGCTCATCATCGAGCTCGCCGACAGCGACCCGCGGGTGTCCCTCGACGACCTGGAGCGCAGGCTGACCACCTTGCGCAGGCTCGGCGTACGGATCGCCCTCGACGGCTTCGGGAGCGGCTATGCCGCCATCACCGCACTGCGGCGGCTCCCCGTGGACGTACTGAAACTGGACCGCGGTCTCATCGAGGGTGTCGTCGAGTCCGCGCGGCTGCACAAGATCACCTCTGGTCTGCTGCGCATCGCCGGCGATCTGGGGCTGTGCTCGGTGGCCGACGGCGTCGATCTCCCGGAGCAGGTCATCGCCCTGCGCGCGATGGGCTGCACGCACGGGCAGGGCATGGCGTTCTCCGGTCCGCTCGACGAGTACCGCCTGCGCCGCGCGCTGTCGATCGGGCGGTATCCGGTCCCGCACGGGCCCGCGGAGCCGGTCCTCGCGGGCGGTCCGCAGGTGGCGTACGGGGGAGGTGTCGAGGCGTTCGCCCGCTCACATAATGAGACCCCCGTCCCACCTACTTGACAGGCACAGTGCGCCGGGGAGAGGGTCAATGCCATGCGCACCCGAATTCTCGTACTTGGAAAGCGCGTCGGCTGAAGCTGGGACCCACCGGTTCGAACTCCGGAATCCCTGCACCCGCTCCGACGCGCTCCCCTCGCTTGCCTCACGGCACGAGGGGTTTTTTGTTGCACAGGCACCTGCCAAATCCCCGCAAACACCCCGCAAAAACCCTCAGCTTCGAGAAGAGAATGCCGATGACCGAGCAGGCCACCGGGGCCCACCATCCGCAGCCGCGGCCCCGATCCTCAGGACAGCAGCCCGCCCCCGTCGAGCACGTCACGGGTGCGAAGTCCCTCATTCGTTCTCTCGAGGAAGTCGGGGCCGACACGGTATTCGGCATTCCCGGCGGTGCCATCCTTCCCGCGTACGACCCGATGATGGACTCCACCCGCGTCCGTCACGTCCTGGTCCGTCACGAGCAGGGCGCGGGCCACGCCGCCACCGGTTACGCGCAGGCCACCGGCAAGGTCGGGGTGTGCATGGCGACGAGCGGCCCCGGTGCCACCAACCTGGTCACCCCGATCGCCGACGCCCACATGGACTCCGTCCCCCTGGTCGCGATCACCGGCCAGGTGGCCTCCAAGGCCATCGGCACGGACGCCTTCCAGGAGGCGGACATCGTCGGCATCACGATGCCGATCACCAAGCACAACTTCCTGGTCACCAAGGCGGAGGACATCCCGGCGACGATCGCCGAGGCCTTCCACATCGCCTCCACGGGCCGCCCCGGACCGGTCCTGGTCGACATCGCCAAGGACGCACTCCAGGCGCAGACCACCTTCCAGTGGCCGCCCACCCAGGACCTGCCCGGCTACCGCCCGGTGACCAAGCCGCACGCCAAGCAGATCCGCGAGGCCGCCAAGCTGATCACCGCCGCCAAGCGGCCCGTCCTCTACGTCGGCGGCGGCGTCCTGAAGGCCCAGGCCACCGCCGAGCTGAAGGTTCTCGCAGAACTGACCGGAGCGCCCGTCACCACCACACTGATGGCGCTCGGCGCATTCCCCGACAGCCACCCGCTGCACGTGGGAATGCCGGGCATGCACGGTGCGGTCACCGCCGTCACCGCGCTGCAGAAGGCCGACCTGATCGTCGCCCTCGGAGCCCGCTTCGACGACCGCGTCACCGGCAAGCTGGACAGCTTCGCGCCCTTCGCGAAGATCGTCCACGCCGACATCGACCCGGCCGAGATCGGCAAGAACCGCGCCGCCGACGTGCCGATCGTCGGAGACGCCCGCGAGGTCATCGCCGACCTGATCCAGGCGGTCCAGGCCGAGCACACCGCCGGGGCGCAGGGCGACTACACCGCCTGGTGGGCCGACCTCAGCCGCTGGCGCGACACCTACCCCCTCGGCTACACCCAGCCCGAGGACGGTTCGCTCTCCCCGCAGCACGTCATCGAGCGCGTCGGCCAGCTCGCCCCCGAAGGCACGATCTTCGCGGCGGGCGTCGGCCAGCACCAGATGTGGGCCGCCCACTTCATCCAGTACGAGAAGCCCGCCACCTGGCTCAACTCCGGCGGCGCGGGCACGATGGGGTACGCGGTCCCGGCCGCGATGGGCGCCAAGGCCGGAGCACCCGACCGCACGGTCTGGGCGATCGACGGCGACGGCTGCTTCCAGATGACCAATCAGGAACTCACCACCTGCGCCCTGAACAACATCCCGATCAAGGTCGCCATCATCAACAACGGCGCCCTCGGCATGGTCCGCCAGTGGCAGACCCTGTTCTACAACCAGCGCTACTCCAACACCGTGCTGCACAGCGGTCCCGAGGACATCGGCCCCAACAAGGGCACCCGCGTCCCGGACTTCGTGAAGCTGTCGGAGGCGATGGGCTGCGTGGCGCTGCGCTGCGAGCGCCCCGAGGACCTCGACAAGGTCATCGCCGAGGCCAACGCCATCAACGACCGCCCCGTCGTGGTCGACTTCATCGTCCACGAGGACGCCCAGGTGTGGCCGATGGTCGCCGCCGGCACCTCGAACGACGAGGTCATGGCCGCCCGCGGGGTCCGCCCCGACTTCGGCGACAACGAAGACGACTGAGACCGGACGCGAAAGAGAGACCACGAGTCATGTCCACCAAGCACACGCTCTCCGTCCTGGTCGAGAACAAGCCCGGTGTCCTCGCACGGATCACCGCCCTGTTCTCCCGCCGCGGCTTCAACATCGACTCCCTGGCCGTGGGCGTCACCGAGCACCCCGACATCTCACGCATCACCATCGTCGTGAACGTCGAGGACCTGCCGCTCGAACAGGTCACCAAGCAGCTCAACAAGCTCGTCAATGTCCTGAAGATCGTCGAACTGGAGCCGGCCGGCGCCGTGGCGCGCGAACTGGTCCTCGCCAAGGTCCGCGCCGACAACGAGACGCGCTCGCAGATCGTCGAGATCGTCCAGCTGTTCCGCGCCAAGACCGTGGACGTCTCGCCCGAGGCGGTCACCATCGAGGCCACCGGATCCAGCGACAAGCTGGAGGCGATGCTCAAGATGCTGGAACCCTTCGGCATCAAGGAACTCGTCCAGTCCGGCACCATCGCCATCGGCCGCGGCTCCCGCTCCATCACGGACCGCAGCCTGCGGGCGCTCGACCGCTCGGCCTGAATCAGCCGGCCGAGCCGTCGGTCCCGCCCGTATGGCGAGACCTGAAAACTTTCTTCCCCCCGCCCGCCGTACGGTGGGTCGCAACACCAGCACACATAGGAGATTTCCAGTGGCCGAGCTGTTCTACGACGACGACGCCGACCTGTCCATCATCCAGGGCCGCAAGGTCGCGGTCATCGGATACGGCAGCCAGGGCCACGCCCACGCGCTGTCGCTCCGTGACTCGGGTGTCGACGTCCGTGTCGGTCTGCACGAGGGCTCCAAGTCCAAGGCCAAGGCCGAGGAGCAGGGCCTGCGCGTGGTGACTCCCTCGGAGGCCGCCGCCGAGGCCGACGTCATCATGATCCTGGTCCCGGACCCGATCCAGGCCCAGGTCTACGAGGAGTCCATCAAGGACAACCTCAAGGACGGCGACGCGCTGTTCTTCGGTCACGGCCTGAACATCCGCTTCGGCTTCATCAAGGCCCCCGAGGGCGTCGACGTCTGCATGGTCGCCCCGAAGGGCCCCGGCCACCTCGTCCGCCGTCAGTACGAGGAGGGCCGCGGCGTTCCGTGTATCGCGGCCGTCGAGCAGGACGCGACCGGCAACGGCTTCGCGCTGGCTCTCTCGTACGCCAAGGGCATCGGCGGCACGCGTGCGGGCGTCATCAAGACGACCTTCACCGAGGAGACCGAGACCGACCTGTTCGGTGAGCAGGCCGTGCTCTGCGGTGGTACCGCGGCGCTGGTCAAGGCGGGCTTCGAGACGCTGACCGAGGCCGGCTACCAGCCGGAGATCGCGTACTTCGAGTGCCTCCACGAGCTGAAGCTCATCGTCGACCTCATGTACGAGGGCGGCCTGGAGAAGATGCGCTGGTCGATCTCCGAGACCGCCGAGTGGGGCGACTACGTCACCGGTCCGCGCATCATCACGGACGCCACCAAGGCCGAGATGAAGAAGGTCCTGGGCGAGATCCAGGACGGCACGTTCG
This sequence comes from Streptomyces sp. NPDC050439, assembly GCF_040655335.1. Lineage (NCBI taxonomy): Bacteria > Bacillati > Actinomycetota > Actinomycetes > Kitasatosporales > Streptomycetaceae > Streptomyces > Streptomyces sp. NPDC050439. The sequence continues at coordinate 101,954 of NZ_JBFAJT010000011.1, forward strand.
CCAAGCAGTGGATGGACGAGTACCACGGCGGTCTGAAGAAGTACAACGAGTACAAGACCGCGGACTCCGAGCACCTCCTGGAGACCACCGGCAAGGAGCTCCGCAAGCTCATGTCGTGGGTCGACGAAGAGGCCTGAGGCACCCCGGAAACGCCGGAGGGGGCGCTCTCCCTCCGGCGTTGTCCACCTCGTCCAGCCACGGACGAGTGATCCTTCCGCGGAGGCGTAAGACAGCCTCCGCCGCGCCACTAGACTGCTTTCAACATTCGCGTCGGGCCCACAGCGTCGTGCGTCTTCCACGCGGCTAAGCGACACCGCATGCGGCCGTCGGGACGGCCGTCCGCATTGGACTTGTGAGGACTCACGTGAGCACTGCTGCCAACGGCAAACCGGTCGTACTCATCGCTGAAGAGCTGTCGCCCGCCACTGTCGACGCTTTGGGCCCGGACTTCGAGATCCGGCAGTGCAACGGCGCGGACCGCGCCGAGCTGCTGCCCGCCATCGCCGACGTCGACGCGATTCTGGTCCGCTCCGCGACCAAGGTCGACGCCGAGGCCATCGCGGCCGCCAAGAAGCTGAAGGTCGTCGCCCGCGCGGGCGTGGGCCTGGACAACGTGGACGTGTCCGCCGCCACCAAGGCCGGCGTGATGGTGGTGAACGCACCCACCTCGAACATCGTCACCGCAGCCGAGCTCGCCTGTGGCCTGCTCATCGCCACCGCCCGCAACATCCCCCAGGGCAGCCAGGCCCTGAAGGCCGGCGAGTGGAAGCGCTCCAAGTACACGGGCGTCGAGCTCGCCGAGAAGACCCTCGGTGTCGTCGGTCTCGGCCGCATCGGTGCTCTTGTCGCCCAGCGCATGAGCGCCTTCGGCATGAAGGTCGTCGCCTACGACCCGTACGTGCAGCCCGCGCGTGCCGCGCAGATGGGCGTCAAGGTCCTCACGCTCGACGAGCTGCTCGAGGTCTCTGACTTCATCACCGTGCACCTGCCCAAGACCCCCGAGACGGTCGGTCTGATCGGTGACGAGGCCCTGCACAAGGTCAAGCCCGCCGTCCGCATCGTGAACGCCGCGCGCGGCGGGATCGTCGACGAGGAAGCGCTGTACTCGGCGCTGAAGGAGGGCCGCGTCGCGGGCGCCGGTCTGGACGTGTACGCGAAGGAGCCCTGCACGGACTCCCCGCTGTTCCAGTTCGACCAGGTCGTCTGCACGCCGCACCTCGGTGCCTCGACGGACGAGGCGCAGGAGAAGGCCGGTATCGCCGTCGCCAAGTCCGTGCGCCTCGCGCTCGCGGGCGAGCTCGTCCCGGACGCCGTGAACGTCCAGGGCGGCGTCATCGCCGAGGACGTGCGTCCCGGTCTGCCGCTCGCCGAGAAGCTCGGCCGCATCTTCACCGCCCTCGCGAGCGAGGTGGCCGCCCGCCTCGACGTCGAGGTGTACGGCGAGATCACCCAGCACGACGTGAAGGTGCTCGAACTGTCCGCGCTCAAGGGCGTGTTCGAGGACGTCGTCGACGAGACCGTGAGTTACGTGAACGCGCCTCTCTTCGCCCAGGAGCGTGGCGTCGAGGTCCGCCTCACCACGAGCTCGGAGTCCCCGGACCACCGCAACGTCGTGACGGTGCGCGGCACGCTGACCGGCGGCGAGGAGATCTCGGTCTCCGGCACGCTGGCCGGCCCCAAGCACCTGCAGAAGATCGTCGCCATCGGCGGGTACGACGTGGACCTGGCGCTCGCCGAGCACATGGTCGTCCTGCGGTACGCGGACCGTCCCGGTGTCGTCGGCACCGTCGGCCGCGTCCTCGGCGAGGCGGGCATCAACATCGGCGGCATGCAGGTCGCTCGCGCCGACGTCGGCGGGGAGGCCCTTGCCGTCCTCACGGTGGACGACACTGTGCCGCAGTCGGTCCTCAACGAGCTGGCCGAGGAGATCGGCGCGGAGTCCGCGCGTGCGGTGAACTTGACCGACTAGGGGACCCCGAAGCCTCGGCCGCCGGTTCATCACCGGCTCCGCCGAGTTCGTCCTCAAGCGCCGGACGGGCTGGACATCTCCAGCTCGTCCGGCGTTTTCCGTGCGGGCTCGGACCGCCGCAGCGTCACGGCCGCCAGTACCGCCGACGCGAGCAGCAGCACCGCCCCCGCGAGCGCCGCGACATGCATCCCGCTCGTGAACGCCTCCCGGGCCGTGTCGACCAGAGTGGCAGCCGCCTTGTCCGGCATCTCGCGGGCCACCGCCAGCGCGCCGCCCAGCGTCTCGTGGGCCTCGGCCGGGGCCGTGTCCGCGATCTCGTTCCGGTAGACCGCGTTGCCGATGGAGCCGAGCAGGGCCATGCCGAGCGCGCCGCCGAACTCCTGGCCCGTCTCCAGGAGCGATGAGGCGGAGCCGGCCTTCTCCGCCGGGGCCGAACCCAGGGCCAGATCGGTGAGTTGAGAGCCGACGATCACGGCGCCGCAGGCGAGGAGCCCGGCGGCCGTGAGGACCGTCCACATCGAGTCCGTGCCGGTCAGGGCCAGCAGGCCGAATCCGCACGCCGAGACGGCGAAGCCGGACGAGACGACATGGGCGCGGTTCATCCCCCGCTGCACCATGGCCGTGGCGACCGGAGCGGCGAAGCCGATGAGGACCGAGGGGAGCAGGGCCCACAGGGCGGCTTCCATGGCGCTCTTGCCGAGGACCGACTGCAGGTACTGCGTGGTGAAGTAGGCCGAACCCATCATCGCCAGCGCGGAGACGAGGTTCAGGAGGACGGCGGGGGCGAAGCCGCGGCCCCGGAACAGCGCGGGGGAGATCAGCGGGGATTCGGCCGTGCGCTGGCGGTGCACGAAGAGGGCGGCGAAGGCGAGGCCGACGGCGAGCGACGCGACGTACACGGGGTCGGGGCCCTCGGCGGCGATCTCCTTGACGCCGTAGACGACGGGCAGCACGGCGGCCATGGACAGCGGGACGCTCAGCAGGTCGAAGCGGCCCGGCCGCGGGTCCCTGGACTCCGGGATGAGGACCGGGGCGAGGATCAGGAGCAGCACCATCGCGGGCAGGTTGACCAGGAAGACCGAGCCCCACCAGAAGTGCTCGACGAGGATGCCGCTCATCACCGAGCCGAGCGCGACCCCGGCGACCATCACGCCGCTCCAGATGCCGATCGCCTTCGCGCGCTGCCCGGCATCGCGGAACATGGTGCGGACGAGGGCCATCGTGGACGGCATCAGAGTCGCGCCGCCGATGCCGAGGACCGCGCGGGCCGCGATGAGCAGCTCGGCGCTGCCCGCGTAGGCGGCGGTCAGGGAAGCCGCGCCGAAGGCGAGCGCCCCGAACATGAGCAGCTTGCGGCGGCCGATGCGGTCGCCGAGCGACCCCATCGTCATGAGCAGGCCCGCGAGGACGAACGCGTAGATGTCGAAGATCCACAGCTGCTGGGTGCCGCTCGGCTCCAGGTCGGCGCTGATCGCCGGTACCGCGAAGTAGAGGACCGAGACGTCCATGGAGACCAGGAGCAGCGGCAGCATCAGGACGGCGAGAGCGGTCCACTCCTTGCGGCCCGCGCGCTCGGGGACCGCCGAATTCGCTTGGTCGTGCGTCGAGTTCGTCATGCCGAGGACTGTACGAGCGTCATAAACACTTGTCTAGTACGAGCGTATAAAACAAGCGTCTAGTACGTGCGTATGGACGGGCGGTACGCTGGCGCGCATGGGACACCGTGAGGATCTGCTCGAAGGCGCCAAGCGCTGCCTGCTGGCGAAGGGCTTCGTGAGCACGACGGCCCGTGACCTCGTGAAGGAGTCGGGCACGAATCTGGCATCGATCGGCTACCACTACGGGTCCAAGGACGCGCTCCTCGTGGAGGCGTTCATCGCGCTGGTCGAGAAGGCCGGCGATGGTTTCGACGACGCTCCCGCAAGGGAGAGCGGGACGAGCGGCGAGACGAAGGGTGGCTCGCTGGAGCGTTTCGAGCAGATCTGGGCGAACGTCCTGCGCGACTTCCCCCAGTCCCGCTCCATCTGGATGCTGACCTTCGAGGTCATCACCCAGGGGGAGCGCCTCGCCGGGGTGCGCGAGCTGCTGGTCAAGGCGCAACGGGAGGGCCGCAGCGGGCTCGCGGCGGCCTTCACCGGGATCGAGGAGAGCGACATCCCCGACGACGTGGTGGAGACCGAGGGCCGCCTCTACACGACGCTGCTCAACGGCCTGATGGTGCAGTGGCTCTTCGACCCGCAATCGGCGACCACGGCCGAGCAGTTGACCGAGGGGATGCGGCGGGTCATGGGGCGCATGTCCGAGGAGTGAGGCGGACGGCCGGGGAGAGGAACGAGAGGAGCGGTGCGGGCGGCTGGTGAGCCGCCCGCACCGCTCCTCTCATGCTGCTGAGACGTCCTTGGCTACCACTTCATGCAGGCGCGGGGGACGTACCCCTTCTTGTTCGTGCTGTTCGTGATGCCGTAGAGCCATTCGGTGCTCGTCTTGCCGCAGAGCGTGTACTTCTGGCCCTTGATCGACTTGCCGTCGTTGCAGATGAAGCCCTTCTGGCCCTTGGCCCACAGGCCGACGGCCGTGGCGCTCAGCTTCGGCGACGTCCGAATCTTGACGCTTTCCTTGGCCGGCACGTTCGTGAGGCCGTTGCCGCAGCTGGGCGCCGCGGTGGCGGACACGGGCGCCGAGGGCGTCTGCGCCACGGCGATGCCGCCCGTCAGGGTGGTGCCGACGAGGGCCGCGGCGGCGACGGCAGGTGCCAACAACTTGAATCGCATGGGGTGTTAGGTCTCCCTGTGGAGTGGTGCCTGAGTGATCAAGGCGAGACGCTACCCGGCCATGGTCACGTCAGAAGCCGCCTGTAGCCGTGCTCTTACAGTCGTGACGCCTTCAGGACCATGTGCAGGAGCAGGCGGTCCTCGCCGTCGTCCAGGTCCAGGGTCGTGAGTTGCTCCACGCGGGAGAGGCGGTAGTAGAGCGTCTGGCGGTGGATTCCCAACTCCGCCGCCGCGCGGCCCGCTTGGCCCGCGCAGTCCAGGAACACCTCTGCGGTGCGGGCGAGTTCGCGGTGGGCGGGGGAGAGCAGGGCGCGGGCCGCCGGGTCCTGTGCCGCCTCCGCGGGCAGGGAGGTCAGCAGGCGGTAGGGGCCCACCTGCGACCACTGGGCCACCGGGGCGAAGCGGGGTTCGGCGCGGGCCGCGCGGGCCGCCGTCGACGCCTCCCACCAGGCCGCGCCCAGCTCGTCCAGGCCGTGCCGGGCGTTCGCGATGCCCGCCGCCGCGTGCGGTGCCGTCTCCAGGAGCCGAGTGGCCGCCGAGACCGCCGGGGTCGGTACGTCCGCCGAGCGCAGCCGGACCAGGATCGCCAGGCTCTGGCCCGCCGTGCCCCACGGCACGGTGCACAGGGCCGTCGCCCCCTGCACCGTACGGACGGAAGGGGCGGAGTCCGGGTCGGCGGAGGGCCACGGGGCCACGCACACCACCGCGTGCAGGCCCTCGGCGCGCGGGCCGAGCGCCGTGCGCAGGTCGGCCACGGCCATGTCCCGCTGCCAGCCCCGCTCGGCGGTGAGGACGGCCCGGAACTCCCGGGTCAGATCGGCGCCCGCCTGCACCTCGTCGGCAAGGAGTGCGCCGATGCGGGCGGCGACCTCCATGGCGGCGGTCAGCTGGGCGTCCGTGGGCCCGGAATCGTCGTCGAGCAGCCATACGTAACCCAGGGCGAACCCCCGATGCCGTACGGGAAGGCAGATCCGCCCGCGGTGGACGCCCGCCTCCGGAGTGGGCGGGATGCGGACCGGCCCCGTCGCGCGCGTGATGCCGAAGCTCTCGAACCAGGTGCGGACCCCCGCCGTCGAGCGGCGCGTGAGGATCGAGCGGGTGCGCACCGGGTCGAGCGCCGCCGCGTCGAAGTCGCTGTCGCCGCCGCTGTCGTGCGCGCCGAAGGCGATCAGCTCGAAATCGCGGTTCTCCAGCGTCGCGGGCGCGCCGAGCAGGGCTGAGATCTCGTCGACCAGTTCCTGGTAATCGCCTTTCACGCTGTCCATTCTGACGTAGTTCGCCCCCCGCTTCAGACAGATGTCTGAGATCCAGGGCACGGATGCGTGACAGGTGTCGATGGCCCCGGATCGGAGGGATCCTTAAGTTTCACGGTGGTTCTCCGTGCCGTACCGCTTCGTTACGCATATCCAGGTACGGCCCTGTTTCTACTCTCCGTGGAGGTGCCCGTGCTGGGTCCCGTGATCCTCGCCGCGTCGCGCAGCGACCAGATGCGCCGCTTCGTCTCTGCGGCCCCGGGCACCAAGCAGGTCGTGAGCCGCTTCATCGCCGGTGAGACCGTCGACCAGGTCGTGCCGATCATCACGGACGCCGCCGACAAGGGCCTCGAGGTCACCCTCGACGTCGTCGGCGAGGACATCACCACGCCCGAGCAGGCCGCCGCCGCGCGCGACGCCTACCTGGAGCTCGTCGAGCGCCTCAAGGACCTCGGCCTCGGCACGAAGGCCGAGATGTCCGTCAAGCTGTCCATGTTCGGCCAGGCGCTGGAAGGCGGGCACGAGCTCGCCCTCGGCAACGTCCGCCCGGTCGTCGAGGCCGCCGCCGCCATCGGCACCACGGTCACCCTGGACGCCGAGGACCACACCACCCTCGACTCGATGTTCGCCATCCACGAGGAGCTGCGGAAGGACTTCCCGCAGACCGGCTGCGTCATCCAGTCCTACCTCTTCCGCACCGAGGACGACGCCCGCCGCCTGGCCGCCGCGGGCAGCCGCGTCCGCATCGTGAAGGGCGCCTACAAGGAGCCCGCCGAGGTCGCGTACCAGGACAAGGCCGAGATCGACAAGGCGTACGTGCGGATCATGCGCATCCTCATGGAGGGTGACGGGTACCCGATGATCGGGTCCCACGACCCGCGCCTGATCTCCATCGCCCAGGAGCTCGGCCGCCGTGCCGGTCGCAAACTGGACGAGTACGAGTTCCAGATGCTGTACGGCATCCGCAGCGACGAGCACCTGCGGCTCGCGGCCGAGGGCCACCGGATGCGCGTGTACACCGCCTACGGCACCGACTGGTACGGATACTTCATGCGCCGCCTCGCGGAGAAGCCGGCCAACCTGCTCTTCTTCGCCCGCTCCATCCTCACCAAGGGCTGAGCGCTCCTCTCCCGACTTCCCCCGACCCCCCTTAAGGAGAACGGAACTCATGGACGCCGTCACCCAGGTCCCCGCGCCGGTCAACGAGCCGGTGCACGGCTACGCCCCCGGTTCCCCGGAGCGTGCCCGTCTCGAGACCAAGCTCAAGGAGCTCTCCGAGAACCCCATCGAGCTGCCGATGACCATCGGCGGCGTCAAGCGCCTCGGTGGCGGTGAGCCCTTCAAGGTCGTGCAGCCGCATAACCACCAGGCCGTCATCGGCACCGGCCGCGGCGCCACCAAGCAGGACGCCCAGGACGCGGTCGACGCCGCGCTCGCCGCCGCCCCGGCCTGGCGCGCGATGTCCTTCGACGACCGCGCCGCGATCATCCTGCGCGCCGCCGAGCTGCTTTCCACGACGTGGCGCGAGACCCTCGCCGCCTCGACGATGCTCGGCCAGTCGAAGACCGCCCAGCAGGCCGAGATCGACACGCCCTGCGAGCTCATCGACTTCTGGCGCTTCAACGTCAAGTACGCCCGTGACCTGCTCGCCGAGCAGCCCCCGGCGAACGCGACCGGCGTCTGGAACCGCCTGGACCACCGCCCGCTCGAGGGCTTCGTCTACGCGATCACCCCCTTCAACTTCACCGCCATCGCGGGCAACCTCCCCACCGCCCCGGCCCTGATGGGCAACGTGGTCGTGTGGAAGCCGTCCCCGACGCAGACGCACGCCGCCGTGCTGCTCATGCAGCTCCTGGAAGAGGCCGGTCTGCCCAAGGGCGTCATCAACCTCGTCACCGGTGACGGCATCGCCGTCTCCGAGGTGGCCCTGACCCACCGCGACCTGGCGGGCATCCACTTCACCGGCTCGACCCCGACCTTCCAGCACCTGTGGAAGACGGTCGGCGAGAACATCGCCAACTACCGCACGTACCCGCGCCTGGTCGGCGAGACCGGCGGCAAGGACTTCGTCGTCGCGCACCCGTCCGCGGACCGCGCCATCCTGAAGACCGCGCTGACCCGCGGCTCCTTCGAGTTCCAGGGCCAGAAGTGCAGCGCCTCGTCGCGTGCGTACGTCCCGGCCTCGATCTGGAACGACGGCTTCAAGGAGGAGTTCGCGGCCGAGGTCGACGGCATCAAGATGGGTGACGTCACCGATCTGTCGAACTTCATCGGCGCCGTCATCGACGAGCGCGCGTTCGCCAAGAACAAGGCGGCCATCGACCGCGCCGCGGCCGACCCGACCTGCACGATCGTCGCGGGCGGCACGTACGACGACTCGGTGGGCTACTTCGTCCGTCCGACGGTCGTCGAGTGCTCGGACCCGGCCAACGAGGTCTTCACGACCGAGTACTTCGGCCCGTTCCTGGCGATCCACGTCTACGAGGACGACAAGTACGAGGAGATGCTGACCCAGATGGAGTCGGCCTCGGACTACGCCCTCACCGGCTCGGTCATCGCGGGCGACCGCGCCGCCGCCGCGCACACGATGGAGAAGCTCCGCTACGCCGCGGGCAACTTCTACATCAACGACAAGTCGACCGGCGCCGTCGTCGGCCAGCAGCCCTTCGGCGGCGGCCGTGCCTCCGGCACCAACGACAAGGCCGGCGCCCCGCAGAACCTGCAGCGCTGGACGCTGACCCGCGCCATCAAGGAAACGCTGGTCCCGCCGACGGAGTACTCGTACCCGCACATGGGCTGACGCCCCCAGGGGCCTCGACGCCCCCTCTGAACCCCGCCTCCGACCTGGGCCCCACCCCGGTCGGAGGCGGTGCTGCTTCCCGGCTCAGGGCAGGCGCCGGGTCAGGAAGCCGTCGATCAGCGCGGCGATCTGCGCCGCGTGGGTCTCCAGGGCGAAGTGGCCGGCGGGCAGCAGATGCACCTCGGCCTGCGGCAGATCGCGGAGGAAGGCGACGGCGCCGCCCCGCACGAAGATCTCGTCGTGGGCGCCCCAGGCCGCGAGCAGCGGGACCTGGGAGGCGCGGAAGTACTCCTGGAACGCTGGGTACAGCGCGATGTTGCTGCCGTAGTCGCCGATCAGGGAGAGCTGGATCTCGTCCTGGCCCTCGCGCGCCATCAGTGCGGCGTCGTGCAGCCAGGCGTCGGGGCTGACCAGGGTCGGGTCCGGAACGCCGTGCGTGTACTGCCACTTGATGCCTTCGGGGGAGCGGATCTCCCGTACGGGCGCGGCGGTCTTCTCGTTCGGGTCCGCGATGTACGCGAGGACGGGTGCCCAGGCCTCGGTGCCGAGACCCTCCTCGTACGCGTTGCCGTTCTGCGTGACGATCGCGGTGACGCGCTCGGGGTGCGCGAGCGCCAGGCGCAGGCCGATGGGAGCGCCGTAGTCCTGGATGTAGAGCGCGAACCGCGTCAGGCCCAGTTTCTCGGTGAACTCCGCGGTGAGGTCGGCGAGTTCGGCGAAGGAGTACGTGAAGTCCTGTGTCGACGGGGTGGCGGAGCGGCCGAAGCCCAGATGATCAGGGGCGATGACGCGGTAGCGGTCGGCCAGGAGCGGGATGAGGTCGCGGAACATGTGCGAGCTGGAGGGGAAGCCGTGCAGCAGGAGGAGGACGGGGGCGTCGGCGCGGCCGGCCTCGCGGTAGGCGATCTCGTGGCCCCGGACGGTGATGGAGCGGTGGTGCGTTCTGTTGCTCATCTCTAACCCCTCAGGCGCGTTTTGGTGGTTGCCTCGGAGATGAGTAGAGCACGCGTCGACATAACCAGTCAACACGCTTTAAGGGGTTAGGCGTTGCTCTTCCCCGCCGCCGCGGTGATCACTTCGTCCAGCACGTCTCTGGCCCGCAGCAACTCCTCCACCATGCCGTCGATCCGCGCCCGCTCCACCGAGAGCTCCTCCACCAGCCACGGCGTCGCCTTCTCCGACGGGCCGCCGTCCTGGTCCCGCATGCAGGGCAGCAGCTGCACGATCTTCGCGCTGCACAGGCCCGCCGCGAACAGCTCCTGGATGTGCACGACCCGGTCGACCGCGGATTCCGGGTAGTCGCGGTGGCCGCCCGGTGTACGGTCCGCGTGCAGCAGGCCCTGCTTCTCGTAGTAGCGCAGGGACCGCTCGCTCACAGCGGTACGCTTCGCCAGCTCGCCGATCCTCATGTCACGCGTACCTCCGCACTTGAAGTACCTCCGCACTTGAATCTGACACCGGTGTCAGCTTCTACCGTTCCGGCATGACGAACACCAAGCTCCTCACACCGTATTCCGCCCCCACCGCCCACGGCCTGCGTCTGCCCAATCGCATCGTCATGGCCCCCATGAGCCGCCACCGCGCCACGGAGGACGGCACCCCGCTGCCGGTGGTCGCCGACCACTACGCCCAGCGTGCGAGCGCCGGCCTCATCGTCACCGAGGGCATCTGGCCCAGCAGCCGGGGCCAGAGCGGCTGGCGCTTCCCCGGCCTGGAGACCGCCGCGCACATCGAGGGATGGCGGCGGGTCACCGAGGCCGTGCACGCCGCGGGCGGCCGCATCTACGCCCAGCTGATGCACGGCGGCAGACACGGGCACCCGCTGTCCCGGATCGACGAGGACATTCCCGCGGCGCCGTCCGCCGTGCTCGTCGACCCGAGCCGCGTCCACGTGCGTGACGGCGGCAAGGCCGACCCGGTCACCCCGCGCGAGATGAGCGTCGACGAGATCCACACGGCGGTCCGGGACTTCGCCGACGCCGCGCGCAACGCCATCGCGGCGGGCTTCGACGGCGTCGAACTGCACGGCGCCAACAGCTACTTGATCCACCAGTTCCTCGCGGACAACTCCAACCTCCGTGACGACGAGTACGGCCGGAACACGATCGCCGACCGCATCCGCTTCGCCGTGGAGGTCGTCCGCGCCGTCGCCGACGCCATCGGCGCCGAGCGCCTGGGCCTGCGCCTCTCCCCGGGCAACCCGCAGTTCGGCATGACGGAGGCGGACCCCGGCCCCGTCTACCGCGCGCTGCTCGACGAGATCGACGGCCTCGGCCTTGCCTACCTCCACCTCACCGACAACGACAGCTACCCGGCCCTCACCGACCTGCGCCCCCACTGGCACGGCACCCTCATCGGCAACGTCGGCGAGAACGGCGACCCGACCACACGGGAGGCCGGGGAGGCGGTGCTGGCCGAGGGTCTCGCGGACCTCGTCTCGTACGGCCGTGCCTTCATCTCCAACCCCGACCTGCCGGAGCGGTTCGCGGTGGGCGCGCCGCTCCAGGAGATCGACGCGAGGCACCTCTACACCCACGGTGCCGAGGGCTACACCGACTACCCGTCCCTGGAGAGTCTGTTGGTCTCCGCTCAGGCCTCCGCTCAGACCTCCACGAGCACCTGATCAAGGGACTTCCGTACGAGGTCGGGGACCTGGCAGTCCGGCGCCGGGTAGCCCACGGGAATCACCGCGAACGCCTTCTCGTTCTCCGGCCTGCCGAGCACCTGCGACAGGAACCGCATCGGGCTCGGCGTGTGGATCAGCGCGGCGAGGCCGGACAGATGCAGCGCGGACAGCAGCATTCCCACCGCGATGCCCACCGACTCGTCGACGTAATAGTGCTTGTGCTTGGTGCCGTCCTCGCCCAGCCAGTAGCGCTGCTGGAAGACGACGATCAGGGCGGGGGCGTCCGTCAGATGCGGCTTCACCTCGTCCGTGCCCAGCGGGCGCAGGGCCGCGAGCCACTCCTCGCCGAGCCGCCCGTCGTACGAGACCTGCTCCTCGTGCTCGGCGGCCTCGCGGATACGGCGGCGCACCTCCGGGTCCTGGACGAGGACGAAGGTCCACGGCTGCTGGTGCGCGCCGGACGGCGCGGTCGCCGCGCACGCGACGGCGTCCCGCACGACCTGCGCGGGCACGGGGTCCGGGGCGAACTGCCGTACGGTGCGGCGCTCCCGCATCCGCTCGCGCAACTCGGCGGAACGGGTCAGGGACTGCGACTCGGGCATGCGCTCGGGGCGGTACGGAACGGAGCGGTAGGGCTCGCCGTGGATGGGGGTCCAGGGCCGTTCTGCGGTCTCGTCAGCCATGGTCCCGAGTGTGCCCCGGTCAGCTCCACCCCGTCACGATCAATGAGAGCCCGAGCGTGAATCCGCCCCCCAGCAAGGCCGGATACCGCCCGGGAAATCGGCGTGCGTACTCAGATATGGCCTGAGTACGGTGGAGAGGTGACCACGTTGCGTACGGCCCATACCTGTGACATCGACCCGGCCGAACTCCGTGCCGCCCGCGCCCTGATGGACGAGGCGTTCGACGGGGACTTCAGTGACCAGGACTGGGAGCACGGACTCGGCGGCATGCACGCGCTGGTGCACGACGACTCCGGCCTTCTCCTCGCGCACGGCTCCGTGGTGCAGCGCCGCATCCTGCACAACGGCCGTTCGCTGCGCGTCGGTTACGTCGAGGCGGTCGCCGTCCGCCCGGACCGGCAGCGGCAGGGTCTGGGCGGGCAGGTGATGGGCGCCCTGGAGCGGGTGATCGACCGGGCGTACGTCCTGGGCGCGCTCTCGGCGTCGGACGAGGGGGAGCGGCTCTACCTCGGGCGCGGCTGGCAGCGGTGGAAGGGTTCGGTCGGCACCCTCGGCCCGCAGGGCGCGGTCCCCATGCCGGACGAGGAACCCCCGTTCCTGTGGGGCGCCGACCTCGACCCGGCGCACGAACTCCTCATCGACTGGCGGGACGGTGACATCTTCTAGGCTCGTCTCAGGCGGTGACGATGATCTTGCCGAGGTTCTCGCCCCGCAGCATCCCCAGGAACGCGTCCACGATGGAGCCGAAGCCCTTCACCACGGTCTCGTCGAGCCCGACGTGCCCGCTCTGCAGATGCGGCACCACGAACTCGTACAACTCCTCCTGCACCGCGTAGTGGTCGCGGACCAGGAAGCCCTCCATGCGCAGGCTCTTCTCGACGATGTCGGGGAGGTTGCGCAGGGCGTACGGCGTGCCGGTGCTGTTGTACTGGGCGATCGTGCCGATGCGCACGATCCGTCCGAACTCGCGCAGCGAGGAGATCGCCGCTTCGAGGTGCTCGCCGCCGACGTTGTCCATGTAGAGGTCGATTCCCCCTGGCGCCGCCTTCGCGAGCAGCTCGGCCGTCGGGCCCGCGTGGTAGTCGAAGACCGCGTCGTAGCCGACGTGTTCCGTCAGGTACGCAGCCTTCGCAGCGGTGCCCGCGCTGCCGACGAGCCGCCCCGCGCCCATCAGCCGGGCGAGCCGCCCGGTGGCCGTGCCGACCCCGCCGCCCGCCGCGGAGACGAACACGTCCTGTCCCGGGCGGAGTTCGGCGATGCGGGTGAGGCCGACGTAGGCCGTGAGGCCGGTGCCGCCGAGGATGCTCAGGTGCGCGGAGAGCGGTACGCCCTCGAAGCGGGGGACGGCGCGTGCCTCCTCGGGGGTGACGACGGTGTGCGTGCGCCAGCCCTGCCGGTGGAAGACGATCTCGCCCTCGCGGAGCGCGGGGTCGCGGGACTCGATGACGCGGCCGAGGGTGCGGCCCTCCAGGGGTGCGTTCAGGGCGAAGTCGCCGTCCATCATTTCGCGGTGGTAGGGGTCCACCGACCAGTACAGGTTCTCCACCAGGGCGGTGCCCGGCCTGGGCCGGGGCAGCGCCGACTCGACGAAGGCGAAGTGGTCGCGGGTGGGGAAGCCGTGGGGGCGGGCGGTCTGGTGCACGGTGAGCGCGGTCTCGGTCATGGCGGTGACCGTACGGAGGAATGCGGGGGTGGGGCAGTGGGTTGCGCTCATGGAACGGCCCGAACCATGAAGAGCCCTCATAGAAGCAGGTGGAACCCCCGATGAGTGCTGCCGGAACAGCGCGTACGGCGAACACGGCGAGTGCGACCGCCGCCGCCACCGACCTTGCCCCGCACGAACTGCGCATCCTCGTCGCCGTCGACCGCGAGCGCGGATTCTCGGCGGCGGCCCAGGCGCTCGGGGTGACCCAGTCCGCGGTCTCGCACTCCATCCGCGGCACGGAACGCAAGGTCGGGGCGGTGCTCTTCGAGCGCGGCCGCAAGGGCGCGACCCCGACCCCGGCCGGCGTTGCCGCCGCCGCCCATGCCCGGCGCGTCCTGCGGCTTCTGGACACCCTGGCCGCGGAGGCCCGCGGCGCCGCACAGGGCACGGCCGCGGGAGTGCTGCGCATCGCCGCCTTCCGCAGCGTGGCCCTGCATCTGCTGCCGCCCGTCCTGGAGCGGCTCACCGCCCGCCATCCCGGCATCGAGCCGCAGGTGCGCGTGGTGCGTGAGCTGGGGTCCGGGACCGCGGGTGAGGTCGCCGAGGGGCGGGCGGACGTGGGCATCGCGACGATCGGAGCTTCCTCGCCGGTGCCCGCCGGGCTCATCGGTGACGTACTCATCGAGGAGCCGTACTCGCTGGTGCACCCGGCGGGACACCCCGACCCGCGCTCCCTGCCCCTCGTGGACTGGCACGAGAACTGCGGCTCCTACACCCGGCAGTGGTGGGCCGGACAGGACTGGATCCCGAGGGCGACCGTGCTGACCGAGGACGACGGAGCGGTGCTCTCGATGGTGAGCAGGGGGCACGGCATGGCGATCATGCCCGCGCTCTCGCTGAACGGAGCACCGGACGGAATCGAGATCACCGATCTCGGTCCGGAGCGCCCGACGCGTTCCGTGGGCTACGTCACCACGCCGGAGCTGGCCTCCACGGTCGCTGTCCGCGCCCTCATCCGCGAGCTCAGGGCCTCCAAAGGAGGGGCCGTGGAAGAAGGCCGTCTCAGATAGTAGGAAGTCCGAGTAATTGTGGAGACAGACGCTCCGTCCTCGCTTAGCTTTGTAGGAGCCGAACGTCTCGCTCGATCAAGCGAATGGCGGTCGTGAGCCGGAGCCCCTTGCAGGCAACCCCTGCGGGCTCCACCGCTCCCCGCCCCTCCGGCGTCTCGAAATACCCCCTTCCCTCAAGGAGTGGATCCCCCATGGCCGAGACGACCGCACGCCGAGTCCGCCACGCCTCCCGTACCAGCGATTCCGACCGCAGGAAGGCCGCCGCAGCCCTGCAGCGCGCCCTCGACCGCAGGGACAACGGCGGCGAGACGGGTCACTGAACCCCGCGCACCACCTCGAAGTGGTCCACGCGCTCTCCGCTCTCGGCGAGCGCGGAGACCGTCAGCTTCGGGTGCGCGCCGGCCGTCACCTCCACCGCGAGGAACGAGAAGCCGGTGTACCGCACCCGTGACCACTCGACGCTGTCCGGATCGTGCCGGCGCGACTTGGTCCAGTGGAACGACTTGATCGCATCCCGGTCGTCGACGTGGCCCTCGTAGCTGTCCTTCACGCCCGCCGGAAAGCTGTAGAGGTCCTTGCCCGCGCCGCCCGCGGTGACGTACACGATGCCGTCGCGCGTCGGATCAGTCGACGCGCCGACCGGTACGGGCTTGCCGACCTCGCTGCCCCTGATCGCGTCGGTGCGTTCGTAGACGTGGTTGTGGCCGTTGACGACCAGGTCCACCTGGTGCCTGGTGAACAGTTCGAGCCACGCGTCGCGCACCCCGCCGTCGGACCCGTGCGTCGCCGTCGAGTACATGCAGTGGTGGAAGAAGACCACGACGAAGTCGATGCCCTCCTCCGCCCGCAGCTCGCCGAGGCGCTTGTCCAGCCACGCCGTCTGCCTGCCGTCCGTGTAGCCCTTGTTGGCCGGGATCTCGTACGAGACGTCGTTCGCGTCGAGCGCGACGACGCCGACATTGCCGTACGTGAAGGAGTAGACGCCCGGCGCGTTCTTCGGGTCGAAGCCGTTCTCGGGCAGTGACCAGCGGGCGGACTGCCCGCCGTAGCCGTTCGGCGAGTACCAAGCCTCCATGTCGTGGTTGCCGGTCGTCACCATCCACGGGACCGACTTCGCCACGGACTCCGTCTGCGCGAGGAAGGTGTCCCAGACGCGTGCGTCGTACGTGTCGGACTCCTTGCCGTGCCCGGTGCTGTCCGCGTAGCAGATGTCGCCCGCGTGCAGATGGAAGGACGGGTTCTGGGCCAGGATCAACTGGTCGTTGGCGAGCGCGTCGTAGCTCACGCCCTGGTCGCCGAAGGCCGTGAAGACGAACTTCTCCGCCGTCGCCGGCGCCGTGCGGAAGGAGCCGATCGTCGCCATCCGCTCGGGCGAGGCAGGGTCGAAACCCTCGTGGCCGACGCCGTAGTAGTACGTCGTGCCGGGCCGCAGGCCGTCGAGCGCCGCGTGCAGGTAGTACTGCTCGACCGCGGGCAGCTTCTTCGACAGGGACGGGGTGTGCAGATCGCGCACCTCCGCCTCGATCTTCCGGCTCAGTTCCCAGGGCTTCAGCCCCACCCGCAGATACGGGGACCTGACCGCGAACGGCACCTGCCAGGAGACGCGCATCTGCGTCTTCGGGTCGGCCCCGAAGGCGAGATGCCGGGCGAAGGGCGCCACCAGCCTGCCGTCGACCTTGACCGGCGCGGACGGCGCGGAGGTCGCGGTGAGCGGGCTCGACGCCGAAGCGCTCTCGCCCTGGGTGCCGCCCGAACTGCCCGCGAGCAGGCCGATGCCGCCGACCGTCCCGGCCGCGGCGAACGAACCGGCCAGGACCTTGCGCCGGGACAGCTTCCTGCGCAGGTACTCGTGCTGCTCCGGCATGCTCATCCCGGCCGCGAGCCGTTCCGGTATGCCGACGTTGGGGGTGTCCATGTCCCTACAAGTTCCCGGTGACTTCCAACTACCGCCAGGCCTGAGGGTGAAGGGCGGGTGGCCATGTGGTGACGCACCCATGGCGTGACCAGGGGTGTCCGCATGCCGGACTGCGTGTGTCATCCCCTGGGACGACGCGTACGCTGCTGGCATGTCTCGCAGCATCAATCTCGCAGTGATCCCCGGTGATGGAATCGGCCAGGAAGTCGTGGCCCAGGGGCTCAAGGTCCTCAATGCCGTCCTCCCGCAGGATGTGAAGCTGGAGACCAAGGAGTTCGACTTCGGCGCCAAGCGCTACCACGCGACCGGTGAGACCCTCACCGACGCCGACGTCGAGGCCCTCAAGCAGTACGACGCGATCCTCCTCGGCGCGATCGGCGACCCCTCGGTCCCGTCCGGCGTCCTGGAACGCGGCTTCCTGCTGAAGCTCCGCTTCCTCTTCGACCACCACGTCAACCTGCGGCCCTCGAAGCTGCTCCCGGGTGTGGCGACCCCGCTCAAGGGCCAGCCCGAGATCGACTTCATCGTCGTACGCGAGGGAACCGAGGGCCCGTACACGGGCAACGGCGGCTCGATCCGCACGGGCACCCCGCACGAGGTCGCCACCGAGGTCTCCGTCAACACCGCCTTCGGTGTGGAGCGCGTGGTCCGTGACGCCTTCGCCCGCGCGCAGGCCCGCCCGCGCAAGAAGCTGACGCTGGTCCACAAGAACAACGTCCTCGCCTACGCCGGTCATCTCTGGACGAACGTCTTCAACGAGGTGGCGAAGGACTTCCCGGACGTCACCACCGACTACATCCACGTCGACGCCGCGACGATCTACCTCGTCACCGACCCGGGCCGTTTCGACGTGATCGTCACCGACAACCTGTTCGGCGACATCATCACCGACCTCGCGGCCGCCGTCTCCGGCGGCATCGGCGTCGCGGCATCGGGCAACATCAACCCGAGCCGCGAGTTCCCGTCGATGTTCGAGCCCGTGCACGGCTCCGCGCCGGACATCGCGGGCCAGGGCAAGGCCGACCCGTCGGCCACCGTCCTGTCCGTCGCGCTGCTCCTGCGGCACCTGGGCCACGAGGACCAGGCGGCGCGCATCGAGACCGCGGTCTCCACCGACCTGGCGGAGCGCGGCGACACGGTCCGCACCACCGAGCAGATCGGCGACGCGCTCGCCGTACGAGTAGCCGGCTGACCCGGCGGCTCATCCCTTTGCACAGAAGCCGCCGGGTCTGGTTCACCACCCGGCGGCTTCTCGTATGCGGCTCCGGGTGCCACCATCGACCCCTGGGCCGCATTCACGCTGTTTCTTCCTCGGCGCCCCGCGAGCGATAATCGAACGTGGGGCCGCGGAATGCAGGGTTACTCGGACGTCCTAGTACGACAAGTACTGGCGTGAGCGCGGTCCGTCACCATCACACCGTGAAGGACTAGTACTCATGACGACGACGCCGACACCCACGATCGAGCTCAAGCCCACCTCGAGCCCGCTGTCCAAGGCGGAGCGAGAGGCGATTTTGGCCAACCCCGGGTTCGGCCGCCACTTCACCGACCACATGGTGACGATCAAGTGGACGGAGGGGCGCGGCTGGCACGACGGCCAGCTCGTGCCGTACGGCCCGCTCTCCCTCGACCCGGCGACCAACGTCCTGCACTACGCGCAGGAGATCTTCGAGGGCCTGAAGGCCTACCGGCAGCCCGACGGCTCGGTGGCCTCCTTCCGCCCCGACGCCAACGCGGAGCGCTTCCAGCGCTCCGCGCGGCGGCTCGCGATGCCGGAGCTTCCGGTCGAGACGTTCATCGAGGCGTGCGACGCGCTGGTGAAGGCGGACAAGGCGTGGGTGCCGGCGCACGGCGGCGAGGAGTCGCTCTACCTGCGGCCGTTCATGATCGCCAGTGAGGTCGGCCTGGGCGTGAAGCCCGCCAACGAGTACCTCTTCATCGTCATCGCCTCGCCCGCGGGCGCGTACTTCCCCGGTGGCGTCAAGCCCGTCTCCATCTGGCTGTCGGAGGACCGCGTGCGCGCCGTCCCCGGTGGCGTGGGCGACGCCAAGACCGGCGGCAACTACGCGGCGTCCCTGCTCGCGCAGGCCGAGGCCGCGGAGAAGGGCTGCGACCAGGTCGCCTACCTGGACGCCGTGGAGCACAAGTGGGTCGAGGAGCTCGGCGGCATGAACCTGTACTTCGTGTACGGGGCTGAGTCCAATGAGAAGCCTGTGATCGTGACGCCGACCCTGACGGGCTCGCTGCTCGCCGGGATCACCCGTGACTCGCTGCTCACGGTCGCCCAGGACCTCGGCTTCAAGTCGGAGGAGTCGCGGGTCTCGATCGACCAGTGGCAGGCGGACACGGCCGAGGGCACGCTGACGGAGGTCTTCGCGTGCGGTACGGCCGCGGTGATCACCCCCGTGGGCACGGTCAAGTGCCGCTCGGGCGAGTGGACCCAGAGCGGCGGCGAGCCGGGCCCGGTCACGATGAAGCTGCGCGAGGCGCTGCTCGACGTGCAGCGCGGCACGTCGGAGGACAAGCACGGCTGGATGCATGACCTCGGCTGAGGGCTTCACCCAGTAGGACCGCAGGAGGCCGGGCCCGGAAGCAGAACTTCCGGGCCCGGCCTCCTGCGTCTACGGCGTCGGCACGCTGACCGCGGGTTCACCGGCCGGTTCGGGCGCCCCCTGGCGTTCCAGGACCGCGTACGCCACACCCCCCACCACCCCCGACAGCAGGAAACTGCAGTCCACCCCGCCGGTGAGGGAGAGCAGTGGCCCCTCGTAGGAGGGGAGCGAGACCGCCGCGAGGCCGACCACCGCGCCCAGCGCCCAGCTCACCGTCGCCGGGATGTTCCAGCCCGCGCGGTACCAGTAGATCCCGCCCCGGGAACGGCGGTTGAAGACCTGGAGCGCCTCCGCGTCGTACGCGCCCCCGCAGCGGACGAAGCCGATCAGGGTGATCACCGCCCACGGTGTGCCGATGGCGGTGAGCAGGAGCACGAAGGACGTCATCGCGTCCTGTGCCTCCCACGCGTAGTGCCCCACGAACACGCACCCCGTGGCGACCACCGCCACGGTGTACGTCGCGCGGGCCCGCGACGCCCGGGGCAGGATCGCGTCGAGGTCCAGGCCCATCGAGTACAGCATCAGGCCCGCGTTGCCGACCGAGCCCGCGGAGGCGGCCAGGAGCAGCGGGACCAGGTACCAGCCGGGGGCCGCCGAGACCAGCGGCCCGGCGTAGTCGAGCGCCGCGCCCGCCGCGTACGCCGTGAACGTGCCGAAGAGCTGGGGGACGAGGAGCCCGGCGAGCAGGCCGGCCCACGACGCCCGCAGCACCGTGCGGGAGCTGTGGCGGGCGGGAGAGACGTAGCGCGTGTAGTCGCCCAGGAGGGTGATGAACGCGATCGGGCCGCTCAGGCCCGCCGCCACCAGGGCGAGGAGCCACGTCGGCCAGAACGAGCCGAGGAGGTAGCCGCCCGCGTCGGGGAGCGGCGACGTCGTGAAGTCGGGGGCGTAGGCCACCGCCCCGAGGATCAGGAGCGCCGTCATGCCGACCGCGAGGACGCGCGAGAGGCGCAGCAGCACCCGGTAGCCGTAGACCGCGCCCGCCACCGTGGCGGCGGCGAGGAGCGCGTACACGAGCCCGTACGAGAGGCCGTTCGCGGGAAGTCCCGTCAGGCGGTGCAGCACGCCCACCATCACGTCGCCGCCGATCCAGACGGTCAGCGCGGTGTAGCCGAGGGACAGCAGGAGGCCGACGACCGAGCCGACAAGCCGGCCACGCACGCCGAACTGGGCTCCGGACGAGGTGGAGAGGTTCGTGCCCGTACGGAGCGAGACCAGGGCCAGCGGCGCGGTCAGGGCCGTGCCGATGACCGTGCCCGCCACCACCGAGGTGACCGACGCCCACCAGCCGAGGCCGAACGACACCGGCAGCCAGCCGAAGACGATCACCCCCAGGCAGAGGTTGGAGCCGAGCAGGATCGAGATGAGATCGCGGGGGCCGCTGGTGCGTTCCCCGTCCGGGATGGTGTCGACTCCGCGCTGTTCTATCGGCATGAGGGTGCCCCTGACGCTCGATCGTGGCCGCCTGCGCACACAGGCTGCCGGACGACTGTTTGAGTGCCGCTCAATGTGACCTGAGTCAAGCTCACACGTCAATGTTTCCGCCGCATCAATCTCATGGTTAGAGTGTCATTCAAACGATGGAGGTGTGGTGGCGTGCGGCTTACCCCCACGGAACGCGACCGGCTGCTGCTCTTCGGGGCCGCCGAGCTGGCCAGGGCCCGCAAGGCGCGCGGCCTCAGACTCAACGTCCCCGAGGCGACCGCCCTGATCGCGGACACGGTGTGCGAGGCGGCCCGCGACGGGGCCAGGCTCGCCGAGGCGATCGAACGGGCCCGCTCGGTCCTCGGGCCCGACGACGTCCTGCCGGGCGTCGCCGACGTGGTGACCGAGGTGCATGTGGAGGCCGTCTTCGACGACGGGTCCCGGCTCGCGGTCGTCTCGCAGCCCATCGGGGAGGGGCTCGGCAGCGAGGCGCCGGGCGCGCTGCTGCCCGGTGCCGAGCACGAGGAGCCGTCGCCCGTCGCGACGATCGCCGTGCACAACACGGCCACCGTGCCCGTCTCCGTGACCTCGCATTTCCACTTCTTCGAGGCCAACCCCCGGCTCGACTTCGACCGCCCGGCCGCGTACGGCATGCGGCTCGCGGTGCCCGCCGGGTCCTCGGTCCGCTTCGGGCCCGGCGAGAGCGCCGAGGTCGGGCTTCTTCCGATCGGCGGCGAACGGATCGCGATCGGCTTCGCCGGTCTCGTCGACGGGCCGCTGGACGCGCCGGGTGCCCGCGAAGAGGCCCTGCGCCGCGCCGCCGCCTGCGGCTACCTCGGCATTCCGGAAACGACTGAGCAGGAGGTGGAGCGATGAGCCGCCCCGGAGGACACCCCGCCGAACCGCGCCGCCTCACCCCGTACGAGTACGCCGCCACGCACGGCCCCCGGGCCGGTGACCGCGTCAGGCTCGGCGACTCGGGCCTGACCGTCCGCGTGGAGTCCGACGCGCAGAAGTACGGCGAGGAGTTCCTCGCCGGGTTCGGCAAGACCGCCCGCGACGGACTGCACCTGAAGGCCGCCGCGGTCCGCGAGACCTGTGACGTCGTGATCAGCAACGTGCTGGTGATCGACGCGGTGCAGGGCATCCGCAAGGTGTCGATCGGCATCCGCGAAGGCCGTATCCACGCCATCGGGCGCGCCGGCAACCCGGACACCCTCGACGGTGTCGACGTCGTCGTCGGCACCGGCACATCCATCGTCTCGGGCGAGGGGCTCATCGCCACCGCCGGAGCCGTGGACACGCACGTCCACCTGCTCTCGCCGCGCATCATGGAGGCCTCGCTCGCCTCCGGCGTCACCACGGTCATCGGCCAGGAGTTCGGGCCCGTGTGGGGCGTGGGCGTCAACTCGCCCTGGGCGCTGCGGCACGCGTTCAACGCCTTCGACGCCTGGCCGGTCAACATCGGCTTCCTCGGCCGGGGTTCGTCCTCGCACGACGCCCCGCTGATCGAGGCGCTCGCCGAGGGCGGGGCCTCGGGCTTCAAGGTGCACGAGGACATGGGCGCCCATACGCGTGCGCTCGACACCGCACTGCGGGTCGCCGAAGAGCATGACGTGCAAGTCGCCCTGCACAGCGACGGGTTGAACGAGTGCCTCTCCGTCGAGGACACCCTGAAGGTCCTCGAAGGCCGCACCATTCACGCCTTCCACATCGAGGGCTGCGGCGGCGGGCACGTGCCCAACGTCCTGAAGATGGCGGGCGTGCCGAACGTGATCGGCTCCTCCACCAACCCCACGCTGCCCTTCGGGCGCGACGCCGTCGCCGAGCACTACGGCATGATCGTCTCGGTCCACGACCTGAAGACCGACCTGCCGGGCGACGCCGCCATGGCCCGCGACCGCATCCGCGCCGGGACCATGGGCGCCGAGGACGTGCTGCACGACCTGGGCGCCATCGGCATCACCTCGTCCGACGCGCAGGGCATGGGGCGCGCGGGCGAGACCGTACGCAGGACCTTCGCGATGGCCGGGAAGATGAAGGCCGAGCTCGGCCCCATGGCTGGCGACGGCGACGGCGACGACAATGCGCGCGTCCTGCGCTACATGGCCAAGCTGACCATCAACCCCGCCATCGCCCACGGCCTCGCCCACGAGGTCGGCTCCATCGAGGTCGGCAAGATGGCCGACATCGTGCTCTGGCGGCCCGAATTCTTCGGCGCCAAACCGCAGTTGGTCCTCAAGTCGGGCTTCCCCGCCTACGGCGTCGTGGGAGACCCGAACGCGGCGACCGACACCTGCGAGCCCCTCGTCCTCGGCCCGCAGTTCGGCGCGTACGGCTCGACGCCCGCCGACATCTCGGTGGCCTTCGTCGCCCAGGCCGCCGTCGACCAGGGCAACGACAAGATGCCCACGCGCCGCAGAAGGGTCGCCGTGCGCGGCACCCGCGGCATCGGCCCCGCCGACCTGCGCCTCAACTCCCGCACCGGGGCCGTCGACGTCGACCAGCGCTCCGGCCTGGTCACGCTCGACGGCGACCCGCTCCGGTCCGAGCCCGCCGACTCCGTCTCCCTCAACCGCCTCTACTTCCTTTAAGGGTGTACGTCATGAGCGCAGCCGCCGACGGCTTCCGCATGCCCGCCGAGTGGGCCCCGCACGAGCGCACCTGGATGGCGTGGCCGTGCCCCAACCCGACCTTCGACGACCCCTCGGGCCTGGACGAGTCCCGCCTCGCCTGGGCGAACGTCGCCCGTGCCGTACGCCGCTTCGAGCCGGTCACCGTGGTCTGCGGACCCGCGCAGTCCGCGTACGCGAGCGAGCTCCTCGGCCCGGACATCGAGGTGGTGGAGCGGGAGCTCGACGACGCCTGGATGCGGGACATCGGGCCGACCTTCCTCACCGACGGGAAGGGCCGTCTTGCCGCCGTCGACTGGACGTTCAACGGCTGGGGCGCCCAGGAGTGGGCCCGCTGGGACCACGACGCGAAGATCGGCGCGTACGTCGCCGACCTCGCCGGGGCCCGGACGTACCCCTCGACGCTGGTGAACGAGGGCGGCGGCATCCACGTCGACGGCGAGGGCACCGTCCTGCTCACCGAGACGGTGCAGCTGGGCCCCGAGCGCAACCCCGGGTGGACCAAGGAGCAGGTCGAGGCGGAGATCCACGCCCGCCTCGGCACCACGAAGGCGATCTGGCTGCCGCGCGGCCTCACCGCCGACTATCCCGGGCACGGCTTCGGCACCCTCGGCCACGTCGACATCGTCGCCGCCTTCGCCGCGCCCGGTGTCGTCCTCGTGCACGCCCAGCGCGACCCCGCACACCCGGACTTCGAGGTCAGCAAGGAGGTCGTCGCCGCCCTGACCGGACAGACGGACGCGCGCGGCCGCACCCTGCGGATCGTCGAGGTGCCCGCCCCGACCGTCCTGAAGGACGACGAGGGCTGGGTCGACTACTCCTACATCAACCACTACCTCTGCAACGGCGGCGTCGTCCTGTGCGCCTTCGGCGACCCCCACGACGAGCTCGCCGCCGGCATCTTCCGCGGCCTCTTCCCCGACCGTACGGTGACGCTCGTCGACGCCCGTACGATCTTTGCCGGGGGTGGTGGCATCCACTGCATCACCCAGCAGCAGCCGAAGGTGTGATCAAGGAGAACGCAATGGCAGGCCAGGCCCGCGCGCGGAAGAACGCCCCACCGCGCGAGGACGTCCTCGCCGCCGCCATGGAGATGATCGCCGAGCGCGGCCTGGAGAAGCTGACCATGGCCGCGCTCGGCCGTGAGGTCGGCATGAGCAGCGGCCATCTCCTCTACTACTTCCGCACCAAGGACGAACTGCTCCTGCGCACCCTGGAGTGGAGCGAGTCCGCGCTCGGCGCCGAGCGCGGACGGCTGCTCGCCCGGCAGGGCACGGCCCGCGAGCGCCTCGACGCGTACGTCGACCTGTATGTACCCGACGCCCCCGGCGACCCCCACTGGACGCTCTGGCTGGAGGTCTGGAACCGCTCCCTGAACGCCGACGACGACGAGCGCGACCGGCAGGTCGCCATCGAGAGCGCCTGGCACCGCGACCTGGTGGCGCTGCTCGCCGAAGGCGTGTCGCGGGGCGAGTTCCGCGCCCTGGACCCCGACCGGTTCGCCGCCCGGCTGCGGGCGCTGCTCGACGGCTTCTCCATCCATGTGGCGATCGGCCTTCGCGGCACGGGACGTGACCAGATCCTGGGCCACGTACGGGAGTTCCTCGACGGAGCGCTCGGCTCAGGATCGTAAGACCCGGAGAACCCCGTCTAGGTTGTACGCATTTCTGCGGATTGTGTGTTTCCTGGTGGTGCGCTTGTATCCCCGTGGGCCCTTGGTCCATCCGCACCGAACTCTGATCAACCACGGGGGAATTGAGCATGCACAGCACCAAGCGCCGCGCCGCGCTGGCCGCCGCCGCACTCGTCGCGGCGGTCACCGCCACGACGTTGCCCGCCGCCTTCGCCGCGCCCGCCGCCGACGCGCCCCGCACCGAGGGCGTCAGCGTGACGGCCGAGGGCAAGGCCGCCGACGACCGCTCGGCGGGGGCCGTGATCAGCCGCAACGGCAGGTACGCCGCCTTCGACTCCGCCGCCACCGACCTGGCCGCGGGCGACGCCAACGGCCAGAACGACATCTTCGTACGCGATCTGCGCACCCGGAAGACCGAGCGGATCACGCTCGAAGGGCGCGACGTCAGGAGCCCCTCGCTGAGCGCCGACGGGCGTTACGTCGCCATGATCACCAGCCCGGCGGACGCCTACTCGGTGACCGACGTCCGGCTCTACGACCGCAGGACCAAGAAGTTCGAGCGCCTCGACGTCGAACTGCCCGACGGCTACCCCGGGGACAGTGCGGGCGGTGTCTCCCTGAGCGCGAACGGCCGCTACGCCGTGTTCAACACCGACGGGCCGCAGTTCGACGGCACGGCGGTCTTCCTGCGCGACCGGAAGACCGGCACCACCGAGAAGGTCAGCCACCCGTACACGGGCGGCGACGGGGAGCGCAACGCCCACTCGCCGACCGTCAGCGACGACGGCCGGCGCATCGCGTACGCGACCTCCTTCGTCAACGGCCCGCGCGGCGACGACTGGAGCGACCTCTGGGTGCGCGACCGCGGGACCGGAAAGGTGACGCAGGTCGACCGTTCCCACGACGGCTCCAAGACCGAGAAGGAGTCCCTGGACGTGTCCATCAGCGGCGACGGCCGCACCGTCGTCTTCGAGTCGCGTGACACCCACCTCGTCCCGGACGACGACGACGTCGCCTGGAACGTCTTCGTGCACGACCTCGCGTCCGGCGAGAACCAGCGCATCCACGGCACCCAGGGCGGCCCCGGCGAGGCCTACACCCGCTCGCCCGCCATCAGCGCCGACGGCCGCCATCTGACGTTCATGTCGGAAGTCACCGAAGCCGGTTCCGAGTACGGCAAGGAGTGGCCCGTCTACCTGCGCGACCTGAAGAAGGGCGGCACCACGCTGCTCACGCCGGACACCACGGGCGGCGCGGCCTCGGCGAAGGTGGCTCCCGGCGGCATCTCGGCGGACGCCCGCCGCATCGCCTTCCTCAGCGGCGACGCGACCCTGCTGAGCGGCGACACGAACGACGGCTACGACGCCTTCGTGCGCCACGTGCGCTGACGCCTCACCGCCGTGCGGGCGGCGCGTCCCACGCGCCGCCCGCATCGAGGTGTCCCATGACGTCCACGTACGCCCGCATCGTGAGACGGGGCAGCGCGGTGTGTGCGGCCTGTGGCAGGCTGCCACCGTGCTCTCGTTCGCCATGATTATTGGCAGCAGGCGCGCCGGTCCGCAGTGACCGTCTCGTACCACCATGTACGGGCGGACACCGTCGTCTCTCAGACCCGCGCGCAAACCTCTCGTACCCACGAGGGGTTTTTTCGTTTCCTGGCCCAACATCAGCCGGACGCGGAGCGCGGGGGATCATTGAGGCGGTGGAGCCGGTCATTCCGGTAGACCGAGATCCGACACAGGAGCCAGATCAGCATGACGGAAACCAGCACACCCGACGATTCGTTCCACGTCTTTGACACCACGCTGCGCGACGGCGCGCAGCGCGAGGGAATCAACCTGACCGTCGCGGACAAGCTGACCATCGCCCGGCACCTGGACGACTTCGGCGTGGGCTTCATCGAGGGCGGCTGGCCGGGCGCCAACCCCCGCGACACCGAGTTCTTCGCCCGCGCCCAACAAGAGATCACCTTCCGGCACGCCCAGCTCGTCGCCTTCGGCGCCACGCGCCGCGCCGGTGGCTCGGCGGCCACGGACCCGCAGGTCAATGCCCTGCTGGAGTCCGGCGCCCCGGTCATCACGCTCGTCGCCAAGGCCCATGACCGGCACGTCGAGCTCGCCCTGCGCACCACCCTGGAGGAGAACCTGGAGATGGTGCGCGACACCGTCTCCTACCTCCGCGACCAGGGGCGGCGCGTCTTCGTCGACTGCGAGCACTTCTTCGACGGCTACCGCGCCAACGCCGAGTACGCGAAGGCCGTCGTCCGCACGGCCTGTGAGGCGGGCGCCGACGTCGTCGTCCTGTGCGACACCAACGGCGGCATGCTCCCCGCCCAGGTCAAGGCCATCGTCGGCACCGTCATCGCCGACACCGGCGCACGGCTCGGCATCCACGCGCAGGACGACACGGGGTGCGCGGTCGCCAACACCCTCGCCGCCGTCGACGCCGGCGCCACCCACGTGCAGTGCACCGCCAACGGCTACGGCGAGCGGGTCGGCAACGCCAACCTCTTCCCCGTCGTCGGCGCCCTTGAGCTCAAGTACGGCAAGCAGGTCCTGCCCGAGGGCGCGCTGCGCGAGATGACCCGCGTCTCGCACGCCATCGCCGAGGTCGTGAACCTCACCCCCTCCACCCACCAGCCGTACGTCGGCGTATCGGCCTTCGCCCACAAGGCGGGCCTGCACGCCTCCGCGATCAAGGTCGACCCGGACCTCTACCAGCACATCGACCCGGACCTGGTGGGCAACCGCATCCGGATGCTCGTCTCGGACATGGCGGGCCGTGCCTCCATCGAGCTCAAGGGCAAGGAGCTCGGGATCGACCTGGGAGACGACCGGGCGCTGGTCGGCCGGGTCGTGGAGCGGGTCAAGGAGCGCGAGCTCAGCGGATACACGTACGAGGCCGCCGACGCGTCCTTCGAGCTGCTCCTGCGCGAGGAGGTCGAGGGCCGGGCGCGCCGCTACTTCCGCGTCGAGTCCTGGCGGGCCATCGTCGAGGACCGCCCCGACGGCACGCACGCGAACGAGGCGACCGTGAAGCTGTGGGCCAAGGGCGAGCGCATCGTCGCCACGGCGGAGGGAAACGGCCCGGTCAACGCGCTCGACCGCTCGCTCCGTGTCGGCCTGGAGCGGATCTACCCCCAGCTCGCCAAGATGGAGCTGGTCGACTACAAGGTCCGCATCCTGGAGGGCAAGCACGGCACGTCGTCCACGACCCGGGTGCTGATCTCCACCAGCGACGGTGACGGCGAGTGGTCGACGGTGGGCGTGGCGGAGAACGTGATCGCCGCTTCGTGGCAGGCGCTGGAGGACGCCTACACCTTCGGTCTGCTGCGGGCCGGCGTCGAGCCGGTGGAGTAGTCGCCGAACATCTGTGTGGTCACGGACCGCCGTCGGGGGCCCGGCTGAGTTAGCTTCGAAGTATGAGCAATGGGGCGAAGCGAATATTTGTCGCGCTGTCCGGGCTTCTCGTGTCCCTGGGTGCCGTGTCCTTCACGGCGGCGCCCGGGGCCGCGGCCGCCACCAGTGTCCCGGCTGTGGCCGACGCCTGGGAGAAGAGCCCGGTGTACGTGGATCCGGCCGCCTCGGACCAGCTGTCCGGGGCCGATGCGGATGCCATCGCGGAGAAGATCAAGGACGCCGACAAGCCCGTCTTCGTGGCGGTGCTGCCCTCGGACTTCCCCAAGCAGGACCTCTTCCAGAAGCTGCGCACCGAGACCGGCGTGACGGGTGTCTACGGGATCCGGCTCGGCGACGCGTTCGACGCCAAGGCCGATGAGCAGGTCCTGAGCAAGGCGGCCGTCTCGAACCTCGTCACGACGTACGGGGACGAGGCCGACACCAAGACCCAGCTCAACGCCTTCGTCGACCAGGCGGTGAAGGACGCCCGCGGCTCGGCGCCGGCCTCGTGGGACGCCGGCGGCTCCGACAGCGGCACTCCCGTCGGCGCGCTGATCGGCGTCGGCGCGGTGCTCGTCGCGGGCGGCGGTGCCGCGTACGCGGTGGTCCGGCGCAACCGGCGGCGCAAGGCCGAGGAACAGCGCGTCGCGCTGGAGAAGCTGCGGGTCGTGGTGGACGAGGACATCACGGCGTACGGCGAGGAGCTGGACCGGCTCGACTTCCACCCCGCCGAGGCCGGTGCGGACGACACGATGCGCGCGGACTACGAACGGGCCCTCGACTCGTACGAGAAGGCGAAGTCGTTCATGGCGGCGGCGGAGCGGCCCGAGGAGGTACGGGCCGTCACGCAGTCCCTGGAGGACGGCCGCTTCTCGCTCGCCCTGCTCGCCGCCCGACGTGAGGGCCGGCCGCTGCCGGAGCGCCGCGCCCCCTGCTTCTTCGACCCGCGGCACGGCCCGTCGGTGAAGGACGCCCAGTGGGCGCCGCCGGGCGGGGCCGAGCGGACGGTCCCGGTGTGCCTGGCGGACGCGACGCGCCTCGCGGACGGCGAGGAACCGATGTCCCGGACGGTGGCCACGGAGTCGGGGGAGCGGCGGCCGTACTGGGAGGCGGGCCCGGCGTACGGACCCTGGGCCGGCGGCTACTTCGGCGGCGGCATGCTGCCGGGCCTGCTGGTCGGCACGATGCTGGGCAGCATGATGGCGAGCCCCGCGTACGCCGCGGACTACGGCGGCGGTTACGGCGACTTCGGCGGGGGAGCGGGCGCCGGGTACGAGGGCGGCGACTACTCGGGCTCGGACTTCGACCCCGGCGACTTCGGAGGCGGCTTCGGGGGCGGGGACTTCGGCGGGGGTGGGGGTGGTGGGGACTTCGGGGGAGGCGGGTTCTGAGGGGTTGACGGCACCGGGGCTTTGCGAGACGATACGTATCGTCTCAGCTAAATGTCCGTTGCTACGGAAGGTCCCTCATGCAGCCACAGCAGCAGTACGTCGATGCGGCCCCCGGCATCCGCCTCTGGACGGAGCGGCGTGGCGCGCCCGACGCCCCCGCGCTGCTCCTGGTCATGGGCGCCCAGGCTTCGGGTCTCGGCTGGCCCGACGCCCTGGTCGACGAGCTCGCCGCCCGCCATCAGGTCATCCGTTACGACCACCGGGACACCGGCCGCTCCACGACCACCTTCGACGAAAACCCGTACCCCATCACCGACTTGGCCAGGGATGCCGTGGCGGTCCTGGACGCCTGGGGAGTGGAGCGTGCGCACCTGGTGGGCATGTCCCTCGGCGGCATGCTGACCCAGCTGGTCCTCGCCGACCACCCCGAGCGCGTCCTCAGCGCCACGCTCATCGGCACCTGCGCCCTCAGCGAGACCCCGTACGTGGCACCGGACGGGACCAGCGTCCCCGTGGGCGAACTCCCCGGCATCGCCCCGGAGGTCCTGGAGATGTGGTCCCGCCCGGTCGAGGACACGGGAATCGAGGGCGAGCTCGACCGCAGGGTGGAGCACTGGCGCGTCCTGAACGGCCGCCAACTCGACGTAGAAGACGCGTACTTCCGCGACCTCGAACGCCGGATCATCGAGCACACCGGCACCCACGTGGCCTCCACCGCCCACGCCCGCGCCGACGACTCCCACATGGTCCGCACCGACGAACTGGCCCGCACGAAGGTCCCCACGCTCGTCGTGTCCGGCCCGGCCGAGCCGGTGTTCCCGCCCCCGCACCCGCACCACCTGGCACAGGTCATCGGCGGTGGCAGCGCGCACGTGGTGGAGATCGCGGGCATGGGCCACGCGCTGCCCCCGGCGGTCCAGGGCCCGCTCGCCAAGGCGATCCTGGCCCACACGGACTCCGTCCACACCTAGGGCGCTACCGTCCGTACCGCCGTTCCGCCGCCGCGTGCCACCAGCCGGGCGGCGAGGGGCCGACCACGCGAGAGGCAGGCTGGGTCGGGTGCAGACCCAGCGGGCGCAGGGCGTCGGCCCGGACATGGATCACGAAAGAGCCGCGCCAGCGACCGTCGGGACCGGGGCCGCACATGAGGTCCCAGTACACCTCTTCCGGTGTGAACGGCATCCAGTCGATGCCCCGCTCACGCAGTCAAGCGCGGACGGCCGCCGGGGGCCGCGGGCGTCCGGACGCGTTCTCGTACGACGCGATGGTGATCCACTCGTGCTGGTCCGGGTCCATGCGGTCATGGTGTCAGATGCCCCAACTCCGTTCCGCACCCCGTCAGTTCGGCGGAGAGCCGCCACAGGCGCGCCGCCGCATCGGGGTCGGTCGCCCACGGCTTGACGCCGCCGATCAGCATGTCGTCCGTCAGGGCGGGCTCCGCCACATCGCAGTCCTGGCAGTACGCGCCGCCCCGCGCGTCGAGCAGCGGTGACGTCGCCGCCCACACCGCCGTGGCCGCACCCTGCGCCGGGGTCTTGAAGCCCTGCGCGGGTGTGCCGTCGGCGCTCATCCAGCCCTGCGCGATCTGTTCCTCACGGGGGATGTGGCGCTGGAGGGGCGTGAGAATGCTGCCGGGGTGTACGGAGAAGGCACGCGGGCCGCTGCCCGCCGTGCCCAGGGAGTCGAGGTGCACGGCGAAGAGCGCGTTCGCCGTCTTGGACTGGGCGTACGCGAGCCAGCGGTCGTAACCCGCGTCGAATTGCGGGTCCGTCCAACGGATGTCGGAAAGAAAATGCCCGGACGAGGCCACCGACACCACCCGTGCGGCCGTGCCCCGACTCAGCGCCGGGTAGAGGCGGTTGACCAGAGCGAAGTGGCCCAGGTGATTGATCGCGAAGTGGGACTCCCACGCGCCGCCGGGGCCGACACGGGCCTCTGGGCAGGCCATGACGCCCGCGTTGTTGACGAGGATGTCGAGGGTGCGGTGGGCGGCGAGGAATTGTTCCGCGAAGTGCGCGACGCTGCCTTGGTCCGCCAGGTCCATCGCCCGCACCTCCACGCGGTCCATGCCCCGCATGGCCTCCTCCGCGACACGAGGCCTGCGCGCCGGGACGACGACGCGCGCGCCCGCGTTCGAAAGTGCCCGGGTGATCTCCAGGCCGAGCCCGGAGTAACCGCCGGTGACCAGCGCCGTCCTGCCCGAGAGGTCGATCCCGTCGAGCACGTCGTCCGCCGTAGTGAGCGGGCCGAACCCGCTGCCGATCCTGCGCTGTCGCTCCTGCTGTGTGGTCATGTGCGCGACGCTAGAAGCTGGACCGCGCTCTAGGGCAAGGTGAGGTGGTCCGGTCGGTGGGTTCCACGAGAGGCGGGGACGACGTGAGCGAGCACGGCACGACGAACACCAACTGGGCCATCCTCGACGACGCACACGCGGCACTCCGCGCGGCCGTTCGGGGCGTACCGGCAGGGGACTGGGAGCGCCCGACGCCCTGCGCGGAGTGGAACGTCACCCAGGTCCTGCAGCACGCCGCGGGAGACCAGCTGGGCTACGCGTCGGCCCTCACCGGAGGCCCCGGCCCGGAAGAAGACCCCTTCGCCCCCTCCGGCAAGCTGACGGATTCCCCGGAGGCCCTGCTCGAACCGGCGCTGACGGCGGCAGCCGAAGCCTGGGCGGCGGTCGACGAGGCGTCGCAGGAGGTACGGGTACCGCTGCCGCCCGGCACCATGACGGCCACCCTCGGGGTCGGCGCCTGCGCACTGGACGCGGCGGTCCACGCCTGGGACCTAGCGGTGGCCACAGGCCAAGGTTCCCCACTCACCGACGAGTTGGCCCGCCCCCTGCTGGAAGTGGCCCACCAAATAGTCGAACCCCTCCGAGCCTTCGCTTTCGCACCACAGGTAGAGCCATCGCAGAACACCGAACCCGAGAGCGAAACAGCAGCGCTACTACGTTACTTGGGCCGCAACCCAACGTGGCCGTAGCGCAAAAGCAGCCGAGGCTACGCACGCCCCAACAAACGAACCCACCCACCCCAAATCCCGAACGCCCCAACCCCACCTACCCGCCCACCCCAAGTCGCGTACGAAAGCAACGAACCCACCCACCCCACCCCTGTTACGCGGGGTAATCGGGTGGGTGGGTGGGCAAGCATCCGTCGCGAAGCGGCGGCCCAGAAACCGCCCAAGGCTCAGGAGCCAGCAAAGGTCAGGAGCCAGAGCGAATCGCCGAAATGTCAAAGCGCAGCTTGATCTTGTCCGAGACCAGCACCCCGCCCGTCTCCAGCGCCGCGTTCCACGTCAGGCCCCAGTCCGAGCGCAGGATCTCCGCCTTGCCCTCGAAGCCGACCCGCTCGTTCCCGAAGGGGTCGGTGGCGGAGCCGTTGAACTCCAGGTCGATGGAGAGCGGCTTCGTGGTGCCGAGGATCGTCAGGTCACCGGTGATGCGGTAGTCGTCGCCGCCCAGCGCCTCCGCCTTCGTGGAGCGGAAGGTCATCTCGGGGAACTCCTCCGTCTTAAAGAAGTCCGCGCTTTTCAGGTGACCGTCACGGTCGGCGCTGCCGGTGTCGATGCTCTCCATCTGTACGTCGATGGAGGCCGTCGACTGACCGGGGTCCGTGCCGTCCAGGTGCAGCGTGCCGGCGACGTCGGTGAAGGAACCCTTGACGTTCGTGACCATGGCGTGGCGGGCGACGAAGCCGATCGACGTGTGCGAGGGGTCGATCGCGTAATCGCCGGTGAGGGCGGCAAGCTCCGGGCTGACCGGGGCGATGGCCGTGGCGGTGGCACCGGCGGAGGAGGACGAGGTGACGGTTTCGTTCTTGCGGCCGAAGAGACCCATGACTGCTCCTTGGGGACGAGCTACGGGCGGGAGGCCCGAGCTGCGAGCTACGGGGGATGAACCTGTTGAATGTTCAACGAGATTGACTCTAACGCGATTCAGTTCAACATTCAACCTATAGCTTTGCGTGGTGCACCACTCACTCTCAGCACTCACGCCTCACCCGCCCTGTGAGCTGTCTCTCACGCACCCCTTTGTGGAATCCCTACAGCCGCAGACCGCCCTGAGCAGTCACTTCGCGCGTACGGCGAAGGGCTTCTGTTCGGGGGTGCCAGGAAAACGGGCCGGAGACTGTGCAGAGTCGACGGTCCGTTTCTCTAGGTGCACTTCGTAAGGTCACTACATGACCGTTTTGGACGACACCGCTTCTTCTCCCGAAGGCGAGCCCACCGACGCACGCGGCCGCGTGGCCGAGCTGCACGCGATCCGTGCCGAGGCGCTGCGCGGCCCCAGCGAGAAGGCGACGAAGGCCCAGCACGCCAAGGGCAAGCTGACCGCGCGCGAGCGGATCGAGCTGCTTCTGGACGCGGGGTCGTTCCAGGAGGTCGAGCAGTTGCGCCGGCACCGGGCGACCGGTTTCGGCCTGGAGGCGAAGAAGCCGTACACCGACGGTGTCATCACCGGCTGGGGCACGGTCGAGGGCCGCACGGTCTTCGTGTACGCCCACGACTTCCGCATCTTCGGCGGCGCCCTCGGCGAGGCCCACGCCACGAAGATCCACAAGATCATGGACATGGCCATCGCGGCCGGTGCCCCGCTGGTCTCCCTGAACGACGGCGCCGGCGCCCGTATCCAGGAGGGCGTCTCCGCGCTCGCCGGCTACGGCGGCATCTTCCAGCGCAACACCAAGGCCTCCGGCGTCATCCCGCAGATCAGCGTGATGCTCGGCCCGTGCGCGGGCGGCGCGGCCTACAGCCCCGCCCTGACCGACTTCGTGTTCATGGTCCGCGAGACCTCGCAGATGTTCATCACCGGACCGGACGTGGTCCGCGCGGTGACCGGCGAGGAGATCACCCAGAACGGCCTGGGCGGCGCGGACGTGCACGCCGAGACCAGCGGCGTCTGCCACTTCGCGTACGACGACGAGGAGACCTGCCTCGCCGAGGTCCGCTACCTCATCGCGATGCTCCCCTCGAACAACCGCGAGAACCCGCCCACCCACGACTCCGACGACCCGGCGGACCGCCGCTCGGAGGTCCTGCTCGACCTGGTCCCGGCCGACGGCAACCGTCCCTACGACATGGCCAAGGTCATCGAGGAGCTCGTCGACGACGGCGACTTCCTGGAGGTCCACGAGCGCTGGGCGCGCAACATCATCTGCGCCCTGGCCCGCCTGGACGGCAAGGTCGTGGGCATCGTCGCCAACCAGCCGCAGTCGCTGGCCGGTGTGCTGGACATCGAGGCCTCCGAGAAGGCGGCCCGCTTCGTCCAGATGTGCGACGCCTTCAACATCCCGATCGTGACCCTCCTGGACGTCCCCGGCTTCCTGCCGGGCGTCGACCAGGAGCACGGCGGGATCATCCGGCACGGCGCCAAGCTCCTGTACGCGTACTGCAACGCCACCGTGCCGCGCATCTCGCTGATCCTGCGCAAGGCCTACGGCGGCGCCTACATCGTCATGGACTCCCAGTCCATCGGCGCCGACCTCACCTACGCCTGGCCCACCAACGAGATCGCGGTGATGGGCGCCGAGGGCGCCGCCAACGTCATCTTCCGCCGGCAGATCGCGGCCGCCGAGGACCCCGAGGCCATGCGGCAGAAGATGGTCAAGGAGTACAAGGCCGAGCTCATGCACCCCTACTACGCGGCCGAGCGCGGCCTGGTCGACGACGTCATCGACCCCTCCGCCACCCGCGAGGTACTGATCAACTCCCTCGCGATGCTCCGCAACAAGCACGCAGATCTGCCGTCACGCAAGCACGGCAACCCCCCGCAGTGACCACGCAGTAATTCCTGCAGTAGCCCACAAGGAGAACGCTGCACATGAACACTCCCGACATCCGCGTCGAGAAGGGCCACGCCGAGCCCGAGGAGGTCGCCGCCATCACGGCGATCCTGCTGGCCCGTGGCGCCGCCGCCACCGCGCAGGCCCCCACGCCCCGCCGAGGCCGCGACAAGGCCGGCTGGCGCCGCCTGGAGCGCTCACCCGGCTTCCGCGCCCCGCACAGCT
Organism: Streptomyces sp. NPDC050439; assembly: GCF_040655335.1. NCBI lineage: Bacteria > Bacillati > Actinomycetota > Actinomycetes > Kitasatosporales > Streptomycetaceae > Streptomyces > Streptomyces sp. NPDC050439. Next base: position 137,786 of record NZ_JBFAJT010000011.1, read on the forward strand.
GGCAGGGCTGAGCCCCAGCCGCCTGACGGCACACGTCGAAGGCCCCGGTACTCCTCGGAGTACCGGGGCCTTCGCGGCGTATGGGGGAGAACCGCTAGCGCAGGCGCGCCATCAGCGCGTGCTCCACGAGCGTGATCAGCCCGCTCTTGGCGTCGGCGCGGTGCCGCGCGTCCGTCGTGATGATCGGGGTGTCCGGGCCGATCTGCAGCGCCTCGCGCACCTCGTCCGGCGTGTACGGCTGGTGGCCGTCGAAGCCGTTGAGGGCGATGACGAAGGGCAGGCCGGAGTTCTCGAAGTAGTCGACGGCGGGGAAGCAGTCGGCGAGCCTCCTCGTGTCGACCAGGACCACCGCGCCGATGGCGCCGCGGACGAGGTCGTCCCACATGAACCAGAAGCGGTCCTGTCCGGGCGTACCGAAGAGGTACAGGATCAGGTCCTGGTCCAGGGTGATGCGGCCGAAGTCCATGGCCACCGTGGTGGTGGTCTTGTCGCCGGTGTGGGTGAGGTCGTCGATGCCCGCGGAGGCGGACGTCATGACGGCCTCGGTGCGCAGCGGGTTGATCTCAGAGACCGCCCCGACGAACGTGGTCTTGCCCACGCCGAAGCCGCCCGCCACCACGATCTTCGCGGAGGTGGTGGAGCGAGCTGTTGCTCCGCCGCTAGAGCTTGCGAAGTCCACTGAGCACCCTTTCGAGCAGTGTCACGTCTGGCTGGCCGCCGGCGGACTCGTCGCCGCCAGGCTGATGGATGGCGACAAGTCCGGCCTCCGCCAGGTCGGCTACGAGGATTCGGGCGACGCCGAGAGGAATGGTGAGAAGTGCCGAGATCTCAGCGACTGACTTGATCTCGCGGCACAGATTGCAGATCCGCTGATGCTCGGGCAACTGGCCCTGCAACTGGTGCGGTTGGGCGGTGGTGTGCACCAGCGCCTCGATGGCGAGCTGGTACCGGGGCCTGGTGCGTCCGCCCGTCATGGCGTACGGGCGCACCAGGGGGTTGCTCGCAGCGGGCGCCGACTCGGGCGCGCGTCGCTGTGGTTGCACTGGCTGGATCCTGGGGGTGTGAGGCTGCTCGTACGGGCTCTGGCGGGGGCCCGGCTGCTGCGGCTGCTGGTAAGGCCTGCGGTGCTGGCTGGGTGCGGAGGGGAAGTTGTAACGGTTGGGCGCCCCGTCGTGCGGTCCCTGCCCCTGGCCGTGACCAGGCGACCAGTTGGCCGATGACGAACCGTCCGGGGGTGTTCCTGAGCCTGCCACGTACTCCTCCTCCGACTGTGCCGGGCACCATCATTCTGGAGCCGCGTCCCGAAACCTTACGGCCACGGGACGCGAAAACGCACCGTACGTCTACTAGTTGAGAAGGCTCCCCTGCAGCTCCGCACGCAGGTCGGGCGTGAGTACGGTGCCGGCACGGTCCACAAGAAGTGCCATCTCGTACCCAATGAGACCGATGTCCGCATCCGGGTGGGCGAGGACGGCCAGCGAGGAGCCGTCAGAGATGGACATGAGGAAGAGAAATCCTCGCTCCATCTCCACAACGGTCTGGGTCACGGAACCGCCCTCGAAGATCCGGGAGGCCCCGGCGGTGAGGGAGGTCAGACCGGATGCGACGGCCGCGAGCTGGTCGGCCCGGTCGCGGGGGAAGCCTTCGGACATCGCCAGAAGGAGTCCGTCGGCGGAGACCACCACCGTGTGGGACACCCCAGGGGTGTTGTCCACGAAGTTGGTGATCAACCAGTTCAGGTTCTGCGCCGCCTGGCTCATCGGGCTCACACTAACGCTCCTGGTTGTAGGTGCTGTCAGGGCCGAGGCCCTGGCCATTCGTGGTGTCACTGCCTGCGCTGCGTCCCCGCTGGACGCCGCGGCGCAGGTTGCTCAGCCGACCCCGAACGTCCTCGGGGTCGCGGGAGACCTGAGGGCCGCCCTGTGGGGTCTGTTCCGCCGTGCCCTCGACCAGATTGGCCTTGGGCACCCGCTTCGGGAGACCGGACGGGGTGACGCCACCCGCCTTGGGCTCCTTCAGCGACTCGGCGCGCAGCCAGCGGTCGTCGTTGGACGACGAACGCCAGTTGCTCTCGCTGTTGCCGACATTGTTCCCGAACGCGTCGCCGGAGGTGTTCCCGAACGCGTCGCCCATCGGGGCCGAAGCGCTGTCGTTGCCCGTCGCACCGGTGGACCCGCGGCGCGGGAGGCCCGCGGCGGTGGTGTCGTGGACTGCGGACGGGACCGGTCCGGGACGCTCGAAGCCTACGCGCTCGGCGCCGTTCGCGGGAGCCGCCGGACCGGATTCCGGTTCCGGAGAGTACTCGGCCTGATACGCACCCGAGTTGTTCTCGTATCCGTCGTTCGACGGCCAGTCGTCCTGGTGAGAGCGGTCGGGGTAGGCCGCGAACGGCTCGGAGACAGCACCCGTACGAGCGGCGTGATCGTCGTGACCGGCCTCCGTATAGGGGGCGCCCTGGTATCCGTCGCGCGCCGGGTAGTACGCGTCGTCGTACGCCGGCTGCGCGGCCTGGCCCTGGTTGTACTCGTCGTACGCCGGGGCCTGCTGGTCGTACCCGGGCTCGTAGTTGCCCTGCTGCTGCTCGAAGCCCTGCTGCTGCGGGGATATCTCGTCGCGGAAGAGCGGGCGGCCGTCGGTGGACTGCGCCTGCGCCTCCAGGGCGGCACGCCGCTCCTCGCGCATCAGCGAGCGGCCGACGGGGTCGAGGTCAGCGGGTTCGACGGCGTCGCCGTTGTACCGGCTGTCGTCGAAGCCCAGTTCGGCCGCCGTACGCATCGGCTGGTGGTTGAACGCGGGCTGCTCCGGGGCCTGCTGCTCCGGCATGATCGAGGAGACCGTGAACTCGGACTCGGGCAGCTGGTGATCGCCGCCGCCACCGTGCGTGATCCCGTCGGGGAGCATGACGAGCGACGTCGTGCCGGCCTGCTCGCCCGAGGGACGCAGCTGGACGCGGATGCCGTGCCGGTCGGAGAGGCGCCCGACCACGAACAGACCCATGCGCTGGGAGATCGCGGCGTCCACCGTCGGCGGGTTGGCCAGCTTGTGGTTGATGTCCGCGAAGTCCTCGGCGGTGAGGCCGATGCCCTTGTCGTGGATCTCGACCATGATGCGGCCGTCGGGAAGACGGGTCGCGGTGACGCGGACCTTGGTCTGCGGCGAGGAGAACGTGGTGGCGTTCTCCAGGAGCTCGGCGAGCAGGTGCACGAGGTCGGTCACGGCCAGGCCGTGGATCTCGGCCTCCGGGACACCGGAGAGCTCGATGCGCTCGTACTGCTCCACCTCGGAGGAGGCGGCGCGCAGCACGTCGACCAGCGGGACCGGCTGGTCCCAGCGGCGGCCCGGCTCCTCGCCGGAGAGGACCAGGAGGTTCTCGCCATTGCGTCGCATACGGGTCGCCAGGTGGTCCAGGCGGAAGAGGCTCTCCAGCTGGTCCGGGTCGGCCTCGTTGTTCTCCAGGTCCGTGATGAGGGTCAGCTGGCCCTCGATCAGGGACTGGTTGCGGCGCGAGAGGTTGGTGAAGATCGCGTTGATGTTGCCTCGCAGCAGGGCCTGCTCGGCGGCGAGCCGGACGGCCTCGCGGTGCACCTGGTCGAAGGCGCGGGCGACCTCGCCGATCTCGTCCGTGGAGGAGATCGGGATGGGCTGCACCCGGGTGTCCACGCGTCCGGGGTCGGTGCGCGAGAGCTGGTCGACCAGCATCGGGAGGCGCTGTTCGGCGATGCCGAAGGCGGCCGTACGCAGCTGGCGCATCGCCTTGGACATCTGGCGGGCCATCATCCCGGCCAGGATGAACGCGGCGAGCAGCGCGATCACGACGATGGCGCCGGTGATGTACGCGTTGCGCTGGGCGTCGGAGGCGATGTCCGAGGCCTCGGTCACCGCCTTGTCGGCGAGGTCGGACTCGATGGTCCGGTACGCGTCGAACTTGGCGGATGTCGTGGCCCACCAGGCTTCCTTGGTGACGCCCTTGCCGGCCAGGGTGACGCGGGCGCTGGGCTGCGTGCTCGGCAGCGTCGCGATGGCCGAGACCATGTCCTCGGCGGACGGCGGCGGGACGAACGTCTTGCCCTGGGCCTTCGCGGCGGCGGCGGCCTGCTTGGCCTGCTTCTCGCCGTCGGCCTTCAGCTTCTTCTTGGCGGCCTCGAGCTTGGCGACGTCCTGCGGGGTGCCACCACCGGTGTACTCCTCGATGGCGATGCCTTCGAGGTACGCGTACGAGGAGAGGGCCACCTTCTGCTTGCCGAAGCTGCTCGCGGTGGGACCCGGCTTGACCAGCAGGTGCATGCCGATGGAGCGCTCGAGGGAGAGCGCGGCCTTGGTCAGCGAGATGGCGTAGACGGTCCGGCCGTAGCTGGTGATGTTTCCGGTGCCCAGACCGAGCTCGTTGGCGAACTCCATCAGGGGGTGCTGGATGCCGACGTAGGCCTCTTCGGTCTGCGCGCCGGGAAGCTTGGAGGTGTACGCGGCCTGGCGCAGGGACTGGAGGCCCGGCTCGACCTTGTGGAAGCCGTCGAGGCGGCGCTTGAGGCCTTCCTTCTGCGGCATGTTCTCGGCGGCGGCGTCGAACTCGTCGGCGGCCTTGTCGGTGGCCTTGCGGGCCTTCACGACGGCCGGGGCGTTCTTCTCGCCGCGCAGCAGCGGCGCGGCGGAGATGTCGCGCTCTTCGATGAGGCGGTTGCCGTAGTTCAGCGAGGCCTGCACGAGGCGGGCCGTGTTCTCGGCGTCCTGGGCCTCGCTCCAGGTGTCGATCGAGCCCTTGACCTGGAAGCCGCCCATGACGAGGCCGACGAGCACGGGTATGAGGAGGATCGCGTTCAGGCGGGTCGGCACGCGCCAGTTGCGCGGGGACATTCTGCCGCCGGAGGGCGCCGGCGGTTCCATGCCCTGCACATCGGCGGGGGACGCCGCTGTGCGCGGCGGCGGGGTGAAGTTGCCCCGCGTGTCCCGCGTCTGCGGCGGTGCGGGGCTCGTCTTGCTTCGCCTCACTCGACCAACAACCTCTCGGCGGCGGGACCTACACCGGTCCCGCTGTCGTCTCCAAGGCCCGTGCTACTGGGCAGTTCAGCGCATTCCAGCACGTCAGGGGGTCCTCTACCAAACAGTGGGAAGGGTAACTTCCGAGTGGTGTAAGCCTCAGATAAAACGGTCAAAAAGAGCGAGCCCCGCCAAAAGGCGGGGCTCTTGTGCGCGCAGCGACACCGAATGACCGCGACGCGTGGCGGCGCCCGGCGAATTCTCTGTCGAAACGTTATGAACAGAGCGGTCATCCGTGTCAAAAGACACAGACCACTCTGTGGAATCTACGGCAACTGCCGTACGCCCTCGTCTACTTGAGTCGGGCCATAAGTGCGTGCTCGACCAGTGTGATCAGGCCACTCTTTGCGTCCGCACGGTGTCGGGCGTCGGTGGTGATGATCGGGGTGTTGGGACCGATCTGGAGAGCTTCGCGCACTTCATCGGGGGTGTACGGCTGGTGGCCGTCGAAGCCGTTGAGGGCGATGACGAAGGGCAGGCCGGAGTTCTCGAAGTAGTCGACGGCCGGAAAACAGTCGGCGAGACGGCGGGTGTCGACGAGCACGACGGCGCCGATGGCGCCGCGGACGAGGTCGTCCCACATGAACCAGAAGCGGTCCTGTCCGGGTGTACCGAAGAGGTACAGGATCAGGTCCTGGTCCAGGGTGATGCGGCCGAAGTCCATGGCGACGGTCGTCGTCGTCTTGTCGCCGGTGTGGGTGAGGTCGTCGATGCCCGCGGAGGCGGACGTCATGACGGCCTCGGTGCGCAGCGGGTTGATCTCAGAGACCGCCCCGACGAACGTGGTCTTGCCCACGCCGAAGCCGCCCGCCACCACGATCTTCGCGCTGGTGGTGGAGCGGCCTCCGCCGCTGCTAGAGCTTGCGAAGTCCACTGAGCACCCTTTCGAGCAGTGTCACGTCTGGCTGGCCGCCGGCGTTCTCGTCGCCGCCGGGCTGGTGGATGGCGACGAGCCCGGCCTCGGCCAGGTCGGCCACGAGGATTCGGGCGACGCCGAGCGGCATGGAGAGCAGCGCCGAGACCTCGGCCACCGACTTGACCTCGCGGCACAGGTGGCAGATGCGCTGGTGCTCCGGGAGCAGCCCCATCAGCTGCGCCGGGTCGGCCGTCGTGCTCACCAGCGCCTCTATCGCGAGCTGGTAGCGGGGCCTTGTCCGGCCGCCGGTCATCGCGTAAGGACGCACCAGCGGCTGGTCGCCTTCATAGCCGTACGACGCCTGAGAGCCGTACGGTTCGTGAGAGGCGTTGGGCGGGGTCATGGATCCTCCGGGCGGGACAGCAGGTGGTCTGCGTGCCGTCTGATAGAGCCGGTGGGGGGCACCAGGTTGGCCGGACGGTGGTCAGTACGTTCGGTCGGTGGGGCGGCCGATGAAGAGAGCTAGTGCAGCAGGCTGCCCTGCAGTTCGGCGCGGAGGTCCGGGGTCAGGACGGCGCCCGCGCGGTCGACGAGGAGTGCCATCTCGTAGCCGACGAGGCCGATGTCGCACTCGGGGTGCGCGAGCACGGCGAGGGACGAGCCGTCGGAGACCGACATGAGGAAGAGGAACCCCCGCTCCATCTCCACCACGGTCTGGGTGACGGCGCCGCCCTCGAAGATCCGCGAGGCCCCGGCGGTGAGGGAGGTCAGCCCCGACGCGACTGCGGCCAGCTGGTCGGCACGGTCACGCGGGAAGCCCTCGGACATCGCCAGAAGGAGGCCGTCGGCGGAGACCACGACGGTGTGGGACACCCCGGGGGTGTTGTCCACGAAGTTCGTGATCAACCAGTTCAGATTCTGTGCCGCCTGGCTCGGACTCAACTAACGCTCCTGCTGGTGAGTGGGGAAGCTGCCGGTCTGGCCGGTACCGGCCTGGCGACCCTGCTGGATGCCCCGACGGAGATTCGTCAGCCGGCCGCGCACGTCGTCGGGCGCACGCGAGACCTGCGGACCTGTGCTGTCCTGCTGCTGCTGAGCGGTGCCCGCGACGAGGTTGGCTCGCGGGACGCGGCGCGGCAGGCCGGATGTGGTGACGCCACCGGCGGACGGCTGCCGGACGCGCTCGGCCTGGCGGCCCAGCTCGTCGTTGGGCGAGGTGCGCCAGGAGGCGGCACTGCCGTTCGTGACGTGGCCGCCGTTCCCGCCACCGGTTCCGTTGGCCGTCGACGGGGCGGGCGTTCCGGCCGGGCGCTGGGGCGCGGCCGGGTTCTGCGGCTGCTGCCGCTGCGGGCGCTGGGGCTGCTGCTGCTCGGGCGCGCCGCCCTGGGGCTGCTGCTGCCCTTGCTGCTGCTGTTGCTGCTGGAACCAGTTGGTCTCCAGCGTGTCGAACAGCGGGGTACGGCCGTCACCGGGGCCGGCGGGCGGCAGCTCGTCCGGCTGCGAGGGCCGTACGGGCTGCTGGGGCTGCTGGGGCTGCGGAGGCACCGGCGGAATGCCGAGCTGACCGCCCTGGCTTTGACCGCCCTGGCTCTGACCGCCCTGGCCCTGCGCACCCTGGCCCTGGCCGGGGTTCTGCCCGCGCCGGGGTGCCCCGCCGTTGTAGCCGGGAGCGCTGGTGCCGGGACGCTGGAACTGGTTCGTGCCCGAGGAGGCGTCCTGGCCACCGAAGACGTCCGGCCGGACGAACTGACCGGTGCCCTGCTGACCCTGGCCCTGGCCTTGGCCCTGACCCTGCTGGCCCGCGTTCTGCGGTGAACCCGTGCCGGGCGGCGGCCCGTTGAAGTCAGGCCGCGCGAACTCGGCGGTCGAACCGGGGCCTTGTGCGGCGCCGGCCGAGGGGTGCGGGAACTGTCCGGTGGACTCCGGCTCCTCGTGCCCACGGGGGGTGTCGAACGGCTCGCGCGATATCTGCGGCTGCGCGTTCTCGTCGCTCCAACTGGGCACGCGCGGCTGCGGGTTGCCCCCCGGAAGCTCGGCACGCGGCCCACCGCGCGGCGGCAGCTGCGGCCTGCGCCCCTGGTCCCCGGCGTCGTTCGCGGAGGGGCGCGCCGGACCTGTGGGGTTCGCGGGCCCAGCGGGGTTCACCGGGTTCGTACGCTGCTGGGGCACCGGAGGCTGCGGCGCGGAGGCCTGACCGCGGCCACCGCCCTGCCCGCCCCCGAAGAGGCTGCCACCGGACGAGCCGGGGGCGCCGGCACCCTGTCCGGGCGGACCCTGGCGGGGAGGCTGCTGACCGGACGGCGGGCCCGCCGGAGCGGACGGCGAACCGTTGCGCGGCCCCGGTCCCGCGTCACGCGAGGGCAGCGCGGCACGCGGTCCCGTACCCGTGACCTGACCACGGGGCGGACCGGCGCCGAGCCTGCCCTGGGAACCGGCCGAGCCGGGAGCACCGTTTCCGGGCGCGCCGTTTCCGGCACCGACTCCGCGGCGTGCTGCCGCGGCACCCGCGGACGCCTGCGCGGCGACCGGGCCACCGCCCTGGCCGGGGCCGGGCGCACCGGGCTTGTTCGGCGCCTTCTTGCCGCCCTGGGCGACATCGATGGGCAGCATGACCAGCGCGGTCGTGCCGCCGGAGTCCGACGGGCGGAGCTGGATGCGGATGCCGTGACGCTGCGACAGACGACCGACCACGAACAGACCCATGCGGCGCGAGACCGAGACGTCCACGGTGGGCGGCGACGCGAGCCGCTCGTTGATCGCGGCGAGGTCCTCGGGGGAGAGGCCGATGCCGGTGTCGTGGATCTCGATCAGCACACGCCCGTCGGGCAGCGCGTGACCGGTGACCTTGACCTTGGTCTGCGGCGAGGAGAACGACGTCGCGTTCTCGAGGAGCTCGGCGAGCAGGTGCACGAGGTCGTTGACCACGCGTCCGGCGACCTCGGTCGTCGGGACCGCGGAGAGCTCGATGCGCTCGTACTGCTCCACCTCGGACGCGGCGGCACGCAGCACGTCGACGAGCGGGACGGGCCGGGTCCAGCGACGGCCGGGCTCTTCACCCGCGAGGACGAGGAGGTTCTCGCCGTTACGGCGCATGCGGGTCGCGAGGTGGTCGAGCTTGAAGAGCGAGGAGAGCTGATCGGGGTCGGCCTCACGCGACTCCAGCTCGGAGATAAGAGACAGCTGGCGCTGGATGAGGCCTTGCGAACGGCGCGAGAGGTTGGTGAACATCGCGTTGACGTTGCCTCGCAGGAGCGCCTGCTCGGCGGCGAGGCGGACGGCCTCGCGGTGCACGTCGTCGAAGGCCGCGGCCACCTGGCCGATCTCGTCCCGGGAGTGCACACCGACGGACTCGACCGAGGTGTCGACGTCCTGCGGGTCGGCCTCGGAGAGCTGCTTGACGAGCTCGGGCAGCCGGTCCTGGGCGACCTTGGTCGCGGTGTCCTGGAGGCGCCGCAGCGAGCGGATCATGGACCGGGCCACGACGAAGGCGCCGACGAGCGAGACACCGAGGACGAGCAGGATCAGCGCACCGTTGAGGATGGCGGCCTGCTCGGACTCGTTGCGCAGCTCGCGGGCCTTCTGCTCCATCTCGTTGAGCAGCGTGAGCTCGATCTTGGACATCGCGTCGATCTTGGTGGTGTCGGCGTCGACCCAGTCCTTGTACGACCGCTTGTCCTGGAGCTTGATGCCGCCCTCCTGCTCAAGCACACGCTTGGCGTAGGAGTCGGCGCCCTTGATGGAGGAGTTGCCGCCGTCGATGGGCTTGGTCAGCTCGTCGGGATTGCCCGAGTAGATGCCCTTGAAGGCATCCAGTTCGGAGTTCTCCTTGTCGAGGGCGGACCAGCCGTAGCGCCGGTCGGTCTCGGAGATCTTGCCGAACGTGCTGTCACCCGCGGGGAGCGAGGCGGCGATCACGGCGCGCTGGACCGAGGCGTACTCCTTGGCGGAGGAGAAGGCCGTCAGGGCGCGGGTGCGCTGGATCATGTCCGGGTTGCTGGTCGCCTGCGCCATGTCCGAGGACAGGGTGAGCAGCTGCTCGATGAGCTGGCTGTAGGCGTCGACCGTCTGCGACGTGGAGTTCTTGTCGTCGTAGGCGCTCTTGCGTACGTCGTTGATCTTCTGCAGCTGCTGGGTGATCTCGACGGTGTTCGCGCGGACGCCGAGGAGGCCCTTGTCGCCGTCGGTGTTGTCGAGGTCCTGCGTCTCCTGCAGGAAGCGGTTGTACGCGCGGTCGGTCTTCTGCCGGGCGCCCTTGACCACGTAGTCCGAGGAGTTCGCGCCGTGCGCGAGGGGGCCTGCCGAGCGGTCGCGCTCCTCCTGGAGCGCGGAGGCCAGCTCGGTGGCGCGCTTGGTCATGTCGGTCAGCAGCTTCATGTTGTTGAGCTGCTGGATCTCGTCCATGGACTCGTTGATGCGGAGCGCACCGAGGGAGGTCGCGGTGATCACGGGGAGCGCGAGCAGCGAGACCAGTCGGGTGGAGATGCGCCAGTTGCGCAGGGCTATTCGCGAGCCGGGCCCGGTGGGCGACTTCACGGTGCCCGTCGTGCCGCCCGACGACGCGGTGGCCGTGGGCAGGCTCACGCCGCCGACTGCGCGGCCGGTCTCTCCGGACGGTACCTGCCCGGGGTTCTGGGCGTGCTGGGCCGAGGAGCCGCGGTCGGTCCCGCCGCGCTCCGGCTCTGCCGCAGCGCTGCTGCCATCCCTCTTGAAACGTCCCTGCACTAGCGTCGCAACCTCTGGACCAGGCGTCCCTCCGCACAAACGGCGGGACGGTGTCGGCGTCGTGGGGCGCAGAACGCCCCATGGTGGTCGTGAGTGACCGGCGCTGGCTCCCCTTTCCCGCCGCCACTCGGCGCTGCGTTGCGCCCCTGCGCGCCGGTTCGATCCCGCGGCGGTCCCGGGAATTCCAGCACAGTGCAGGATCTCCAACAAGGCCCGTGTGCCGCGTCGCGACCGCCGTGACTGGGCGTGAGTGGCGCGTCACGAGACGTAGAAAGTGATCTGGGGCAAAACGGTCCATTGAGCCCAGTAAAGCTATGGCCGACGGGTGTCCCAGTGTTCATGATCGGGAGCGGAATGATGGGTTCAGTGGCGCAATGTCCGATTCCAACAAGGCCTTCACGGGCCTGAATTGACCCTTTTGCCCGCTACCTCGTGAGCAAACTCACATCAAGATCAAGGCCTCAACCGGTCTTTGGGCGGGAATTGGATGTTTAGCCTGACGCTTTACAGGGATGGCGAATCCGACAACCGGCGTCCACCACACGGCGCCTCAACTGACAGGGCACGAACAGCAGATGAAGACCGTCAAGTCGGCGATGTTCCGCAACATAGCCAACCCGCGCCGCACCACCCTCGCCCACCTCACGGACGCGCAGGAGGTCGCCCCGGCCGCCGGGCAGCCGGACCACGCGACGGAACTCCCGGCGGTGACGGCCAACCCGAAGCGCACGATCCTGATGGACGCGCCGGAGCAGTTCAGTCCGGCTGTCTGAGCAGACAGGCCCGTCCGGCGTGTGAGGACGAGCTCGCGCAGCGGCGACGGACGGGGCGCCGACGCGGGGTCACGTGAGATCCGGTCGCAAGCCGGCCGCAGGCCACCGCGTTAGCCTGGGGTGTCAGTCTCCCCCTCCAGCAAAGGGCACCGCTCTTGCGCATCGCCAGGTTCTCCATCGACGGCAACGTCGCCTTCGGCGCGGTCGAGGGCGAAAGTCCCCCCGGAACGACCGACGGGCTCGTCCTCGACATCATCAAGGGCATCCCGTTCGCGGACTTCGAGCTCTCCGGCACGAAGGTCCCGCTGAGCAAGGTCAGGCTGCTGCCTCCGGTGCTCCCCAACAAGGTCGTCGGCATCGGCCGCAACTACGCGGACCACGCCAAGGAGCTCGGCAACGAGGTCCCCGACATCCCGGTCGCCTTCTTCAAGCCGTCCACCTCGGTGATCGGCCCCGGCGACGCCATCGCGTACCCCTCCTTCTCGCAGGAGGTGCACTACGAGGCCGAGCTCGCCGTGGTCATCGGCCGCATGTGCCGCGAGGTCCCGCGCGAGCGCGCCCGCGACGTCATCCTCGGCTACACCTGCGCCAACGACGTCACCGCGCGTGACGTCCAGCAGCGGGAGAAGCAGTGGGCCAGGGCCAAGGGCTTCGACAGCTCCTGCCCGCTCGGCCCCTGGGTGGAGACCGACCTCGACCCCTCCGACCTCACCATCCAGTGCACGGTCAACGGCGAACAGCGCCAGCTGGGGCGTACGACCGACATGGTCCGCTCCATCGAGGACCTGATCGTGCACATCTCCGAGGCCATGACGCTGCTCCCGGGCGACGTCATCCTCACGGGCACCCCGGCAGGGGTCGGCCCCCTGAACGTCGGCGACGAGGTCGCCGTCACCATCGAAGGCATCGGCACTCTCACCAACAAGGTGATCAAGCGTGGCTAACGCGACTTCCGTACGCGTACGGTTCTGTCCCTCGCCGACCGGCAACCCCCACGTGGGCCTGGTCCGCACCGCTCTCTTCAACTGGGCCTACGCCCGGCACAACGAGGGCTCCCTGGTCTTCCGCATCGAGGACACCGACGCGGCTCGCGACTCGGAGGAGTCGTACGAGCAGCTCCTGGAAGCGATGCGCTGGCTGGGCTTCGACTGGGACGAGGGCCCCGAGGTCGGCGGCCCGCACGCGCCGTACCGCCAGTCGCAGCGCATGGACATCTATCAGGACGTCGCCGCCAAGCTCCTGGAGTCGGGCCGCGCGTACTACTGCTACTGCTCCACGGAGGAGCTGGACGCCCGCCGCGACGCCGCCCGCGCCGCCGGCAAGCCGTCCGGCTACGACGGCCACTGCCGCGACCTGACCGCCGAGCAGCGTGCCGCGTACGAGACGGAGGGCCGCAAGCCCATCGTCCGCTTCCGCATGCCCGACGAGGCGATCACGTTCACGGACCTGGTCCGCGGCGAGATCACCGTCCAGCCGGAGAACGTCCCGGACTACGGCATCGTCCGCGCCAACGGAGCACCGCTCTACACCCTGGTGAACCCGGTCGACGACGCCCTGATGGAGATCACCCACGTCCTGCGCGGCGAGGACCTGCTCTCCTCGACCCCCCGCCAGATCGCCCTCTACAAGGCGCTCGCGGACCTGGGCATCGCCAAGGAGACCCCGGTCTTCGGCCACCTCCCGTACGTCATGGGCGAGGGCAACAAGAAGCTGAGCAAGCGCGACCCCCAGGCCTCGCTCAACCTCTACCGCGAGCGCGGTTTCCTCCCGGAGGGCCTGCTCAACTACCTCTCCCTCCTCGGCTGGTCGTTCTCGGCCGACCAGGACGTCTTCTCGATCCCCGACATGGTCGCCAGGTTCGACCTCGCGGACGTGAACGCCAACCCGGCCCGCTTCGACCTGAAGAAGGCCGAGGCGATCAACGCCGACCACATCCGCATGCTGGACGTGAAGGCGTTCGCGGCGGCCTGTGAGCCGTGGCTGAAGGCCCCGCACGCCAACTGGGCGCCCGAGGACTTCGACCAGGCCGCCTGGGAGGCCATCGCCCCCCACGCCCAGACCCGCATCAAGGTCCTCTCCGAGATCACGGAGAACGTGGACTTCCTCTTCCTCGACGCACCCGTCGAGGACGAGGCGTCCTGGACGAAGGCCATGGGCAAGGGCGACCCCGCCGCGCTCCTGACGACGGCCCGCGCCAAGCTGGCCGACGCCGACTGGTCGGACCCGGAGTCCCTCAAGAACGCGGTCCTGGCCGCCGGCGAGGAGCACGGCCTGAAGCTCGGCAAGGCCCAGGCCCCGGTCCGCGTCGCCGTCACCGGCCGCACGGTCGGCCTGCCCCTCTTCGAGTCCCTGGAGATCCTGGGCAAGGAGAAGTCGCTGACCCGCATCGACGCGGCCCTGGCGAAGCTGGCCGCGTAGCCGCGAGAGCCGCGCGTACGCCGACGGAAGGACCCGGGAGCCACCATGGCTCCCGGGTCCTTTCTGCTGTGCCGACTGCCCTTGGTGCTCCGCGGCGATACCCGTTTTGGAGCGCCGTCCACCTTCGGGTAATGTTCTTTCTGCGCCGCCCGAGAAGGCCGAAAGGTCCGACCAGGAGGCGCAAGTCGAGCAAAACCCCCGCGAGGGGTTGCGTATCGATGGCCTATGGTGTAATTGGCAGCACGACGGTTTCTGGTTCCGTTAGTCTAGGTTCGAGTCCTGGTAGGCCAGCTCGCAGAGCTTATCTGCAACGCCCCCGTTGTGTAGCGGCCTAGCACGCCGCCCTCTCAAGGCGGTAGCGCCGGTTCGAATCCGGTCGGGGGTACAGATCCTTCCCATGGAAGCAGTCAGGGTCGCACCCACTGCTACCGATGCAGGATCGCTAGGGCCCCCGTTGTGTAGCGGCCTAGCACGCCGCCCTCTCAAGGCGGTAGCGCCGGTTCGAATCCGGTCGGGGGTACGCAGTGTCTAGCTGGTCTAGACCACAGTGGGCTATGGTGTAATTGGCAACACGACGGTTTCTGGTTCCGTTGTTCTAGGTTCGAGTCCTGGTAGCCCAGCGCAGTACAGCAGGACGACGCAGTACAGCAGTAAAGCTAGCCCCCGTTGTGTAGCGGCCTAGCACGCCGCCCTCTCAAGGCGGTAGCGCCGGTTCGAATCCGGTCGGGGGTACAGAAGAGAAGGGGCCTTCCCGCAAGGGAGGGCCCCTTCGTCGTTACTCCGAAGTCCCTTGCCCGAAGCGGTGGTTGGACTCCTCCGCCTGGGCGATCCGGCGCAGCGCGAGCAGTACCGGCTCGTACAGCACGGTGAGCGCGACGGCCGCCTGCAACTGCTCGTCCGGGGACTCGTACCGCTCGATCAAGTCCAGGTCCGCGACGGCCAGTTGGCGTCCCGCGCGCGCGTAGGGCGCCAAGTCGTCGACGGAGCACGGGTATCCGAGCCTGGCCAGGCTGGTGACCGCGGTCACCAGCATCCCGTACGCCGGTGAATGGGCCCCGTATGCCTGGGCGTACTCCCAGTCGAGCCGTTCGAGCAGTGCGTCGACCGTGCGCCGTGCCGCCTGCGCGTGCGCGTCGTCCTCGGTGGACTCGGGTCCGTGGGGGAGTGCCCAGACCGCCGTGCCCAGGCGGGAGTTGTGGTCCAGGGAGTCGTCCTCCAGGGCGGTGAGCACCTCCCTGGCCGACGCGATCGGGACGCGCCCCACCTGGATGAGTGCCCGCACCAGGCGCAGCCGCCGCAGGTGCTGCTCGTCGTACTCGGCCTGGGTGGCCGTCACGCGGCGGCCCGGCGGGAGCAGCCCCTCGCGCAGGTAGTACTTGATCGTGGCCGTCGAGACCCCGCTGCGCGTGCTGAGCTCAGCCAGTCGCATCGGCTCGCTCCTTCTCTTGGTTCTCTCTTGCGCTTCCCTTTGGGGAGTGCCACTATCCAAGCATGGATAGCAAAGCTATCCAACGCTTTCCGAAGGGGGATCCGTCGTGAGCACCAAGCCGATCGAAGGGCGCATGACCGCCGACGCGCAGGGGCCGGTCACCGTCTTCAACATCGGGATGCGCATCAACAACTTCCGTGCCGTGCGCAGCTGGTGGCCGGTCTTCCGGGCGATGCCCCGGATGCTCAAGGAGCTGTCGCAGGACCCGGGGAGCGGCATGCTCGGCTATCAGCTGCTGCTCGGCAACCCCCGGCTGCTGTACGTCGTCCAGTACTGGGAGTCGCCGGAGAAGCTCCTCGCCTACGCGTCCGAGCAGGGCAAGGAGCACCGGCCCGCCTGGGCCGCCTTCAACCGGCGGCTGCGGGAGGGCAAGGGCAAGGTCGGCTTCTGGCACGAGACCTACGTGGTGCCGCCGGGGGCGCATGAGGCGGTCTACATCAACATGCCGGAGTTCGGTCTGGGCAAGGCCGTCGGCGTGGTGCCGGTGGGGCGCCGGGGGGAGAGGGCCGCCGACCGGCTCAAGGCGGTCTGAGGGCGTCCCGGAGACGTACGGAAAAATGCCCGAGGGGCCGCCGCGGCGTTGAGGCGGCCCCTCGGGCGTTTCTGTGTGCGGGGACGGGAGCGGTGCGGGTCAGCCCGTGCGGCGCAGGGCCTCGGACAGACGTCCCGCGGCGTCGATGATGGCCTGGGCGTGCATCCGGCCCGGGTGGCGGGTCAGGCGCTCGATCGGCCCGGAGACCGAGACGGCGGCGACCACGCGGTTCGAGGGGCCGCGCACGGGGGCGGAGACGGACGCGACGCCCGGCTCCCGCTCGCCGATCGACTGGGCCCAGCCCCGGCGGCGTACGCCCGAGAGGGCCGTGGCCGTGAAGCGGGCGCCCTGGAGGCCGCGGTGCAGGCGCTCCGGCTCCTCCCAGGCCATCAGGATCTGCGCGGACGAGCCCGCTTTCATCGTGAGCGTCGAGCCGACCGGGACCGTGTCCCGCAGGCCCGAGAGGCGCTCGGCCGCCGCGACGCAGATGCGCATGTCGCCCTGGCGGCGATAGAGCTGCGCGCTCTCGCCCGTCACGTCACGCAGGTGCGTGAGGACCGGGCCCGCCGTGGCGAGCAGGCGGTCCTCGCCGGCCGCCGCCGCGAGTTCCGCGAGCCGGGGGCCGAGAATGAAACGGCCCTGCATGTCGCGCGCCACCATCCGGTGGTGTTCCAGTGCCACGGCGAGACGATGTGCCGTGGGTCGTGCGAGTCCGGTGGCCGCGACCAGCCCCGCGAGGGTGGCCGGACCGGACTCCAGGGCGCTCAAGACGAGAGCCGCCTTGTCGAGAACGCCGACGCCGCTAGAGTTGTCCATGCGTCGATACTCGCGTCTCACTCTGTGAAACGCAAGTTCAATTTTCGATGGAACACGTCACCCTGTAGGTGCGATCCGCGGACCAACGGAAAGCGGTCCACGCGCGGCACGAGGGGTACGGGCGTGGACGAACAATTCTCTAGTTGGGCCGGCCCAACACAGCCGGTCGGAGGGAAAGCGATGGGTAGGACACTCGCGGAGAAGGTCTGGGACGACCACGTCGTCCGGCGCGCCGAAGGCGAGCCCGACCTCCTCTTCATCGATCTGCACCTGCTGCACGAGGTGACGAGCCCGCAGGCCTTCGACGGCCTCCGCCAGGCAGGCCGCCCGGTGCGGCGTCTCGACCTCACCATCGCCACCGAGGATCACAACACCCCGACCCTCGACATCGACAAGCCCATCGCGGACCCCGTCTCGCGGGCGCAGTTGGAGACGCTGCGCAAGAACTGCGCGGAGTTCGGCGTGCGACTGCACTCGCTGGGCGACGTCGAGCAGGGCGTCGTCCACGTGGTGGGCCCCCAGCTGGGCCTGACCCAGCCCGGCACCACCGTGGTCTGCGGCGACTCCCACACCTCCACGCACGGCGCCTTCGGCGCGCTGGCGTTCGGCATCGGCACCTCCCAGGTCGAGCACGTCCTGGCCACCCAGACGCTGCCGATGGCCCGCCCGAAGACGATGGCCATCACCGTCGACGGCGAACTGCCCGACGGCGTCACGGCCAAGGACCTGATCCTCGCCATCATCGCGAAGATCGGCACCGGCGGCGGCCAGGGCTACGTCCTGGAGTACCGCGGCTCCGCCATCGAGAAACTCTCGATGGAAGCCCGCATGACCATCTGCAACATGTCGATCGAGGCCGGTGCCCGCGCGGGCATGATCGCCCCCGACGCCACCACCTTCGACTACATCGAGGGCCGCGACCACGCCCCGAAGGGCGAGGAGTGGGACGCGGCGGTCGCGTACTGGAAGACCCTGAAGACGGACGACGACGCGGTCTTCGACGCCGAGGTCTACATCGACGCCACCAAGCTCGCGCCGTTCGTCACCTGGGGCACCAACCCGGGACAGGGCGCGCCGCTCTCGGCCCACGTCCCCGACCCTGCTTCGTACGAAGACGCTTCGGAGCGGTTCGCCGCCGAAAAGGCCCTGGAATACATGGGGTTGACCGCGGGACAGGCGCTGCGCGACATCAAGGTCGACACCGTCTTCGTAGGTTCGTGCACCAACGGACGCATCGAGGACCTGCGTGCCGCGGCCTCGATCGTCGAGGGCCGCAAAGTCGCCGACGGCGTACGCATGCTGATCGTCCCCGGCTCGGTCCGGGTCGCCCTGCAGGCCATCGAGGAGGGCCTGGACAAGGTCTTCGTCGCCGCGGGCGCCGAATGGCGGCACGCCGGCTGCTCGATGTGCCTGGGCATGAACCCCGACCAACTGGCGCCCGGCGAGCGCTCCGCGTCGACCTCCAACCGCAACTTCGAGGGCAGGCAGGGCAAGGGCGGCCGCACCCATCTGGTGTCGCCCCAGGTCGCCGCCGCCACCGCGGTGACGGGCCACCTCTCCTCGCCCGCCGACCTGACCGACGCCCCCGTCACCGCCGGAGTCTGAGAGCCATGGAAGCATTCACCACGCACACCGGCCGGGCCGTTCCGCTGCGCCGCAGCAACGTCGACACCGACCAGATCATCCCCGCCCACTGGCTGAAGAAGGTCACCAGGGACGGATTTGAGGACGGGCTCTTCGAGGCCTGGCGCAAGGACGGCGAGTTCATCCTGAACAAGCCCGAACGCCAGGGCGCCACGGTCCTGGTGGCAGGACCCGACTTCGGTACGGGCTCCTCGCGAGAGCACGCCGTCTGGGCGCTGCAGAACTACGGCTTCAAGACCGTCATCTCCTCGCGCTTCGCCGACATCTTCCGCGGCAACTCGCTGAAGAACGGCCTGCTCACCGTGGTGCTCGACCAGAAGATCGTGGACGCGCTCTGGGATCTGACGGAGGCCGACCCGCAGGCCGAGATCACCGTTGACCTGCAGGATCGCCAGGTCCGCGCGGAGGGCGTCACCGCCGACTTCGAGCTCGACGAGAACGCCCGCTGGCGTCTCCTGAACGGCCTGGACGACATCAGCATCACGCTCCAGAACGAGCCGGACATCGCCGCGTACGAGGCCGGCCGACGCTCGTACAAGCCGCGGACCGTGCAGGTCTGACGCCCCCGCAACACCCTGGTGTACCCCCAATCGTGGACGGTTGGGGGTACATCTGTGTCCGGGGCCGGGAGGGGGGCCGCTGACCTGAACGGGTGGTCTCAACTCCCTTGATCCGGACGGCAGAAGAGGCTTGAAATCCCCTTGTACTCGGTCTGCTCGGGTACCCTCAGGAGGGCGCCGGATGTGGGTAGTTACCCCCTGCGGAGGCGACAACTCGCCCCAGATGGCACAATCGGTGCATGGAACGTGACAGCCAACTCGAGCTCTACGGGCTTGTTGCGGACCAACTGAAGGAAGCGCACTCAAGGGTGCGTGCACTGCAAGTCCCGGAGGGCGTACGGATGGCGCTGACCCGGAAGCTGCTGGTCATTACGGCCGCGGCCAAACACGATCTCGCCGATGCGGCAAGGCGTCTGGAGCGATTGATGGCGTCCCTCGACGAAGCTGAAGAGGGCCGATTCCCCGAAGATGCCTGAGCCGCAAGGCTCAAACGGCCCTTCGAGGAACCTTCGAGGAACTCATGGACAGCCGAGTTCGTTGCGGCACAAGGGTGATTAGCCCGTTTCGTGTTTGATTTGCGGTATATATCTGCCTAACGTGCGAAAAAGCCTGGCGAATACGCTCGGGCGAGGTCTCCGAAGGGGAAGACGTGAACAAGGCGCAGCTCGTAGAAGCGATTGCCGACAAGGTGGGCGGCCGCCAGCAGGCCGCCGACGCCGTGGACGCGGTTCTGGACGCAGTCGTCCGTGCCGTGGTCAGCGGAGACCGTGTTTCGGTCACCGGCTTCGGCTCGTTCGAGAAGGTTGACCGTCCGGCCCGTTACGCCCGCAACCCGCAGACCGGGGAGCGCGTTCGGGTCAAGAAGACCTCGGTTCCGCGCTTCCGCGCCGGTCAGGGCTTCAAGGACCTGGTGAGCGGCTCGAAGAAGCTCCCGAAGAACGACGTCGCGGTCAAGAAGGCGCCCAAGGGCAGCCTTTCGGGCGGCGGCGCCTCGGCGACCGTCAAGAAGGCCGCGGCCAAGAAGGCCACCACCGCCAAGAAGGCGACGGCGAAGAAGGCCACCACCGCCAAGAAGGCCACCGCCAAGAAGACCACGGCGACGGCGAAGAAGGCGGCGACCGCCAAGAAGGCCACCGCCAAGAAGACCACGGCGACCGCCAAGAAGGCGGCCACGGCCAAGAAGGCGACGGCCAAGAAGGCCACCCCCGCCACCAAGAAGGCCACCGCCAAGAAGACGGCGCCGGCCACCAAGAAGGCCACCGCCAAGAAGACCGCTCCCGCCAAGAAGTCGACGGCGCGCAAGACCACCGCCAAGAAGGCGACCGCCCGCAAGAAGTAAGGGCACCAGGGCACTCACGCGCCGGGCCGGGCTCCCCACTGGGAGCCCGGCCCGCGGCGTGTGCGGGGGCTTGTCAGAAGGTCTGCAGCGTCACCAGCGTGATGCGGCGGCCCTCGCCCTCCCCCTCGACCTCGATCCGCACCCGCTGGCCGGGCCTGAGCAGCCGCAGGCCGCCCGCGTCGAACGCCGGGGGATCGAAGGGCACCGGAGTGCCGTCGTCGAGCAGCACGCTGCCGCTGCGGGTCTCGGAGTCGTACGTGTACGCGGTCGCCTGCATGGGGGAAGCGTACTCAGTCGGCGATCAGCAGCCTCGCGGCAGCCGCCGCGGTGCGCGGCCCCACGCCCAGCGCGAGCGCGGCCCGCAGGTCGTCGCCGGTGTCCACGTCCTGGCGCACGGAATCGACGCCGCCGAGCCGAAGTTCCACCGCCCCCGAGGCCGTGTGCCGGGAACGGGACGCCGCGCCGAATGCCGGACGCAATTCGATGCCGGGGGCGGCGGAGAGCAACGTCGTACCTATTTCGGCGGCATCCGCGAGGAAAGAACGGGGAAAACGGGCCGCGCTGTCGAGTACCCGGGTCAATTCCGCGGGGCGCAGTGCGGGGAGATCGGCATTCAGCGCCGCGACGGCTGTCGTGGGCCGTCCGGCGCGCACGTCCGCCGCTCCGTGCGCCAGCGCCGCGTTGAGGCCCCCCGCGGGCTCGTCACGGACGATCCTGGCCCCCAGCGCCGCCAGCTCGCGCCCGGCGAGGCCGTCGTCCGTGACGACCACCACATCCCGCACCGCCGGGCAGGCCGTCGCGGCGGCCACGGTGTCCTGCGCGAAGGCGAGGGCGAGGCCGGGCCGCATCGTGTCTCCGGTGGCGGCGGTGAGCCTGCTCTTGGCGCGCTCCAGCGGTTTCAGGGGTATCACCAGGGTCCACTGCACGGGTGGCGGCTCCGTCCTTCGCGTCGCGCCCATTGTGACCTGCTGGGCGGGGCACTACCGGGGCCGGGCTCCGGGCGCGGGCGTACGGTGTTCTCGACAGACAGACAGCCTGGGGCGACACTTGTGCGGCCGACCAGGTTCATGGAGGAAGGTGTCCGAGTGTCCCGCCGCAGAATCGGCTTCTGGTACCGCCTGGCGGCGGTCATCGCAAAACCGCCGCTGGTGGTTCTGTTCAAGCGGGACTGGCGCGGAATGGAGCACATTCCGGCCGACGGTGGATTCATCACGGCGGTGAATCACAACTCGTATATCGACCCGCTCTCGTACGCGCATTTTCAGTACAACACCGGACGAGTCCCTCGTTTCCTGGCAAAGGACGGCCTTTTCAAGGACGGCTTCGTCGGCAAGGTCATGAAGGGCACGGGCCAGATCCCGGTCTACCGCGAGACCACGAACGCGCTCGACGCCTTCCGTGCCGCGGTCGACGCGATCGAGCGCGGCGAATGCGTGGCGTTCTACCCCGAGGGCACCCTCACCAGGGACCCCGAGATGTGGCCGATGACCGCCAAGTCCGGTGCCGCGCGGGTCGCCCTGCGGACCAAGTGCCCGGTGATCCCCGTCGCCCAGTGGGGCGCCAACCTCGCGCTTCCCCCGTACAGCAAGAAGCTCAGCCTCTTCCCGCGCAAGAAGCTCCAGGTCCTCGCGGGCAAGCCGGTCGACCTCTCGCGCTTCTACGACAAGGAACCCACGCCCGAGATCCTGCGGGAGGTGACCGAGGAGATCATGGCCGGGGTCACCGAACTCCTCGAGGAGATCCGGCAGGAGAAGGCCCCCGCGGTTCCCTACGACCCGCGCAAGGCGCGGCTCGCGCAGCGCCGCAAGGCGACCGGCCTGAGCGGTTCAGGCGTCCCCGAGAACAGCCCCGAGAACACCACGGAGGACAGCAAGTGACGAACCCGGTGAGGGCCGCCGTCTTCGGAACCGGATCGTGGGGAACTGCCTTCGGCATGGTGCTCGCCGACGCCGGCTGCGACGTCACCCTGTGGGCCCGCCGCGCCGAACTCGCCGACGCCGTCAACTCCTCGCACAGCAACCCGGACTACCTCCCCGGTGTCGAACTCCCGGACAACCTCAGGGCGACCGACGACCCGGCCGAGGCCGCCGCCGGCGCCGATTTCACCGTGCTCGCGGTGCCCTCGCAGACGCTGCGCGGCAACCTCGCCGAGTGGGCGCCGCTGCTCGCCCCCGACACCGTGCTCGTCTCCCTCATGAAGGGCGTCGAACTGGGCTCCGCGATGCGGATGAGCGAGGTCATCGAGGACGTCACGAAGGTCGCCGCCGACCGCGTCGCCGTCGTCACGGGCCCCAACCTCGCCCGCGAGATCGCCGCGCGGCAGCCCGCCGCCGCCGTGGTCGCCTGCCGGGACGAATCGATCGCGCAACGCCTGCAGACCGCCTGCCACACCCCGTACTTCCGCCCGTACACGAACACGGACGTCGTCGGCTGCGAACTCGGCGGCGCCGTCAAGAACGTCATCGGTCTCGCCGTCGGCATCGCGGACGGCATGGGTCTGGGCGACAACACGAAGGGCTCGCTCATCACGCGCGGGCTCGCCGAGACCACCCGCCTGGGCATGGCGATGGGCGCCGACCCGCTGACGTTCTCCGGACTCGCGGGCCTGGGCGACCTGGTGGCCACCTGCTCGTCGCCGCTCTCGCGCAACCACACCTTCGGCACGAACCTCGGCAAGGGCATGACCCTCGAGGAGACCATCGCGGTCACCAAGCAGACCGCGGAGGGCGTCAAGTCCTGTGAGTCGGTGCTCGATCTGGCCCGCAGGCACGGCGTCGACATGCCCATCACCGAGACGGTCGTGGGCATCGTGCACGAGGGCACGCCCCCGGTGGTCGCCCTCAAGGAGCTGATGTCGCGCAGCGCCAAGCCCGAGCGCCGCTGACTCTCCCCGGGCCAGCGGGTACCCTCAAGCCGATATGAGCAGCGAGAACCTCCCCCAGAGCCCCAAGCCGCGTGTGGCCGTCGTGTTCGGCGGCCGCAGCTCGGAGCACGGCATCTCGGTCGTCACGGCGGGTGCCGTACTGCGTGCCATCGACCGCACCAAGTACGACGTCCTGCCCATCGGCATCACGACGGACGGCCGCTGGGCCCTGACCGCCGACGATCCCGACCGCATGGCGATCACCGACCGGCAGGTGCCCAACGTCGACGCGCTGGCCGAATCGGCCGAAGGCGGCGTGGTGATGCCCCTGGACCCGAGCAACCGTGAGGTCGTCTACAGCGAGCCCGGCTCCGTGCCCAAGGCGCTCGGTGAGGTCGACGTCGTCTTCCCGATGCTGCACGGCCCCTACGGAGAGGACGGCACCCTCCAGGGACTCCTGGAGCTCTCCGGAGTGCCGTACGTGGGCGCCGGAGTGCTCGCCTCGGCCGTCGGCCAGGACAAGGAGTACATGAAGCGGGTGTTCACCTCCTTCGGGCTGCCCGTCGGCCCGTACCTGGTGATCCGCCCGCGCGAGTGGGACCGCGACCAGCAGGCCGCCCGCAAGAAGATCGCCGAGTTCGCCGGCGAGCACGGCTGGCCGCTGTTCATCAAGCCCGCGCGCGGGGGCTCTTCGATGGGCATCACGAAGGTCGACTCCTTCGAGGGCCTCGACGAGGCGATCGAGGAGGCCCGCCGCCACGACCCCAAGATCCTCGTCGAGTCGCTGCTGCGCGGCCGCGAGATCGAGTGCGGGGTCCTGGAGTTCGAGGACGGGCCGCGCGCGAGCGTGCCCGCCGAGATCCCGCCGGTGCAGTCGCACGACTACTACGACTTCGAGGCGAAGTACATCGACTCGACGCCCGGGATCGTGCCCGCCCCGCTGACCCCCGAGCAGACCGCCGAGATCCAGCGGCTCGCGGTCGACGCCTTCGAGGCCACCTCCTGCGAGGGCCTGGTGCGCGCGGACTTCTTCCTCACCGAGGACGGGTTCGTGATCAACGAGATCAACACGATGCCGGGCTTCACGCCCATCTCGATGTACCCGCAGATGTGGGAGGCGAGCGGCGTCAGCTACCCCGAGCTGGTGGACCGCCTCGTCCAGGCGGCCCTCAACCGGTCGACGGGGCTGCGCTAGCCCCTCGCGGGAGGCGCTAGGCGATCCCCTTGGGGATCGTCTTCTTGACGGGGGCGGCGAAGTCCGTCAGCGGGCTCACGCCGCTCCCCGCGCGCTCCTCGGGCAGCGTGATCTCCACGTACGCCTTGCGCAGCGTGGACGTGAAGCGGAACGAACCGTCGTCCTGCTGCTCCATCAGCCAGTTGACGCCGTCAGCCGTCACGCCGTCCGCCTCGGGGTCGTTCATCTTCGGCGGTCTGGCGACACCGCAGCGCAGTATGATCGCCGGGTCTCCCCACCCGGCGGTCAACTCCGACTTCGGCTCGGGATCAACGCGCTTCAGACCGTCGACCTTCTTCGGCAGCCGCTTGTCCAGGTTCCGGCACAGTTCGGTGACCTTGCCGTCCGGGGAGGGAACCGCGGCCTTCACCGTTTCGTCTGCTGAGGAGCAGCCCGCGGACGCGATCAGCAGTGCGAGGGCGGGAGCGGAGACGAGGCAGCGACGCCGGCGACGGGAAATCTTCACCGGCCAAGGGTAGACGGGGGCTACAGGTGCACGACGGGGCAGGTCAGGGTCCGGGTGATGCCGTCCACTTGCTGGACTTTGGCGACCACCATGCGACCGAGTTCGTCGACCGTGTCCGCCTGGGCGCGCACGATGACATCGTAGGGTCCGGTCACGTCCTCGGCCTGGATCACTCCTGCGATCTTGCCGATCAGCTCGGCGACGGTCGACGCCTTGCCGACCTCTGTTTGGATCAGGATGTACGCCTGTACCACGGAACCTCCAGGGCGGCCACGAGGATCATGTGGGGAGAAGGGACGCCACGGTACCGCGTCGCCGCTTCTCACGGGGAGACCCGGGGGAGCTGTGGCGCGCACATCGCGGTGGACGGACAACCGAAGTTGACGGTCATATCGACCGTACCTATGACAGTGACGGCTCGCGACCGCAAGCCGAGCAGCGTGAAAGGGCATGGTGAGTCCCGGTGAAGGGAACCGTCGGCGAGTTGGGGGAGTTCGGGCTCATCAGGGAACTCACCTCCCGGCTCACGTCCACCCCGGCCGTCCGGCTCGGACCGGGCGATGACGCCGCCGTCGTGTCGGCCCCCGACCGCAGGGTCGTGGCGAGCACCGACATCCTTCTTGAGGGGCGGCACTTCCGGCGCGACTGGTCGACCGCGTACGACGTGGGCCGCAAGGCAGCCGCGCAGAACCTCGCGGACATCGCCGCCATGGGCGCCGTGCCCACCGCGCTCCTGCTCGGCCTGGTCGTGCCCGCCGAACTCCCCGCCAGCTGGCCCACCGAGCTCATGGACGGCCTGCGGGACGAATGCCAGGTCGCGGG
Source organism: Streptomyces sp. NPDC050439 (assembly GCF_040655335.1). NCBI lineage: Bacteria > Bacillati > Actinomycetota > Actinomycetes > Kitasatosporales > Streptomycetaceae > Streptomyces > Streptomyces sp. NPDC050439. The sequence continues at coordinate 163,354 of NZ_JBFAJT010000011.1, forward strand.
AGCGGCGGTCGTGGGCGGAGACGTCGTACGGGGCGACACCATCACCGTCGCGATCACCGCGCTCGGCGATCTGCGCAACCACGAGCCGGTCACCCGCGCGGGAGCGCAGCCCGGCGATGTCGTCGCCGTCACCGGCTGGTTGGGCTGGTCCGCGGCCGGGCACGCGGTGCTCTCCCGCGGCTTCCGCTCTCCGCGCGCCTTCGTGGAGGCCCACCGCAGGCCCGAACCGCCGTACCACGCGGGCCCCGCGGCCGCCGGTCTCGGCGCCACCTCCATGACGGACGTCAGCGACGGACTCATCGCCGACCTCGGCCACATCGCCGACTCCAGCAAGGTGCGCATCGACATCCGCTCCGGAGACGTCGACGTGCCCACCCAGATGAACGACATCGGCCAGGCCGTCGGCGTCGACCCGCTGCAGTGGGTGCTCAACGGCGGCGAGGACCACGCCATCGTGGCGACGTTCCCGCCGGACGTGAAGCTGCCCGCCCGCTGGAAGGTCATCGGCGAGGTCCTCAACCCCTCGGCGCTGCCCCAGGTGACGGTGGACGGCGCACCCTGGACCAGCAAGGGCTGGGACCACTTCGGGGACAACGGAGACGTCGAGTGAGCACCTGAGCGAGGGCACACGAAAGAGCCGGCCCCCCGAAGGGGACCGGCTCTTTCAGCAACCAGCTAGGTGGCCGCGCTTACATGCGTCAGCGCGAGACCTTGCCGGCCTTGATGCACGAGGTGCAGGCGTTGAGCCGCTTCGGCGTCCCGCTGACCACGGCACGAACGCGCTGGATGTTCGGGTTCCAGCGACGGGACGTACGGCGGTGAGAGTGCGAGATGTTGTTGCCGAAGCTCGGCCCCTTGCCGCAGACGTCGCAGTTGGCAGCCACGGGTCACTCCAAGACTTCAGATGCACTTACGGGTAATCCCGGCATGCCGGGATCAGTGCAATGATCGTGGGTGGCGTTGCCAGGAGGATTGGCCCGATGGGTATCGGGCAACCGGAGCAGCATACAACGACTGCTTCGGTAGAACGAAACTACCATGTCTCGCCCCGGCCCCGCCCCGGGCCTTTGGCCCTTCCCGGTCTACGCTGCGTCCATTCCGGATGCCCTTAGGAGGCGAGCAGGTGCCGCAGAACCTCGACGCCGTCGCGGTGCGCGCCTGGTGCGGCCTCGCTCTGGACGCCCTGGGAAGGGCCCGCGAGGAGATCGACGCGATCAACGTCTATCCGGTCGCGGACGGAGACACCGGAACCAACCTCTACCTGACCGTGGAATCGGCGACCCAGGCGGTCGACGCCGCCTTCACCGGCCTCGATCCGACCCACCCCACCCTGGCCGAGGCCGCGCGGGCGATGGCCCACGGGGCGCTGATCGGGGCCCGCGGGAACTCGGGCACGATCCTGTCGCAGCTGCTGCGGGGCATGGCGCAGGTCTTGGGCGCCGACCGTGACACTGCTCACGCCGACGGCCCGGCGCTGGCGCTCGCGCTGCGCCGGGCCGCCGAGGCGGCCTACCAAGCGGTGGCCCACCCCGTGGAGGGCACGGTCCTGACGGTGGCGGCCGCCGCAGCCGACGCGGCCTCGGGTGCCGACGGCGACTGCGGGACTGTGGCACGGGCCGCGTACGACGGAGCGTGCCGGGCACTGGACGCGACGCCGGAGCAGCTCGCGGTGCTCGGCCGCGCGGGAGTGGTGGATGCCGGGGGGCGCGGGCTCGTGGCGGTGCTCGGAGCGCTCGTGCGAGCCCTGTCGGGCGGGACGCTGCCGCCGAGGGCCGCGTCCTCGCGGACGGCAGAGAGCGCGGGCAGCGCCGCCGTCGAGTGCCAGGACGCCCCGGCCGACGGAGCGGCCCCCGCCTTCGAGGTCATCTACCTCCTGGAGGCCGACGACACGGCCGTGGACCGGCTGCGGACGCGGCTCGACGGGCTCGGGGACTCGCTCGTCGTCGTCGGCGGCGACGGCCTGTGGAACGTCCACGTCCATGTGGACGACGCCGGTGCCGCCGTCGAGGCGGGCGTCGAGGCAGGACGGCCCCACCGCATCCGCATCACGCACTTCGGGGTGGGCGACGCGCACACCGCGGGGGCCGCGCAGCCGCCCCGCGAGCGCGTGCAGCGCGGGATCGTCGCCGTCGTGCCGGGGGAGGGGCTCGCCGGGCTCTACGCCGACGCCGGGGCGACCACCGTGCCCACGCGCCCCGGGGAGCTGCCCGCCAGCGGCGAGCTCGTCGAAGCGATCAGGCGGGCCCACGCGCGCGAGGTGGTGCTCCTGCCGAACGACGCAGAGCTGCGCCACACCGCGGCGGCCGCGGCCGAACAGGCCCGCACCGAAGGGGTACGGGTCGCGCTGATCCCGACCCGGTCCGCGGTCCAGGGCATCGCGGCGCTGGCCGTGCACGAGTCGGACCGCCGCTTCGACGAGGACGTCGTCGCGATGACCTCGGCGGCCGGCGCGACGCGATACGCCGAACTGGCCGTCGCCGAGCGCCAGTCGTGGACCATGGCGGGCATCTGCCAGGCCGGGGACGTCCTCGGCCTGATCGACGGCGATGTCGCGTTGATCGGCGACGACACCACGCGCACCGCACGGTCCGTCCTAGACCGGATGCTGGCGGCGGGCGGCGAGATGGTCACGCTGGTGCTCGGCGACGACGTGCCCGACAGCCTCGGCGACGACCTGGAGAAGCATGTGCGCGAGGTGCATCTGGCGGTCGACACGGTGGTCTACCGAGGCGGACGCCAGTCGGCCCTGCTGCTGATCGGCGTCGAGTAGCGTGCGACAGCCGGGCCTTCGGCCTTCCTGACCAGCGGATTTCGGGGACGTACGCCGAATTGTCAGTGGCGTGGTGTGCAATGGATCTCGTGCCCGCGCTCGAAGAACCCCTGAAGAAAGTGGTCGGTCCCGCCACCGCGAAGGTGATGGCCGAGCACCTGGACCTGCACACGGTCGGCGACCTGCTGCACCACTACCCGCGGAGGTACGCGGAGCGGGGCGAGCTCACCCGCCTCGCCGATCTCCCGCTGGACGAGCACGTCACGGTGGTCGCCCAGGTAGCCACCGCGCGCATCCTGACGTTCAACGGCGGCAGGGGCCAGCGCCTCGAAGTGACGATCACCGACGGCAGCGGCCAGCTCCAACTGGTCTTCTTCGGCCGGGGCATCCACAAGCCGCACAAGGATCTGCTGCCGGGCACGCGCGCGATGTTCGCGGGCAAGGCATCGGTCTTCAACCGCAAGATGCAGCTCGCACACCCGGCGTACGAACTGCTCAAGGGCGACGCCGATGAGGCGGTCGACTCCTGGGCGGGCGCCCTCATCCCGATCTATCCGGCCACGGCGAAGCTGGAGTCCTGGAAGATCGCCAAGTCCGTCGACGCGGTCCTGCCCAGCGCCCAGGAGGCCGTCGACCCACTGCCGCCCAGCCTGCGCGAGGGACGGGAGCTGATCCCGCTCCCCGAAGCGCTCCTGAAGATCCACCGCCCGCACACCAAGGCGGACATCGAATCCGCCCGCGCCCGCCTGAAGTGGGACGAGGCCTTCGTCCTCCAGGTGGCGCTCGCGCGCCGGAGGTACGCGGACGCGCAACTCCCCGCGACCGCCCGCCGCCCCCGCGAGGGCGGCCTGCTCGACGCCTTCGACGCCAAGCTGCCTTTCACCCTCACCGAGGGCCAGGAGAAGGTCTCCAAAGAGATCTTCGACGACCTGGCAACCGAACACCCGATGCACCGCCTCCTCCAGGGAGAGGTGGGCAGCGGCAAGACGATGGTCGCCCTGCGCGCCATGCTCGCCGTCGTGGACGCGGGCGGGCAGGCCGCGATGCTCGCGCCCACCGAAGTCCTCGCACAGCAGCACCACCGGTCGATCACCGAGATGATGGGCGAGCTCGCCGAGGGCGGCATGCTCGGCGGCTCGGATCTGGGCACCAAGGTCACGCTGCTCACCGGCTCCATGGGCGTCGCCGGCCGCCGTCAGGCCCTGCTCGACCTGGTCACCGGTGAGGCCGGGATCGTCATCGGGACGCACGCGCTGATCGAGGACAAGGTCCAGTTCCACGACCTGGGCCTGGTAGTCGTCGACGAACAGCACCGCTTCGGGGTCGAGCAGCGCGACGCCCTGCGCGGCAAGGGCAAGCAGCCCCCGCACCTCCTCGTCATGACGGCCACGCCCATTCCGCGCACGGTCGCGATGACGGTCTTCGGCGACCTGGAGACCTCGGTCCTCGACCAGCTCCCGGCCGGCCGTTCACCGATCGCCAGCCACGTCGTGCCCGCCGAGGACAAACCCCACTTCCTGGCACGCGCGTGGGAGCGCGTGCGCGAGGAGGTCGAGAACGGCCACCAGGCGTACGTGGTCTGCCCCCGGATCGGCGACGAGGACGACGACCCGAAGAAGGCCAAGAAGAAGGCCGAGGAGGAGGCCACCGCCGAGAAGCGGCCGCCGCTCGCCGTCATCGAGGTCGCCGAGCAGCTCGCCCGCGGACCGCTCAGCGGTCTCAGGGTCGAGGTCCTGCACGGCCGCATGCAGCCCGACGACAAGGACGCGGTGATGCGCCGCTTCGCCGCGGGCGAGACCCAGGTCCTGGTCGCGACGACGGTCATCGAGGTCGGCGTGAACGTCCCGAACGCCACCGCCATGGTGATCATGGACGCCGACCGCTTCGGCGTATCGCAGCTGCACCAGCTGCGCGGCCGCGTCGGCCGTGGCTCGGCCCCCGGCCTCTGCCTCCTGGTCACCGAGATGCCGGAGGCCAGCCCCGCCCGCGGCCGCCTCGGGGCGGTGGCCGCCACGCTCGACGGCTTCGAGCTCTCCCGGATCGACCTGGAGCAGCGCCGCGAGGGCGACGTCCTCGGCCAGGCACAGTCCGGGGTCCGCTCCAGCCTGCGCATGCTCGCCGTCATCGAGGACGAGGAGATCATCGCCGAGGCCCGCGAGGAAGCCGTCTCGGTGGTCTCGGCCGACCCGGACCTGGACAACCTGCCCGAGCTGCGCACCGCCCTGGACGCCCTCCTGGACGACGAGCGCGAGCAGTACCTCGACAAGGGCTGACAGGCGCCGCGGCCACCGGGGCTGAGAGACTGGGGCCGGACCACCCGTACGTACACCGACAAGGACTCAGATGACCCGCGTGATCGCCGGTGTGGCCGGCGGACGTCGCCTCGCCGTCCCGCCGGGAACCGGCACACGGCCCACGACCGACCGCGCACGCGAGGGCCTGTTCTCCACCTGGCAGGCCCTGCAGGGCACGCTGGACGGCGCGCGCGTCCTCGACCTGTACGCCGGGTCCGGAGCCATCGGCCTCGAGGCGCTCTCGCGCGGCGCTGGCCACGCCCTGCTCGTCGAGGCGGACGCCCGCGCGGTGCGCACCGTCCGGGAGAACGTGAAGTCGATCGGCCTGCCCGGCGCCGAGGTCAGGGCGGGCAAAGCCGCCCAGATCATCCAGGGCGGTGCCCCCTCCACCCCGTACGACCTGGTCTTTCTCGACCCTCCGTACGTCGTCACCGACGACGATCTTCGCGAGATACTGCTCACACTCCGCGCGGGGGGCTGGCTCACGGACGATGCGCTCGTCACCGTTGAACGCAGTACCAGAGGCGGAGAATTCAGCTGGCCCGACGGCTTCGAAGCACTGAGGTCCCGTCGCTACGGCGAAGGCACGTTTTGGTACGGTCGCGCCGCCTCTACGTGCGACGACTCAGTGATCGCGCCATGACCGGACCGGAGAGCGAGGGAGTTCAGTTGCGCCGCGCCGTCTGTCCGGGGTCCTTCGACCCCATCACCAATGGACACCTCGACATCATCGCCCGCGCCTCCAGGCTGTACGACGTGGTGCACGTCGCGGTGATGATCAATCAGTCGAAGCAGGGTCTGTTCACCGTCGACGAGCGGATCGAGCTGATCCGCGAGGTGACCGCCGACTTCGGGAACGTGGAGGTCGAGTCCTTCCACGGCCTCCTCGTCGACTTCTGCAAGCAGCGCGACATCCCGGCGATCGTCAAGGGTCTGCGCGCGGTCAGCGACTTCGACTACGAACTCCAGATGGCCCAGATGAACAACGGCCTCTCGGGTGTCGAGACCCTCTTCGTGCCCACCAACCCCACCTACAGCTTCCTGTCCTCCTCGCTCGTCAAGGAGGTCGCGGCCTGGGGCGGCGACGTCGCCCACCTGCTGCCGCCGGTGGTCCACGAGGCGCTCACCGAGCGCATCGGCAAGAAGTGACGGCCCTCCGGGCGAACTGACAGCCCGTCACCCGGTGTCGGACGGCCGCCGACTGGCCTTACAGTCGTGCCGTCCGTCTCCAACCAGCTGTAGAGAGTGGCGAGCACACGGTGGACGTGCAGAAGAAGATCGACGAGATCGTCGACGCGGTCGGCAGTGCCCGGTCCATGCCGATGTCGGCCTCGTGCGTGGTCAACCGCGCCGATCTGCTGTCGATGCTCGAAGAGGTGCGCCAGGCGCTGCCCGGCTCCCTCGCCCAGGCCCAGGAGCTCATCGGCGGGCGCGAGCAGCTCGTCGAGCAGGCCCGCCAGGAGGCGGAGCGGATCATCGAGACCGCGCACGCCGAGCGCGGTTCGCTGATCTCCGACACGGAGGTCGCCCGCAACTCCCAGGGCGAGGCCGAACGCATCCTCGCCGAGGCCCGCCAGGCCGCCGAAGAGGTCCGCGTCGAGGCCGACGACTACGTGGACAGCAAGCTGGCCAACTTCGAGGTCGTCCTCACCAAGACCCTCGGCTCGGTCGGCCGCGGCCGCGAGAAGCTCCTCGGCACCGGCCCCGGCCTCGACGAGCAGGGCTACGAGGACGAGGACGCCCCGCAGCGCAGCCACGACCCCGAGACGCTGCGCCGCGACGCGGACGCGTACGTCGACGCCAAGCTCGGCGCCTTCGAGGCGGTCCTCGCCAAGACCCTGGAGGCGGTCGGCCGCGGCCGTCAGACCCTGCACGGCCGGGCGCCCGCCGACGACCTCGCGGGCCTCGCCGACGGCGGCCTCGGCCCCCAGGCGCACACCACGGACGCCGAGTACCTCGCGGGCCTCACCGACCCCACGGCGCCCGCGGCGCCCGCGGCCCCCGCGGCTCCCGCCCCCGTGGCCCCGCAGCCTCCCCAGGCGCCCCCGCAGATCCCGGCCCAGCAGCCGTACGCCCCGCCCCAGCAGGAGCCGGACCCGTACGCGTACCAGCAGCAGGATCAGTACGGCTACCAGCAGCAGTACGCCCAGCACGACCCGTACGGCTATCAGCAGCAGGATCCGTACGGCTACGCGCAGCAGGGGTACGACCAGTCCCAGCAGCAGGGGTACGCGGAGCCGCAGCAGCAGCATCACCAGGCGCCCGGCGTGCTCGACGAGACCAGCCTCTTCGACACCGGCATGATCACGGCGGAGCAGCTGCGCCAGTACGAACAGGGCCGCTGACGCCGGGTCCGTGGTCCGCGCGGGACCGGATTGGGCCGTGAGCGAAAGGTCCAGTATCCTGGTTCTTCGGTCGCGCGTACGTCCGCGATCCAGGCTGCCCGGCTGACGAGCGAAGCTCGTTTGGGGGCGGCCCTTGAACTTCCAGGATTCGAAAGCAGGAAAAGCCCTGAGTGCTCGCCTTGACCACCGCAACCCACTCGTGTTCGACACACACGAGCTGGGTCGGCGTCCCGGTGCGCTGCAGCGGCTGACCCGTTCCGTCGAAGCGCCCGGTTCGCCGGCCGTCCTCGGCATCGAAGGGGTCATCGGAGTGCCGGCAGGCGCTCCGGTCGAGCTGAAGATCCGCCTTGAGTCGGTCATGGAAGGGGTGCTTGTCACAGGCACCGCCCGTGCGTCGGCCGAGGGGGAGTGCGTAAGGTGTCTGGAGCCGCTGAAGCTTGAGGTGGAAGCGGACTTCCAGGAGATGTTCTCGTACCCTGACGCCGACGACCGGGGCCGCACCGCGGAACCGGCCGACGACGCCGAGGACGACGAGGACAGGCTCTATCTCGAGGACGGCTTGTTCGACCTCGAGCCTGTGCTGCGTGATGCGGTGGTGCTCGCACTGCCGATGCAGCCGGTGTGCCGGGACGACTGTCCGGGTCTGTGTTCCCAGTGTGGAGCTCGGCTCGCGGACGACCCGGACCACCACCATGACGCCGTCGACATTCGTTGGGCGGCATTGCAGGGACTCGCCGGGACCATCCAGGACGGCGAGAAGGACGACGTGAGCGGCGCCGAAGCCGGCGTCGACGAGAAGCAGGAGAAGTAGCCGTGGCTGTTCCGAAGCGGAAGATGTCGCGCAGCAACACGCGCCACCGCCGGTCGCAGTGGAAGGCTGCGGTCCCCACCCTGGTTTCGTGTGAGCGTTGCCAGGAGCCGAAGCTCCAGCACATCGCGTGCCCGAGCTGCGGCACGTACAACAAGCGCCAGGTCCTCGAGGTCTGAGCGGCTGGTGAGAGGCACCGTGTCTAGCCACAAGATGGCGGAAGACGCCAACGCTGAAAAGGCTGCAAACGCCAAGAAGCAGGCGGAAAACACGGCCTCGTCCCACACGCTTTTGGAAGGGCGGCTCGGGTACAAACTCGAGTCCGCCCTTCTGGTGCGTGCACTGACCCACCGTTCGTACGCGTACGAGAACGGCGGTCTGCCGACGAATGAGCGGCTCGAGTTCCTCGGGGACTCGGTGCTCGGTCTCGTCGTCACGGACACGCTCTATCGCACCCACCCCGACCTGCCCGAAGGCCAGCTGGCCAAGTTGCGGGCCGCGGTGGTCAACTCGCGTGCGCTGGCGGAGGTCAGTCGTGGCCTCGAACTCGGCCTCTTCATCCGGCTCGGCCGGGGCGAAGAGGGCACCGGAGGCCGGGACAAGGCATCCATCCTCGCCGACACCCTTGAAGCGGTGATCGGCGCGGTCTATCTGGACCAGGGTCTGGACGCGGCGGGCGAGCTGGTGCACCGGCTCTTCGACCCGCTGATCGAAAAGTCCTCGAACCTGGGAGCGGGCCTGGACTGGAAGACCAGCCTCCAGGAGCTCACCGCCACCGAGAGCCTCGGCGTGCCCGAGTATCTCGTCACGGAGAGCGGCCCCGACCACGAGAAGACCTTTACTGCTGCCGCCCGCGTCGGAGGCGTCTCGTACGGCACCGGCACCGGCCGCAGCAAGAAGGAAGCGGAGCAGCAGGCCGCGGAGTCCGCGTGGCGCGAGATTCGCGCTGCCGCGGATGAGCGGATCAAGGCGGCGGAGGCCGATGCCGCTGCCGCTGCTGTGAAGGTTGACGGGGGCTCCGAAGCTCCGTCCGCCTGACAAGCGCTTTACTGTTGGTGCCGGTCGCCTTTTGGTGGCCGGCACCAGCCTTTTTCGCCGCTTCGCGGCGGGTTTCCCACCCGCCCGCCCGTCACCGGAGTCAAGACCCCCATGCCCGAACTGCCCGAGGTTGAAGTCGTCCGGCGTGGGCTTGAGCGGTGGGTGGCTCATCGCACCGTCGCCGACGTCGAGGTGCTGCATCCGCGTGCCGTGCGGCGGCACCTCGCGGGCGGTGACGACTTCGGGCAGCGTCTCAAGGGCCACCGGGTCGGTACGGCGATGCGGCGCGGCAAGTATCTGTGGCTGCCCCTGGAGGACAGCGGGATCTCGGTCCTCGCCCATCTCGGCATGAGCGGGCAGCTGCTCGTCCAGCCCCAAGAGGCGCCCGACGAGAAGCACTTGAGGATCCGCGTGCGGTTCGCCGACGCGCTCGGCACCGAGCTGCGCTTCGTCGACCAGCGGACCTTCGGCGGTCTGTCGCTGCACGCGAACACCCCGGACGGACTGCCGGACGTCATCGCGCACATCGCACGCGACCCGCTGGACGAGCAGTTCGACGACGCGGCCTTCCACACCGCGTTGCGCCGTCGGCGTACGACGATCAAACGGGCCCTGCTCGATCAGTCGTTGATCAGCGGTGTCGGCAACATCTACGCGGACGAGGCCCTTTGGCGGGCGAAACTGCACTACGAGCGTCCCACGGCCACGTTCACGAGCCCGCGCACGGCCCAACTCCTGGGCCACGTACGGGATGTGATGAACGCGGCGCTGGCCGTCGGCGGCACGAGCTTCGACAGCCTGTACGTGAACGTGAACGGCGAGTCCGGGTACTTCGAACGGTCGCTCGACGCCTATGGACGTGAGGACGAGCCGTGCCGCCGGTGCGGTACGCCGATGCGCCGGCGCCCCTGGATGAACCGCTCCAGCTATTTCTGCCCGCGCTGTCAGCGGCCGCCGGTCGCCCGCTTGTCGTAGCGGTCGCGCGCTTCGAGCACGCCGTCCATCCGGCCTTCCACGAAGTGGATGAGGTTCATCAGGCGGTCGGTGATCTCCCGGCCCAGCGGGGTCAGCTCGTAGTCGACCCGCGGCGGATTGGTGGGCTGCGCCTCGCGGTGCACCAATCCGTCGCGCTCCAGCGCGTGCAGCGTCTGGGACAGCATCTTCTCGCTCACGCCGTCGACCCGGCGGCGCAGCTCGTTGAAACGGAACGTGCCCTCGTGCAGCGCGCCCAGGGTGAGCGCGCCCCAGCGGCCGGTGACGTGCTCCAGGGTGCCGCGCGAGGGGCACTGCCTGGAGAACACGTCGTACGCCAGGTCCTGGGCGTCGTCGGTATGAGCGAGGGAGTCCATGCAGCCAGCATACTCCCGCACAGCGCTGACCCAGGGGTGGCGCTAACTGGAAGTTAGTGTGCCCAGTGGGACTCTAGAAGCCGAAGTCCTGCGTCCACCACGGGCCGCCCGGCGCGAAGTGCGCGCCGACGCCCAGGGTCTTGTAGTCGCAGTTGAGGATGTTGGCGCGGTGGCCGGGGCTTTTCATCCAGGCGTCCATCACGGACTGCGCGTTGGCCTGGCCCCGGGCGATGTTCTCGCCGCCCAGGTCCGATATCCCGGCCTTTTCTGCGCGGTCCCACGGGGTCGCGCCGTCCGGGTCGGTGTGGTCGAAGAAGTCGCGCTCGGCCATGTCCGTGCTGAAGTCGCCGGCGAGCGAGGCGAGCGCGGAGTCGCCGCTCACGGGGGAGCAGCCCACCTTGGCCCGCTCCTGGTTGACCAGGGTGAGCACGTCCGCCTCGGCGACGCTCTCCGCGGACGGAGACTTCGCGCCGGTGGCCGGCGGGGCCTTGGTCTTCTCGGCGGGCTTGCGCGAGGGGCTCGGGGGCGTCGTCTTCTTCTTCTCGTCGGTCCTGGGCGCGGGCGCCTTGGACGACGGCTTCTTCGACGGCTCGGCCGAGGGCTTCTCGGTGGTCTGCGAGGGGGAGGGGGCAGGGGCGTCCGGGCGCTCGGAGCCGCGGCTCGGCGGGGCCGACTCGCGCTCGGCGGTGCCCGTGTCGCCGCCCTGCGGCGAAACCTCGCTGGGAGTCGTGGCGGCACGCACCTTGTTCGAGTCGCCGCCACCGCCCAGGGAGTAGTTGTCGGCGCCCGGGATGAGGCCGGACGCGACCGCCACGGCACCCATCGCCACGGCTGCCGAGACCCCGAGCAGGCCGGTGCGCACCGGTGCGGCACGGCCCTTGCGGCGGTGTGACACGGTGGCGGGGCGGGGCTCCGGGACGCCGGCGTGGCCGCCCGCGTATGTGTCGGAGACCCCAGTGGCGCGGCCGGTGGCGGCTGCCCCTGCGCCGGAGCGTCGGTGGCGTCCCATCTCCTGGCCTTCCTCGTCCTCAGCGGTCAACGTGGCTCACCCATACGAGTGAGGCTCATCGAGTCGGGACTGTACGCGATGGCGCATGGGGACGAAGTGCTCCGAGAGCAATTGGCCGGTTAGCGTGCACCCATGAACGAAGAAGTCAGAGTCACGGCCTGGGTGCGTGGCCAGGTGCAAGGCGTGGGTTTCCGCTGGTTCACGCGGGCCAAGGCTCTGGAGATCGGGGGTCTGAGTGGTTTTGCTCTCAATTTGGAGGACGGCCGTGTGCAGGTCGTCGCCGAGGGCCCCCGCGCGGGTGCTCAGGGGCTGCTCGACTGGCTGCGCACGGGCGACACACCCGGCCGCGTCGACGGTGTCACTGAGATCTGGGACACTCCGCGCGGCATCTACGACACCTTCGCGATTCGCTGACGGAGACCTGTCGGGCGGGCCTGCTCCCGTGGGGTCCTGGCAACTGCCCGGGGCAGAAAACGCCTGGTGGTTGCCAAGAACGTCCCGTCGTGGCAGGCTCCCGGGTGAAGGATGATCGACACGCCCTCAGGGCCCCGCAGCAGAGGCAGCGCCGCCGTTTCCACGGCCGCCGGCCCCCGGGTTGCCCGCCAATACGGGGCGTGATCGTGTTGACCGTCAAACTTTTTGGTGAGACTCTGGAAGCCCCGCGCACCTTAGCTGTTTGGCATGTGAGAACGGCCCTGCAAGACCAGCACGAACAACGAGTGCCAAGCACCGCGGGTGCGATTCCCTCACGACCCACACCGCTTCGGTCGGTCACTCATTGTGGAGGACCATCCATCATGGCAAAGGCGCTTCTCGGTTACGTCGGCGGTTCCGACCCGCGACTTCTCGCCGAGATGCGACGGCTCCAGCAACGCGTCCAGGACCTGGAATCTGAGCTCGTGAAGATCCAGGCCGAGAACGACGCGCTCGCGGCTGCCGCTTCTCACGAATCGCTCCTGGAGAGCATCGACGTACCCCAGGCGGAGCCTGCGCTCACCTGACCATCACCTTCAGCAAGGCGCTCACCTCACACGACTGTGCGTAACGCCTGTTCGCGTCACGCGTGCTCCGGTCTGTGGGATGCCTGTTAACGCTTGTGGTCAGGCTGCCCATGTCAGCCGCTTGTCCAGATCTGCAAGGGACGCTTCGGCGTCCCTTCTTTCTGTCGCCGCATGGCCCTATTCCGTTACAGCTGATGTGCCCTGCATGTTCCTGGGTGAAACGGTCAGTGAAAGGTAGAGTCCGGCTGCGTGCACCTTAAGGCCCTGACACTGCGCGGTTTCAAATCCTTCGCGTCGGCGACGACGCTGAAGTTCGAGCCGGGCATCACCTGCGTCGTCGGACCGAACGGCTCCGGCAAGTCCAATGTCGTGGACGCGCTGTCCTGGGTCATGGGCGAGCAGGGCGCCAAATCGCTGCGCGGCGGCAAGATGGAGGACGTCATCTTCGCCGGCACCACCGGGCGCCCGCCGCTGGGCCGTGCCGAGGTGTCCCTCACCATCGACAACTCCGACGGCGCGCTGCCCATCGAGTACGCCGAGGTCACCATCACGCGGATCATGTTCCGCAACGGCGGCAGCGAGTACCAGATCAACGGAGACACCTGCCGGCTCCTCGACATCCAGGAACTGCTCTCCGACTCCGGCATCGGGCGCGAGATGCACGTCATCGTCGGCCAGGGGCAGCTCGACGGCGTGCTGCACGCCGACCCCATGGGGCGCCGCGCCTTCATCGAGGAGGCCGCTGGCGTCCTCAAGCACCGCAAGCGCAAAGAGAAGGCGCTGCGCAAGCTCGACGCGATGCAGGCCAACCTCGCCCGCGTACAGGACCTGACCGACGAACTGCGGCGTCAGCTCAAGCCGCTCGGCCGGCAGGCCGCCGTGGCGCGCAGGGCCGCCGTCATCCAGGCCGATCTGCGCGACGCCCGCCTGCGGCTCCTCGCCGACGACCTCGTCCGCATGCGGGACGCGCTGCGGACCGAGGTGGCCGACGAGGCGGAGCTCAAGCGGCGCAAGGACACCGCCGAGGCCGAGCTGAAGAAGGCGCTCCAGCGGGAGGCGGAGCTGGAGGACGAGGTGCGCCGCCTCACGCCACGGCTCCAGCGGGCGCAGCAGACGTGGTACGAGCTGTCGCAGCTGGCCGAGCGGGTGCGCGGCACGGTGTCCCTTGCCGACGCCCGGGTCAAGAGCGCCACCGCCGCGCCCCCGGAGGAACGGCGCGGCCGTGACCCCGAGGACATGGAGCGCGAGGCCGCGCGGATCCGCGAGCAGGAGGCGGAACTCGAAGCCGCCCTGGAGGCCGCGGAGCACGCCCTTGAGGACACCGTCGGCCACCGCGCCGACCTGGAGCGGGAGCTGGCCGTCGAGGAGCGCCGCCTCAAGGACGTGGCGCGGGCCATCGCCGACCGGCGCGAAGGCCTCGCCCGGCTGAACGGCCAGGTCAACGCGGCGCGCTCGCGAGCGGGCTCCGCGCAGGCCGAGATCGACCGGCTCGCCCTGGCGCGGGACGAGGCGGGGGAGCGCGCGGTCGCCGCCCAGGAGGAGTACGAGCAGCTGAAGGCGGAGGTCGACGGGCTCGACGCCGGTGACGCGGAGCTCGGCGAGCGGCACGACGAGGCGAAGCGTTCCCTCACGGAGGCCGAGGGCGCGCTGACCGCGGCCCGGGAGGCGGCGACCGCCGCCGAACGGAAGCGGGCCGCGGTCGCCGCCCGGCACGAGGCGCTCGCGCTCGGCCTGCGGCGCAAGGACGGTACGGGGGCGCTGCTCGCCGCCAAGGACCGCCTGGCGGGGCTGCTCGGTCCCGCGGCCGAGCTGCTGTCGATCACGCCGGGGCACGAGGTCGCGGTCGCCGCGGCGTTCGGCGCGGCGGCGGACGCGATCGCCGTGACCACTCCGGCGTCGGCGGCGGAGGCCATCCGGCTGCTGCGCAAGCAGGACGCGGGGCGGGCCGCGCTGCTCCTCACGGGGGCGCCGGACGCCGGCCCCGGTGACGTACGGCGGGAAGGTTCCGAAGGGCCGCCCATGGTCGCCGAACTGGTGCGCGGGCCCGAGGAGTTGATGCCCGCGGTGCGGCGGCTGCTGCGGGGGATGGTCGCCGTCGGCACCCTTGAGGACGCCGAGGACTTCGTCTACGCCCACCCGGAGCTCACCGCCGTCACCGCCGAAGGTGACCTGCTCGGGGCGCACTTCGCGCAGGGCGGGTCGGCCGGGGCGCCCAGTCTGCTCGAAGTGCAGGCGTCCGTCGACGAGGCGGCGGCCGAGCTCGAGCAACTCGCCGAGCAGTGCGAGGAGTTGGCGCACGCCCAGCGGGAAGCAGGCGAGCGGCGCAAGGAAGTGGGCGCGCTCGTCGAGGAGCTGGGGGAGCGCAGGCGCGCCGCCGACCGGGATAAGTCCGCCGTGGCCCAGCAGTTGGGGGCGCTCGCCGGGCAGGCGCGTGGCGCGGCGGGTGAGGCCGAGCGCAGTGCGGCCGCCGCGGCGAAGGCCCAGGAGGCGCTGGACAAGGCGGTCGAGGACGCCGAGGAGCTGGCCGAGCGGCTCGCCGTGGCGGAGGAGGCTCCGGTCGAGGAGGAGCCCGACACCTCGGTGCGCGACCGGCTGGCCGCCGACGGGGCCAACGCCCGGCAGACCGAGATGGAGGCCAGGCTTCAGGTGCGTACGCACGAGGAGCGGGTCAAGGGCCTGGCGGGGCGCGCCGACTCGCTGGACCGGGCGGCGCGCGCCGAACGTGAGGCACGCGCGCGTGCCGAGCAGCGCAAGGCCCGGATGCGGCACGAGGCCGCGGTCGCCGAGGCCGTGGCCCGGGGCGCGCGGCAGCTGCTCGCGCACGTCGAGGTGTCCCTTGTGCGGGCGGAGGAGGAACGTGCCGCCGCCGAGCGCGCCAAGGAGGTGCGGGAGCGGGATCTGGCCGCCGAGCGGGGCCAGGGGCGTGACCTGAAGGCCGAGCTCGACAAATTGACGGATTCAGTCCACCGCGGCGAGGTACTCGGTGCCGAGAAGCGGCTGCGGATCGAGCAGCTGGAGTCCAAGGCACTGGAGGAACTCGGTGTGGAACCGGCAGGACTCGTGTCCGACTACGGCCCCGACCAGCTCGTGCCGCCCTCCCCCGCGGCCGAGGGCGAGCAGCTCCCGGAGGACCCGGAGCATCCGCGCAACCGGCCCGTGCCGTACGTCCGCGGTGAGCAGGAGAAGCGGCTGAGGTCAGCCGAACGGGCGTACCAGCAGCTCGGGAAGGTGAACCCGCTGGCGTTGGAGGAGTTCGCCGCGCTGGAGGAGCGTCACAAGTTCCTGAGCGAGCAGCTCGAGGACCTGAAGAAGACGCGGGCCGACCTCCTGCAAGTGGTGAAGGAGGTCGACGAGCGCGTCGAGCAGGTCTTCACCGAGGCCTACCGGGACACCGCGCGTGAGTTCGAGGGCGTCTTCTCGCGGCTCTTCCCGGGCGGCGAGGGCCGGCTCATCCTGACCGACCCCGACAACATGCTCGCCACGGGTGTCGACGTCGAGGCGCGCCCGCCCGGCAAGAAGGTCAAGCGCCTCTCGCTGCTCTCCGGCGGTGAGCGGTCCCTGACCGCCGTCGCGCTGCTCGTCTCGATCTTCAAGGCACGGCCGAGTCCCTTCTATGTGATGGACGAGGTCGAGGCCGCGCTCGACGACACCAACCTGCAGCGGCTCATCCGCATCATGGAGGAGCTCCAGGAGGCCTCGCAGCTCATCGTGATCACGCACCAGAAGCGCACCATGGAGGTCGCCGACGCGCTGTACGGCGTGTCCATGCAGGGCGACGGCGTCTCGAAGGTGATCAGTCAGCGGCTCCGGTAGCCGCTTGTCGGCGCACTCCGTCACGCCATCTCCATAACTTCAAGACTTGAACGAACCACGCCTCGAGAGTCCCTGAAAGTCACAGGAACCCAGGTATTGACTTCGAAACTTGAAGGCATAGTCTCTGCAACGTTGCTTTTACCTTCAGGTGGTGGGCGGCGTGAAGTTGTGCGCCACTTGAAGTGCTCACCCCCACCCCCGGCGATGTTGCCGGTGGCCCGAGGAGTCCATGTGACCAGCACAACGAAGGCGCCGCAGCCCGGCCACGGCAGAGAGGCCCACCCGGACCATCTCGGCCATGTCATCTTCATTACGGCGGCCGCCGCGATGGGTGGCTTCCTGTTCGGCTACGACAGTTCGGTGATCAACGGCGCGACCGTCGCCATCCAGCACCGATTCGACGTCGACGCCAACATGCTCGGCTGGATCATCGCCACCGCACTGCTCGGCTGTGCCGTCGGTGCCGCGATCGCCGGCCGTATCGCCGACCGCATCGGCCGCATCCGCTGCATGCAGATCGCCGCCGTCCTCTTCGCCGCGAGCGCAGTCGGTTCGGCCCTGCCGTTCGCGGCGTGGGACCTGACGATGTGGCGCTTCATCGGCGGCATCGGCATCGGCATGGCGTCCGTCATCGGCCCGGCCTACATCGCCGAGGTCGCACCGCCCGCCTACCGGGGCCGCCTCGCCTCGTTCCAGCAGGCCGCGATCGTCATCGGCATCGCCGTCTCCCAGCTGGTCAACTGGGCCATCCTGAACATGGCGGACGGTGACCAGCGCGGCAAGCTCCTGGGCCTGGAGGCCTGGCAGCTGATGCTCGGCGTCATGGTCATCCCGGCCCTCCTCTACGGCCTGCTCTCCTTCGCGATCCCCGAGTCGCCGCGCTTCCTCATCTCGGTCGGGCGCAACACCGAGGCCAAGAAGGTCCTCGGCGAGGTCGAGGGAACCAAGATCGACCTCGACGCGCGCGTCTCCGAGATCGAGGAGGGCATGCGCCGCGAGCACAAGTCCTCGTTCAAGGACCTGCTCGGCAAGGTCGGCTTCCTGCCGATCGTCTGGATCGGCATCGGCCTCTCGGTGTTCCAGCAGCTCGTCGGCATCAACGTGATCTTCTACTACTCGAACCAGCTGTGGCAGTCGATCGGCAAGGACCCGAGCAGCTCGTTCCTGTACTCGTTCGAGACGTCGATCGTGAACATCATCGGCACGGTCATCGCGATGATCTTCGTCGACCGCATCGGCCGCAAGCCGCTGGCCATCATCGGCTCGGCCGGCATGGCGCTCGCGCTGTTCACCTGCGCCTGGGCGTTCTCCTACCGCACCGGCACCGGCGACAACGTCTCGCTGCCGGACGCGCAGGGCCTGACGGCGATCATCGCCGCCAACTTCTTCGTGCTCTTCTTCGCCCTCTCCTGGGGCGTGGTGGTCTGGGTGCTGCTCGGCGAGATCTTCCCGAACCGCATCCGCGCCGCGGCGCTCGGTGTGGCCGCGTCGGCCCAGTGGCTCGCCAACTTCGCGATCACCAAGACGTTCCCGAGCATGTCCGAGTGGAGCCTGACCGGCTCGTACATCATCTACGGCGCCTTCGCCGTGATCTCGATCCCCTTCGTCATGAAGTTCGTCCAGGAGACGAAGGGCAAGACCCTGGAGGAGATGGGCTAATCCCCGCTGCCCCTCCTCTGAGGAAGCTGCCCCGGTTCAAGGACCTATTCCTTGAGCCGGGGCAGTACGTTTTCGCAGAAGTGGTGCAGGCTGCGCCAGCCCTCGTCGACCGGCATCCCGCCGGAGAGCGGATGCAGCACGAGATTGGCCGCGCCGCCCTGCACGTACGCCACGCACTGGTCGGGCGTCAGGACGCGGTAGACGCCCTCGGCGCGCAGCTCCTCGACCGTGGTGGCGCTCGACTTCACCGCCGAGCGGATGTCCTTGGACTGCCATGAGGCGTACGTACGGGCCTCGTGCAGGAAGTGCTCGCCGTGCTCGGCCCAGGTGCGGTCCGGGTCGTCCGCGATGTGCAGGAGCGGGGTCTCGGCGGCGGGCATCATCGTCCAGCCCTCGGTGCCGTACTCCGCGAGGCGGTCGTTGTAGTACGCCTCCAGTTCCGGCAGATGCGCGCTGGGGAAGAACGGCAGGCCGAGCCGGGCCGCGCGGCGGGCCGCCGCCTGCGAGGAGCCGCCGACCAGGAGCATCGGGTGCGGCTGGGTGTACGGACGCGGGGTGACGCGCGCGGTGCGGCCGCGGAACTCGAAGGGCTCGCCGGTCCACGCCTGCAACAGGGTCTCCAGGAGCTCGTCCTGGAGCTTGCCGCGCCGCTTCCAGTCGACGCCGAACGCCTCGTACTCCTCGGGCCGGTAGCCGATCCCCGCCACCGTGACGAGGCGGCCGCCGCTGAGCAGGTCCAGTACGGCGATGTCCTCGGCGAGCCGCAGCGGATCGTGCAGCGGGCCGATGATCGCGGAGACCGTGACCGCGATGCGCCGGGTCGCGCCGAAGACCGCGCCGGCGAAGGTGAAGGGCGAGGGCAGCCAGTTGTTGCCGACGCCGTGGTGTTCCTCGGTCTGCACGGTGGAGATGCCCCGATCGTCGGCGTACGTGGCCATCTCCAGGGCGGCCTTGTAGCGATCGCTCAGCGAGGAGGGCGTGGCATCCGGATCGACGAGGTTGAAGCGTACGACTGTGACGGGCATGGAAACGTCCCCCTTCACCGTGTGCGGGCGAAGAGGGACGTTAGGTGATGCGGTGTCAGATGGCCAGAGTGCGGGGGCAGTTGCTCCGGATCAGGAACCAGCCCCGTAACGGCGTCAGGCCGAGACCAGCTCCGACTCGCCCTCGCCCTTGCCCTCGGGGGCCTCGACGGCCGGGGTCCTCGGAAGCACCGCGTACAGCACGGCGGCGATGAGGATCGTGGCCAGCCAGCCCAGGCCATTGCGGCCGATCCAGGAGGTGGCGAGCGGGCCGCTGAACCAGTCGACCTTCGTGAAGAGGAGGCCCGTCACCAGGGCGACCGCCCACGCGGTCATGGCCTGCCAGGCGAAGCCCGCCTTGTACCAGTAGGCGCTGGTGCGCTTGGTGTCCATCAGCGCCTCGCCGTCGTACGTCTTCCGGCTCAGCATGTCGATGCCGAACACGCCGATCCAGGCGGAGAACGCGACCGCCAGCAGGGTGAGGAAGGAGATGAACGAGCCCATGAAACTCTTTGCCACGTTCATCAGGATGTAGCCGAAAATCAGGCTGATGACGGCGTTGATCGAGACCGCCCACGTGCGCGGGACCTTGATGCCGAGCGTCATGGCGGTGAAGCCCGCGGAGTACATCGACATCGAGTTGATCAGCAGCATGCCGATCAGGGCCATCAGCAGGTAAGGCACCGCGATCCACGTCGGGAGCAGCTCGCCAAGGAAGGAGACCGGGTCGGAGGCCTCCGACAGGCTTGGCGTGCTGACCGCCATGACCGCGCCCATCAGGACCATCGGTACGACGACGATGCCGGCGCCGCCGATGGCGTTGCCCACCAGGGCCCTGTTGGAGGCCTTGCGCGGGAGGTAGCGGGTGAAGTCGGGGCCGGTGGGGACCCAGCTGATGCCGCCCGCGGCGATCACGCCGACGCCCGCGACCATCGCCGCGGTGGAGCCCGCGGGCCGCGAGAAGACGTCCGACCAGGGGGTGTTGGCCACCAGGTAGACGAGGACGAGGACGCTGAACGCGCCGAAGAGGTACGTGGCCCAGGTGTTGCAGATGTGCAGGACCTTGCGGCCCAGGCCGCTGATGACGAACGTGCAGGCGACGAAGGCGATCAGCGTCACGATCGTCAGCCACGTGCTGGACTTCACGCCGAAGCAGATGTCCAGGACGGTGATGATCGCGTACGCGCCGGTGACCGCGTTGATCGTCTCCCAGCCCCAGCGGGCGATCCAGATGAGCGAGCCCGGGAAGAGGTTGCCGCGCTGGCCGAAGACGGCGCGCGAGAGGGTCATGCCGGGGGAGCCGCCGCGCTTGCCCGAGATGGAGATCAGACCGACCAGGCCATAGCTGAGGAGAGGCGAGACGAGGGCGACGACCAGGGCCTGCCAGAAGTTGAGGCCGTTGGTCACGATGAGACCCGCGCCCATGGTGAGCAGCAGGACGCTGATGTTGGCCGCCACCCACGTGGGGAACAGCTCGCGGGCCTTGCCGGTGCGCTCGGAGTCGGGGACGGGCTCGAGGCCGCGTGTCTCCAGCGCGCCTTCGTTTTCGGCGGTGGTGCTCATGGGGTGGGGTCCGTGCCTCTCGCTCGGATCGCAACGCCGCGATCCGTCCGTGGGGGTGATCGGGTTGGACTCTACGCGCGTTGATACGGAGAGCTCCATCGTACTTTAGTCCGAGTAGTTCCCTCTATGAGCTTATGTTCTTTGGAGGAAGCTACAGCTTGAGCCTGTGTTGCCCCCATGACTGATACTGGGGAGGTTATGGAAATCGTCATCCTTGCTGTAGTCATCGCCGTGGTCGTGATCGGCGCGCTCGGCGGGCTCGTGATCGGCAGCCGCAAGAAGAAGCAGCTGCCGCCGAAGGCCCCGTCGTCCACGCCCACCATCACCGCTCCTCCGGCCGAGCCGCATGTCGGCGACGAGGCCGAGACGCCGCGCGACGAACCGCGCCGCACGATCGAGGAGGTGGAACTTCCGCTCGCCGAGCCGTCGGCGTCGGCCCCCGTCGTCATCGAGGAGCCGGCCGCCCCGGAGGTCGAGACCCCGGAGCCCACGGCAGGTCGCCTGGTCCGTCTGCGCTCGCGCCTCTCGCGCTCGCAGAACGCACTCGGCAAGGGGCTGCTCACGCTCCTCTCCCGCGAGCACCTGGACGAGGACACCTGGGAGGAGATCGAGGACACGCTCCTCACCGCCGATGTCGGCGTCGCCCCCACGCAGGAACTGGTCGAGCGGCTCCGCGAGCGCGTCCGCGTGCTCGGCACCCGTACCCCCGAGGACCTGCGCGCGCTGCTGCGCGAGGAACTCGTGGCGCTCGTCGACCCGGACCTCGACCGCACGGTCAAGACCGAGTCGGGCCTGGAGACGCCCGGCATCGTGATGGTCGTCGGCGTGAACGGCACCGGCAAGACCACCACCACCGGCAAGCTCGCCCGTGTCCTGGTCGCCGACGGCCGCTCCGTGGTCCTCGGCGCCGCCGACACGTTCCGCGCGGCCGCCGCCGATCAGCTGCAGACCTGGGGCGAGCGCGTCGGCGCGCGCACGGTCCGCGGCCCCGAGGCCGGCGACCCCGCGTCGATCGCCTTCGACGCGGTCAAGGAAGGCATCGCGGAGGGCGCCGACGTCGTTCTCATCGACACCGCGGGCCGCCTGCACACCAAGACCGGCCTGATGGACGAGCTCGGCAAGGTCAAGCGCGTCGTCGAGAAGCACGCGCCGCTCGACGAGGTGCTGCTCGTCCTGGACGCCACGACCGGGCAGAACGGCCTGGTGCAGGCGCGGGTCTTCGCCGAGGTCGTCGACATCACCGGCATCGTCCTGACGAAGCTGGACGGCACGGCCAAGGGCGGCATCGTCGTCGCGGTCCAGCGCGAGCTGGGCGTGCCGGTCAAGCTGATCGGACTCGGCGAGGGCGCGGACGACCTGGCGCCGTTCGAGCCCGAGGCGTTCGTCGACGCGCTGATCGGCGAGTAGCCGCTCGGCGCCCGGCGCCACGTACGAAAAGAAATGCCCCACCCCGGGGTGCAGCCGGGGTGGGGCATTTCGTGTGCGGGCGCCGACCGCTACGCCGGTGAGCGATGCGCCACGTACGCCAGGGTTCCGAGGACAAGACGCGCCTGGGGCGGATGCGTCGCCGAGTCCAGGTCAGGGGAGCGGAGCCAGCGGACCGGGCCGAGGCCCGCGCGATCGGAGGGCGGGGCGGTGATGTGCGCGCCGGGGCCCAGGCCGTGCAGGTCGATGCCGGCGTCGTCCCAGCCCATGCGGTAGAGCAGCTGGGGGAGTTCGGCGGCGGCGCCCGGGGCGACGAAGAAGTGCGCGCGGCCCTCCGGGGTGGCGGCCACCGGGCCGAGCGGCAGGCCCATGCGCTCCAGGCGGACCAGCGCCCTGCGGCCCGCGGCCTCGGCCACCTCGATGACGTCGAAGGCGCGGCCCACGGGCAGCATCACGGCGGCGCCCGGGAACTGCGCCCAGGCCTCCGTGACTTCGTCGAGCGTCGCCCCGGCGGGTACCTCGGGGGCGAACTCCAGGGGGTGGGCGCCGGGGGCGGCGCAGTCGGCCGCGCCGCAGGAGCAGCGGCCGTCGAGTGCGCGTGCGCCGGGGACCGCGGCCCATCCCCACAGTCCGGTGTACTCCGCCACCGCGGTGCAGTCCGACGTGCGGCCGCGCCGCCGTGCACCGGTGCGAGGCTTGTCGGTCCCCCGGATGCCGCCGATCGTGAAGCCCATGCCCCCTCCAACGGGTCGAGCGCGGTGTGGTTACGTGACGGAATCGGATCGTGACCCTGTGTTTGTGCGGGCGCCGAGTGGTTCACGGGGGGTGCGACCCGGTCATGCGCGCCCCGAAGTGCTCCCTTCCGCCCACCTTCGGTCGTCCACTGTCAAGTCAATCGCTTGTAGCGGCCCGGGAGTTCATTCGAAGGGGTGGCGAATGGTGGCGTTTCCGCGATCGCCCTCGCCGGAGGGGTGATCGTAGGATTACTTTCAGTGCACGGACCCTGAGTGCTGTGCACTCGTGGGTATGCCGGAGGCAAGTCGGTTTCCTGTTCGATGGGTGACGTTCTCCGGACGGAGAGCCGCACCGCGCGGCATTCTGGTAGGGCTTGGCGTGGGACCGCGCGTAAGTGTCTTGAGGGATGGGGGCGTTCCAGTGGGCGGCAATGGCGGAAGTGGTGCGAACGCTGAGAAGCGCCCCAACGAACTGCTCAATTCCTGGTTCGTGCGCAGCGGCTGGTCGAAGGGCGAGCTGGCGCGCCAAGTGAACCGCAGGGCACGGCAGTTGGGCGCGCACCACATCTCCACCGACACCTCGCGGGTGCGGCGCTGGCTGGACGGCGAGAACCCCCGCGAGCCCATCCCGCGCATCCTCTCCGAGCTGTTCTCCGAGCGGTTCGGCTGTGTGGTCGCCGTCGAGGACCTCGGGCTGCGTGCCGCGCATCAGTCGCCGTCCGTCTCGGGCGTCGACCTGCCCTGGACCGGACCCCAGACCGTCGCGCTCATCAGTGAGTTCTCGCGCAGCGACCTGATGCTGGCCCGGCGCGGCTTCCTCGGCACCTCGCTCGCGCTCTCCGCCGGTCCCTCCCTCATCGAGCCCATGCAGCGCTGGCTGGTCCCGGGACCGACGACACCGGTCGGCGACCCGGAGCCGCCCACCCCGTCCCGCAGGCCCGGCAGGCTCTCCAGGCCGGAGCTGGACCTCCTGGAGTCCACGACCGTGATGTTCCGGCAGTGGGACGCGCAGTGCGGCGGCGGCCTGCGGCGCAAGGCGGTCGTCGGCCAACTGCACGAGGTGACGGACCTGTTGCAGGAGCCCCAGCCGGAGGCCACGTCCAAGCGGCTCTTCAAGGTCGCGGGCGAACTGGCCGAGCTGGCCGGCTGGATGAGCTACGACGTCGGTCTCCAGCCGACCGCGCAGAAGTACTTCGTGCTCGCCCTGCACGCCGCGAAGGAAGCGGGCGAGAAGCCCCTCGGTTCGTACATCCTCTCCAGCATGAGCCGCCAGATGATCCACCTCGGACGGCCCGACGACGCGCTCGAACTGATCCACCTCGCGCAGTACGGCAGCCGTGACTGCGCGAGCCCGCGCACCCAGTCCATGCTGTATGCGATGGAGGCCCGTGCCTACGCCAGCATGGGCCAGCCCGGCAAGTGCAAGCGGGCCGTGCGCATGGCCGAGGACACCTTCGCCGACGCAGCCGACTTCGACGAGCCCGAGCCCGACTGGATCCGCTTCTTCTCCGAGGCCGAGCTGAACGGCGAGAACGCCCACTCGTTCCGTGACCTGGCCTATGTCGCGGGACGCAGCCCGACGTACGCCTCACTCGCCGAGCCCGTCATGGAGCGCGCCGTCGAGCTCTTCGGCAAGGACTCCGAGCACCAGCGTTCGTACGCACTGAATCTCATCGGGATGGCCACGGTCCACCTGCTCAGGCGCGAGCCCGAGCAGAGCACGGTCCTCGCGGGCCAGGCCCTGACCATCGCCAAGAAGGTGCGGTCCGAGCGGGTCAACACCCGCCTTCGCAAGACCGTGGACACCGCCGTGCGGGACTTCGGCGACATCGCCGAGGTCGTGCAGCTCACCGACCAGCTCGCCATCGACATGCCCGAGACCGCGGAGGCGGTCTGAGGGCGCCCCACCAGAACTCCGGCCGCGGCCGGTCCATCCCGAACTGCCCGACTCGGCTCCCCCACGCCAGGTCAATCGGATGGCCGCCGCGGCCGGTTTTTTCTGTGTGCGCAGGGTATGAAACCGCGCCCCGCCCGACCCGGCAGTTCATGGACGCGTAACACGCACGACCTCTTCGTCACTGCGGCGAAACATCGAGGGGCGCCCCCTGAAACGGCGCTGGGCCAATCTCATGGCGCATAACGGCCCACCCCCTCTTGCCCCCGCCCGCACGGGCCGCATACGACGACGAGGAGACGCCGATGCCCCCAGGCATCACGATCGCCGCAGACGCCCCGCAGCTGTCTGCCGCCAACACAGGGTTCATGCTCATCTGTTCCGCCCTGGTGATGCTCATGACGCCGGGACTCGCCTTCTTCTACGGAGGCATGGTCCGCGTCAAGAGCACACTGAACATGCTGATGATGAGCTTCATCAGTCTGGGGATCGTCACCATCCTCTGGGTGCTGTACGGCTTCTCCATCGCGTTCGGCACCGACCACGGCAGCCTCTTCGGCTGGTCGTCCGACTACGTGGGCCTCAGCGGCATAGGGCTCACCGAGCTGTGGGACGGCTACACCATCCCGGTGTATGTCTTCGCGGTCTTCCAGCTGATGTTCGCGATCATCACGCCCGCGCTGATCAGCGGTGCGCTCGCCGACCGCGTGAAGTTCACCGCCTGGGCGCTCTTCGTGGCGCTCTGGGCCACGACCGTCTACTTCCCGGTCGCGCACTGGGTATGGGGCACCGGCGGCTGGGCCTTCGAGCTCGGCGTCATCGACTTCGCCGGTGGTACGGCCGTGCACATCAACGCCGGTGCCGCCGCGCTCGGCGTGATCCTGGTCATCGGCAAGCGCGTCGGCTTCAAGAAGGACCCGATGCGGCCGCACAGCCTGCCGCTCGTCATGCTCGGCGCCGCGCTCCTCTGGTTCGGCTGGTTCGGCTTCAACGCCGGATCGTGGCTGGGCAACAACGACGGCGTCGGCGCCATGATGTTCCTGAACACGCAGGTCGCCACGGCCGCCGCCATGCTGGCCTGGCTCGCCTACGAGAAGATCCGGCACGGCGCGTTCACCACGCTCGGTGCCGCTTCGGGCGCCGTCGCCGGGCTCGTCGCGATCACCCCGTCCGGCGGCTCCATCTCGCCGCTCGGCGCGATCGCCGTCGGAGCCATCGCCGGTCTGCTCTGCGCCATGGCCGTCGGCCTCAAGTTCAAGTTCGGCTACGACGACTCCCTCGACGTCGTCGGTGTCCACCTCGTCGGCGGTGTCGTGGGCTCGCTGCTCGTCGGCTTCTTCGCCACCGGCGGCGTCCAGTCCGACGCCAAGGGCCTCTTCTACGGCGGCGGCCTCGAACAGCTGGGCAAGCAGGCCGCCGGTGTCGGCGCCGTCCTCGTCTACTCCATGATCGCCTCCGCGATCCTCGCCCTCCTGGTCGACAAGACCATCGGGATGCGGGTCAGCGAGGACGAGGAGGTCGCGGGCATCGACCAGGTGCAGCACGCCGAGACCGCGTACGACTTCAGTGGCGCCGGCGGTGGCACGGCGCCCCGTACCGCAGCCGTGCCCGGCTCGCCGGCCCAGGACGCCGGCAAGGCCGCGAACGAGAAGAACAAGAGGGTGGACGCATGAAGCTCATCACCGCGGTCGTCAAGCCGCACCGGCTCGACGAGATCAAGGAGGCCCTGCAGGCCTTCGGCGTCCAGGGCCTGACCGTGACCGAGGCCAGCGGCTACGGCCGCCAGCGCGGCCACACCGAGGTCTACCGTGGCGCGGAGTACACCGTCGACCTCGTGCCGAAGATCCGCATCGAGGTCCTGGTCGAGGACGACGACGCCGAACAGCTCGTGGATGTCGTGGTCAAGGCCGCCCGGACCGGCAAGATCGGGGACGGCAAGGTCTGGAGCGTCCCGGTCGAGACGGCCGTCCGGGTACGGACCGGCGAACGGGGACCGGACGCGTTGTGAGCTCTGCCGGCAGGGCTGCCGGCAGAACTGAGCGGAACTGAGCGGGACTGACAGGAGCTGCTGGGTGACGAGTGTGGACGTACGTACTGAATCGGACTCGGAAGACTCCGGACCCAGCGGCTATGCGGCGGCCCGGCTGCGCCTCCTCCAAGGGGAGGCGCGGTCCGGGCCGCCGCGCCGTTCGGCCCTCGCCGACCTCACGGACGACTGGCTGACCGGCCTCTTCACGGCCGCGGGTGCGCCACGGGGGGCCGCACTGGTGGCCGTCGGCGGGTACGGCAGGGGAGAGCTCTCGCCGCGCAGCGACCTCGACCTGCTGTTGCTGCACGACGGCAGCGCGGACGCCGGCGAGGTGGCGGCCCTCGCGGACCGCGTCTGGTACCCCATCTGGGATCTCGGGCTCGCGCTCGATCACTCCGTGCGTACGCCCGCGGAGGCGCGCAAGACGGCGGGCGAGGACCTCAAGGTGCAGCTGGGGCTGCTCGACGCGCGGCATGTCGTGGGGGATCTCGGGCTGACCGCCGGGCTGCGCACGGCGGTGCTCGCCGACTGGCGCAACCTCGCGCCGAAACGGCTGCCCGAACTGCGCGAGCTGTGCGAGGAACGGGCCGAGCGGCAGGGGGAGTTGAGCTATCTCCTGGAGCCGGACCTGAAGGAGGCCCGGGGTGGCCTGCGGGATGCGACCGCCTTGCGGGCCGTCGCTGCCTCCTGGCTCGCGGACGCGCCGCGCGAGGGGCTCTCCGATGCCCGGCGGCGGCTCCTCGACGTGCGGGACGCGCTGCATCTGACCACGGGGCGGGCCACCGACCGGCTCGCGCTGCAGGAACAGGACCAAGTCGCCGCCGAGCTCGGCCTGTTGGACGCCGACACCTTGCTGCGACAGGTGTACGAGTCCGCGCGCACCGTCTCGTACGCGAGTGACGTGACGTGGCGCGAGGTGGGCAGGGTGCTGCGGTCCCGGTCCGTGCGGCCTCGGCTGCGGGCGATGCTGGGCGGCGGCAAGGGGGCGGTCGCCGAGCGTTCGCCGCTGGCCGAGGGGGTCGTGGAACAGGACGGGGAAGTCGTCCTCGCGCGGGCGGCCCGGCCCGAGCGGGATCCCGTGCTGCCGCTGCGTGCCGCCGCGGCGGCGGCCCAGGCAGGGCTGCCCCTGTCGCTGCACGCGGTGCGCAGGATGGCCGCGGCGGTGCGGCCGCTGCCCACGCCGTGGCCGGCCGAGGCCAGGGAGCAGCTGGTGACCCTCCTCGGAGCCGGGCGGCCCACGGTCGAGGTGTGGGAGGCGCTGGAGGCCGAGGGGATGGTCACCCGGCTGCTTCCGGACTGGGAGCGGGTGCGGTGCAGGCCGCAGCGCAACGCCGTGCACACGTGGACGGTCGACCGGCATCTGGTGGAGACGGCGGTGCAGGCCTCGGAGCTGACCCGGCGCGTGGGGCGGCCCGACCTGTTGCTGGTGGCCGGGCTGCTGCACGACATCGGGAAGGGCTGGCCCGGGGACCACTCCGAGGCCGGGGAGATCATTGCCCGGGACGTCGCCGCCCGGATCGGCTTCGACCGGGCCGACGTGGCGGTCCTTGCGACCCTCGTACGACACCACCTGCTGCTGATCGAGACGGCCACGCGCCGCGACCTCGACGACCCGGCCACGGTACGGGCGGTGGCGGACGCGGTGGGTTCGACCGGGACGCTCGAACTGCTGCACGCGCTCACGGAGGCGGACGCGCTGGCCACCGGCCCCGCCGCCTGGTCCACCTGGCGGGGTTCGCTCGTCGCCGACCTGGTGAAGCGGGTGGGGGCGGTGCTCTCCGGGGAGGAGCCGGAGAAAGCGGAGGACATCGCTCCCACCGCGGAGCAGGAGCGCCTCGCGGTGGAGGCGTTCCGTACGGGCGGGCCGGTGCTCGCGCTGCGGGCGCAGACGGAGACCGTCGCCGCCGAGGAGTCGACCGGGGACCCGGAGCCGCTGGGCGTGGAGCTGGTCATCGCGGTGCCGGACCAGCCGGGCGTGCTGTCCGCCGTCGCGGGGGTGCTCGCCATGCACCGGCTCACGGTTCGGACCGCGGAGCTGCGCGGGGTGGGGCTGCCGTCCGGTCTCGAGGACTCGGTGCTGCTGCTCAACTGGCGGGTCGCCGCGGAGTACGGCTCCCTGCCGCAGGCCGCACGGCTGCGGGCGGACCTGGTGCGGGCCCTGGACGGCTCCCTGGACATCGCGGCCCGCCTTGCCGAGCGGGATGCCGCGTATCCACGGCGGCGGGGGACGGTCGCGCCGCCGCCCCGGGTGACCGTGGCCTCGGCGGGGTCGCGTCTCGCCACGGTCATCGAGGTGCGGGCCCAGGACGCGCCGGGCCTGCTGCACCGCATCGGCCGGGCGCTGGAGTCGGCGGGCGTGGAGGTACGGAGCGCGCACGTCTCGACGCTGGGCGCGAACGCGGTGGACGCGTTCTATGTGACGGGGTCGGGGTCCGGGGCGGGCATGCCTTTGCCGGGGGAGCGGGCGGCGGGGGTGGCCCGGGCGGTGGAGGAGGCGTTGCGGGGGTAGAGGGTGCGGGATGGCGCGGTGAAGGGGTGGTGCGGTGGGGGGGGGATGGTGCGGGATCACTGCCCCGCACTGGTCCACCCCTCCCCGGGGTACGACCTCCGCCCAGACGCTGCGCGCCCGGGCGCCCGGTGGTGCAGATACCCTGGAGGGCGACCCATCCGCCCTCCCCCATACTCAGCTCCGCGCGAGCGGGGGCCCCTTCGACCCGAGGATTCGCGACCGCCGTGTTCGACACTCTCTCCGACCGCCTCGCAGCGACATTCAAGAACCTCCGGGGCAAGGGCCGCCTGTCCGAGGCGGACATCGACGCCACGGCGCGCGAGATCCGCATCGCCCTGCTCGAGGCGGACGTCGCCCTCCCCGTGGTCCGGGCCTTCATCAAGCAGATCAAGGAGCGGGCCACCGGGGCCGAGGTCTCGCAGGCCCTGAACCCCGCCCAGCAGGTCATCAAGATCGTCAACGAGGAGCTCATCGGCATCCTCGGCGGCGAGACGCGACGCCTGCGGTTCGCCAAGAACCCGCCGAGCGTCATCATGCTCGCCGGTCTGCAGGGTGCCGGTAAGACGACCCTCGCCGGCAAGCTCGGCCTCTGGCTGAAGGGGCAGGGCCACTCGCCGCTCCTGGTGGCGTGCGACCTGCAGCGTCCCAACGCCGTGAACCAGCTCTCCGTCGTGGGCGAGCGCGCGGGCGTCGGCGTCTACGCCCCCCAGCCGGGCAACGGCGTGGGCGACCCGGTCCAGGTCGCCAAGGACTCGATCGAGTTCGCCAAGACCAAGCAGTACGACGTCGTCATCGTCGACACCGCGGGACGCCTCGGCATCGACCAGGAGCTGATGCAGCAGGCCGCGGACATCCGCGACGCCGTCAGCCCGGACGAGGTCCTCTTCGTCGTCGACGCCATGATCGGTCAGGACGCCGTCAACACGGCGGAGTCCTTCCGCGACGGCGTCGGCTTCGACGGCGTCGTCCTGTCGAAGCTCGACGGTGACGCCCGCGGTGGCGCCGCCCTGTCGATCGCGCAGGTCACGGGCCGCCAGATCATGTTCGCCTCCAACGGCGAGAAGCTGGACGACTTCGACGCGTTCCACCCGGACCGCATGGCGTCCCGCATCCTCGGCATGGGCGACATGCTCACGCTGATCGAGAAGGCCGAGCAGACCTTCTCCCAGCAAGAGGCCGAGCAGATGGCCTCCAAGCTGGCGAGCAGCAAGGGCAAGGACTTCACGCTCGACGACTTCCTGGCCCAGATGGAACAGGTCCGCAAGATGGGCAGCATCAGCAAGCTGCTCGGGATGATGCCCGGAATGGGGCAGATCAAGGACCAGATCAACAACCTGGACGAGCGGGACGTCGACCGCACCGCCGCCATCATCAAGTCGATGACGCCGGGCGAGCGCCACGAGCCGACCATCATCAACGGCTCCCGCCGCGCCCGTATCGCCAAGGGTTCCGGCGTCGAGGTCAGCGCCGTCAAGAACCTGGTCGAGCGCTTCTTCGAGGCCCGCAAGATGATGTCGCGCATGGCCCAGGGCGGCGGAATGCCGGGCATGCCCGGGATTCCGGGCATGGGTGGCGGCCCCGGCAAGCAGAAGAAGAAGCAGAAGCAGGCCAAGGGCAAGCGGAAGTCGGGCAACCCGATGAAGCGCAAGCAGGAGGAGCAGGAGGCCGCCGCCCGCCGCGAGCAGGCGGCCCAGGAAGGCGGCGCCTTCAACCTCCCCGCGGGCCAGCAGGGACAGAACTTCGAGCTGCCGGACGAGTTCAAGAAGTTCATGGGCTGACCTCGCCCGTTCTCGTACGCCTCCTGGGGCGCCCCTCTGCCGAGAGGGGCGCCCCAGGCGTTTTCGGAGCGGATGCCCGGCCCCGGTTTGTGTCGTAGCGTCCGGATATGAGCAACCCTGTGCCGCCGCGCCAGGCGCCCGACCAGCCATGGCGCTCCGAGGGTGCGCCCCCGCCCGCGCCCACACCACCGCCGAAGAAGAAGATGCCGGGCGGATGGGGCGGGCTCATCCTCACCGCGCTCATCGTCTATCTCATCGCCAACCTCGTCCTCTCGTTCTTCAACGACGGCGACGAGCCGACGATCTCGTACACGGAGTTCAGCAAGCAGGTCGACTCCGGGAACGTCACGAAGATCTACTCCAAGGGCGACGCGATCCAGGGGCAGCTCAAGAAGGAGCAGGAGAAGCCGGGTGACGCCAAGGGGAAGTACACCAAGTTCATCACCCAGCGGCCCGCCTTCGCCGACGACAAGCTCTGGGACGACCTGACCAAGCACGACGTCACCGTCACCGCCGAGCCCGTCGTCCAGGAGCGCAGCTTCCTCTCCAACCTGCTCATCTCGCTCGCCCCGATGCTGCTCCTCGTCTTCCTGTGGATCTTCATCGCCCGTCGGATGAGCTCGGGCATGGGCGGCGGAGCGGGCGGCATGCTCGGCCGCAAGGCCCCGCCCAAGCCGGTGGAGCTCGAACCCGGCGACAAGCGCACCACCTTCGAGGACGTGGCGGGCATCGACGAGGTCGAGGGCGAGCTCAGTGACGTCGTCGACTTCCTGAAGAACCCCGCCGCCTACCGCGAGATGGGCGCCAAGATGCCGCGGGGCGTGCTGCTCGCGGGCCTGCCCGGCACCGGCAAGACGCTGCTCGCGCGGGCCGTCGCCGGCGAGGCCGGAGTGCCCTTCTTCTCGGCGTCCGCGTCGGAGTTCATCGAGATGATCGTGGGCGTCGGCGCGTCGCGCGTACGCGAACTCTTCGCCGAGGCGAGGAAAGTCGCGCCGTCCATCATCTTCATCGACGAGATCGACACCATCGGGCGGGCGCGTGGCGGCGGCAGCGGGATGGGCGGCCACGACGAACGTGAGCAGACGCTGAACCAGATCCTCACCGAGATGGATGGTTTCTCCGGCTCCGAAGGTGTCATCGTCCTGGCGGCCACCAACCGCGCCGACATCCTCGACCCCGCCCTGACCCGTCCCGGACGCTTCGACCGGGTCGTCACCGTCAGCCCGCCCGACCGGGACGGACGCGAGGCCATCCTCAGGATCCACACCCGTGAGATCCCGATGGCGGACGACATCGACCTCACCCAGGTCGCCCGTACGACACCGGGGATGACCGGCGCCGAACTCGCCAACCTGGCCAACGAGGCCGCCCTGCTCGCGGTGAAGCGCAAGCAGAAGGAAGTGACGCAGTCCGACCTCTCCGAGGCCCTGGAGAAGGTCCAGCTCGGCGCCGAGCGGCCGCTGGTCATGCCCGAGGAGGAGCGGCGGCGCACGGCCTATCACGAGAGCGGACACGCCCTGCTCGGCATGCTGCAGCCCGGCGCCGACCCGGTCCGCAAGATCACCATCGTGCCCCGCGGGCGCGCACTCGGCGTCACGCTGTCGACGCCGGACGCCGACAAGTACGCGTACACCGAGGAGTATCTGCGCGGCCGCATCGTCGGCGCCCTGGGCGGCATGGCGGCCGAACAGGTCGTCTTCGACACCATCACCACGGGTGCCGAGAACGACCTCGAACAGGTCACCAACATCGCCCGCGGGATGGTCGGCCGCTGGGGCATGAGCGAGCGCGTCGGCAGACTCTCGGCACTGCCGAGCGACGCCCAGCAGGCCTACGGCCTCTCGGCCGCCCCCGTCACCCTCGACACGATCGACCACGAGATGCGGCGGATCGTCGACGAGTGCTACGAGAGCGCCTGCCGCCAACTGAGGGACCACCGGGGCCAACTGGACGCCCTGGCGGCCGCACTCCTGGAGAACGAGACACTGGAGGAGGAGGCGGCCTACCGGGTCGCCGGGATCACACGCCTCACCAAGGACGTCGACTAGACCGATTCGGCCACGAAGCGGCTTCGCGGCTCCCCACGGAGACGGCCCGGTGGGAGCTTCCTGCCGAACAGGACGAGGAGAAGGTCCTGCGCGGCGCCGGTCAGCGGGACCCCGGTGCCGTAGCTCCAGTCGAGGTCGTCGGCGCACAGCCGTACGCCGCCGACGTCCGCCCCGAAGAACTTGGTGCTCTTGGGCGTGACCTTCTTAAGAAGGATGCCGACACGGTCCAGGGGGACCCTGCGTTCGAGACCCAGGGCCACCGAGATGTCCAGACCGTGCACCACGTCGTGGCCGAGTGCGCCCTCGATTCCCGCGAAGGGCGGCTGCCAGGGGTGGTCGGCATTGTCCCTGAGAAACGCGGCGAGCTGACCCGTGGAGTACGTGGCGGCGTCCGCGCGGGCGCACCGGTCGGTCATCCGGTGCAGGCTCCCACGCGCCTTGACCAGTTCGGCCAGCGTCCTCGGGAGCGAGTACCGGAAGCCCAGCGACATATGGGCTGCCACTTCCCGGACCCGCCACCCGGCGCACAGCGTCGGCGCGTCCCACTGCGCGGGCGTCAAGTCGTCGAGCAGGGCGGCGATATCACGGCGTTCGGCGGCGACAGCGTTTCTGATGTCCACTTCTCCAGCGTGTCGACGACCTCGCCATAAGTCCAAGAGCTGGATCTTCTCGCCGCTAGCATGCCCAGTTATGGAACTCCGCCAGCTCCAGTACTTCGTCGCCGTCGCGGAGGAGGCCAACTTCACCCGCGCCGCCGCCCGTCTGCACCTGGCCCAGCCGGGCCTGAGCGCTCAGGTCCGGCAGCTGGAGAAGGAGCTCGGGCAGCAACTCCTCGACCGCTCGGGGCGGTCGGTGACCCTGACGGAGGTGGGCGAGGCCGTCCTGCCGTTCGCGCGGGCCGCGCTCGCCGCGGTCGAGGGCGTGCGGCACACCGCGGACGAGTTCACCGGACTGCTGCGGGGGCACGTGACGGTGGGACTCGTGTCGGGGGCCGCCACCCATGAGTTCGACGTGGTCTCCGTCCTGGCCGACTTCCATGACGCCCACCCCGAGGTGGAGATCGCCCTCACCGAGGACGCGTCCGACCGCATGCTGGCCGCGCTGCGCCACGGCGAACTGGACATCGCCCTGCTCGGCCTGGCGGACGGGGCACCCCCGCCGGGTGTCTCCTCGCAATTCGTGATCGATGAACCACTGGTGGTCGTCGTGCGCCCCGGTGACGCCCTCCTGACACCCGAGAGCCGTACGAGTGTCCCGCTGGCCGAGCTCCGTGACCGTCCGCTGATCAGCTTGCCGCGCGGCACCGGCGTGCGCGGGGTGCTCGACCGCGCCTGCGCGCAGGCCGGCGTCCGGCCCCGCATCGCCTTCGAGGCCGCGGTCCCGCAGGTCCTCGTGCAACTCGTCGTGCGCGGCCTTGGGGTGGCCGTCCTTCCGGCGCTGGAGCCCCGTACGGCAGCCGCCTACGGACTGCGGACGCTGGAGATCACGGACCCCCGGCTCCGTGGCCGCATCGCGCTGACCTGGCGCACGGACGGCCCCGCGAGCCCGGCGGCCAGAGTGCTGCTCGACCGCCTCCGGACGGCGCTGGGCACTGGTTAGCTGGGCACTGGTTAGGCGTACGCCCCTATCGCGCGTACGCCCCTATCGCGTGCGCGCGATCAAGTACCGGAACACGTTCGGCATCCACACCGTTCCGTCCCGTCGTTTGTGCGGGTGCAGGGCCTCCGTCAGTTCCTTGTCGACCTGCACCTGATCGGTCGCGCCCACCGCGGCGTCGAACAGTCCTGTGGAGAGCAGACCGCGGACCGCGCTCTCGGTGTCCGCGTACCCGAAGGGGCAGGCGACGCGTCCCGAGCCGTCCGGCTTGAGGCCTGCCCGCTGGGCGACCTCCTCCAGGTCGTCACGGAGCGCGGGGCGCCAACTTCCCGTATTGCGGAGCGGGTCGGCGAGCTTGGTCGCCACCTTCAGTACAGAAGAGGTCGTGCAGCGCTCCGGCGGACCCCAGCCGACGAGCACCACGGGGGTGCCGCGCCCGGTCAGCGGGACGGTGGACTCCAGGAGGCCGGAAAGGCCCTCGGAGTCGCCCGCCACACAGCCGATCGGCTGGAACGCGGTCACCAGGTTGAAGAGGGGGACATCAGGCCCCGAGACGTCGGCGGGGCCTCCCTCGACGAGCCGGGTGCCGCCGTGTCCCTCTGTGTCCGAGGCCGTCTCCGGCAGCAGGCGTTCGCGCGCCAGGGCGAGCCGTTCGGGAGCCGCGGTGTCGACGCCGGTGACCGAGGCGCCCCGGGATTCCGCCATCAGGAGGGCGAGCCCGGAACCGCAGCCGAGACCGAGAAGCCGTGTTCCGCCGCCCACGTCGAGTCGTTCGTACACCGCCTCGTAGAGCGGGACCAGCATCCGTTCCTGGATCTCCGCCCAGTCACGCGCGCGTGCGCACCGGTCCACGCCGCGCGGGGTCGTGCCCGCGCGGGGGAGGTGCGGCTGCGCGAGTGTAGGTGACATCGAAAGCGCCCCAATCCGCCGAGAGTTGCTGGAGTGTCGTATTCAAACGGTTCGTCCGCCCCCGTGCAGTGCGCTCGCACTCCCCCCGTATGCCAGAGAACTCCGCATCCGTCGCGGCGTCCAGAGGTTGTGGGGCAATGCTTGCGTGCCACCGTCGTGCGCCCCCTGAAGAAGCCCCGGAAGAATTCAATTCACGCGCTCCGGAGGCCCGCCGTACCATGCGCGCCATGGCTAAGGCACCCGTACTCACGCCCCGGGCGGAAGACTTTCCGCGCTGGTACCAGGACCTGATCAACAAGGCCCAGCTGGCCGACAACGGTCCGGTGCGGGGCACCATGGTGATCCGGCCGTACGGCTACGGCCTGTGGGAGCGCATGCAGCAGGACATGGACGCCCGCATCAAGGAGACGGGTACCCAGAACGCGTACTTCCCTCTCCTCATCCCCCAGTCGTACCTGACCAGGGAGGCCGAGCACGTCGAAGGCTTCGCCCCGGAGCTGGCCGTCGTCACGCACGGCGGCGGCAAGGAGCTGGAAGAGCCGGTCGTCGTGCGCCCCACCTCCGAGACGATCGTCAACGAGTACTTCGCCAAGTGGGTGCAGAGCTACCGCGACCTGCCGCTCCTGATCAACCAGTGGGCCAACGTGGTCCGTTGGGAGCTGCGCCCCCGGCTCTTCCTGCGGACGTCGGAGTTCCTCTGGCAGGAGGGCCACACGGCCCACGCGACGTACGAGGAGGCACGCGACTTCGCGGCCCGCATCCACCGTGACGTCTACGGAGCCTTCATGCGGGACGTCCTCGCGATGGACTTCGTGCTGGGCCGCAAGACCGCGAAGGAGCGCTTCGCGGGCGCCGTCAACACCCTCACGCTCGAAGGCATGATGGGCGACGGCAAGGCCCTCCAGCTGGGCACCAGCCACGAGCTCGGCCAGAACTTCGCCAGGGCCTTCCACACGCAGTACCTCTCCAAGGAGGGCAAGCAGGAGCTGGTCTGGCAGACCTCCTGGGGCAGTACGACAAGGATGATCGGCGCCCTGGTGATGATGCACGGCGACGACAGCGGCCTGCGGGTCCCGCCGCGTCTCGCGCCGGTCCAGGCCGTCGTCCTCGCCGTCAAGGGTGACGACGCGGTGCTCACCGAGGTCCGCGAGATCGGTGACCGCCTCAAGGCCGCCGGCGTGCGCGTCCAGGTCGACGACCGCACGGACATCCCCTTCGGGCGCCGCGCCGTCGACTGGGAGCTCAAGGGAGTGCCGGTGCGCGTCGAGGTGGGCCCGCGCGACCTCGCGAACGGCACCGCGATGGTGGCCCGCCGGATCGTCGACGAACACAGCGGGGGAGGCAAGGAGCCGGTCGCGATCGACTCCCTGGTGACGCTGCTGCCCACCCTCCTCGAAGAGGGCCAGCAGCTGCTCCTCGACCAGGCCCGCGAACGGCGGGAGTCCCGCACCTCGGACGTCACCACGGTGCCGGAGGCGGTGGAGGCCACGGCCGCCGGCGGCTGGGCGCGCATCCCCTGGGCCACGCTCGGCCCGGAGGGCGAGGCGAAGCTCGCGGAGCACTCCGTGTCCGTACGGTGTCTGGTCACGGAGGACGGGGCGGTGCCGGACGCCGATGAGACCCCGGGTAACGTCGCCGTGGTGGCCCGCGCCTACTGACGCGGGCGCCTCCGGTACCGGCGCGCCCGTTCGCGGCTCGCACGCCTGCCGAGGCAACCCACGTCCCGGTGTACGCGCTTCTTCTACGCGCCGGGGCGTACGCGCCACTACGTACCGGCTTGCCATGAGCTGCGAGGCTTCTGGGCAGATCAGCGCACCCGCCCTCGTCCGGACGCATCAATGACAACTGACGGGTACGTGCAAATTATTTGGGATGCCCCGGAATGGAACCCCTGGGCATCCCGGCTCGTTGTTCACGACGTGAGCACGACACCACCTGTTCTCGCCGCAGAGCTGGCACAGGCGTGGGCCGATATTCAGCGGCACCACCCCGAGCTGCCCGATCTTGCCGCGCCCGAATCCCTGATCGGAGAGTCGTCGTCCGCCTGCGGCGCCGAACTCTCCTTCGAGCGACTGCTCCACGAGGCAGTCCATGGCATCGCCGCGTCACGCGGCGTACGCGACACCTCACGCGCGGGCCGCTATCACAACCGCAGATTCCTCGCGATCGCCGAGGAGCTGGGCCTCGACCACCCCGAGGAGCCGCATCCCAGCAGCGGCTTCTCGCTGGTCACGCTCAACCCCGAGGCGCGCAAGCGCTACCGCCCGACGATCGAGCGGCTCCAGCGCGCCCTCAAGGCGCACACCGCGGCGACCGCCGCCGACACGGCACGCAGCTTCCGGGGCCCGGCCGCCCGGCACGGCTCCTCCGGGGGCGGCGTCCGCGTCAAGGCGGTCTGCGACTGCGGACGCAACGTCCGCGTGGTCCCCTCGGTGCTCGCCCAGGCGCCCATCGTCTGCGGCGGCTGCGGCAAGCCCTTCCGTATCCCGGAAGTGGTCGGCGCCGCCGCGGGCTGACGGGCTGAGCTGGGGATGCGTCGCGGGGGCGCCCGAACCGGGTTCGGACGTCCCGGCGGCGTATGGCACAATGGCTAGCTGTACTCGACGGCCGCATAGGAACCCTCTCGCCTCCGGCTGACGCGTCCATCGGGCACCCCGAGTACCGCAACCCCACGTGGCATCTCGTTGTGCCCAACCACGTCAAGACCAGGAGACACCACTCCAGTGGCAGTCAAGATCAAGCTGAAGCGTCTGGGCAAGATCCGTTCGCCTCACTACCGCATCGTCGTCGCCGACTCCCGTACCCGCCGTGATGGTCGGGCCATCGAGGAGATCGGTCTGTACCACCCGGTGCAGAACCCCTCGCGCATCGAGGTCGACTCGGAGCGCGCGCAGTACTGGCTCTCCGTCGGCGCTCAGCCGACCGAGCCGGTCATGGCGATCCTGAAGCTCACCGGTGACTGGCAGGCGCACAAGGGCCTTCCGGCCCCGGCGCCGCTGCTCGTCGCGGAGCCCAAGGACAAGCGCGCCGCGTTCGAGGCCTTCACCAAGGGCCTCGAGGGCGACGAGGCGAAGGGTGAGGCCATCACCCAGAAGGCCAAGAAGGCTGACAAGAAGGCGGACGAGGCCAAGGCCGAGTCCACCGAGTCGACCGAGGCCTGAGCATGCTCGAGGAGGCTCTCGAGCACCTCGTGAAGGGCATTGTCGACAACCCCGACGACGTGCAGGTCGCCTCGCGCAACCTGCGCCGGGGGCGTGTGCTCGAGGTCCGGGTTCACCCGGATGACCTCGGCAAGGTGATCGGCCGCAACGGCCGTACCGCGCGCGCTCTGCGGACCGTCGTGGGCGCCATCGGCGGCCGTGGTGTCCGCGTCGACCTCGTCGACGTGGACCAGGTTCACTGAACCACAGGTAGCACCGGCACGGGCCGGGGAGGGCTTCTGGCCCTCCTCGGCCCGTAGTCGTCTGCAGACACAGGAGAAAGAGCAGTGCAGCTGGTAGTCGCGCGGATCGGCCGCGCCCATGGCATCAAGGGTGAGGTCACCGTCGAGGTGCGGACCGACGAGCCGGAGCTGCGGCTCGGCCCCGGCGCCGTACTCGCCACCGACCCCGCCTCCACGGGGCCGCTGACCATCGAGACCGGCCGGGTGCACAGCGGCCGCCTCCTGCTGCGCTTCGAGGGCGTACGCGACCGCACGGGCGCCGAGGCGCTGCGCAACACGCTGCTCATCGCGGAGATCGACCCGGAAGAGCTTCCGGAGGACGAGGACGAGTACTACGACCATCAGCTGATGGACCTCGACGTCGTCACCAAGGAAGGCCTCGAGGTCGGCCGGATCACCGAGATCTCGCACCTGCCCTCGCAGGACCTGTTCATCGTGGAGCGGCCCGACGGCAGCGAGGTGATGATCCCCTTCGTGGAGTCGATCGTCACCGAGATCGACCTGGAGGAGCAGCGGGCGATCATCGACCCGCCGCCCGGCCTGATCGACGACCGCGCGGAGATCGCCTCGGCCAGGGACGCAGAGGAGCCTTCGGACGAGAAGCCCTCGGACGAGAAGCCCTCAGGGGACGACGCCTGATGCGGCTCGACGTCGTCACGATCTTCCCCGAGTACCTGGAACCCCTGAACGTCTCCCTCGTCGGCAAGGCACGCGCGCGTGGCCAGCTCGACGTGAACGTGCACGACCTCAGGGAGTGGACGTACGACCGGCACAACACGGTCGACGACACCCCCTACGGCGGCGGCCCCGGCATGGTCATGAAGACCGAGCCCTGGGGTGCGGCACTCGACGACGTACTCGCCGAGGGGTATGAGGCGGGGGCCCACGGGCCCGTCCTGGTCGTCCCCACGCCCAGCGGACGGCCCTTCACCCAGGAACTCGCCGTCGAGCTCTCCGAGCGGCCCTGGCTGGTCTTCACGCCCGCGCGCTACGAAGGCATCGACCGCCGTGTCATGGACGAGTACGCGACCCGGATGCCGGTCTACGAGGTGTCGATCGGCGACTACGTCCTCGCGGGCGGCGAGGCGGCCGTCCTGGTCGTCACCGAAGCCGTGGCCCGGCTCCTGCCCGGCGTCCTCGGCAACGCCGAGTCCCACCGCGACGACTCCTTCGCGCCAGGCGCCATGGCCAACCTCCTCGAAGGCCCCGTCTACACGAAGCCTCCCCAGTGGCGCGGCCACGGCATCCCGGACGTGCTCATCAGCGGCCACCACGGCAAGATCGCACGCTGGCGCAGGGACGAGGCGCTGCGGCGCACGGTCCGCAACAGGCCCGATCTGATCGAGCGCTGCGACCCCGCCGTCTTCGACAAGAAGGACCGCGAGATGCTCTCGATCCTGGGGTGGCGCCCGGGTCCCGACGGCCGATTTGGGCGAGACCCCCAGGCCGTGGAAGAATAGGCCGCTGCTGTACGTCCAGCGCGCGCCCCTGCCACAGGGGGAACGACGCCCGCCCGACGCGAACAGCTATCGAATCCTCATCACGAACTTCCCGCTGATGACCTGTGGCATCAGTGAAGAAAGCAGACGATCATGGCTAACCTGCTCGACTCCGTCGACAGCGCTTCGCTGCGCACCGACATCCCGGCCTTCCGCCCGGGTGACACCGTCAACGTCCACGTGCGCGTCATCGAGGGCAACCGCTCCCGTGTCCAGCAGTTCAAGGGCGTAGTCATCCGTCGCCAGGGTGCCGGCGTGCGCGAGACCTTCACGGTCCGCAAGGTCTCCTTCTCCGTCGGCGTGGAGCGCACCTTCCCGGTGCACACCCCGATCGTCGAGAAGATCGAGCTCGTCAGCCGCGGCGCCGTGCGTCGCGCGAAGCTGTACTACCTCCGTGAGCTGCGCGGCAAGGCCGCGAAGATCAAGGAGAAGCGCGACAACTGAGCTCGCGCACGGGTCCACAGCGGAGCCGGATAGCATCTGGCCCCGATGGACACCGAAGCACAGCACACGGAGCGCGACCGCTCCTCCCCACCCCCTGACTCCCCGAGCGCCGAGCGCGCGGGTGAGTCCGAGGGGACGGAGGACCGGTCGCGCTCCGCTTTTGTGTCGCTCGTGTCCTGGGTGCCCGGCGGCAGAGTCACCCTGACCCTGCTGTTCTGCATGGTGTCCCTGCTGCTCGTCAGCACCTTCGTGATGCAGCCCTTCCAGATCCCCAGCGGCTCCATGGAGCCCGCGTTCCGGGTCGGAGACCGGGTACTCGTCAACAAGTTGGCGTACCGTTTCGGTTCCGAGCCGCAGCGAGGTGACGCGGTCGTCTTCGACGGCAGCGGCTACTTCGGAGATGCCGACTACATCAAGCGGGTCGCAGGGGTAGGGGGAGACCGGGTGGTCTGCTGCGACAAGCGGGGGAGGATCAAGGTGAACGGCGAACCCGTCGACGAGCCGTACCTGTACCCGGGGGACGCCCCCTCGAAGGCGCGCTTCGTCGCGGTCGTCCCCGAAGGCAGCCTGTTCCTCCTCGGTGACCACCGCAGTGACTCCAGTGACTCCCGCGACCACCTGGGCCAGCCGGGCGGCGGCATGATCCCCGTCGACTCCGTGATCGGCAGGGCCGACTGGATCGCCTGGCCCATCGGACACTGGACCTCCCTGGAGCGTCCCGACAGCTACGCGCGCGTGCCGGCACCAGGCGGCGCGCATGGG
The DNA here is from genome assembly GCF_040655335.1 of Streptomyces sp. NPDC050439. Classification (NCBI taxonomy): domain Bacteria; kingdom Bacillati; phylum Actinomycetota; class Actinomycetes; order Kitasatosporales; family Streptomycetaceae; genus Streptomyces; species Streptomyces sp. NPDC050439. The sequence continues at coordinate 205,094 of NZ_JBFAJT010000011.1, forward strand.
TAACCGCGGGCGTACACGTGCCGCCAGTCACCGAGCCGACACCCGGCTGCCCACCGGCTCCCGGCCCACCACCGGTCCCGTACTGCCCGGCAGGGCCGAGCGGCGCAAGCTCGCGCGGAAGGTCAAGCGGCGCAGGCAGCGCTCGGCGATCAAGGAGATACCTCTCCTCATAGGCGTGGCGCTCCTCATAGCCCTGGTCCTGAAGACCTTCCTGGTGCAGGCCTTCGTGATCCCCTCGGGCTCGATGGAGCAGACGATCAAGATCGGCGACCGCGTGCTCGTCGACAAGCTCACCCCGTGGTTCGGTGCCAAGCCGAAGCGAGGCGACGTCGTCGTCTTCGAGGACCCCGGCAACTGGCTCAAGGACGAGCAGACCAAGAAGAAGGACGACCCCGTAGGCGTCAAGCAGGTCAAGGAAGGCCTCGCCTTCATCGGACTGCTTCCCTCCGACAACGAACGCGACCTGATCAAGCGCGTCGTGGGCACCGGCGGCGACACCGTGAAGTGCTGTGACAAGAACAAGAAGCTCACGGTCAACGGAGTCCCCCTCACCGAGCCCTACATCAATCCCGGGGACGAGCCGTCGTCGTTCGAGTTCGAGGTGAAGGTCCCTGAGGGGCGGCTCTTCGTCATGGGTGACCACCGCTCCGACTCGGCCGACTCCCGCTTCCACCGCACCGAGAAGTTCAGCGGCACGGTCTCCGAGGACAGCGTGGTGGGCCGCGCGCTCGTCATCGCCTGGCCCTTCGACCACTGGCGCAAACTGGAGGAGCCCGACACGTACGCGTCGGTGCCCGACGCGCGTGCGGGGTCGGACACCGCCCTTGGCCCGTCGCATAGGGTGGCCCCAGGCGATCGACACGGATTGACCGGACTCCCGACCCCTGCGGAACTCCCGCTCGTTATGGGAGTGGTGGGCCTGCATCGCATCAGGAGCGGGCAGCGGCACGGACTGAGGAGTGGATGTGGGGGATGTGGCGGTCGGCGCACGGTCCGGACACGGTGGGCCCGAGGAACAGCCGGGACGTTCAGACGAGCCGGAGGCCGCGGCGGACGGCGTGAGCCCCGGGAGTGACACCGCGGGGGCCGGTCCCGCGCCCGGTGAGCCGGACGGCAAGCAGGCCAAGGAGGCGAAGAAGCCCCGCTCCTTCTGGAAGGAGCTTCCCCTCCTCATCGGCATCGCGCTGATCCTGGCCCTGGTGATCAAGACTTTCCTGGTGCAGGCGTTCTCGATTCCCTCGGACTCGATGCAGAACACGCTCCAGAAGGGCGACCGCGTCCTGGTCGACAAGCTGACCCCGTGGTTCGGCTCGGAGCCCGAGCGCGGCGAGGTCGTCGTCTTCCGGGACCCCGGTCACTGGCTGGACGGTGAGCCGACGCCCGACCCGAACGCGCTCCAGCGGGTCCTCGGCTGGGTCGGCCTGATGCCGTCCGCCGACGAGAAGGACCTGATCAAGCGCGTCATCGCGGTCGGCGGCGACACGGTGGAGTGCAAGGGCACGGGCCCGGTGAAGGTCAACGGCAAGGCGCTGAACGAGCCGTACGTCTTCGAGGGCAACACCCCGTGCACCGTCGACGACCAGGGCGGCCAGTTCAAGCTCACCGTCCCCGCGGGCAAGATCTGGGTCATGGGCGACCACCGGCAGAACTCGCTGGACTCCCGCTACCACCAGAACCAGCCCGGCGGCGGCGCCGTCCCCGTGGACAACGTCGTGGGCCGCGCCATCGTGATCGCCTGGCCGCCCACCCGCTGGGCGACGCTGCCCAAGCCGGACACCTTCGACCAGCAGGGCATCAACGCCGCCATGAGCGCGGCGCCGGCGGCCCTCGGGCTCGCGGGTGCGGTGCCGGTCGTGCTCTGGCGCCGGCGTCGGCTGACGGTGGCTGCCGCGCAGGCCGCGAGGGTTTCTGGCGGAGGTACCGCCGGGTAGGGTGCCGTCCCAGATCGCCGATCTTCCGCGCTCCTGTTCGTAGGGGCGCGGGGTCGTCTCCGAAATGGGGGAGCACTGGGATGAGCAGGACACAACGTACGGACGAGGGCCGCGGACGGCTCGGCAGCGTGCTGTCGGGACTGGCCGTGGCCCTCGGCTGTGTGCTCTTCCTGGGAGGCTTCGTCTGGGGCGCCGTCCTGTATCAGCCCTACACCGTTCCCACCGGGTCGATGACGCCGACGATCGGCGCGGGCGACCGGGTCCTGGCCGAGCGGATCGACGGCAGCGAGGTGCGCCGCGGTGACGTCGTCGTGTTCCGGCAGGCGAGCTGGGGCGACCTGCCGATGGTCAAGCGCGTCGTCGGCGTCGGCGGGGACCGCATCTCCTGCTGCACGGACGGCAAGCTGATGGTCAACGGCAAGCCCGTCGCAGAACCGTATCTGCCGGAGGGTACGGGTGCCGCGGCCACCGGAATCCCGGCCACCACGGTCCCCAAGGGCAACCTTTTCCTGCTCGGTGACGAGCGCAGCGGCTCCCTGGACTCCAGCGTGCACCTGGGCGACTCCAACCGCGGCTCCGTGCCGCGCGGTGCGGTGGAGGGGCGGGTCGACGCGGTGGCCTGGCCGTCGGAGCGGTTCGGGACGCTGGAACGCCCCGAGGGCTTCGCCGGCATGCCGGGAGGCATCTCCGACCCCGGGCCCGTGCGGCTCATGGTGTGGGCGGTGGTGGCCGGCGCCGTTCTCGTCCTGGGCGGCGCGGCGTACGGCCCGGTGGCCAAGCGGCTGCGGCGCGGGCGCGAGCGTCCGCGGAGCCGCGACCGCTCGGGGGAGAGCGCCCATGTCGGCTGAGGAGCCGCAATCGGGGGCGCTGCGCAGGGTCGCGCGGGTGGTGCTGCTCGACCCGCAGGACCGCATCCTCCTGTTGCACGGCCATGAGCCGGAGGACGCGTCGGACGACTGGTGGTTCACGCCGGGCGGCGGTCTGGAGGGCGACGAGACGCATGAACAGGCCGCGCTGCGTGAACTGATGGAAGAGACGGGCATCACCGAGGTCGAGCTCGGCCCCGCCCTGTGGCAGCGGCTCTGCTCCTTCCCCTTCGCCGGACGGCGCTGGGACCAGGACGAGCGGTACTTCTTGGCGCGTACGTCGCAGACGTACACGCGGGCCGCGGGGCTGACGGAGCTGGAACGGCGGAGTGTCGCGGGAGCGCGATGGTGGACGTGCCAGGAACTGACCGAGGCACATGAGACGGTGTATCCGACCAGGCTCGCCGAGTTGCTTCGCAGGCTGCTCGACGAGGGTCCTCCGAGCCGGCCCGAGACGCTCGACACGGAAATCGTGTAGAGGCTCCAGGGGCTGACGCACAATAGGGGGACGCACGGCTGAAGGGGAACATGCCATGAGCGCCGAGGACCTCGAGAAGTACGAGACCGAGATGGAGCTGAAGCTCTACCGGGAGTACCGCGATGTCGTCGGTCTGTTCAAATATGTGATCGAGACCGAACGGCGCTTCTACCTCACCAACGACTACGAGATGCAGGTGCACTCGGTCCAGGGTGAGGTTTTCTTCGAGGTGTCCATGGCGGACGCCTGGGTGTGGGACATGTACAGGCCCGCCCGGTTCGTGAAGCAGGTGCGCGTCCTCACGTTCAAGGACGTGAATATCGAGGAGCTCAACAAGAGCGACCTCGAGCTGCCGGGCGGCTGAGTTCACCGCGCGGTTCACCGCTCGGTTCACCTTTCACCGCCACGGGTGAGCGAGTTATCCACAACGGATGAGTCGTCCACCAAGATCCACAGCGCTCGGGGCCGGGCCCCAGTGTGGGTGTCGGAGGTGGTTCCGACATGAACGCACGTGGGGCACTCGGGCGGTACGGCGAAGATCTGGCCGCGCGGCGGCTGGGCGAAGCCGGGATGACGGTTCTGGAGCGCAACTGGCGCGGTGGCAGGACCGGCGAGATCGACATCGTGGCCATGGACGGCGAAGCGCTGGTCGTCTGTGAGGTCAAGACACGCAGGGCCGCCCTGGTCGGCTCGGGGATCTACCAGCACCCGATGGCCGCCGTGGGCCAGGCCAAGGCGGAGCGGTTGCGCCGTCTCGCCGAGCGCTGGATCGACGAGCGTGGCGGCCCACCGCCGGGCGGAGTCCGGATCGATCTCGTCGGCGTCCTGATCCCACGCCGCGGGGCCCCTGTCGTGGAGCACGCGCGGGGGGTGGCCTGATGGGATTCGCGCGTACGTGTTCCGTGGCGCTGGTGGGCGTCGAGGGCGTGGTCGTCGAGGTGCAGGCCGATCTGGAGCCGGGCGTCGCGGCGTTCACGCTGGTCGGGCTCCCGGACAAGAGCCTGACGGAGAGCAAGGACCGGGTCAGGGCCGCGGTGGTCAACTCCGGAGCGGAGTGGCCCCAGAAGAAGCTCACGGTGGGCCTCAGTCCGGCGTCGGTGCCCAAGGGCGGCAGCGGCTTCGATCTGGCGATCGCCTGCGCGGTGCTCGGCGCGGCGGAGCGCATCGATCCGCGGACCCTCACCGACATCGTGATGATCGGCGAGCTGGGGCTCGACGGGCGGGTGCGGCCGGTCAGGGGAGTGCTGCCCGCGGTCCTCGCGGCGGCCGATGCGGGCTATGAGCAGGTCGTCGTCCCGGAGTGCACGGCGGCGGAGGCCGCGCTGGTGCCGGGGGTCTCGATCCTGGGCGTGCGCAGCCTGCGGCAACTGATCGCGGTGCTGACCGACGAGCCGGTGCCGGAGGAGGAGCCCGACGAGCCGGGGCGCCCGGACCCGATGCTCGCGGGGCTCTGCGTGCCCGGGACCGGTGTGGGCACGGGGCTCAGCGGCGGCCTGGACGACGCCCTCGCCCTCGACCTCGCCGATGTCGTCGGCCAGACCTCGGCCAGGACCGCCGTCGAGGTGGCGGCGACGGGCGGACACCACCTCTTTCTGCAGGGCCCGCCGGGCGCGGGAAAGACGATGCTCGCGGAGCGGCTGCCGGCGATCCTGCCCCGGCTGACCCGGGAGGAGTCCCTGGAGGTGACGGCCGTCCACTCCGTGGCGGGCATGCTGCCACCGGGCAAGCCATTGGTGGACACCGCGCCGTACTGCGCGCCGCATCACTCCGCGACGATGCAGTCGCTGGTGGGCGGCGGCAAGGGAATCGCGCGGCCGGGGGCGGTCTCGTTGGCTCACCGTGGGGTGCTTTTTCTGGACGAGGCGCCGGAGTTCAGCGGCCAGACCCTGGACTCCTTGCGCCAGCCCCTGGAGTCCGGGCACGTGGTGATCGCTCGCAGCGCGGGAGTGGTGCGGCTGCCCGCGAAGTTCCTGATGGTGCTCGCCGCCAACCCCTGCCCCTGCGGCCGGCACACCCTGCTGGGTGACGGCTGCGAGTGCCCGGCGTCCGTCATCCGCCGCTATCAGGCGCGGCTGTCGGGACCGCTGCTCGACCGGGTCGACCTGAAGGTCGAGGTGGAGCCCGTCACGCGCTCCGAGCTGGCCGGGCACGGCACTCCGGGGGACTCCACGCAGACCGTCGCCGACCGGGTGCGGGCCGCCCGGGAGCGGGCGGCGGCCAGGCTGACCGGCACCGGCTGGCGCACGAACAGCGAGGTCCCGGGGCACGCGCTGCGCACGCGATGGCCCGCGGAGCCGGGCGCCCTGGACGCCGCCGAACTCGACCTGGAGCGTGGCTTCCTGACTGCCCGGGGGCTCGACCGCGTCCTGCGGGTCGCCTGGACCGTGGCGGACCTCGCAGGACGGGACCGTCCCGGGGTCCAGGACGTCGCCCTGGCACTGCAGTTGCGTACGGGGATCTCGCGGGGAGTACCGATGGCGATCGGGGCTCTGACATGACCTCGGACCAGGGCGGCAGCCCGGCGGAGGAGCGGCTGGCGAGGGTCGCCCTGACCCGCATTCTCGAACCGGGGGATGCGGTGGGCGGGCGGTGGTTGCGCGAGACCGGGGCCGCGGAAGTGGTGCGGCGGCTGGTCGCGGGGGAGGAGCGGCTGGCCGGGGTGACTCCGGCGAGGTGGGAAGGGCTGCGGGCGCGGGCCGTGCGGGCGAGGCCCGGGCGTGACCTGGCGGTGGCGCGGGACGCGGGGGTGCGCTTCGTGTGTCCGGGGGAGGCGGAGTGGCCCGCACAGCTGGACGACCTCGGGGACGCCCGGCCCGTGGGGCTATGGGTGCGGGGGCAGCCCAGCCTGCGGATATGGGCGCTGCGGTCGGTGGCCGTGGTCGGCGCGCGGGCCTGCACGGAGTACGGGGCGCACATGGCGGCCGGTCTGGGCGCGGGGCTGGCCGAGCGGGGGTGGGTGGTCGTGTCGGGCGGCGCCTATGGGGTGGACGGCGCCGCGCATCGGGGAGCGCTGGGGGCCGGCGGGGCGACGGTCGCGGTGCTCGCGTGCGGGGTCGATCAGGCCTATCCGCGCGGTCACGCCGAGTTGCTGAGGAGGATCGCGGAACAGGGGCTGCTGGTGGGGGAGTTGCCGCCCGGGGACCATCCCACGCCGAGCAGGTTCATCCTCCGGAACCGCGTGATCGCCGCTCTCACCCGGGGGAGTGTCGTCGTCGAGGCCGCTTACCGCAGCGGTGCGCTCGCCACGGCGCGCAGTGCTCAGGAGCTCGGACGGTTCGCGATGGGGGTTCCTGGCCCCGCGACGAGCGGTCTCTCGGCGGGGGTGCACGAACTGCTGCGGCGGGACGGAATCCTGGTGACCGACGCGGCGGACGTCGTCGAGCTGGTGGGCGACATGGGCGAGCTGGCCCCGGAGCGGCGCGGGCCCGTCGTGCCGCGTGATCTGCTCGCCCCGGACGCCGCGCGCGTCCTGGCGGCGGTGCCCGGCCGGGGGAGTGCGTCGCCCCGGGAGATCGCACTCGGGGCGGGCACGGTGGTGGACATGGCGATCGGTCGGTTGTACGAGTTGCGCTCTCTCGGGTTCGTCGAACGACACGGCGAGGGCTGGCAGTTGACACGCCAGGCGATTGTGTCGGTCTCGTCGGAGGGAGGCGGTTCGTGACCGACCGTGTTCGGCCGTCTGGATGAACCCCCGATGTCCTTGGGGGCGCCCGCAGTTGACGCTTCAAGCTCGTCACGGACGGCGACGAGGGGTACTCGGCGGGGCGCCCAGCGGAACGTATCTGCGTACGCGGGATCCCCTACTGTTCGCACACTGCGACACTTCAGTCACGCTACGCTCACAAGGATTCCGACGCGGACAGGCAACCACGGGCAAGCAGACGGACAACCTCATTCACTTCACGCAAACTCACCACCTCGCGGGCGCGGGCGAATCCATCGGCTCGCACGACCTCACCGGTTCACGGCAGAACGGCTCAAGGCAACAAATGCCCCAGCACACCTCAGGGTCCGATCGGGCGGCGGCTCCTCCCGCCGCCCGGAGCGGCGAGCGGGAGCGGCCCCCCGCCCCCTCGTCGCTGGACGAGCTGTGGCGGTCGTACAAGGACACGGGGGACGGGCGACTGCGCGAACAGTTGATCCTGCACTACTCGCCGCTGGTGAAATATGTCGCGGGCCGGGTCAGCGTGGGCCTTCCGCCCAATGTCGAGCAGGCGGACTTCGTGTCCTCCGGGGTGTTCGGCCTGATCGACGCGATCGAGAAGTTCGACATCGAGCGTTCCATCAAGTTCGAGACGTACGCGATCACGCGCATCCGTGGCGCGATGATCGACGAACTGCGTGCGCTCGACTGGATTCCCCGGTCGGTGCGGCAGAAGGCGCGCAACGTCGAGCGGGCCTACGCCACGCTCGAAGCACAGTTGCGGCGTACTCCGTCGGAGGGCGAGGTCGCCGACGAGATGGGCATCGCCATCGAGGAATTGCACGCCATTTTCAGCCAGTTGTCGCTGGCGAACGTGGTGGCCCTCGAGGAGCTGCTGCACGTCGGCGGCGAGGGCGGCAACCGTCTGAGCCTGATGGACACCCTCGAGGACACCGCGGCCGACAACCCCGTGGAGGTCGCCGAGGACCGCGAGCTGCGGCGGCTGCTCGCGCGCGCGATCAACACGCTGCCGGAGCGGGAGAAGACCGTCGTGACGCTCTACTACTACGAGGGCCTGACGCTCGCCGAGATCGGCAACGTGCTCGGTGTGACGGAGAGCCGCGTGAGCCAGATCCACACGAAGTCGGTGCTCCAGCTGCGGGCGAAGCTGGCGAGTTTCGGCCGCTGAGCGCGCTGAATCGTCCCTGCCCCCGGCATGTGCCGTGCGATCGCGGTGTGGGGTTCCGCCGAGTGCATCGACTCCCGTCCTCGCGGTCACGTCCGTAGAGTGGAGGGCGTGCCAAGGATTCGAGCGGCCTCTGTGGCCGAGCACCGGTCGATGCAGCGCGGCGCCCTCCTGGACGCCGCACGGTCCCTGCTGTCCGAGGGCGGTACGGAGGCGTTGACCTTCCCCGCCCTCGCTGAACGCACGGGGCTCGCGCGGTCGTCCGTGTACGAGTACTTCCGGTCGCGGGCCGCGGTCGTGGAAGAGCTGTGCGAGGTCGACTTCCCCGTCTGGGCGGCGGAGGTCTCCGCCGCGATGGAGGGCGCCGACTCCGCCGAGGGCAAGGTCGAGGCGTACGTCAGGCGTCAGCTCGATCTGGTGGGGGACCGCCGCCACCGGGCCGTCGTCGCGATCTCCGCGGCCGAGCTGGACGCGGGTGCGCGCGAGAAGATCCGGGCCGCGCACGGAGGGCTCGTCGCCATGATCGGCGAGGCGCTGTGCGAGCTGGGGCACGCCGAGCCACGGCTCGCTGCGATGCTCCTGCAGGGTGTCGTGGACGCGGCGGTGCGGCGCATCGAGCTGGGCGCCGCCGAGGACCCGACCGCCATCACCGAGGCGGCCGTGGCCATGGCCCTGCGAGGGGTGCGGGGCTGAGGCTCCGCACGTCGACGCCCGGCAGCGGGGCGTCCCGTCCCCCTGCCCCGCCCCGCAGAACGCCTGCCCACAGCGGGACCGGCCGCAAGAACGACACCGGCCGCAGGAACGGCACATCGATCACCGGCAGCAGCCGGGCGGCCCCGCGTCGCAGCAGCCACGGCGGCATCAGCGACAGCGGGTCCAGATACGCCTCGGCCCTCAGCAGCCCCCAGTGGAGACAGCTGCCCGCGCAGTGGGTGCGAGGCGGCTCCAGTACCCCCAGCGTCTCGCCCGCCGCCACCTCGGCGCCCTTCTCGACCGTGGCCCGCACCGGCTCGTACGTCGTGCGCAGGGGTGGATCACCCGTGCCCGTCAGCTCCACGGCGATCACTCCCCGTCCCGCCACCCGGCCCGCGAAGGAGACCTTGCCCGCGGCCACCGCCCGGACCACCGAACCCGGCGGCGCCGCGAGGTCCACGCCCCGGTGGCCCCGGCCGTACTCCGTCGCCGGCGGCTCCCAGCCCCGTACGACGGCGGGCCGCACCCCCACCGGCCAAGCGCGGCCGATCTTCGGCACCGGCTCCCCGGCAGCCCCGGCGGGCACCACCGCCACGGTGATCAAGGCCACGCACAGCAACACCGGACCCGGCAACAGACGCAGAACCGCACGCAGTCTTCTTCGCATGTGAGACATGCCAGAACCGTCCCGCGCCGGGCCGGTCCGCGGGGATCATGGCGCGGATCTGTGGATGACCAGCCGCTTGTGGACAGCGGCGTCACCCGCTGCCTCGCGGGTCCCGTACACTTCTTGTGGCGATCCGGGTCACCGGGTCGACTTCGCACGCCCCGACACCAGGCCATCAAAAGCCAGGTGCCAGCGCCTCTCGGTCCTTTGTGGCACGGCGCGATCGCGGGCGTCAGGCGCGACCGCCATCCGGCGGACGCGGCACAACCGAGAACACCTAGGAGTACGGCCATGGCCGTCGTCACGATGCGGGAGCTGCTGGAAAGCGGCGTCCACTTCGGTCACCAGACCCGTCGTTGGAACCCGAAGATGAAGCGCTTCATCTTCACGGAGCGCAACGGCATCTACATCATCGACCTGCTCCAGTCGCTGTCGTACATCGACCGCGCCTACGAGTTCGTCAAGGAGACCGTCGCCCACGGCGGCACGGTCATGTTCGTCGGCACGAAGAAGCAGGCGCAGGAGGCCATCGCCGAGCAGGCGACCCGCGTCGGCATGCCCTACGTGAACCAGCGCTGGCTGGGCGGCATGCTCACCAACTTCTCGACCGTCTACAAGCGCCTGCAGCGCCTGAAGGAGCTCGAGCAGATCGACTTCGAGGATGTGGCCGCGTCCGGCCTCACCAAGAAGGAGCTGCTCGTCCTCTCCCGCGAGAAGGCCAAGCTGGAGAAGACCCTCGGCGGTATCCGCGAGATGTCCAAGGTGCCCAGCGCCGTCTGGATCGTGGACACCAAGAAGGAGCACATCGCGGTCGGCGAGGCCCGGAAGCTCAACATCCCGGTCGTCGCCATCCTCGACACCAACTGTGACCCCGACGAGGTCGACTACAAGATCCCGGGCAACGACGACGCGATCCGCTCCGTCACGCTGCTCACCCGCGTGATCGCCGACGCCGTCGCCGAGGGCCTCATCGCCCGTTCCGGCGTCGCCACGGGCGACCAGAAGCCGGGCGAGAAGGCCGCCGGCGAGCCGCTCGCCGAGTGGGAGCGCGACCTGCTCGAGGGCGAGAAGAAGGCCGACGAGCCCAAGGCTGACGAGGCCAAGGCCGACGAGGCCGAGGTTCAGAAGTCCGCCGAGACGGAGAAGGCCGCCGACGCCGAGCAGGCCGAGGCCCCCGCCGAGGTTGCCGCCGCCGAGGCCCCCGCCGCGGAGACCGAGCAGGCCTGACCTTCACAGGTTCGGTAGTTGACGGCGGGGGCCCACAGGCCCCCGCCGTTCACCCGTAGATCTTTCAGACCTCCGAAAGAGAATTTCAGGATCATGGCGAACTACACCGCCGCTGACGTCAAGAAGCTCCGTGAGCTCACGGGCGCCGGCATGATGGACTGCAAGAAGGCGCTCGACGAGGCCGACGGCAGCGTCGACAAGGCCGTCGAGGCCCTGCGCATCAAGGGCCAGAAGGGCGTCGCCAAGCGCGAGGGCCGCTCCGCCGAGAACGGCGCCGTGGTCTCCCTCATCGCCGACGACAACACCTCCGGCGTGATCGTCGAGCTGAAGTGCGAGACGGACTTCGTCGCCAAGGGCGAGAAGTTCCAGGCCGTCGCGAACTCGCTGGCCGCGCACATCGCCAAGACGTCCCCGGCCGACCTCGAGGCGCTTCTCGCGTCCGAGATCGAGTCCGGCAAGACCGTCCAGGCGTACGTCGACGAGGCCAACGCCAACCTCGGCGAGAAGATCGTCCTGGACCGCTTCGCGCAGTTCTCGGGCACCTTCGTGACCGCGTACATGCACCGCACCATGCCCGACCTGCCCCCGCAGATCGGTGTTCTGGTCGAGCTGGACAAGGCCGACGCCGACCTCGCCAAGGGCATCGCGCAGCACATCGCCGCCTTCGCGCCGAAGTACCTCTCCCGCGAGGACGTCCCGGCCGAGGTCGTCGAGTCCGAGCGCCGCGTCGCCGAGGAGACCACCCGCGCCGAGGGCAAGCCCGAGGCCGCGCTGCCCAAGATCGTCGAGGGTCGCGTCAACGGCTTCTTCAAGGAGGCCACCCTCCTCGGTCAGCCGTACGCGCTCGACAACAAGAAGTCCGTCCAGAAGGTTCTGGACGAGGCCGGTGTCACCCTGAAGCGCTTCTCGCGCATCAAGGTCGGCATCTGAGTCCGTACCGCGATCGACGGTAGACCCCGCTAGGGTCGACAGCGGTCGCCCGCGTACCCACGCGTACGCGACGTACGACCGCAGGATCTGACGAGGAGGCCATTGCCGAGCATGGGATGCGAACGACACCCCACCGGCAGTGGCCTTCTTCGTATGTGCGCCGAGCAAAAAGAAGCGAGAACTCCATGACCACCAAGGCCGACACAAACAGCGGCGACGATAAAGTCCCCGGTCGTTTCCTGCTGAAGCTCTCCGGTGAGGCATTCGCCGGCGGGGGCGGCCTTGGCGTCGACCCCGACGTGGTGCACGCGATCGCCAAGGAGATCGCCGCGGTCGTCCGGGACGGAGCCCAGATCGCGGCCGTCATCGGCGGCGGCAACTTCTTCCGTGGCGCTGAGCTCCAGCAGCGCGGCATGGACCGTGCCCGCTCGGACTACATGGGCATGCTCGGCACGGTCATGAACTGCCTCGCCCTCCAGGACTTCCTGGAGAAGGAAGGCATCGAGTGCCGCGTGCAGACCGCCATCACGATGGGCCAGGTCGCGGAGCCGTACATCCCGCTGCGCGCCGTGCGGCACCTGGAGAAGGGCCGTGTGGTCATCTTCGGTGCCGGCATGGGCATGCCGTACTTCTCCACCGACACGACCGCGGCGCAGCGCGCCCTGGAGATCGACGCCGAGGCCCTGCTCATGGGCAAGAACGGTGTCGACGGGGTCTACGACTCCGACCCCAAGACCAACCCGGACGCGGTGAAGTACGACGCGCTCGGTTATGGCGAGGTCATCACCCGCGACCTCAAGGTCGCCGACATGACCGCGATCACGCTGTGCCGCGACAACAAGCTGCCCATCCTGGTCTTCGAGTTGCTCTCCACCGGCAATATCGCGCGTGCCGTCAAGGGTGAGAAGATCGGCACGCTCGTGGGCGACGAGGGCACCCGCTCCTGATCTCGGGACGGCCCCCCGAGGGCCACGAGGGATGGACAAAGCCCTGCCGGTCGGACACGGTGCAGGGAAAGAGACGCGACGCAGCCGACGCCCCATGGACTCCCCCTACTTCACCGTGTGGGGGCGCCCCCAGCCCACTCACAACACCAGGAGCAAGTGGTGATCGAAGAGACCCTCCTCGAGGCCGAGGAGAAGATGGAGAAGGCCGTCGTGGTCGCCAAGGAGGACTTCGCCGCGATTCGCACAGGCCGTGCGCACCCGGCGATGTTCAACAAGATCGTGGCCGACTACTACGGCGCCCTTACGCCGATCAATCAGCTGGCCTCGTTCTCGGTGCCCGAGCCGCGGATGGCCGTGGTGACCCCGTTCGACAAGAGCGCGCTGCGCAACATCGAGCAGGCGATCCGCGACTCCGACCTCGGCGTCAACCCCAGCAATGACGGAAACATCATCCGGGTGACGTTCCCCGAGCTGACGCAGGACCGCCGCAAGGAGTACATCAAGGTCGCCAAGACCAAGGCCGAGGACTCCAAGATCTCGATCCGCTCCATCCGCCGCAAGGCCAAGGAAGCGATCGACAAGGCGATCAAGGACGGCGACATCGGCGAGGACGAGGGCCGGCGCGCGGAGAAGGAGCTCGACGACACCACCGCGAAGTACGTCGCACAGGTGGACGAGCTGCTCAAGCACAAGGAAGCCGAGCTGCTCGAGGTCTGAGGGCTCGTGGTCTGAGGACTGAGGAATCCGATCCGTGAACGACTCTTCCTGGGGGGCGCCTCCCAGAGCCGGGTACTGGGGGCCGCCCGACCAGGGCCCTGCTCAAGGGGCTGCCCCGGCAGGTCCCGCGTACGATGCGCATGACGCCCTGTATCCAGCAGAGACGCAGCCCATGCCCATCGTGCCTGACATGCCTGAAGTACCCCGGGAGCCCATGCCCAGCGCATCACAGCCCGCCCCTGAGGCGCCGCGAGCGCCTCAAGCGCCCAAGGTGCCCCAAGCGCCGCAGAAGAAGAGCGCGGGCCGTGATCTCGGGGCGGCCATAGGAGTCGGCGTGGGGCTCGGCGCGGTGATCGTCGCGTCGCTCTTCATCGTGAAGGCCGTCTTCATCGGCGTCATAGCGGTCGCCGTCGTGGTCGGTCTCTGGGAACTCACCTCGCGGCTCCAGGAGCGCAAGGAGATCAAGGCGCCGCTGGTCCCGCTGGCGGTGGGCGGCGCCGCGATGGTCGTCGCCGGGTACGTCCGCGGGCCCGAGGGCGCCTGGGTCGCCATGGCGCTCACCGCGCTCGCGGTGCTCGTCTGGCGGATGACCGAACCGCCCGAGGGCTATCTGAAGGACGTCACGGCGGGCGTCTTCGCGGCGTTCTACGTCCCGTTCCTCGCGACGTTCGTGGCGATGATGCTCACCGCCGACGACGGCGCGATGCGGGTGCTCACGTTCCTGCTCCTGACCGTGGTCAGCGACACCGGGGCGTACGCGATCGGCTGGCGCTTCGGCAAGCACAAGCTCGCCCCGCGCATCAGCCCCGGCAAGACCCGCGAGGGCCTGGTCGGAGCGGTGACGTTCGCGATGGCGGGGGGCGCGCTGTGCATGGAGTTCCTGATCGACGGCGGCACGTGGTGGCAGGGCCTGCTCATCGGCCTGGCGGTCGCCGCGAGCGCGACGCTCGGTGACCTCGGCGAGTCCATGATCAAGCGTGACCTCGGCATCAAGGACATGGGCACGCTGCTGCCGGGCCACGGCGGCATCATGGACCGCCTCGACTCCCTGCTGCCGACGGCACCGGTGGTCTGGCTGCTGCTCGTGATCTTCGTAGGATCCAGCTGACCTGCGTCTTCGCACACCAGGGGCTCGTCGTCCACAGGGCGGCGGGCCCCTTGCCTTATGTCTGCGACACTGGATGGACCATGCCTGTACCCGGAGAACTGGGTTCCGAGGATCGCGAATAGGCCCCCTACCTGCACGTTTGGTGCAGGTAGGGGGCCTATTGCTGCTCGCTGGGCCGTGCCTGGGCCGTGAGAGGGCGCGAAGCTAGCCTGATGCGAGGCGTCGACGGACCGCATCGCCGCTCGCATGGATGAACGCGGGTATGGCCCTGTGATGCCGCTCCCATAGCCGAGCGTATGACTCATCGTCGACGTGGCCCTGTCTCCAGTAGCTCCCCAGCTCCTTGCCGGCCGCGTCCAACTCGGCGAGTGCCGCGAGCAAGGCAGCGTCCCGAGTGAGGATGCGTAGCCGAACAGATGCCAGCACGTGGGCGGGCAGGTCGTAGCCACTGACACGGTCGTTCATGCCGAGGACCCTTTCCTCCCAGATGCGATCCTCGAAATCTGTCACCGAGGCAGCGATCAAAGCGCACTGCTCCATGAGCAACTCCGACAAGCGCGCCCTGTCTTCCGCGCGCTTCATCAGGCGTTGTCCCAGCAGTGCGATGGCAGCACCGACAATCGTCGCGAGCAACGTCCCCCAGATGTCCACGGTCGGCATTGTCCTCGTGATGCTGCTGATTGAGCCGTTGGCGGTGGACTGCCCGCCAACGGCCTCGCTTCTACGCCGCTTGCGTGGGTCCCGAAACGTTCTTGTGCTCGCCGATGAGCGTGTAGAGGCTGTCGACCGCCTTTCGTGTCCGTGTCTCGCTGCTAGGCATGAGGTGGGTGTAGACCCGCAAGGTGAAGCCAGGGTCTGTGTGCCCGAGGTAGCTGCTCAGCGCCTTGATGTTCTCTCCGGCGTCCAAGAGCACCGAAGCGTAGAAGTGTCGTAGCGCGTGCATCCCGTGCTCGCGCGCGGAGGGCAGGGGGCCGCCGTCCTCCGGTTTCTGGATGAGCCCTGCTTCGGCGAGGGCAGGTTTCCACGGGCTGATGTTGAAGTTGCTCCGATAGACGTGGTTTCCCTGCGGACCCGAGAAGATCAGCCGCTTGGTAACGGGCGGCCCGTCGGGCGTCTTCCACGGGAGCGTGACGTTCACTGGCGGATGTTCCCGCATGTGCTGAGCAAGTGCCTGACTGACTGAGTGGGGGAGCGGCACGTCACGCTCTTTGCTGTTCTTCGGCTTCCCGAAAAACGCTTTTCCCTCCACGACCTTGATTTGCAGCCCGACGTGCAGCCAGCCCGTGAGGAACCCCACCGCGTCGACAGGCAGGCCAAAGATCTCGCCCTGCCGCAAACCGCATCCCGCTCCGAGATCCACCACGCTTCGGTAGCGCGCCGGCAGTGCGTCGCGGACCGCGAATACCTGCTGGGCGGTCCACGGGACGACGCGCTCCAGCCCCGGCTTCGGGGCTGTCACCGAACTGGCTCGGCAGGGGTTCCGGGGGATGAGCCCATCATCGACGGCAGCGGTCAGGACCGCGGATACGTTCGCGAAGATGCCGCGTCGATACGACGACGCGAGCCCAGTGTCTTCCAACTGACGTACCCAAGTGCGGATGTGACTCGGCCGGAACGACGACAGGGGCCGTGATCCGATGTAGGGGATGGCGTGGAGCCGAATACGCGTTTCGGTGGTGGTCCGCGACGACACGTCCGTGGACTGAGCGGCAATCCAGCGTTCGGCGTACTGCTTGAAGGTGATTCGGGCGGCGGCGGGGTCGGTGTAGTTGCCGCGCGACATGTCAGCTTCGATGTCGGTCAGCCACCGTTCCGCGAGGCGCTTCTGTCCATCGCGGAAGCTCTTGGACTTCTCGGTGCCGTCGGGCCCGACGTAGCGAGCTCGGTAACGCTTACCAACGCCGTGGCGGTCGGTCTTCACACGCCGGGCCTTGCCGTTGGCGTCGCTCTCGGTCTTGTACCAGCGGTCCTGGATGTGGCCTGCCATGCGGCGGTGATCCTCTCGCAGAGCGAAGCAGGGCGGGGCCATATGGCCCCGCCCTGCGGGTGGTTGGTCGTGCTCGGGTGGTCGCCGGTTAGGCGGCCTTGTCGGCGGCCATGCGCTCCGCTGTCCAGTCGCGTACGGCGGCGGGGTCGTAGCGGACGTACTTGCCGACACGGAAGCCGGGCGGGCCGGTGCGCTTCTTACGCCACTGGTAGACGGTCTCCAGAGGCACCTCGAAGAGTTCGGCGATGTCGTCGGGAGTGAGGTAGCGGTCTGGGAGTCCGGCCCGGAGGGTCTCGCGGGGGTCGGGTTGAGCGGAACGGGTTCGGCTCATGGGGTCCTCGAAGTCGAGTCACGTTGCTCTTGGATTGGAGGCTGCTCAGGAGTGCGCGCCTGTCCGAGGCGGGGATTTCTGCGTCATCGCGTCACCTGCGTCAATCAGGCTTCTGACCTGTGGGTTTCGATGACGCAGCGGGGCGGGCCTCACGTCATCTGTGACACGGGCTCTCGTCACGGCGTGACGCGGGTGACGCAGGGTGACGCACGATTCGCCGTCTGCGTCACCGTTGTCAGTGCTGGTCAGCGGCCGTCTCTCGGGCCGTGGTGACGCAATGACGCAGATCTTCCCTACTTAGGAAAAAGAAGGGGTGGTTTCTGTGGTCGTACGTCGCTGCTTATGAGGTGAAGAGCGGGCCGCTTCGCGGCGCGACCCGTTCAGGGCGGCTGGCGCCGCCGAACAGCAAGAGGAGCACCCCGGGCGGGGCGTGCTCCTCTTGCTTGTCCGCTTGTATGGGGTCAGAACGCGGGTTGCTGTTGATGCGGCGAGGCCGGAGTCTGGCGGCTGAGCTCGATGAAGCGGGCGGCGCTGGTGCGGCCCCATTCGACCAGGACGCCCCGGGAGGCGAGGGTGGGCTGGATGCGCCGCAGTCGGTCGGAGAGCACCTTGCCGGTGGTGGGCCAGCCCTTGGGTAGGGGACGGCATTCCTCGCCGCTGTAGAGGGTGGTGAGGCAGTGCAGCCACTCGGCCGACGTCATCCGTACCTCTTCGCCTGGGGCGAGTCCGGCGGCGTGCTGCAGGACGGTCTGCGCCAGCAGGTCACCTTCGATGACGTCGTCGTTCAGGTCGTCCAGGCTGGCCCGGTAGGCGGCCAGGGTGCCGAAGGCCATGGCCGCGTCGAGCTGGGCGCACAGGTGGGCGAAGTCGGCCATGCGCAGGTCGGTGGGGGTGTCCGCTTCGGCCGCGCGGACCTTGACGGTGAGGTCCAGGAGCGAGCCGAGGACGGCGGGCAGGATCTCGGCGTACTCCGCCCACAGTTCCGCTTCGGTGCGCCGCACGCGGGGGCGTTCCAGGCGCAGGGTCAGGAGGCGTTCGGCGAGGTCGGGGCGGATGATGCCGACGTCGATGCCGGTGAGGAGCACCGGGCGGCGGTAGCGGGAGCGCACGACGTCGCCGTCGGTGAACAGGGCGCGCTTGATGCTCTCGGCTCCGGTGATCACGCAGCACATGAGGTCGGACAGGTCCGGGGCCAGGTGGGAGAGGTTGTCGAGGGCGGTGATCCATCCGGCGGCCACTGCCGTGATCATGTTTTCTTCGTCCTTGGGAGGCCGCCGCAGGTCGCTGCTCATTCCCTCGATGATGCGGATGAGCATCCGCCCGGCGGTCGACTTGCCCGCGCCCTGCGGGCCGGTCAGGAACGGTGCCGGCACCGGGACGGACGGTTCGAGGCAGCCGATGAGCCAGGCGAGGGCCAAGCACTCGGTCTGGGCGTCGGCGAAGTTGCACAGCCGCAGCAGCAGATCCAGGCCCTTGCCGTTGGTGTCCCGGGTGGGAAGGGGGAGTTCGCCGGTGAGCTGGGTGCGCCGCCAGCAGACTTCTTGGGGGTCGGGGACGCGGATGTCCCAGCCGGTGGCGTGGATGCGGACCGACTGTCCGTCGTCGCGGCCCAGGTCGAGCCAGGTGGCGCCGTCGAAGCCGGGGGCGACGCGGATGTGGGTGGGCTGTACCTGTTCGGTGAGTGCGAGTGCTTCGATCAAGTCCAACGCCTCCTTGAGGGCGGTTCCGTTGAAGACGCCGACCCCGTCACGGAAGAGGCCGACCATGAGTTCTTGGCGGTGGCTCCCGGTTGTGCCCTGGGAGCGGATGGGGCGGGCCACGGGGTGGCCGGTGCGCTGGGCGTACACGGTGCCTTCGACCGTGCGGAAGTAGCGGAAGTGGCTCTGCGCGTAGTCGGTGATGACCTTGCGGGCCGGGTCCTTCTCGTCGTCGGACACAGTCACAGCCCCAACCGGGTACGGGCGTTGATCCACGCCTCGGTGCAGTGCCGGGGCCTTTCGCCCTTGGCCTGAGCGGCGTCGAACAGCCGCGCGATGTGGGCGTCGGTGAGGCAGCCGCACCGGCCGTGCGTGGAGAGCACGGCGAGGAACGTGCGGTAGACGGTGGCGTGCACCGACTCATGCGCCTCGGTGATGCGCTGCTCGGCCATGGCGATGCCACGTTCCAGGTAGGCGGGCGTGCGGTGACGGCATTCCCCGCCATCGGTCAGTGCGGGCACGCCGACGGCGGGCGACGGCGGCTGGGCAGCAGCCGGTTCCTTGACGACCAGCGCGCGGACGGCGTCCGGCAGGGCGGTGATGGTGCCGGCGCCTTCGCCTAGCCATCGCGCGTAGGTCATCGTGGACTTGATGTCCACGCCCGTACGTACTGCGTTGGCCGATCGCATCGCCCCTAGGTAAATCCAGTGCTCGCCACGGGTGGTGGGCACCGCGCGGGTCGGTGGCAGGCTCTCGCGGGCCCAGGCGATGGCGTCGGCGTCGTCGAGGTCGAGGACCGTGAGCCGGGCACCGCCGGGGTGGTAGGCGACTGCTTGCGCCTGGGGCCACAGGCGTCGCCAAGGGCCGGAGACGATGACGTCGGGGTCGGTGGTCGCCGCGGCCCAAGCGTGGCAGGGGGCCGGGCAGGTGCAGGGGCCCGGGGTCTTCATGTTCGGCCGGCCGCCGCACGCGTTGCTCGCGCAGGCGCGGCAGTTCCCGAACGGCACCTTCCCGACCCGCAGCGGCAGCACGGGCACGCCGGACGCGGCGAGGGCCAGGGCGGTACGCAGGTGCTCGGTGCGGCCGTCGCCGTGGGCGGGGGCTCGCCGGGTGGCGGTGGGTTGGGCCATGCTGGGACTCCTCCAGTTCCTTTAGTTCCTTGTTGGGCGCTGGCTGGCAAGGGCGGCCCCGCGACTTTGGCGAGACGGAGGGGCTGCCCTTGGCGTAGCTAGAACGGGGGCTGGTCCCCGGTCTGGGGCCGGTTGCCCCCGGTGTTCCACGGGCTATCGCCGGATGCCGTAGCGGCCTGCGCCGGGCGCTTGGCCTCGATGGCCACGTTGGTGAACTTCAGCGACGCACCGATCTCGTCGATCTCCAGCGCGAGCATCGAGCGGTTCTCACCCTCGGGGGTCTCCCAGTTGTGCTGGCGGATACGACCGAACGCCACCACCCGAGAGCCCTTGGCCAGGGACTCCGCGATGTGCTCTGCCAGGGAGCGCCAGGCGGCGCATCGGAAGAACGTCGCGGTGCCGTCCTTCCACTGATTCGTCTCGCGCTCGTAGACGCGCGGGGTGGAGGCGATGGTGAACTTCGCCAGCGCGGCCCCGGAGGGCGTGAACTTCACCTCGGGGTCGGCGGTCAGGTTGCCGATCACGGTGATCGGGGTCTCTCCGGATGACATGCGGGTTCCTCTCAAGGTGCGTTTACGGGGTAGCCGTTGGTGATGGACCGATGGACTGTGGCCAAGCTCGTGCCCGCGGAATGGTGGGCTTGGCGCTGGGTGCGCTGGACGGTCGTGATCACCGTCTGGGTGGTCGTCTACGGAGCGGCTGCGATGTTCTGGCACTTCGTCCTGGACCACTCTTGGGCGGATGCGATCGTGTTCGCGGTCGTCCTGGCGGTGTGCAACGCGGTTGCCCAGTGGTGGGTCTGGCGGACGACCCGGCAGAAGACGTCGCGCCGCCTTGGTTGAGCTCTAGGCGCGATGGTTGGTGCCCTCGTCGGTGCGGATGACGGCGAAGGCGTCGGTGGTCGGGTCGTGGTGGACGTGGACCGCCCCGGGCGCTTCGTTGCGAGCCTCGGTGGCGCGGCGCGCGGCGACCAGGGAGGCGCGGGGGTTGCCGGCCGGGTAGGCGTCGATGCGCTCGGGGTGGTGTTCGGAGCAGGCGCGGCAGGTCATGGCGCTACTCCTGGCCGTGGGTGCGCACGTCGGTGATCTGCGTGCGCTCGGGCTGGGGAGTGGTGGTGCCGCTGTCGTCGCGCTGCCCGATGAGGGCGGCCACGGCGAACAGGATGATCAGGACCCAGAGCCCTGCGGGCCGCCGAGGCGGGGCGACCGGGGTGATGCTGATCTCGTAGCTGACGGGATGGCGATTGCCTAACGACACCGGGAAACCTCCGCGTTGAGAGCGTTGCGAGTGGAACGATCGGATCGTGTGCGGTGGCGCTGAAACGACATCGCCCCGCTCTCCAAGAGGGCGGGGCGCGATGCGGCAGGTGCGGGGGTGGGTCAGGCGGCGTGGTCGATGACGTTCGGCGGCATCTCCCAGCCCCATTCACGACTTGCGGCGGGGGCGAGCGGAGACGTCTTGCCCTGGGCTGCGTCGCGGCGCCGGGAGGTGAAGCAGAGTCGCCGCTCGTAGTCGGTGACCAGGGTTTGGACGAGGTTGACGTGCCGTCCGGTCTGCCAGATGGCCTGTCCTCGGCCGAGCAGTGGGATTTGGCGTACGGCCCAGTCGGGCAGGGAGAACAGGCTGCGGCATTGCTCGGCTTCGTCCTCGTCCATCTGGTGCAGGATGCGGGTGGAGGCCAGGCGCAGGAGGTCTTTGGCCTCTTCGGACTTTGCGTCCTTGGCGCTGTGCGCGACGGAGGTGACCGAGAGGCCTTCGCGGCGGGAGTACTTCATCATCCGCTGCAACAGCGCCGCTGTGGCGGGGTGTTTGAGGATCTGCCAGGCCTCTTCGACGATGAGCGTCGAGTGAATGCCGTGATCGGCCCCGCCCTGGGCGAGCCACACCGATTCCAGGAACACCCCGACCACCGACATCAGCGCGGGCAGGGCGATGGAGGTGCGGTCGATGCCGGAGAAGTCGAACACGGTCAGCTTCTCGTCCAGCGACACCGATGTCTGGCCATCGAGCATCCCGCGCGTGGCCGAGCGGATGAACGGCGACAGCGCCTGAACGACCTCCTGCCCGAAGGCGAGCAGCTGGCGTTGGTCGAAGCGTCCGGGGATTGCATCGGCCTGCAGCGAAGTGACCGCCCCCATCAGCCCGGACAGCGTGCGGGCCGCCGGGGACTCCATCGCCGCGTCCAGCGCCATCCGCGCCCCGGGCGACAGCGGCCGGTGTCCGCCGAGCTCAGCGAGCACGGCCACCAGCTGCACCCGGTGCAGCGGGGGGATCCGCTCATCGAGGGGGTTCATGCACACCCCCTCGCCGAAGCGGACCGGCGCGATACGCAGGGCTGCGGCCACCGCGTCCCACTCGCCGACGCCGTCTTCGCCCTTGGCGTCCAGGACGGCGTAGCGGCGGCCCGGGCGGGCCATGTCGCGCAGTGCCATGACCTTGGTGTTGGTGGACTTGCCGTTGCCGAGCGTGCCCAGCAGGGCCATGCCGGTGGACGGCAAGACCTCCTGGTCGCAGTCGACGGGGGTCAGACGGAAGGGCGAGCCGTCCAGCAGCGAGGCGCCGATCAGGGCGCCGTCGGTGATGGGCTTGCAGGCGTAGCCGGGAAAGAGGCCTGCGGCCTGGCGGGTGGTGGTGGTCAGCATGTGATCTCTCCTCCCGGAAGCGGCAGCGCCGAGTGCCAACCGGTTTCGTGTTCCTTGTCCATCCACGTCAGGTGGGCGCCGGCCGATACCGCGTTCTGCTCCAGGTCCCGGCGAAACTCTTTGAGTTCCGCCTGATCGCGGGCTTGGAGCATGATGCGGGCGCCGACCTTGACGTAGGCGGCGCCGTCGGAGATGTCTTCCTCGTGGAGTTCGGCGGCCCGCTTGCCGGTGCGGGTGGAGGTCTTCTCGCGCCGTACGTCCTTCTCGTCGCGGGCGGTTGCGGTGCGCAGCATCTCGCCGGTCTCCAGCCGCTTCTCGGCCTTGCGGCGGTCCAGCGGCAGGTACTCGACCACGGTCGTGCGGGTGACGCGGGGCAGCGTCGTGATCATCGGCCGCCAGAACTCCGCGGCTCGCTCACCCCGCCGAAAGTCGGCGACCTCGGCGGTTGCCGTGACGTAGTCACCGGAGCGGAAGTGATCCTCGTGGATCTCGTACAGAGCATCGCCCTTGACCGTGGCCAGCGCGGTATCCCAGGCGGGGCGGTCCCACAGGGGGCCCGCCTCGATGCCGCACACCTGCGCCTGCTCGAAGGCGGCCTGTGCCCAGGCCGTCTCTTCCTCGACGTCCGTGCTGTGGGCGGGTACGGACAGCAGGATGACGGTGGTGTGCACGTCGCATGCCCCGTTGACCAGCTCCATCAACTGCCGGTATGAGTCGGCCAACTCGCCGCCCTTCTCGGCGCGGATGTCGTGCTCGCCGACGTAGGGGCTGACGGCGTGCACGATGCGCACGCAGGAGCCGTGGCCGGTGGCCGCGACCCATTCCAGGAACGCGGCGAGCGCGTCGTGGGCGCGGTCGCGGTGGGCGCCGTCCTTGAGGGCGGCGCCGTCGGTGACCCACTCGAACGCCGCAAGCAACCTGCCGGAACTCTGGGGGAAGGCGTAGCCGTCGCGTTCGTGCCAGATCAGGTTATTGATCCTGGTGAACGCGTCGTGGTGGGGCAAGGCCCCCTCCGCATCGGATGCGGCGGGGGCCTGCTCGCTCTCGTACTGCCTGACGGCCTTGCCCAGGGCACGTTTCCTGAGCGCGTGGCCACTGTGGCGGGCTACGCGTTCGACGACGGTCGATCCGCCCGTCTTCACCAGGGCCAGCGCCCCCGCCAGGGCGGCGGGGACGATGCACGTCAAGGTGCCCAGGATGCCGGGGACGGCGACGCCGTGGGTGATGCTAAGAGCGACCCCGGCCCCGATGACCGTCAGATCAGTACGGGAAGGGGGGAGCTTGAGCGTCTCGGTCTCGTACAGCGGGTCGAGCAGATACGTCCGGGCCGCGGGCATGAGCAATCCTCTCCTGTCGTTGGGGGGACTTGCGGGCCGTGCCGGAGGCGGCAGGCTGTGGGGTCTGCGCCGGGTGTGCGGGCGCCTTCAGTGCGGCCCGAACTCCCTTGCCGCTGCCGGGGTAGCGGCGGCGGCCGGCCTCGTGTACGCCCGCGACCTGCCCCGGCGCCTTCCTCTTGTTGCCGCGCAGTGTCTGGGCGCGGGCCAGCCGCTTGGCGTGCGCCTGGCGTTCGGCGTCGGCGGGCAGCTTGGTGACCGCGGTGCGTCCCTCGCTCTGTGTCTTGAGCTTGGGGGCCCGGGTGACGGCCGCGGCGACGTGCTTGGCCATCTCCGGCAGGCTCAGCAGGATGTACAGGCACACGATCGTCGTGCTCGCGGTCAGCAGCAGATCCGTCAGGGCGCTCTTGGGCAGCACCCTGCGGAACATCAGCACGATGGAGATCGGCACGCGCGCCAGGAACACCGCCGCGACCAGATGCAGCAGCGCCTTGCCGCTACGCGACTGCAGCCAGCCCTTGCCCACCCCCAGCGCCGCCGACAGCGGCAGGAACACCACCGCGGCGAGCACGGCGAGCGGCGAGATGACGCACAGCAGCCACAGCGGACCCACCGCTAGCAGCACCACGAAGGCCTGGGCGAGGCGGCCGTAGGGGTTGCCGCTGGAGTCGAGCAGCGACTTTTCCATGCCCTTGAAGGGATGGTCGGCCAGGTCAGCGTAGATGAGCGCGGAGAACTGACCGAACGCGAACGCGAGCAGTCCCACCGCCATCGGAATCACGGTCACCAGGAACAGCAGGGCGAAGAACCGTGCCCCGGCCGAGCCCGCCTTCTTGAAGGCGGGCCCCGAGGGGCGGGTGATCCATAAGATCAGCCCGCCCACCAGAACGATCGCACCGATCAGCACGGCGATGCCCGCCACCGGGTTGTAGACCTTGGCCAGCGCGCCATCTTTGAGACCGCCGAGCGGATCGGCGGCCGCCATCATCGACTTGTCCATCAGCCGGTAGAGGGCGGCCGCCTGGTCGGACATCCAGTCAGCGGCGGCGCCGAGCGGGTCCATCGATCCGGGCATTTCCGGTGTCAACGCGTCGGGGTCCGACCCGCCGCCGTTCTCGCCGCCTTGGCCCTTCTCGCAGTACTTGTGGGCGGGCCCCTTGATGCGCTCGCAGGGATCATCGGCCACGGCTCAGCCTCCCAGCGCCGTGGCGATGGACGGGCCGATGGCCAGCACGCCGAGCAGCAGGACGATCAGGCCGCCCACAGTGATGGCGGTCTTCTTCAGCGCCGAGCCATCCTTCTTAAACCCGGCCTGGATGCCGCCGCGGCCGGCCGAGATGACCGCCCCCGCCGCAATCGCCAGGATGACCGCGCCGATAAGCACGCCCATGATCACGCCGTACAGCGGCAGGAACCCGGAGACGGGCGCCAGGTCCGGACCGGTGTCGTTGACCGTCTTGACGACCTGCTTGGCGCCCTCGGAGCAGTCCTTCTTGCCGTCGGACTTGGTGATGCAGCCATCACCGGGGCCCGCGACAACGATCGTTCCGGTGTACTTGGCCATGATCAGAACTCCTTTTCAGGGGTGGCGAGGGGGAAGGTGTCGTGCTGGGTGCTCGGGCGCTTAGCCGTCGAGTGCAGCCGGTAGGCGACGATCGCCATCGCGACGCACATCAGGACCAGGAAGACGGCCAGCCCGGTCAGAACGGCGACGGTTGTTTCCAGGCTTTCGGCGGACGCGGCCACGGAATACATGGCCTGGGTGGTGGCGATGCACTGTCCGTTTGCCATCACACCTCCTTGGTTTTCGTGGATTTGGGGTAGACCCGGCCCGCACCCATGTAGGTGTCCCACCAGATCTTTTCGATGCGAACTTTCGCCCCGGGGCGGGGCGCGTTCAGAAAATGACCCCGGCCGATGTAGATACCGACGTGGTCGATATCGGCGGGCATGGCCTTGCCCGCCCGCTTCTTCTGACTGAAGAAGACGAGATCACCGATGCGCAGATCGTTCTTTTCGACGAGCGCCCCATCGTTGTCCAGGTGCGTGTACTGAGCGCTGGCGACCCTGGGCAGATTTACACCGGCCTGGGAGTAGGCGGCTTTGGTGAGGCCGGAGCAGTCGAAACCGCCGTCGCTATCGCCGTTGCCGCCCCACACGTAGTTCTTGCCGATCTGAGCGGAAGCGTAATTGACCGCTTCCACTGCGACGTTGGACTGTCCGCCGACCGCTTGGCCCATCTTCGCGGCCGACGCCATGATGGTGGCGACGTAGTTTTCCGTCTCCTTGTACGGCGGTATGCCCCGGTACTTCTTCACCGCGCCGGGACCCGCGTTGTATCCGGCAAGCGCAAGCCGTGTTTTATCCCCGGGAACGTTTTCCACGTCCCGGGAGACAGAGCACATGTACTTGGCAGCGGAGGGGATCGCGTCTTCCGGATCCCATACGTCCTTCTTGCCGTCGCCGTTTCCGTCGACCCCGGAGTTCTGCCAGGTTCCGGGCATGAACTGCGCGATACCCATCGCCCCGACCGGTGATTTGGCCTTGGGGTTGAAACCGGATTCCTGTTTGAGCTGTGCGGCCAGGATGCTGGGGGTGATGGCGTCGCACTCATTGCCCCAGGCGTTGAACAGCCGCTCGTACTGTGCGGGCACCGATCCGGGCGCCGTGCGGTTGGCCACCGAGGTGGCTTTGCCGCTGACGGCCGGGTTGCCGGTCAGGGTCGTGGCGGTCACTGCCAGCAACCCCGATCCGACCACGATCAGGCCCATCGAGGACCCTTTCATCTCCCACTCTCCTCAGGTGTGTTCATGCAGCTCACACACCCCGTACGCCACCCTGCGGGCACCCTGCATTCACCCTGCGGCGCAAGGTGAATGCAGGGTGGGGACAAGGTGGGTGCAGGGTGGTGGGCAGGGTGCCTAGCGGGTCAGGATGTCGCTCAGGCGTCGGCCCTGGACGCGGTCGACGGACACCGAAGGCACCGGCCGCTCGAAGGCCTGTGACAGCCACGCGGAGACGGCCTTGCCGGTGGCAGTGCGGTCATCTCCTCCGGCGATGTCCACTCCCAGCTCGCGAAGCCGGGAAGCGAATTCGACGGTAGAGAGGAACGTCTCTCCGGCGTACGCCTCGCGGACGAGACGCACGTGTTCGGGCTCGGCCTCTTCGAATTCCTCGGCACGGGCGTCGATGGCCTCGTTCAGATCCTCGTCGGTGACGAGGAACCCCCGCATTTCGCGGTTCTTGTCCTTGACCTGGAGGATCGCCGCCCCGTCAATGGCGGGGAGTTTCGAGGCATCATGCCCGCCTCGCGCCGTTCCGCCGCCGAGGATCACATCCGACTGTCCGGTCTCCGCGCACCCAAAGGCGATGCGTACACGGTGATTGGACCGAATCGATGTGTTGATGACTTCAGACTTTGGATTCTGCGTCGACAGAACAACCAGGATCTTCGATGAACGGAACTTGCGGGAGGCGGTCTTCAGCTTCGTCTCGAACGCGGTGGCTTCCTTCCGTGTATCGGCTTCATCGGTGTAGGTGCTGACCTCGTCGATGATGAACAGCAGCGGTCGGTGTTTCGCCTTTCCGTTTCCGGCTCGCACCGATGCACTGTTCTCCGCTGCACGTTCCGCGTGCCGCTTCTCTACGAACGCGATGATTTCCAGCATGCGTTCGTGGTCGGGAACCTCTTCGTAGATCAGGCACGCCTTTTCCGCGTAGGCGAGATCGCCGTCACCCTTGGCGTCGACCAGGACGATGTCCCAGCCATTTAACAGGGCGAAATAGACGAGCCACTTGATCTCTTCGGTCTTTCCGCCGCCGGACGATCCGGCGATCAGAATGTGCGTATCGCCGATGGGAGAGTTAATTTCCACCAGGTGGCCGTACATGTCGTACCCGACCGACAGCACGCCCCGGCGGGCGGCTTCCACTGGATCGGGAAGGGCGGGGATGCGGCTGTAGACCGGCTGATCCAGGACCGTGATGACCACGTGCCGGGAGTTGGGCCGCGGGCGCAGGGTGACCCGGGTGGGGTCGACGTCGAGCCAGGAGATGACCCGTTCCGACTTGCCAGCCACATCCCCGTACACGCCACCCTGCGGCAGTTCGATGACCCACTCTTCCCCCAGGTCGACGCGCCCGCGGCTGAGCGTGCGGGCCTTGCCCGCCGCGTAGTCGAGTTTCAGCGCGGCCACCAGCTTGGGGGCCTCATCGTTCTGGAACGTCGCAGGCATCTGGCCCGGCTGCGCATCCGGTACGGCCGGTGGCGCACCCCACGCACTCTGCTCCGGGGCGGCGGCGACCTCTTCGTCGGGAGCCTCCACGGCGCCCAACGGGCTTCGCGGCGCGGGGCCGGGCAGCCCTTCGGAGGCGAACGCGGCCACCACCTGCGGTCGTTTGCGCTGCCGGGGGCGTCGCGCGCGGCGGTAGGCGCGTGTCATGGCCATCACGCACGAGCCGACCAGCAGCACGGCGGTGCCGAGCAGCCATAGCCGGTTGTCGTAGACCCAGGACTCGATCGCATCCCGGTAGACCAGCCCGGAGGCGGGCCCGGTAACAGCGAGCCCGCCGATCAACCATTTCACCTCTTCGGACATCGGCTTCTTCGCCGCGGCCCGTGCCGGTTTCGTTGTCTGTGTGGCTTCCTTCTCCTCGACCGCTTCGGCGGCCATACGTCCTCATCTCTCGATAGGGGGTGGGCAGGACGAAGCTCCCTGGGCGTGATGCGGATCTGCGCGGGGGACCTGCGGGACCTGCGGACGTATGTCCGCCAGCCCGCCAGCCGCCGGCCAACCGATGGCCCGGGGAAGGGGTGGTGCATCGACTGTCTTCCGGCAGTCGCAACGAAGCCCGGCCCCTCGTGATCGGGGCCGGGCTTCATTGATGTGTGCCGGACTACGCGACCTGCTCAGCGAACTCCGCCTGCAGCTGCTCGTAGGTCTTGGCCATCCGCTCGTAACTGGCCTTGGCGCCCTGGGCCCGCATCGCCTTGATGAACCCGTTGAGCGACTTCGGCGGCGCGAGCTCAGTGAAGATCCGCCGCCCGGTGAGGTAGAGCTCCTCATCACTCAGGCCCGGCTTGCGGCCCGGACCCTCGGAAAGATCCGAGGTCCCCTCGGAATCCTCCACAGATACCTGCGAGGCGTCAGCCCAACCAGGGTGTTCGCGCAGGCCAGAGAGTTCCGAGGATTCCGAGGACTCCGTCACTCGCGGGGCAGGCGCCGGTGCGCTCAGGCTCTTAGCCACCGGCGATTCCGAGGCCCCCTCGGAATCGCCGGGCGGGCGGGTCTCGATTCCGAGGGGGGTTTCCGAGGGCGGGGTCAGGACGTGCAGCGAGCGGGCCTCAAAGGCCTTGGCCGCGGTGCCGTGCTTGGACTCGGAATCCTTCAGCTTCTCTTCTGCCTTCGCTCGCGCCTTGTTGATCGTCTTTTGCATGCCGGTGAGGGCCTTGGCCTGCACGGCCTGGCGGTGGGCTTCGGCGAGGGTCTCGGCCGTCTCGATGACGACCTCATTCTCGGCGCCTGCCTTCAAGTGCCGGGCGTGGGCGTATGTGAGCGCGAGGGTGTTGCGGGCGGCTGCGGACTGCTCTTCGATGGCGCGGGAGGTCGCATCGTCGGCGAGCATGTGATCGGCGAAGATCCGCAGCCCCATGAACACGGCGGCGGCCACCGGGACCAGCGCGAAGACGCGGGCGTGTCCCATCAGCAGCAGGATCGCGACTGACCCGGCCATCGCGAGGCCGGCCACCGACAGCATCACGACCATGCCCAGGGTGCTGCGCTGGCGGATGGCCTGCTCGCTCATCTTCAGCGCGCCGATCCACAGTGCGTCGAAGACGAGCGCGATGAGCCAGGCGACAGCCGTGCCTAGCCTGCCGTCCAGGCCGAGGAGCGGGGCGAGTTGTCCGCCGACGGTGATCGCCACGACGGTCAGGGCCGCCAGCGTCAGCAGCTTCTCGACAACGGCGAACGGATTGAAGCCCCCGATCCTTGCGAGGGCGGTGGATTTGAAAGTCACGATCACTCCTGGGTCACGGTCGCTTCTTGGACTGGCGTGCGCGGTAGGCGTCCTGGAGCTGGGCGAAGCGCTCGCAAAGCTGCACTCCCTCCCGGCAGTCCTGGTCGGCCTGGCAGGCCGCGCAGTCGGAGGCGTGCTGGACGGCCTCCTCATAGGCGCGCATGTAGCGCACGTAAAGGTCGTCGGTCGGCTTCGCCATCAGTGGCCCGTCCAGCGGGTGATGCTCGGCCTCTTGGAGTCGCGGGCTTCGCCGAAGGCGATGAGCCGCACCGTGGCACCCGCGAAATGGGTGTAGGCCTCCAGCACCCAGGTTTTGCCGTCCGTCTGAGTGTGGAAGTCCACGGCATCGCGGGTGATGCCCAGCGCGGTCCGCCAGGGCTCAAAGGCGCCCAAGTCGTCGTGCAGGGAAAGCTCCAGCCGCGCCGAGTAGAGGGGTGAGACGAGCACGGTCGGGGCGGGCAGATCAGGGAAGTCCAGTGCCAGCAGGCGCAGGGTACGCAGCGGACCTGTCAGGTCCTCCATCACTGGGCTCGTGTTCATGCCGCCACCCCCATCACCAGCGGGCCCGTGCGGGCCCCGTGGCGGCCGGAGCGGCGCCCGGCGACCGTGGCGAACAGACGGCCAAGACCGGCCCGCTTGAGCCCAGATCGGGCCTGCTTGGCCGCGTACATCGACTCATCGGCCCGCCGCAGCAGACTGGAGAGGTCATCGCGGGGGAAGTCGGCGGCCCGGACCCAGCCGAGCGAGACGGTGGTGTGCACGTCCGGGCTCTGGCCATCGACGGGGCGGGCGAGGATGCCGTGCAGCAGGGCGAGCAGATCGGCGGCGGCGCCGTTCTCGTCGATCAGGACGGCGGCGAACTCATCGCCCCCGAGCCGCCCGGCCACCCCCTTGCGGCCCACGTGATGCGCCAGCCGGTTGGCGGTGGCCTTCAGTAAGGCGTCACCGGCGGTGTGGCCGTAGGTGTCGTTGATCTGCTTGAAGCGATCTACGTCGGCCAGGACGACGACCGCGCGCGGGTCCTTGAGCAGGGCTGTGGCGCGGTGGGTGAAGGCGTCGCGGGTGCGCAGGCCGGTGAGCGGGTCACGGCGGGCGACGTGCAGACGCCTGCCGAGCCAGCGCACGTGCACGGCCCATCCGGTGGCCAGCGGGGCGGTGGCTGCGAGGGCGCCTAACAGGGTGCTCATGCCGCCACCGCCAGGCTCTGCGCGCCGCACACGGCCGGACGCCGCATCGCAGACTTGCGGGCCCGCCGTCGCCGGGGCGTCTGGGTGGGCAGGTCGCTGGCCTTCAGCAGCTCGCGGGCGTAGGCCGCGGCCACCGGGTCGATGTGACGCAACTCGATGAGCACGTCGTGGGCCACCGCCAGGCGCGCCGCGCGGTCCTCCTCATTTTCCCCGGCGGCGCCGGTGAACAGCTCCGTGTCGAATCCCGCCGCGCGCTCGGCCAGGCCCAACGCCAGCTCTGCAAACTCCTTTGCCGTAACAGCAGCATGACCAGCAACGATGCACTTCATGGGTCGTGACTCCTCTGAGATCAGAAACGGATGGGGAACGGCCCGAACAGCGCCCCCGAAGTAGCCGCTTCGGGGGCGCGCGCCGTAGAAGGAAAGAGGCGCGATAGTCCTCATCAAACGGGCAGGCCGCAGGTACTTGGCCGGCGCCCTGCCCGCATGACGAGTGACGGGGCAAGCCCGTCACTGTCGTCTCGCGGCTCCCGTATGCGCCTCGCTCCGCCTCCTTTGGACGGCGCGCGGTCACCGCGTCGCTCAGTCGTCACTCGCTGAGTCGATCTCCCTGGATGTCATGGACCGGGTGCAGCCCAATCACCGGGGTCCCCGCCGATCCGGTCCCTGGGTCTTACGCCCGAAGGTCAGATCAACGGCTTAGCCGATGACACCGATCGTTCCGTGAAGACGACGGACTTCTACGTCTCCCCTGCCGCTCGAACCGCGTGTAAGCGAGTCCAGGCGGACGTTTGTGCAGGTCAAACGGGTTTCTCTTGTGCATCGACTCGGCCCTCTACGAAGAGGGTGCTTCGAGTTGGTGCACGTTCAGATTGGCCTAGGTCAGTTTTGAGTGCAAGGGGTTCCGTGGAGAAAGTTGGATTGACCTAGATCGGATATCCTCTAGGGATGGATTGGATGGAGTGGGGCAGCGGCAGCGCACCGACGGCGAAAGACATCGCGGCGTACTACCGATCCCGGATCGCGGCCGGCGAGTTGGAGCCGCTGGCACCTCTCCCGCCCGGCCGAAAGCTCGCCAAGCATTTGAAGGTGGCTCTTGCGACCGTTCAAAGTGCTTACGACGTGCTGAAGAGCGAGGGACTGACGGACTCCCGTCCTGGCAGCGGCACCTTCGTCGCGGAGGCCACTGACGACGCAACCGCACAGGATCGAGCCCAAGGGCTCCGCGAATTGCAGGGGCAGTTGAGCAAGGTCACTTCTCAACTTGCCGCACTTTCCGAGCGTGTAGCGAAGCTCGAAGACGACCGGACCGATGCCCCGTAGTTGGACGGGCGGTGGACCTGGCTTCCGTGCGTTGGAGGCACTTTCGCGGGAGGCTCCTCGGAAGCCATCATCAAGTGGTGCTGCTCATCTGCCGCCAGAGGCATAGCCGTACCCCTTCGTCGTCGTTTCGGGTGTCTGGCTCCCGACAACCAAGACGCTATGGGCCGCTCATGACCCGACCCCGGAAAATCCTTCCGGGGTCTATCTGCGAACCGAGGCGAGGCTGAAGTCATGCGAGGAATGACGCAGCAACTGACGATCGGCGAGCGGGTTGCGTGGTACCGCCACCGTCGCGGCATGTCCCAAGAAGTGCTGGCCGGGCTGGTGGGTCGCACCGCGGATTGGCTCGGCAAAGCGGAGAACAACCGTATCGAGCTGGACCGACTCTCTGTAATCCGTGCACTGGCTCACGCGCTGGATGTGTCCATCGGGGATCTCATCGGCGAGCCGACGCTGTTGGAGTGGTCGACAGACAGCGGGCGGCGCACGGTCCCTGCGCTGCGCGAAGCGCTCATGGATTACCGGCAGTTGACCCCGCTCCTTGGGGCGCCGGCGGATGGCGAGCCCCCGACCCTAACGGCTTTGCGGTCCGACGTGAGCGAGGTGTGGGATGCCTACCAGGGATCTCAGTACGGGTTCGCGACCCGACAGCTACCGCTGATCCTCTCGGACGCCCTGCTCGCAGTGCGTATGTACGCGGGAGAGGACCGGGAGGAGGCTAACGCGCTGCTCGCATTGACGTACCAGGGCGCAGCGATGGTGCTGGGCAAGCTGGGGGAGAGTGAGCTTGCTTGGATGGCGGCGGATCGTGGGCTCGCCGCTGCACAGCAGAGCGGGAACAACGTCGTCATCGGGTCGCTCTTCCGGTCAGTGACGCACTGCCTGCTGTCCACCGGGCGCTTTGAGACTGCGGTGCAGCTCGTTAGCGACGCAGCCGGGTTCCTCGAATCTGGACTGGGAGAGGCGACCCCCGCGTACTTGTCCGTCTATGGAACCCTCTTCCTGACAGGTTCAATGGCTGCGGCTCGTGCGGAGGACCGTGCGACGACGCAAGTCTTCCTGCGCGAGGCAGAGGCGATTGCGTCCCGGCTCGGGACCGACGGAAACCACATGTGGACGGCTTTCGGGCCCACCAACGTTTCGATCCACAGGGTTGCCGCCGCTGGTGAACTGGGAGACTTCCAGGTTGCAGCGGAGCTGGGGCCGCAGGTCGATACGAGCGGACTCCCGGTCGAGCGCAGGGTGCGGCACAGCCTTGAGGTGGCGCGGGCGCTCACGGCCTGGAATCGCATCGATGACGCGCTCAGCGTGGTCCTGGATGCCGAGCAACTGGCACCGGAACAGGTTCGGCACCACTACATGAGCCGGGAGATCGTGCTCGGCTGGGTCCGTGGAACGCGCGGACGGCCATCACTCCCCGTGGCTGACCTGGCCGAGAGGCTTCGAGTGATGTGAGCTGGTTAGGCTCGGTCATGTGAGCGAGACCGAGAACGAACACGAAGCGAAAATGGCGCGCCCGCGGATGGCCTCGGGCGCGCTCTTCTTTGATGCCGCGGGCCGCGTCATGCTCCTTGAGCCGACGTACAAGGACTACCGGGATATTCCAGGCGGATACATCGACGCGGGTGAATCGCCGCTACAGGCGTGTGTCCGCGAGGTCCGGGAGGAACTCGGCATCGCGCCCGAGATTGGCCGCTTGCTCGTCGTCGACTGGGCACCGAGCCCTTCCGAGGGTGACAAAGTGTTGTACCTCTTCGACGGTGGCACTCTCTCTGACCAGGTCCTGGCACAGATCAGATTGCAGGCGTCAGAGATCAAGGCGTACGAGTTCCATCCCGTCGCGGCGGTAGACGCCCTCACCATTCCCCGTCTCGCACGCCGCATCCGAGCGGCTGTGGTTGCGCGCGACGAAGGCGCCGTGGCGTATCTCGAACACGGCCTGCAACCCGAGCAATGAGCTTTCGCGGCCACAAGTCGCTGACCACCTGCTCCCGCTGGGCCCTCACAGCCCCAGAACGGAACGTACGGCCTGCTCGATGCGAGCCATGGTTTCTTGGCCCACCTCGCCCAGCAGCTTGGCGTTCTCGAAGCGCCGAGCCGCGTACTGGGTGACGTTGACCGGGACCGCGACCGCTCGCACGGGGTCGGCGATCGGCACGGATACGAGGGTGTCGGGGTAGGCGCCGGCCGGGTGCAGGAGCAGGCAGACGGCGGCCTGGAACTTCGTGTTCACCTCGTCGATGGAGAGCACGACTGCGGTGCGCGTGGTGTCGCCCACTGGGATCTCCCAGACAGTGCCGCGCTTCAACGGATGTCCCCCGCCGGGTCATCGTCGCCAGTGTCGACAAGGAGCACGCCCTTGCTGTCCACAGCGGCCAGCGCTTCGCGCAGGGTCTGATCCCGCAGCGTTCGGACCATGTACGCGTTCAGCGACAGCCCTGCCTCGGCCGCCGCCTTCCGCACCTCGGCGTCCAGGTCATCGGGTATGCGCACAGTGAATACACTCATGCCACCATTCTAGTAGTGACCCTTGGTGCCGGGAAGGCAGCTGAACAATCTCCGGACCCCTTGCCCCGCCCCCGCTTCGGTCGGCTGCGGCGGCGGTTACCGAGAGCCACAACGCGGGCTACAACCGATAGTCCTTCACCCCGTTGTCCAGGGTCGGGCCAGAGGCGACATGGGTGCATCAGCCTTCCGAGCAGCACGCTCGTGGTCCCTGCGTCAGTCACCAGGTACGAGTCTGGACCCATTGCCGGAGCGCTTGAAACATGGTCTCGTCGTCCAAGTGTGATTTCTCAATACAGGACATCATGACCAGCTCCATCACAGCTGGGTCCAGCAGTGCACGCCGCCCCTCGCGGTTAAAAACTTGTATGCATTCAATCTTCAAGAAACGCACGATCATCACACTAGCGTCGTGCCCACTGAAGTAATGTCGAAAATCTCCATCCACTTTGCTTTCGTATTCGACATATCGCGAATAAAGAGACTCGGGAGTCTCGCCATTCCTCTCCTTCGCGGGAAGGGTATGCAGCGCCAGTCGAAACACTTCGCGCACTTTTTCTTCCGATTGGTCCTCTAGATCCCACTTACCAAGAAGTCTGGGTGGGATAGTTGCCCCCGTCCCACTTTCCCTGAGAGTCAGACGAATCAAGAATAGGGAAATGAGAGCTGGCTTGATGGCGGAAAGTAACATCGACGGCGTGACATATTCGGGTGCGCCGATAGGTATATGCAGTAGCTTAGAAGTTGTTCGCTCATTTAGGGCGTAAGCTTCCATTGATGAGTAGTCTGTGTATAGGAGGCCGTGAACCTCCTCCTGTGTGTCCGCCTGAAGGCTAGCGAAATCCTTATCTGCAATAAGCGCTGCCGAAGTTTGATGTGGGATCCTCTTAGCCAGTTGTTGGGCGAGCCAGATCACTCTACCGCGCTCGCCAACCATGATTCCTGCATTTATTAGATCACCGTCGGAAATACTCACGCGATCGGAGACGGCGTAGATGTTGCATAATGTAGGTCTGTCTTCGCCGAACAAATTTTCGCTAAGGAAGTTCCGGTCAGATCTCCCCTCCGTGAATATGTCTTGAACGTCAGGGGCAACCTCGTAAAGGGTGATCAATTCATCGACTGTCCTGCGGTCGTCAGGTTCCTGCATGGCGCCCCTCCGGTTACCTGATAAACGAATTTAGTCTTCCAGAATTTTAGGGATCACCCTTGTGAGCGAGTCGCGATGGCCAGTAATAACCTCAATTGAGTGTGTCGCGACAATGAATTGAACGGGTGCTCCTTCTGTGAGTGACAGAAGCGCATTCATCAATTGACGTTGCCACTTCACATTTAGGCTCAATTCTGGTTCGTCGATCAGAAAAAGTCGAGTACTCTGGCGAGCCAACATCGTGTTAAGTAGCAGAAGGAGAATTTGCCGCTCCCCGGAAGATAGGCTCTCGGGTTGCAATACATGCCCATCCTCTGAGATCACGGAGATTCCATGTTGAGTGCTGTATCGGAATGTCTTACCACTACTTTCGAGGAAACGATTTACCTCACGTGAAAGAGTAGCTACGAGTCGAGCAACACTGCTAAGTGCGTCCAGGCGGGCTTCCTGTGCTTCCAGGAAGGGTTGCAAAACATCTTCGGCAACCCCAATCTTTTCGTCAGGGGTACGCCGAAGAACTTCGAGGAAAGAATCCTCTCGGAGCTTGGGCACTAGGCCGTACTTGCTGTACTGTTCCGTCTTGTGTGAGATCGCCTTTAGTTTGTCGGATAGATCCTGGCGCGTCGTCGCATATGAATCGACTTGATCGCTCTTTGCGATTTTCTCCAGGATCCCCAGGTATACATTATTTGATCCCCTAGAGCCCGAAACGTTGCCCCTGATGATCATGCGTTGGATCATCTCGGCAGAGCGCTTTAACGCCGTCGTCAGTTCTGCAGCAACTCCGTGTGAGCGTTCCTCCTCAGCTTCGTAATCGAATTCTTGAAATCGGATTCTACGGCGTTTACCCTTTGGCTCGATGTCGTCTCCGTAAATCCTTCGATCGTCAGCCAGCATGTAGGGGCCAGCCTTCAGGTTCTTCAAGTATCTGACGAAAGTGTCGTGGCGAATTTCGCGGACTCGCGTCGAGTCCATTACCGCCTCGTAAGACTCGCGCCACACTTGCTGAGACATCGCGTCTTCCCGAAGATGGTCAGGCATCAAGAGGGGGGGTGGATCAATTTCGAACAGCGGTTTTTGCTGCAAAGCATCCGAGCGCTCGGGAGCGTGTGCTACAGGGATGGCTTTTCCTTCGCGAGCCCTATAAATCTGCTCAACTACTCTCTTTTTGTTGTTGGCCACCGTGACCGTGAAGTCGCCGACTGGTCCATTCGTCTTGACGAAATTGATTACGTCACCGCTACCGAGAGTGATCGTGAATCGCTCGAAAGGTGTACTTGCGATCTCCGAGCGATGTCCCGATTCGTCAGAAGGTGACAGCGCGTGCCAGAGGAGCTTCAATACTGTTGTCTTCCCACTGCCGTTGTTCCCGTATAGCAGAGAAAGGCGACGTCCCTGAGTTCGGATGTCATCCTCTCCCGTAAGGTCAACGTGCAAATACTTACTCCCAAAAAGCCCCCGGATCTCCAGAGAAGAGACGAGCGTGCTTTCTTCGCTTGTCATGGGAAGTCCTCACATCTTGGAAAGGTGCTAGCTTCGTAGAGCGCGTAGCCTCAGCGTAGCTTCGTACGCTGCCCGGAGAGTCGATTTCGGGAAGCTAAGAGGCTGCCAATCTGACGCGCTCAAAGGAACGATTGAGCCAAGCTCACGGCACGACGGCACGACGGCACGACGGCACGACGGCAGGGGCCGAGTGAGACTGAGCACGATCGGAAGCGGAGTTGAAGTCGGCAGTGTGGGTGGGGCACGGGGCGGTGACCATAAGCCTGAGCCGTGCCCTCAGGCGCCGTTGTCGCAGCTCAGCCTAGAAACTGCCGGGCCGCCTGGGGGCCGTCCAAGAGGGGCCGGTAGTGGCCAATGACGACCAATAGCGACCGCCACCCGTAGGTGGTGACCTGGTCCGGCTTCCCCCGTCTGCGACACTGGATGGACCATGCCTGTACCCGGAGAACTCACCTTTGTCGCGCCCCGTGGAGCCAAGAAGCCGCCGCGGCATCTCGCTGACCTCACGCCCGCCGAGCGCAAGGAAGCCGTTGCCGCTGTCGGCGAGAAACCGTTTCGCGCCAAGCAGCTGTCGCAGCACTACTTCGCGCGGTACGCGCACGACCCGGAGCAGTGGACCGACATTCCCGCCGGTTCGCGTACGAAGCTCCAGGAGGCGCTGCTTCCCGAGCTGATGTCCGTGGTGCGGCACATCAGCTGCGACGACGACACCACCCGCAAGACGCTGTGGCGGCTGTTCGACGGCACGCTCGTCGAGTCCGTGCTCATGCGCTATCCGGACCGCGTGACGATGTGCATCTCGTCGCAGGCCGGGTGCGGGATGAACTGTCCGTTCTGCGCGACGGGGCAGGCCGGACTCGACCGGAATCTGTCGACCGCCGAGATCGTGCATCAGATCGTCGACGGGATGCGTGCGCTCCGGGACGGGGAGATCCCGGGTGGGCCCGCGCGGCTCTCCAACATCGTTTTCATGGGCATGGGTGAGCCTCTCGCCAACTACAACCGCGTCACTGGGGCCATTCGCCGGCTCACCGACCCCGAGCCGGATGGTGTCGGGCTGTCGCAGCGTGGCATCACCGTTTCTACCGTCGGGCTCGTGCCCGCCATCCACCGGTTCGCCGACGAGGGCTTCAAGTGCCGCCTCGCCATCTCGCTGCACGCGCCCGACGACGAGCTCCGCGACACCCTCGTACCCGTCAACACGCGGTGGAACGTGCGCGAGGTGCTGGAGGCGGGGTGGGAGTACGCCGCCAAGTCGGGGCGCCGCCTCTCCATCGAGTACGCGCTGATCCGGGACATCAACGACCATGCCTGGCGCGGTGACCGGCTCGGGCGGCTGCTCAAGAACAAGCCCGTCCACGTGAACCTGATCCCGCTGAACCCGACGCCGGGCTCGAAGTGGACGGCATCGCGGCCGGAGGACGAGAAGGCCTTCGTGAACGCCATCGCCGCTCATGGGGTGCCTGTCACGGTTCGTGACACCCGTGGCCAGGAGATCGACGGGGCGTGCGGTCAGCTCGCCGCGTCCGAGCGTTAGTCTGGCCGGAACACGACTGACCACAACTTCATAGCCGGAACACATCTTCATATTCCGACAGGGGAGCGCCACAGCGCTGAGAGTGCGGCAGCCAAGGACAGGTTGGCCGCAGACCCTCTGAACCTTGCCCGGGTCATTCCGGGTAGGAAGTTCGGTCATCACTCAAGCTGTTGCGCCCTGCCCGCGGCCCCTCCGGTCCGCGGGCAGGGCCGCGTCTCTTCCTGGTCACTCCAGGAGGAATGAACTCAGTGAGCACCACCAAGAAGGTCACGGTCACCGCGGTCGCGGCGGCCATCGGACTCGTCGCGCTCTCCGCGTGCGGCTCGTCCGACAGCGGCGACAACGCCGCCGACTCCAAGAGCGTCACGCTGGTCAGCCATGACTCCTTCAACGTGTCCAAGGACGTGCTGAAGGCGTTCGAGAAGAGCTCCGGCTACAAGGTCAACGTCCTCAAGGACGGGGACGCGGGCGCCGCCGTGAACAAGGCGATCCTGTCGAAGGACAACCCGCAGGGAGACGTCTTCTTCGGCGTCGACAACACCCTGCTCTCGCGCGCGCTCGACAACGGCCTCTTCCAGTCGTACGAGGCCAAGGGCTCGGAGAAGGTCGAGTCGGAGTTCCGGGTCGACGGCGACAAGCATCGCGTCACGCCCGTCGACAGCGGCGACATCTGCGTCAACTACGACAAGAAGTACTTCGCAGACAAGAAGCTGGCGCCGCCGAAGTCCCTCGATGACCTGGCGAAGCCCGCCTACAAGGATCTGCTCGTCACCGAGAACGCCGCGACCTCGTCGCCCGGCCTCGGGTTCCTGCTCGGCTCGGCCGCCGAGTACGGGGACGGGGGCTGGCAGGGCTACTGGAAGAAGCTCAAGGCCAACGGCGTCAAGGTCGTCGACGGCTGGGAGCAGGCCTACAACGAGGAGTTCTCCGGGTCCGCCGGCGGCAAGAAGGCCAAGGGCGACCGGCCGCTCGTCGTCTCCTACGCCTCATCGCCGCCCGTCGAGGTGCTCTACGCCAAGCCGCAGCCCAAGGAGGCGCCGACCGGCGTCGCGAAGGGCACCTGCTTCCGGCAGGTCGAGTACGCGGGTCTGCTCGCCAACGCCAAGAACGAGAAGGGCGGCAAGGCGCTCCTCGACTTCCTGATCGGTGAGAAGTTCCAGGGCGACATGCCGCTCAACATGTTCGTGAACCCGGTGCGGGAGAACGTCGAGCTGCCCGAGCTGTTCGTCAAGCACGGGGTGAAGATCGATGATCCGCAGACCATGGACCCGAAGAAGATCGCCGACAACCGTGAGCAGTGGGTCAAGTCGTGGACCTCGCTCGTACTGAAGTAGAGGGGCCCCGTAAGTCCCGCAAAGCCCGTGAGTCTCGTGAGTCTCATCAGTCTCGTACGGGGCTCTCGCGGGGGAGTGTGGCGCGGCTCGGTCTGATGGCCGTGCCCGTCGCCTTCTTCGCGGTCTTCTTCGCCTATCCGGTCGCCGCGATCGTCGCGCGCGGCCTGAAGGTGGGCGGGCAGTGGCAGTTCGGGCGGATCGCGGACGTCATCGGGCAGTCCGACGTCCGGCACGTGCTGTGGTTCACCACCTGGCAGGCGCTCGCCTCGACCGCGCTCACGCTGCTGATCGCGCTCCCCGGCGCGTATGTCTTCGCGCGCTTCGAGTTCAGGGGCAAGCAGGTTCTGCGGGCGGCCGTCACGGTGCCGTTCGTGCTGCCGACGGTCGTCGTCGGGACGGCGTTCCTCGCGCTGCTCGGCAGGGGCGGGCTGCTCGACGAGATGTGGGGCGTACGGCTCGACACGACCGTGTGGGCCATTCTGCTCGCGCACGTCTTCTTCAATTACGCCGTCGTCGTACGGACGGTCGGCGGGCTCTGGTCGCAGCTCGACCCGCGTCAGGAAGAGGCCGCGCGGATGCTCGGCGCCTCGCGGTGGACCGCCTGGCGGACGGTGACACTGCCCGCGCTCGGGCCCGCGGTCGCCGCGGCCTCTCTCATGGTCTTTCTGTTCACGTTCACCTCCTTCGGCGTCGTACAGATCCTCGGCGGGCCCGCGTACTCGACGCTCGAGGTCGAGATCTACCGGCAGACCGCCCAGCTCCTCGACCTGTCGACGGCCGCCGTCCTGACGCTCGTGCAGTTCGCCGCGGTCGGCCTGATCCTCGCCGTGCACGCGTGGACCGTGCGCCGACGCGAGACCGCGCTGCGGTTGGTCGACGCCGCCGCCGTGGCCCGGCGGCCGCGCGGCGCGGGGCAGTGGGCGCTGCTCGGCGGGGTGATGCTGACGGTCGCCGTGCTGATCCTGCTGCCGCTCGGCGTGCTGATCGAGCGGTCGCTGAGCGGTCCTGGCGGCTATGGCTTCGCGTACTTCAGGGAGCTGACGTCGGCGGAGGGCGGGGCGTTCCTCGTCCCGCCGATCGAGGCCGTCTGGAATTCGCTCCAGTATGCGATCGCCGCCACCGCCATCGCCCTGGTGATCGGCGGGCTCGCCGCGGCGGCGCTCACCCGGAAGGCCGGACGTCTGGTGCGCGGCTTCGACGCGCTCCTGATGCTGCCGCTCGGGGTGTCCGCGGTGACGGTCGGCTTCGGCTTTCTGATCACGCTGGACAAGCCACCGCTCGACCTGCGGTCGACGTGGATCCTGGTGCCGCTCGCGCAGGCACTGGTGGGCGTGCCCTTCGTCGTACGCACCATGCTTCCCGTCCTGCGCGCGGTGGACGGACGGCTGCGCGAGGCGGCCGCCGTGCTCGGGGCTTCGCCGCTGCGGGCCTGGCGCGAGGTCGACCTGCCGATGGTGCGGCGGGCGCTGCTGATCGCGGCCGGGTTCGCCTTCGCGGTGTCCCTCGGGGAGTTCGGCGCGACCGTGTTCATCGCGCGGCCGGACAACCCGACGCTTCCGGTCGCCGTGGCGCGGCTTCTGGGGCGGGCCGGGGAGCTCAACTACGGGCAGGCGATGGCCCTTTCGACGATCTTGATGGTGGTGTGCGCGGTGT
Organism: Streptomyces sp. NPDC050439; assembly: GCF_040655335.1. Lineage (NCBI taxonomy): Bacteria > Bacillati > Actinomycetota > Actinomycetes > Kitasatosporales > Streptomycetaceae > Streptomyces > Streptomyces sp. NPDC050439. The sequence goes on from NZ_JBFAJT010000011.1 coordinate 246,817, forward strand.
CGCTGCTGCTGCTCGAACGGCTCCGTACCGACCGGACGACTGGGGAGTTCTGATGGGTGTGGGACTGGGTGCGGGTGCGGGTGCGGGTGTGGGCGTGGGTGCGGGTGCTGCGGGTGGGGGATTTGGGGCGGGTATGGGGTTGCTGACCTTGGTGGATGCGACCGTGCGGTTCGGGGGGCGGGCCGTGCTCGACCGGGTCGGTCTCGCGGTCGACGAGCACGAGATCGTCTGCGTGCTCGGGCCGAGCGGCAGCGGCAAGTCGACGCTGCTGCGCGCGGTCGCCGGGCTGCAGGAGCTGGACGGCGGGCAGGTCCTGCTCGACGGCCGTGACCAGCGGGGCGTGCCCGCGCACAAGCGTGGGGTCGGCCTGATGTTCCAGGACCACCAGCTGTTCCCGCAGCGCGACGTGGCCGGCAACGTCGCCTTCGGGCTGCGGATGCACGGGGCTTCGCGGGGCGAACAGGCCGACCGTGTCGCTGAGTTGCTCGAACTCGTGGGACTGCCCGGGGCGCAGCGGCGGGCAGTCGCGTCACTCTCGGGCGGCGAGCAGCAGCGGGTCGCTCTCGCGCGGGCGCTCGCGCCGAGGCCGCGGCTGCTGATGCTCGACGAACCGCTCGGGCAGCTCGACCGTTCGCTGCGGGAGCGCCTTGTCGTCGAACTCCGTGAGCTGTTCGATGAGTTGGGCACGACGGTCCTTGCGGTCACGCATGACCAGGGCGAGGCGTTCGCGCTCGCGGACCGGGTCGTGGTGATGCGGGACGGGCGGATCGCCCAGTCCGGCACGCCGCTTGAGGTCTGGCGGCAGCCCGCGGATGAGTTCGTGGCGCGGTTCCTGGGCTTCGACAACGTCGTCGACGCGACGGTGGTCGGGGAGGTGGCCGACACTGCTTGGGGCAAGGTTCCGGTGCCGGGGGGCGGGGACGGCGACGGGGACGGGGACGGGGACGGGAATGGGTTCGGGGGCGGGGGAGGTGGGCGGTGCCGGTTGCTGGTGCGGCCGGCCGGGGTGCGGCTGGTGCCTGTCGATGAGGGGCTGCCGTGTGTGGTGACGGCGCGGACCTTCCGGGGCACGCATGTCGCCGTCCATCTGGAGCCTCGGACCGGGCCGCGGCTTGAGGCCGCCTGTGCGTTGCGGGATGCGCCTGGGGTGGGGGAGTCGGTGGGGGTTGTGTTTGATGTGGGGGATGTTGTGGTGCTTGGCTGACGGGGTCCTCATCGGTGGGGGTAGTGGTGGTGGGCGTTAATCGCGTGTGTGTTGCGCGGGGGTCTGCCTAAGGTCTGGCGCATGACCACGTTGGAGTACGACCGCCATTGCGCCGAAATTCCCGTACAGCTGGGGCTGTTGAGGGAGACGCTTGCCGGGGCGGATCTGTCGGCCACCGTGCCGACTTGTCCCGAGTGGACGCTGGGGTACCTTGCCCGGCATGTGGGTGGCGCCGTGCGGTGGGCCGCGCGGCTGGTGGCCACCCGTGCCACGGAGGACATTCCGGAGGAGGACGTCCCCGGAATCCGCGGGCCGGAGGGGGATGATCCCGCGGCTCTCGACGCGTGGCTCGCGGAGACCGCCGAGATTGTCGCGGCAGCGTGGGACGGGGTGGACGCCGATACCGCGGTGTGGTCCTGGTCCGATCAGCACCATGCCGGGTTCTGGGCGCGTCGTATGACGCATGAGGTGGCTGTGCACCGGGCCGATGCGGCTATTGCCGCGGGGGTGCCGTATGTGGTTGCGGCGGATGTTGCCGCCGATGCGATTGATGAGTGGCTGGAGATTGTGCAGTTCGTGCAGCGGACTGAGGTGGGGGATTCGGCTGGGGAGTTGCGTGCGGGGGTGGTCGGTGAGTTGTTCGGTGAGTCGTTCGGTGGGGAGTGCAGTATTCATCTGCACGCGACTGATGTGGTGCCGTCGCTGGATTCCTCGCTGGATTCCTCGTTGCATGCCTCGATGGATGCTGAGTGGCTCATCGAGTTCGGGGCGGAGGGTTTTGCTTGGCGGCGTGGGCATGAGAAGGCGACTGTTGCTGTGCGGGGGCCGCTGACTGAGGTGTTGCTTGCGTTTTATCGGCGGCGGGGTTTGGACGGTGGGGGTGTGGAGGTTTTGGGGGAGCGGGGGTTGATGGAATTCTGGTTGGAGCGGGCGTCGTTCGGGTGATTTTTCCCCAACCCCACCCCTTCCCGAAAACCCGCTGGGCGCGGGGGCCTGGGGGGTGGGGTGGGCGGATTACTTGCGCGCCGGAGCCTTGGCGGCCGCCATCACCGGCTCCGCCGTGTTCGTCCTCAAGCGCCGGACGGGCTGGGTGGTCCGCCGGTGGGTTGGTGGGTGGGCCGGGTTGGTGGGTGTTGCGCGCGGCGGCCTTGGTGGCCGCCATCACCGGCTTCGCCGTGTTCGTCCTCAAGCGCCGGACGGGCTGGGTGATCTGCCGGTGGGTTGGTGGGTGGGCCGGGTTGGTGGGTGTTGCGCGCGGCGGCCTTGGTGGCCGCCATCACCGGCTTCGCCGAGTTCGTCCTCAAGCGCCGGACGGGCTGGGTGATCTGCCGGTGGGTTGGTGGGTGGGCCGGGTGGGTGGGTGGTGCGCGCGGCGGCCTTGGTGGCTGTCGTCACCGGCTTCGCCGAGTTCGTCCTCAAACGCCGGACGGGCTGGATTACCCGCCGATACGTCGGGGGTTTGTCGGACGGGCTGGATTATCCGCCGATGCGTCGGGGGTTTGTCGGACGGGCTGGATTATCCGTCGGTTCGGGGGCTCAGCCGTTTGTTGTGAGTGAGGCCAGGGCTGCTGGGGCCTCCTCCACTCTGTCCACCAAAGCGATCCTTGGTTCCATCGCGCGGCCTTGCGCCAATGCCTTCAGTAGGGGCCAGGCCGGGAGATCTCTGGTCCAGTGCGTTTCGTTCACCAGGATCATGGGGGTCGGTTCGCCGCGGGATTCGTAGTAGTTCGGCGTGGCCGCGTCGAAGATCTCCTGGAGCGTGCCGGCCGCCCCCGGCAGGAAGATCACGCCCGCGTTCGAGCGGGCCAGCAGGCCGTCCTCGCGGATGGCGTTCGCGAAGTACTTGGCCAGGTGCGTGGCGAAGGCGTTCGGCGGCTCATGGCCGTAGAACCACGTGGGGATGCCCACCGACGCCCCGCCGGACGGCCACCGCTCACGCACGTCGAAGGCCGCCCTCGCCCACTCGGTGACCGACGGGGTGAAGGACGGAGCCTTCGCCAGGAGTTCGAGCGCCTCGTCCAGCATCTCGTCGCGGAAGACGGACGCGTACGCGCCCAGGTTCGCCGCCTCCATCGCGCCGGGGCCGCCCCCCGTGGCGACCGTGAACCCGGCTCGGGCCAGCGAGCGGCCGAGCCGTGCGGCTCCCTCGTACGCCTCCGTGCCACGAGCCATCGCGTGACCGCCCATCACGCCCACCACCCGCGCGCTGACGAGCAGTTCGTCCAAGGCGTCCGAGATCGAGTCGTCGTGAATCGCCCGCAGCATGGAGGAGAAGACGTCGCCGTCCGCCTTGGTCTCCTGGAACCACGTGTACGCACGGGCGTCGGGCGTCGCCTCGTACCCGCCCTCGGAGAGGCCCGCGAAGAGCTCTTCCGGCGTGTAGAGAAGGCCGCGGTACGGGTCGAACGGCAGGCCGGGGACGGGCGGGAACACCAGCGCTCCCGCGGTCCGCATCGCGTCCACCGCGCCCTGCTCCATCGCGCACCCGAGGAACACCGCGCCCGTAGCGTCGCAGGCCCGCAGCACGGACGTACGCGCCATGAGATCTATGGCCTGGACGCGGCATCCGGCGAGGGAGCCGCCCGCCGCGATCTCGTCGAACTCCGCGAGCGACTCGATCTCGCGGTCGCCGCCGGGGAGGGGGGCAAAGGAGGGCGTGGAGGGTGTCGAGGTGGGGTTTGGGTTGGGAGTTGGCTGCATTCGGCCATGCTAGGGACGCTGCCCGGGCGGTGGGCCCCAGCCCCGTATCTCAGGCCCGCCTCCCCGACCCCGCTTCAACCCCCGTACCTCAGCCCTGCACCTCAGCCCTGCACCTCGGACTGGTCCATCCACATGATTTCCCAGGTGTGGCCGTCCAAGTCGTCGAAGGCGCGGCCGTACATCATGCCGAAGTCCTGCGTCTTGCCCGCCGTGCCGCCCGCCGCGACGGCCTTGTCGACCAGTTCGTCGACCTTCTCGCGGCTCTCGGCGCTCAGACAGAGCAGCGTCTCGCTCGTGGTCCGCGCGTCCGCGATCTGCTTCTCGGTGAACTGCTGGTAGTGCTTCTTGCTCAGCAGCATGGCGATGATCGTGTCGCTGATCACGACACAGGCGCAGTCGTCCGTCGTGAACTGGGGGTTGATCGTGTAGCCGAGATCCGTGAAGAACTTCTTCGAGCTGTCGACGTCGTTCACGGCGAGGTTCACGAAGATCATCTGCTGGTACATGTGGTGTCTCCCGATGCTGTGAGGTGTACGCGAGGTCGAAGGGAGGCCATCGCGAGTTCTGCGTCGCGCGTGCGTTCCGTGGCTCAGTGCCTTAGTGGCTTACGGAGGGGTAGACGCACGTTCGACGCGGAACTCATCGCCCCTCGCGGAACTTTTTTCCCGGGAGGTCGACCAGGGCTCCTCAGCAGCCCCCCCGGCGACTCCTCAGCAGCCCCTCAGCGACTCCTCAGCAGCTCCTCAGCCCGTCAGCGGCAGTGCCGCCAGCTGTGCGACCACCCATGTCAGCGGGCCGAACACGGCCGCGAGCACGCCCGCCCGCAGCGCCGCGGTGCCGCGCAGCATCGACGTCGGTGCCCCGAGCTGGAGCAGTGCCGATGTCGTCTCGGAGCGGGCGTGCTTGGCCTCGACGGCGGCCGTGGCCAGGGTGAGGACCGCGCAGCCCGCGACCAGCAGCGACCCGAGCGCGGTCAGCGGACCGACGGCCGGCCGCTCGCCGGAGTAGAGCGTGAGCGCCGCGTACGCCGCGGAGCCCACCACACAGAGCACCCCCAGCGGCCGCCCGATCCGCCGGGCCTCCTCCTGCAGCCCGCGCCCGGCCAGGAGCCGCATCGCTCCGGGCCTGGCCGCCTGCAGGATGCGCCCGCACAGGTACGTGAGGCCGGGTCCCGCGAGGGCGAGGCCGACCGCCGTGAGCGCCCACCCGGCGAGCACCCCCGCGGGGCTGCCGGTCAGACCGCCCGGCAGCGTCAGGTTCGAGGTGCCGGAGGCGCGGCTCGCGTACGCCTCGACGGCGAGGCCCGCCGCGAGGAGCGCGATGCCCCACGGCAGCCCGCTCGGCGGGGCGGCGGGTGCGTCCGGGTCCGCGGGTTCCTGCCGCTCGGCGCCCGGCTTGCCGCCGCGCTTGGTCGTCCGGGGGCGCAGGACGGCCGCGCTCGCGGCGGAGGCGGCCAGCGGCACCAGGGCGAGCAGGGTGAGCGCGGCGGCCAGCGGCAACGGCTGCCCGGCGGCGAGCAGTTCGGACGCGGCGCCGTCGAACGGCAGGCCCGTCAGATCGCCGCGCAGGTGCAGGAAGAACAGGAGCGCGACCATCGAGCCGAGTGTGCACGCCACGGCCGTGGAGATCGTGGCGAGCACCGTGAGCCTGGCGGGACCGAGCCCCACCGCGGAGAGCCCGGAGCGCGGCTTCGTCGCCGGGTCGGTGCGCGCGACGGTGACGGCGAAGTACACGGTGGCGGCGATCGGCGCGACGCACCAGGCGAGCCGCAGAACGGCCCCGCCGGACGCGTCCGGGTGGCCCATCGCGTACCCCAGCGTGCACAGCAGCAGGAAGCCGGTGCCGGCCGAGGCCGCGGCCACGAGCAGCCTGCGCAGCTGGACCAGGGGGTGGGCCCCGCGGGCTAGACGGAGAGCGAGCACGCGGCCCGGCCTTCCGCCTCGTCGGACTCGCCCTCGGCGGAAGCGGAGGCAGTGGAGGCAGCGGAGGCAGTAGAGGTAGCGGAGGTAGTAGAGGCCGTAGAGGTAGCAGAGGCGGCGTCAGCACCCGCCTCATCCCCGGCCTGCCCATCTCCCTCTGCTGCTTCCCTCGCTTCCCTCGAATCCCTCGGTTCCCTCGAATCCTCCGCGTCCCCTGTATCTCCCGTGTCCCCCGCCGCGCTCTCACCCGCCCCCGGCAGGTGCACCGTGTTCACGCGCCGTCCGTCGAGCAGCGTGACCGTACGGTCGGCGAGGGCGGCGATCTCCGCGTCGTGGGTGGCGAGGACGACCGTGATGCCGTGCGAGCGGGCCGCGGTCGTCAGCGTGCGCAGGACGTGGGCGCGGTCGGCGCGGTACAGCGGTGCCGTCGGCTCGTCGGCGAAGATCACGGACGGCATGGTGACCAGGGAGCGGGCGATGGCGATGCGCTGGCGCTGGGCCTGGAGCAGCGCGTGCGGCCGCTTGCGGGCGCAGTCACCGATGTCGAGGCGGTCGAGCCACTCCTGGGCCGTGGCCTTGGAGGCCCGGTGCGAGGAGCCGCGCAGCATCAGCGGCAGCGCGACGTTCTCCCGGGCCGTGAGCTCGGGGACGAGGTGCGGCTCCGGGTCGATCCAGCCGAAGCGGTCGCGGCGCAGGCGTTCGCGGACGACCGGGCTCATCGTGTGCACCGGCGTGCTGTTGAACCAGACCTCGCCCTGCTGGGGCAGGAGCTGGCCGGAGAGACAGCGCAGAAGAGTCGTTTTGCCGCTGCCGCGCGGGCCGGTGACGGCGAGGATCTCGCCCTCGCGGACACCGATCGATACGCCGGTGAGCGCGGGTGAGCCGTTGTGCGTGACGTGCAAGGCGCGTGCCCACAGCACGTCGTTGTCCGGCGGGGCCACCATCACGTACACCTCGGTTCAGATCAGTTTGCCTCCCCCGTACGGGGGAACGAAGGCGGGGCCGATCGGTCACTGGGCACGCTAGGGATCCAGGCCGTGCTGCCTGGAAAAGACGCGGCCCGGGGGCGTCCGTTCTCACTCGAACGGGCGCCCCCGGGGACGGTGTTGATCACTCGATCACACTATGGATCCCTGTGGAGCCGTAGGAGCTCCATGGGTTCCTGGGATCAGAGCTTCGTCCACGCCTCCGTGAGGACGTGGCGCAGGATGCCCTCGATCTCGTCGAAGGTCTCCTGGGTGGAGATCAGCGGCGGGGCGAGCTGGACGACCGGGTCGCCACGGTCGTCGGCGCGGCAGTACAGGCCGTTCTCGTACAGCGCCTTGGAGAGGAAGCCGTACAGGACGCGCTCGGTCTCCTCGTCGTTGAACGTCTCCTTGGTGGCCTTGTCCTTCACGAGCTCGATGCCGTAGAAGAAGCCGTTGCCGCGGACGTCGCCGACGATCGGCAGGTCGTGCAGCTTGCGCAGGGTCTGGTAGAACGCGTCCTCGTTGTCGAGGACGTGCTGGTTGAGACCCTCCTTCTCGAAGATGTCGAGGTTGGCGATGCCGACCGCGGCGGAGACCGGGTGGCCGCCGAAGGTGTAGCCGTGCAGGAAGGTGTTGTCGCCCTTGTAGAACGGCTCGGCGAGCTTGTCCGAGATGATGCAGGCGCCGATCGGGGAGTAGCCCGAGGTCATGCCCTTGGCGCAGGTGATCATGTCCGGGACGTAGCCGAACTTGTCACAGGCGAACATCGTGCCGAGGCGGCCGAAGGCGCAGATGACCTCGTCCGAGACGAGCAGCACGTCGTACTTGTCGCAGATCTCGCGCACGCGCTGGAAGTAGCCGGGCGGGGGCGGGAAGCAGCCGCCCGCGTTCTGTACCGGCTCCAGGAACACGGCGGCGACCGTCTCGGGGCCCTCGAAGAGGATCTCCTGCTCGATCTGGTCGGCGGCCCAGCGGCCGAAGGCCTCGGGGTCGTCGCCGTGGATCGGCGCGCGGTAGATGTTCGTGTTCGGCACCTTGTGCGCGCCCGGGACGAGCGGCTCGAAGGGGGCCTTGAGGGCCGGCAGGCCGGTGATGGACAGGGCGCCCTGCGGGGTGCCGTGGTAGGCGACCGCGCGCGAGATGACCTTGTACTTCGTGTGGTTGCCGGTGAGCTTGTGGTACTGCTTCGCCAGCTTCCACGCGGTCTCGACGGCCTCGCCGCCACCGGTGGTGAAGAAGACCTTGTTGAGGTCGCCGGGCGCGTGGTTGGCCAAACGTTCCGCCAGCTCGACGGCCTTCGGGTGGGCGTAGCTCCACACCGGGAAGAAGGCCAGCTCCTGCGCCTGCTTGTAGGCGGTTTCGGCGAGCTCGTGGCGGCCGTGGCCCGCATTGACGACGAAGAGGCCGGACAGGCCGTCCAGGTACTTCTTGCCCTTGTCGTCGTAGATGTAGGTGCCCTCGCCACGCACGATGGTGGGCACGGGTGCGTTCTCGTAGTCCGACATGCGGGTGAAGTGCATCCACAAGTGGTCGTACGCGGTTTGGCTGAGGTCCTTGCTCACGGCTATCGGGTTCCCCACATATAGGTCTGCTTCTTGAGCTTCAGATAGACGAAGCTCTCGGTGGAGCGCACGCCGGGGAGGGCGCGGATGCGCTTGTTGATCACTTCGAGAAGGTGGTCGTCGTCCTCGCAGACGACCTCCACCATCAGGTCGAAGGAGCCCGCGGTCATCACCACGTACTCACACTCGGCCATGGCCGTCAGCGCCTCAGCGACGGGATCCAGGTCGCCCTCGACGTTGATGCCGACCATGGCCTGGCGACGGAATCCCACGGTGAGCGGGTCCGTGACGGCGACGATCTGCATCACGCCCTGGTCGAGCAGCTTCTGGACGCGTTGGCGCACGGCCGCTTCGGACAGGCCCACGGCCTTGCCGATGGCGGCGTACGGACGGCGTCCGTCCTCCTGAAGCTGCTCGATGATCGCCAGGGAGACGGCGTCGATGGGAGAAGAGCCGTTCCCGTGTCGGGAACTACTGGAATCTGCGCTGCGACTGGCCACGACCCCATGGTGCACAGGAGTCGACAGTTCCGCAAGGTCAGATCGATGAAATTCGTTGTCTGAAGCTTCAATCGTCACGGATTTCGCAGTTCTGGGCCTCCGGGTATGTTGAAAGCGTCGGTACACCGACTAGGGTGGGTGTCTCATCCACTGGACATCTGACTGGAGGGCCGGAAGTGACCACCGAGCTGCGCCGTCTGCGTAACTACATCGACGGAGAATTCCGGGACGCCGCCGACGGCCGGACCACCGAGGTGGTCAACCCCGCCAACGGCGAGCCCTACGCCACCGCGCCCCTGTCGGGGCAGGCCGACGTCGACGCCGCGATGGAGGCGGCCGCCGCCGCGTTCCCCGCCTGGCGTGACCTGACGCCCGCCGAGCGCCAGAAGGCCCTGCTGAAGATCGCCGACGCCTTCGAGGAGCGCGCCGAGGAGCTCATCGCGGCCGAGGTCGAGAACACGGGCAAGCCGACCGGCCTCACGCGGTCCGAGGAAATCCCGCCCATGGTCGACCAGATCCGCTTCTTCGCGGGTGCGGCCCGGATGCTCGAAGGCCGCGCGGCCGGCGAGTACATGGAGGGTCTGACCTCCATCATCCGCCGCGAGCCGATCGGCGTCTGCGCGCAGGTCGCGCCGTGGAACTACCCGATGATGATGGGCGTATGGAAGTTCGCCCCGGCGCTCGCCGCGGGCAACACCGTCGTCCTCAAGCCCTCGGACACGACCCCCGCGTCGACCGTCCTGATGGCCGAGATCATCGGCTCGATCGTCCCCAAGGGCGTCTTCAACGTCGTCTGCGGCGACCGTGACACCGGTCGCGCGATGGTCGAGCACAACACCCCGGCGATGGCCTCCATCACCGGCTCCGTGCGTGCCGGCATGCAGGTCGCCGAGTCTGCCTCCAAGGACCTCAAGCGGGTCCACCTGGAGCTGGGCGGCAAGGCGCCGGTCGTCGTCTTCGAGGACGCCGACCTCGCCAAGGCCGTCGAGGACATCTCCGTGGCGGGCTTCTTCAACGCGGGCCAGGACTGTACGGCCGCCACGCGCGTGCTCGTGCACGAGTCCATCCACGACGAGTTCGTGACCGCGCTCGCCAAGGCCGCGGCCGACACGAAGACCGGCCAGCCGGACGACGAGGACGTGCTCTTCGGCCCGCTCAACAACGCCAACCAGCTCAAGCAGGTCTCCGGCTTCATCGACCGTCTTCCGGCGCACGCCAAGGTCGAGGCGGGCGGTCAGCGGGTCGGCGAGAAGGGCTTCTTCTACGCCCCGACCGTCGTCTCGGGCCTGAAGCAGGACGACGAGATCATCCAGAACGAGGTCTTCGGCCCGGTCATCACCGTCCAGTCCTTCACGGACGAGGAGCAGGCCGTCTCGTACGCGAACGGCGTGGACTACGCCCTGGCCTCCTCGGTCTGGACGCAGAACCACGCGCGCGCCATGCGCATGTCCAAGGTCCTCGACTTCGGCTGCGTCTGGATCAACACGCACATCCCGCTGGTCGCGGAGATGCCGCACGGCGGCTTCAAGAAGTCCGGCTACGGCAAGGACCTCTCGGCGTACGGCTTCGACGACTACACGCGCATCAAGCACGTGATGACGTCCATCGAGGGCTGAGCCCGCCCAAACCCGGGCCGCTCGGGCCTCCGCTAATTGAGATGCCCGGCCCCGCCGCCCCCGCGTACCGTCATGTACGCGGGGGCGGCTCCGTGGTGTGCTTCCTTCTTTCTCATCTCTGCAAAAGATCCGTAGCGCACCCACTCTCCGCCCCCGCTTGTCTGTACCCACGGGGGTGGAACCTGATGATGACGACGGCTGACGATCTCGCCGGGCTGCTGCTGCGCCGCCGGCAGAGCGTGTACGTGCCCTCCGGCGCCGGACGGTCCGCCGAGACCGCCGCCGCCGTGGTCGTCCTGGAGGCCGAACTCGCCGACCGCGGGCACCTGTTGACCGCGCCGCTGCGCCGCGCGCTGACCGAGCTCTCCGTCGCCGACCTCGCCGCGACCGGCATGAAGCTGCTCGCCGACGTCGACGCGCTGATGGGGTCCGACCGGCGGCACGCGCCGCTGTTCCGGCGCTTCCCCGACGAGATCGCGTACCAGCCCGCGTACGACCGCTACACCTCCCTCGTCGCCGAACACCTCGCCGCCCAACCGCACCAGCCCTGCATGAACTGCGCGGGCACCAAGGCGCGCGTCCGTGCGCTCAAGCCGTGCGCGCATCTGCTGTGCGACGACTGCCACCGCAAGGAACTGGACACGGGCTGCTGCGACGACTGCTGCGTCTGGTACGCCTGCCCCGTCTGCGAGAACCGCTACGAGACCGACGGGCCCACCGACCCCTGGCTCGACACCGGGGCCGGCCGGGGCGGTGACAGCGGCGAGATCCTGCGCGCCCTGCGCCTCGGCGCACCCGGTGACGCAGCCGCCGAGCTCGCCGCGCTGCTCGCCCGCCGTACGCCCCTGAACCCGCAGGACCACGACGATCTGGTGCTGCTGCTCGGGTACGCGGCTGCCGCCGACGCCACCGACTGGCTCCCGGCCGAGATCCCGTTGCGCGAGAGCAAGGCGCTCGCCCTCGCGCCGCTGCTCGACGTGCCGGACCTGCGCCCGCTGGTCATGCGGCACGCCGACACCGCCACCGATGTCCTTCGCATCCTCGTCGTACGTTCCGGGGGCGACCCCGATCTCCTCGAACTGCCGCGCGTGCGTGGGGTCCCGCGGCCCGTACGACGTGAACTGCTCGCTCTGCTCGACGGGTTCGACCTGCGGCGCCTCACTGAGGACATGGCCCGCAACCCGATGGGCTGGAAGCGGGTCGGCGAAATACTGCATCCCTTCGAGCAGGCCCACCGGCACGCGCGCGTGGCGCTCGCCTTCGCCGTCCTGCGCGGGACGCGCATCGGCGACAGCGTCCTCTCCGAGGTGCTGCTCGCCGAAGCCGCACGCCACGACGACGTCCGCATCGAGGGCGACCGGCTGCGGATCTCCACCTGGCAGGGGCGGGTCGAGGAGGCCATCGGCCGCTGGGACACGGTGACCGCGGCCGGGCTGCTGCGTGAGCGTCCCGGTGAACTCCTGCGCCGCCTTGACCTGTTGCTGGCCCGGTCGGGCGCCGCGACCCTGCCGGAGGCGGTGGGTGACGCGCTCGCGGACGCCCTGCCCCGCTCCGGGCCCGGCCCGCTGCTCGGCGCGTACGGCCGCATGAAGGTCCGCGCCGAGCCGGGGCACCGTCGCGTCTTCTTCCCGCGAGGACGCGTCACCCAGGCGTACGCGATCGACGACGACCGGCCGCCGCTGCCGCCCCGGGTGGCGGGGCGTGCCGGTGAGCTGATCGCGGCGGAGGCCGTGCGACGGCTTGCCGCGGGCTCGGAGGGCTCGGAGGGCGAGCGGTACGACGTCGCCGTCCTGGATGCCGCGCTCGACGATCTGCCGGTGCCGTTCGCCGAGCGTGCCTCCGCCGCCTCGCTGGTCGCCGTGCCGCGCGGCAGCTCGCTGCCCATGCCCGCGGACAGCGAGACCGTGCGGCTCTTCCTGCACTGGTTGCAGCCCAAGGGCAAGCGTGTCGACCTCGACCTCTCCGTCGCGCTCTACGACGACCTGTGGCGCTTCGTCGGCCTGTGCGACTACACGCACCTGACGTACGCGGGCGACGCCGCCCGGCACTCCGGGGACCTGACGTCGGCACCCGCCCCGCACGGCGCGACCGAGTACCTGGACCTCGACCTGCCGCGGCTGGCCAATGCGGGGGTGCGCTTCGTGGTGCCCGCTGTCCTCTCGTACAACAACGTGCCCTTCGACGAACTCCCGGACGCCTTCGCGGGGTTCATGGCGGTGGAGGGCACGGGGCGTGCTGTCTACGACCCACGCACCGTGCGGCAGCGCTTCGACCTCGCGGGTGATGCCGCGCTGCGCGTGCCGATGATCGTCGACCTGCGCTCGCGCCGCGCCTGGTGGGCCGACGTCACCCTCGGCACGGGCGAGGGCAACCACGACGTGTGGCGTTACCGCAAGCAGCTCGGCCGCATGGGCAACGACCTGCTCGACACTTTCCAGCCGCGCGGCCGGGCCACGCTGTGGGACCTCGCCTGCTGGACCGCGGCGGCCCGCACCGAAGGACCGGTGTACGTGCGCGGCCGTGGCCACGTCCTGTGGGGCTACCGCCGTGCCGACGACGAGCCGCGCGCCGACTTCGCGCTGCGGGTCCGCGACGGCTGGGAGCCGGACGAGCTGCGCGCGGAGGCGGTTCCTGAGCTGGCGGGCCGCCGTGCCCTTCTGGCCCTGCTGTACGGGGAGTTGGAGGGGGCGTCCGAGGTCGCGTCCGGCACGGTGTACCGCCTCTACCCGGGGCCGGTTGACGCCTCCCCGCTGGATAGGATCACGGCGGGGGATCTGGCGGGATGGCTGGCGCCGGTGTGAGGAGGGCCGGCCTCCGATCGACAGGGTGTCGGTTCCGGGCCGCTCGGCTCGACGCAGCGTCCATTGCCTGTACGTGACACGCAGGAGCATGCTGCCGAGGTGCGAGCGAATCCCAGTGCCTCCTCAGTCTCCCGTCGGCCGGTCTCTCGCCGGTCCCTGCTGCGTGCTCTCGGTGGCGGGGCGGCCGTCAGTACGCTCGCGGGCTGCGGTGTGCCCGCCGCGTACATCGCTCCCGGCGAGCGTGCCGCGGGGGACCGCTCGCGGCGGGACAAGACGCTGACCTTCGCCAACTGGCCGCTCTACATCGACACCGACGACGATGACGCGACGAAGCGGCCCTCGCTCGACGCCTTCGAGAAGCGGACCGGCATCGACGTCCGCTACACGGAGGAGATCAACGACAACGACGAGTTCTTCGGCAAGATCAGCCCGTCCCTGATGAACCACCAGGAGACCGGCCGCGACCTCATCGTCATCAGCGACTGGATGTGCGCGCGCTTCGTGCGGCTCGGCTGGGTCCAGGAGATGGACCGCGCGCGGCAGCCGAACGTCACCAAGTACCTGGACCCGCTGCTGCGTTCGCCGCACTTCGACCCGGGGCGCAAGCACACCGTGCCCTGGCAGTCGGGCATCACCGGCATCGCGTACAACAAGCGCAGGCTGGGCCGGGAGATCAAGCACGTGTCCGACCTCTGGGCCGACGACCTCAAGGGCAAGGTCACGCTGCTCTCCGGTCTCGACGAGGCGTTCGCGCTGCTCATGCAGGGGGACGGGGTCGACATCAAGAAGTGGAAGGCGGACGACTTCCACCGCATGTGCGACCGGGTGGAGAAGCTGGTGGCCTCGAAGCACGTCCGCCGCTTCACCGGCAACGACTACATCAAGGACTTGTCGAGCGGCGACGTCCTGGCGTGCCAGGCCTACAGCGGTGACGTCATCCAGCTCCAGGCGGACGACCCGGACATCGAGTTCGTCGTCCCCGAGGAGGGGGCAGAGCTGTGGGCGGAATCCCTGATGATCCCGAACCTGGCCCGCCACAAGCAGAACGCGGAACGGCTCATCGACTACTACTACGACCCCGAGGTGGCCGCGGAGCTCGCCGCCTGGGTCAACTACGTCTGCCCGGTGCCCGCCGCGCGCGACGTCCTCGCCTCGTCCAAGGACAAGGAGCTGGCGGCGCTCGCCGAGGACCCGCTGATCTTCCCGGACGACGCGATGCGGGGGCGGCTCGCGATCGCGCGGGACATCACGTCGAAGGAGCGGACGGAGTTCGCGAAGCGGTGGAACGCGATAGCGGGGTTGTAGCGGGGCTCGGGCTTGGGGAGATCCCGCTCATGAGGGGCGTCGGCGCAGGGCCTTCCGGACGGTGTCGGCCCCGTCCTCGCACAGCATTCCCCAGTACTCCAGCTTGTCCGCCACGGTCATCCGTACGGTCTGCCACTTGAACCAGAGGGGAAGCTGCCGGAACGGCACGAAACCCAGGGTGTCCCTGAGGGCGTGCTCGGCGAAGCCGCCGGGGCCCTCGGCGCGCAGCGCGGCGAACAGCTCCGGGATCAGCGCGCCGTTGAGCCGGGCCGCATGGCCTGCCGCGGTGAAGCCGAATCCTCGCTGGCCGTGGTCCGGCAGCCGCATCGCGCGGATGATGCGGGGTGAGGCCTCCGCCAGCGTGCAGTTGAAGGCAAGGCCGATGGCGGCTGTGCCGAGGCTGCGCTCGCCGCGGGCGTACGCCGCGTCCCACTCGGCGGGGTCGTCGAGGGCCAGCAGGCTTTCGCCGCGTTCCCAGTCCCACTTGGCCGCCATGGCCATGCTTCCTTTCCATCAGTGTCGTGAACGGCGGCGGTGCAGAGCCGTGCGGATGTCCTCGGCCGCGTACGTGGCGTTCAGCCGCCAGGTCTCCAGCTTGTCCCGCACCTTCGACGCGACCTTGCGCCACTTGAACCACGGGGGCAGGTCCCGGAACGGCACGAACGTCAGTGTGTCGTCCACCGCGTTCTCGGCCAAGCCGCGATGACCCTCCGCCCGCAGGGCGGCGTACAGCTGCGGGGTGAGTGCGTTGTTGAGGCGGGCCGCGGTGCCCGCCGCGGTGTACGCGAATCCCCGCTGGCCGTGGTCCGGCAGCCGCATCGCCCGGATGATGCGGGGTGAGGCCTCCGCCAGCGTGCAGTTGAAGGCAAGGCCGATGGCGGCTGTGCCGAGGCTGCGCTCGCCGCGGGCGTACGCCGCGTCCCACTCGGCGGGGTCGTCGAGGCCCAGCAGGCCTTCGCCGCTCTCCCAGTTCCACTCGGCCGCCATGGTCATGCCTCCGTCCTTCGGGACCTGAACTCTCACGTTGGATTTGAACACCCACGAGTCCCGTTCCGTTTCATAGGTAACTGCATGGCTCGTGCGGCCCTCCCGTCCGGGTGCCGCGGAAAAGGACGAACTTGATGATCAAGCGAACCGGCCTTCTCGTGGGGCTCGCCGCTCTGCCCGCCGCTCTCCTCACCGTGGTCGTCTCGTCCCCGGTGTTCGCGGCGGACCCCCCGGCCTACCAGATCGACCTGGGCCCGCTGAACGACTCCGGCTCCACGGGGACAGCCCTCCTGAGCCTGCGCGGCAACGCGTTGACCGTGTGGATCAAGTCCGAGGGCCTGGTGCCGGGGCAGCCATCGGCGCAGCACCTGCACGGTTCCACCGACGGGCACGACTTCCAGTGCCCGGACGACGGTGACGACACCAACGGCGACGGCGTCCTGAACAACACCGAGGCCACCGTCCACTACGGCGATATCAACATCTCGCTGACCGAGTCCGGCGCCACCGACGCGGCCAGCGGCCTCGCCGTGGACCGGATGCCGGTCGCCGACGCGCAGGGCAAGGTCTCCTACAAGCGCACCATCACCGTGGGGCAGGACGTGGTCGAGCACATCAAGGACCTGCACATCGTGCAGCACGGCATCGACCCCAACGACAACGGCAAGTACGACTTCGAGGGCGCCGGCAAGAGCGAACTCGACCCGAAGCTTCCGCAGGAGGCCACCGCTCCGACCAACTGCGGGGTGGTCAAGGGCGCGGCGGTCGGGTCCGTTCCCATCGGCGGGGTCGAGACCGGAGGGGGCGTGGAAGGCGTGGAGGGCGTGGAGGACCGTACGTCCACCGGTGTCGTGACCGGTGCCGCCGGGGCCGCGGCGGTGGCCGCCGCGGGGTCACTCGTGCTCGTCAGGCGGCGCATGACGACTCCGGTCCCGACCCCGGCAGCGGTCGCCGTCGCGAAGACCGGGGACGCCGCGTGAGCCGCTCGGCCTGGCGGGCGTGGACCGGGCTCCGACGTGCCTCCGCAGCCGCGATCGCCGCCGTCGCGGCGGCTCTGGTGCTCACCGCGTGCGCGGGCCCGGACGACACCGCCGCCGCGCCTGCCCCTCCCCGCCAGAGCGCGGCAGGGGAGGGCACGGCGGAGGGCAGCGCGGACGACGGAACCACGCCATCCGCCGAGCAGGACAAGGGCGTCCCCGAGGCCCTGAGCCGGTCGGCTCCGCAGCGCGTCGCCATCCCCTCCCTGGGAGTTTCCAGCGCGCTGGAGACGCTCGGGCAGGGCGGGGGCGGGGCGATGACGACGCCGAAGGATCCCGATCTGGCGGGCTGGTACGAACCGGGCCCCACCCCCGGCTCCAAGGGCCCGGCGGTGATCGCGGGCCATGTGACCTGGAACGGCGCTGACGCCGTCTTCAAGAAGCTGAAGTCGATGAAGGCCGGGGACACGATCGAGGTCACGCGGGAGGACGGCAAGACCGCCACCTTCGCGGTGGACCGTGTCGAGGAGTACCCGAAGAAGGAGTTTCCCACCCTGGAGGTCTACAAGAACATCGACCACGCGGGGCTGCGCCTGATCACCTGCGGCGGAGAGTTCGACGCGGACCGCAACTACTACCCCAACAACGTGACGGTGTTCGCGAGCATGACGGGCGTCGCGTAAGCGTGTTGACCTCGGCTCAGCCCCGCTGCATCGCCGCCAGGGCGATCCGCTCGGCGATCGGGTTCATGTCCTTCCCCTTGGCGTCGGTCGCGTTCACCGAGTAGGCGAGGGTCCGTGAGCCGCTCTCGGTGGAGGCGATCATGTTCGTGTAGCCGTAGCGGGAACCGGTCTTGAGCCAGACCACAGTGTCGTCGTCCAGTTCCATCCGCTGGAGCCCCGCGCCGAACATGGCCTTGGGGACGCCCGGCGCCAGCTCCGGCAGGGTGAGCATCTCCTTCAACTGCGGCTTGGGCAGGAGCTTTCCGTCGAACAGCGCCTGCGTGAAGACCTCCAGGTCGGCGGTGGAGGAGATCATGTCGCCCGCCGCGAAGCGGTCGTACTGATTCCACTCGGTGATGTCGACGAGCCGGGTGGTGCCGTCCGGCTGCTGCACGCTCTGGTATCCGCGGTTGTGCGGGCCGCGGATGCGGAGCTCGGTCCCGGGGAAGTAGGTGTCGCGCATATGCAGCGGCTTGAAGATCCGCTGCGCGGCCTGATCGGCGTACGAGTCCCCGGTGACCCGCTCGATGAGCATGCCGAGCACGGTGTAGCCGATGTTGCGGTAGTGCTGCTCGTCGCCGGGATCATGCTGCGGCCCCTTGGCGACGGCCGACGCGACGACCTTCCCGTAGTCCAACGTCTCGAAGCGGTGGGCGTACTCGTCGTCGAAGCCGTCGCCCGACTGCAGACCACTGGTGTAGTTGAGGAGGCTGCGCACGGGGACGGGCTTGAACCTCTTCTTCGGGTCCTCCTGCTTCGGGAACAGCTCCGGCATGTAGTGCTGCACCGGCTTGTCGAGGTCCAGTTCGCCGTCGGCGGCCAGCTGCAGCGCCACGGCGGCCGTCACGATCTTGGTCGTCGACCCGGCGCGGAAGCGCCCGTGCGGGTCGGCCTTTCTCCCCGTGACCAGGTCGTGTACGCCGGAACTTCCTCGCCACGACCCGTCCGTGCCGCCGACGCGGACCAGGGCGGCGGTCGCGTCGGCGTTCGGGAGGCCCTTGATCGCGGCACGCAGGGCCTTGCCGTCCGGCGCGGGCCCCTGCGAGGCGACCGCCGCGGGCGGGGTGTGCGCCTGCGCCAGGGCGGGGGCGGTCGCGGCGCCGGTGAGGCCGATGACGAGGGCGGCGGCGAGAGCGGTACGAGCGCGGAACTGCACGGTGTGACTCCAGGAGGGCTGCGGAAGGTGTGCCGTCCATCCTGGTGAGCCTGCGGGCAGGCCGGATCATCACTGGGGAGGGGCGAGGGCCCGGGGAATCCCGAGGGGGCAAGGCCCTCGTAGATCGGGGGAGTTGGCGGGTCTTCCCCTAGGGGGCGTCGGCGGCGGGACGGCCGTCGGCGCGCTCCTGCGCGGCCATCACCTCGTCGCCGTGGTCGAAGGCCCACGCCCCGAAGGCCTCGATCGGGTCGAGCAACGTACGCCCCAGGGCGGTGAGTTCGTACTCGACGCGGGGCGGTGACTCGTCGTACGACCGGCGCGAGACCAGGCCGTTGTACTCCAGGCGGCGCAGGGTCTCGGTGAGAATCTTGGGGCTGATGCCGCCGATCAGGCCGCGCAGCTCACGCGGGCGGCGCGGGCCGTGCCGCAGGGCCCAGAGCGTCACCGCGTTCCAGGTGTTGGCGAGCAGGTCGAAGGCGAGCCGGGCGCGGCAGTCGGCGAGCAGATCGTCGTTCGTCACGTACCGAATGGTGCCCGAGCGCTTTCCTACTGTCGTGCCGTACCCCGATGGACCGGGGCTCGGGACGAGAGGGAGACGGAGACAGGCATGCGCATAGGAATCATCGGCACGGGCGCCATGGCGGACGCGCTCGGTACGCAGTGGGTGCGCGCGGGGCACGACGTGCTGGTCGGCGGGCGGAACGAGGGCCGCGCGTCGGCGCTCGCCGCGCGCATGGGCGCGGCGGGGCACGGGACACCGCGTGCGGCGGCCGAGTTCGGCGACGCGGTGCTGCTCGCCGTGCCGTACGCGGCGGGGGCGTCGGTCGCGGGCGAGCTCCAAGTGGCCCTTCGCGGCCGGGTGCTGATCGACTGCTCCAACCCGGTGGGGCCGGGCTTCGTCCTGCTCACCGAGGGCGGGCCGTCGGCCGCACGACGGCTCGCCGACGCCGCGCCCGGAGCGCGGGTCGTCAAGGCGTTCAACCTCTGCCACGAGGACGTGTGGCGGATGGACCCGCCGGTCTTCGACGGCAGGCCGCTGGCGGTCCCGCTCTGCGGGGACGACGAGGGCGCCCTGGATGTCGTACGGGAGCTGGTGGGGGACGCCGGGTGTGCGCCGTTCGCCGCGGGCGGCCTGGAGCGGGCCGGCCTGGTGGAGGCCGCGGCGGCGCTGCTCATCGGGCTCTGGGTGGGGGAGGGGGCGGACGCGCAGGCCATCGCGCCCCCGCTCGCGTATGCCGCGGGTGCCCCGCGGGCCGCGGTCGGCGCCGCGGCCGGCGCCGCCGTCCCTGCCGTCACTTCGCCATGAGCAGAATGACGAGGACCACGCCGACCAGAAGCGCGATGGTCAGCATGCGGCCCACGGGGTGCCGTGGATTGAGACGATGGCCGCGATAGCCCCGTTCGTCGCGCTCGTACACGAAGAGCGGCTCTTCCCGCTTGTCGTCGTCGCTGTTCCCCATGCACCACAAGCTAGTTGAGGAAACCGTTCGGCTACGAGAGCGCCCCGTCGGGCCGCATGTCCCGGACACGCAGGGCGTGCAGCGTGTCGACGCGGTTGGTGGTGATCGCGTCGACGCCGATGCCGATGAGCCGGCGCATGGAACGCCTTGTGTCCGGCGTCCAGGCCGAGACGAGCAGCCCCTGCCGCTGCACCTGTGTGACGAGCTCGCGGCCGAGCAGCGAGAAGCGGTAGTTGAGCCAGCGCGGCTTGATCGCCTCGAGCACGGCGTGGCGCGGCGGGGCCAGGCTCGTCCAGGTCAGGGCGATCTCGGCGGTGGGATCCGCCGCGCGCACCGCGAGCATCGTCCGGGCACCCGCGCAGTAATAGACGCGCTCAGACGCCCCGCAGTCGGCGACGGCGCCGACGACCGCGCGCACGGACTCCGGTGTGGCGTCCGGCAGATCCACCATGAGGCGGTGGCCTTCGGTCGCCGCCACGGCGTCCTCCAGGGTGGGTACGCCGTCCTCCGTGAGGCCGCGCACCTCGTCCGCGGAGAGCACGGACAAGGGGCGGTCGAGTTCCCACAGGCGTTTGAGGGTCGCGTCGTGCAGCAGGACGGGCACGCCGTCACGGCTGAGACGGACGTCGATCTCCACCGCGTCCGCGCCCCGGTCGAGCGCGGAGCGCAGGGACGGGAGGGTGTTCTCGCGGACGCGGTAGGGATCGCCTCGGTGGGCCACGGCTGTCACGGTGCGCATGGGCCCATTGTGCTGCCGCGCTAGGGGGCGAGCCAGGTCCGCGTGTACGTGTCGATCTCTTCGACGAGCTTCGCCTTGCCCGCCGGGTCGAGGAACGACGCGTCGACGGCGTTCTTCGCCAGGTCCGCGATGCCCCGCTCGTCGAGGTCGAGGAGGCGGGCGGCGATCGCGTACTCGTTGTTGAGGTCGGTGCTGAACATCGGCGGGTCGTCGGAGTTGATGGTGACCGGGACCCCGGCGGCGACGAACTGCTTGATCGGGTGCTCTTCGAGGGTGGTGACGGCGCGCGTCGCGATGTTCGACGTCGGGCAGACCTCGAGCGGGATGCGGTGCTCGGCCAGGTGGGCGAGGAGCTTCGGGTCTTGGGCGGCGCTGGTGCCGTGGCCGATGCGCTCGGCGCGCAGGTCGGTGAGGGCGTCCCAGATGGTGCCGGGGCCGGTGGTCTCGCCCGCGTGCGGCACGGAGTGCAGGCCCGCGGCGATGGCACGGTCGAAGTAGGGCTTGAACTGCGGCCGGGGCACGCCGATCTCGGGCCCGCCGAGCCCGAAGGAGACCAGGCCCTCGGGGCGCAGCTTGTCGGTGGTCGCGAGCCTGGCCGTCTCCTCGGCGGATTCGAGGCCTGCCTCGCCGGGGATGTCGAAGCACCAGCGCAGTACGACACCGAGGTCCGCCTCGGCCGACTTGCGGGCGTCCTCTATGGCGTCCATGAAGGCGCGGTCGTCGATGCCGCGCCGCACGGAGCTGTAGGGGGTGACGGTCAGCTCGGCGTAGCGGATGTTCTGCCGGGCCATGTCGCGGGCGATCTCGTACGTGAGCAGGCGTACGTCGTCCGGGGTGCGGACGAGGTCCACGACCGACAGATACACCTGCACGAAGTGGGCGAAGTCCGTGAACGTGAAGAAGTCGGCGAGCGCCTCGACGTCCGTGGGCACCTTGGAGTCGGGGTGGCGGGCGGAGAGGGCCGAGACGATGCGGGGAGAGGCCGAGCCGACGTGGTGCACGTGCAGTTCTGCCTTGGGCAGTCCGGCGATGAAGGCATGCGGGTCGCGTGGCTCTCGGGTGCTGCTGCGCGGATCGGTCACGGTTTCCTCCCCAGGAACGGAATTGATCGGCTGATCGGTGGGTCAGGGATCATCGTAAGTGGCGGGCCCGCGGCCCAGGCGGTGGCCGTAGCATGACGGAACGTAGGAAAGAGGTGACGCGGGATGTCCGAGGGATCGGCAGGGCCGGGTGGGTCCGAGGGGCGGGACCCCTGGGCTCCGCCGCAGGATGACGCGGGACGGGTGCCGCTGGAGAAGCGGGACCCATGGGCCGCGCCCACCGCGTCTCCGTCACCGCCTCCCGCGCCGTCTCCCGCCGCGGCCGGCCAGGATGAGCCGGTGCCGCCGCCTCCGATCGGGCCCGAGGGGCCGGGGCAGCTGCCCTACGGCTACCCCGGGGTTCCCGGGCCGGGGCCGCAGGGCTACCCCGGATATCCCGGCTACCCGGGCCACCAGGGGCAGGGCCCTCCCGGCTACGGATGGCCCGCGATGCCGATGGCGCCCTCCAACGGGATGGGCGTGGCCGCGCTGGTCCTCGGGATCGTCTCGGCGGCCGTCTTCTGCCTGTGGCCCCTGGCGATCGTGCTCGGCATCCTGGCGATCATCTTCGGGGCGATCGGGCGCGGCAGGGCGCGACGCGGCGAGGCGACGAACCCCGGACAGGCGCTGGCCGGGATCATCTGCGGGGCGGCGGGCATCGTGCTGGGCGTGGCCCTGCTGGTCGTGCTGATCGTGGTGCCGGACGACGTGTTCGAGGAAGACGGAGCAGGCCCGGAGGGCGACAGCTACTCGGCATCCGCGCTCGTCAGAACCTGAACCACCGCACCCCTACCCCAACCGTTCCCTGGCCTCCATCAGTGCGAAGCCCAGCAAGTTCGGGCCGAGCCACTTCTCCGGGTCCTGGGCCCGCTCGTCGTCGGCCGCCAGACCTATGCCCCAGATGCGGTCCAGCGGGCTCGCCTCCACCAGCACCCGCGACCCCGTGCCCAGCAGGTAGGACGAGAGCGCGGGCGTGGACGTGAATTTGTGGACGCTGCCCTCGACCACGATGCCGAACCGCTCGCGCGCCCATATCGCCTCGTCGAAGCCCCGCACCAAGCGCCCCGCCTTCTTCGCCTCGGCGGGCGTACGCGCGGCCAGGACCGCCGCCTCGGCCTTCGCGTCGGAGAAGAGGCGGGCCTTGCCGGCCATCATCCAGTGCTCGGCCGTCCCGTACTCCACGCCGTCCACGGTGAACGGCGACAGCCACCACTGGCTCAGGCAGCTCGAACCGAGCGTCCCGTCCCGCCGTGGCCGGTGACCCCAGAAGTGCAGATACTTCACACGCTCGCCCGACCGAACCGCCGCGACCAGCGTGTTCACAGAGTCGATCTTCGTCATGCACGCGAGTCTGGCACGCACCACGGACATTCCGTCCTGGGTTTTCCAGGACGACTCGACACCTGGTCGACAGATTCCGTCGCGTAACCAAAAGGCAACAACGGAATCACTTGTTGGAGTACCACTGCTCTGTCAGGATCGGCACTCAAATCGATCTGGAGCTACGCCGACCCCCTGGGACGGGGACGACGGCGGAGGAGAGCGTCATGCACAACTTCCAGGCGCAGGACCACTTCGCGGAAGGCGCGCAGTACATCGCGGGACGGCTGACCAAGGGCACCTCAGGGCGCTCCCACGCCGTCGTCGACCCGGCCACCGGGAACGAGATCCACCGGTACGAACTCGCGGGCGAGAAGGACGTCGACGCCGCCGTCGCCGCGGCGGCGCACGCCTTCCCCGAGTGGGCCGGCGCGACCCCCGGCGAGCGCTCCGACGCCATGCACCGCTTCGCGGGCGTACTGGCCGAGCGCGCCGAGGACTTCGCGCAGGCCGAGTCGCTCCAGTGCGGCAAGCCCATCAAGCTCAGCCGGGAGTTCGACGTACCGGGCACGGTCGACAACGCCGCATTCTTCGCGGGCGCGGCACGGCACCTCCAGGGCCAGTCGGCCGGCGAGTACTCCGGCGACCACACCTCGTACGTACGGCGTGAGCCCATCGGTGTCGTCGGGTCCATCGCGCCCTGGAACTACCCCCTCCAGATGGCTGCCTGGAAGGTCCTCCCGGCCATCGCCGCGGGCAACACGATCGTCCTGAAGCCCGCCGAACTCACCCCCTTCACCTCGCTGCTCTTCGCGCAGGCGGCCACCGAGGCGGGCATCCCGGACGGTGTCGTCAACATCGTCAGCGGGGCCGGGCAGGATGCCGGAGAGCGGCTCGTCGGGCACCCCGACGTCGCCATGACCTCCTTCACCGGCTCCACCGGCGTCGGCAAGCGCGTCGCCGAGATCGCCACCTCCACCGTCAAGCGACTGCACCTGGAGCTCGGCGGCAAGGCCCCCTTCGTGGTCTTCGACGACGCCGACCTCGATGCCGCCGTGCACGGCGCGGTCGCGGGCGCGCTCATCAACACCGGGCAGGACTGCACGGCCGCCACGCGCGCGTACGTGCAGCGTCCGCTGTACGACGCCTTCGTGGAGGGCGTCGCCGAGCTCATGGAGAGCGTCCGGCTCGGCGACCCCTTCGCCGAGGACACCGACCTCGGGCCCCTCATCTCGCACGTCCACCGCGACCGCGTCGCCGGTTTCGTCGACCGGGCACGCTCCTACGCGCGCGTGGTCACCGGCGGCGAGGCGCTCGACCACCCCGGGGCGTTCTACCGGCCCACTCTCATCGCCGACGCCGCCCAGGACAGCGAGATCGTGCAGTCCGAGATCTTCGGCCCCGTTCTCGTGGTGCTGCCGTTCGACTCCGACGACGAAGGGATCAGGCTCGCCAACGACACCCCTTACGGACTCGCCGCCTCCGCCTGGAGCCGCGACGTGTTCCGCGCCAACCGCGCGACCCGCGAGATCAAGGCGGGCTGCGTGTGGGTCAACGACCACATCCCGATCCTGAGCGAGATGCCGCACGGCGGATACAAGGCGTCCGGCTACGGCAAGGACATGTCCGCGTACTCCTTCGAGGAGTACACGCAGATCAAGCACGTGATGTTCGACAACACCGCGGTCGTCCGCAAGGACTGGCACCGCACGATTTTCGGGGACCGATAGCCGATAGGCCGCCCGACCAGCGGCCCCATCCTCCCGAAAGGGCAACCAAGCGCATGGAGCAGTACGAGCCCGACCCCCTCTCCCCGGCCCAACGGGCCGCCATGCACCGCAGCCTCAGGAACGGCAGGGCCTCCCTCACCCGCCGCTCCCTGCTGCGGGCCTCCTCGAGCGGCGCCCTCGCCATCGGTGGCCTGGGGGCACTCAGTGCCTGCGGCATCCCGGCCGCGAGCAAGGGCCAGGGCGACGTCTCGTCCGAGGACCACTCGGACAAGGAGAAGCGCGTCTCCTTCTCCAACTGGACCGAGTACATGGACGTCGACGACGACGAGCGCCGCCCCACCCTGGACGCGTTCACGAAGCGCACCGGGATCAAGGTCAAGTACACCGAGGACATCAACGACAACGTCGAGTTCTTCGGGAAGATCAAGCCGCAGCTCGCGGCGGGCCAGGACACCGGCCGCGACCTCATCTGCGTCACCGACTGGCTCGCCGCCAGGCTCATCCGCTTCGGCTGGGTCCAGAAACTGGACCCCGCCAACCTGCCGCACGCGTACACCAACCTGTCCGCCCAGTTCCGCAACCCGGACTGGGACCCAGGGCGGGCCTACTCGTACCCCTGGACCGGCATCTCCACCGTCATCGCGTACAACAAGAAGGCGACCGACGGCGAAGAGATCACCTCGGTGTCGCAGCTCCTGGACAACCCCAAGCTCAAGGGGCGGGTCGGCTTCCTCTCCGAGATGCGCGACAGCGTCGGCATGACGCTCATCGACATGGGCAAGGACCCGGCGAAGTTCACCGACGACGACTTCGACGCGGCCATCGCCCGCCTCCAGAAGGCCGTCGACAAGAAGCAGATCCGCCGCTTCACGGGCAACGACTACACCTCGGACCTGGACAAGGGCGACCTCGCCGCGTGTCTGGCCTGGGCCGGGGACATCGTCCAGCTGAAGGCCGACAACCCGGACATCGACTTCCGCATCCCCGACCAGGGCTACATCACGTCGACGGACAACCTGCTCGTCCCGAACAAGGCACGCCACAAGAGCAACGCCGAGCGGCTCATCGACTACTACTACGAGCCCGAGCCGGCCGCACGCCTGGCCGCGTACATCAACTACGTCTGCCCCGTGGACGGTGTGCGCCCCGAGCTCGCGAAGCTCGACAAGGACGCCGCGAACAACCCGCTGATCCTCCCGGACAAGGAGATGGCCGCGAAGTCGCACGGGTTCCGCTCGCTGACGCCGAAGGAAGAGACGGCGTACGAGGAGAAGTTCGCCAAGCTCACCGGTGCGTAGCGCTGCGCTGGACTGCGGCCGTTTGAACCCGCGGGCCGTGCGTGGCTGATCGCGCAGTTCCCCGCGCCCCTGAAGGGGCGCCTCCGTCCCTCCCCTCGACTTCCCTGGACCCCACCATGACCTCTGCTCAAGAACACGGCGGCGACGTCCGCCTCACCGGGATCAGCAAGACGTACGGCTCCTTCAAGGCCGTCCGCCCCCTTGACCTGACCGTGCCGCAGGGCTCCTTCTTCGCGCTGCTCGGCGCGTCCGGCTGTGGCAAGACCACCACGCTCCGCATGATCGCGGGACTCGAGGAACCCAGCACGGGCACCGTGCACCTGGGCGAGCAGGACGTCACGGCGCTGCCGCCGTACAAGCGGCCCGTCAACACGGTCTTCCAGTCGTACGCGCTCTTCCCGCACCTCGACATCTTCGAGAACGTCGCCTTCGGCCTCCGCCGGCGGGGCATCAAGTCCGTGAAGGGCAAGGTCGGCGACATGCTCGACCTCGTCCAGCTCGGCGAGCAGGCCCGCAAGAAGCCGCACCAGCTCTCCGGCGGCCAGCAGCAGCGCGTGGCCGTCGCCCGCGCCCTGATCAACCACCCCAAGGTGCTCCTCCTCGACGAGCCGCTCGGCGCCCTCGACCTCAAGCTGCGCCGCCAGATGCAGCTCGAACTCAAGCGCATCCAGACCGAGGTGGGCATCACGTTCATCCACGTCACGCACGACCAGGAGGAGGCCATGACCATGGCCGACCAGGTCGCGGTGATGAACGCGGGCCAGGTCGAACAGCTCGGCGCCCCCGCCGACCTCTACGAGAACCCCCGCACCACCTTCGTCGCCAACTTCCTCGGCACGTCCAACTTCATAGAGGCCGAGATCGCGGGACGCAGCGGCGACGACCTCACCCTCAAGGCCGGCGACGGCAAGCTCACGCTGCCCGCCGCGCGATGTACGGCGCCGACCACCACGGGCGGCAAGGTCATCCTCGGCGTACGCCCCGAGAAGATCTCACTCACGCACGCCGACGACGCGGGGGAGATCCCGGCGGGCCGCAACCGCATCACGGGCCGCATCGCCGACAGCAGCTTCATCGGCGTCTCGACGCAGTACGTCGTCCGCAGCCCGATCTGCGACGAGTTCGAGGTCTACGCCCAGAACATCGAGCGCGACACCCGCCTGGTCCCCGGCGTCGACGTCGTCCTGCACTGGAACCCCGCGCACACCTTCGGCCTGGACCCCGCCCAGGACATCGAGGCGGGCGTCGAGAAGGTCGAGGAGGACGCCTCCGCATGACGACGACCCTCACGAAGGCGCCCCCGGCGAAAGAGCCGGACGAGGCGCCGCGCAAAGTCCGCAAGCGGGGCCGCCTCGTCCCCTACTGGCTGCTGCTGCCCGGCATCCTCTGGCTGCTCGTCTTCTTCGCCCTTCCGCTGGTCTACCAGGCGTCGACATCCGTCCAGACGGGCTCCCTCGAAGACGGCTTCAAGGTCACCTGGCACTTCGCCACCTACTGGGAAGCCCTGACCGACTACTGGCCGCACTTCCTGCGCTCGGTGATGTACGCGGGCTCCGCCACGATCCTGTGTCTGCTGCTCGGCTATCCGCTCGCCTACCTCATCGCGTTCCGCGCGGGCCGCTGGCGCAACCTCATCCTGGTCCTGGTGATCGCGCCGTTCTTCACCAGTTTCCTCATCCGTACGCTGGCGTGGAAGACGATCCTCGCGGACGGCGGCCCCCTCGTGGGCGCCCTGAACACGCTGCACGTCCTCGACGTCACCAGCTGGCTCGGCGTGACCGAAGGCGACCGGGTCCTCGCCACACCCCTCGCGGTGATCTGCGGACTCACCTACAACTTCCTGCCGTTCATGATCCTGCCGCTCTACACCTCCCTGGAGCGCATCGACGGCCGGCTGCACGAGGCGGCGGGCGACCTCTACGCGAAGCCGTCCACGACCTTCCGCAAGGTGACCTTCCCGCTCTCCATGCCGGGCGTCGTCTCCGGCACGCTGCTCACGTTCATCCCCGCGGCGGGCGACTACGTCAACGCGGATCTGCTCGGCTCCACCGACACCCGCATGGTCGGAAACGTCATCCAGACGCAGTTCCTGCGCATCCTGGACTACCCGACCGCCGCGGCCCTTTCCTTCATCCTGATGGCCGCGATCCTCGTCATGGTCACCTTCTACATCCGTAAGTCCGGGACGGAGGATCTCGTCTGATGGCTGCCTTCTTCCGCTGGCTCCGCGGCAAATTCGTCGTCATCGCGGGTCTGCTGACGCTCGCGTATCTGCTGCTGCCGAACGTCGTCGTGACGGTGTTCTCCTTCAACAAGCCGAAGGGGCGCTTCAATTACGCCTGGCAGGAATTCTCGCTCGACGCGTGGAAGGACCCCTGCGGTGTCGCCGACATGTGCGGCTCGCTCTCGCTGAGCCTGCAGATCGCGTTCTGGGCGACGATCGGGGCGACCCTGCTCGGCACGATGATCGCGTTCGCGCTCGTCCGGTACCGCTTCCGGGCGCGCGGCGCGGTCAGCTCGCTGATCTTCCTGCCGATGGCGATGCCCGAGGTCGTGATGGCCGCCTCGCTGCTCACGCTCTTCCTCAACATGGGTGCTCAGCTGGGCTTCTGGACGATCCTCATCGCCCACATCATGTTCTGCCTCAGCTTCGTGGTGACCGCCGTCAAGGCGCGCGTGATGTCCATGGACCCGCGCCTGGAACAGGCCGCGCAGGACCTCTACGCGGGCCCCGTGCAGACCTTCGTCCGCGTCACGCTGCCGATCGCCGCACCGGGCATCGCGGCCGGCGCGCTGCTCGCCTTCGCGCTCTCCTTCGACGACTTCATCATCACGAATTTCAACGCGGGCTCGACGGTGACGTTCCCGATGTTCGTCTGGGGATCGGCGCAGCGCGGCACGCCCGTACAGATCAATGTCATCGGTACGGCGATGTTCCTCGTCGCCGTTCTCCTGGTGCTCGGCGGAATGATCGTCTCAAAGCGCCGCAACAAGCAGTCGGCATAAAGTCCCACACGCGTTCTGAAGGAGTTGGAAATCATGGCCCCAAGCGCCATGACCCGTTGGACCACGTCACTCTCGGACGCCCAGCCGGTCTCGTACTGGCTCGACGACCCCGGCAAGCCGCGCGCCGAGCCCGCCCTCACCGGTGACGAGCAGTGCGACCTGCTCGTCGTCGGCGGCGGCTACAGCGGTCTGTGGACCGCGCTGATCGCCAAGGAGCGCGACCCGGACCGCGACGTTGTCCTGGTCGAGGGCCGGGAGGCGGGCTGGGCCGCCTCCGGCCGCAACGGCGGCTTCTGCGCCGCGTCCCTCACGCACGGCATCGCCAACGGCCTGTCCCGCTGGCCCGGCGAGATGGCGAAGCTGGAGGAGCTCGGCGCCCGCAACCTCGACGAGATCGAGGCGGCCGTCAAGCGCTACTCCATCGACTGCGACTTCGAGCGCACCGGCGAGATCGACGTGGCCACGCAGCCGCACCAGCTCACCGAACTGCGCGAGATGTACGAGGAGATGGCGGAGCACGGCCTCGCGGACGGCTCCGAAATGCTCGACGCCGACGCCCTGCGCGCGCACGTCGACTCGCCGACCTTCCTCGGCGGCCTCTGGGACCGCGAGGGCGTCGCCATGCTCCACCCGGCGAAGCTCGCCTGGGGCCTCAAGCGCGTCTGCCTGGAGAAGGGCGTACGCGTCTACGAGCACACGCCCGCCCTCGAACTTGTCTCCTCCGGCGCCGGAATGGCCGTACGCACCCCGTACGGCCGCATCCGCGCCCGGCAGGTCGCGCTCGCCACGAACATCTTCCCGTCGCTGGTCAAGCGCGTGCGCGCGTACACCGTCCCGGTCTACGACTACGCGCTGATGACGGAGCCGCTGACCGAGGAGCAGCTCGCGGCCGTCGGCTGGAAGAACCGGCAGGGCCTGGGCGACAGCGCCAACCAGTTCCACTACTTCCGGCTCTCCGCCGACAACCGCATCCTGTGGGGCGGTTACGACGCGATCTATCCGTTCGGCGGCAAGCTGCGCGCCGAGCACGACCACCGCCCGGAGACGTACGCGAAGCTGGCGGGCCACTTCTTCACCTGCTTCCCGCAGCTGGAGGGGGTCCGGTTCACGCACGCGTGGGGCGGTGCGATCGACACGTGCTCGCGCTTCTCGGCGTTCTTCGGGACGGCTCACGCGGGGCGGGTCGCGTACGCGGCGGGCTATACGGGGCTCGGGGTCGGGGCCACCCGCTTCGGTGCCGACGTCATGCTGGACCTGCTCTCCGGCGAGCGCACGGAGCGTACGTCCCTGGAGATGGTGCGCACGAAGCCGCTGCCGTTCCCGCCCGAACCGTTCGCGTGGACGGGCGTGGCCCTGACCAAGTGGTCGCTGGCCCGCGCGGACGAGAACGGCGGCAAGCGCAATCTGTGGCTGAAGACCATGGACAAGCTGGGCCTGGGTTTCGACAGCTAGGTTCTCCGAACCCGCGTAACGACAAGTTCTCCGAACCCGCGTAACGCTCCCGCCCGAACCCCCTCTCTCCTGTGACAGGCACAGCTGTTGCACAGGAAAGGGAGGTTCCCCCATGACTGACCCGGGGGTGAAGCCGGCGGTCGAGTGGCTCGTGTCGGTGGCGCCGAATCCGGACGCCTGCCGCTGGGAGTGGGAGCGAAATCCCCTGGGGGTGGCGCTCCTTCCCGCCGGCAGGCTCTGGGACGTACTGATCCTGCCCGGCGAACTCGGCTATCCGACGCTCGACGTACTGACCCGCTGCATCGACCGCCCCGGCCCGGTGCTCGCGGACTTCGGCGACTCCCGCATGGGCTTCTTCGTCCCGGCGGGCACCGTCGCCCGCTGGGTCGGCACGGGCGTGCGCGGCGCGGGCCGTGGCACGTGGATCGTGGTCCCTTACCCGGGGCGCTCGACGGGCGGGGTCCGCTGGCTCGTCCAGCCGGACGGGTCGGGCACGCTGACGGATCCGGCGGTCCTCGAACTGGCGATGCACGAGGCGGCGGCGCAACTGGCGCCGCGGGACGGAGAGTCGCCGAATTCTTGACGGGGCCTTGACAACTTGATTGGTCTGGACCAAATTGAGCGACCCACCCTCCATCCCCCATGCCCGGAGGCAGCCGTGGAGCGTTCCCTACCGCGTTACCTGAGACGTCTTTCCGTGGCCGTGGCCACGGCCTGCGCGCTCGCCGCGTCCGGCCTGCTCGCCACCGAGGCCTCGGCGGGCCCATCGGCCTCGACGGGACCCGCGCCGAAGGCTGCCGCCGCCGAGCACACCCTGGTCGGCTACCTCCACACGAGCTTCGCCAACGGCTCCGGCTACACCCGGCTCGCGGACGTCCCCGACAGCTGGGACATCATCGACCTCGCCTTCGGCGAACCGACGACCGCCACGTCCGGCGACATCCGCTTCAGCCTCTGTCCGCGGACGGAGTGCCCCGGCGTCGAGTCGAAGGAGGAGTTCAAGGCCGCGGTCAAGGCCAAGCAGGCGGCGGGCAAGAAGGTCCTGATCTCCATCGGAGGCCAGAACGGCCAGGTCCAGCTGACCACCGCCCAGGCCCGCGACACCTTCGTCTCCTCGGTCTCGGCGATCATCGACGAGTACGGCCTCGACGGCCTGGACATCGACTTCGAGGGCCACTCCCTCTCGCTGAACGCCGACGACACGGACTTCAAGAACCCCAAGACCCCGTCGATCGTGAACCTCATATCGGCCGTCAAGACCCTCAAGGCCAAGTACGGCAGCGGCTTCACGCTCACGATGGCCCCCGAGACCTTCTTCGTGCAGCTCGGATACCAGTTCTACGGAACGGGCAAGTGGGGCGGCCAGGACCCCCGCGCCGGCGCCTACCTGCCGGTCATCCACGCCCTGCGCGACGACCTCACGCTGCTGCACGTCCAGGACTACAACTCGGGCCCGATCATGGGTCTCGACAACCAGTACCACTCCATGGGCGGCGCGGACTTCCACATCGCGATGACCGACATGCTGCTCACGGGCTTCCCGGTGGCGGGCGACACGAGCAATGTCTTCCCCGCGCTGCCGCCGGAGAAGGTGGCCATCGGCATGCCCGCCTCGGTGAACGCGGGCAACGGCCACGTCCCCACGACCGAGGTCAACAAGGCCCTGGACTGCCTGACCAAGGGCACCAACTGCGGCACGTACAAGACCCACGGCACGTGGCCCGCCCTACGCGGCCTGATGACGTGGTCGATCAACTGGGACCGCCACAACAACGGGGAGTTCTCGAAGAACTTCGACGGTTACTTCGGCTGATCCGCGTCGGCTTCGGAAGCGTCTGGACGGCGTCCGTACCGGGCGACGACGAGCAGCACCACCTGCAACGCCATCCCGAACAGACACCAACTCGCCACCACGTCCAGCGGCCAGTGATACCCGCGGCGGACCAGGCCGAGGCCGACGCCGAAGTTCAACAGGGCGCAGGCGATGACCAGTTCGCGGCGTGCGTAGGTGCCGCGCAGGTACGGGAGCAGGAGCAGCGCCGCCCCGCCATAGGCGACCATGGCGGTGGCGGTGTGGCCCGAGGGGTAGTAGCCGGTGCCGTCCATGCCGGGCGGGCCGGTGCGGCCGATGAGTTCCTTGAGCGGGATCACGAGCACCGGGACCACGGCCATGGCCACGGCTGCGGCGGCCGGGGCGAGCCACCAGCGGAACGTACCGGCCCGGTGGCCGCGCCAGGCCGCGTAGGCGATGGCGGCGGCGAGGACCGGGACCGCGATGGCGACCCCGCCCAGATCGGCGAGGAATTCGGCGGCGCCGTCAGGGAGGCGGCTTCCGGTGATCCAGGGGCCGAGCCGCTCGTCCGCGTCGCGGAGGGGGCCGTCGGCGATCACTTGCCAGGTGATGAGCGCGAAGAAGAGCGCGCAGAGGCAGAAGAGGAGAGTGGACGGCCGCCCCGGAACAGGGGGGGTGGTTCCGAGGCGGCCGTCCTGACCGGTGTGCCGCACGCCCCGGGGGGTTTGGGGCGGGCGGCCATCCGATCGGTGAGGAGTTCCGGAGCCAGTGACTCCGGGTGTGTGCGCGAGGGCACGACCAAGACGGGGCTGGGGAGGCTCCGTCCCGGTGTCGCCCACAGTCACCTGTGGGCGGGGTGTTTCTCTCATCTGCAGAAACCGTACGTCAGCCGGTGGCGGCCCGACAGGCGGAACGGCAACCCGGCATGGGTCCCGCACACGTTCTTCACATGCCCCGACGGTCACCCCAGGTCACGGGTTCCGCACCGCGCGCCGTACACACACGTCAGGGCATGTGCGGATACATGCGGAGCCGGGATCTTCCCCCTTTGGGGTGATCCCGGCTCCGTCGGACGCGGTGTGCGCCGAATGAGATCAGACGCGCGCGAACGCGGCCTCGATGATGTCCAGGCCCTCGTTCAGGAGGTCCTCGCCGATGACCAGCGGCGGCAGGAAGCGCAGGACGTTGCCGTACGTGCCGCAGGTGAGGACGAGCAGGCCCTCCGCGTGGCAGGCCTTGGCGAGCGCGGCCGTCGCCTCGGGGTGGGGCTCCTTGGTGGCGCGGTCCTTGACGAGCTCGATGGCGATCATCGCGCCACGGCCGCGGACGTCGCCGACGATGTCGTACTTCTCGGCGATGGAGTTCAGGCGGGCCTTCATCGTGGCCTCGATGGCCTTCGCCTTGCCGTTGAGGTCGAGCTCCTTCATCGTCTCGATGGCGCCGAGCGCACCGGCGCAGGCCACCGGGTTGCCGCCGTAGGTGCCGCCGAGGCCGCCGGAGTGCGCGGCGTCCATGATCTCGGCGCGACCGGTGACGGCGGCGAGCGGCAGACCGCCGGCGATGCCCTTCGCCGTGGTGATCAGGTCCGGCACGATGCCCTCGTCCTCGCACGCGAACCACTGGCCCGTGCGGCAGAAGCCGGACTGGATCTCGTCCGCGACGAAGACGATGCCGTTGTCGTTGGCGAACTTCACGATCTCGGGCAGGAAGCCCTTCGCGGGCTCGATGAAGCCGCCCTCGCCGAGCACCGGCTCGATGATGATCGCGGCGACGTTCTCCGCGCCGACCTGCTTGCCGATCTGGTCGATGACCTGCTTGGCGGCCTCGGGACCGGCGTTCTCCTCGCCCGTCGGCCAGCGGTAGCCGTACGCGACCGGGACGCGGTAGACCTCGGGCGCGAACGGCCCGAAGCCGTTCTTGTACGGCATGTTCTTGCTGGTCAGCGCCATCGTGAGGTTCGTACGGCCGTGGTAGCCGTGGTCGAAGACGACGACGGCCTGGCGCTTGGTGTGCGCACGGGCGATCTTGACGGCGTTCTCGACGGCCTCGGCGCCGGAGTTGAAGAGCGCGGACTTCTTCGCGTGGTCACCGGGCGTCAGCTCCGCGAGCTGCTCGGCGACGGCGACGTACCCCTCGTACGGCGTGACCATGAAACAGGTGTGCGTGAAGTCGGCGAGCTGCGCGGTCGCACGGCGTACGACGGCCTCGGCGCTGGCGCCGACGGACGTCACGGCGATGCCGGAGCCGAAGTCGATGAAACGGTTGCCGTCGACGTCCTCGATGATGCCGCCACCCGCGCGCGCCGCGAAGACAGGCAGCACGGAACCCACGCCACCGGCGACCGTGGCGGTACGGCGGGCCTGCAGCTCCTGGGACTTCGGCCCGGGAATGGCGGTGACGACGCGGCGCTCCTGCGGAAGTGCGGTCATGGGGTGCTCCTGGGGGTGGGGCGAGGCGGACGCTCGGTGCTTGTCTGCTTGCTTTCGTTGCTGCTTTCTTTCGCAGGTTAGGGGCGGAGCCCGGGGGCGGGCATGCTCCACGGGGGAGTTGTTCGGCGTGGCGCTTGTCCGTGGTGGACATAGCGGGGGGAGGGGGCGGGGTGCGGCTTTCGTCCCGGTCCGTGGGCCGCGCCGGTCCGGGTGTTCCCGCAGGCCCCGGCCGCGTATCCGGTGAACTGCCCCTGCAGGGGCACTAGATTGACGGCTGAACCGACAGACCGGCAGGTCAGGGGGCAAGGGCCATGGACTCCGAAGGCACGCACGACGCTCGCGGTACGCACGCCACACCGGTGCCGCGGCCGGCAGGGCCTTCCGTGCCCGCAGCGCCGCCGATGCCCCGGCGGGCGCCCGGCCCTGCCGGCGCCTCGTCGGTCGCCGACTGGCTTGCCGCGCCGCGGCCCAAGGCGATCCCCGGCGTCTGGCGCTACGCCTACCGGGCCCCCGCGCCCGAGGCCGAGACCGAGGGCGTCAGCCGGCGGCTGATCGTCGGCATGGCGATCTCCGCCGTGCTCGGCCTGCTGTTCTGGTCGCTGTGGCGGCAGGGCAACATCCCCTATCAGTGGGCCCTGCTGAAGCTGTTCACGCCGGGCGACTGGTGGTGGGCGGGCAGCGCCCAGCCCAAGCAGTGGCAGGCCGAGGACGCCCGGATCGTCTACGACGGGATCGTCTTCGGCGTGGTGCTGTACTCGGTGGGGCGGCTCGGTGCCTGGCCCGACGCCATCCGGCACTTCGTGGTGCGGCGCCCGCAACCCTCCCGTGCCGTGCTCGCCTCCGTCGCGGCGGTCGGCGTCCTGCTCTTCGTCTGGCCGACCGCCCTCGGGCTCGACGCGCGGCCGCTGCCCGTGGCCGATCCCGTCTTCTCCCTGGTCGCGCTCGTCGCGGGTGGTTACGAGATCTTCGAGTCGCAGGTCCTCACCGACGCCCTGTACGTCCTGATCACCCTCGCGGTGCTGTGGCCCTTCGCCCGGATCGGCGGATGGTGGGAGGCGATCCGTGACGGCAGGGCTGCGGCGACGCGGCGGCCCGCCTCCCCACCGCCCCCCGCCGAGGCCCCCGCGCGCGGCCACTGGCCCGAACTGCGCGCGGCGGGACACGACAAGGCCGCCGACCTGCTCTCCGCCGAGCTGCTCGGCGGAC
Source organism: Streptomyces sp. NPDC050439 (assembly GCF_040655335.1). NCBI lineage: Bacteria > Bacillati > Actinomycetota > Actinomycetes > Kitasatosporales > Streptomycetaceae > Streptomyces > Streptomyces sp. NPDC050439. The sequence goes on from NZ_JBFAJT010000011.1 coordinate 282,745, forward strand.
GCATGAACGACGTCGACTGCGCCCGCGTGACCCACGCCTGGCGCACCGCCGCCGCCGACCCGGGCGCGCTCGCCACCTTCGTGGACACGGTCGCCCGGCAGGGCTCCGCCTCCTGGACGCACCCCTCCGGCCAGCGCGACCTGCCCGCCCGCAGCGCCGTCCACGACCTGCTCGTGGGCCAGGTCAGGATCGGCCGCTTCGCGAAGGACGAGCGCAACCCGTACGCCGTGCGCGACGCCGGTGCCGCGCTCGACCCCGCCGTGCTCGGCACCTCACTGCTCGCGGTGGGCCCTTCCGGCGCGGGCAAGACCGGACGGCTCATGCGCCCGGTGGCCGAATCGCTCTCCCTGGGCGCCCTCGCCGGGCAGTGCGCGGTCGTCGCCGTGTGCGCCGCGGGCACGGCGCTCGGTCCCGACACCGCGTACGACGTCGTGGTCAGGCCGGGCGACCCCGCGTCCGTGCACGACCTCGACCTGTACGCGGACTGCGCCGACCCGGACGAGGCCGCCGCCTTCCTCGCCGAAGGCCTCGTCGGTGACCTCGACGCCGTGGACACCCGGCGCGCCGCCACCAGCCTCGCCCAACTCCTCGGCCCCTACCGCCTCCTCCACGGCCGCTTCCCCTCCGTCCCCGCACTGCGCGAACTGCTCGAAGGCGACCCCGCCGCGCTCGCCGCCCTCCAGGACGGCCTCGCCGCGGACCAGCACACCGCCATGCGCCGCGAACTCGAAGCCCGTATCCGCCAGTCCGGCTCACCCAACGACCCGGGCCCCGCCCTGGCCGACCGGCTCGCCCTGCTCGACCGCCCCGCCTTCGCCGACTTCTTCGACCCCAGCGGCGAGGGGCACCCCTTCTCGATGCGCGCCGTCGCGCACCACCCCCTTCGGGTCAGGGTGGACCTCCCCGAGCACGGGCACGAGGAGGCGTCGAGGCTCCTGGCGAGGCTCCTGCTCGCCCAGTTCTCGTACGTCGCGCGCGGCCGTGCCCGGCGGCCGCACTTCGTCTGCCTGATCCTCGACGACGCGGCGCGCACCCTCACCCCCGAGAGCGTGCGGGCCATCCAGCGCCTGCGGTCGCTGAACGCGGGCGTGGTGCTCGGTCTGCGCACGATCGGCGAGGTGCCGGAGCCGCTGCAGGGGCCGCTCTACGCGGCGGTCGGCTGCCGGATGGCCTTCTCCGGCGTGACGACCTGGGACGGACGCCGGTTCACCGAGGCCTGGGGCACCGAGTGGATCGAGACCAAGGAAGTGGCCCAGCACACCGTCTTCGCCGACCAGCCGATGACGCGGGCGCTGCACTCGCTGCGCAAGCTCGTCACCGGCAAGGCGGTCACGACCGACGCGGTCACCGTGCGCAAGGTCGAGCGCGAACGCTGGTCCGCCTCCGAACTGGCCCACTCCCTGCCCCCGGGCCACGCCGTCCTCTCCCTGACCGACGTACGGGGCGAGCACGCGCCGCCGTTGCTGGTGGACCTCCGGGGTTAGTCGCCGGGGCGTAGGTAGGGGGTGTACGTACGGGGTATTCGGTCCCGTACGTACCGTACGGTGAGGCAGAATCGGCACACGTCGTTCATACGTACCGGCCAAAAGATCCACATCTCGTCCGGGATCCGGCGGCCGACCGGAACGCGTGCCTCACCGCCGCCGCCAGACCTGCCGCCCTGACCTGCTGACCAGACCTGAAGGTCCCATGCCGCCCACGCTCGCCTCCCTCGTCCACCACTCCGCGCTCAAGCTCACCGTGCGCGCCGGTGAGGAGCATCTGGACGCGCCCGTGCGCTGGGCACACGCCAGTGAGCTCACCGACCCCGTGCCCTACATGGAGGGCGGCGAGCTCCTCCTGATCACCGCGCTCAAGCTGGACGCGGAGGACCCGGAGGCCATGGCCCGCTACGTGAAGCGGCTCGCGGCGGCAGGCGTCGTCGGGCTCGGGTTCGCGGTCGGCGTGCATTACAAGGACATCCCGGAGGCCTTGGTCGCGGCGGCCGCGGACGAAGGGCTTCCGCTCCTGGAGGTGCCCCGGCGCACCCCCTTCCTCGCCATCAGCAAGGCCGTCTCCGCGGCCATCGCCGCCGACCAGTACCGCGCGGTGACGGCAGGCTTCGCCGCCCAGCGCGAGCTGACCAAGCAGGCGCTGAGCGACGGCCCCGAAGGACTGCTCGCCGCGCTCGCCGCACAGGTGGACGGCTGGGCCGCGCTGTACGACGCGTCCGGCGCCGTCGTCGCCACGGCCCCCGAGTGGGCCTCCCGCCGGGCCGCCCGGCTCACCACCGACGTGGAGCGGCTGCGCGACCGGGCGGCCCCCGCGAGCGCGGTCGTCGCGGGCGCCGAGGACCGGGTCGAGCTGCACTCGATCGGCACGGGACGGAGGCCCCGCGCCGCGCTCGCCGTCGGCACGGCATCCACCCTCGGCACCGCCGAGCGGTACGCACTGCACTCCGCCATAGCGCTGCTCACCCTCACCACGGAACGCAACCGCTCGCTGCAGGCCGCCGAGGCCCGGGTCGGCTCCGCCGTCCTGAGGATGCTGCTCGCCGGGGAGCCGGACCACGCCCGCACGGTGGCGGGGGAGTTGTACGGCAGCCTGCTCGACGCGCCGTTCCGCCTGGTGGTCGCGGAAGTACCCGCGTCGGCCCCGGCCGACGGCGATCCCTTCGCCCAGCTCACCGACGCCGTCGAGTCGGCCGCGGCCCGCGCCGGCGAGGCGCTCCTGGTCGTCCCCTACGGCGAGCGGCTCGTGCTGCTCGTCGTGGACGGCGGCGCGGGCGCCGCGGCCTGCGTCGCGTACGCGCGGACGCTGGAGGCCGGGCGCGCGGAGGTGCCCGAGGGCGGGACGGGCGAGGGGGCTGCGCTCCTCCTCGGCCTCTCCGCGCCCGCGGGCCCGATCGCGGCGGCCACCGCGTACAAGCAGGCCGACCAGGCACTGTCCATCGCCCGGCGCCGGGGCCGCGCGATGGTCGAACACGAGGACCTCGCCGCGGGCTCGGTCCTGCCGCTGCTCGCCGACGACGCGGTGCGCGCCTTCGCCGACGGCCTGCTGCGCGCCCTGTACGAACACGACGCCACCGGCCGCGGCGACCTGATCGCCTCGCTGCGCGCCTGGCTCTCGCGCCACGGCCAGTGGGACGCGGCGGCGGCCGACCTGGGCGTCCACCGCCACACCCTGCGCTACCGCATGCGCAGGGTCGAGGAGATCCTGGGCCGCTCCCTGGACGACCCGGACGTCCGCATGGAGCTGTGGCTCTCGCTCAAGGCGACATCGAGCGGTACGGAGTGATCGCTGGGGAATTGCTCCCCTGCCAAAGAGGCGCGACCCCGGAGGGCAGTACTCCGCGTCGGACAAACGACCGTCGCCCCCGCCGCCCCTACGGTGGGGAACGTACCCCCCAAGACACACCTTCGCGGAAGGGCCGGGAATCGACATGACTTCCATCCACGCCTTCTGGCTCGCCGGTCGCCAGACCACCGGTGAGACCACTCTCGACGTCACCTCGCCCTGGGACGGGCGGATCGTCGGCAAGGCGGCCGTCCCGACCGACGCCCAGGTCGAGGAGGCCGTCGCCGCCGCGTACGCCGTGCGCGACGAGTTCGCCGCGACCCCGGCGCACGTGCGGGCAGCGGCCCTCGACCACGTGAGCCGCAGGCTCGTCGAGCGGACGGAAGAGATCGCCCAGCTCATCTCCGCCGAGAACGGCAAGCCGATCAAGTGGGCCCGCGGCGAGGTCGGCCGTGCCGTCTCCGTCTTCCGGTTCGCCTCCGAGGAAGCCCGCAGGTTCAACGGCGGCGAGGCCCAGCGCCTCGACACCGACGCCGGTGGCCAGGGGCGTCTCGCCTTCACCCGCCGCTTCCCCAAGGGTGTCGTCCTGGGCATCGCGCCGTTCAACTTCCCGCTGAACCTCTGCGCCCACAAGATCGCCCCGGCCATCGCGTCCGGCACGCCGATCATCCTCAAGCCGGCGCCCGCGACCCCGCTCTCCGGTCTCCTCATCGGCGAGCTGCTCGCCGAGACCGACCTGCCCGCCGGGTCCTGGTCGGTCCTGCCGGTCGCGAACGAGAAGATGCCCGCCCTCGTCCAGGACGAGCGCCTCCCCGTCATCTCCTTCACCGGCTCCGAGAAGGTCGGCTACGCGATCCTGGACTCGGTGCCGCGCAAGCACTGCACCCTGGAGCTCGGCGGAAACGGCGCCGCCGTCGTCCTCGCCGACTTCTCCTCCGACGAGGACCTGGACTGGGCGGCCTCGCGCATCGCGACGTTCTCCAACTACCAGGGCGGCCAGTCCTGCATCTCGGTGCAGCGCGTCATCGCCGACGCCTCCGTCTACGACCGGCTGGTGCCGCGCGTGCTCAAGGCCATCGAGGCCCAGGTCACCGGCGACCCGTCCGACGCGAAGACCGACGTCGGCCCGCTCGTCAACGAGGACGCCGCCAAGCGCGTCGAGTCCTGGGTCGACGAGGCCGTCCAGGCGGGCGCGCAGCTCCTCGCCGGCGGCAAGCGTGACGGCGCCTCGTACGCGCCGACCGTGCTCGCCGATGTACCGGCCGACGCCACCATCGCCGTCGAGGAGGTCTTCGGACCGGTCCTCACGATCAAGAAGGTGGACGGCGAGGCGGAGGCGTTCGCCGCCGTCAACGACTCCAAGTACGGCCTCCAGGCGGGCGTCTTCACGCACGACCTGCAGACCGCCTTCCGCGCCCACCGCGACCTGGAGGTCGGCGGCGTGGTCATCGGCGACGCCCCCTCCTACCGCGCCGACCAGATGCCGTACGGCGGCGTCAAGCAGTCCGGCGTCGGCCGCGAGGGCGTCCGCTTCGCGATGGACGACTACACCTACGAGCGCGTCATGGTGATGACGGGCCTCGCCCTGTAGGCCAACTCTCGAACCGGACGGCCGGAGCCCACTGTGCGGGGGCTCCGGCCGTTCTCGTGCGTGAGGGCTTCGCGCGCGGACGCGATGCGCCGAACGCTGCGCGAGGACTGGTGGGCGCGGGACGAATCGGGTACATACGATCCATACGATCGAGTAGCACCAGTCAGTAACCGACCGGGTCAAGATCGGGTCAATCGGAGCCGATCGGCCCCACTCCGCGGCGAGGTGAGCTCCTCAATGCCCGCACAACCCACACCCCTTCCCGGGGCCTCCGTCAGCGAACGCGAGGCCCGGCAGGTCGCCGAGGCCGCCCGCGAACAGGACTGGCGCAAGCCCAGTTTCGCCAAGGAACTCTTCCTCGGCCGCTTCCGGCTCGACCTGATCCACCCGCATCCGATGCCCGCCGACGAGGACGCCCGGCGCGGCGAGGAGTTCCTCGCCAAACTCCACGACTTCTGCGAGACGAAGATCGACTCGGCCCGCATCGAGCGCGAGGCGAAGATCCCCGACGAGGTGATCAACGGGCTCAAGGAGCTCGGCGCGCTCGGCATGAAGATCGACACCAAGTACGGCGGGCTCGGCCTCACGCAGGTGTACTACAACAAGGCGCTGGCCCTCGTCGGCTCCGCGAGCCCGTCCATCGGCGCGCTGCTCTCCGCGCACCAGTCGATCGGCGTACCGCAGCCGCTCAAGCAGTTCGGCACCCAGGAGCAGAAGGACGAGTTCCTGCCGCGCTGCGCCCGCACGGACATCAGCGCGTTCCTCCTGACCGAGCCGGACGTCGGCTCCGACCCCGCGCGCCTGGCCACCATGGCGGTGCCGGACGGCGATTCGTACGTCCTGGACGGCGTGAAGCTGTGGACCACGAACGGCGTCGTCGCCGACCTCCTGGTCGTCATGGCGCGCGTGCCGAAGTCCGAGGGCCACAAGGGCGGCATCACGGCCTTCGTGGTGGAGGCCGCGGCCGAGGGCATCACCGTCGAGAACCGCAACGCCTTCATGGGCCTGCGCGGCCTGGAGAACGGCGTCACCCGCTTCCACCAGGTCCGCGTCCCGGCCGCGCACCGCATCGGCCCGGAGGGCGCGGGCCTGAAGATCGCCCTGACGACCCTCAACACCGGGCGCCTCTCGCTGCCCGCGATGTGCGTCGGCGCGGGCAAGTGGTGCCTGAAGATCGCCCGTGAGTGGTCGGGCGCGCGCGAGCAGTGGGGCAAGCCGGTCGCGCTGCACGAGGCGGTCGGCGCGAAGATCTCCTTCATCGCGGCGACGACCTTCGCCCTGGAGGCCGTACTCGACCTCTCCTCGCAGATGGCCGACGAGGACCGCAACGACATCCGCATCGAGGCGGCGCTCGCCAAGCTGTACGGCTCCGAGATGGGCTGCCTGATGGCGGACGAGCTGGTGCAGATCCGCGGCGGCCGCGGCTTCGAGACCGCCGAGTCCCTCGCCGCCCGCGGCGAACGCGCGGTCCCCGCCGAACAGGTCCTGCGCGACCTGCGCATCAACCGCATCTTCGAGGGCTCGACGGAGATCATGCACCTGCTCATCGCCCGCGAGGCGGTGGACGCGCACCTGAAGGTGGCCGGCGACCTGATCGACCCGGACAAGTCCCTGACCGACAAGGCGAAGGCCGGCGCGAAGGCAGGCGGCTTCTACGCACGCTGGCTGCCGAAACTGGTCGCAGGGCCGGGCCAGCTCCCGCGCTCCTACGCCGAGTTCCACCCCAGCGGCCACGCGGACCTCTCCCCGCACCTGCGCTACGTGGAACGCAACGCGCGCAAGCTGGCCCGCTCGACCTTCTACGCGATGTCGCGCTGGCAGGGAAAGATGGAGACCAAGCAGGGCTTCCTCGGCCGCGTGGTCGACATCGGCGCCGAACTCTTCGCGATGAGCGCGGCGTGCGTACGCGCGGAGCTCCTGCGGACGACCGAGGACCACGGCCGCGAGGCCTACCAGCTGGCCGACACGTTCTGCCGCCAGTCCCGCATCCGAGTCGACGAACTGTTCGACCGCCTGTGGACCAACACGGACGGCGTCGACCGCAAGGTGGTCAAGGGCGTCCTGAACGGCATGTACACCTGGCTGGAGGCAGGCGTCGTCGACCCCAGCGGCGAAGGCCCCTGGATCGCGGACGCGACCCCCGGTCCCACCCAACGGGAGAACGTCCACCGGCCGATCCGCTGACACCCTTTCCGGGGCGTTCCCCCGTGCGGGAACGCCCCGGAACACGATTACGGCCCACCGGATCGGGGCGCAGTGTCTCCTCACGCCGCCGCCCAGGCAAGAATGGGGGGATGAGCGACAGTCCAGCCCCCCTCGCCGATCCGCATCTCGTCTTCGACCCCGTCGCGACGGACGGTCCTCGGGACATCGTCATCCTCGGCTCGACCGGATCGATCGGCACCCAGGCCATCGATCTCGTCCTGCGCAACCCCGGCCGCTTCCGCGTCACCGCGCTCTCCGCCGCCGGCGGCCGCGTCGGACTGCTCGCCGAGCAGGCCAGGCAGCTGCGGGTGCGGACCGTGGCCGTGGCCCGCGAGGACGTCGTACCGGCGCTGCGCGAGGCGCTCACGGGTCAGTACGGCAGCGAGCCGCTGCCCGAGATCCTCGCCGGACCCGAGGCGGCCACGCAGGTCGCCGCGTCGCCCTGCCACACCGTCCTGAACGGCATCACCGGCTCCATCGGGCTCGCGCCCACGCTCGCCGCGCTCGAAGCCGGCCGCACCCTCGCACTCGCCAACAAGGAGTCGCTCATCGTCGGCGGCCCCCTGGTGAAGGCCCTCGCCAAGCCGGGGCAGATCATCCCCGTCGACTCCGAGCACGCCGCGCTCTTCCAGGCGCTCGCCTCGGGCACCCGCGCCGACGTGCGCAAGCTGGTCGTCACGGCCTCCGGGGGCCCGTTCCGGGGACGCACGAAGGCCGACCTGGCGGACGTGCGGCCGGAGGACGCGCTCGCGCACCCCACCTGGGCCATGGGCCCGGTCATCACCGTCAACTCCGCGACGCTCGTCAACAAGGGCCTGGAAGTCATCGAGGCGCACCTCCTCTACGACATCCCCTTCGAGCGCATCGAGGTCGTCGTCCACCCGCAGTCCTACGTGCACTCCATGGTCGAGTTCACCGACGGATCGACGCTGGCCCAGGCCACGCCGCCCGACATGCGCGGCCCGATCGCCATCGGCATCGGCTGGCCCGAACGCGTCCCGGACGCCGCCCCCGCCTTCGACTGGACCAAGGCATCCAGCTGGGAGTTCTTCCCCCTCGACAACGACGCGTTCCCGTCGGTCGGGCTCGCCCGGCACGTGGGCAAGCTCGCGGGCACGGCCCCGGCAGTGTTCAATGCCGCCAACGAGGAGTGCGTGGACGCGTTCTTGAACGGCGCCCTGCCCTTCAACGGAATCATGGAGACCGTCACGAAGGTCGTCGCCGAACACGGCACACCGTCCGCGGGAACTTCCCTGACCGTCGCGGACGTCCTCGAAGCGGAGACCTGGGCGCGCGCCCGGGCCCGTGAACTGACGGCGAAAGCGACCGCGGAGGCTCGCGCATGACGACCTTGATGATGATCCTCGGCATAGTCGTCTTCGCGGTCGGGCTGCTGTTCTCGATCGCCTGGCACGAGCTGGGCCACCTGTCGACCGCCAAGCTGTTCGGCATCCGCGTGCCGCAGTACATGGTCGGCTTCGGCCCGACGATCTTCTCGCGCAAGAAGGGCGACACCGAGTACGGCATCAAGGCCATCCCCCTCGGCGGATACATCCGCATGATCGGCATGTTCCCGCCGGGCCCTGACGGCCGCCTGGAGGCGAGGTCCACCTCCCCCTGGCGCGGCATGATCGAGGACGCGCGCTCCGCCGCCTTCGAGGAGCTCAAGCCCGGCGACGAGACGCGGCTCTTCTACACGCGCAAGCCGTGGAAGCGCGTGATCGTGATGTTCGCGGGCCCGTTCATGAACCTGATCCTCGCCGTGGTGATCTTCCTCGGCGTGATGATGACGTTCGGCATCAGCACCCAGACGACGTCCGTCGGCAAGGTGTCCGACTGCGTCATCCAGCAGAGCGAGAACCGCACCAAGTGCGAGAAGGGCGACACGGTCGCCCCCGCCAAGGCCGCCGGACTGAAGCTCGGCGACAAGATCGTGGCCTTCCAGGGGCAGCCCGTCGACGACTGGTCCGCGCTCCAGGGGAAGATCCGCGAGACGATCGGCCCGGCCACCATCACGGTCGAGCGCGACGGCAAGCGGGTGGAACTGCAGGCCGACCTCATCAAGAACCAGGTCAGCAAGACCGACGGTGAGGGTGGCTATGTGGAGGGCAAGTACGTCACCGCGGGCTTCCTCGGCTTCACCCCCGCCACCGGCATCGTCCAGCAGGGCTTCGGCGACTCCGTGAACCGCATGGGCGACATGATGGAGAACGGCGTCGAGTCGCTCATCGCCCTGCCGTCCAAGATCCCCGACCTGTGGGACGCGGCCTTCGGCGACGGCGACCGCAAGCAGGACTCCCCGATGGGCGTCGTCGGCGCGGCCCGCGTGGGCGGCGAGGTCTTCACGCTGGACATCCCGCCGGAGAACCAGATCGCGATGATGCTGTTCCTGGTGGCGGGCTTCAACCTCTCGCTGTTCCTGTTCAACATGCTGCCGCTGCTGCCGCTGGACGGCGGTCACATCGCCGGGGCCCTGTGGGAGTCGGTCCGCCGCAAGGCGGCCAAGCTCCTGAAGCGGCCCGACCCGGGCCCCTTCGACGTCGCGAAGCTGATGCCCGTCGCCTACGTGGTGGCCGGGATCTTCATCTGCTTCACGATCCTCGTTTTGATCGCGGATGTGGTCAACCCGGTGAGAATCTCCTAGTAACGCGAAGTTTGGGGCGGCCGGGCACTCTATGTGTCCGGTCGCCCACCATTGGGTGGACTTGAGGACGGGATGTGCTCGGGCCCTGTGGGGTGCCGTAATCTCGAAGTCTGGAGCCCGCCGAACTCGGGACCTTGATCCACACCTTGGGGATGCACGCCAGATGACTGCCGTTTCTCTCGGAATCCCGTCCGTACCGACCAAGCTCGCCGACCGCCGGGTCAGCCGCAAGATCCAGGTCGGTACGGTCGCCGTCGGCGGCGACGCACCCGTGTCGGTGCAGTCGATGACGACGACGCGTACGTCCGACATCGGCGCGACGCTGCAGCAGATCGCCGAACTCACCGCGTCCGGCTGCCAGATCGTGCGGGTCGCCTGTCCTACGCAGGACGACGCGGACGCCCTGGCGACGATCGCGCGCAAGTCGCAGATCCCGGTGATCGCCGACATCCACTTCCAGCCGAAGTACGTCTTCGCGGCGATCGACGCCGGCTGCGCCGCTGTCCGTGTGAACCCGGGCAACATCAAGCAGTTCGACGACAAGGTCAAGGAGATCGCGCGGGCCGCGAACGACGCGGGCACCCCGATCCGCATCGGCGTGAACGCGGGTTCGCTGGACGCACGCCTTCTCAAGAAGTACGGCAAGGCGACTCCGGAGGCGCTGGTCGAGTCGGCCCTGTGGGAGGCGTCCCTCTTCGAAGAGCACGGCTTCCGGGACATCAAGATCTCGGTCAAGCACAACGACCCGGTGGTCATGGTCAACGCCTACCGCCAGCTTGCCGCGGCCTGCGACTACCCCCTGCACCTCGGCGTGACCGAGGCCGGACCGGCCTTCCAGGGCACGATCAAGTCGGCGGTCGCCTTCGGCGCGCTGCTCTCCGAGGGCATCGGCGACACGATCCGCGTCTCGCTCTCGGCCCCGCCGGTGGAGGAGATCAAGGTCGGCATCCAGATCCTGGAGTCCCTCAACCTCAAGCCGCGCCGCCTGGAGATCGTCTCCTGCCCGTCCTGCGGCCGCGCCCAGGTCGACGTCTACAAACTGGCCGAAGAGGTCACCGCGGGCCTGGACGGCATGGAGGTCCCCCTCCGCGTCGCCGTCATGGGCTGCGTCGTGAACGGCCCCGGCGAGGCCCGCGAGGCCGACCTCGGCGTCGCCTCCGGCAACGGCAAGGGCCAGATCTTCGTCAAGGGCGAGGTCATCAAGACCGTCCCCGAGTCGAAGATCGTGGAGACCCTCATCGAAGAGGCCATGAAGATCGCCGAACAGATGGAGAAGGACGGAATCCCTTCCGGGGAGCCGACGGTCGCTGTCGCGGGCTGACTTTCCCGTCATGTGGGCCCCGCCACCGACACGGTGGCGGGGCCCACGTGTGTACTGCGGGGCACTCGGGGCGGTGGGCGGGAAAAATCCGCCGCGAAGCGACGAAAAGGTATCGGCCCCACGGGGAGCACCCGCCCGCGGCGAGGAACCCCAGAGGACAAAGGGCCCCCCGCACAAGGCGCCCCCGCCAGGTACAGTGCGGAGATCAGCAGACCGTAATGGTGAGGCCCCCGCACGTGTTGACTCAGACCACCACCAGGGTCCTCGAACCGAGTGACCTGGACGCCGCGCTCGCCGTGCTCGACCGCGAGCCGGTGGCCAACGCCTTCGTGACCTCGCGGGTCCGCGTCGCGGGCCTCGACCCGTGGCGGCTCGGCGGCGAGATGTGGGGCTGGTACCAGGACGGAATGCTGGAGTCCCTCTGCTACGCGGGCGCCAACCTCGTCCCGATCTGCGCGACCCCGCGAGCGGTCCGCGCCTTCGCGGACCGCGCCCGCAGGGCAGGCCGCCGCTGCTCCTCCATCGTCGGCCCGGCCGAGCCCACCGCCCAGCTGTGGCGGCTGCTCGAACCCTCCTGGGGCCCCGCCCGCGAGGTCCGTGCCCAGCAGCCCCTGATGGTCACCGACCGGCTTCCGCAGGACATCACCCCCGACCCCTACGTCCGTCGCGTCCGCAAGGACGAGATGGAGACGATCATGCCGGCGTGCGTGGCGATGTTCACCGAGGAGGTCGGCATCTCGCCGCTCGCCGGCGACGGCGGACTGCTCTACCAGGCGCGGGTCGCCGAACTCGTCGGCACGGGGCGCTCCTTCGCCCGCCTCGACCGCGACGGCAAGGTCATCTTCAAGGCGGAGATCGGCGCGGCCACGGCGCTGGCCTGCCAGGTGCAGGGCGTCTGGGTGGCCCCCGAGTACCGGGGCCAGGGCTACGCGGCACCGGGCATGGCGGCCGTCCTGCGCTACGCCCTCGCGGACGTCGCCCCCGTGGTCAGCCTCTACGTCAACGACTTCAACACCGCGGCCAGGGCGGCGTACCGGCGGGTGGGTTTCCGGGAGGTCGGGGCGTTCATGAGCGTCCTGTTCTAGCCTCCTTCCAGCCCCTACGCGTCTCACACCGCACTCCTCACACACCCCCGTCCGCGAGTTAAAGTTCGGCGCATGACTGACGACGTCGTGATCGGGCCGCTCGACCTCGCCACGCACGTGGACGAAGCGCTGCGGGTGCAGGCCCACGCCTTCGGGCTCAGCGACGACGAGGTGACCGTGCGGCGGCAGATCGTGCTGCGGCACATCACCTACCCCGGCGCCCGCGCGCTCGGCGCCACCACCCCCGAGGGGCGGCTCGTCGCCTTCGTCTACGGCATGCCCAACGACCGCGGCCACTGGTGGTCCACGGTCGTCGAGCCGTATCTGCGCGTGCGCGGCATGGAGGACTGGCTCGACGACTCCTTCGTGATCACCGAGCTGCATGTGCAGCCCGGCCACCAGAACCGGGGGATCGGCCGCACGCTCATCACCACCATCACGGACGCCGCCGACCAGCCCCGTTCGATCCTCTCCGCGATCGACGTCGAGAGCCCCGCGCGGGGCCTCTACCGCTCCCTCGGGTACACCGACCTGGCCCGCAACGTGCAGTTCCCCAGCGCCCAGAAGCCGTACGCGGTGATGGGCGCGCCCCTGCCGCTGAGGCGTCCGGGCACCTAACCGATTTCCGCCCGCGCCGGGGCCCCGCGTAACCTCCTGCCCATCACCCTTTCCACGCAGGAGTTCACCATGGCCCAGGTCCAGCGCATGTCCCGCTTGATGATCAAGACACTGCGCGACGACCCGGCGGACGCAGAGACGCTCAACCACAAGCTTCTCGTTCGGGCCGGATACGTCCGCCGCACCGCCGCCGGCATCTGGTCCTGGCTGCCGCTGGGCAAGAAGGTCCTGGACAACATCACCAACGTCGTGCGCGAGGAGATGGACGCCATCGGCGCCCAGGAGGTCCTCCTGCCCGCGCTCCTGCCCAAGGAGTCGTACGACGCGACGGGCCGTTACGACGAGTACGGCGACCTGCTCTTCCGCCTCAAGGACCGCAAGGGTGCGGACTACCTCCTCGGTCCCACGCACGAGGAGATCTTCACCCAGATCGTCAAGGACCAGTGCTCGTCCTACAAGGACCTGCCGGTCGTGCTGTACCAGATCCAGACGAAGTACCGCGACGAGGCCCGTCCCCGCGCCGGTGTGCTCCGTGGCCGCGAGTTCCAGATGAAGGACTCGTACTCCTTCGACACGACGGACGAGGGCCTCGCCGAGTCGTACGCCCTGCACCGCGCCGCGTACATCAAGATCTTCGAGCGCCTCGGCCTCGACCACCGCATCGTCTCCGCCGTCTCCGGCGCGATGGGCGGCTCGGCCTCCGAGGAGTTCCTGGCGCCCGCGCCGGCCGGCGAGGACACGTTCGTGGACTGCCCCGCGTGCGACTACGCGGCCAACACGGAGGCCGTGTCCTTCGTGGTCAGGGAAACCGCGGATGCCTCGGCGCACGGCCCCGTCGAGGACCTGGACACCCCCGACACCCCGACCATCGAGACGCTCGCGGCCCACCTCGGTGTGCCCGCGTCGGCGACCCTGAAGAACCTCCTGGTCAAGGTCGACGGCGAGATCGTCGCCGTGGGCGTCCCCGGCGACCGCGAGGTCGACCTCGGCAAGCTCGGCGAGCACCTGTCGCCCGCCGTCGTGGAACTGGTGACGGCGGAGGACTTCGAGGGCCGCGACGATCTCGTACGCGGTTACGTCGGTCCGCAGGGCCTGGAGAAGGTCCGCTACATCGCCGACCCGCGGGTGGCGGCCGGCACGGCCTGGATCACCGGCGCCAACAAGATCAACACGCACGCGAAGAACGTCGTCGCCGGCCGTGACTTCGAGGTCGACGACTACCTGGACGTCGTGGTCGTCGAGGAGGGCGACCCCTGCCCCCAGTGCGGCACCGGCCTGAAGCTGGACCGCGCCATCGAGATCGGCCACATCTTCCAGCTGGGCCGCAAGTTCGCCGACGCCTTCCAGCTGGACGTGCTCGGCCAGCAGGGCAAGCCGGTCCGCGTGACCATGGGCTCGTACGGCATCGGCGTCTCGCGCGCGGTGGCGGCGCTCGCCGAGCAGACCGCGGACGACAAGGGCCTGTGCTGGCCCCGCGAGATCGCCCCGGCCGACGTGCACGTGGTGGCCGCGGGCAAGGCGCTCCAGACGGAGCTCGCCCTCGACGTCTCCGAGCAGCTGAACGCGGCGGGTGTGCGGGTTCTGGTCGACGATCGTGCGGGCGTCTCGCCCGGCGTGAAGTTCACCGACGCGGAGCTGATCGGTGTGCCGCAGATTCTCGTCGCGGGCCGTCGCTCGGCCGAGGGTGTGGTGGAGCTGAAGGACCGCAGGACCGGAGAGCGCGAGGAGCTCACCGTTGCCGAGGCGATCGCGCGACTGACTGCCTGAGTCGGACGCTGGGGCTCCGCCCCAGACCCCGTACAAGATGTCCTCAAACGCCGGACGGGCTGGATTTCCAGCCCGTCCGGCGTTTGAGGACGAACTCGGTTAAAGCCACCCCGCGAACTCCAACAACAGCTCCGCATCCTGCTCCCGCCCGACACGGCGGGCCCGCACCCCCGACTCCACGGCCCGGAACAACGTCCACCCCCGCAGTCGCTCCTGATCCACATCCAGCGACTCGGCCAGCTTCTTCACCCGGCGGCGGGTGATCGAGGACCCCGAGGGGGAGGCGATCAGGTCCTCGACGCGGTCACGCACAAGACGCGCCAGGTCGAACGCCGTTTCCCCGACGACCGGGTCAGGGCCCACGGCCAGCCACGGCACGCGATCCCCCTGGAGCACCTTGCTCTGCCGGAACGTGCCGTGCAGCAACCGCACCTCCGCGTCCCCGGCGAGCAGCTCCTCCCGGGCCGCGAGAGCCGCGTCCACCAAGGGCGCGACCTCCCCGTCGGCCGACGCCCGCATCGCCTCCGCCTGCCGCCCCGTCCGCTCGGCGACCGTCTCGAAACGGTGATCCGTGGGCGGCTGGACCCACAGTCGGCGCAGGGTGCCCGCAGCTTCGAGGAGAGCCTTGGCCTCCGGCAGCGAGCGGACCGACACATCGCGGTGCAGCCGTTCGAGCAGGAGGGCGCCGTCCGCGGCCGAGGGATCGAGGAGCCGTACGGCGCCGAGCCCGTTCCAGTGCGCGAGCGCGGCCCGCTCGCTCTCGGGACGCGACCTCGGCGGCACCAGCTTCAGCACCGCGGGCGTCTCGTCGGCCTGGCGCACCATGACGACGAGACTGCTGCGCCCGCCGGGCACATGGACCCGCTCGACGGTCAACTCGCGTAGAGCGACGGCCTGTTCGGCTGCGCCGGGCAGCTTCTCCAGCCAGTCGTCGCCGTCCTGCGCCGTCTCACCGAGTGCGGTGACCAGACGCCGGGGCGGTTCGAGAGCCATACGCGACGTGTTCCCTTCCTGAGCGGGCCAGGGTCCCGCTGACGGACCCTAGGCCTTGGGCGCCGAGGAGCCGGAAGTGGCGGCCCGCTCGGCGAGACCAGGGAAGGTTACGCTCCCGCCGCGCCACCGCGCCGCACGGACCGCCGCCTCCCGCAGCGCTTCGGCCGCGTGCGCACGCCGGGTGCCGGTGGCGGCCCGTACGAGATCCGAGTAGACGCCCGCGACCCGCTCCTCCAGCTCCGTCGCGAGCCGTACGGCGGCCGCGGAGTCCGGCACCTTGAACGGCAGCGCGTAGGCGGCAGCCGAGGGCTCGGGCTCGCCGCCCAGGTCGCGCACGGCGCGCTGCAACTCGTCGCGCCGGGCGCGATGCGCGTCGTACGCCGTGCGCGCCTCGTCCCTGCGGTCCTCGCCGATCCGGCCGCCGACGACCCCGAAGCCGTACACGGCGGCGTGCTCGGCACCCAGCGCGGCCTGCACCGCCCGCAACTCGTCCTTGGACTCGCTCACTTGTCGCCCTCCGTCAGCAGATACGCGTGCGCTGCGCCCGACGCCGCCACCGAGGCGAGCAGCCTGGCCAGTTCCGGCGGCGCGTCGAGCAGGTCGTTCCCGCGCCGCTTCGCCAGCTTCCGCTCGGCCTCGGCCAGCTCGCGCACGGCTTCCTTCTCGTCCTTGGGGACGGAGGGCTTGCGGGAGGGCGCCGCGGAGGGGGAGGGGGAGCCCGAAGCGGCGGCGGGGCTCGGCGGCGCGGACCCCTCCGCGAAGGCCTTCTCGTGCCGCTTCACCTCCGCCCGCAGCGGATCGAGGCGACCGGCCAGCGAGGGGTGTGCGGCGAGGACAGCGTCGTACCGTTTCAGCAGCTCACCGCTGTCCTGGGCGCTGCGCGCGCGCAGGCGTGCGGTGGCGGACGGGCGCTCGTCCGCGTCCGTGGAGGCGGACGAGCAGCCCGACAGGAGCACGGCCCCGGCCGCTCCTGCGGCCCCGGTCAGCAGGCTCCTGCGGCGCGGCCCCGAGGGGGCGTGCGAGGGGGTGGGATACGACGGCACGGCAGACGTCCTCGGCAGGAAGGCCAGAAAGGCAGGCAGTCAGAAGGTGGGCGAGCCGGGCGTGAGCCCGGTGATCACCGTACCTGCGGCCTGCCCTCGTACGCGTGAGCGGCTCGGCGCCGGGCGGAGAACGGGCGGGTCGCGGCCCGACAGGGGCCCGCCGGCGGGCGGCAACACCCCTCGGGACCGGATACCCTTTGACCTGACACACGACGAACCCACAACAGCACACGCGGCCGAGGAGTCACCCGGATGAGCACCACCCAGAGCGAGAGGCTGCGAGAACTGCTGGAACCGCTCGTCAGCTCGAAGGAACTGGATCTCGAAGAGATCGAAGTGGCCTCGGTCGGACGCAAGCGGGTGCTGCGGGTGGTCGTCGACTCGGACGACGGCGTGGACCTGGACCAGATCGCGGAGATCAGCCGCGAACTCTCGGAGAAGCTCGACGAGAGCGACGCGATGGGCGACGGGGAGTACACCCTCGAAGTCGGCTCCCCGGGCGCCGAGCGCCCGCTGACGGAGCACCGCCACTATCTGCGCGCCGTCGGCCGCCTGGTGAAGTTCCAGCTCACGGAGGGCGGCGACGAGCTGATCGCCCGCATCCTCGACGTGGACGACGAGGGCATGAATCTTGAAGTACCGGGCGTGAAGGGGCGCAAGCCCACCGCCCGCAGGCTCACCTTCGACGAGATCGCCAAGGCGCGCGTCGAGGTCGAGTTCAACCGCAAGGACAAGAAGGAAGAGGAGGCGTAGCCGTGGACATCGACATGAGTGCCCTGCGGGGTCTGGTCCGGGAGAAGGAGATCTCCTTCGACCTGCTGGTCGAGGCGATCGAGTCGGCCCTCCTCATCGCTTACCACCGCACCGACGGCAGCTTCCGTCGCGCCCGCGTGAAGCTGGACCGCGAGAGCGGCCATGTGACGGTGTGGGCGACGGAGGACCCGGCTGACCTCGAAGAGGGTCAGGAAGCCAAGGAGTTCGACGACACCCCGTCCGACTTCGGCCGTATCGCCGCGACGACCGCCAAGCAGGTCATCCTGCAGCGCCTGCGCGACGCCGAGGACGACGCGACCCTCGGCGAGTACGCGGGCCGTGAGGGCGACATCGTCACGGGCGTCGTCCAGCAGGGCCGCGACCCGAAGAACGTGCTCGTCGACATCGGCAAGCTCGAGGCCATCCTGCCGGTGCAGGAGCAGGTGCCGGGCGAGGAGTACTCCCACGGCCTGCGCCTTCGTTCGTACGTCGTCCGGGTGGCGAAGGGTGTCCGTGGCCCCTCGGTCACGCTGTCCCGTACGCACCCGAACCTCGTCAAGAAGCTCTTCGCGCTCGAGGTCCCGGAGATCGCCGACGGGTCGGTCGAGATCTCGGCCATCGCCCGTGAGGCCGGCCACCGGACCAAGATCGCGGTGCGTTCGACCCGTCAGGGCCTCAACGCCAAGGGCGCCTGCATCGGTCCGATGGGCCAGCGCGTGCGCAACGTCATGGCCGAGCTCAACGGCGAGAAGATCGACATCGTCGACTGGTCGGACGACCCGGGCGAGATGGTCGCCCACGCGCTGTCGCCGGCGCGGGTCAGCAAGGTGGAGATCGTCGACATGGCGGCCCGTTCCGCACGGGTCACGGTGCCGGACTACCAGCTGTCCCTCGCCATCGGCAAGGAGGGCCAGAACGCCCGCCTCGCCGCGCGGCTCACGGGCTGGCGCATCGACATCCGCCCGGACACCGAGCAGCCGCAGGACTCTCAGGAGTCTTGATCAAGACAACAACCGTTCGATTTTTGCCCCAAAGGGGTGAGGTCGGTACGGGGAGGTAGACTTAATCGTGTCTGGCCGGACGCAAGCCCGCGCATGCCCTGAACGCACCTGTGTGGGGTGCCGGGAGCGAGCGGCCAAGAGCGATCTGCTGCGCATCGTGGCGAAAGGGGGCGCTTGCGCCCCCGATCCAAGCGGTACGCTGCCCGGCCGGGGTGCGTATATCCACCCCGTCCCGGTCTGTCTCGACCTGGCGGTCCGACGCAGGGCGTTCCCGAGGGCCTTCCGGGCTCCGGGCCCGCTCGACACGGCGGACTTGCGCCGAGCCGTCGAGACAGTTGCCCAGCAGGCAACACCGTAAGGAAGGTCGCGCGGAACCCCGCGCGACCCTGGTATTCCGCGAGTTGGAAGTAGGTCGAGATTGCGATGAGCACTCGATGAGCACGCGATGAGTACGCCCATGAAGTAGCGACGGTCCGGCGTAACCCGGACCTAAAAGGAGCGAAGTGGCTAAGGTCCGGGTATACGAGCTCGCCAAGGAGTTCGGCGTAGAGAGCAAGGTCGTCATGGCCAAGCTCCAAGAACTCGGTGAATTCGTACGTTCGGCGTCCTCGACGATCGAGGCGCCCGTAGTACGTAAACTGACTGACGCATTGAACACGGGTGGCGGCAACGGCAAGTCCGCCGCCAAGCCCGGGGCGCCGCGCAAGCAGGCCGCCCCCAAGCCGGCGACGCCGTCGGCACCCTCTTCCGCGCAGGCCGCCCGTCCGGGTCCGGCCGCGCCCAAGCCGCCGGCGGCCAAGCCCGCCGCCGCGGCCGACAAGCCCGCGGCCTCCCCGGCCGCTCCCGGCCCGCGCCCGGGTCCGAAGCCGCCGACGCCCAAGCCGGCGCCGGCAGCTCCGGCCGCCCCCGCCGCGCCGGTCACCCCGGCTCCGGCGTCGCCGGCCCCGGCAGCCCCGGAGTTCACCGCTCCGCCGGCCGCTCCGGCCGCCTCCTCGGCGCCGGCAGGTCCCCGTCCGGGCGCTCGCCCGGGTGCCCCGAAGCCCGCGGGCCGTCCGGCCCCCGGCCAGGGTGGTCAGGGTCAGGGTGGTCAGGGCCAGGGTCGTGGCGACCGCAACGACCGTCAGGGTGGCGCTCCTCGTCCCGGCGGCCAGGGTGGCGCCCCGCGCCCCGGTGGCCGTCCGGCAGGACCGCGCCCCGGCAACAACCCCTTCACCTCTGGTGGCTCCACCGGCATGGCGCGCCCGCAGGCGCCCCGTCCGGGCGGCGCCCCGCGTCCCGGCGGCCAGGGTGGCCCCGGCGGTCCCGGCGGCGCCCCGCGCCCGCAGGGCCAGGGCGGCCAGGGTGCTCCTCGTCCGCAGGGTCAGGGCGGCGCTCGCCCCAGCCCCGGCGGCATGCCTCGCCCGCAGGGCGGTGCCCCGCGTCCCGGTGGCGCCCCCGGTGGCGGCGGTAACCGTCCGAACCCGGGCATGATGCCGCAGCGTCCCGCTGCTGGCCCGCGTCCCGGTGGTGGCCCCGGCGGTGGCCGTGGTCCCGGTGGTGGCGGTCGTCCCGGCGGTGCCGGTGGCGGCGGTCGTCCCGGTGGCGGCGGCTTCGCGGGTCGTCCCGGTGGTGGCGGTGGCGGCTTCGCCGGTCGTCCCGGCGGTCCCGGTGGCGGTGGCGGCGGCTTCGCCGGTCGTCCCGGTGGCGGCGGCGGTCGTCCCGGCTTCGGTGGCCGTCCCGGCGGTCCCGGTGCCCGTGGTGGCACGCAGGGTGCCTTCGGCCGTCCCGGCGGGCCCGCCCGTCGTGGTCGCAAGTCGAAGCGGCAGAGGCGCCAGGAGTACGAGTCGATGCAGGCTCCGTCGGTCGGCGGCGTCATGCTGCCGAGGGGCAACGGCCAGGCGGTCCGCCTGTCCCGTGGTGCCTCGCTGACCGACTTCGCCGAGAAGATCAACGCCAACCCGGCGTCGCTCGTCGGCGTGATGATGAACCTCGGCGAGATGGTCACGGCCACGCAGTCCGTGCCGGACGAGACGCTGAAGCTGCTCGCGGACGAGATGAACTTCGTCCTCGAGATCGTCAGCCCCGAGGAGGAGGACCGCGAGCTGCTCGAGTCCTTCGACATCGAGTTTGGCGAGGACGAGGGCGGCGAGGAAGCGCTCATGGCGCGTCCGCCCGTCGTCACCGTCATGGGTCACGTCGACCACGGCAAGACCCGTCTTCTGGACGCGATCCGCAAGACGAACGTCATCGCGGGCGAGGCCGGCGGCATCACGCAGCACATCGGTGCCTACCAGGTCGGCGCCGAGGTCAACGGCGAAGACCGTCGCATCACCTTCATCGACACCCCCGGTCACGAGGCGTTCACCGCCATGCGTGCCCGTGGTGCGAAGTCCACCGACATCGCGATCCTCGTGGTCGCGGCGAACGACGGTGTGATGCCGCAGACGATCGAGGCGCTGAACCACGCCAAGGCGGCCGACGTGCCGATCGTGGTCGCGGTCAACAAGATCGACGTCGAGGGTGCCGACCCGACCAAGGTGCGCGGTCAGCTCACCGAGTTCGGTCTGGTCGCCGAGGAGTACGGCGGCGACACGATGTTCGTCGACATCTCCGCCAAGCAGGGACTGAACATCGAGTCCCTCCTGGAGGCCGTGGTCCTGACCGCGGACGCCTCGCTCGACCTGCGGGCCAACCCGGAGCAGGACGCGCAGGGTATTGCGATCGAGTCCCACCTGGACAAGGGCCGCGGCGCCGTCGCGACCGTCCTGGTCCAGCGCGGTACCCTCCGCGTCGGTGACACGATGGTGGTCGGCGACGCGTACGGCCGAGTCCGCGCGATGCTCGACGACAAGGGCGAGAACGTGACGGAGGCGGGTCCCTCGACTCCGGTCCTCGTCCTCGGTCTCACCAACGTGCCGGGTGCCGGCGACAACTTCCTGGTTGTCGACGAGGACCGTACGGCCCGTCAGATCGCCGAGAAGCGTGCCGCCCGTGAGCGCAACGTCCGCTTCGCCCGCAAGGGTGTGCGGTTCTCCCTGGAGAACCTGGACGAGGCCCTCAAGGCCGGTCTGGTGCAGGAACTCAACCTCATCATCAAGGGCGACGCGTCCGGTTCGGTGGAGGCCCTCGAGTCCTCGCTGCTCCAGCTCGACGTCGGCGAAGAGGTCGACATCCGCGTCCTGCACCGCGGCGTGGGTGCGGTCACCGAGTCGGACATCGACCTGGCGACCGGCTCCGACGCGATCGTGATCGGCTTCAACGTCCGTGCGGCCGGTCGTGCCGCCCAGATGGCCGATCGCGAAGGCGTGGACGTCCGGTACTACTCGGTCATCTACCAGGCGATCGAAGAGATCGAAGCGGCCCTCAAGGGCATGCTCAAGCCGGAGTACGAAGAGGTCGAGCTCGGCACGGCGGAGATCCGCGAGATCTTCCGCTCGTCCAAGCTGGGCAACATCGCCGGTGTTCTTGTCCGGTCGGGCGAGGTCAAGCGCAACACCAAGGCGCGCCTCATCCGCGACGGCAAGGTCATCGCGGAGAGCCTCAACATCTCCGGTCTGCGCCGCTTCAAGGACGACGTCACCGAGATCCGCGAAGGGTTCGAGGGCGGTATCAACCTCGGCAACTTCAACGACATCAAGATCGACGACGTCATCGCGACGTACGAGATGCGCGAGAAGCCGCGAGGCTGATCACGACAGCTCGAACCGGGGCCGGTCGAGGGGAGGTAAATCCCGTCGATCGGCCCCGGCCGTTCCGTGTACGGTTCTTGTGTCCCTGCCAAGTGGTTGGCGGGGCACGACCCCGAACCGGCGGGACATCCGGACACACATGTATGTGGGGACACTGTCCTTCGATCTGCTCCTCGGCGACGTTCGCTCGCTGAAGGAGAAACGCTCCGTCGTCCGGCCGATCGTCGCCGAACTCATCCGCAAGCACGCGGTGAGTGCGGCGGAGACGGGGAACCAGGACCTCCATCGCCGGGCCGAGATCGGCCTGGCGCTGGTCTCCGGGGAGACGGGGCACCTCACCGACGTACTGGACCGGTGCGAGCGCCTGGTCGCCGCCCGTCCGGAGGTGGAGCTGCTCTCCGTTCGACGCAGGCTCCACGGCGACGAAGACTGATTGCACAGCAAGGCGAAGAAGGAGACGGAGCAGTGGCCGACAACGCGCGGGCGAAAAGGCTGGCGGACCTCATCCGAGAGGTGGTTGCCCAGAAGCTGCAGCGCGGGATCAAGGACCCGCGGCTCGGTACGCATGTGACCATCACGGACACCCGGGTCACGGGTGACCTGCGAGAGGCGACCGTCTTCTACACGGTCTACGGGGACGACGAGGACCGCGCGGCGGCCGCCGCCGGTCTGGAGAGCGCCAAGGGCGTCCTCCGTTCCGCGGTCGGCCAGGCGGCGGGCGTGAAGTTCACCCCCAGCCTCGCCTTCGTGGCGGACGCGCTGCCGGACAACGCACGGGCCATCGAGGACCTCCTCGACCGGGCCCGGATGTCGGACGAGAAGGTGCGCGAGGTGTCCGCGGGCGCCGAGTTCGCCGGCGGGGCCGACCCGTACCGCAAGCCCGAGGACGAGTCCGCCGACGACGCAGAAGAAACGGACGGCGACGCCCGCGCATGAGCAGCACCGGCAACAAGACGCCGGACGGACTTGTCATCGTCGACAAGCCGTCCGGCTTCACTTCGCATGACGTGGTCGCCAAGATGCGCGGGATCGCCAAGACCCGCCGCGTCGGCCACGCGGGCACCCTCGACCCCATGGCGACGGGCGTTCTCGTCCTCGGGGTCGAGCGGGCGACCAAGCTCCTCGGCCACCTCGCGCTGACGGAGAAGGAGTACCTCGGCACGATCCGGCTCGGCCAGAACACGGTCACGGACGACGCCGAGGGTGAGTTCACCTCGTCCGCCGACGCCTCGGGCATCAAGCGGGACGCCATCGACGCGGGCATCGCCAAGCTTTCCGGCGACATCATGCAGGTGCCGTCGAAGGTCAGCGCCATCAAGATCGACGGCAAGCGGTCCTACGCGCGGGCACGCGAGGGCGAGGACTTCGAGATCCCGGCCCGCCCGGTGAAGATCTCCGCGTTCACGGTGTACGACGTCAGGGACGCCGTCGCCGACGACGGCACCCCCGTACTCGACCTGGTCGTCTCCGTGGTCTGCTCGTCGGGGACGTACATCCGGGCCCTCGCCCGCGACCTGGGCGCGGACCTCGGGGTCGGCGGCCATCTGACGGCACTGCGGCGCACCCGCGTCGGGCCGTACAAGCTGGACGCGGCCAGGACCATCGACCAGCTCCAGGAGGAGCTGACGGTGATGCCGGTGGCCGACGCCGCCGCTGCCGCGTTCCCGCGCTGGGACGTGGACGAGCGGCGGGCGAAGCTGCTGCTCAACGGCGTACGGATCGAGATGCCGGGGGAGTACGCCGGAGCCGGCGCCGTCGCGGTCTTCGATCCGGAGGGCCGCTTCCTGGTCCTGGCCGAGGAGCTGAAGGGCAAGGCCAAGAGCCTGGCCGTCTTCGCCTGAGCCGGATCTCATCTCCGTACGGGAAGCTCCCCGACGAGAGATTTCCGTCGTGGAGCGGCGGCAGCTGTGCGCGTGGCCGCCTGCCGCTCCACGACGAATCCCCCCACCTCAAGATGTATCCACCGCGCCCCGCCGATTCACCCCTTTGGGCAGGCGCTCGGAGTGAACCGAGGGAGCGGAAGGGGGCGCGTTCGCGACGCGTTCTGTCCCGCTGATCACCGCCGACCTACCGTCGAGAGGGACGGGGCGTCGCGGGAGGTTCGGGCATGGCGGGACAGGGCGACCCGACGGTGCTCGACGGTGCCCTCGTGCGGATCTGTGACCTGGCCGGGCGCCCGCGGGGAATGGGCTTCGCCGCCGACGACCACGGCACGGTGATCACCAGCCATGAGGCCGTCGACGGCCTCGCACGGCTCGTGCTGCACGCCGCGGGGGAGCGCGTCTGCGTGGTGGCCGCCGATGCTGTGGTGGCCCTTCCCGAGGCCGATCTGGCCCTCGTCCGCACCGAGGGGCTCGGTCTGCGGCCCCTGCCCGTCACGGTCCGCGAGACCGCTCCCGTCGGCGCCTATGTACGGATCGTCGCGCGCGGCCCGCGCGAGGCGCGGGTCCTGGGTCCGGCTTCCGTCACCTACACGGCGACGGACCGCTTCCACCTCCTCGACGCCGCGATGGAGCTGGCGATCGGCACGGACGGCGCGGACGCGCTGCGGCTCGGCGGCGGGGCGGCCGGTGGCCCGGTCGTCGACGCCTCGTCCGGTGCCGTGCTGGCCGTCCTCGGCACCGCGCTGCACGGCGAGCACAACGCGGCGGGGTTCGCCGTGCCGCTGCGGGAGGCGGCCGCCGCCGACCCGGGCGGTCCGCTCGCCGAGCTCCTTGCACGCAACGCGGCGACCGTTCCCGCCTACGGCTGCGACCTGAACCTGGCCGGCGCGCTGCACCTGGCGGCGACGTCCTTGGGCTCCGACGGGCCGCGCCCCGCCCTCCTGGAACCGGTGGAACGCCCGGACACGACAGAGGAGTTGACCCGTTTCGCCTCGGGGCCCGCGCAGGTCCTCGGACTGGTGGGCGACCCCGGTACGGGCCGGACGACGGAACTCGCCGCCCTCGCCGCGAGCCGCGCGCGCGGCGCCGAACCGGCCCCCACGCTGTGGCTGCGCGGCGCCGATCTGCAGGGCACGGACACCGGCGTGGGCGACGCGGTGGAGCGGGCGCTCGAACGGGCGGGCCGCATCCTGGAGGCCTCGAACGCGGCGGAGGACTCGCCCGCCGACGCGGACGACGACGCGGACGACGGGCTCGGGGACATCTCCGCGGGGCGGGTCGCGCGGCTCGTCCGGGACGAGGGCCGGGCGCTGCTGCTCTTGCTCGACGGCCCCGAGGAGATGCCGCCGGCCCTCGCGCACCGCCTCGCACAGTGGAGCAGGGGGACGGGCGAATGGCTGCGGGAGACGGGCGCGCGGCTCGTGGTGGGCTGCCGGGCGGAGTACTGGGAGCAGGCAGGGGAGCACTTTCCCGAGGAGCTCCAGCCGGGACGCGTGCACCTGGGGGACCTGCCGGAGCGGCAGGCGCGGATCGCCCGTGCGCGATACGGCATCCCGGACGGCGCGCTCGCCCCCGCCGACGAGCGCCACCCCCTCGCCCTGCGGCTGCTCGCCGAGGTGCGGGCAGCTCTGCCCGAGGAGCCGCCGCCGGGCCGCCCCGACCGGGACGCGATCTTCGAGGCCTATCTGGACGTGCTGTGCCTGCGCGTCGCAGTGCGGCTCGCGGCGGCGAAAGGACTGCGGGGCGCGGCTGTTCGGCGCCTGGCGGCGAAGGTGTCCGGCCAGGTGCACGAGGCCGCGCGGCGGTGCCTGGGGCCGGGGCAGGGGGAGCTGGACCGGGCGTCGTTCGAGGAGGTGTTCCCGTGGGGCACGGGCTGGGCCTCCGCGGTCCTCACGGAGGGACTGCTCGTCCCGGCGGGCGACGGCTACCGCTTCGCCCACGAGGAGCTCGCGGACTGGATCCAGGGGATGCACCTGGACGTGGACGGAGCACTGTGGTCCCTGGTCTTCCGCCACGACCCGACACCCCCTTCACTGCCGGTACCGCGCCACAGGATCGGCCCGGTGGTACAGGCGTTGCTGCTGCTGGGGCGGCAGCGGGGGGCGGGGGAACTGGGGGCGCGGTTGGGGGAGTTGGGGGAGGTATGGGGTGTGGCGCCTGCGGATGTGATGCGGGGCAATCGGGCGGGTGGGCGGGAGACACGCCGCGAAGCGGCGAAGGGCCGACCGCCGGGTGCGGGTGAAGACGGGGCTGAGGCCAGGGGCCAGGGGGACGCCGGGTGGTGGGCCAGGCACCTACTGGAGCAGACCCTCGCCCGCGTGGCCGACGCGAAGCCCTACCTCACGCTCCTCAGGCACCTCGCCCGCGAAGGCACGTACCCCGCGGAGTTCTGGCTCGGCCTGCCCCTCACCGAGGACGACCGCTTCGACCTGCTGCGGGACGCGGTGATCCACGACCCTCCGCCCGGCACCCCGCAGGCCCGCAGCCTCGACGCGGTGGCCGAGCTCCTGGCCACCGCGCCCGCGAAGGTGCAGCCACAACTGACCCGCTGGTTCACCGACGAGCGCCCCCTCGAAACCACCCCGCACGCCACCGTCGCGTCCGCCGCCCAGGCCCTGCTCCACACCCACCGCCACCGCGCCATCGACGACCTCACCGAAACCCTCGTCGACTGCGCCCATCCCCGCGCCGACGAACTGCTCGCCGCGCTCGCGGAGGAGGAGCCGTCGGCCATCTGCCGGGCGGTCGACCGCTGGGTCCACGACACGAGCCCGGCCCGCCAGGTCGCCGCCGTCGCCTACGCCCTGCGCGCCGCCCCGCACGCGCGCACGGACGCCGACCGCAGGCTCCTGCGCTACACGGCCTTCGCCCTGCTCGCCCGCACCGCCGACGACTCCCTGCACGGCGCCGCGCTCGCCCTCCTCGTCCGCGACCCGCAGACCCGCGCCCGCCACCTGCGGCCCGCCCTGCAACGCTTCACCGCCGGTGACCCGCAGCTCCCCGCGAGCGCCCTCGTCGCCGCCCTCGACACCCACCCGGAGCAGATCCTCGCCGCTTTCCGCACCCGGCTGTACGGCCCCGGGCCCACCCCGGGCGACGTACTGCGCGCCCTGGCCGACGTGACGGCGCCCGACCTGGCCCAGCGCGTCGCCGATCTCGTACGCGACGTGCTGGAGCTGCGCCCCGACCTCGCGGGCCACGTGGCCGCGTACCTCGACCTGCGGTTCGAGCAGGGCACCAGCGTCCGTGCCGTCCTGCTCCCGCTGGTGACGGAGTTCCTGCGCAACCGCCCGCCGGCGGTCCGCGCCGCGCTCGCCACAGCCGTCGCCGCCCCCGGAACCGACGCCTCGCGCGCTTTGCGCACCGAACTCCTCGAAGTGCTGCTCGTCCAGGAGCGGGAGCCCGAGGTCCTGGACGCGGTGCTCTGCGCGGTGGCGGTCGGCGACGACAAGGAAAGGGTCCGCGAGCTGGTGCACCGCACCGGCGGACTACTGGTCCGCACGCCGGAGGGCGCGACCTGCTTCGACCGGCGCCTGGTCGAGCTGGCCCGTTCGGTGCCGGGGTTCTCCACACAGGTCGCCCGGTGGATCTGCGAGGCCCCGCAGGACTGGTCCGCCCTCGTCGGCCCCAGCTCCCGCCGCATGATCGAGAACCTCGCCGGAGCGCGTGTCCCGGCGTGACCCCCGCCACCCCCTCCGATGCGATCCGGATGGCGCGGGCATGGCAGTCTTAGACCTGCGCAATCGGCAATGGGACGTACACACACATACACAGGTTCGGCGAGGAGCAAAGACAGTGCAGCGCTGGCGTGGCTTGGAGGACATCCCCCAGGACTGGGGGCGCAGCGTCGTCACCATCGGTTCCTACGACGGCGTACACCGCGGGCACCAGCTGATCATCGGCCGCGCGGTGGAGCGCGCCCGTGATCTCGGCGTGCCCGCCGTGGTCGTCACCTTCGACCCGCACCCCTCCGAGGTCGTGCGCCCCGGCAGCCACCCGCCGCTGCTCGCCCCGCACCACCGGCGCGCTGAACTCATGGCGGAGCTCGGCGTGGACGCGCTCCTGATCCTGCCGTTCACCTCGGAGTTCTCCAAGCTGTCGCCCGCCGACTTCGTCGTGAAGGTCCTGGTCGACAAGCTGCACGCGCGCCTGGTCGTCGAGGGCCCCAACTTCCGCTTCGGCCACAAGGCCGCGGGCAATGTCGCCTTCCTGACCGAGCTCGGCGCCACATACGACTACGAGGTCGATGTCATCGACCTGTTCGTGAGCGGTGAGGCCGGGGGCGGCGAGCCCTTCTCCTCCACCCTCACCCGGCGCCTGGTCGCCGAGGGCGACGTGCGCGGCGCGGCGGAGATCCTCGGCCGCCCGCACCGCGTCGAGGGCGTCGTGGTCCGGGGTGCGCAGCGCGGGCGTGAACTGGGCTTCCCCACCGCCAACGTGGAGACGCTGCCGCACACCGCCATCCCCGCCGACGGCGTCTACGCCGGGTGGCTGCACGCCCAGGGCGAGGCGATGCCCGCGGCGATCTCCGTCGGGACGAACCCGCAGTTCGACGGCACGGAGCGGACCGTCGAGGCGTACGCGATCGACCGCGTCGGCCTCGATCTGTACGGGCTGCACGTGGCCGTGGACTTCCTCGCCTTCGTGCGCGGGCAGGCGAAGTTCGACTCGATCGACTCGCTGCTCGTCGCCATCGCGGATGACGTGAAGAAGTCGCGCGAGCTGATCGAGGCCGCCGAGTAGGTCTTCCGACCTGCCCCCTTACCGCTGTACTGCCCTTCCCGCTGTACTGCTCTTCGCGCCTACAGCAGGTGGGGGAGGGCCACGCCGTTGACCAGCGGCCCTTCCACGGTGACCCCTTCATTGACCAGCGACTCGATGTGCGGCAGCGGTGGGGGGTTCGCCGGCGCGTGCTCCGCCGCCGAGACCGGGGTGGCGATCACGGTGACGGACACGGCGAGGGCGGCGAGCAGGGCGACGGTCCAGCCGCGGCGACTACGCATGCGATCTCTGCTTTCTCTCAGGTTTCCTGCGGCGGTCAAGGAGCGGTCAAGGAGCGGTCACCGGGGCCGAGTTAGCCCACACGGGCGACGCATGGGCCCGGGCGTCCGACGACCCTTTCGTATGATCGTCGGTGACTTCTCGGCCGCGCCGCGGTTACGCACGGCGAGCGGGACGCGATCGGCGGCCCGCACTCGCACGGTCCAAGGAGGCTGCAGTGAACGGCAGTTGGGTCAAGACCACTTCCCGCTGGGCGCTGGTCGCGGCGGTGGCGGCAGTGCCGTCCGTCCTGAGCTCCGGCGCGGCGCACGCCGACGAGACGAACCACGGCTCCCACAACGGGCACACCGTCTCGCTGATCAGCACCGGCCAGGTCGACGACCCCATGGAGGACGTGCTGGAGCACACCCTCAACTTCGGTGACGGGTACAGGTGGGGCTGACTCCAGGTGGGCTGACACGCCGAGTTCGCTCGTCACGCACTTGCGCGGCCCCGGGCGGCCGCACAAGTACGTGACGACGTAGGCGTGTTCAGGTCAGGCCATGACTGCGTTCAGGTCACGGGGCGAGGCATGCCGCGCCCGGCACCTCGGAGGGGAGGCCGGGGCTGGCCGGATCGACCAGCGAGGTGACGTCACCGGCCGCCTGTGTCACGCAGTCGACGGTCCCCACGGGGTCCGGGATGGCGCCGGCGGGCACGGCGAGAGCCCCCAGCAGTGCGACGGCCCCGAGGATGACGGCGGCGGAACGGCGCATGAATGCTCCTTGTTAGCTGTGAAGTTGACTACGGTCCGTGTCTGATCCGGACCTCTCTGTAACTCCCCAGCCCCACACGCGATAGGCGCCGCGTCACCCGTACGTGGAAGAGGTAACGATCCGTCACCCGCGCAGCCTCGCGCCTCCCTCAGACGCCCGACGCGCCGACGTTGACCGCCGCCCAATGGCACGCCACCTGCGTCTCGCCGCCGCCCGCGAGCACCGGGAGATCCTCCGTACGGCAGCGGTCCGCCACTCCCGCCCTCTCCGCCTCACCCGAGGCGAGCACCTGGCAGCGCGCGTGGAAGCGACAGCCGCCCGGGATGCGCGACGGGTCCGGCGGCTCACCGGTGAGGACCACCGGATCGCCCGGAGCCTCCGGAAGAACCGACAACAGCGCCTGCGTGTACGGATGCTGAGGTGAGGTCAGGACCTCCTCCACCGTCCCCGTCTCGACGATCCGCCCCAGGTACATCACCGCGACCCGGTCTGCGATGTTCCACGCCAGACCCAGGTCGTGCGTCACCACCAGGGCGGAGAGCCCCAGCTCCTCGCGCAGACGCAGCAGTAGGGCGAGGATCTCGCCCCGCACGGACGCGTCGAGCGAGGCGACCGGCTCGTCCGCGACGATCAGCTCGGGTTCCAGGACCAGCGCGCCCGCGATGACGACGCGCTGACGCTGGCCGCCGGACAGCTCGTGCGGATAGCGCAGGAAGAACCGCTCGGGCGGCCGGAGCCCGGCCCGCGAGAGGGCGTCGGCGACCGTCGCCTGCTCGTCGCCGCCGTACCCGTGGATGCGCAGGCCCTCCGCCACGGCCTCGTACACCGTGTGGCGGGGATTCAGGGAACCGCTCGGGTCCTGGAGCACGAGCTGGACGCGCTTGCGGTACGCCTTCAGGGCGCGGCCCGAGTAGTCGAGCGGCCTGCCGCCGAAGGTCACCTTGCCGGACGTCGGCGACACCAGGCCGAGCAGCGAACGGGCCAGGGTCGTCTTGCCGCAGCCCGACTCGCCGACCAGGGCCACGATCTCGCCCGGCTTGATGTCGAGGTCGACGCCGTCGACGGCACGTGCGGGCGGCGCGCCGCGGCGGCCGGGGAACGTGATGTGCAGGTCGCCCGCCGACAGCAGCGGATCAGCGGACAGCAGGGTTTCTTCGGTGGTCATGCGTCGCTGCTCCTCGGTGCGCGATCCGTTGCGTGATCTGTCGGTGCTCACGGCGTACGCTCCGCCGTCGCCGGCGGGGATGTCGGCTGCGCCGGAAGCTGCGCGCCCGCGTGCACGCACGCCGCGCGGTGCCGGGGGCCCGCGTCCCGCAGCGCCTGGTCCTCCGTGACGCAGGTGTCGAGGGCGACCGGGCAGCGCGGGTGGAACGTGCAGCCCGTGGGGAGCAGGGACGGGTCCGGCGGGTCGCCGGGCAGGCCGCGCGGCGCGAAGCGGGACGCCGTGTCGCCGATGCGCGGGAAGGCCGCCGAGAGGGCCTTGCCGTACGGGTGCTGCGCGTTCTCGTAGACCTCGGAGGCCGGACCCTCCTCGACGACGCGGCCCGCGTACATCACCGCGAGCCGGTCGCAGGTGTCGGAGAGCACCGCGAGGTCATGGCTGATCATGATGAGGCCCAGGTCCTGCTCGGCCACCAACTGTTCGATCAGCCGCAGGATCTGTGCCTGGATCATCACGTCCAGGGCCGTCGTCGGTTCATCGGCGATGATCAGGCGCGGGTCGCAGGCCAGCGCCATCGCGATCATCACGCGCTGCCGCTGCCCGCCCGAGAGCTCGTGCGGGTACGCCTCCGCGCGGGCGGCCGGCAGGCCCACCTGTTCGAGCAGCTCCCCGGCCTTCTTCCGCGCCCCGG
Source organism: Streptomyces sp. NPDC050439 (assembly GCF_040655335.1). Taxonomy (NCBI): domain Bacteria; kingdom Bacillati; phylum Actinomycetota; class Actinomycetes; order Kitasatosporales; family Streptomycetaceae; genus Streptomyces; species Streptomyces sp. NPDC050439. Next base: position 314,202 of record NZ_JBFAJT010000011.1, read on the forward strand.
CCTGCGTCGCCTTCTTGTGCAGCAGGATCGGCTCGGCGATCTGGTCGCCGATGCGGTGCACCGCGTTGAGCGAGTGCATCGCCCCCTGGAAGACGATCGACGCGCCCGCCCAGCGGACCGCGCGGACCTGGCCCCACTTCATGGTGAGGACGTCCTCGCCGTCGAGCAGGACCTCGCCGGTCACCTTCGTCCCCGCGGGCAGCAGTCGAAGCAGCGCGAGCGCCAGCGTGGACTTGCCGCAGCCGGACTCGCCCGCGACACCGAGCTTCTGGCCCGCGTCGACCGAGAGGTTCACGCCGCGCACCGCGGCCGCCCCGGACGCGTACGTCACCTCGAGATTTCGTACGTCGAGGAGGCGCTGTTCTGTCGTCACCTTGGTCTCCGTCACCTTGTCCGAGCTGATCAACGGGAGACCCCCAGCCTGGGGTTGAGCACGGACTCCACGGCGCGTCCGCACAGCGTGAACGCGAGTGCGACGACGGCGATGGCGAGTCCGGGCGGAGCCAGGTACCACCAGTCGCCCGCGCTGACCGCGCCCGCCTCGCGCGCGTCCTGGAGCAGCCCGCCCCAGGAGACGACGGTCGGGTCACCGAGGCCCAGGAAGGCGAGCGTGGCCTCGGTCAGGATGGCGTTGGAGATGACGAGGGTGGTCTGCGCGAGCACCAGCGGCATGACGTTGGGCAGGACGTGCCTGCCCATGACATGGCCGTGGCCGCCGCCGAGCGCCTGCGCGCGTTCGATGTACGGGCGTGACTCCACGGCCAGGGTCTGGGCGCGGACGAGCCGCGCGGTCGTCGGCCAGGTGGTCACGCCGATCGCCAGGATGATCGTCCAGATGGACTTGGACATCACCGAGGCCAGCGCGATGGCGAGCACCAGCGTCGGCATCACCAGGAACCAGTCGGTGACCCGCATGATGACGGTGGAGTACCACCCCTTGAAGTGCCCCGCGGTGATCCCCACGACCGTGCCGATGGCCACCGAGAGCACGGCGGCCAGCAGCCCGACGGTGAGCGAGATCCGCGCGCCCCACACGAGCAGGCCGAGCAGATCGCGCCCGAACTGGTCGGTGCCGAGGGGGAATTCGCCGCTCGGCGACTCCATCGGCTTGCCCGGCGCGTCGGTCACGCTCTGCGCGTCCGAGCCGACCAGAAGCGGCGCGAAGACGGCGATCAGCGCGATCACGACGAGCGCGGCAAGGCCGAAGAGCCCGGCCCGGTGGGTGCGGTACTCGCGCCAGAAGCGGGCGACGGAGTGCCGCCTGCGGGTCCAGGCGAGCGCCCGGGGGCTCTTCGCGACCGGGACCCCGGGGACTTCGGGGGCCTCGGGCTCTGTTGCTTCGGTCGTCATCGGCCCACCCTCGGGTCGAGCAGCGGATAGATCACGTCGGCCAGGGTGTTCATCAGGATCACCGCGGCGGCGAACACGAAGAACAGACCCTGCACGAGGGGCAGGTCGGGCACGCTGAGCGCGGCGTAGAAGAGACCGCCGAGCCCCGGCCAGGAGAAGACGGTCTCGACGAGGATCGCGCCCGCCACCACCGTGCCGAGGTTCACGAACATCAGCGTGACGGTGGGCAGCATCGCGTTCGGGACGGCATGACGACGGCGTACGAGATCGTCCCGCAGACCCTTGGCGCGCGCGGTGGTCAGATAGTCGCTGCCCATCTCGTCGAGCAGGGACGACCGCATCACGAGGAGCGTCTGCGCGTACCCCACGGCCACCAGGGTGATGACGGGGAGCACCATGTGGTGCGCGACGTCCAGGACATACGCGATGCCCGTCTCGCCGCCCGATTCGAGCCCGCCCGTCGGAAAGAGCCCGGGGATCGGACCGGCGCCGACGGAGAATGTGATGATGAGCAGAAGTCCGAGCCAGAACGACGGCACGGAGTAGAGGGTGAGCGCCAGACCGGTGTGGACCCGGTCCCCGAGCCCGCCGTTGCGCCAGGCCGTCCGGGTGCCGAGCCAGATGCCGATGAGGGTGTAGAGCACGAACGCGGTGCCGGTGAGCAGGAGCGTCGCGGGCAGCGCTTCGGTGATCTTGTCCATCACCGGGGTGTGGAACTGGTAGGAGGTGCCGAAGTCGCCGGTCAGCGCGTTGCCGCAGTAGTCGAAGAACTGCGTCATGACCGGCTGGTCGAGGCCGAACTCCTTGCGCATCGCGTCCAGCTGTTCGGCCGACACGCGCTTGCCGCCCGTCATCTGCTTCACGGGGTCACCCGGAATGAGCCGGAACAAGAAGAAGCTGGTGACGAGGACGGCGAACAGCGAGACGGCGGCGCCGCCCAGCTTGCCCGCCACGTAGATGAGATAGGCACGGGTGTTGCGGGCCCGGGGCCCGCGGGCCGACGGCCCGGCGAAAGCCGGGTCGTCGGTCACCGCGGTGCCCTCGGTGTCGAGCAGTGCGGGATTGCTGTCAGCGGTCATGCGTTACTCGCGGTCCTCTGCGGTCGAACGGCGGCGCAGGGCGAACAGGACTCCACCGCCGACGAGCACCACCGCGGCGGCGGCGATACCGATGATGACACCGGTCGAGCTTCCATCCTTGGAGGAACTCTTCCCATCCGCGGGCACCGCTGACCACCAGGACCAGTAACCGTCCTGACCGTAGATGTTGCCCGCGGCCGTCGGCATGGTGGTGATGGACTTGATCTGGTCGGTGCGGTAGGCCTCGACGGCGTTCGGGTACGCCAGGATGTTCATGTACCCGGAGTCGTAGAGCCAGGACTGCATCTCCTTGACGGTCTCCGCGCGCTTGGCCGGGTCGTACTCGGCCAGCTGCTTGTCGTAGAGCTCGTCGTACTTCTTGTCGCAGATGAAGTTGTCCGTCGCGGCGCTCTCCTTGGCCTTCACCGGGAGCGCGGCGCAGGAGTGGATGCCGAGGACGAAGTCCGGGTCGGGGTTGACCGACCAGCCGTCGAACGCCAGGTCGTACTCGCCCGCGTACCAGGGCACGGACACGTCATCAAGACAATTGACCTTGAGCCCGATCCCCAGATCGCCCCACCACTCCTTCAGATACTTCCCGACCGCCTTGTCGTTCGGGTCGGTGGCGTGACACAGGATGCGGAAGTCGAGCGGCTTCCCGTCCTTGCCGACGCGCTTGCCGTCACCGTTCTTCTTGTAGCCCGCCTCGTCCAGGAGTTGGGCCGCCTTCTTGGGGTCGTACGACAGCTTCTGGTCGGCGGAAGGCTTCCAGGCGTACTCGGAGAAGCGAGGCGGGATGTACCCCTCGCCCTCGACGGCCTGGCCCTGGAAGACCTTGTCGACCAGCGCCTCACGGTCCACGGAGAGGAAGAGCGCCTGACGGACCTTCTTGTCCAGGAGCGCCTTGTTGCCGTCACCGAACTTCTTGCGGTCGCGGGTCTGGGCGCCGGGGTTGGTCGCGAGCGCGAAGAAGCGGCGCCCGGGCCCCTCGTTCACCTTGACGTTCTCCGTGCCCTTGAGCTCGGCGGCCTGAGCGGGCGTCAGCGCGGGCTGGCCGGCGACGAAGGAGACCTCGCCCTTCTTCAGCGCCGCGACGGCCGCGTCCTGGTCCTTGTACGTCTTGAAGACCAGCTCGTCGAACTTGGGCGCGCCACGCCAGAAGTCCTTGTTGGCCTTCAGCTTCACGTACTGGTCGGTCTTGTAGTCGGTGAGCTCGAAGGGCCCGTTGCCGACGATGGGAAAGTCTTTGTCGTTGTTGAACTTGCTGACGTCGTCGACCTTCTCCCACACGTGCTTCGGGACGATCGGCACGTCGAGGGCGGCCATGGTGGCCTGCGGCTTCTTGAGCTCGATGACGAGCTGGGTGGGGCTGGGGGCGGTCACCTTCTTGAAGTTGGCGACGAAGCCGGAGTTGGCGGTGGCGGTGCCTTCCTTCGACATCAGCTTGTTGAACGTCCAGGCGGCGTCCTCGGCGGTGGCCTTCTTGCCGTCCGACCACTTGGAGTCGTCCCGGATGGTGTACGTCCAGGTCAGCTTGTCCGCGGAGGTCTCCCACTTGGTGGCGAAGCCGGGGATCGCGTGGTTGTCCTTGGCGTCGTAGTTCGTCAGGTACTCGTACGTCAGACGGTGGATGCTGGTGCTCAGCAGCCGCTGGGCGAGGAAGGGACTGAGCGAGTCGACGCTCTGGGCCACCGCGACGGTGAGGGTCTCCTTGCCGTCCGCCTTGGCCTCGGCCTGTTGGGGCGCCGGGTTGAGCGGAGAGGCAAGCCCCGCGGTCAGGGCGAGGGCTCCGGCTCCGGCCGCCAGGAGGAGGCGGAGGCGTGCGGGTGCCTTCGGGGGCGCCTGCGGGGGCGCCTTGGTGGTGGGGTGAGACCGGTGAGACCGTGTTCTGCCGTGCTGATCTTGTGTGTCCATGGGTCGGTGACCTCGCGTCATCGCTCGCGCAGAGATGGCTAGTTGATCAAGGAACGCCAGCTGGTTGATGTGTGTGTCTACCAGCGCCAGTCTGCGTCAGTCAACGGCAGGTGAACCCCATGTGGCCTGCGGAAATAACGAGTTGACCCGTATTTCATCCGCATTGGTCAAGACCTGTGAAGCGTGGCTGGTCGGGGGGTGGCGGTGGGGGGAGGGGCAGGTGGGGGAGTCGTTGTCCCTGAGCCGCCCTGCCCACCCCTGCCCTGGTCCTTTCGGTGATGGGGCAGGGCTGCGGGGTAATCGGATGGGCGGGCAGGAAAGTCTGTTCGTCAGTCGAAACTTGGGGCGCCGAGACAACAGGCTGGGCCCGCACCAGGAGCTGGTGCGGGCCCAGTTGATATCGGCGGAGGCGAAGGCTACTGCTGCGGCGCCTCCGGCGCGGGCGGCTGCGGGGGCTGGTACGGAGCCCCGGGCTGGAACGGCTGCCCAGGCTGAACAGGCGGAGGCACCTGCCCCGGCTGAGGCTGCTGCCCCTGAGGCGCGGGCGCCTGGTACGGCTGCCCAGGTGCCGGCGCCGCAGGCGCCTGCGGGGGCGCGGCGTTCTGCCACCCCTGCGGAGCCCCTGGCTGCGGCGGATACGGCTGCCCACCGGGCTGCGGCTGCTGCTGCGGGTGGGGCTGAGGAGCGTACGGCTGCTGCGGGGGCGCTTGCCCTGGCTGGGGCTGCTGCCCAGGCTGGGGCTGCTGTGGGTGAGGCTGAGGCGCCTGCGCACCGTACGGCTGCTGCCCGGGATAACCCCCCTGCCCCGGCAGGGGCGGAGCCACGACCGGAGGCGGGTTGCCGTCCGAGGTCCAGAGCCCCTGCTGCTGCTGAGCCCGTACGAAGTCCTCCGCAACCATCGCCGAGAGGTTGAAGTACGCCTCCCGCACCTTCGGCCGCATCATGTCGAGATCGACCTCGGCACCAGCGGCGAGATGCTCGTCGAAGGGGATGACGACAACCCCCCGGCACCGCGTCTCGAAGTGCGACACGATGTCGTCCACCTTGATCATCTTGCCGGTCTCGCGCACTCCGGAGATGACGGTGATCGACCGCGAGACAAGGTCGGCGTACCCATGGGCCGACAGCCAGTCCAGCGTCGTCGAGGCGCTGCTCGCCCCGTCCACGGACGGCGTAGAGATGATGATCAGCTGATCGGCAAGATCGAGAACGCCGCGCATGGCGCTGTACAGCAGCCCCGTACCCGAGTCGGTCAGGATGATCGGGTACTGCTTCCCGAGCACATCGATGGCGCGCCGGTAGTCCTCGTCATTGAAGGTGGTGGACACGGCCGGGTCGACGTCATTGGCGATGATCTCGAGCCCGGACGCGGCCTGCGAGGTGAAGCGCCGGATGTCCATGTACGAGTTGAGGTACGGGATCGCCTGCACGAGGTCACGGATGGTGGCCCCGGTCTCACGGCGCACGCGGCGCCCGAGCGTACCGGCGTCGGGGTTGGCGTCGATGGCAAGGATCTTGTCCTGCCGCTCGGTGGCAAGCGTGGAGCCGAGGGCGGTAGTGGTGGTGGTCTTGCCCACCCCACCCTTGAGACTGATGACGGCAATGCGATAGCAGGACAGAACCGGAGTCCGGATCAGCTCCAACTTCCGCTGCCGCTCGGCCTCCTCCTTCTTGCCGCCGAGCTTGAACCGGGACCCGCCGGCAGCGGGCCGACTGCTCTTGGCCTTCGGCTTGGTGTTGCGCAGCAGCCGATCGGAGGACAACTCGACGGCAGCGGTGTAACCGAGGGGCGCGCCGGGATTGGTCCGCTCACGCTGATCATGCTGCACGGGCTGCGGCCAGGCGGCACCGGTACGGGGATCGATGGGGGCCTGCGGCTGGGCCTGTGGCTGTGGCTGAGCCTGGGGCGGCTGCTGGGCCTGCGGCTGTGGCTGTGGCTGAGCCTGGGGCGGCTGCTGGGCCGGAAGCGGCTGCTGCTGAGGCTGCGGCTGTACGGGAGCAGGAGCCTGCGGCATCGGCTGCGGCGCGGGCGGCTGCTGGGCCTGAGGCGCGGGCGCGGGAGGCTGCGGGAACCCATAACTACCGTGCGGGGCAGGGGAATTGGGCTGAACAGGAGCGGGCGCCCCTTGCTGGGGGAACCCGTAACTACCCTGCTGCGGGGGCGCAACGGGCCCAGGAGCTGGAGCCCCTGCCTGCGGGAAGCCATACCCGGCGGGCGGAGCGGCTGCTTCGGGAGCAGGGGCGGGGGCGGGAGCGGGGGCAGGAGCCGGAGCCCCGGCCTGCGGGAAGCCGTACCCGGTGGGCGGAGCGGCTGCCTCGGGAGCAGGAGCCGGAGCCGGAGCGGGGGCAGGGGCAGGGGCAGGGGCACCGGCCTGCGGGAAGCCGTACCCGGCGGGCGGAGCGGTCGCTTCGGGAGCAGGAGTCGGGGCCGGGGCCGGGGCCGGAGCGGGGGCAGGGGTAGGCGCACCGGGCTGCGGGAAGCCGTACCCGGCAGCTGGAGCAACCGCTTCGGGAGCCGGGGCCGGAGCGGGGGCAGGGGCAGGCGCACCGGCCTGCGGGAACCCGTACCCGGCGGCCGGAGCGGCTGCTTCGGGAGCGGGAGCGGGGGCGGGAGCCGGAGCCCCGGCCTGCGGGAAGCCGTACCCGGCAGGTGGAGCAACCGCTTCGGGAGCCGGAGCCGGAGCCGGAGCCGGAGCCGGAGCGGGGGCAGGGGACGGGGCAGGCGCACCAGCCTGCGGGAACCCGTACCCACTGGGCGGCGGAGCTGGCGCGTCGGCGACCGGCGAGGGAGCCACGGGCCCGGTGGGCGAGGGCCACGCCGGGGGCGCAGGCTGCGGAGCCTGCGGCTGCACCGGCGCAGGGGCCGGAGCAGGCGCGACCTGCTGCGGCACCTGCGGCTGAACGTGTTCGGGGGCCGGCGGTGGCGTCGGCTCGGGCCACTGCGGCGCAGAGGTGGGCGCGGCGGGCTGGAAGGCGGGCGGCAACGGCGGAAGCCCACCGTTCGGCGCGGGCGGCGGAGTCCAGGAGGGCGGCACGGAGTCCTGCACCTCATCGACGGGCGCGACAGGCACGGAGTCCTGCGGAGCGGCGTCCTGAGGAACAGCGTCACGGACCTCGTCTTCGGCATCCCCCGCGTCGTCGGAGGTACTCAACTCCGCAGCGGCGGAATCGCTGTCACCCGAGCCTTCAACATCACCGGCTCCGGCCCCGGCACCAGTAGCTGCACCGGCATCGACGCTGACACCGACATCACCAGGCTCACCAGAGCCAACCTCGTCGTCATCAACCTTCGCGGCCCCACCATCGGCCACGTCCACGGGCTCATCGTCGGAGTCGTCCCGCGAAGCCTCAGCAGCGGCCCGCTCCTCGATCTCACGCATCTCCCGCTTCAGGGCGGCAGAGGAGAACCGCATGGTGGCGCCACTCTCAAGATCGCCACTGCTGTCGGCAAGGGGCTCAACCACAGGGGAAGGCGCAACAACAGGCTCCCCCTGAAGCTCCGCACCAGCATCGCCATCGCCACCGACCTCCGCCTCAGGCTCCGCCACCTCAGGCTCCGCCTCCTCGGGCGCAACCTCAGGCTTGGGCACAACACCAGTCACATGCACGGAGGAGGCAACACCAGCAACGGCCCCGCTCCAGTCAGCGGCACCCCCCGAGGGCGAACCACCCTCAGGCGCAGCAGAGTCGGAGGGTTCGGCCGGAGCCGGTGCAACCGGCGCAGACCAGTCAGCCCGCGGCTGGAACCCACCCCCCACAGGCAGCTTCGGCACAACGGAGGGCGGCCCAACAGGAGGAGACAGCGGAGCCGGAGGCTCAGGAGCAGCGGGAGGAAGAACGGCCTCCTCAGAAACCGCAGACGCAGACTCCGAAGGCGCCACAGGCGCCCCAGCAGACGAAGCAGGAGTCGAGTCCGAGTCAGATGTCGAGGCCGAAGCCGAAGGAGTCTCCCCCGCACTGCCGGACGCATTCTGCGTATACCAGGCAGGAGGGGCGTAGTCGATGGTGAACTCGCCCGTCGTCTCGGCAGCGGACTCCGCGTCGGACTGATCATCGACGGGTGAATCCCAGCCCCCGCGGATCTCGTCCCGATCGCTGTTCACAATGCCTCCTGATGTGGTCGAGCACCCTCGTGCCGTGGTGGGAGGGCGACCGTTTCTGTCGTCCGATCCGCCAAGGCTCTCCCCGTGGTGGACGCACACCACCCACTCCCGGGTTCTGGCGACGCGTCCAGTACCAGCCTAATCACCAAAAGCACCAGCACGGCAGGGCAGCCCACCCCACGAATCCTGTCCTTTCCCTCACGCTCCCCACGGGAGTGACCCCCATATCCGGAACCGTGACGGACAAAAGCCCCAACAGGCGACAAGGGGCTGTCAATTCACGAGGCCCGGAGGAACTCCCGCTTCGCAGCGCGGCGTTGGCTGCCGCGACGGCCTCGCGGGTGGATCAACGGCACGCGCGTAGACGTACGATCTTCGCTCCACCCCACACAGGCGCCCCAAGCCCACGCCCTACGCCCACCACCCCTCCTGCGCCACCCCACCCCTCCCACGAACACCCACAGCCCCCACAAACGCAGACAAGGACCTCACGACGTGAGCTTCGGCCCGCCTCCTTCCTCCTTCACCCAATCCGCACTGGCAGCGGACGGAGCTCGCAGGAACCGTCGGAGGCGGATGGCCGGCGTCGTCGTCGCGGTCCTCGTCGCGGTGCTGTGCGTCGGTGGCGGGTATCTGTGGCTCGGGGCCGGCGGCTCGACACCTGAGGGCGACAAGCCCGGCGCCGCCCCTCAGGATCGGCTCGACATCAGGCAGACGGTCGAGGAACGGCCCGAGACCAGGAGGGGTCAGATGGCCTTCCGGTTCTCTGTGGACGACATGAGCCCGGGGGAGGAGTACGAGATGCCGGGCACGTGGGCGACCGACAAGATCCTCGCCAAGGGCATCAACAAATCGCTTGTCGGCTTCAAGATGGGCGATGACGCGACCACGGGTGACGAAGCCTGGCGTACGGCACTCAGCGGCCCCATCTGTGGAACCACCCGGCACGTGACCGTGGAAGCCCGTACGGCGGTGCTGCACAGGTCCAAAGACGACCCCGAGGCTCCGTGCGACCGGGTGACTTTCTTCGACATCGACACGGGGGAGAAGGTCTGGGGCAAAACGTTTCCGACGTCGGAGACGCTGCTCGGGCAGGATCCGACGAGTGTGTCGATGACGCGGGGCACCGTCGCCGTGGCGTGGGGCAACGGCTCGGTGGCCTACGACATGGACACAGGGGATCGCTTGTGGAAGAAGGCCCGTGTCTCAGGCTGTGAGCACCGGGGCCTGGCGGGTGGGCGCGGTCTGCTCATGCTGTTGGCGTGCGCCCACACCAAGGACGTGACGTTCCAGGTGCAGAAGCTGGATCCCCGTACCGGCGACGCGAAGTGGACGTACCTGGCCGCCCATGGAATCAAGGGGATCAACCTGCTGTCCGCCGAGCCCGCTGTCATCGCTCCCGCCGCGGGCGACAACGCGGTGACGCACCTGATCTCGATCGACGACCACGGAAAGCGGCGCGCGACCATCGGGCTCGGAAGCGGGCGCTATGTCGTCAACTGCGATACCGCGACAGGCTTCGACGCGGCCGACGACTGCCCCTCCACGGTGGTCAGTGACGACCAGGTCTTCGTCATGAGCCGCGAGGACCCCCACGGCGACATGATCAACAACTCGAATCACATCGTGTCGTTCGACCTCGCGACGGGCAAGACCGTCAAGAAGTTCGAATCGGGGAGTGGTCAGCTGCTCTACCCGATGCGGATGAGCGGAGACCAGCTCCTCGCCTACCGGGAGAGCACCGACCACATCACGCCCATGGGGCTGACGAGTCTCGACCCGCGGACCGGCAAGGAGACCCCGTACTTCTACTTCGCCCTGCCCGTTGAGGGCTGGACGCTTGCCGGCGTCGAACTGAGTGACGTCGTGATCCAGGACGGACGGCTCTTCTTCGGCAGCAGGCAGGCGAGCGGCCCCAGTGCCGAGAAGAAGAAGGAATGGTCGTGGCTGGTCGTCGGCCTCGAGGGTGCGAAGCGGTAGACGCACTCGGCCCAGGGGTGAGGGTGGGCCCGGAGGTCGGGTTCAGCCCTCGCCCCGGCCGCCGTCGCGCGGCGCCGCCGGCTCCAGATCGAACTCCCCGTCCCGCGCCCCGAGCACGAAGGCCCGCCACTCCGCCTCGGTGTATCGCAGCACCGTCTCGGGCTCGAGCGACGACCGCATGGCCACGGCACCGTCCGGCAGGTACGCGATCTCGACCCGTTCCTCGTGCGCCTCGGTGCCCGGCGCGCTGTGCCACTCCACGCCGGAGATGTCGAGAGCGTAGAGCTCGTTCTTCTCCCGCTCCTTGCGCGCTGCGACGTCCTCGTCCTGCCCCTGGACGCTCTTGTCCTCTGTACCGGCCATGATGCGGAGGCCCCTTCCCCACGTGCGAGCGATGCGACTGACCTGCCCGCTCAGCGTACGTGCGGCTCGGATCCGTGGAGCGGGTTCCGATCACGCTCACACCGGGGAGGGAGAATCACGCACGCAAGGGTGGAGAATGAGGTAGAGAACGCCTGTCGAGGCGGCACGGGCGCCCATACCGCCCCGGTAAAGCCGCACACAAGCCGACTGGTACCCTGTGTAGCGGCCGTATGTGTACGCGCCCCCAGACCCCCCGAGGTCGAGACTCATCGAGGCTCTGACCGAGGACCTGGAGGCAGCGCCCAGCGGACCTCGCCTCCCGAGTTATGGAAGCTCCCCTGCGATGTAGACCAGGGGCACTCGGTGGCCACGAAAAGACTACGAGGAGTAAGCGTGTCGCTCGACGCCGCTACGAAGAAGCAGATCATGACCGAGTTCGGCCAGAAGGAGGGCGACACCGGCTCCCCCGAGGTCCAGGTCGCCATGCTCTCGCGCCGTATCTCGGACCTGACCGAGCACCTCAAGACCCACAAGCACGACCACCACTCCCGTCGTGGTCTGCTGATCCTGGTCGGTCAGCGCCGCCGTCTGCTGCAGTACCTGGCCAAGAAGGACATCAAGCGCTTCCGTGCGCTGGTGGACCGTCTGGGCATCCGTCGCGGTGCGGCGGGCGCCAAGTAAGACATCGTGAAGGGGGCGGTTCCCACGCAAGAGGGGGCCGCTCCCTTTGCTGTACGTGCGCGTTGTCACCGACACTTTGTAGTCTGGTGACATAGGCACGTCCCCGCGGGTAGGGATCACCATGGTCCAGCGCCCCGGGGACACCCAGCAGGACCTCACGAAGGAGAGGCGCACCAGCCGCCGCCGATCTTCGGTAGTGGCCCCCGGGCGAAACCCCCGGGAGCTTCGATCGAAGACCGGCCCGCACACACGGCGCGTTTCTCCGCACAGTCCCTGTCCACGAAAGGACGCATGGGGCGCCGCTCCCGGGCCACACGGGCCCAGGGGCGAGAAGACGAAACGTAGACACGTAGGAGAACAGTGGAGAACGAGACCCACTACGCCGAGGCTGTTATCGACAACGGCACTTTCGGCACCCGCACCATCCGCTTCGAGACGGGCCGCCTGGCCAAGCAGGCCGCAGGCTCCGCCGTCGCGTACCTGGACGACGACACCATGGTGCTGTCGGCCACCACCGCTTCCAAGCGGCCCAAGGACCAGCTCGACTTCTTCCCCCTCACGGTGGACGTCGAGGAGCGGCAGTACGCCGCCGGCAAGATCCCCGGTTCGTTCTTCCGTCGTGAGGGCCGTCCCTCCGAGGACGCGATCCTGACCTGCCGCCTGATCGACCGCCCGCTGCGTCCTTCTTTCAAGAAGGGCCTGCGCAACGAGATCCAGATCGTCGAGACGATCATGGCGCTCAACCCCGACCACCTGTACGACGTGGTCGCGATCAACGCCGCCTCCTGCTCCACGCAGCTGGCCGGCCTGCCCTTCTCGGGCCCGATCGGCGGCACGCGCGTGGCGCTCATCAAGGGCCAGTGGGTCGCCTTCCCGACGCACACCGAGCTCGAGGACGCCGTCTTCGACATGGTCGTCGCCGGTCGCGTCCTGGAGGACGGCGACGTCGCGATCATGATGGTCGAGGCCGAGGCCACCGAGAAGACCATCCAGCTGGTGAAGGACGGCGCCGAGGCCCCGACCGAAGAGGTCGTCGCCGCCGGTCTGGAAGCCGCGAAGCCCTTCATCAAGGCGCTCTGCAAGGCCCAGTCGGACCTCGCCGCCAAGGCCGCCAAGCCCACCGGTGAGTTCCCGGTCTTCCTGGACTACCAGGACGACGTCCTCGAGGCCCTCACCGCCGCCGTGAAGTCGGAGCTCTCGCAGGCCCTGACCATCGCCGGCAAGCAGGAGCGCGAGGCCGAGCTGGACCGCGTCAAGGAGATCGCCTCCGAGAAGCTGCTCCCGCAGTTCGAGGGCCGCGAGAAGGAGATCTCCGGTGCCTACCGCGCGCTGACCAAGAAGCTGGTCCGCGAGCGCGTCATCAAGGACAAGGTCCGCATCGACGGCCGTGGCGTCACGGACATCCGTACGCTCGCCGCCGAGGTCGAGGCCATCCCGCGCGTGCACGGCTCGGCGCTGTTCGAGCGTGGCGAGACCCAGATCCTGGGCGTCACCACCCTCAACATGCTCCGTATGGAGCAGCAGCTCGACACCCTTTCGCCGGTGACGCGCAAGCGCTACATGCACAACTACAACTTCCCGCCGTACTCGGTCGGCGAGACCGGCCGCGTCGGTTCGCCGAAGCGCCGCGAGATCGGCCACGGCGCGCTCGCCGAGCGCGCGATCGTGCCGGTGCTCCCCTCGCGCGAGGAGTTCCCGTACGCGATCCGTCAGGTCTCCGAGGCCCTCGGTTCCAACGGCTCGACGTCCATGGGCTCGGTCTGCGCCTCGACGATGTCGCTGCTGAACGCCGGTGTGCCGCTGAAGGCCGCCGTCGCCGGTATCGCCATGGGTCTGATCTCGCAGGAGATCGACGGCCAGACGCACTACGTCGCCCTCACCGACATCCTCGGTGCGGAGGACGCGTTCGGCGACATGGACTTCAAGGTCGCCGGCACGAAGCAGTTCGTGACCGCGCTCCAGCTCGACACCAAGCTCGACGGCATCCCCGCCTCGGTCCTGGCCGCCGCGCTGAAGCAGGCCCGTGACGCGCGTCTGCACATCCTCGACGTGATGAACGAGGCGATCGACGTTCCGGACGAGATGTCCCCGAACGCGCCGCGCATCATCACCGTCAAGATCCCGGTGGACAAGATCGGTGAGGTCATCGGCCCGAAGGGCAAGATGATCAACCAGATCCAGGAGGACACCGGCGCCGACATCACGATCGAGGACGACGGCACCATCTACATCGGTGCCGCCCAGGGCTCGCAGGCCGAGGCCGCCCGCGCCACGATCAACGGCATCGCCAACCCGACCATGCCGGAGGTCGGCGAGCGCTACCTGGGCACCGTCGTGAAGACGACGACCTTCGGCGCGTTCGTCTCGCTCATGCCGGGCAAGGACGGTCTGCTGCACATCTCGCAGATCCGCAAGCTCGCCGGCGGCAAGCGCGTGGAGAACGTCGAGGACGTCGTCGGCGTGGGCCAGAAGGTCCAGGTCGAGATCGCCGAGATCGACTCCCGCGGCAAGCTCTCCCTCATCCCCGTCATCGAGGGTGAAGAGGGCGACGACACGAAGGACGACACCGACAAGTGACGTCGCGTAGCACCACGACGACGGCCCGCCCCTCTTCGGAGGGGCGGGCCGTCGCCCGTACCCAAACCCTCCTCAAGGGCAAGGACGGCATCGGCACGGTCCGCCGTACGACGTTGCCGGGCGGCCTCCGGGTCGTCACCGAGACCCTGCCCTCCGTACGCTCGGCGACCTTCGGGATCTGGGCGAACGTCGGTTCCCGTGACGAGACGCCGTCCCTGAACGGCGCCACGCACTACTTGGAGCACCTGCTCTTCAAGGGCACCAAGAAGCGCAGCGCCCTCGACATCTCGGCCGCGCTCGACGCGGTCGGCGGCGAGATGAACGCGTTCACGGCGAAGGAGTACACGTGCTACTACGCACGCGTGCTCGACACCGACCTGCCGCTGGCCATCGACGTCGTCTGCGACATGCTGACGGGCTCCCTGATCCTCCAGGAGGACGTCGACGCGGAGCGCGGCGTCATCCTCGAAGAGATCGCGATGACCGAGGACGACCCGGGCGACTGCGTGCACGACCTGTTCGCGCACACGATGCTCGGCGACACCCCCCTCGGCCGCCCGGTCCTCGGCACCGAGGAGACGGTCAACGCCCTCACCGCCGAGCGGATCCGCCGCTTCTACAAGAAGCACTACGACCCGACCCACCTCGTGGTCGCGGCCGCGGGCAACGTGGATCACAACAAGGTCGTACGTCAGGTCCGTGCCGCCTTCGAGAAGGCGGGCGCCCTGGGCCGCACCGACGCCACCCCGGTCGTCCCGCGCCAGGGCTCACGCAGCCTGCGCACGGCCGGCCGCGTCGAGGTCGTCAACCGCAAGACCGAGCAGGCCCACGTCATCCTCGGCATGCCGGGCCTGGCCCGCACCGACGAGCGCCGCTGGGCCATGGGCGTCCTGAACACCGCGCTCGGCGGCGGCATGTCGTCCCGCCTCTTCCAGGAGGTCCGGGAGAAGCGCGGCCTGGCCTACAGCGTGTACTCGTACACGTCGGGCTTCGCCGACACCGGCCTCTTCGGCGTGTACGCGGGCTGCCGCCCGAGCCAGGTGCACGACGTGCTGAAGATCTGCCGCGACGAGCTCGACCAGGTCGCGGAGCACGGTCTGTCGGACGACGAGATCGCGCGTGCGATCGGCCAGCTCGCGGGCTCCACCGTCCTCGGCCTCGAGGACACCGGCGCGCTGATGAACCGCATCGGCAAGAGCGAGCTGTGCTGGGGCGAGCAGATGTCGGTCGACGACATGCTGGCCAAGATCGCGGCGGTCACCCCGGACGACGTCCGCGAGGTCGCCCGTGAGGTCCTCGGCCACCGTCCCTCGCTGTCGGCCATCGGCCCGCTCAAGGACAAGCAGGCCGCCCGCCTGCACGAAGCGGTCTCCTAAGGCCTCAGCGGTCTCCTCACTCCCTTAAGGAATCAGGTACATGAGCAAGCTGCGCGTGGCGGTCATCGGAGCCAAGGGCCGGATCGGCTCCGAGGCCGTCCGAGCCGTCGAAGCCGCCGAGGACCTGGAGCTGGTCGCCGCGCTCGGCCGGGGCGACTCGCTGGACACGCTGGTGGAGACCGGCGCCCAGGTCGTGGTCGAACTGACCAACCCCGACTCGGTGATGGACAACCTCGACTTCTGCGTACGGCACGGCATCCATGCCGTGGTCGGTACGACGGGCTGGACCGACGACCGCGTCGCGCAGCTGGAGACCGCCCTTGCCGCATCGCCGGAGACGGGCGTCCTGATCGCCCCGAACTTCTCCATCGGCGCGGTGCTCACCATGAAGTTCGCGCAGATCGCGGCGCCGTACTTCGAGTCCGTCGAGGTCGTCGAGCTGCACCACCCGAACAAGGCCGACGCCCCCAGCGGCACCGCCACGCGCACCGCCCAGCTCATCGCCGAGGCGCGCCGCGAAGCGGGCAGCGCCCCGCAGCCGGACGCCACGACGACCGCGCTCGACGGCGCCCGTGGCGCGGACGTCGACGGCGTGCCGGTGCACTCCGTGCGCCTGCGCGGCCTCCTGGCCCACCAGGAGGTGCTGCTCGGCGGCGAGGGCGAGACGCTCACCGTCCGGCACGACTCGCTGCACCACAGCAGCTTCATGCCGGGCATCCTGCTCGGCGTACGGCGTGTGGTGAGCACTCCGGGCCTCACGTTCGGCCTGGAACACTTCCTGGACCTGAACTGACACGGACCGGCTGACCCACATGCGAGCAAAGATCACTTACGCCGTCACGGCTGCCGTCCTGGTCGTCTACTTCGTCCTGGTCGGCAGCCGCGGCGTGCTCCTCATACAGCACGGCACCGCGCTCACCGTCACCTTCGGTGTCGCGGTGCTCATCCTGCCGTTCATCGGCGTCTGGTTCCTCTGGAAGAACACGCAGTTCGTCCAGCGCGCCAACCGTCTCGCCGCCGAGCTGGAGGCCGAAGGCGGCCTGCCCGTCGACGAGTTGAAGCGCACGCCCGGCGGCCGCATCGACCGCGACTCGGCCGACGAGGTCTTCGCCCGGCGCAAGGCCGAGACCGAGGATTCGCCGGACGACTGGCGCTGCTGGTTCCGCCTGGCCGTCGCCTATCACGACGCCCGGGACACCCCGCGCGCGCGGCAGGCGATGCAGCGTGCGATCGCGCTGCACGCCGGCCGGCCGGTGAACGTCTAGCGGCTCGGATCAGGCGGTACGGCGGTATTCGTCGGCCCACACCTCGATTGAGTCGGCCGCCCGGTTGAACGCCTCGTACCGCGCCAGGAAGTCGGCGTTGCGGTCGGTGAGCAACGGCTGCTGCCCCTCGGCCCGCTGATCCCGGCGTACGAGGACGAGTGCCTGCCCCTGCACGGTGCGGGGCAGCCCGAGCCACCGCACGGGCTGCTGCGTCGTGCGCACCGTCACGACCTGCGCCCACGGCACGGTCTGCGTCGTCAGGAAGGCCACACGACGCAGTCCGTGCGCGCTCACCCAGGTGCCCATCCGCAGCAGCCGCAGCGCGCTCACGATGATCGCCACGGCGAGCCCCGCGCAGATCGCGGCGCCCGCCAGTGAGTCCGCGAACGCGATGATGACGGCGGCGACGAGGACGTACGAGGCGAGCAGCAGGAGCAGCGCGGCCGCCCCCACCCGCCACGGGCCCGGCCGGTAGGGCCTGCGCCAGTGGTCGCGGTCGTCGAACGGCAGCGCGGCGTCGTCCGCTGACTCGTCAAAGGCTCGGTCCGCCGTCAGAAAGGGCAGGGGCACGACTGAATCCTCACTCGATCCACGCACGGGCTGTGCCCGGTGAGGCTACCGAGCCCCGCTCCCGCCTACCACCTCTGGGGGGCCATGGGGGTACCTCCCACGCTTTCAGGGCAGTGGGGGAGAGTCAGGCCGTCATCGATCGTCCGACGCCTCTGACTGCTGGTTCTGCGCGGGTGACTGATCGGGTGACAGGGCCGGCATGCCGAACAGCAGGGAACCCGCGAGGCCGGCGACCACGACCAGGCCGACCAGGGTGCGGCCCACGACCTGAGCGGCCGAGGCACGCTCTCGGGGTGGGGGAGTGACGTTGCTGCGGAACTTGTCGGCTTCGGCGATGAAGGCGAACGGGACGGGCTCGCGCCGACGGAACATGGGGTGCGTTTCTCCTCACGCGACTCGAACTTAACTCTGTTGTCCAGATAGACGCTCGAAACGGCCAATTGGTGCCCGGTTTCACCAAATTCGCCGAAGATTGTCGCGGCGAGGCACCGAACGGCCGATTGTCAGTGCCGGGCCATAGAGTGGGCGCCGCCCGAGTGATGCACATGGAAGGACCCCGCCAGTGAGCGAGACCCCCACCGAAGACCTCAAGCCCAGCTTCCGCAGCGAGGTCACCGTCGAGTTGGTGAAGCATGCCGCGACCGACTCCGACGTCCTGTGGGCCGCCCGTGTCTCCACTGCCGGTGAGCAGTCCCTGGAGGAGCTCCAGAAGGACCCCGAGCGCTCCAAGGGCCTGATCAACTACCTGATGCGGGACCGCCACGGCAGTCCGTTCGAGCACAACTCGATGACGTTCTTCATCAGCGCCCCGATCTTCGTCTTCCGCGAGTTCATGCGGCACCGCGTGGGCTGGTCGTACAACGAGGAATCGGGCCGCTACAGGGAGCTCCAGCCGACGTTCTACGTCCCTGGAGAGTCCCGCAAGCTGGTCCAGGAGGGCCGCCCCGGGAAGTACGTCTTCGTGGAGGGCACCCAGGCCCAGCAGGAGCTCACGGGCCGCGTCATGGAGGACTCGTACCGCCAGGCGTATGAGGCCTATCAGGAGATGCTCGCCGCCGGTGTCGCGCGCGAAGTTGCCCGCGCGGTCCTGCCGGTCGGCCTCTTCTCGTCGATGTACGCGACGTGCAACGCCCGTTCGCTGATGCACTTCCTCGGCCTGCGCACGCAGCACGAGCTCGCCAAGGTCCCGTCCTTCCCGCAGCGGGAGATCGAGATGGTCGGCGAGAAGATGGAGGAGCAGTGGGCCAAGCTCATGCCCCTCACGCACGCGGCGTTCAACGCCAATGGACGCGTGGCTCCGTAAGGCACTGATGTACGGGTGGGCTGAGTGAGGTGTCCGTATTGCGGCATTTCGAGAAGTTCATCTAGCCTGATCAAACGGACCCGGCACTGCTTGAACCCCCGAGCAGGCAGTGCCGGGCTCCTCACTTGTCAGGTCCGCACACATCCCCCGAGGGGGGACCACGCGCTGAGCAGCGAGTAGCGTGTTACCCATGGCTCCGACCTCCACTCCGCAGACCCCCTTCGGCAGGGTCCTCACCGCTATGGTCACGCCCTTCACGGCGGACGGCGCACTCGACCTCGACGGCGCGCAGCAGCTCGCCGCCCACTTGGTGGACGCAGGCAACGACGGCCTCGTCATCAACGGCACCACGGGCGAGTCCCCGACCACCAGCAACGCGGAGAAAGCCGATCTCGTACGAGCCGTGGTGGAAGCAGTCGGAGACCGCGCCCACGTCGTGGCGGGCGTCGGCACGAACGACACCCGCCACAGCATCGAGCTCGCCCGCGACGCCGAGCGTGTCGGCGCCACCGGCCTCCTGACGGTCACGCCGTACTACAACAAGCCCCCGCAGGAGGGCCTCCTCCGGCACTTCACCGCGATCGCCGACAGCACCGAGCTGCCGGTCATGCTCTACGACATCCCCGGCCGCAGTGGCGTACCGATCAACACCGAGACGATCGTCCGCCTCGCCCACCACCCCCGGATCGTCGCCAACAAGGACGCCAAGGGTGACCTCGGCCGCGCCAGCTGGGCCATCGCCCGCTCCGGCCTCGCCTGGTACTCCGGCGACGACATGCTGAACCTCCCGCTGCTCTCCGTGGGCGCCTGCGGCTTCGTCTCCGTCGTCAGCCACGTGGTCACGCCCGAGCTGCGCGCGATGATCGACGCGTTCTCCACGGGTGACGTACAGAAGGCCACCGAGATCCACCAGAAGCTGCTCCCGGTCTTCACCGGCATGTTCCGTACGCAGGGTGTGATCACCACCAAGGCGGCGCTCACCCTGCAGGGCCGTCCCGCGGGCCCGCTGCGCCTGCCCCTGGTGGAGCTGTCGCACGACGAGACGGCCCAGCTCAAGATCGATCTCGCCGCCGGCGGGGTACAGCTCTAAACACAGACTTCACAACTGAATACGCGAAACACCGCGGGACACCGGCTGACGCCGTCCCGCAC
This sequence comes from Streptomyces sp. NPDC050439, assembly GCF_040655335.1. NCBI lineage: Bacteria > Bacillati > Actinomycetota > Actinomycetes > Kitasatosporales > Streptomycetaceae > Streptomyces > Streptomyces sp. NPDC050439. Next base: position 333,915 of record NZ_JBFAJT010000011.1, read on the forward strand.
CCACACCAAACAACTGCTACTGCACGAACGTCATGCGCGCCACGTGCCCCGGAGGTACGTGGCGCGTGTGGTGAGGAGAGTCTTTTGAGTCATCCGCATCCTGAACTCGGCGCCCCGCCGAAGCTCCCCAAGGGCGGCCTGCGGGTCACCCCGCTGGGCGGCCTCGGTGAGATCGGCCGCAACATGACCGTATTCGAGTACAACGGTCGCCTGCTGATCGTCGACTGCGGAGTGCTCTTCCCCGAGGAGGAGCAGCCCGGAATCGACCTGATCCTGCCGGACTTCACGTCCATCAGGGACCGCCTCGACGACATCGACGGCATCGTGCTCACGCACGGCCACGAGGACCACATCGGCGGTGTCCCCTATCTCCTGCGCGAGAAGCCGGACATCCCCCTGATCGGCTCCAAGCTGACCCTCGCGCTCATCGAGGCGAAGCTCCAGGAGCACCGCATCCGTCCGTACACGCTCGAGGTCGTCGAGGGCGACCGCGAGCGCCTGGGCCCGTTCGACTGCGAGTTCGTCGCGGTCAACCACTCCATCCCGGACGCCCTGGCCGTCGCCGTCCGCACCCCCGCGGGCATGGTGGTCGCCACCGGCGACTTCAAGATGGACCAGCTGCCGATGGACGGCCGCCTCACGGACCTGCACGCGTTCGCACGGCTGAGCGAGGAGGGCATCGACCTCCTTCTCTCCGACTCGACGAACGCCGAGGTCCCGGGCTTCGTCCCGCCGGAGCGCGACATCTCGAACGTGATCCGGGGCGTCTTCGCCGGCGCCCAGAAGCGGATCATCGTCGCCAGCTTCGCCAGCCACGTCCACCGCATCCAGCAGATCCTGGACGCCGCCCACGAGTACGGCCGCAGGGTCGCCTTCGTCGGCCGCTCCATGGTCCGCAACATGGGCATCGCGCGGGACCTCGGCTACCTCAAGGTCCCGCCGGGCCTGGTCGTCGACGTCAAGACGCTCGACGACCTGCCGGACCACGAGGTCGTGCTCGTCTGCACGGGCTCGCAGGGTGAACCGATGGCCGCCCTCTCCCGGATGGCCAACCGCGACCACCAGATCCGCATCGTCCAGGGCGACACGGTGATCCTGGCGTCGTCGCTCATCCCCGGCAACGAGAACGCGGTCTACCGCGTGATCAACGGCCTGACCCGCTGGGGAGCGAACGTCGTCCACAAGGGCAACGCGAAGGTGCACGTCTCCGGCCACGCCTCGGCCGGCGAGCTCCTGTACTTCTACAACATCTGCAAGCCCAAGAACCTGATGCCGGTACACGGAGAATGGCGCCACCTGCGCGCCAACGCCGAGCTGGGCGCCCTCACCGGCATCCCGCACGACCGCATCGTGATCGCCGAGGACGGCGTCGTCGTCGACCTCGTCGAGGGCAAGGCGAAGATCGTCGGCAAGGTCCAGGCCGGTTACGTGTACGTCGACGGGCTCTCCGTGGGCGATGTAGGCGAGCCCGCGCTGAAGGACCGCAGGATCCTCGGGGACGAGGGCATCATCTCGGTCTTCGTGGTCGTGGACTCCAGCACCGGCAAGATCACCGGGGGCCCGCACATCCAGGCCCGTGGCTCCGGCATCGAGGACTCGGCCTTCTCGGCAGTCATGCCGAGGGTCCAGGAGGTCCTCGAGAAGTCGGCCCAGGACGGTGTCGTCGAGCCCCACCAGCTGCAGCAACTCATCCGCCGCACGCTGGGCAAGTGGGTCTCGGACAACTACCGCCGACGCCCGATGATCCTTCCCGTCGTCGTCGAGGTCTGACCCCGGCACTGCGTGAACTAGGAGCGGGGCGCCTCGATTTGCATCGAGGCGCCCCGCTCCAGTACGTTTACGTCTCCGCCTGAGAGGGAAGCACCCGGCACTCACGTGCTCGGAGCCACTCGAAGAGGGCGGGGGAATTCCGACTCAGAATCTCTGATAAAGTCGGAGCCGCCGGAAAGGGAAACGCGAAAGCCGAAAAGCCGGAGCGGGAACCGGAAAGGCACCGAGGAAATCGGACACGAAAGAGTCTGATAGAGTCGGAAACGCAAGACAGCGAAACACAGCAAGACAAAA
>NZ_JBFAJT010000012.1:0-258340 GCF_040655335.1 Streptomyces sp. NPDC050439
CCGACGCAGCGAGTTGCCGAGGGTGTAACCGAAGCCCGGCTCCAGCGGCTCGATCACGAACCGGGAGCGGAATTCGTCGACGACCTCTTCGGTCAACGAGGGACGCTGAGCGATCAGCATGAAGTGTTTCCTTCAGCTCAGGGGCACCCACTATTTGATGCCCTGATGTTGTTACAAGGGTACGGGCGGTACGGCTCCGAGGAGCCGCACCGCCCGAAAATCCCTGGGTCAAGCGACGTGCGTCAGACGCGGCGACGCTTGGGGGGACGGCAGCCGTTGTGCGGCGTCGGCGTGACGTCCTGGATCGAGCCGACCTCGAGGCCGGTCGCCTGCAGCGAACGGATGGCGGTCTCGCGACCGGAACCCGGACCCTTGACGAAGACGTCAACCTTGCGCATGCCGTGCTCCTGGGCGCGACGCGCGGCCGACTCGGCGGCCATCTGCGCGGCGAACGGAGTCGACTTGCGCGAGCCCTTGAAGCCGACGTGGCCGGCGGAGGCCCAGCTGATCACGTTGCCCGTGGGGTCCGTGATCGAGACGATGGTGTTGTTGAACGTGCTCTTGATGTGGGCGTGCCCGTGAGCGACGTTCTTCTTTTCCTTGCGGCGCACCTTCTTGGCAGCGCCCTGACGACCCTTGGGGGGCATCTATTACTCCTACGGGAGGTGGTCGGTCCTGCAGCGACAGCTGTCGATAGACCGCTGAGCGAGGACTACTTCTTGCCCGGCTTCTTCTTACCGGCGATGGCGCGACGCGGGCCCTTGCGGGTACGAGCGTTCGTGCTGGTGCGCTGACCGCGGACGGGCAGGCCACGACGGTGACGAAGACCCTGGTAGCAACCGATCTCGACCTTGCGGCGGATGTCGGCCTGGATCTCGCGGCGGAGGTCACCCTCCGTCTGGATGTTGGCGTCCACGTACTCGCGGATCTTGATCAGGTCCTCTTCGGACAGATCACGAACACGGGTGTTGCGGTCCACACCGGTGGCGTCCAGCGTCTGCTGGGACAGCGTGCGGCCAATGCCGAACACGTACGTGAGGGCAACCTCGACGCGCTTTTCGCGCGGGAGGTCAACACCTTCAAGGCGTGCCATTCAAGGCTCCTGTTGATTTTCGGAGGTCTTCAGCAGAACCGTTCCCAGGTGCCGACCCCTCACTAAAAAGAGGTGGTACATCCTGAGTCCCCGGCCTCCGACCGGGGGTGTCGCCCTCCATCACTGAAGAGGGACGGGTCCTGCATATGTGCTTTACGTGCGTCGCGCGAAAATCTGCGAACTGCAGTCGTGCGTCAGCCCTGGCGCTGCTTGTGGCGCGGGTTGTCGCAGATGATCATGACCCGGCCGTGACGGCGGATCACCCTGCACTTGTCGCAGATCTTCTTGACGCTCGGCTTGACCTTCATTGGGTGAGGTTCTCCGGGTCAGTGCCATCACCCCACGTGAATGAGGTGCGGGCAAGATCTACTTGTACCGGTAGACGATCCGGCCACGCGTCAGGTCGTACGGAGACAGCTCCACCACGACCCGGTCGTCAGGGAGGATGCGGATGTAGTGCATGCGCATCTTGCCGCTGATGTGTGCCAGGACCTGGTGGCCGTTCTGGAGCTCTACCTTGAACATGGCGTTCGGGAGAGACTCGACGACAGTGCCTTCGATCTCGATGGCACCTTGCTTCTTGGCCACGCTTTGCCCTTCGAATCGACTACCTTGATCGACTTCGTACGCCGCATGCAGGCACACGGATGCACGAGAGCCGACGAGTCAGTCTACGTCAGGCACCCCGGAAACACGAATCGAGGAAGAATGCCCCATCGAGATGATCCTTAAGCAGACTCAGGCCGCTCACGCTGCGGGCGCCTCCCCTGTCCGAGCGAAGCCGAGAGCTCGGGGAAGGGTGGCACAGCACACCGCTGAGCCCAGCGGGTCCGGCGGGATCGGCGCCAGGGCGCCTCACAAGCTTCGAGCGGCTGCGCCGGACTCCGTCCAGCGGTGACGGCTCAGCCCAGCGGGTCCGGCGCGACCGTGACCCCGTACTCAGCCAGCTTCGCCCTGCCGCAGTCGGGGGAGGTCAGGACGAGCGGGCCCTCTTCCGTGAGGGCGATCGTGTGCTCCCAGTGCGAGGACCACGTGCCGTCCGTCGTGATGACGGTCCAGTCGACCATCTCCCGACGCCCCTCTCGCGGGATCGGCGCCAGGGCGCCTCACAAGCTTCGAGCGGCTGCGCCGGACTCCGTCCGTCGAGAGGCGGGCCCCGGCAGAGGCCTCAGCCCAGCGGTGACGGCTCAACCCAGCGGATCGGGCGCGACAGTGACCCCGTACTCCGCCAGCTTCGCCCTGCCGCAGTCGGGGGACGTCAGGACGAGCGGGCCCTCCTCCGTGAGGGCGATCGTGTGCTCCCAGTGCGAGGACCACGTACCGTCCGTCGTGATCACGGTCCAGTCGTCCTCCAGGACCTCCGTGCGGGGGGTGCCGAGGGAGACCATGGGCTCGATGGCCAGGCAGAGGCCGGGGACCAGCTTGGGGCCCTTGCCGCGGCGGCGCTCGACGTAGTTCAGGACGTGCGGGTCCATGTGCATCTCGGTGCCGATGCCGTGGCCGCCGTAGTCCTCGACGATGCCGTACTTGCCGCCGCCGGGCTTCGGCTGACGGCGGATGTACGTCTCGACCGCGCGGGAGATGTCGACGAGCCGGTTGCCCTGCTTCATGGCGGCCAGACCGGCCCACATCGACTCCTCGGTCACCCGGGAGAGCTCGATCAGCTCCGGTGAGTGACCGGTGCCCACGAACGCGGTGTAGGCGGCGTCGCCGTGCCAGCCCTCGATGATCGCGCCCGCGTCGATGGAGATGATGTCGCCGTCCTTCAGGACGGTCTTGTCGTCCGGGATGCCGTGCACGACGACCTCGTTGACCGAGGTGCAGATCGTCGCGGGGAAGCCGCCGTACCCGAGGAAGTTGGACTTGGCGCCGTGTTCGGCGATCACCTTGCGGGCGACGTCGTCCAGGTCCTTCGTGGTGGCACCCGGCACCGCCGCCTCACGTGTCGCGGCGTGGATGGCGGCGACCACAAGGCCCGCCTCACGCATCTTCGCGATCTGCTCGGGGGTCTTGATCTGCACCATGGGGCTTCCGCTCTCCGTCATCCGTCCAACAACCGGCCACGTACACGAACCGACTACGTACACAACACTACGGCCGCGGTCCCCCGAGGGGCACCGCGGCCGAGACAGCGTACTGGCTACTTGTCGCCCTTGAGGGCGTCCATCGCGCGCTTGGTGACCTCGTCCACCTTGCCGAGCGCGGAGATCGTGACCACCAGGCCCTGGGCCTTGTAGTGGTCGATGATCGGCTCGGTCTCGCGGTGGTACACGTCGAGACGCTTGCGCACGGTCTCTTCCTGGTCGTCACCGCGCTGGTAGAGCTCGCCCCCGCAGACGTCGCAGACGCCCTCGGTCTTCGGCTTGCTGTACGTCACGTGGAAAACGTGGCTGGAATCGTTCCGGCAGATACGGCGGCCGGCGATGCGCTTGACCACCTCGTCCTCGGGGACCTCGAGGTCGAGCACCGCGTCGAGCTTCTGGCCGTCCGCCTTGAGCGACTCGTCCAGGGCCTCGGCCTGCGACACGTTCCGCGGGAAGCCGTCGAGCAGGAAGCCGTTCGCGGCGTCCGCCTGCGTCATGCGGTCGTGCGCCATCCCGATGGTGACCTCATCGGGCACGAGGTTGCCGGCGTCCATGAACGCCTTCGCCTGCTTGCCCAGCTCCGTGCCCTTGCTGATGTTGGCGCGGAAGAGGTCGCCCGTGGAGATGTGCGGGATCGACAGGTTCTTGGCGAGGAACGCGGCCTGCGTTCCCTTGCCCGCACCGGGCGGCCCGACGAGGACGATTCGCATCAGCGGAGGAACCCTTCGTAATTGCGCTGCTGGAGCTGGCTCTCGATCTGCTTCACGGTCTCCAGACCCACACCCACGATGATCAGGATGCTTGTCCCGCCGAACGGGAAGTTCTGGTTCGCGCCGAAGCCCACCAACGCCATCGTCGGTACGAGAGCGATCAGACCCAGATACAGCGAGCCCGGCCACGTGATCCGGTTGAGTACGTAACTCAGGTACTCAGCGGTCGGACGGCCAGCCCGGATGCCCGGGATGAAGCCACCATACTTCTTCATGTTGTCCGCGACTTCCTCGGGGTTGAACGAGATGGCCACGTAGAAGAAGGCGAAGAACACGATCAACAAGAAGTAGGTCGTGATGTAAATCGGGTGGTCGCCCTTGGTCAGGTTCGCCTCGATCCACTGCTTCCACCCGGAGTTGCCACCCGCGAACTGGGCGACGAGAGCGGGGATATAGAGCAGCGAAGAGGCGAAGATCACAGGGATGATGCCCGCCTGATTGACCTTCAGCGGAATGTACGTCGAGGTGCCGCCGTAAGACCGGCGACCGATCATGCGCTTCGCGTACTGAACCGGAATGCGGCGCTGAGCCTGCTCCACGAAGACGACAAGACCGACCATGACGAGGCCCACCGCGATGACGGTGCCGAACTCGATCCAGCCGCCCGCCAGGGAGCCCTGCTTCTTGATGGCCCACAGGGCGCTCGGGAAGGTCGCGGCGATCGAGATGAACATCAGGATCGACATGCCGTTGCCGATGCCGCGGTCGGTGATGAGCTCACCGAGCCACATGACGCAGGCCGTGCCCGCCGTCATCGTGATCACCATGGTGACGGTCACGAAGATCGACTGATCCGGCACGATCTCGGTGGCGACGGGGCAGCCGGAGAACAGCGAGCCCGTGCGTGCGGTCGCCACGAGGCCGGTGCCCTGGAGGATCGCGAGCGCGACGGTGAGATAACGCGTGTACTGCGTGATCTTCGCCGTGCCGGCCTGGCCCTCCTTCTTCAGGGCCTCGAGCCGCGGGATCACCACGGTCAGCAACTGCAGGATGATGCTCGCCGTGATGTACGGCATGATGCCGAGCGCGAAGATCGTGATCTGCAGCAGCGCCCCGCCACTCATCATGTTGACCAGACCGAACAACCCCTGGTTGGAGTTGGCCTGGTCCATACATACCTGGACGTTCTTATAGCTGACGCCCGGGATCGGAATGTGCGTTCCGAGCCGGTAGATCACGATGATGCCGAGAGTGAAGAGCAGCTTCTTGCGCAGGTCGGGCGTCTTGAACGCCCGGGCGAACGCGGTGAGCACGGTGCCTCCTGCGACCCCCGCGCGCGTGCGTCAGAGGTAGTGGTCTGAGGATCGACGAATACGTATCAGTCAGAAAAACCGCACGGGCAGACCGCACGGAGCTTAGACAGTGCACGCCACCTTACCGGCGACCGTGCCCCCCTTGGAACGACCAACCGGGGATGCCCCTTTTGTGGGGCATCCCCGGCTGGGAATCGCTCAAGTCATCGAGTGGCCTGAAGAATTCAGACGAGCTCGGTGACGGTACCGCCGGCGGCGGTGATCTTCTCCTTGGCGGAGCCGGAGACGGCGTCAACCGTCACCTGCAGCGCCACGGTGACCTCACCCTGGCCGAGGACCTTGACGAGGCTGTTCTTGCGAACCGCACCCTTGGCCACGAGGGCCTCGACGGTGACCTCGCCACCCTCGGGGAACAGCGCGCTCAGCTTGTCGAGGTTCACGACCTGGAACTCGGTCTTGAACGGGTTCTTGAAGCCCTTGAGCTTCGGGAGACGCATGTGGAGGGGCATCTGGCCACCCTCGAAGCGCTCCGGAACCTGGTAACGGGCCTTGGTGCCCTTGGTACCACGACCAGCGGTCTTACCCTTGGACGCCTCACCACGACCCACACGGGTCTTGGCGGTCTTGGCGCCCGGGGCGGGCCGGAGGTTGTGGACCTTCAGCGGGTTCTGCTCCGCCATGTCAGTCGACCTCCTCAACCGTCACGAGGTGGCGGACGGTGTTAGCCATTCCGCGGAACTCGGGGCGGTCTTCCTTGACGACCACGTCGTTCAGGCGCTTGAGCCCGAGCGAACGCAGCGTGTCGCGGTGGTTCTGCTTGCTGCCGATGTACGACTTCGTCTGCGTGATCTTGAGACGGGCCATTACGCACCCGCTCCCGCACGTGCACGAAGCAGAGCCGCGGGGGCCACGTCCTCGAGGGGCAGACCACGGCGAGCCGCGATCTCCTCGGGACGCTGCAGGCCCTTCAGGGCCGCCACGGTCGCGTGCACGATGTTGATCGCGTTCGACGAGCCGAGCGACTTCGACAGGATGTCGTGAACGCCGGCGCACTCGAGCACAGCACGCACCGGGCCACCGGCGATAACACCGGTACCGGGGGAAGCAGGCTTGAGCAGGACGACGCCCGCGGCCTTCTCGCCCGTGATCGGGTGCGGGATGGTGCCCTGGATACGCGGAACCTTGAAGAAGTTCTTCTTGGCCTCTTCAACGCCCTTGGCGATGGCCGCGGGAACTTCCTTGGCCTTGCCGTATCCGACACCTACGGTGCCGTCACCGTCGCCCACCACGACCAGCGCGGTGAAGCTGAAGCGGCGACCACCCTTGACAACCTTGGCGACACGGTTGATCGCGACAACGCGCTCAACGTATGCGGTCTTTTCGGCGGCAGCGCCACCGTCGCGACCCTTCCGGTCCCGCCGCTCGCCGCCACCGGCACCGCTTCCGCGGCGCTGGGGTCCAGCCATTGGAATTACCTCTCTCTGTTACGTCCGCTAGCTCCGGAACCGGGGCTTAGAACTTCAGCCCGGCTTCGCGGGCGGCGTCCGCCAGAGCGGCAATGCGCCCGGCGTACTTGTTGCCACCGCGGTCGAACACGACGGCCTCGACACCCGCAGCCTTGGCACGCTCGGCGACGAGCGCGCCGACCTGCTTGGCCTGCGCGGACTTGTCGGCCTCGCCACCGCGGATCGTCGCGTCCAGGGTCGACGCCGACGCAAGGGTGTGACCCTTGAGGTCGTCGATGACCTGAGCAACGATGTTGCGGTTCGAGCGAGTCACGACGAGGCGCGGACGCTCCGCCGTACCCGACACGTGCTTGCGGATGCGGATGTGGCGGCGGGCCTTGGCGGCACGCTTGTAAGCGTCGCCCTTGGCGATCTTCACACCGTATGCCATGGCTTACTTACCTGCCTTTCCGACCTTGCGCCGGATGACTTCGCCCTCGTACTTGACGCCCTTGGCCTTGTACGGGTCGGGCTTGCGCAGCTTGCGGATGTTGGCCGCAACCTCGCCGACCTTCTGCTTGTCGATGCCCTCGACCGAAAGCTTGGTCGCGGACTCCACCTTGAAGGTGATGCCCTCGGGGGCCTCGACCAGGATCGGGTGGCTGTAACCCAGCGAGAACTCCAGGTTGGAGCCCTTCGCGAGGACGCGGTAACCGACACCGCTGATCTCGAGCTTCTTCACGTAACCCGCGGTCACGCCGGTGATCATGTTCGCCACCAGCGTGCGGGACAGGCCGTGCAGGGCCTTGTTCTGACGCTCGTCGTTCGGGCGGGTGACGTTCAGGACGCCGTCCTCACCCTTAGCGATGTCGATCGGCGCGACGACGGTGTGGGAAAGGGAGCCCTTGGGACCCTTAACCGAGACCGTCCGGCCGTCGATGGTGACGTCCACGCCGGCGGGAACCGTGATGGGGAGCTTGCCAATACGCGACATTAGCTATTCCTCCGTTCCCGACTACCAGACGTAGGCGAGGACTTCCCCACCTACGCCCTTCTTGCCTGCCTGCTGGCCGGTGAGCAGACCGTGCGACGTGGAGATGATCGCCACGCCCAGGCCGCCGAGCACCTTCGGCAGGTTGGTGGACTTCGCGTAAACCCGGAGACCGGGCTTGGAGATCCGCTTGATGCCCGCAATGGAGCGCTCACGGTTCGGGCCGAACTTCAGCTCGAGAACGAGGTTCTTGCCAACCTCGGCGTCCTCGACCTTCCAGCCCGTGATGAAGCCCTCCTGCTGGAGGATCTCCGCGATGTGAGACTTGATCTTGCTGTGCGGCATCGCCACGGAGTCGTGGTACGCCGAGTTCGCGTTACGCAGACGAGTCAGCATGTCCGCGATCGGATCAGTCATGGTCATGAATTGGCCTTCGGCCTATCTCGCCGTGGTTTCCTATCTGCGCCATCCCTCTCCCCACTCAGAGGCGGGACGGGTGCGGCGCGGGGACCTACGGCGTAGTAAGTCGGTCAGGGCGGCAGGCGCCCAACCCTCCTAGCCTAAGCCATGGAGAGGTGGGCCACCTACCGACCAGATACTTACCGAGAGCCTCTGTTAATTCCCAAGTCCCTTAGGACAGGGGGAATTACCAGGAGCTCTTGGTCACGCCCGGCAGCTCGCCACGGTGAGCCATCTCACGAAGGCAGACGCGGCACAGGCCGAACTTGCGGTACACGGAGTGCGGACGGCCGCAGCGCTGGCAGCGGGTGTAGCCGCGCACACCGAACTTGGGCTTACGAGCAGCCTTGGCAATAAGTGCCTTCTTCGCCATCTCGCTTACGCCTCCTTGAAGGGGAAGCCGAGGTGACGGAGAAGGGCACGGCCCTCAGCGTCGTTGGTCGCCGTGGTGACCACGGTGATGTCCATACCCCGGACGCGGTCGATCTTGTCCTGGTCGATCTCGTGGAACATGACCTGCTCCGTGAGACCGAAGGTGTAGTTGCCACGGCCGTCGAACTGCTTGGGGGACAGACCACGGAAGTCGCGGATGCGCGGAAGCGCGAGCGACAGGGTGCGGTCCAGGAACTCCCACATGCGGTCGCCACGGAGCGTGACGTGGCAGCCGATCGGCTGACCCTCGCGCAGCTTGAACTGCGCGATGGACTTCCGGGCCTTCGTGATGGCCGGCTTCTGACCCGTGATGGTGGTCAGGTCACGGACGGCACCGTCCATGAGCTTCGAGTCACGGGCGGCGTCGCCGACACCCATGTTGACCACGATCTTGACGAGGCCGGGCGTCTGCATGACGTTCTCGTACGAGAACTCTTCCTGCAGCTTCGCCGCGATCTCCTCGCGGTACTTCGTCTTCAGACGCGGGCTGGTGGTGGTCGTCATCAGATGTCCTCACCCGTCCGCTTGGCAACGCGGATCTTGTTGCCGTCATCGTCGAAGCGGAAACCGACACGCGTGACAACCTTGTTGCCGTCCTTCTCCACGACCAGCTGGACGTTGGAGACGTGGACAGGGGCTTCGGTGGTCACGATGCCGCCGGCCTGCGAACCGCTGGCGGTCGGGCCGGCCTTCGTGTGCTTCTTGACCCGGTTGACACCCTCGACCAGGACGCGCTCGTCGCGCGGGTAAGCGGCAATGACCTTGCCCTGCTTGCCCTTGTCCTTACCGGTGATGACCTGAACCAGGTCGCCCTTCTTGATCTTCATGCTTACAGCACCTCCGGCGCGAGCGAGATGATCTTCATGAACTTCTTCTCGCGCAGCTCACGGCCCACCGGGCCGAAGATACGGGTGCCGCGAGGGTCGCCGTCGTTCTTCAGAATGACGGCGGCGTTCTCGTCGAAGCGGATGTACGAGCCGTCGGGACGGCGGCGCTCCTTGACGGTGCGAACGATGACCGCCTTGACGACGTCACCCTTCTTCACGTTGCCACCGGGGATCGCGTCCTTGACGGTGGCGACGATGACGTCACCGATACCCGCGTAGCGGCGACCCGAGCCACCGAGAACACGGATGGTGAGAATTTCCTTCGCACCCGTGTTGTCGGCGATCCGAAGTCGCGACTCCTGCTGGATCACGTCTATCTCCTGTTTGTCTGCCGGTTCCCGGCGGGGGCGAATCCCTTACGGGAGCCGGCCCCCACCGAGCCTGGCGGAACTGATCCGAGGGGAAATCCCCTCGGAAATTACTTGGCCTTCTCGAGGATCTCGACGATGCGCCAGCGCTTGGTCGCCGACAGCGGACGCGTCTCCATCAGGAGGACGCGGTCGCCGACGCCGGCAGCGTTCTGCTCGTCGTGCGCCTTGAGCTTGTTCGTACGGCGGATGACCTTGCCGTACAGGGCGTGCTTCACACGGTCCTCGACAGCGACGACGACGGTCTTGTCCATCTTGTCGCTGACGACCAGACCCTCACGGGTCTTGCGGAAACCGCGGTCGCTCTTGGTCTCAGTCACGTTGCTCTCGCTCATCAGGCGCTCTCCACCGTCTCGATGCCCAGCTCGCGCTCACGCATCAGGGTGTAGATCCGCGCGATGTCCTTACGGACGGCCTTCAGCCGACCGTGGTTCTCGAGCTGACCGGTCGCCGCCTGGAAGCGGAGGTTGAACAGCTCTTCCTTGGCCTCGCGGAGCTTGTTGAGAAGCTCCTCGTTGCCCAGTTCGCGCAGCTCGGACGCCTTGGTACCGGCCGACATCACGACTCACCTGCCTCGCGCCGAACAATCCGGCACTTCATCGGAAGCTTGTGAGCAGCGCGGGTAAGCGCCTCACGCGCAGTCTTCTCATTCGGGTAGGACAGCTCGAACATCACCCGTCCGGGCTTGACGTTCGCGACCCACCACTCGGGGGAACCCTTACCGGAACCCATGCGGGTCTCGGCGGGCTTCTTCGTCAGCGGGCGGTCCGGGTAGATGTTGATCCAGACCTTGCCGCCACGCTTGATGTGGCGGGTCATCGCGATACGAGCCGCCTCGATCTGGCGGTTGGTCACGTACGCCGGAGTGAGGGCCTGAATGCCGTACTCGCCGAACGCAACCTGCGTACCACCCTTTGACATACCGCTGCGCTTGGGGTGGTGCTGCTTGCGGTGCTTGACCCTACGAGGGATCAGCATGTCGGTCAGGCCTCCGTTCCGGTGCTCTCAGCCGGAGCGGCAGCTGCGGCGGGAGCGTCGGCCTTGGGGGCCTCGGCAGCCGGCGCGGACTGCTGCTGCGGCTTGCGGCCGCGGCCGCCACGCTCGCCACCACGGCCACCACGGGCCGGGCGGTCGTTGCCGCCACCACGGGCCGGGCGGTTACCCGCACGGGCCGCGGCGTTCTCGGCGCGGACCTCGGCGATGTTCTTGACGTCGCCCTTGTAGATCCAGACCTTCACGCCGATACGGCCGAAGGTCGTCTTGGCCTCGAAGAAGCCGTAGTCGACGTTCGCACGGAGGGTGTGCAGGGGCACGCGGCCCTCGCGGTAGAACTCCGAGCGAGACATCTCGGCGCCGCCGAGACGGCCGCCACACTGGATCTTGATGCCCTTGGCGCCGGCCTTCATCGTCGACTGCATGCTCTTGCGCATGGCGCGACGGAAGGAGACGCGGGAGGACAGCTGCTCTGCAACGGCCTGCGCGACCAGCTGAGCGTCGACCTCGGGGTTCTTGACCTCGAGGATGTTCAGCTGAACCTGCTTGCCCGTGAGCTTCTCGAGGTCACCGCGGATGCGGTCGGCCTCGGCGCCACGGCGGCCGATGACGATGCCGGGACGCGCGGTGTGGATGTCCACCCGCACGCGGTCACGGGTGCGCTCGATCTCAACCTTCGAGATGCCGGCGCGCTCCATGCCGGACGTCATCATCCGACGGATGGCGACGTCTTCCTTGACGTAGTCCTTGTACAGCTTGTCGGCGTACCAACGCGACTTGAAGTCGGTGGTAATGCCGAGCCGGAACCCGTGCGGGTTTACCTTCTGGCCCATTACCGGGTTCCTTCCTTGCTGCTGACGACCACGGTGATGTGGCTGGTCCGCTTACGGATCCGGTAGGCACGGCCCTGGGCACGCGGACGGAACCGCTTCAGGGTCGGGCCCTCATCCACGTACGCCTCGCTGATGACCAGCGAAGAGGCGTCACTGTGGTCGTAGTTGTGTGCAGCGTTGGCGATGGCGCTGTCAAGCACCTTGCCAACCGGCACGCTCGCGGCCTGCGGGGCGAAACGCAGGACCGCCTGAGCCTCCGTGGCATCCATGCCACGGATGAGGTCCACCACTCGGCGGGCCTTCATGGGCGTGACGCGGATGTACCGCGCCTGGGCCCTGGCTTCCATGGTTGTCCCTTCGGTGTAAGTCATAGTCGTTCCACCCCGCGCTAGCGGCGCTTCGACTTCCGGTCGTCCTTGACGTGGCCGCGGAAGGTGCGAGTCGGCGAGAACTCGCCGAGCTTGTGGCCGACCATCGCCTCGGTGACGAACACCGGGATGTGGGTCTTGCCGTTGTGCACCGCGATCGTGTGGCCCAGCATGGCCGGGACGATCATCGAGCGACGGGACCAGGTCTTGATGACGTTCTTGGAACCTGCTTCGTTCTGGACATCCACCTTCTTGATGAGGTGTCCGTCGACGAAGGGTCCCTTCTTGAGACTGCGCGGCATCTAAACCCGCTCCTAGCGCTTCTTGTTCGTCTTGCGGCGGCGGACGATGTACTTGTTGCTCGCCTTCTTCGGCGAACGAGTACGACCCTCCTTCTGACCCCACGGCGAGACCGGGTGGCGACCACCGGAAGTCTTGCCTTCACCACCACCGTGCGGGTGGTCGACCGGGTTCATCGCCACACCGCGAACGGTCGGGCGAACGCCCAGCCAGCGCTTACGGCCGGCCTTGCCCCAGTTGATGTTCGACTGCTCGGCGTTGCCGACCTCGCCGATCGTGGCGCGGCAGCGGACGTCGACCAGACGGATCTCACCGGACGGCATACGAAGGTGGGCCATGGAGCCCTCCTTCGCCAGCAGCTGCACGGAGGCACCCGCGGAGCGGGCGAACTTCGCGCCGCCGCCGGGCCGCAGCTCGATGGCGTGGATGGTCGTACCGACCGGGATGTTGCGGAGCGCCAGGTTGTTGCCCGGCTTGATGTCCGCGCCCGGTCCGTTCTCGACCCGGTCACCCTGCGACAGGTTGCGGGGGGCCAGGATGTAGCGCTTCTCGCCGTCCGCGTAGTGCAGGAGCGCGATGCGCGCGGTGCGGTTCGGGTCGTACTCGATGTGCGCGACCTTCGCCGGCACGCCGTCCTTGTCGTGACGACGGAAGTCGATCACTCGGTAGGCGCGCTTGTGTCCGCCACCCTGGTGGCGAACGGTCACACGACCGGCGTTGTTACGGCCGCCCTTGCTGTGCAGCGGGCGGACCAGCGACTTCTCCGGCGTGGACCGCGTTACCTCGACGAAGTCGGCGACGCTGGAGCCACGACGGCCCGGCGTAGTCGGCTTGTACTTGCGGATTCCCATTTCTCAGTCCTCGTCCGATATTCGGACCAGGGCGCTCCGTTAGGAGGCCTGGCCGAAGATGTCGATACGGTCGCCCTCAGCAAGGGTCACGATCGCGCGCTTGGTGTCAGCGCGCTTACCGAACCCCGTGCGGGTGCGCTTGCGCTTGCCCTGGCGGTTGATCGTGTTGACCCCAGTGACCTTGACCGAGAAGACCGCCTCGACGGCCTGCTTGATCTGGGTCTTGTTGGCGCCGGGCGCGACGACGAAGGTGTACTTGCCCTCGTCGAGAAGCGCGTAGCTCTTCTCGGAGACGACCGGCTTGACGAGGACGTCACGGGGGTCCGTGAAGCTCTTGCTCAGCGGCGTCTCAACAGTGTTCTTGCCCTCGGTGGCGTGGCGCTTCGCCTTGGCGATGCGCGCGGCCTTGGCGGCCTTGGCCGCCTTGGGGGCGATGCTCGGGTGACGCGTAGCCATCAGGCTTCGCTCCCTTCGGTCTCAGCGGCCTGGGGGCCAGACACGAAGGACTCGAAAGCAGCCTTGGTGAAGACCACGTCGTCCGAGACGAGCACGTCGTACGTGTTCAGCTGGCCCGGCTCCAGGATGTGCACCTGGGGCAGGTTGCGGGCGGAGAGCAGCGAAGTCTCGTCCGCGCGGTCGATGACCAGGAGCACGTTCTTGCGCTCGCTGACCTTGCCGAGCAGCGTCTTCGCGGCCTTCGTGGAGATGTCGCCCTCGACCACGTTGGTGACAACGTGGATACGAGCGTTGCGGGCCCGGTCGGTGAGGGCGTGGCGCAGGGCCGCGGCCTTCATCTTCTTCGGGGTCCGCTGCGAGTAGTCACGCGGCTGCGGGCCGTGGACGACGCCACCGCCGGCGAACTGCGGCGCACGGGTCGAACCCTGGCGCGCGCGGCCGGTGCCCTTCTGGCGGTACGGCTTCTTGCCACCACCGCGGACTTCACCGCGGCGCTTGGTCTTGTGCGTGCCCTGTCGGGCAGCGGCCAGCTGGGCGACAACGACCTGGTGGATCAGCGGAATGCTGATCTTCTCGACGTCGAAGATCTCCGAGGGGAGCTCGACGGTCCCGGCCTTGTCGCCTGCCGGCGAAAGGATGTCAATGGTGCTCATCGGTTCCTCAAGCCCCCTTGGCCGCGGTACGGACCAGGACGAGGCCGCCGTTCGGACCGGGAACTGCGCCCTTGATGAGGAGCAGGCCCTTCTCCGCGTCAACGGCGTGAACGGTCAGGTTCTGGGTGGTGACCCGCTCGTTGCCCATACGGCCCGCCATGCGGAGGCCCTTGAACACACGGCCCGGGGTGGCACAGCCACCGATGGAACCGGGAGAGCGGTGCTTGCGCTGGGTGCCGTGACCGGCGCCGAGTCCCTTGAAGTTGTGACGCTTCATGACACCGGCGAAGCCCTTGCCCTTGCTCTTGCCCGTGACGTCAACCTTGACGCCGGACTCGAACACCTCGGCAGTCACCTCCTGGCCCAGCGTGTACTCGCTGGCACCGGGGGTGCGGATCTCCACCAGGTGGCGGCGGGGGGTCACGTCGGCCTTGGCGAAGTGACCCTTGAGGGGCTTGTTCACCTTGCGAGGGTCGATCTCGCCGAAGGCGATCTGGACCGACTCGTAGCCGTCGGAGTCATTCGTACGGACCTGGGTAACGACGCAGGGCCCGGCCTTGACGACGGTGACCGGGACGACACGGTTGTTCTCGTCCCAGACCTGGGTCATGCCGAGCTTCTCGCCCAGGACGCCCTTGATCTGCTTAGTCATCTGTCCGCGCCTCTCAGAGCTTGATCTCGATGTCGACGCCGGCCGGAAGGTCCAGGCGCATCAACGAGTCAACGGTCTTGGGCGTCGGGTCGAGGATGTCGATCAGGCGCTTGTGCGTGCGCATCTCGAAGTGCTCGCGCGAGTCCTTGTACTTGTGCGGCGACTTGATGACGCAGTACACGTTCTTCTCAGTGGGCAGCGGCACCGGGCCTGCGACCGACGCACCAGTGCGAGTCACCGTCTCGACGATCTTCTTCGCCGAAGAGTCGATGACCTCGTGGTCGTAGGCCTTGAGCCGGATGCGGATCTTCTGTCCCGCCATGGCTACTTGGTAGTCCTGTCTCTCGAAAAGCTCTGGTACCCGGTGTTCCGTTCCATCTTCTGACCGACCCACGCGGTCGGGCGTGTCGCAATCTCACTAACGAAATCTCCCGAAGGAAATCCACTGCTGTGGGATCGCGGCCCAAAGACCGCTGGCCGGGGGAAGACACCCACCGGGCGCCTGGCTGAATCCCGCGCCCACGCTTCCCAGAAGATTCCCGTACGTCCGCTCCAGCGCTGCCTTACGGCAGATGGGGCGACGAGTACTGTGGGACTCGCTTCCGGTCCTCCCGGCGGGAGGCGCGCAGCATCGGCACTCAACCGAGCAACCCCGACAGTCTGCCATACGGGGCATCGGCCTGGCCAATCGAAGCTGGGCAGCGTACCCCGTAGGTGACGTAGGTCAAACCCGGGGCCCCTCGGAGCCACTCTCACCGGACCGAAAGCGTGAGCCACCCCACACCGGCCTGGCACCGGGACCCCCTCCCCCGCGTTCCGGGTGCCACGGGCTGCGCCACGACGGCCCTCACCTGCTCCTCACGGCCCGCGACACGGCCCACCCGGAGCGGCCTGACCGTCACACCGCGCAGCAACGCAAGAGGGCCCGCACGACCGAAGTCGTACGGGCCCTCCTGTTGCTGCGATGCGCTCAGTTCAGAGCAACCGGGTCTCCCCGATCAACGCGCAAGCGAGATGCTTACTTGTTGATCTTGGTGACCTGGCCGGCGCCGACGGTCCGGCCACCCTCACGGATGGCGAACTTCAGGCCCTCTTCCATCGCGACGGGCTGGATGAGCTCAACGGTCATCTCAGTGTTGTCGCCCGGCATGACCATCTCGGTGCCCTCGGGGAGGGTCACGACGCCGGTCACGTCCGTGGTGCGGAAGTAGAACTGCGGGCGGTAGTTGTTGAAGAAGGGGGTGTGACGGCCACCCTCGTCCTTCGACAGGATGTAGGCCTGGGCCTCGAACTCGGTGTGCGGCGTGACCGAACCGGGCTTGATGATGACCTGGCCGCGCTCGACGTCCTCGCGCTTGATGCCACGGAGGAGCAGACCGACGTTCTCACCGGCCTGGCCCTCGTCGAGCAGCTTGCGGAACATCTCGATGCCGGTGACCGTGGTGGTGGTCTTCTCGGTCTTGATGCCGATGATGTCGACGGTCTCGTTGACCTTGAGGATGCCACGCTCGATACGACCGGTGACGACGGTGCCACGACCGGTGATCGTGAAGACGTCCTCGATCGGCATCAGGAACGGCTTGTCGACGTCACGCTCGGGCTCCGGGATGGACTCGTCGACAGCCTTCATCAGGTTGAGGACGGACTCACCCCACTCCTTGTCGCCCTCGAGCGCCTTGAGCGCCGAGACCTTGACGACCGGCAGGTCGTCGCCCGGGAACTCGTACTCGGAGAGGAGCTCACGGACCTCGAGCTCGACGAGCTCCAGGATCTCCTCGTCGTCCACCATGTCGGCCTTGTTCAGGGCGACGACGATGTAGGGAACGCCGACCTGGCGGGCCAGGAGCACGTGCTCCTTGGTCTGCGGCATCGGGCCGTCGGTGGCGGCAACCACGAGGATCGCGCCGTCCATCTGCGCGGCACCCGTGATCATGTTCTTGATGTAGTCCGCGTGCCCGGGGCAGTCGACGTGCGCGTAGTGACGCGTCTCCGTCTGGTACTCGACGTGCGCGATCGAGATCGTGATACCGCGCTGGCGCTCTTCGGGAGCCTTGTCGATCTGGTCGAAGGCCGAAGCCTCGTTCAGGTTCGGGTACGCGTCGTGCAGCACCTTGGTAATGGCGGCCGTGAGGGTCGTCTTACCGTGGTCAATGTGACCGATGGTGCCGATGTTGACGTGCGGCTTAGTCCGCTCGAACTTTGCCTTCGCCACTGAATCCTCCTGCGGAGTGGTTCTGTACGCCTTGCTTCATCGGCGCCAGGTGATCTTTGCTGGGAAGCCAGCCGCCGGGGTTCTTGCCTTATGGGGTCGAACCCCGGCGGATGGTGTCAAGCCTAAAGCGTCAACTCGGGTGAGTTACTCGC
Source organism: Streptomyces sp. NPDC050439 (assembly GCF_040655335.1). NCBI lineage: Bacteria > Bacillati > Actinomycetota > Actinomycetes > Kitasatosporales > Streptomycetaceae > Streptomyces > Streptomyces sp. NPDC050439. Next base: position 17,253 of record NZ_JBFAJT010000012.1, read on the forward strand.
CCTTGGCCTTCGCGATGATCTCCTCGGCGACGTTCCGCGGAACCTCGGCGTAGGAGTCGAACTGCATTGAGTAGCTTGCGCGACCCGACGTCTTGCTGCGGAGGTCTCCGACGTAGCCGAACATCTCCGAGAGGGGCACGAGGCCCTTCACGACGCGAGCGCCGCTGCGCTCCTCCATGGCCTGGATCTGGCCACGACGGGAGTTGATGTCACCGATGACATCACCCATGTAGTCCTCGGGCGTGGTGACCTCGACGGCCATCATCGGCTCGAGCAGCACGGGCTTGGCCTGACGCGCGGCCTCCTTGAACGCCTGCGAACCGGCGATCTTGAAGGCGAGCTCGGAGGAGTCGACCTCGTGGTAGGCGCCGTCGAGAAGCGTGATGCGAACACCAGTCATCTCGTAGCCCGCCAGGATGCCGAACTGCATGGCCTCCTGCGCACCGGCGTCGACCGACGGGATGTACTCCCGCGGGATACGGCCACCGGTGACCTTGTTGACGAACTCGTACGACGCCTCGCCGCCCTCGATGGGCTCGATCGCGATCTGCACCTTGGCGAACTGACCGGTACCACCGGTCTGCTTCTTGTGGGTGTAGTCCACGCGCTCGACGGCCCGACGGATCGTCTCGCGGTACGCGACCTGGGGCTTGCCGACGTTCGCCTCGACGCGGAATTCGCGCTTCATGCGGTCGACGAGCACCTCGAGGTGAAGCTCGCCCATACCACCGATGATGGTCTGGCCGGTCTCCTCGTCCGAGTGGACCTGGAAGGAGGGGTCCTCCTCCGAGAGACGCTGGATGGCTACACCCAGCTTCTCCTGGTCACCCTTGGACTTGGGCTCGATGGCGACCTGAATGACCGGCGCCGGGAAGTCCATGGACTCCAGGATGACCGGCTTCTTGTCGTCACACAGCGTCTCACCGGTGGTGGTCTGCTTCAGGCCCATGACGGCGACGATGTCGCCGGCGCCCACCGACTCGATCTCCTCACGCTTGTTCGCGTGCATCCGGTAGATCTTGCCGATGCGCTCCTTCTTGCCCTTGACCGAGTTCAGCACCGCGGTGCCGGCCTGCAGGCGACCGGAGTAGATCCGGACGAAGGTGAGCTTGCCGAGGTGCGGGTCGCTCGCGATCTTGAACGCGAGAGCCGAAAGCGGCTCCTCGTCCGAAGGCTTGCGCTTGACGACGACCTCGGGGTCCTTGACGTCGTGGCCCTCGATGGCCTCGACGTCCAGGGGCGAAGGCAGGTAACGCACGACCGCGTCGAGCAGGGGCTGGACGCCCTTGTTCTTGAACGCGGTGCCGCAGAACACGGGGGTGACGGTGGTGTCGCCGCCCTTGCCGGAGGCGATGGTGATGCGACGGATCGCGTCGTACAGCTGGTCCTCGGTGGGCTCCTGGCCCTCGAGGTACAGCTCCATCATCTGCTCGTCGTTCTCGGCGACAGCCTCGAGGAGCTTCCCGCGCCACTCATCAGCGGCCTCGGTGTGCGTCGAGGGGATGTCGACGATGTCGTACGCCTCGCCCATCTTGGTCTCTGCGGACCAGACGAAGGCCTTCATCGTGACGAGGTCGACGACACCCTTGAAGTCAGCCTCTGCGCCGATGGGCAGCTGCATGACGATCGGGGTCGCACCGAGGCGGTCGACGATCATGTCGACGCAGCGGTGGAACTCGGCACCCGTACGGTCGAGCTTGTTGACGAAGCAGATGCGCGGGACGCCGTAGCGGTCCGCCTGACGCCACACGGTCTCGGACTGGGGCTCAACACCGGCGACGCCGTCGAACACCGTCACGGCACCGTCGAGCACACGGAGCGAACGCTCTACCTCGACGGTGAAGTCGACGTGGCCCGGGGTGTCGATGATGTTGATGGTGTGGTCGACGTCGTTCATCGGCCAGTGACAGGTGGTGGCAGCAGAGGTGATCGTGATGCCACGCTCCTGCTCCTGCTCCATCCAGTCCATCGTGGCGGCGCCGTCGTGGACCTCACCGATCTTGTACGACACACCGGTGTAGAACAGGATCCGCTCGGTGGTCGTCGTCTTGCCCGCGTCGATGTGGGCCATGATGCCGATGTTGCGCACCTTGGCCAGGTCAAGTGAAGTGGTAGCCATATCGGCTCAGTCTTCTCTCGGTCTCGATGTGGGTAGCGACTACCAGCGGTAGTGCGCGAAGGCCTTGTTGGACTCGGCCATCTTGTGGGTGTCCTCACGCTTCTTCACAGCGGCACCAAGGCCGTTGGAGGCGTCGAGGAGCTCGTTGAGGAGACGCTCGGTCATCGTCTTCTCGCGACGGGCGCGGGAGTAACCGACCAGCCAGCGCAGGGCCAGCGTGTTGGCACGACCGGGCTTGACCTCGATCGGGACCTGGTAGGTCGCACCGCCGACGCGGCGGGACTTGACCTCGAGGGTCGGCTTGATGTTCTCGAGCGCGCGCTTGAGCGTGATGACCGGGTCGTTGCCGGTCTTCTCGCGCAGGCCCTCCATGGCGCCGTACACGATGCGCTCGGCGGTGGAGCGCTTGCCGTTCAGCAGCACCTTGTTGATGAGGGAGGTCACCAGAGGAGAACCGTAGACCGGGTCGATGATGACCGGGCGCTTCGGGGCGGGGCCCTTACGAGGCATTCTTACTTCTCCTTCTTGGCGCCGTAGCGGCTGCGGGCCTGCTTGCGGTTCTTGACACCCTGGGTGTCAAGGGAGCCGCGGATGATCTTGTAACGAACACCAGGCAGGTCCTTCACACGGCCACCACGCACGAGCACGATGGAGTGCTCCTGCAGGTTGTGTCCCTCACCCGGAATGTAAGCGGTGACTTCGATCCCGCTGGTCAGACGCACACGCGCGACCTTACGCAGGGCCGAGTTCGGCTTCTTCGGGGTGGTCGTGAACACACGCGTGCAGACGCCACGGCGCTGGGGCGAACCCTCGAGTGCGGGCGTCTTGTTCTTCTCGACCTTGTCCTGCCGGCCCTTCCGGACCAGCTGCTGGATCGTAGGCACTACTTCTCCGGTTTCTGTGTGCCGAATGGTAAAGCTAACCTGGAACGTCACCGACCCACGCGGTCGGGTGTGTCGAATCCTGCAGACTCCCGCCGCAAGGCGAGGAGGGGCGCAGATTTACGGTGGCCGTTCTCGGACTCGCAATGCGGCTGAAGACACGCGCGCGAGCCCAGGCACACCCCAGGCACAAGGTCTGAGCGTACCTACCTCATCGAGTCTGGTCAAAACAAATGCGGTGGGGGGCGACACGCCGGGCTTTTCGGCTCCGGTCTGATCGGACTCGGCCACCGGGGCTGATTGTCGCCCGTTCGCCCCACGACCGCCTCGAGTACGTTGACTGGTTGCGAGATCGAAGGCATCGGCGCACGTGAACACGGGGGCAGCGGGATGGCCGGGGGGCAAGCGCACGCGTGGGACGACGGCGGCCTGGACGACCGGGTGCCCTTTCTGGCGCGGCTGGAGAGGGACGACCGCACCGCTCTGCTTGCCATCGGCCGGCCACTCAATTATCCCGCCCGCAGCGTCATCATGCGCCAGGACGAACCGTCCACCCACGTACTGCTGCTCCTGCAGGGCTGGACCAAGGTCACGGCCACCGCGGCCAACGGATACGAGGCGCTCCTCGCCCTGCGAGGTCCCGGCGACATCATCGGTGAGGGTGCCGCGCTCAGCGGCCGCGGCCGTTCGGCCACCGTGACGGCTCTCGAACAGGCGGAGGCGGCCGCCATCGACCAGGGCCGCTTCACCAGATTCCTTGCCGACAGCCCTCAGGTGGCGCTCAAGCTTCTCGGCCTGGCCACCGACCGACAGCGCTCGACCGACCGCCGCCGACTGGAATGGGCTGCGCTCTCGGTGCGCGAACGGCTCGCGGTCCTCCTGCTCGACCTCGTACGCACCCATGGCACGCGGACCGAGGAGGGCATCGAGCTCACCGTCCCGCTCAGCCAGCAGGAGTTCGCGGGCTCGGTCGGATCATCGCGCGAGGCGGTCGCCCGGCTACTGAGGGAATTGCGCGACCGGCAGGTCGTCGTCACGAGACGCCGTCGCATCGTCGTCGTGCGCCCCGACATCCTGCGCCGCATAGCCGGGACCAGCAGAAGTGCGAGCAGCCTGTAAATCTTTGGTGACCCAACGTCACTCTGTGCACGTGGTCATACTTCGTCCGCGTCATCCGCCCTCTGCCGCCTCGCCCGGGCCCGCCATCGTGCTGGTCAACGGACCGATTCGGCGAAAGGCAGACATGACCGCCACTGTGAACCGCACCATCCTGCTCTTCGACATCGAGCAGTTCGGCAAGCGCGATGACGTGGAGCAGGCCTTCTTGCGACGTCTGTTGTACGACGTCGCCGACCAGACCCTCACGGCCGCGGGAATCGACGAGACCGCCCGGCTGCGTGCGGACCGCGGCGACTCCGTCATGGAACTCATCGACGCCAACGTCCCGGTATCCGTGCTGCTGAAAAGCCTGCTGGCCGAGACCCCCGCACTGCTGCGCAACAAGAACCGCGTGGCCTCGAAGAGCGCCCAGATGCGTCTGCGCATCGTCCTCTCCACGGGCCACGTCGCCGTGGACGAACTCAACGGCTGGGTCGGCTCGGATCTCAATCACGCCTGCCGGCTGCTGGACGCGACCCCCCTGCGCGAAGCGCTGCGGCAACGCCAGGAGGACAGCGTGCTGTGCGTGTCCGACGGCGTGTTCCAGGGGGTGGTACGACACGGGCCCCTGGGTGTACGTCCGGAGCAGTTCCGGCGGATCACAGTGGAGGCGAAAGAGGGGCCGACCATCGCTTGGGTGCACGATGCGGCCGACAGCGCCGCGCCCTCCCCCGCGTACAAGGACACAGCGCCGCAAGAGGCCACGCCGGGAGCGCAGCACAACACCACTCACGTCGGACGCGACCAGTACGGCGGCAACACCCACGTCCAGGGCGACGTCCACTACCGCTTCGGCGGAGGGGACGGCCGATGAGCCAGGACGAGGCAGAAGGCACGGCCGCGGCCGAGGCGACCGCCGAGGGCGGCGACCAGAAGCAGGACGAGACGCCCGACGCACAGGAACAGCGCCAGAAGGCCTGGGCCGCTCGCCGGGACCTGATCGAACACGCCCCTTCTTTCGTCTCCAGCCTGGTCAAGCGGGACCAGTACGGAGTCAGCGGCGGCCACGTGCAGGGCAACGTGATCTACCAGTTCGGCGCCCCCTCCGACACTCTCGGCGGTCCGACGTCCGGGCCCATCCCCCGGGCCGAGATCGAGGCGCTCGCGGCCGTGTTCCAGCGCTGTCCCAGCTTCGACGAAGCGCTTGCCCGGCTGCGTGCCGAACGCGTCGTGGTCCTGTCCGGGGGCCACGCGACGGGCCGTCGCTCCGCAGCGATGATGCTGCTGCTCCAGCTGGGCGTCGAGCGGATGCGCGACCTCGAACCGGGCACCTCCCCCGCGGCATTACGCGACCATCTGGACGGCGCCGCCGGATACGTCCTGTGCAATCTGGCGACCAGCAGAAGCCGTCCCCTGCGAGAGCTGCATCTGCGGAGCATGCGTGAGCAGTTGGAGCGCGCCGGCGGCCATCTGGTGATCACGATCGAGCCATCGGCGGCGCTCGGCGACGTACCATCCGTGCGCTGGGAGCCCCCGCCGGTACAAGACATGCTGTGCTCCCATGTCACCCGGTCCGTGGGAGCAGTGGCGTGGGCGGACCTGTTCCAACTGGCGCCGGTGCGGGAGTTCCTCGACCGGGAGCACCGACCGGATGAGATCGCCCGGTTCGCGCAGCGGCTCGTCGCCCTGCACCGCGGGGAGACCAGCGAACAGGAACTGGTCGCCCACGGACAGGCCGATGTCGCCGCCCAGGTCACCCAGTGGCTGACCGGCGAGAAACCCCCGCTGCTCGACAAGGCGTTCCTCATCTCGCTCGCCGTCTTCGACGGATCCTCGTACGCGGTGACGGCCGAGCTCGGCGACCGGCTCTTCGCACTGCTGCAGAGGATCGAGGACCCCGACGAGCCACCCCGTGTCCCCGTCTTCGGCAGCACACGGGCTGACCGTCTCCAACTGGCCCGGGCCGAGGGCCACATGGGCAAGGAGGTCACCGAGTGGGGCGCGGTCGAGCAGTTCGTCGCCGGATTCCGGGACCGGGACATCGCGCGGCTCCTGCTCCACGAGGTGTGGAATCTCCACCCCTCGGCCCGCCCCGCCCTGGTCGCATGGATCAATCAGCTCGCCGGTGACGGCCGCCCCCTCGTGCGTACCCGTGCCGCCGCGGCGGCTGCGCTGCTGGCAGCGGCGGATCTGCCGTCCTCGCTGGCCTTGCTCATCGAACCCTGGGCCGACGCGAACAGCCACGGCGCCTGGCTGAACGCGGCGAACGCCCTCACCTTGGCCGTACTCCTGAAAGTGCCCACCGTCCCCCAGATCCTGCATGGCTGGTGCACCGGCGACAACGAGAGCCGACGCTGGACGGCCATTCGCGCTTACGGGCTGCTGGGCCCTGTGCTCCACGAGGAAGCCCTCCAATCCTTGCTGGACGTCGCCGGTCAGCAGCAGTGGGACGAGGAGGAAGAGGCGGGCGAGCAGGAAGAGGCGTTGCAGCTCACGGACGCCTTGGAGCTGCTGCTCCTCGCGGTGGAAGGGCCGGTCCTCGCTCGCCTCGCCGAACACATTCGCGACGATCACTCGGTCCGCGATCACGCTCTGCTCGCCTTCCTCCACGCCTGCGAGCAACTGGAGGAGGACAGCGACCGCCCCCTGGTCCTCGGCTGGTACGCCCGCGCGGCAGCCGAGGACACCCCGGGGGACGAGGAGCACCTGCTCACCTTCTGGCACGCCGCGCTCAACGACCGCGCCCACACCTCAGGGGCCCTGAGCGTGCTGCGCGACTGGGTGCGCATCGCCGACCGGGACCCAGCGTCCGAAGCGGCGCTCGCCGTCTTGCTGCCCGCGCTCGCCACCTCACCCGCCGACCGCCAGCGCATCGGTCACCTGTTGCGCACGGCACGCGGCGCCGACGGCCGCATACCGGATGCGAGCACACGGCTGCTTTCGGCGCTGTCCGCCGCCTGACCCCTCGCCGAGGAGACGGAACATGGAAGACACCCACGTACAGCCCGACCAGCCCGATCAGCCCGACTGGCTGCAACAGCGGCCCGAGCACTCCACGACCCACTCGCGGCGCACCGACCCCGTGATCACCGTGTGGCAGCTGCCGCGCCTCCGACTGGGCGGCGGTCGCTACACCGGCCGCATCGACAACACCTTGGTCCTCGTGACACGCAAAGGCGGTTACGAGACCTTTCCCCCGCCTGCTCGCCCCACCTCCCTCAGGCGGTACGTCGCGCTGTACGAGGTGAACACGGACCCGCACTCCTTCTCGGTGCGTGTCCCCCTCCCCAGCACGGTGGACAGCTTCGAGTTCGAGGCCGTCGCGGACGTCACCTGGCGCGTAGGCGACCCGGTGCGCTTTGTGACCAGCCAGGAGCGCGACGTCCCCGCTCTCCTCACCCGTGAGCTCCTGCGTCTGATGCGCGGCGCGAGCCGCAGCCACGACATCGGCGAAAGTGCCGCGGCGGAGCAGGCCGTACAGCGGGCGGTGGAAAGGGGTGCCGGAATCGGCGAACGCGAGGGTCTGTGGGTCTCCTGCTCCATACGGCTGCGGCGTGACGCCTCCGAACGTGCCCATCAGGACCGGCTGCGGACGGCCCTGCACGAGAAGGAGGCGGCCGCACCCGAGCACGAGGTGGCGGTGCTCCGCGACCAGCAGGACCGGCAACTCATGACCGAGAAGATCAAGTTCTACGAGAGCCAGCTGGCCAAGGGCGGCATCGGCGCCCTGTCCCTGCACCTTGCCGAACACCGCGAGGACACCTCGCTGGTCCTGGAGCACCTCCGTGCCGACCAGGCGGAGCTAGTGAAGACCCAACTGCATCTGATCGACCAAGTCCTGGAGAGCAAAGGCCTGGAGGACTACCAGCTGGAAGAGCCCCACCGGCTCATCGCCGAGCGCATGACCGAGATCTTGAAGCCGACGGACCCACCACGAGACGAACCCGAGTATCCCTACCCGGAGTTGCCGCCCCAACCAGAAGCCGAGAAGCCGGGGCGCCCCGAATGACCCTCACCGGCGGCCCCGGGTCCCGGGCCGGCGCAGAGCTGCTCGACGACCTCCGGACCGAGATCAGCCGCGCCGACGCCAAGGCCACCGTGCTGGCCGGAACGCTCAGCATGTCGGCCGGGCTGCTCGGCGGCCTCCTGGCGGGCCGGGGCTGGAGCCCGTCCCTGCTGTCGGCCCCCGCTACCGCCCTCTGGTGGACGGGGGTGGCCTTCCTCGCCGTCGCGCTGTTCTCCCTGCTTCTCGCCGTGGTTCCCCGATACCGCAGAAGCCACTGGAGGTCAGGTCAACCGCTCACCTACTTCGGTGACGTACAGCGGGCCGCACGGGCCGGCCAGCTCGGCACCGCTCTGACCGAGACCGGGCGGCATCCCGACCGCGGTCTGCTCACCACCCTCGCCGTGACCAGCCGCATCGTGTCGCGCAAACACCTGTGGATACGGGCGGGTCTCATCGCCTTCGGCTGCGCCGCACTGCTGCTTCCCGGATCGCTGCTCATCACCTGAATCGCTCCCCGGAAGGAGAACCATGTCCCCGCCTCCCGAACCCGAGATACCCCACGACCAGCCCGACCCGGACGACCTCGTTCCCCGCGAAGGACGCGTGCACCTCACGGCCCGCCAGCGCCGCGCCGACGCCCTCACCCTCGGCAGCCTGCTGCTGCACCTCCCCCATGTGGCGATGAGCGCGTCCGTCGTCTTCCTCGTGTCGTACGTCGTCGACGCCCTCCTCGGCCTCCCCTGGTGGACCTTGTTCGGCGCCTGGACCCTGAGCGGGGCCTTCGTCTTCCACCGCCCCAGCGAACGCGTCCTGGCCCGCCACCTCTTCGGCCTCCGGCATCCGACCCCCCAAGAGCGCCGGCGGTTCGAGCCGGTCTGGCGTGAGGTGACGGCACGTGCCGGAGTGGACGGTGACGCCTATCAGCTGTGGGTGGAGGACAGCGACGGCGTCAACGCCATGGCAGCCGCCGGACACATCGTCGGCGTCACGAGCCACTCGCTGAACACCCTGCCGTCCGCCCAGCTCGGCGGCGTACTCGCGCATGAACTCGGTCACCACACCAGAGGCCACGCATGGGCGTCGCTGCTCAGCTACTGGTACGCGCTGCCGGGACGGTTGACCTGGCGCGGCCTGCTCCGGCTCGCTTCCTTCGTCGACCGCCTCTCCTTTGGAGCGCGGGCCGTTGTGGTCGCTCTGACCGGAGCCGCAGTACTTGCCGTCGCGATCACCACGTACGGCCTGGTGCTCCTGCCCCTCGTCACGCCCTACCTGGTCGCAGCGGTCGCCCGGCGCTCCGAGCTCCGGGCCGATCAGCACGCGGCTGCCCTCGGCTTCGCGCCCCAGCTCATGACGGTGCTGCGCAAGGAACAGGCGGGCCAGGACACCGAGCGCGCCAAAGCGGCGGCCCTGGGCGCACCGCGCGGGACACCCGGTCTGATAGGCCGGCTGCTCTCCTCGCACCCCGATCTGCACACCCGGCTGCACCACCTCCAGGAAGGACTGCACGCCGGGCGCTGAAACACCGAGGGGCGGCCACCCCCAAAGGGATGACCGCCCATCAGTTCAACTCAAGCCAACTGGCTCGTCACGCCTACTGGTTGTAAGGCCCGTAGTCGTAGTCCTCCAGCGGTACAGCCTGACCCGAGCCCGTCCCGAAGGGCGAGTAGTCGATGTCGTCGTAGCCGACTGCCGAGTACATCGCGGCCTTGGCCTCTTCGGTCGGCTCCACCCGGATGTTGCGGTAGCGGGAGAGACCCGTACCGGCCGGGATGAGCTTACCGATGATGACGTTCTCCTTGAGGCCGATCAGGGAGTCGGACTTGGCGTTGATCGCCGCGTCCGTCAGGACCCTGGTCGTCTCCTGGAAGGAGGCCGCGGACAGCCACGACTCCGTTGCCAGCGAGGCCTTGGTGATACCCATCAGCTGCGGACGGCCGGAGGCCGGGTGGCCACCCTCCGTCACGACACGACGGTTCTCGGTCTCGAACTTCGAGCGCTCGACGAGCTCGCCCGGCAGCAGCTCCGCGTCGCCGGACTCGATGATCGTCACGCGGCGCAGCATCTGCCGGATGATGATCTCGATGTGCTTGTCGTGGATCGACACGCCCTGGCTGTTGTAGACCTTCTGGACTTCGCCGACCAGGTGGACCTGGACCGCGCGCTGACCGAGGATCCGCAGCACGTCGTGCGGGTTGGTGGCACCGAAGGTGAGCTTCTGGCCCACCTCGACGTGGTCACCCTCACGCACGAGGACCTTGGCGCGCTTCGAGATCGGGAAGGGAGTCTCGTCGCTGCCGTCGTCCGGCGTGACGACAATCTTCTTGGTCTTCTCGGTCTCCTCGATACGGATGCGGCCGGCCGCCTCCGAGATCGGGGCGACACCCTTGGGCGTACGAGCCTCGAAGAGCTCGACGACACGGGGCAGACCCTGGGTGATGTCGTCACCGGCCACACCACCGGTGTGGAAGGTACGCATCGTCAGCTGCGTGCCGGGCTCACCGATGGACTGGGCGGCGATGATGCCGACCGCCTCACCGATGTCGACCAGCTTGCCGGTGGCGAGCGAACGGCCGTAGCAGAAGGCACAGGTGCCGACCGCGGACTCACAGGTCAGGACCGAACGGGTCTTGACCTCCTCGACGCCGTTGGCGACCAGGGCGTCGATCAGGACGTCACCGAGGTCGACGTTGGCCGGCGCGATGACCTTGCCGTCGATGACGACGTCCTCGGCCAGCATGCGGGCGTACACCGAGGTCTCGACGTTCTCCGTCTTGCGGAGCACACCGTCCTCGCCCTTGACCGCGATCTTGAGCTTCAGACCGCGCTCGGTGCCACAGTCCTCCTCGCGAATGATGACGTCCTGAGAGACGTCGACCAGACGACGGGTGAGGTAACCGGAGTCAGCGGTACGGAGAGCCGTGTCCGCCAGACCCTTACGGGCACCGTGCGTGGAGATGAAGTACTCGAGGACCGAGAGGCCCTCACGGAACGATGCCTTGATCGGGCGCGGGATCGTCTCGTTCTTCGCGTTCGACACCAGACCACGCATACCGGCGATCTGACGCATCTGCATCATGTTTCCTCGGGCACCCGAGTCAACCATCATGAAGATGGGGTTCGTCTTGGGGAAGTTCGCGTTCATCGCCTCGGCAACCTCGTTGGTCGCCTTGGTCCAGATCGCGATGAGCTCCTGCGTGCGCTCGTCCTTGGTGATCAGACCGCGCTCGTACTGCTTCTGGACCTTCTCGTCCTGCGCCTCGTAGCCCGCGACGATCGCCTTCTTGGCCTCGGGGACCACGACGTCGGAGATGGCCACGGTGACACCGGAACGGGTCGCCCAGAAGAAGCCCGCCGCCTTCAGGTTGTCGAGCGTCGCCGCCACGATGACCTTGGGGTAGCGCTCGGCCAGGTCGTTGACGATCTCGGAGAGCTGCTTCTTGCCCACCGAGTAGTCGACGAACGGGTAGTCCTCGGGCAGCAGCTCGTTGAAGAGCGCGCGGCCCAGGGTCGTACGCAGCCGGAAGCTGTCGCCCTGCTGGTACTCCTGCTCGCCCTCTTCGACGGCCGGCGGGGTCCAGCCGCGCGGCGGGATGGTGCCCACCGGGAAGCGGATGTCGACCTTCGCCTGGAGCGAGAGCTCCTTGGCGTCGAACGCCATGGTCGCCTCGGCGGAGGAACCGAACGAACGGCCCTCACCGATGACCTTGCGCTCTTCCTCGTCCGTCGTGAGGAAGAAGAGACCGAGAACCATGTCCTGGGTCGGCATGGTGACGGGACGGCCGTCAGCCGGCTTCAGGATGTTGTTCGAGGACAGCATCAGGATGCGGGCCTCGGCCTGCGCCTCCGCGGAGAGCGGCAGGTGCACGGCCATCTGGTCACCGTCGAAGTCCGCGTTGAACGCGGTGCAGACGAGCGGGTGGATCTGAATGGCCTTGCCTTCGACCAGCTGCGGCTCGAAGGCCTGGATGCCGAGGCGGTGCAGCGTGGGCGCACGGTTCAGGAGAACCGGGTGCTCAGCGATGACCTCTTCCAGGACGTCGTACACGACCGTGCGGCCGCGCTCGACCATGCGCTTGGCCGACTTGATGTTCTGCGCGTGGTTGAGGTCAACCAGGCGCTTCATCACGAACGGCTTGAAGAGCTCCAGCGCCATGGCCTTCGGCAGACCACACTGGTGCAGCTTCAGCTGCGGGCCGACGACGATCACGGAACGCGCGGAGTAGTCCACACGCTTGCCGAGAAGGTTCTGACGGAAACGACCCTGCTTGCCCTTGAGCATGTCGCTCAGGGACTTCAGCGGGCGGTTGCCGGGACCGGTGACCGGGCGACCACGACGACCGTTGTCGAAGAGGGCGTCCACGGCCTCCTGGAGCATGCGCTTCTCGTTGTTCACGATGATCTCGGGCGCACCGAGGTCGAGAAGGCGCTTCAGGCGGTTGTTGCGGTTGATCACGCGGCGGTACAGGTCGTTCAGGTCGGAGGTCGCGAAGCGGCCACCGTCCAGCTGCACCATCGGACGCAGGTCCGGCGGGATGACCGGCACGCAGTCGAGCACCATGCCCTTGGGGCTGTTGCTGGTCTGCAGGAACGCGGAGACGACCTTGAGGCGCTTGAGCGCACGGGTCTTCTTCTGGCCCTTGCCGGTACGGATGATCTCGCGAAGCCGCTCGGCTTCCTCATCCAGGTCGAACGACTCAAGGCGCTTCTGCAGTGCAGCGGCACCCATCGAACCGTCGAAGTACGTGCCGAAGCGGTCACGCAGCTCGCGGTAGAGCAGCTCGTCACCCTCCAGGTCCTGGACCTTGAGGTTCTTGAAGCGGTTCCAGACCTCGTCGAGACGGTCGATCTCGCGCTGCGCACGGTCACGCAGCTGCTTCATCTCACGCTCGGCACCTTCGCGCACCTTGCGGCGTACGTCGGCCTTGGCGCCCTCGGCCTCAAGCTCGGCCAGGTCGGTCTCGAGCTTCTTGGCGCGGGCCTCCAGGTCGGAGTCGCGACGGTTCTCGACCTGCTGACGCTCCACGGAGACGTGCGCCTCCAGGGAGGGCAGGTCACGCGTACGGCGCTCCTCGTCCACGAACGTGATCATGTACGCCGCGAAGTAGATGACCTTCTCGAGGTCCTTCGGGGCGAGATCAAGCAGGTAGCCGAGGCGCGACGGAACGCCCTTGAAGTACCAGATGTGCGTGACAGGGGCGGCCAGCTCAATGTGGCCCATCCGCTCACGACGCACCTTGGCGCGAGTGACCTCGACGCCGCAGCGCTCGCAGATGATGCCCTTGAAGCGGACACGCTTGTACTTACCGCAGTAGCACTCCCAGTCCCGGGTCGGACCGAAGATCTTCTCGCAGAAGAGTCCGTCCTTTTCGGGCTTGAGCGTGCGGTAGTTGATGGTCTCCGGCTTCTTGACCTCGCCGTGGGACCACTGTCGGATGTCGTCCGCGGTGGCAAGGCCGATCCGCAGCTCGTCGAAGAAGTTGACGTCGAGCACTTTGTCGTCAATCCCTCTTTCGGGGTCGAGTCTCAATCATGGTCTGAACGGGTCCGGGGAGAGCCGGCCGGACACGAGGTCCGGCCGGCCAACCCGTCAGACCTCTTCGACGCTGCTCGGCTCGCGCCGGGACAGGTCGATACCGAGCTCCTCCGCCGCGCGGAAGACGTCCTCGTCGGTGTCGCGCATCTCGATGGACATGCCGTCCGAGGACAGCACCTCCACGTTGAGGCAGAGCGACTGCATTTCCTTGATGAGCACCTTGAAGGACTCGGGAATGCCGGGCTCGGGGATGTTCTCGCCCTTGACGATGGCCTCGTAGACCTTCACGCGGCCGGTCACGTCGTCGGACTTGATCGTCAGCAGCTCCTGGAGGGCGTATGCGGCGCCATAAGCCTCGAGCGCCCACACCTCCATCTCACCGAAGCGCTGACCACCGAACTGAGCCTTACCACCCAGCGGCTGCTGGGTGATCATGGAGTACGGACCGGTCGAACGGGCGTGGAGCTTGTCGTCGACCAGGTGGTGCAGCTTGAGGATGTACATGTACCCGATCGAGATCGGGTCCGGGAACGGCTCGCCGGAGCGACCGTCGAACAGCCGCGCCTTGCCGGACGGCAGGACCATGCGGTCGCCGTCGCGGTTCGGGACGGTGTGCTCGAGGAGGCCGGTCAGCTCGTCCTCGCGGGCGCCGTCGAAGACCGGGGTCGCGACGTTCGTCCGCGGGGCGACCTGGTCGGCGCCGATGCGCTGCAGGCTCTGCGCCCACTCCTCGCTGAGACCGGAGACGTCCCAGCCCTGGCTGGCGAGCCAGCCGAGGTGGATCTCCAGGACCTGACCCGGGTTCATTCGGGACGGGACACCCAGCGGGTTGAGGATGATGTCGACCGGCGTGCCGTCCTCAAGGAAGGGCATGTCCTCGATCGGAAGGATCTTGGAGATGACGCCCTTGTTGCCGTGACGACCGGCGAGCTTGTCACCGTCCGTGATCTTGCGCTTCTGCGCCACGTAGACACGAACCAGCTGGTTCACGCCCGGCGGCAGCTCGTCGCCCTCTTCACGGTCGAAGACGCGTACGCCGATGACCTTGCCGATCTCACCGTGCGGCACCTTCAGCGAGGTGTCGCGCACCTCGCGCGCCTTCTCACCGAAGATCGCGCGGAGCAGGCGCTCCTCGGGGGTCAGCTCGGTCTCGCCCTTGGGCGTGACCTTGCCGACGAGGATGTCGCCGGCGACGACCTCGGCACCGATACGGATGATGCCGCGCTCGTCGAGGTCGGCGAGGACCTCTTCGGAGACGTTCGGGATGTCCCGGGTGATCTCCTCCGGGCCCAGCTTGGTGTCACGGGCGTCGACCTCGTGCTCCTCGATGTGGATCGAGGAGAGGACGTCGTCCTGCACGAGGCGCTGCGACAGGATGATCGCGTCCTCGTAGTTGTGACCTTCCCAGGGCATGAACGCCACGAGCAGGTTCTTGCCGAGGGCCATTTCGCCCTCTTCGGTCGCGGGACCGTCGGCGAGGACCTGACCCTCGATGACCCGGGCGCCCTCGTCGACGACAACCTTCTGGTTGACCGAGGTGCCCTGGTTCGAGCGCGAGAACTTGGCGATGCGGTACGTGGTGTACGTGCCGTCGTCGTTCGTGACCGTGACGTAGTCCGCGGAGACTTCCTGGACCACACCGGCCTTCTCGGCCTTGATCACGTCACCGGCGTCGACCGCGCAGCGGTACTCCATGCCGGTGCCGACGAGGGGAGCCTCGGCGGTGATCAGCGGCACGGCCTGACGCATCATGTTCGCGCCCATGAGGGCACGGTTGGCGTCGTCGTGCTCGAGGAACGGGATCATCGCGGTCGCGACCGACACCATCTGGCGCGGCGAGACGTCCATGTAGTCGACGTCGTCGCCGGGGATGTAGTCGATCTCGCCGCCACGACGGCGGACGAGGACGCGCGCCTCGGTGAAGCGCATGTCCTCACCGAGCACGGCGTTGGCCTGGGCGATGACGAAGCGGTCCTCTTCGTCGGCCGTCAGGTAGTCGACGTCGTCGGTGACGACGCCCTCGACGACCTTGCGGTACGGCGTCTCGACGAAGCCGAACGCGTTGACGCGGCCGTACGAGGCGAGCGAACCGATCAGACCGATGTTGGGGCCTTCAGGCGTCTCGATCGGGCACATGCGGCCGTAGTGGGACGGGTGAACGTCACGGACCTCGAAGCCGGCCCGCTCACGGGAGAGACCACCCGGGCCAAGCGCCGACAGACGGCGCTTGTGGGTGAGACCCGACAGCGGGTTGTTCTGGTCCATGAACTGCGACAGCTGCGAGGTGCCGAAGAATTCCTTGATCGACGCCACGACCGGGCGAATGTTGATCAGGGTCTGCGGCGTGATCGCCTCGACGTCCTGGGTCGTCATGCGCTCACGCACGACGCGCTCCATACGAGCCAGACCCGTGCGGACCTGGTTCTGGATGAGCTCGCCGACGTTGCGCAGACGACGGTTGCCGAAGTGGTCGATGTCGTCGGTCTCGACGACGATCGACGTACCGCTGTCGCCAACGGTCTCGGTCTCACCGGCGTGCAGCTTCACCAGGTACTTGATCGAGGCGATGATGTCCTCGACCGTGAGGATGCCCGCGTCGAGCGGAGCGTCCGCACCCAGCTTCTTGTTCACCTTGTAGCGGCCGACCTTCGCGAGGTCGTAGCGCTTGGGGTTGAAGTAGAGGTTCTCAAGCAGGGTCTGAGCGGCCTCACGGGTCGGCGGCTCGCCCGGACGGAGCTTGCGGTAGATGTCGAGCAGCGCGTCGTCCTGGCCCTGGGTGTGGTCCTTCTCCAGGGTGGCGCGCATGGACTCGTACTCGCCGAACTCCTCGAGGATCTGCTCGGTCGTCCAACCGAGAGCCTTGAGCAGAACGGTGACCGACTGCTTGCGCTTGCGGTCGATGCGTACACCGACCATGTCGCGCTTGTCGATCTCCATCTCCAGCCAGGCACCCCGGGACGGGATGATCTTGGCGGAGAAGATGTCCTTGTCGGACGTCTTGTCGATCGAGGAATCGAAGTAGACACCCGGCGAACGGACCAGCTGCGACACGACGACACGCTCGGTGCCGTTGATGACGAAGGTGCCCTTGTTCGTCATGAGCGGGAAATCGCCCATGAAGACCGTCTGGGACTTGATCTCGCCGGTCTCGTTGTTGGTGAACTCGGCGGTGACGAAGAGCGGGGCGGCGAACGTGAAGTCGCGCTCCTTGCACTCGTCGATCGAGTTCTTCGGAGGCTCAAAACGGTGGTCGCGGAACGTCAGGGACATCGACCCGGAGAAGTCCTCGATGGGAGAGATCTCCTCGAAGATCTCCTCCAGACCGGACTTGGTGGGGACGTCCTGTCCACTGTCGAGAGCCGCCTCGACTCGACCCTTCCACGCTTCGTTCCCGAGCAGCCAGTCAAAGCTCTCGGTCTGCAGCGCAAGAAGGTTCGGAACCTCGAGGGGCTCCCTGATCTTTGCAAAGGAAATGCGCAGCGGGGCGGTGCTTGCGCCGTTGTTCGTATTCGCGGTCGAGGCAGTGCGCGAGGCGGCCAAGAGGGGGTCCTTCCGAGGGCTCGGACTCACTACGCGCGTACCGGTCCCAGGTTGGACGCAGGGACGGAACAACCCAGGTCAGGGAAAGTCCAGTCCACTGTGCTCAAGCATGGGCATGCCCCTGGTGACGGGCAGGAGGCAGCTAACAGGCAGCGCAAAGGGTCAGTGTAGCCACTAGGCCCACTGATGTCCAGTGCGGGTTTTTGAAGACCCTCGTTGTTCTCAACCCCTGCTGCAAGCCACGCCCTCGATGCACATCGATACTGCCCTCTTCGCCGTCGATCCATGCCTCGGATGCGGATCGATGTGACGACGCGTCCTGAGAATTGCGCGCTGCGTGCAGTTCGTCAAGGCCCCCCTGCCCCGACTTGGCTCTCAGCTCGTCACCGTCACGGCCGTTCCGGGGCACGACGAAGATCACCATACTCGTCGGGGCGGGCTTCGCAAGGCAGCCGTGGGGTGCGCCGGAGAACGCCGAAGGGCGACCACCCAGATGGGTGATCGCCCTTGACGTGCGCTGCCGGAAGCAGCGCCAAAAAGTCCTGCCGCCTACGCGCCCGCAGGCGCGCGGCAGACGACTCGCGAGGTGTTACTTGACCTCGACGGAGGCGCCGGCGGCCTTGAGGGACTCGGCAGCCTTCTCGGCGGCCTCCTTGGCGACCTTCTCGAGGACCGGCTTCGGGGTGCCGTCGACGAGGTCCTTGGCCTCCTTGAGACCCAGCGAGGTGAGCTCACGCACGACCTTGATGACCTGGATCTTCTTCTCGCCGGCGCCGGTGAGGATGACGTCGAACTCGTCCTGCTCCTCGGCAACCTCGGCGGCGGCGGCCGGGCCGGCCGGGGCAGCGGCGACGGCCGCGGCGGCGGTGACGTCGAACTTCTCCTCGAAGGCCTTCACGAACTCGGAGAGCTCGATGAGGGTGAGCTCCTCGAACTGGGCAAGCAGGTCTTCCTGGCTGAGCTTCGCCATGATGGGCGATCCTTCCACTAATTCGGCTGGTGCCGGGTGTATATGAAGGCGGGCGTACGTTTGGCCCGCTGCGACCGTCGCCCTAGCGGGCGGCGATCAATGCGCGAGCCGAATTACTCGGCACCGCCCTGCTCGGCCTTCTTGGCGCGAAGCGCTTCCGCGGTGCGGACGAACTTCGACGGCAGAGCCTGGAAGAGCTGCGCAGTCTGCGTCTGCTTGCCCTTCATGGCACCGGCCAGCTTGGCGAGCAGAACCTCGCGGGACTCGAGGTCCGCGAGCTTCTTGATCTCGTCGGCGGACAGCGCCTTGCCGTCAAGGACACCGCCCTTGATGACGAGGTTGGGGTTGTCCTTGGCGAAGTCACGAAGACCCTTCGCCGACTCCACCGGGTCACCGGTGACGAAGGCAACAGCGGTCGGACCCGCGAACAGGTCGTCCAGCTGGTTGATCCCGGCCTGGTTGGCCGCGATCTTGGTCAGCGTGTTCTTCACCACGGCGTACTCGGAGTTCTCACCGAGCGAACGGCGCAGCTGCTTGAGCTGGGCCACGGTGAGACCCCGGTACTCGGTCAGCACGGCGGCGTTCGAGCTGCGGAACTTGTCCGTGAGCTCGGCTACCGCGGCAGCCTTGTCGGGCGTCGGCATAGAGCGTCGGCCTCCTTCCGGGTGATGAGGACCGCTCAGAAGGGGCTGACAAAACAAAACGCCCCGGCGCAGGCGCCGGGGCATGAGCTCGACCTGACGGAACACCGTCCGGGAGCACTCACTTCCACAGTCACCTACGCGGGTCGTCCGCAGTTTCAGCGGATCCTTCGGCCACCGCACACTCTTGCGAGCACACGGCAACGACCAGCGGTCTTTGGCTTCTGTGGAAGAGTACGCGAACGGGTTCGCGTCAAGCAAATCGGCTCAGAGTCCGCTGTCCGAGCCCATGTCCGCACCGCTCTTCTCGAGCTCCTTGAACATCTCCATCAGGTCGAAGGTCTCGCCGGCCGGCGGAGCGGACACCTTGGCGGTGGCCCCGTAGTCCGAGAACTTCTGCGAGGTCTTCATCGTGCCCTCGGGGCTCTTGATGTCGATGTCCATGCGAACGGGATAGTCGTCCTCATTGACCCAGACCTCGGTGTCGTAACCCTTGATGCCCGACTTCTCGATGCCCTTGAAGAGCTCGTCGCGCTCGCTCTTGCTGAGCAGGTCGCTCAGGCCCTTGTTCGACTCCATCATCTCCTTGACGGAGAGACGGCCCTTGTAACGCTGGGTCTGCACGCCGTCGACCTTGGCCGGGCCGGCGTGCTTCAGGTTCGGCGAGTCCAGGAGCATCGCGAGCTGCTGCGCCGGGTCCTGGTTCATGCTGTCCAGGCCGCCGGTCATCTGCTTCGCGAGCTTCTCGTCACCGGCCTGCTCGGCGATGGTGTTGAGGTCCATCTTCATCCACCGCTTGCCGTCCATGTCCTTGGCGGCGACAGCCCCCATGTCCATGTACATCACGTTGTCGAGCCAGCGCATCCGGATCTCCTTCGGAGCCTCCGGGTCGCCTTCCGTGAGCGCCGAGCCCGACATCGTCATGTCCATGACGGTCGGGTCCCAGCCCATCACGCCGGACATCTTCATGTCCCCGGACGCGCCGGCCATCGACTTCGGCGCCGACATCGTCATCTCGACCTTGGCCGACTTGGCCTTCGAGGTCTTCTCGTACGCCGCCGTGATGACCTCGGTCACCTGCGACCGGGACTGGGTCTCCCCCGAGCCCGCCCCGCTCGCCTTGCCGTCCTTGTCGGAGCCGCCGCAAGCCACCGCACCCGTACAAAGCAGCGTGGTGGCGAGCACGGCGCCCGCCATTCTCTTCACAGTCATGACCCCACCCCTAGGAACACATGATCGACACAATTCTGTGTGGTGAGACTACCCGAAGGGCGAGATCAGGCCTGCGGCTGCTGGTTCATGAGGTCCTTGAAGCTCATGGTGTCCGAGGCCGCGGGCTTCTCCACGGAGACCGGGGTGCCGTAGTCGCTGTAGTAGACCGTCTGATTGAAGGAACCGGTCTTCATGTCGGCCTTCTCGGTCTTCTTGACCAGCAGATCGTCGTCGTTGACCCAGATGTCGATCGTCTCGGTGCTCATCCCCGCCTGGCTGAACTGCTTCTTCAGCTCGGCCAGTTGGGACGCGTCCAGGTCGGCGTTCTTGCCCGTCAGATCGGCGACGTCGACCTCGCCGGAGTAGTGCGTCGTCTTCGTGCCGCGCACCGTCTCCTCGCCCACACGCTTCACGTCACCCGAGGCCAGCAGCATCTTGACCGACTGGTTCGGGGTGGTGTTCTGCATCTGGTCCTTGAAGGCGTCACCGGCAGCGCCGCCCAACTCGGCCAGCGTCTCGTAGTCGTACTCGATCCAGTGCTTGCCGCCGCCGGCCTGCGAGGCGAACTGGTCGCCCATGTTCGCGTAGAAGCCCGTCTTCAGATAGCGGTAGTCGATCTTCGACTGGCCCATCTGCTTCATCTGGTCGGCCTGGGTGCCGCCGGTGAGGGTCGCGGTGACATTGCCGGTGATGCCGTCCGACCACGCCATGGCGCCGTCCATGTTCATCGACATCTGGGTGCCCATGACCGTCTTGCCCTCGATCTTGGCCGAGTCGGCGTCGTCGGTCTTGTCCTCGATGGAGCGCAGGGCAGCTATGGGGCTGAGGGCGACGGAACCGTTCTTCTTGTCCTTCGCGTCACCGTCACCGCCGCCGGAGGAGCCACAGGCCGCGACCCCGGTCAGCGCGGCGGCCACCGCGATCGACAGGCCCGCGCGTCGCATGGTCGTGCTGTTCATGACATCCCACCCCTTGTACTCGTGTGAATCCTGCACGCTAGCGCAGTCCACCGACAGCTCTGACGGACATGCACGCATACGAGGACGGGCCCCGCACCTCGAAAGGTTGCGGGGCCCGTCACACAGAACGCGTACGCGACGCGACTGCCGTCAGAATCAGACGGCGGCCGGGTCCTCCTCGACGAGGAGGTTGCGGGTGCGGTTGCTGTCCAGCGGAATGCCGGGGCCCATCGTGGTGGCCAGCGCGGCCTTCTTGATGTAGCGGCCCTTGGCGGCCGACGGCTTCAGACGGAGGATCTCCTCCAGCGCCGCGGCGTAGTTCTCCACCAGCTTGGTCTCGTCGAAGGAGACCTTGCCGATGATGAAGTGCAGGTTCGAGTGCTTGTCGACGCGGAACTCGATCTTGCCGCCCTTGATGTCGTTGACAGCCTTCACGACGTCGGGGGTGACGGTGCCGGTCTTCGGGTTCGGCATCAGACCACGCGGACCGAGCACGCGGCCGAGGCGGCCGACCTTGCCCATGAGGTCCGGGGTGGCGACGACGGCGTCGAAGTCCAGGCGGCCCTTCGCGACCTCGTCGATGAGCTCGTCGGCGCCGACGATGTCGGCCCCAGCGGCTTCCGCGGCCGCAGCACGGTCACCGGTCGCGAAGACCAGGACCCGGGCGGTCTTGCCGGTGCCGTGCGGGAGGTTCACGGTGCCACGGACCATCTGGTCGGCCTTGCGCGGGTCGACACCCAGGCGGAAGGCGACCTCGACGGTGCCGTCGAACTTGGTCGCGGAGGTCTCCTTGGCGAGACGGACGGCCTCGAGCGGGGCGTAGAGCTTGTCCCGGTCGATCTTGGCGTCCGCAGCGCGGAGAGTCTTGCTGCGCTTCACTTCTGCTCCTGGTGGTTTCAGGTGTGGAGTCGTGGTGCGGACCAGCGCTTGGCCCTACCACTGAGAAAGGTCAGACGGGGAAAGCTCTTAGCCCTCGACCGTGATGCCCATGGAACGGGCGGTGCCGGCGATGATCTTCGACGCGGCGTCCAGGTCGTTGGCGTTGAGGTCTTCCATCTTGGTGGTGGCGATCTCGCGGACCTGCGCCTCGGTGATCTTGGCGACCTTGGTCTTGTGCGGCTCGCCGGAGCCCTTCTCGACACCCGCGGCCTTGAGGATCATCTTGGCGGCCGGCGGAGTCTTGGTGATGAAGGTGAAGGAGCGGTCTTCGTAGACCGTGATCTCCACCGGGATCACCCAGCCACGCTGCGACTCGGTCGCGGCGTTGTAGGCCTTGCAGAACTCCATGATGTTGACGCCGTGCTGGCCCAGCGCGGGGCCGACCGGCGGGGCCGGGTTGGCTGCGCCGGCCTGGATCTGGAGCTTGATAAGCCCCGTGACCTTCTTCTTCTTGGGAGGCATTGCTCTCTCCGGGTCCTAGTGAGAGTTTCCAGCCACCATCCAGTCATCCGGATGGAGGCATACCGCACCACGATAACGGGTATCGTCCTGCGGCCAAAAACCGAGCAGGTCAGACAGGCTTTGGCAGCCCGTCTGACCTGGTCGGAGGCGTATGTTCCAGAGGAGCCGCGAGGGCTAGTTCTTCTGGATCTGGTCGAAGCTGAGCTCGACCGGGGTCTCGCGGCCGAAGATCTCGACGAGACCCTTGACCTTCTTGGAGTCGGCGTTGATCTCGTTGATCGTCGCCTGCAGCGTCGCGAACGGGCCGTCGGTGACGGTGACCGAGTCGCCGACCTCGAAGTCGAGGACCTGGACCTCGACCTTGCGGGACGGAGCCGGCTTGCCCTCGGCCTCGGCGGCCTCGCGGGCGGCCTTCTCCTCGGCCTCCGGAGCGAGCATCTTGACGATCTCGTCCAGGGTCAGGGGGTACGGGTCGTAGGCGTTGCCCACGAAGCCGGTGACGCCGGGGGTGTTGCGGACGACGCCCCAGGACTCGTTCGTCAGGTCCATGCGCACCAGGACGTATCCGGGAAGCTTGTTCTGCCGGATGGTCTTGCGCTCGCCGTTCTTGATCTGCGCGACCTCTTCCTGCGGCACCTCGGCCTGGAAGATGAAGTCCTCGACGTTCAGCGAGACGGCACGCTGCTCGAGGTTGGTCTTCACGCGGTTCTCGTAACCGGCGTAGGTGTGGATGACGTACCACTCGCCGGGCAGGGTGCGGAGCTCGTCGCGCAGGGCCACGATCGGGTCGACCGGCTCGGCCTCTTCTTCGGCCTCAGCAGCCTCCGCGTCATCCGCGGACTCAGCCTCGGCGCCCTCGGCGCCCTCGACGTCCTCGTCGGACTCGGCGGCGGCTTCCTCGCCGGCCTCGACGTCGTCGTCGGACTCGGTGTCGGTCTCGACGTGCAGCGCCGACTCTTCGGCGGGTGCGCCCGCGGCGGCGTCGGCAGCCTCGGCCTGGTCCGGGTCCTCGGAGTCCGCCGCCTCGACGATGTCGAGCTGGTCCTCCACGGACTCCGCCGACTCGATGGCGTCGTTCAGGTTCGGGTCAGACACGGTGGCTGCTTCTTCCTGGATACAGAGGGGTGGAACGCGCGAAACGGGCGCCGGGTACGGCGCCCTTCGCTCTCGGCTCAGCCATCGGCTCAGCCGAAGACGTACTTGACGGCCTGGTTGAACCCATAGTCAATCACGGTCACAAGGCCGATCATGATGACGACGAAGACAATCACCACGGTGGTGTACGTCGTGAGCTGACTGCGAGTCGGCCAGACGACCTTGCGGAGTTCCGCGACGATCTGGCGGTAGAAGAGCGCGAGACGGCCGAAGGGGCCCTTCTTGCCGCGCTTGCCGCCCTTGCGGGCCTTCTTCTTGGAGTCCGGCGCCTCGTCCTGGGCATCAGGCATGTCGATGGAGCCCACGGCGTCCGTCACTCGTCCTCACCTGATTCCGGGTCGTGGCCGTGCCGCGCCCGGTATGAGCCGCACGGCGGTGCAATGCAGTACGTACATGTGCGCACACATCCTGGCGAAAGGAGTGTGTAGCAGGGCCGGAGGGACTTGAACCCCCAACCGCTGGTTTTGGAGACCAGTGCTCTACCAATTGAGCTACGACCCTTTGATTTCCCCCAACCTACCGCATCCGCCCGGGTGCACAGAGTGCGAGGAGAAGGTGCGGCCGGTGAGGGCCAACGAGCAGTGAGTGTACGTGCTCTGCGGCGCCCCGTCGAACAGAAACGGATCCGGCGGTCTCGCAAAGCCGCGTGCCCAGGGTCTTTCCGGTCTGGAACGATGGGGCGATGAGCGCTTCCACTTCTCCCACCGAGCGCCGGGTCTCCGCCCGTATCGGCGCGATCTCCGAGTCCGCGACCCTCGCTGTCGACGCCAAGGCGAAGGCCCTCAAGGCCGCCGGGCGGCCGGTGATCGGGTTCGGCGCGGGTGAGCCCGACTTCCCGACGCCCGACTACATCGTCGAAGCCGCCGTCGAGGCCTGCAAGAACCCGAAGTACCACCGCTACACCCCGGCCGGCGGCCTCCCCGAGCTCAAGGCCGCGATCGCCGCGAAGACGCTGCGCGATTCCGGGTACGAGGTCGACGCCTCGCAGGTACTGGTGACGAACGGCGGCAAGCAGGCCATCTACCAGGCGTTCGCCGCGATCCTCGACCCGGGTGACGAGGTCATCGTGCCGGCTCCCTACTGGACGACGTACCCGGAGTCGATCCGTCTCGCGGGCGGTGTGCCGGTCGATGTCGTCGCCGACGAGACCACGGGCTACCGCGTCTCGGTGGAGCAGCTGGAGGCGGCGCGCACGGAGCGCACGAAGGTCGTCCTCTTCGTGTCGCCGTCCAACCCCACGGGCGCCGTCTACAGCGAGGCCGACGCCGAGGCGATCGGCCGCTGGGCCGTCGAGCACGGCCTGTGGGTGATGACCGACGAGATCTACGAACACCTCGTCTACGGAGACGCGAGGTTCACCTCGCTCCCGGCGATCCTGCCCGAGCTGCGCGACAAGTGCATCGTGGTCAACGGCGTCGCCAAGACGTACGCGATGACCGGCTGGCGCGTGGGGTGGATCGTCGGCCCGAAGGACGTCGTGAAGGCCGCGACGAACCTGCAGTCGCACGCCACGTCGAACGTCTCCAACGTCGCGCAGGTGGCGGCCATCGCGGCCGTCTCCGGCGAGCTGACCGCCGTCGAGAAGATGCGCGAGGCCTTCGACCGGCGCCGCAGGACGATGGTGCGGATGCTGAACGACATCGAGGGCGTGTTCTGCCCCGAGCCGGAGGGCGCCTTCTACGCGTACCCCTCGGTGAAGGGCCTCATCGGCAAGGAGATCCGTGGCAAGCGCCCGCAGGACTCCGTGGAGCTCGCCGCGCTGATCCTGGAGGAGGCCGAGGTCGCGGTCGTCCCGGGCGAGGCCTTCGGGACGCCGGGATACCTGCGCCTTTCGTACGCCTTGGGTGACGAGGACCTCGTCGAGGGCGTCTCGCGCATCCAGAAGCTGCTTGCCGAGGCCCGCGACTAGGCCCTTCCAGTTTTGGTACGTGGGCCGTCTCCCGCTCCGGGAGGCGGCCCGCTTCTTCGTTCGGGGAAGGCCACGAAGGGGGAAAGTGGCTTCCGGGACGCCACGTGCGTACGGCAAGATCCTGGAATGGAGCGTGTACGTGACGTAAGAGAGCTGCCCAAGGCCCATCTGCATCTGCACTTCACCGGGTCGATGCGGCCCACGACCCTGCTGGAGCTCGCCGACAAGTACGGCGTGCGGCTGCCCCCGGCGCTGACCGGCGGTGAGCCTCCGCAGCTGCGGGCGACCGATGAACGCGGGTGGTTCCGCTTCCAGCGGCTCTACGACATGGCGCGGTCCTGCCTGCGGGAGCCCGACGACATCCGGCGCCTGGTGCGGGAGGCCGCCGAGGAGGACATCCGGGACGGGTCGGGGTGGCTGGAGATCCAGGTCGACCCGACGTCGTACGCGCCGCGGCTCGGTGGGCTCATCCCGGCCCTGGAAATCATCCTGGACGCCGTCGAGAGCGCCTCGCGGGACACCGGCCTCGGAATGCGCGTGCTCGTCGCCGCGAACCGCATGAAGCACCCTCTGGACGCCCGCACGCTGGCCCGCCTCGCGGTGCGGTACGCCGACCGCGGCATCGTCGGCTTCGGGCTCTCCAACGACGAACGCCGGGGCTTCGCGCGGGACTTCGACCGGGCCTTCGCGATCGCGCGGGACGGCGGCCTGCTCGCCGCCCCGCACGGCGGTGAGCTGAGCGGTCCGTCGTCGGTGCGGGACTGCCTGGACGACCTGCACGCGGGGCGGATCGGGCACGGGGTGCGGGCGGCGGAGGACCCGCGGCTCCTGAAGCGGCTCGCCGACCGGGGTGTGACGTGCGAGGTGTGCCCGGCGTCGAACGTGGCCCTGGGCGTCTACGAGAAGCCCGAGGACGTACCGCTGCGCACCTTGTACGACGCCGGGGTGCCGATGGCACTGGGGGCCGACGACCCGCTGCTCTTCGGGTCACGGCTGGCCGCGCAGTACGAGATCGCGCGCAAGCACCACGCCTTCGACGACAGCGAGCTTGCCGAGCTCGCCCGGCAGTCGGTGCGCGGCTCGGCGGCCCCCGTAGACGTACGGGAAAAGCTGCTCTCGGGCATCGAGGAGTGGCTCAGCGGCTGATGCCCGCGAGGAGCGTGCGGGCGAGGGCGGCGGCGAACTCCTCGACGGGCTGCGGGGGTTGCTTGCCGACCGTGGAGTCGTAGGCGAAGGCGCGCTGGGCGCAGGCCCCCAGGAGGAGCGAGGCGGCCGCGAAGGTGTCGGCGCCGGGGGCGATCCGGCCTGCGTCGCGTTCGGTGCGGAGGTAGGCGTCGAGGGCCTCGATGGGCACGTGCGGGCCCGTGCCCATCTCCTGCATGGAGTCTTCGTGGCGGCGCTTGAGCCTGGTCTCGGCGTACAGGGACGCGGCGATCGGGAAGCTCTGGGCGTAGAAGTGGCTGGCCAGGCGGGCGATCTCGGCGAGGTTCTCCTCCACGGGGCGCTCCCCCGGGTCCTCCGCGAGGCGGCGCAGGAGGGGGCCGAGCCGGGGCAGCCTCTCCTGGAGGACGCCCACGAACAGCTCCTCCTTGCTCGCGAAGTGCTTGTAGAGGGCTGCTTCGGAGCAGCCCGCCGCCTTGGCGATCTCCTTGGTGGTGGCACGGGCGAGGCCGATGGTGAGCATGAGGTCGTGCGCCGCGTCGAGGATGCGGGCCCGGGTGGGCTTCTGCTGCATGTGCCGTCCAACCAACCTTGACGAAGAGGTGAGCGGATACTCACCCTAGGGGTGAGTGAATACTTACCCACCTGGGGAGGGTGTCCGATGAGGCTCACGGTGTTCGGTGCGACCGGAGGTGTCGGCGGGGAAATCGTCCGGCAGGCGCTGGCGGCGGGCCACGAGGTCACGGCAGTCGTGCGTGACCCCGCGCGGCTCACGGCGAAGGGCGAGGGCCTTGAGGTGTTCCGGGCCGACCTGACCGATACGGAGGCCCTGCGGGCGGCGGTGGCCGGACGGGACGCGGTCCTCTCGGGGCTCGGGCCGCACGGCAGGGCGGACGCGGGGATCGCGGCGCCGCTCACGCGTTCGGTGCTGCACGCGATGGAGGCCGAGGAAGTGCGCAGGCTGGTGGTGGTGAGCGCGTCGCCGGTGGGGCCCCCTCCCGAGCGCCAGACCGTGCTCGACCGGATAGCGGGCGTCCTGGTCAGCAAGATCCTTAAGCCGGTGTACGACGATCTGCGGGCCATGGAGGCGGCGCTGGCGGCCAGCGCGACGGACTGGACGTCCGTGCGGCCGCCGAGGCTTCAGGACAAGCCGGCCACGGGCGTCTACCGCCGGGTCGTCGGGGGCACGCCCACCAGCGGACGGTTCATCGGCAGGGCCGACGTGGCGCACGCGATGCTGGCGGCGGTCGACGACCTGACGACGGTGAAGCAGGGCGTGGGCGTGGCCTATTAGGGACCGCGCCCGCCGGGGCTCAGAGGCTGACGCCCACCGTCACCGGCTCGTTGACCAGCGTGACCCCGAAGGCGTCCCGTACGCCGGCGACGACCTCGCGGGCGAGGGCCAGCAGGTCCTCCGTGGTCGCGCCACCGCGGTTGGTCAGGGCGAGGGTGTGCTTGGTGGAGATGCGCGCCGGGCCCTCCCCGTAGCCCTTGGTGAAGCCCGCCTTGTCGATGAGCCAGGCGGCGGAGGTCTTCACGCGGCCGTCGTCCGTCGGGAAGGCGGGCGGCGCCACGTCCGGGCCGAGCCGGTCCACAACGCGCGCGTGGAAGGCGGTGAACTCCTCCTCGGTGAGGATCGGGTTGGTGAAGAAGGACCCGGCCGACCAGCTGTCGTGGTCCTCGGGGTCCAGCACCATGCCCTTGCCCGCGCGCAGCTTCAGGACGGTCTCACGGGCGACGGCCGCGGGCACCCGGTCGCCGGCCTGGACGCCGAGCGTGCGGGCCGTCTCGGGGTACTTCAGGGGGGCGCTCATCCCCTGGGCGTCCTCAAGGGCGAAGCGGACACGCAGCACGACGAAGCGGTCGGGCTCGGCCTTGAAACGGCTGTGTCGGTACGAGAAGTCGCACTCGGCGTTCGCGACGGTGACCGTCTCGTGGGTGCTCCTGTCGTACGCGACCACTTCGGTGATGGTCGCCGAGACCTCCTGGCCGTACGCCCCCACGTTCTGGATCGGCGTCGCGCCCGCGGAGCCCGGGATGCCCGCGAGGCACTCGATGCCCGCGAGACCGGCCTCCACGACGCGGGCCACCGCGTCGGTCCACACCTCGCCGGCCGCCAGCTCCAGCCGCGTGCCGTCGAGCTCGAAGCCCTTCGTGGCGATGCGCAGAGCGGTGCCGTCGAAGCCCTTGTCCCCGATGACCAGGTTCGAGCCGCCGCCGATGAGCAGCAGCGGGGTTCCGGAGTCATCGGCTTCGCGGACGGCGGCGATCACCTCGGCGTCGGTCGTCGCGGTGATCAGACGGGCCGCGGGACCGCCGAGCCGGAAGGTGGTCAGCGGGGCGAGGGGAGCATCGTGGAGTTCCTGCACGTGCTCAAGAGTACGGTCCGTGGCCCCGCCGCTCGGGCGGGGCCACGGACCGTGGAGGCGGTGCGGGGTGAGGCCGGTTCAGACACCTGCCGTAGTGCGCTCCTCGGTCACCGCGGGAGCGGCGTCGGCGTGCTTCTCGGCCGCGGTCCGCCCCGGCAGCAGCGCCGCCGCCACCGCGCCCACCGCGACCAGGGCGGCGCCGATCCAGAGCGCGGGGACGAGGCCGTCCACGAAGAACTGGGCGGGCCCGTAGCCGCCCTGAGCGGAGAAGACCGCGGCGAGGATCGCGATGCCGAGGGCGCCGCCGACCTCACGCAGGGCGTTGTTGGCGCCGGACGCGATGCCCTGCTCGGAGGGGCGGACGCTGGACATGACCAGGCTCGCGGCGGGGGCGAAGTACATCGCCATGCCGATCCCGCTGATGATCAGGGCGGGCAGCTGGGCGGCGTACGACACATCGGGCTCGACGACAGCCGCGAACCAGGCGAGGCCGACGGCCTGGAGCGCGAGGCCCGCCGTCACGACGATCCGGCCGCCGATCCGGTCCGAGAGGTAGCCCGCGATGGGCGCGACGATCATCGGCATACCGGTCCAGGGCAGCATGCGCAGGCCGGCCTCGGTGGGCGAGTAGCCGACGACGATCTGCAGAAACTGGCTGAGCAGGAAGATCGAACCGAACATCCCTACGAACATCAGCAGGCTCGCCGCGTTGATCGCGGAGAACGCACGGCTCCGGAAGAGCCGCATCGGCAGCATCGGGTTCTCGGCGCGGATGCCGTGCCGCACGAAGAGGGCCAGGAGCGCGCCGCCGCCGATCAGACCGACGAGGACGGTCGCACTCGTCCAGCCGTCGATGTTGCCGCGGATGAGGGCGTACACGATGCCGAAGAGGCCACCGCTGGCCAGCAGTGTCCCGGTGACGTCGAGCGGTGCTCCGGTGCCGTACGACTCGGAGAGCCGCAGGCGGGCCAGCGGCAGCAGCGCGAGACCGAGCGGAACGTTCAGCCAGAAGATCCACTGCCAGGACACGTGCTCGGTGAGGCTGCCTCCGACGAGCGGACCACTGGCGACCGCGAGGCCGTTCACCGCGCCCCAGATCCCGTACACCATCCCGCGCTTGGCCACCGGTACGGCCGCCGTCAGCAGGGTCAGCGTCAGCGGCATCATGATCGCGGCGCCGACGCCCTGGACCGCGCGGGCGGCGATCAGTGCCTCGATGCCGGGTGCGAGGGCCGCGGCTCCCGAGGCTCCGGTGAAGATCGCGAGCCCCACGATGAAGAGCTTGCGGCGTCCGAAGCGGTCGCCCAGTGCCGCACCGAACATCAGCAGCACGGCGAAGGTGAGGGTGTAGGCGCTCACCGTCCATTCGAGGTCGTGCAGCGCTCCCCCGAAGTCCTCGCGGATGGCGGGCAGGGCGGTGGTGACGACGAGGTTGTCGAGGGCCGCCATGAAACCGGCGACGCTGGTGATGGCGAGGGCCCAGGCCGCTTCCCCGCGCCGTGCCGGCTTCTTCTGCTGCCTCTGCTGTTGCTCCTGCTGCTGTGACATTGCTTTCCCCTGTGGTTAGTTATTGATGACTAACTTTTGTGGGCGCAAAAGTACGCACCCCCCTGACGCGCGCCGGAGCGCGCGACTCACTGCTTGGGCTGTGCCGACTCGTAGAACCCGGTCCACACCCGGTGATCGGGACCGAACCCCATCGACACCAGAACGTTGATCAGCATCCCGTACGCCAGGAACTGCGTCGCCTCATCCACGTCCGCACCCAGCGCGAGGCGGACCGTGTCGTACATCTCCATCCAGGAGGCCCGCAGCGCCGCGCCGAACTCCCGGTCGCCGGACGCCTCCGCGGAGGCCACGGCGACGTACATCTGCATCTGCATGAGGAGCTTGTCCGGGTCATCGGCGATGAGCGCCTGGTAGGCCACACCCATGGCGTGGAGGGCCTCCTCCGCCTCGAGCCCCTCGGCCGCCTTCCTGAAGACCTCGGTGACCTCCTGGCAGCAACGCCCGGACGCGGCGAGGAAGATGGCCTGCTTCCCCGGGAAGAGCCGGAACAGATACGGCTGCGAGACGCCCACTCGCTTGGCGATCACCTCGGTGGACGTGCCGTTGTACCCACCGCGGGCGAATTCGATCATCGCCGCCCGGATGACGCTCTCGCGCCGCTCCTCCGCACTCATCCTGACCATGCGATGAAGTTAGTGGCCAATCACTACCTAGGTCAAGCGGTCGCGACGAAGAGCCACGAAATCGAAGTAGGGGGCGTCCACGAGTAAGGGGCGTCCGCCACAGCGGACGCCCCTTACCTGTAAGACCTATGACACGTGCGACCTGCGAACGTCAGGCGAGCTGCACCACGGCGCGGGACATGCCGAGGACCTTCTGGTCCGCGCTCTTCGCCGTCAGGTCCACCCGGACCCGGTTGTCGTCGAGCTTCACGGCGACCTTCGCGCTGACCTCGATCAGCGCACCCTTGTCGTCGTTCGGGACGACGACGGGCTTGGTGAAACGCACGCCGTACTCGACGACGGCGGCCGGGTCACTCACCCAGTCGGTCACGACGCGGATCGCCTCGGCCATGGTGAACATGCCGTGCGCGATGACGTCCGGAAGGCCGACCTCGACCGCGAACTTCTCGTTCCAGTGGATCGGGTTGAAGTCACCGGAAGCGCCCGCGTAACGGACGAGCGTGGCACGCGTCACAGGGAAGCTCTGGGGCGGCAACTCGGTGCCGACCTCGACGCTGTCGTACGAAATCTTGGCGGTCATCGCGTCACGCTCCCTCTGCCGCGGGCTCCGCCGCACGCGCGACGAGCTTGGTCCAGGCGGTCACGACGTGCTCGCCGGCCTCGTCGTGGACCTCGCCGCGGATGTCCAGGATGTCGTTGCCCGCCAGCGACTTGATGGCCTCGATGGTCGAGGTGACCGTCAGCCGGTCCCCCGCGCGCACCGGGCGGGTGTACGCGAACTTCTGGTCCCCGTGCACGACGCGGCTGTAGTCGAGCCCCAGCTGAGGGTCCTCGATGACCTTGCCCGCGGCCTTGAACGAGATGGCGAACACGAAGGTCGGGGGGGCGATCACATCAGGGTGTCCGAACGCCTTGGCGGCCTCCGCGTCGGTGTACGCGGGGTTGGCGTCGCCCACCGCCTCGGCGAACTCACGGATCTTCTCCCGGCCGACCTCATAGGGATCGGTGGGCGGGTAGGACCGCCCCACGAAGGACTGGTCGAGCGCCATGGACTCGGTACCTCCTGCAGGTATGGGTAACAGGTATGGGTAAACGACGCGAGGCCGCCCCCAGAAATCGGGGACGGCCTCGTGTACGAGCCTGTGTCTAGCGCGTTTCGCGGTGCGCAGTGTGCGCGTTGCAGCGCGGGCAGTGCTTCTTCATCTCAAGACGGTCCGGGTCGTTACGCCGGTTCTTCTTGGTGATGTAGTTCCGCTCCTTGCACTCCACGCAGGCCAGCGTGATCTTCGGGCGGACGTCTGTGGCAGCCACGTGAGTGCTCCTTGACGGACGGATGGACGGATGAACGCAAAAAAATAGTAGCCGATCGAAGGTCCGACCCCACAATCGGCTACCAAATCAGTAGCGGTGACCGGACTTGAACCGGTGACACAGCGATTATGAGCCGCTTGCTCTACCGACTGAGCTACACCGCTGCAGATGCCGGATCCCCCCGCCCGAGGGCGAGGATCACGCGACATCAGAGCCCCAATGCGGAATCGAACCGCAGACCTTCTCCTTACCATGGAGACGCTCTACCGACTGAGCTATTGGGGCGAGCGATGAAGACATTACACGGTCGGTCGCCGATCGCCCAAATCCGTTTCGCCGGGGCTGTCCGGGGGCATCTCGGCAGTCGTCCCGGCCGCCTCACCACGTCACTTCGGCGCCTCGCGCCACACCGGTTCGGCCTCTCCCGCCTCACCGGTCCGACGTCCTCCACCGCACCGGTCCGACGTCCTCCACCGGGCCTCTTCGGAGGCTCACACCACGCCGGTACGACTATTTCGCTCCTCCTCGAAGAGGGCCGGTCGTCGCCCTAGGCTCGACCCACTCTGCGTGATCTTGGACGTTTTCGTCCGGGACGCCTCCGTCCCGGATGACGCCACGCCCCGCAGCCGCCCCCGAGCCTCAGGAGCGCGATGCCCGACAGCCAGCCGCAGCCCCACTCCTCCGGGCCCTCCGGCTCTTCCGGCTCCTCAGGTGACGACGCCGACGCCTCCGCGCTGCTCCTCTGCGGCGCCCGGCTGACCGACGGCAGGACCGTGGACGTGCGGCTCGGCTCCGGGCGCATCGAGGCGGTCGGCACGGCGGGCAGCCTGACCGCGCACGGCACACGCGTGGACCTCGGCGGGTATCTCCTGCTGCCGGCCGCGGCCGAACCGCACGCGCACAGCGACACGGCCCTGTCCGCGGACGCGGAGGGTCCGGTCTCGTACGAGGTCGCCGACGTCCAGCGCCGGACCACCGAGGCCGCCCTCCTGCAGCTCGGGCACGGCGCGACGGCGCTGCGCTCGCACGTGCGGATCGGCGACGTACCGGGGCTCACGTCGATGGAGGCGGTGCTCCAGGCCAGGCGTTCGCTGCGCGGCCTGGTCGACCTGACGGCCGTGGCCGTGCCGCGCCGGCTGACCGGGGTGGCCGGCGCCGACGGGCTCGCGATGCTGCGGGACGCGGTGAAGATGGGCGCCTCCGTAGTGGGCGGTTGCCCCGATCTGGACCCCGATCCGACCGGCTATGTGGAAGCGGTCCTCGAGGTCGCCGCCGAGCACGGCTGTCCCGTCGACCTGCACACGGACGGCAGCGATCCGGCGCGGCTCGGGCGGCTCGCCGCGATGGCGGGCGGGCTGCGGCCCGGGGTGACGATCGGCCCGTGCGGCGGGCTCGGCCGGCTGCCGTCGGACGTGGCCGGGCGGACCGCGGAGCAACTGGCGGCGGCCGGTGTGACGGTGGTGTGCCTGCCGCAGGGCGGGTGCGGCAGCGTGGAGCGGCGGGGAGCGGTGGCGCCGGTGCGGCTGCTTCGGGCGGCCGGGGTGCGGGTCGCGGCGGGCAGCGGGGCCATGCGGGACGTGTCGAACCCCGTGGGGCGCGGGGATCCGCTGGAGGCCGCCTATCTGCTGGCCTCGCGGTGCGGGCTGCGCCCCGAGGACGCGTACGGCGCGGTCAGCTCCGCGGCACGGGCCTCGATGGGGCTCCCTCAGGTCCGGGTGGAGGCGGGGTTCCCCGCGGAGCTGCTCGCGGTGCGGGGCGACCATCTCGCGGGGGCGCTCTCGCTCGCGTACAGCCGCATCGTGGTGCACCGGGGGCGCGTGGTGGCACGGACGAGCGCGGTGCGGGAGTACTGCGACTCGGCGGCCGCGGTGGCGCTCGACCTGCCCCGGCAGGGCCGCTCGAAGGGGAGCGGTCCGGGCCGGGCGAAGGGCGCGGAACCCTCCTGAGGGCGGGCGACGCGTACTGCCGTGCTCCCGCGTGCGCGGGGCGATCACGCGGGAGCTGTCGTACGGTCGGAGACATGCGCATTGTCATCGCTGGAGGTCATGGTCAGATCGCGCTGCGGCTCGAGCGGTTGCTCGCCGCGCGGGGTGACGAGGTCGTCGGGATCATCCGCAGAAGCGGGCAGGAGGCCGATCTGCGGGACGCGGGTGCCGAAGCGGCGCTGTGCGACCTGGAATCGGCGTCCGTCGACGAGGTGGCCGGGCTTCTGGAAGGCGCCGACGCGGCCGTCTTCGCCGCGGGTGCGGGTCCGGGCAGCGGCGCCGACCGCAAGAACACGGTGGACCGCGACGCCGCCGTGCTCTTCGCCGACGCCGCCGAGCGCGCGGGCGTACGGCGCTATGTCGTCGTGTCGTCGATGGGCGCGGACCCCGCGCACCAGGGCGACGAGATCTTCGACGCCTATCTGCGCGCCAAGGGCGAGGCCGACGCCTCCGTACGCGACCGCAAGGCCCTGGACTGGACGATCCTGCGCCCCGGCATGCTGACGGACGACGCGGGCACCGGTCTCGTGCGTCTGGAGGCGTCGACCGGGCGCGGGCCGATCCCGCGTGACGACGTGGCCGCGGTCCTCGCCGAGCTGGTCGACTCGTCGGCGACGGCGGGCCTGACGCTGGAGCTGGTGAGCGGTTCGACGCCGGTGTCCGTGGCGGTCAAGTCCGTTGCGGGCAACTGACGCCCGTACGACGGTGCTTGTCCCCTGACGCCGAGATGTCGGCCC
This sequence comes from Streptomyces sp. NPDC050439, assembly GCF_040655335.1. Taxonomy (NCBI): domain Bacteria; kingdom Bacillati; phylum Actinomycetota; class Actinomycetes; order Kitasatosporales; family Streptomycetaceae; genus Streptomyces; species Streptomyces sp. NPDC050439. The sequence continues at coordinate 52,432 of NZ_JBFAJT010000012.1, forward strand.
TCTGAGGGATGTCCCGCGCGTGGGGCGGTGCTTGGCTGGAGACACTGCCTACGTGAGGAACGCCATGCCTGCTTCCGATGTGCCCGCCGCGCAGGAAGCCCTCTTGCGGCAGATGTACGCCGTCTTCAGTACCGAAGAGCGCGATGCGTTCATCCCACGCTCCTTGGCGCCCGACGTGAACTGGCCGAACCTCCTGGACAACACCCGCGCCCGGGGCATCGCGGCGGTCCGCGCCTACTGGGCGCGGCAGTTCGCGGTGATGCACCCCCTGGTGCACCTGGAGCGGCTACGGCTCGACGACGACGGGCGGCGGGTCGTGGCCACCGTGCGGCCGGGGCTGCGGGACGAGACGGGCGACCACTGGGCGCCGACGACGGTCGAGCACGTCTACACGTTCCGGGACGACGGCCTGGTGAGCCGGATGGACGTACGGCAGCGCTGAGCTCCCCCGCCCCGCGCGCCCCGCGTCGGACGCCCTGGAGGCCCGTGGGAGCGCCTCAGAACAGCGGGAGCTGCCCGGGGAAGTCCGGGACCGCGTAACCGTCCAGAGCGGGCTGTGCGGCGCCCAGCATGGCCTGCCTGCGCGAACCGGGACACGAGACGAGGTCACCGCTGCCGCGAGGCCCCGAGCCCGGCGGATCATGCCGGGCGAACCGTCCTCCGACGACCGCGATTTCACGGCGGCACTCCGGGCAGTTCCTGCGGCGCGCTGAGGACGGCATGGCTGGCATCGACGACATGCCCTCAGCGTACGAAAAGACCCCCTCCGACTTGCGTTTCCGCAAGACCGGAGAGGGTCTCCTTCGTGTGGCGGCGCCAGGATTCGAACCTGGGAAGGCTGAGCCGGCAGATTTACAGTCTGCTCCCTTTGGCCGCTCGGGCACACCGCCTGGGTTGTTGTTTGGAGACATCCGCTTTTGGGCGGCGCTCTGTGGCAACGACGTAAACGATACCTGATGGACAGGGGTGCTTCGCCACCCGATTGATCGGCCCCCGGCGTGGGGGCGGTGGCTAGGCTTTGCGGATGCGGCCAGGGACCTTAGGCCGTGCACCAGCCGAGTACGCAGACCCCGATACAAGGAGCCACAGGACATGGCCGACTCCAGTTTCGACATCGTCTCGAAGGTCGAGCGGCAGGAGGTCGACAACGCCCTCAACCAGGCCGCCAAGGAGATCTCGCAGCGCTACGACTTCAAGGGCACGGGCGCCTCCATCGCCTGGTCCGGCGAGAAGATCCTGATGGAGGCGAACGGCGAGGAGCGGGTCAAGGCGATCCTCGACATCTTCCAGTCCAAGCTAATCAAGCGCGGCATCTCGCTGAAGTCGCTGGACGCGGGCGAGCCGCAGCTGTCGGGCAAGGAATACAAGATCTTCGCCTCGATCGAAGAGGGCATCTCCCAGGAGAACGCGAAGAAGGTCGCCAAGATCATCCGCGATGAGGGCCCCAAGGGCGTCAAGGCACAGGTCCAGGGCGACGAGCTGCGGGTCAGCTCGAAGAGCCGTGACGACCTGCAGGCCGTACAGGCGCTGCTCAAGGGGCAGGACTTCGACTTCGCGGTGCAGTTCGCCAACTACCGCTGATTGTCGGTGAGTGCGCCAGTAAGTACTGCTGGCTGCTACTGCCGGCCGCTCGTCGTACGACGCCGAAGGGCGGGCACCCTCTTGGGGTGCCCGCCCTTGCTGCTGGCCGCAGATCGGGGGATCGACGCCTCAGGGGGCGCGAATGGCTCAGCGGCGCGAGTGGCCGAAGAGGATGCGGTAGGCGACGAGCAGGACCAGCGAGCCGCCGATCGCCGCCGCCCAGGTGGCGCCGTCGTAGACGTCGGTGGCTATCGGGCGGTCGAGATAGCGGGCGGAGATCCAGCCGCCTATGAAGGCGCCCGCGATGCCGATGACGGTCGTGCCGATGAAGCCACCCGGGTCCCGGCCGGGCAGCAGGATTTTGGCGACGACACCGGCGATCAGCCCCAGAACGATCCAGCTGATGATGCCCATGCGGTGTACCTGCCCCTCTTCGTGCTGTTGTCCTGAAGGACGTCACGGGAGCGGGGCGCGGTTGCGGTGGTCAGGCTGATGCGGTGTATGACACACGAGGCCGTGCCGCGGTGCGGCACGGCCCGGAGGGGTGCGTCAGCGCGCGGCGAACGGCTGGTCCGTGCGCACGATTTCGCGGCCGAGCGGCATCAACGACACCGGGATCAGCTTGAAGTTGGCGACGCCCAGCGGGATGCCGATGATCGTGACGCACAGGAGGAAACCGGTCACGATGTGGCCGAGCGCGAGCCACCAGCCCGCGAGGATCAGCCACAGGACGTTCACGACGCAGGACGGCGCGCCCGCGTCGCGGCGCTCAACTGTGGTGTATCCGAAGGGCCACAGGGCATAGCGGCCAATGCGGAAGCTGGCGACCCCGAAGGGGATCCCGATGACCGTGATGCACAGGAGCACCCCGGCCAGGAGATAGCCGAGGAACATCCAGAAGCCGCACAGGACGAGCCAAATGACGTTCAGGATTGTCTTCACTGTTGGCGACCTGCCATCTGCTCGAGCCGGGCAATGCGCTCCGCCATCGGCGGATGCGTGGAGAACATCTTGGACATGCCCTGCCCCGGACGGAAAGGGTTCGCAATCATCATGTGACTTGCCGTCTCCAGGCGTGGCTCGGGCGGCAGCGGAAGCTGCTTGGTCCCCGCGTCGAGCTTGCGCAGGGCGCTCGCCAGGGCCAGGGGGTCCCCGGTGAGCTGTGCGCCGGACGCGTCGGCCTCGTACTCCCTGGAGCGGCTGATCGCGAGCTGGATGATGGAAGCGGCGAGCGGGCCGAGGAGCATGATCAGGAGCATGCCGAAGATGCCGGGGCCTTCGTTGTCGTTCGACCTGCCGATCGGGATCAGCCAGGCGAAGTTGACGAGGAACATGATCACCGAGGCGAGCGCGCCGGCGACCGACGAGATCAGGATGTCGCGGTTGTAGACGTGGCTGAGCTCGTGGCCGATCACGCCCCGCAGCTCGCGCTCGTCCAGGAGGCGCAGGATGCCGTCGGTGCAGCACACCGCCGCGTTGCGCGGATTGCGGCCCGTCGCGAACGCGTTGGGCGCCTCGGTGGGTGAGATGTAGAGGCGGGGCATGGGCTGGCGGGCCTGCGTCGAGAGCTCGCGGACCATGCGGTAGAGCTGTGGTGCCTCGAACTCGCTCACCGGGCGCGCGCGCATGGCGCGCAGGGCGAGCTTGTCGCTGTTCCAGTACGCGTACGCATTGGTGCCGAGCGCCACGAAAAGCGCGACGATCAAGCCCGTACGCCCGAAGAAACTGCCGATGACGAGGATGAGAGCGGACAGTCCCCCGAGGAGTACGGCGGTCTTCAGCCCGTTGTGCCGGCGGTGCACGGTACGCCCTCCTGTGGTGCGTGGGGGAACCCTCTGTCTACTGGTGCTTCCACTCTTCAGTGGACCCTCCCGTACTGGTCAACGCCAGGCGGGGAGCACTAGTTCCCTTGTGCGCGCAGGAGCGGCGCAGCAGCGGTGTGGGCCGCTCGGGTGATACCCGGGCGGCCCGAGCGGCCCTACGGAGATGGGGCCTGTCAGAAGAGGCCGGTGTCGGAGAACCGCAGGACGAGTTGCGGTGCTCCGGAGAGCGCGATGCCGAGGACCGCGGTGACGGCGATGGCCGCCGTCAGGGGGGCCGGGACGCGGTGCTTGGCCGGCTCGCCCTCGGGGGCGCGGAACAGCAGCGCGGTCCACTGGAGGTAGTAGAAGAGGGCGATCACGACGTTCACGGCCATCACCACGGCGAGCCAGCCCAGGCCCGCGTCGACCGCTGCCGAGAAGACGGTGACCTTCGCGAAGAGGCCGATGATGCCCGGCGGCAGGCCCGCCAGGCAGAGCAGGAAGAAGCCGAGCACCAGGGCCGCGAGGGGGCTTCTCGCGTACAGGCCGCGGTAGTCGCTGACGCGGTTCAGGCGCTGCGTGCGGCCGACGAGCGCGGCGACGGCGAACGCCCCGAGGTTCACGGCCGCGTACATCAAGGCGTACGCGACCGTGGAGCCGACGGCCTTCTCGGCCTCGGCTGGGTTGTCGGCGTATCCGGCGGCGGCGATCGGCACCAGGAGGTATCCCGCCTGGCCGACCGAGGACCAGGCGAGCAGACGTACCGCGCTGTACGCGCGCGTGGCCTGCTGGCGCAGCGCCGCCACGTTGCCCGCGGTCATGGTGAGGGCGGCCAGCACGGCCAGCGCCGGACCCCACACGTCGGCGTACGAGGGGAAGGCGACGACGGTGACGAGGATCAGGCCGGTGAAGCCGACCGCCTTGCCGACGACGGAGAGATAGGCGGCGACGGGCAAGGGCGCGCCCACGTAGGTGTCGGGCACCCAGAAGTGGAACGGCACGGCGGCCACCTTGAAGGCGAAGCCGACGAGGGTGAGGGCGACTCCGGTCTGGGCGAGCGTGTCCAGCTGTCCGTCGACGTGCTGGAGCTCCTCGGCGATCTCCGTGAGGTGCATGGTGCCGGTCGCGGCGTACACGAAGCTGACGCCCATCAGCGTCACGGCGGTCGCGGTGACGGAGGAGAGGAAGAACTTCAGGGCCGCTTCGGAGGACCGCTTGTCGCCGTGCCTGAGGCCCACGAGCGCGAAGGCGGGCAGGGAGGCGACCTCCAGGGCGACGATGAGCGTGGCGAGGTCGCGCGAGGCGGGCAGCAGTGCGGCGCCCGCGGCGGAGGAGAGCAGCAGGAACCAGAACTCCCCTTCGGGGAGTTCCTTCTCCGTGCCGTTCGCGTCCTTGAGGGTGCTGATCGAGAGCAGCGCCGCCAACAAGGCGCCGCCGATGACGAGCAGTTGGATGACGAGCGTGAAGCGGTCGGCGGTGTAGCTGCAGGCCTCCGCGCCACCGGTCAGGCAGAACGTCGAACGGTCGTCGTTCAGGATCGGCAGCAGGGAGAGACCGGCCACGGCGAGGCCCGCCACGGAGACCCAGCCGAGCAGCGCCTTCTTCTTGTCGCCCACGAAGAGGTCGGCGACAAGCACCAGAAGACCGACGACCGCCGCGATGGTGGGCGGTGCGATCGCGAGCCAGTCGACGGACTGGACGACGCCGGCGGCGCTTTCGGCGGCCACGGTCACGACTTGCCTCCTGAGAGGAGCTGCTGCACGGCCGGGTCGGTGAGGCCGAGCAGAGCGGCGGGCCAGAGTCCGGCGAGGACGGTGAGGGCGACGAGCGGGGTCCAGGCGGCGAACTCATAGCCCTGGACGTCGGCGAGCGCCGGGGTTTCGGGCTTGCCTGCGTCCTGAGAACCCTGAGACATCGGGCCCATGCAGACACGCCGTACGACGATGAGCATGTACGCGGCGGTGAGCAGGGTGCCGACGGCGGCGATCGCCATGAAGGTGAGGAAGGCCGGGCGGCTGAGTCCTTCGGCGGGCTTGAACGCGCCGAACAGGGCGAGCATCTCGCCCCAGAACCCGGCGAGGCCCGGAAGGCCGAGCGAGGCGACGGCGCCGAAGGCCAGGAGACCGCCGAGGCGCGGCGCCTTGCCGTAGAGCGCGGCGCCCGACTCCTGCGCGAGGGTGTCGAGGTCGCTGGTGCCGGTGCGGTCCTTCAGCGCGCCGACGAGGAAGAACAGCAGGCCGGTGATGAGGCCGTGCGCGATGTTGGCGAACAGCGCGCCGTTCACGCCGGTCGGGCTCATCGTCGAGATGCCGAGGAGCACGAAGCCCATGTGGCCCACGGACGAGTACGCGATGAGGCGCTTGAGGTCGCCCTTCGCGCCCTGTTTGGCGAGGGCGAGGCAGGCGAGCGAACCGTAGATGATCCCGACGACCGCGAAGGCCGCGAGGTACGGCGCGAAGGTGTGCATGCCGTCGGGCGTGATCGGCAGCAAGATCCGGACGAAGCCGTACGTGCCCATCTTCAGCAGCACGCCGGCCAGCAGGACCGAGCCGACGGTGGGCGCGGCGGTGTGCGCGTCCGGCAGCCAGCTGTGCAGCGGCCACATCGGCGTCTTGACCGCGAGCCCGATCCCGATCGCCAGAACGGCGATGACCTGCACGGATGTGGTCAGACCCCGGCCGTTGTCAGTGGCGAGTGCCACCATGTCGAATGTGCCGGACTTGAGGCCGATGAGGAGGAGACCGAGCAGCATCACGACGGAGCCGAGAAGCGTGTAGAGGATGAACTTCCAGGCGGCCTGCGTGCGTTGGGCGCCGCCCCAGCGTGCGATGAGGAAGTACATCGGGATGAGGACCATCTCGAACGCCAGGAAGAACAGCAGCAGATCGAGGACGGCGAAGGTCGCGAGGGTGCCGGACTCGAGCACGAGGATCAGCGCGACAAATGCCTTGGGAGACGGGCCCACCGGCATTTTGAAGTAGGAGTACAGCGCGCAGAGGAAGGTCAGGAGCGCGGTCAGGACCAGGAGGGGGAGCGAGATGCCGTCGACGCCGAGATGGATGCGCACGTCGAGTGCGGGGATCCAGCTGATATCTGTCGTGGCCTGCATCTTTGACGGCTGGTCATGGTCGAAGCCGAGCGCCAGGACGATCGCCGCGACGAGGATCGCGCCGGTGACGAACACGCCGTGGCGCAGCACGGCCTGGTCGGTTGACTTCCCCTTCAGTCCGGGCGGGGCCGGGAGCAGGGCGGCCACGGCGCCGATGAGCGGGCCGACCACGATCAACGCGAGCAGAAGCTGCATCACGGATTCACTGATATCGATCACGGCTGCTCACGCTCCGGCGGTGGCGACGAGGACGGCGGCGACAGCCAGGACGACGGTGCCTGCGAGCAGCGCGCTCAGGTAGGTCTGCACGTTGCCGGTCTGCGCGCGGCGGACGGCCGCGCCGAGCCAGCGGGGTGCGGTGCCCGCGCCGCGTACGTACGTGTCGACGACCTCGCGGTCGAGGAACCGGACGAGGCGCGCGGCGGCCTGGACGGGGCGCACGAACAGCGCGGCGTAGACGGCGTCGAGGTGGAAGCCGACTGCGGCGTGCCGGTGCAGCGGGCCGAGCAGGAGGCGTCCGGGGTCGGCCGGGTCATGAGCGGCGGCCACGTCTCCGTAGACGGGGGCGTGCGAGGCGATGGCCTCGGCTTCGACCAGGCCTCCGTCGGCTCCCGCGTCGGCGGCGACCGCGCCCATCGGGTGGCGGGGGGCGAGCGCCGTGGTGTGACGCCACGCCCCGTATGTGACGAGCCCGCCCACGAGGGCGAGTCCCGTGCCGAGGACGGAGGTGGTGAGGGTCGGGGTGAGCGAGTGCCCGTCGAACCAGTCCGGCAGGACGCCGACGGTCAGGCCGAAGGCGAGTGAGGGGACGGCGAGCACCCAGAGAACGGCGGTCATGGTGAAGGGCTGACGGCCGTGGCTCGGGGCTTCGGGGCCCTTGCCGTTGAAGGCGAGCAGCCACAGGCGCGTCGCGTAGGCGGCGGTGAGGAGGGCGGTGAGCAGACCGGCGATCAGGACGATCCAGCCCGCCGCGGTGGGCGCGGTCTCGGAGTGTCCGGTGGCCGCGTGCTCGGCGGCGCCCAGGACGGCTTCCTTGGAGAAGAAGCCGCTGAAGGGCGGGATCGCGGCGAGCGCGAGGAGCGCCACGGTCATCGTCCAGAAGGCGTCGGGGACCCGGTCGCGCAGGCCCTTCATACGGGACATGGCGGCGAGGGAGTTGGTGCCGGCGGCGTGGATGATCACGCCGGCGCCGAGGAAGAGGAGCGCCTTGAAGGCGCCGTGCGAGAGGAGATGGAAGACGGCGGCACCGCGGTCGCCGACGGCGAGGGCGCCGGTCAGATAGCCGAGCTGGCCGATCGTCGAGTACGCGAGGACGCGCTTGATGTCGTCCTGGGCGAGCGCGGCGAGAGCCGAACCCGCCATCGTGACGGCGGCCATGACGGCGAGGACGACCAGCGCTGCCGACGAGGCGGCGAAGACCGGGAGGAGCCGGGCGACGAAGTAGACACCGGCGGCGACCATCGTCGCGGCGTGGATGAGCGCGGAGACGGGCGTGGGGCCGGCCATGGCGTCGGGCAGCCAGGTGTGCAGCGGGAACTGCGCGGACTTGCCCGCCACGCCGGCGAGGAGCAGCAGGGCGATCAGCGTCGGGTGGTCGAGGCCGCCGCCCGCGACCGTCGCGAGGACGGTCGTGATGCGGAACGACCCGGCGTCGACGGCGAGCGCGAACAGGCCGATCAGGAAGGGGACGTCGCCGAGCTTGGTGACCAGGAAGGCCTTGAGGGAGGCCGCGCGGGCTTCGGGCGTCTCCCAGTAGTGGCCGACGAGGAAGTACGAGCAGATGCCCATGATCTCCCAGCCGACCAGGAGCACCATCAGGTCGCCGGAGTAGACGACGAGCAGCATCGCGGAGGTGAAGAGGGAGACGAGAGCGGCGTACGAGGGGTAGCGCGGGTCGTCGCGCAGGTAGCCCGTCGAATAGATCTGCACGCAGGAGGCGACGACGCCGACCAGGACGGCGACCAGGGCGGCGAAGCCGTCGATGTGCAGGGCGAGTTCGATGGGGACCGAGCCGGTCGGGGTGAGCTCGGTGGCGGAGTCGATGTCGTTGCCGCCGCCATGGCGGGCGGCGACCATGACGGCGATGACCAGCGCCGCCAGGGTGGGCAGCACCGCGAGGGGACGTACGAGACCCGGGACGGTGCGGCCGAGCAGCAGACCGGCGAGGGCGCCGAGGAACGGCAGGAGGGGGACGAGTACGGCGAGGGTGGTCGTGGTCACGCGGTGGCCTCAGCCTTCTGCGACTTCTGCGAGGTCTTGGCCGGGGCGGGCTCTTCACCGACGGCGCCCTCGGCGTCCCCGGCGTCCCCGGGGTCGTCGTCGGGGCCCTCGGCGGTGTCGCGGAGGTCGTCGACGGCGGAGGAGCCGCGGTTGCGGTAGACGGCCAGGACGATCGCGAGGCCGATGCCGATCTCCGCGGCGGCGATGGCGATGGTGAAGAGGGTCAGGGCCTGGCCGGAGTGGAGGGCATCGCGGAGCCAGACGTCGAAGGCGACCAGGTTGAGGTTGACGGCGTTGAGCATGAGCTCGACGGACATCAGGACCAGGATCGCGTTGCGCCGGGCGAGTACTCCGTACAGGCCCACGCAGAAGAGGAGGGCGGCCAGGACGGCGGGATAGGCGAGGTGCATCAGCGCTGCTCCTTGTCGCCGGTGGTGCCGGTGTCGCCGTTCAGGCGGGTCATGCGGGCGTTCCTGCGGGAGAGGACGATCGCGCCGACCAGGGCGGCCAGGAGCAGGACCGAGAGGGCCTCGAAAGGCAGCACCCAGTGCTGGAAGAGGAACTTCCCGGTCACCGCGGTGGAGCCCTGGGCCTCGTCGGCGGCGCGGTCGAGGTCGATCCAGGTCGTCCGGAAGGCGTCGACGACGACCCAGACCAGAGCGGCCGCCGCGAGGACGGCCACCGCGAGCGCGACCGGGCGGTTGCCCGAATCGGCGTCCGGGGAGCGGCCGATGGGGGCCCGCGTGAGCATCAGACCGAACAAGAGGAGGACGACGACGGAGCCGACATAGATCAGTACCTGTACCCAGGCGATGAACTCGGCGGTGAGCAGGAGGTACTCGACGGCCAGGCCGCCCAGCGTCGCCACGAGCCACAGGGCGGCGTGCACCAGCTGCTTGGTGGTGACGGTGACGATCGCCGAGCCGAGGGTGACGAGGCCGACGAGGAGGAACGCGATCTCCACTCCCGTCGGGGAGAGGAAGCCTTGGGGGGCGTTGGCGGCGAGGTTCACTGGGATGCCTCCGGGCCGGCAGCTTCGGCTTCCTGTGCGGCCGCCAGCTTCTCCGCTGCCTTGCGGGCGGTGGCGATCTCCTTGGGTTCCTCGGCCGCGGGGTCCAGGGCCGGCGGGGCCGGGACGGTCCACATCCAGTCGCGGAGCTTGTCGCGTTCGTGGGTGAGTTCGTGGATGTCGGTCTCGGCGTACTCGAACTCCGGGGACCAGAAGAGTGCGTCGAAGGGGCAGACCTCGATGCAGATGCCGCAGTACATGCAGAGGGAGAAGTCGATGGCGAAGCGGTCGAGGACATTGCGGCTGCGCTCGCGGCCGCCCTCGACGGCCGGCGGGACCGTCTCCTTGTGCGAGTCGATGTAGATGCACCAGTCCGGGCACTCGCGGGCGCAGAGCATGCAGACCGTGCAGTTCTCCTCGAAGAGCCCGATGACACCCCGGGTGCGGGGCGGGAGTTCGGGCTGATGCTCCGGGTACTGCTCGGTGACGGTCTTCTTCGTCATCGTGCGGAGGGTGACGGCGAGGCCCTTGGCGAGGCCGCTGCCAGGGATCGGAGCCATTTAGTTGATCGCCACCTTCACGATTCCGGTGAGCGCGATCTGCGCGAGGGCGAGCGGGACGAGGAGGGTCCAGGAGAGCTTCTGGAGCTGGTCCTCGCGGAGACGGGGGTAGCTGACGCGCAGCCAGATCACGACGAAGGCGAGCAGTCCCGTCTTCAGGAGGGTCCAGACCCAGCCGAGGCCGTCGGCGCCCCACGGGCCGTGCCAGCCACCGAGGAAGAGGACGGTGGTGAGGCCGCAGAGGACGACGATTCCGGCGTACTCGGCGAGGAGGAAGAGGGCGAAGCGCAGGCCCGTGTACTCGGTGTACGCGCCGAAGATGATCTCCGAGTCGGCGACCGGCATGTCGAAGGGCGGGCGCTGGAGTTCGGCGAGGCCCGCGACGAAGAAGACGAGGGCGCCGACGATCTGCCAGGGCAGCCACCACCACTCGAAGGCGTTCAGGATGCCGGGCAGTGACACCGTGCCGGCTGCCATCGCGACCGAGGCCGCGGCGAGCAGCATCGGGAGTTCGTACGCCAGGAGCTGGGCGGCGGTGCGCAGGCCGCCGAGGAGGGAGAACTTGTTGGCGCTCGCCCAGCCCGCCATGAGCGAGCCGAGTACGCCGACGCCCATGACCGCGAGCACGAAGAAGATGCCCGCGTCGACGAGTTGGCCGACGGCGCCTTCGCTCGGGCCGATGGGGATGGCGATCAGGACGAGGAGGTACGGCAGCAGGGCGATGGCGGGGGCGAGCTGGAAGATGCGGCGGTCGGCCTCGGCCGGTACGACGTCTTCCTTCTGCGCGAACTTGACTCCGTCGGCGACGAGCTGGGCCCAGCCGTGGAAGCCGCCCGCGTACATGGGGCCGAGGCGGCCCTGCATGTGGGCCATCACCTTGTGCTCGGTCTGGCCGATGACCAGGGGCAGTACGAGGAAGACGGCGAAGACGATGAGGAGACGCAGGGCGACGTCGAGCGCGTCGGTCACTCCGAGCCTCCTGGGCGATCGGCTTCATCGTCGGGGTTGGCGGGGTCTTGCTTGGCGGGCTCGGGCTCGGTGGGCTCGGGCTTCGGGGCCTCGGGGTCGGTGTCAGTACTAGTACCAGTGCCGGTACTGGTAGCGGTGGTGTCGGTTTCGGCCTCCGTGGCCGGTGCCGACTCCTCGCTCGCCTCGAACGCCGGGCGGGCCTGGTGCCAGGGAGCATCGGAACCGGCCGCGCGCGACTCGGGCTTCGCCTTCGGCGCCGGAGCAGCTTCGGGCTTCGCCTCCGGTGCCGGAGCAACGTCAGGCTTCGCCTCAGGGAGCGGAGCAGCCTCGGGTGTCGGAGCAGCCTCCGGTGTCGGAGCAGCCCCAGCGGGTCCCGTCCCCTCCGGTCGCTGCGAAGCCGACCCCTGGCTGACGCTCCGCGAACGCCGCGGTGCCGGTGCCGGTGCCGCTGTCTCCGGCTGTGCGCCCGTTGCCGTTGCCGTTGCCTGGCTGGCCGAGCCCTCCCCCGCCGTGCGTGCCCGGCGTACGGGTCGGTCGCCCGCCGCTCGGGCCGCGCCGCGGGCCGGGCGGGCCGGGGCTGCCGGGAGCTGGCCCTTGAGGGGGCCCCATTCGTTCGGGTCGGGCACGCCGGGAGGCAGCATCTGGCGGCGCTTGGGCCCGCCGTGCTCCGACTCCCCCGGCTCCTTCGCGCCGGGCCACGCCTTGGCGACCCGGGCCGCCAGGACGAAGTCCTTGCGCAGGGGGTGGCCTTCGAAGGTGTCCGGGAGGAGCAGCGGGACCAGGTGCGGGTGGCCCTCAAAAGCGACGCCGAACATCTCGTGCGTCTCGCGCTCGTGCCATGCCGCGCCCGCGTAGACGTCGACCGCCGTCGGCAGGACAGGGGCCTCGTGCGGAACGGTCGTACGGATGAGGAGGCGACGTACGGGAGAGAGGGCGACGACGTGGGCCGAGACGTAAAAGCCCGTGCCGGGTTCGTCGACGGCGCTCAGCCAGTCGAAGTAGGTGCAGGTCAGCGTCGTGCGCGCGGTTTCGAGCGCCGCGATCCAGGAGCTCGGCGGGACGTCGACCGTTAGAAGGTCGTACGACTCCTCCGCCGTCGCCTCGGCGCCGAAGAGCTCCTCGACGGGGCTCGGCAGCCAGCCCGTCATGCCTTCCCCTCCCCAGAACCAGAACCGGTGCCCGCCACCGGCGCCTTCACGAGTCCGCTCTGCAAAGCCGCCGCCGAAGGCCGGTTCCCCTTGCCGCCATTGCCGTACCGCTCCCCCAGCGACTCCGCCGCGATCTTCTCCTGGAGCTTGAGGATGCCCTGGAGCAGCGCCTCGGGCCGGGGCGGGCAGCCGGGCACGTAGACATCCACCGGGATGATCTGGTCGACGCCCTTGGTCACCGCGTACGAATCCCAGTACGGGCCGCCGCAGTTGGAGCAGGCGCCGAAGGAGATGACGTACTTCGGCTCGGGCATCTGCTCGTACAGGCGCTTCACGGCCGGGGCCATCTTGTCCGTGACCGTGCCGGAGACGACCATCAGGTCGGCCTGGCGCGGACCGGGCGCGAACGGGATCACACCGAGCCGGATGAAGTCGTGCCGGGCCATGGACGCGGCGATGAACTCGATGGCGCAACAGGCGAGGCCGAAGTTGAAGACCCACAACGAGTACCGGCGGCCCCAGTTGAGGACCACCTTCATCGGCTCGGGGGCCAGCCGCGAGAGCACGCCGAGCTTCTGCGGCTCGGACGTGGACGACTCGGGCGTGGACAGCACGGTCGGCTCGGGCAGGAGCACGGGCTCCGGGGTCACGTCCGCGCGAGGACGCTCCGGGGTCACGTCCATGTGAGGACGCCCTTCTTGTATGCGTACAGCAGGCCCACGGTCAGGAAGCCGAGGAAGACGAACATCTCCACCAGCGTCGTCGCACCGTAGCCGGGCGCGGCGAAGACCGTCGCCCATGGAAAGAGGAAGATCGAGTCGACGGCGAAGATGACGTAGAGGAACGCGTAGACGTAGTAGCGGACCTGGGTGTGGGCCCAGCCCTCGCCGACCGGGTCGACGCCGCACTCGTACGTCAGGAGCTTCTCGGGTGTCGGTACGACGGGCCTGAGCAGCCGTCCCGCGCCGAAGGCGACGGCGACGAACAGCACGCCGACGACGGCGAGCAGTCCGACGACGGAGTACGACTGGTAGTAGCTCGCCGCGACGTTCGTCACGTGCACGTCAGCCCCTCACTCCCTGACCGCCTCTGACACTCAGCACTGTTCGACGATCTGTACGCACGGGAGTCTAGGGCCTGCTAAAGGTGAGGTAAGCAGAGCGTCACGCATCGGGTGGGGTTATCCCCCGGGAGTCCTGGCGGCCCTCCTCATGGCATCCCGGCGCCGAGCCGTGCACTCTGGCGCATATGACCGCACGCGCCATGTCCTCGACCACGTCTCCGGCGTACCCGCCCACGTCTTCGGCGTTCCCGCCGCACCCGCCGTCCCCGCCGCCTCCGCCCGCCCGCTTCGCGGCGTACGACGCGCGGACCTGGAAGGAGATCGCCCACCTCCTGGCCAACCTGCCGGTCGGCGTGGCCGGTTTCGTCTACGTGGTCGTGACGCTCGCCGCCGGCGGCGGTCTCGCCGTGACGGTCATCGGCCTGCCGCTGCTCGCGGGCGCGCTGCTCGGCGCCCGGATGATCGGCAGGGCGGAGCGGGCGCGGGCGCGCAAACTGCTCGGGCTGTGGATCGACGAGCCGAGTCCGATGCCCAAGCAGCGGGGGCACGGCTTCTTCAGCTGGCTGTGGTCGAGCCTGAAGGACCCGGTCGGCTGGCGCACGATGCTGTACTCGTTCATGCGGCTGCCCTGGGGCGTGGTGACCTTCGCCGTCACCCTGACCGGGCTCTTCGTGCTCTGGCCGGTGCTCCCCTACATCGTGCGCGGCCTGACGAACGCCGACCGCGCGATGGCGCGCGGGCTGCTCTCGCCCTCCGACGAACTGGAGCGGCGCATCGTGGAGTTGGAGTCGGACCGCGGGGTCGTCGTCGACACGGCCGCCGCCGACCTGCGCCGCATCGAGCGCGACCTGCACGACGGGGCGCAGGCCCGCCTGGTGGCGCTCGCCATGGGGCTCGGCCTGGCCAAGGAGAAGCTTCTGGAGGGCCAGGCCGACGACACCGTGGCGGCGATGGTCGACGAGGCGCACGGCGAGGTGAAGCTCGCCCTCCAGGAACTGCGCGACCTGGCCCGCGGCATCCACCCGGCGGTCCTGACCGACCGCGGCCTGGACGCGGCGCTGTCCTCGGTGGCCTCGCGGTGCACGGTCCCGGTGAAGGTGACCGCCGATCTGCCGGCGCGCCCGGCCGCCGCGATCGAGGGCATCGCGTACTTCACGGTCTCCGAGCTCCTGCAGAACGTGAGCAAGCACAGCGGGGCCCGTACGGCGTCCGTGGACGTGTGGCGCACCGACCAGCGGCTGCTCATCCAGGTGTGGGACGACGGCAGGGGCGGCGCGAATCTGGACGGGGGCTCGGGCATGGCGGGGCTCGCGGACCGGCTCGGCGCGGTCGACGGCCTGTTCGTGATCGAGTCCCCGGAGGGCGGCCCCACGACGATCACGGCGGAGCTGCCGTGGCGCGACCGGGACCAGGACCGGGACCCGACGGCCCAGCCCGCCCAGCCGGCCCGGGGGTAGGGAAAACCCCCGGTCGAAGACACCTACGCACCACATGGTCCGGATCTGCCGCGGCCAGCACTCTTGAGATACGACGCCGAACCGGCGCGTGACCCAAGAGGCCGCGCACGACCGAGCAGCGCACGACCGAGCAGAAACGGACGAGACCGATGGCCACGGAGTACGGACAGGAGTACGGACGCATGGACCGTTCGGAGTTCCGGGGATCCGACCTCGACGATCGGCGGCGCCGTCTCCCGGCCGGGCTGCGGGCGCCGATCGAGGCGCGCGCCTGGAAGGAGTTCGGCTATGTGCTCCTGAGCCTGCCGATCAGCATCGTCACGTTCACGTTCGCGGTCACGATGCTGTCGGTAGGCGCCGGACTGCTGATCACGTTCATCGGCATCCCGGTGCTCGCCGCCGGGCTCGCCGCCTGCCGCGGCATCGGCTCGCTCGAACGGGTGCGGGCGCGGGCGCTGTTGGACGTGGAGGTGGCCGATCCCGAGCCGCTGCGGCCCAAGAACGGCGGCGGGCCCCTGGCGTGGATGGGCGCCGTGCTCAAGAGCGGCGTCTCCTGGCGGCACGTCCTCTACTCCATCCTCCACATGCCGTGGGCCGTCTTCTCCTTCACCGTCTCGGTGGTCTTCTGGACGTACGGCTGGGCGATGCTCACGTACCCGCTGTGGCAGTGGCTCTTCCCGCTCTACGGCGGCCAGGACGGCATCCAGCTGTACGGCGACGACGGCCACCGCGTCTACCTGGACAACCCCTTCGAGATCGGCGTCACCGCCCTCACCGGCCTGCTGATCACGCTCGCCACGCCCTGGATCATCCGGGCCCTGACCACGGTCGACCGCGTGATGGTGGCCGGTCTGCTCGGCCCATCGAGTCTGGCCACGCGCGTCGTCGAGCTGGAGTCGGACCGCGGGGTCGTCGTCGACACGGCCGCCGCCGACCTGCGCCGCATCGAGCGCGACCTGCACGACGGGGCGCAGGCCCGCCTCGTGGCGCTCGCCATGGACCTCGGCCTGGCCAAGGAGAAGCTGACCGAGGACCCGGAGGCCGCGGCGCGCATGGTGGGCGAGGCGCACGGCGAGGTGAAGGTGGCCCTCCAGGAGCTGCGCGACCTGGCCCGCGGCATCCACCCGGCGGTCCTGACCGACCGCGGCCTGGACGCGGCGCTCTCCGCGCTCGCCGCCCGGTGCACGGTTCCGGTGCAGGTCGAGGTGGATCTGCCCGCGCGGCCCGCCGCCGCGATCGAGGGCATCGCGTACTTCACGGTCTCCGAGCTCCTGCAGAACATCAGCAAGCACGCGCGGGCGTCCCACGGCTCGGTCGACGTGTGGCAGGTCGAGAACCGGCTGATGCTGCAGGTCTCCGACGACGGGGCCGGGGGCGCGGACGTGACCGGCGGTTCCGGTCTCGCCGGGCTCGCCGAGCGGCTCGACGCGGTCGACGGAATCCTGGTGGTGGATTCGCCGGTGGGCGGGCCCACTACGGTGACGGCCGAATTGCCCTGGCGGGCCTAGGGCCGTCAGAAGGGCCCTAGGGCCCTTGCCGCGGATCACCCTCCGCGCTCACCCACCCGGTCGACCCGCAGCGCGGGGAGGCCGGGTGGGTGCTGCCGTGCCCGCTGCCGCGCCCGCGGCGAACGAACACGAGCAAGCGGTTGCCCACGAACGCCGTTACGCCCTTCGCCGGCGTTCGTACGCGCGATACTGAGGTGCCGGGGGAATCACCAGAACCACATATGCCGGGGGGGCCGTGAACGTGGAGGACAAAGTGCGGGTCGTCATCGCCGAGGATTCGGTGCTGCTCAGGGAGGGCCTGACCCGGTTGCTGACCGACCGCGGGCACGATGTCGTAGCGGGGGTCGGCGACGCGGACGCGCTGATCAAGACGATCAACGACCTCTCCGCCGCGGGCGCCCTGCCCGACGTGGTCGTCGCCGACGTGCGGATGCCGCCGACGCACACCGACGAGGGGGTACGGGCCGCGGTGCACCTGCGCCACCAGTTCCCGGGGCTCGGGGTGCTCGTCCTCTCCCAGTACGTCGAGGAGCAGTACGCCACCGAGCTGCTCGCCGGGTCCAGCCGTGGCGTCGGCTATCTGCTCAAGGACCGCGTCGCCGAGGTGCGCGAGTTCGTGGACGCCGTGGTGCGTGTCGCGGAGGGCGGCACCGCGCTCGACCCGGAGGTCGTGGCGCAGCTGCTCGGCCGCAGCCGCAAGCAGGACGTCCTTGCGGGGCTTACACCTCGCGAACGCGAGGTACTCGGTCTGATGGCCGAGGGCAGGACGAACTCGGCGGTGGCACGGCAGTTGGTGGTGAGTGACGGCGCGGTCGAGAAGCACGTCAGCAACATCTTCCTGAAGCTGGGGCTCTCCCAGAGCGACGGGGATCACCGGCGAGTCCTCGCGGTTCTCACCTACCTCAACTCCTAGCAATCTGACACCCTGTCAGTTATTTGGAAACAACGGCAACCGCGGCAACCGCACGACCACGGAGACACGAGCACGGAGAACAGTCCTAGAACCAAAGGATGAGTGGGGGGCGTCTTCCATGTCGGGCCGGAGGGCGAGGCAAAACATGACGAACCAGGGCATTGCAGCGTCTCAAAAGTGCGTCCGTCATGCGATCAACCCCAGGAAGGCGACCCTTACAGACGTAGGGTGGGCCTTGGGAAGGCCGGTCGCCCAGCCCTTCCCGCTCAGCCGCCCGAGGGAGGTCCAGTTCAGTGACCAGCCAGGTCAGTAGCCCAGCCGAGCAGGCCGATGGGGCAGTCGTCGGAGAGCAGCGCAAGCATGCTGGTGAGAAGGATGTACGCCGTCTGGACCGGGTGATCATCCGCTTCGCGGGTGACTCGGGTGACGGCATGCAGCTCACCGGCGACCGGTTCACTTCGGAGACGGCGTCCTTCGGGAACGACCTCTCGACACTGCCGAACTTTCCCGCCGAGATCCGTGCTCCTGCCGGGACACTGCCGGGTGTCTCCTCCTTTCAGCTGCATTTCGCCGACCACGACATCCTCACGCCGGGCGACGCGCCGAACGTCCTGGTCGCGATGAACCCGGCCGCGCTGAAGGCGAACATCGCCGATGTGCCGCGCGGCGCGGAGATCATCGTCAACACGGACGAGTTCTCCAAACGGGCGATGCAGAAGGTCGGCTACGAGGTCTCGCCGCTGGAAGACGGCTCGCTGGACGGCTACAGCGTCCACCCGGTGCCGCTGACGACGCTGACGGTCGAGGCACTCAAGGAGTTCGACCTCTCGCGCAAGGACGCGGGCCGCAGCAAGAACATGTTCGCGCTGGGTCTGCTGTCGTGGATGTACCACCGGCCGACCGAGGGCACGGAGAAGTTCCTGCGGACGAAGTTCGCCAAGAAGCCGGACATCGCCGAGGCCAACATCGCGGCCTTCCACGCCGGTTGGAACTTCGGCGAGACGACCGAGGACTTCGCGGTCTCGTACGAGGTCGCTCCCGCCGCCCAGGCCTTCCCGACCGGCACCTACCGCAACATCTCGGGGAACCTGGCCCTCTCGTACGGGCTGATCGCGGCGGGCCGGCAGGCGGATCTGCCGCTCTACCTGGGCTCGTACCCGATCACTCCGGCCTCGGACATCCTGCACGAGCTGAGCAAGCACAAGAACTTCGGTGTGCGCACGTTCCAGGCCGAGGACGAGATCGCGGGCATCGGGGCGGCGCTGGGGGCGGCGTTCGGCGGCTCGCTCGCGGTGACGACGACCTCGGGGCCCGGTGTGGCGCTGAAGTCGGAGACGATCGGCCTGGCGGTGTCGCTTGAACTGCCGCTGCTGATCGTGGACATCCAGCGCGGTGGCCCCTCGACCGGCCTGCCGACCAAGACCGAGCAGGCCGACCTGCTGCAGGCCATGTTCGGGCGCAACGGCGAGGCACCGGTGCCGATCGTGGCGCCCAAGACACCGGCGGACTGCTTCGACGCGGCCCTTGAAGCGGCCCGCATCGCGGTCACCTACCGCACCCCCGTGTTCTTGCTGAGCGACGGCTACCTGGCCAACGGGTCCGAGCCGTGGCGCATCCCGGACACCGATGAACTCCCGGACCTGCGCGTGCAGTTCGCCTCGGGACCCAATCACACCGAGGACGACGGCACCGAGGTCTTCTGGCCGTACAAGCGCGACCCGCAGTCCCTGGCCCGCCCCTGGGCGATCCCCGGCACGCCCGGTCTCGAACACCGCATCGGCGGCATCGAGAAGCAGGACGGCACCGGCAACATCTCCTACGACCCGGCCAACCACGACTTCATGGTCCGCACCCGCCAGGCCAAGATCGACGGCATCCAGGTGCCCGACATCGAGGTCGACGACGCGAGCGGCGACGCCAAGTTGCTCGTCCTCGGCTGGGGTTCGACCTACGGGCCCATCACCGCGGCGGTACGCCGGCTGCGGGCGGTCGGCGAGAGCGTGGCGCAGGCCCATCTGCGCCATCTCAACCCCTTCCCGCGGAATCTGGGCGAGGTCCTGAAGCGTTACGACAAGGTGGTGATTCCCGAGATGAACCTCGGGCAGCTCGCCACGCTCCTCCGCGCCAAGTACCTCGTGGACGCGGTCTCGTACAACCAGGTCAATGGAATGCCGTTCAAGGCCGAGCAGCTCGCCACGGCTCTCAAGGAGGCCATCAATGGCTGACACGAAGACCGAAGGCACCGGGAGCACGATCGAAGCGCTTTCCCTGGTGCCCAAGGCCGAGGCCAAGCAATCCATGAAGGACTTCAAGTCCGATCAGGAGGTGCGCTGGTGCCCCGGCTGCGGTGACTACGCCGTCCTGGCGGCCGTGCAGGGCTTCATGCCCGAGCTCGGCCTGGCCAAGGAGAACATCGTCTTCGTGTCGGGCATCGGCTGCTCAAGCCGCTTCCCGTACTACATGAACACCTACGGGATGCACTCCATCCACGGCCGCGCCCCGGCCATCGCCACCGGACTCGCCTCCTCGCGGCGGGACTTGAGCGTCTGGGTGGTCACCGGGGACGGCGACGCGCTGTCCATCGGCGGCAACCACCTCATCCACGCCCTGCGCCGCAACGTCAACCTGAAGATCCTGCTGTTCAACAACCGGATCTACGGCCTCACCAAAGGCCAGTACTCCCCGACCTCCGAGGTCGGCAAGATCACCAAGTCGACGCCGATGGGTTCGCTGGACGCGCCCTTCAACCCCGTCTCCCTCGCCATCGGCGCGGAGGCGAGCTTCGTGGCGAGGACCGTGGACTCCGACCGCAAGCACCTCACCTCCGTACTGCGCGAGGCCGCCGAACACCCCGGCACCGCGCTGGTGGAGATCTACCAGAACTGCAACATCTTCAACGACGGCGCCTTCGAGGTCCTCAAGGACAAGCAGCAGGCCGAAGAGGCGGTGATCCGCCTGGAACACGGGCAGCCCATCCGCTTCGGGGCTCCGCTGGAGAACGGCCTCGGCTCCAAGGGAGTCGTACGCGACCCGGCGACCGGCGATCTCAAAGTTGTCCCGGTCACGTCCGAGACCGAGTCTCAGATCCTGGTCCATGACGCGCACTCGACCTCGCCGACGCTGGCCTTCGCGCTCTCCCGCCTCGCCGACCCCGACACCCTCCACCACACCCCCATCGGCGTCCTCCGCAACGTCGAGCGCCCGGTCTACGACACCCTGATGTCCGACCAGCTCGACACCGCCATCGAACAGAACGGCAAGGGCGACCTGGCCGCGCTGCTCGCGGGCGGCGACACGTGGACCGTCGTCGGCTAGCCGGGCACGATCACCCCGAAGCCCGGTCCTGATCCTTCAGGACCGGGCTTCGTCGTACGCCTCGCGTGCTTCCTGTACGTCCGCCAGGCGCCGCTCGGTCCACTCGGCGAGCGCCCGGACCTGCGTGCCGACCTCGCGCCCCAGGTCGGTGAGGGAGTAGTCGACGCGCGGCGGGATGACCGGCTTGGCGTCGCGGTGCACGAGGCCGTCGCGCTCCAGGGTCTGCAGCGTCTGCGTCAGCATCTTCTCGCTGACCCGGCCGAGCGCCCGGCGCAGCTCGCTGAAGCGGTACGAGCGCTCGTCCAGGGCGATCAGGACCAGCACTCCCCAGCGGCTCGTGACGTGCTCCAGGACGAGGCGCTGCGGGCACATTCCCTCGTCTCCGAGGTTCCAGCTACTTACTGCCATGCCAGTACCTTACTTCAAAGTGGGTACTTTCCAATAGTTAGCGCCCGACGTAGGCTCACTGTCAGAACCGCACAGAACCACGCCCACAGGGAGATTCCAGACATGAGCATCGTCGTCACCGGAGCCACCGGACACCTCGGCCGTCTCGTCATCGACGGGCTGCTCGCAGCGCAGGTGCCCGCCGGGCGGATAGCCGCCGTCGTCCGCGACAAGGAGAAGGCCGCCGATCTCGCCGCGCGCGGCGTGGAGCTGCGCATCGCGGACTACAGCGCGCCCGAGACCCTCGCCGGTGTCTTCGCCGCGGGCGACAGGGTGCTGCTGATCTCCGGCAGCGAGGTCGGGCAGCGGGTGCCGCAGCACGCGGCGGTGATCGACGCGGCCCGTGCGGCGGGCGTCGCACTCCTCGCGTACACCGGCGTCCTCGGGGGACCCGACGCCGACTTCGACCTCGCGGCCGAGCACAAGGAGACCGAGCAGCTGATCCTCGGATCCGGGCTTCCGCACACCTTCCTGCGCAACGGCTGGTACCACGAGAACTACACCGCCAACCTGGCCCCCGTCCTGGAGCACGGCGCCGTCGTAGCCTCCGCGGGCGAGGGCAGGGTCGCCTCCGCCTCGCGCGCCGACTACGCGGCCGCCGCCGTCGCCGTACTGACCGGCGAGGGCCACGAGGGCAAGGCGTACGAGCTGAGCGGCGATGTCGCGTGGAGCCTGGCCGAGTACGCCGCCGAGGTCGCCCGGCAGAGCGGCAAGGACATCTCGTACGCGAACGTCCCCGCCGAGCAGAACCTCGCGATCCTGACCGGCGCGGGCCTTCCCGAGCAGTTCGCCGCGATCCTCGTGGACGTGGACTCGGCGATCGAGCGGGGGCTGCTCGCCGGTACGAGCGGTGATCTGGCCCGGCTCATCGGGCGGCCCACGACTCCTGTCGCGGACGCGATCTCGGCGGCTCTCAAGGGTTGAGGGCAGGTGGCGGGGGCGTGCCGGGCCCGGCCGGGGCGGGCGAGACGGAGGTCATGACCGTTTTCATGAGACGGGCATGACACGGGGGTGTCCGGGCCGCTACCTTCTGAGGGCAGCGTGGGGCTGCCTTGCACCAAGGAGGGGCCGTGGACGCCGCCGCAGCCGAACAGTCGAAGAGCGAACAGCGCATAGGTCTGCTGAACGGCTTCGCGGCCTACGGGATGTGGGGCCTCGTGCCCCTCTTCTGGCCGCTGCTCAAGCCGTCGGGGGCGGGCGAGATCCTCGCGCACCGCATGGCGTGGTCGCTCGTCGTGGTCGGCATCGCCCTGCTGCTCGTGCGGCGCTGGGCGTGGGCGGGCGAGCTCATCCGGCAGCCTCGCAAGCTGGGCCTCGTGACGATCGCCGCGGCGGTCATCACGGTCAACTGGGGCGTCTACATCTGGGCCGTGAACTCCGGCCACGTCGTCGAGGCCTCCCTCGGCTACTTCATCAACCCCCTGGTCACCATCGCGATGGGCGTCCTGCTCCTCGGCGAGCGGCTGCGGCCCGTGCAGTGGGCGGCCGTCGCCGTCGGTCTCGCGGCGGTCCTCGTGCTCGCCTTCGGGTACGGGCAGCCGCCGTGGATCTCGCTCTGCCTCGCCTTCTCCTTCGCCACGTACGGCCTGGCGAAGAAGAAGGTCGGGCTCAGCGGTCTGGAGTCGCTGACCGCCGAGACCGCGATCCAGTTCCTGCCCGCGGTCGGGTTCCTCGTGTGGCTCGGGGCGCGGGGTGACGCGACGTTCGGCACGGAGGGCTTCGGGCACGCGGCGCTTCTCGCGGCGACCGGCCTGGTCACCGCCATTCCCCTGGTCTGCTTCGGGGCCGCGGCGATCCGGGTGCCGCTGGCGACGCTGGGGATGCTGCAGTACCTCGCGCCCGTCTTCCAGTTCCTGCTCGGCATCCTGTACTTCCACGAGGCGATGCCGCCGGAGCGGTGGGCCGGGTTCGGGCTTGTGTGGCTGGCGTTGACGTTGCTGACCTGGGACGCGGTTCGCTCCGCGCGGCGTAATGCGGTGCGGCTTGCTGCGGCTCGGCGGGAAACTGCCGCTGGTCCTGCGCCTGCGGCTCCCGTCGCGGGGCGGGAGACTGAGCCGATGAGTCCCGTTGCTCCCGCTGCTCCCGCTGCCGGGCGGGAGGGGTCCGCGGTCTGAGCCTGGCCGTTGGCCGTTGCCCCTAACGGGGCGCCCTCGTCGTCCTTGCGTATGTCGTGAAATCGCGCGGAGCTCGGCCGAGGATGGTCTGTACGTCCGGTGTCGGCTTGGCGTTGTGGCCCTCGGGGAGCCAGGCGAGTACGTCGGCGAGGGGGCGGGCGATTTCCTCGGGGACTCCCTGACCGGCCAGCTCCGTCACGTACGCGTCCGCCGTGATGTGCTCGAAGCGCAGCGGCCGCTCCCACGCCTCCGCCAGCTCGGCGACCGCCTCCGTGAAGGTCAGCGCCCTGGGGCCCGACAGTTCGTACGTACGCCCTGTGTGCCCGTCCTCGGTGAGCAGTGCCGCCACCACCTCCGCGATGTCCTCCACGTCGATGAACGGCTCCGGCGCCTCGCCCACCGGCAGCGCGAGGCGGCCACCTTCGCGCAGCGCCGCGCCGAAGAGGTCCTCGTCGAAGTTCTGCGAGAAGTTGTTCGGGCGGATCACCGTCCAGTCCACGCCCGCCGCACGCACCACGCGCTCGGCCTCCGCCATGGACGGCTCGAAGGAGTCGCCGAACACCTCGACGCCCCGCCCCGACAGGACCACAAAGCGGCGTACGCCGGCTGCGGCGGCTTGGTCCACGGCACCGCACCCCACCCCACCGCCCCTCCCGGCCACCGCCCGAACGCCCCCCGCCCACTCCAGGCCACAGGCTGACCCACGCCACCGCGCCCCGCCCCCTACCGCCCCTCCCGCGCGACCACCGCTCGAAGCGCCCCACCCCCGCACAGCCACAGCCTGACCCACGGCACCGCACCCCACCCCTTACCGCCCCTCCCGGCCACCACCCGAACGCCCCCCGCCCGCTCACGGCCACCGCCTGGCCACAGCACCATGCCCTCACGCCCAACGCCCCCCCTGACCACCGCCCGTACGGGCCCCGCTTCCTCATGACCGCCCGCCGCCCACAGCACCACGCCCCCTACCGCCCCTCCCGAGCCACCGCCCGAGCAGACTCCCGCCCGCTCCCCGCGGTGGGTCGGCTCCCGCCGCTCGCCACCGGGCCGGCCCTGCGGCCTCGTAAGCCGTACGCCGCGATGAACGCGCCCAGGAGCGCCATCGTCACCGGGACCGCGAGGGCCGTGCGGAAGGCCGAGAGGGCTGAGGTCGGGTCGGTGCCGGACAGGGCGAGGCCGTGTACCGCCGTCACGCCCGAGATGCCGATCGCCGCGCCGAACTGCAGGCCCGTCTGGAGCACTCCGCCCGCCAGGCCCTGCTCCCCCTCGGCCACGCCGTCCGTCGCCGCGATCATCAGCGGGCCCAGGGCGAGCGCGAAGGCGGTGCCCGCGAGGAGGAAGGTCGGGAACATCGCCGCGTACGTCCAGTCCATGCCGACCGGCAGGAACAGCACGTACGCCACGGACGCCAGCAGGAACCCGCCGAGGATCACCCGGGCGTGGCCGTACCGCGCGACGAGCACCGGAGTCAGCGTCGGCGCCAGGATCACGTCGATGCCCATGACCACCAGGGCGAGGGCGGTCTGCAGGGACGACCAGCCGCGAAGTTCCTGGAGGTACAGCGTCAGGACGAACTGGAAGCCCATGTACGCCCCGACGAAAAGCAGCGCCCCGAGCGCCGCCCGCACCACGCTTCCCGTACGGAAGATCCCGAGCCGCACCAGCGGTACCCGGGTCCGCCGCTCGATCCCCACGAACGCGATGCCGAGCAGCACCCCGGCCGCCGCCGCACCAGCCGTCAACGGCCAGCCCGAGAAGCCGTGTTCGAGCCGCACAACGCCGTACGCGAGCAGCAGCATCGCCCCCGCCGCAGCCGCCGCCCCCGGCAGGTCGAAGCCGCTGAGCCCATGAGGGCGCCGTACGCGCGCCGGCTCCGCCGGGATGATGCGGACCGCCGCCGCGAGAATCCCGGCGGCGAGGATCACCGGCGCGAAGAACACCCAGCGCCAGTCGAGCTCGGTGAGCAGTCCGCCGACGACCAGCCCGAGCGAGAACCCGCCCGCGGAGGTGCCGGCGAAGACGAGCAGCGCCTTGTTGCGCTCGGGGCCTTCCGCGTACGAGGTGGTGATGATCGACATCGCGGCAGGCGTCATGAAGGCCGCGGAGAGTCCGGTCATGAAGCGGGCGACTATCAGCATCCAGCCTTCGGTGGCGAGGGCGCCGAGCCCGGAGAAGGCCAGGAAGACGCCGAGCCAGAGGAGGAACATCCGCCGCCTGCCCAGCAGATCGGCCGCCCGGCCGCCGAGGAGAGTGAAGCCCGCGTACCCGAGGACGTAGGCGCTCATGACCCACGCCGCGGTGCCGGTCGAGAGACCGAGGTCCGCTCGGATCGCCGGAATCGCGATCGCCAGCATGGCGACATCGATGCCCTCCAGAAAGATCGTCCCGCAGAGGACGAGCAGCAGGGCCCAGGCTCTTGCACCCATGGCGAGACTCCTTAGGAGCGAAGGGTTATAAGGGGCGTAAGGGGCGAGTAACTGCGGTTACTCGTACGGGGGTCGGTTCCCTCTTGTAACCACTGGAAGCCTGCGGCACCATCGGCAGGCATGGAAGAAGGCACTTCAAAGTCACCGAGTAACCGCGAGGGCACCGTGGGCGCAGGCGCAGACGAAGTAGCAAATTCGGGCGCAGGCACGAGCGTTGGTGCCGGTGTGGATTACGGCGACGCCGATCCCTTTCAGTGGGATGCCCGCGAGGACTGCCAGGTCCGGCAGATCCTGGACCGCGTCGCCGACAAATGGTCGCTGCTCACCATCGCCCTCCTTGAGCACCGCAAGCTCCGCTTCACCGAGTTGCGCCGGGAGATCGACGGCATCAGCCAGCGCATGCTGACGGTGACGCTGCGCCAGCTGGAGCGCGACGGCCTGGTCAAGCGCACGGTTTACCCGGTCGTGCCGCCGCGCGTCGAGTACGAACTCACGCCCTTGGGCGGCACCTTGCACGCCACCATCCAGTCCCTGGTGACCTGGACGGAGCAGCACCAGGGCGAGGTCGCCGCAGCGCGGTCGGCCTACGACGCTCGGGCCGAATCGGAGGCGCCGGGCTCAGCGTGAACCCCCGGGGCGACCGTCATGCGGAACACGGCGACCGATATGCGCTCTTGACGCACGGTCAAGCTCACCCGCACCATCAGGCACGCCAATTCCGTGATCGGCGAACGGAATTGGCGCGTCTCACGTAGTACCGAGCACCCCCCCACGTGACAAATCAACAGAACACGGAGCCCCCCACATGAAGCTCTCCGTTCCCGGACGCGCCGCGGCAGCCGCCGTCATAGCCGTCACCGGACTCCTCACCACCAACGCGATGTCCTCCGCGGCCCCCGCCCCCACAGCGGCCGCCCCCGACATATCCGTGGCCAACGTCCAGGGCCATCTCTCGCAGCTCCAGAACATCGCCTCGTCCAACGGCGGCAACCGCGCCCACGGCAGCGCGGGCTACAAGGCCTCGATCGACTACGTGAAGGGCAAGCTGGACGAGGCCGGATTCACCACCTCGGTCCAGGAGTTCACCTCCAACGGCAAGACCGGCTACAACCTGGTCGCGGACTGGCCCGGCGGGGACGCCGACCAGGTCGTCATGGCGGGCTCGCACCTCGACAGCGTCGACTCGGGCCCCGGCATCAACGACAACGGCTCCGGTTCGGCCGCGATCCTGGAGACCGCGCTCACCGTGGCGCGCGAGCAGTACAAGCCGGCCAAGCACCTGCGGTTCGCCTGGTGGGGCGCCGAGGAGCTGGGGCTCGTCGGCTCCTCGCACTACGTCGACAAGCTGCCCGCGGGCGAGCGCTCGAAGATCAAGGGCTATCTGAACTTCGACATGATCGGCTCCCCGAACCCGGGCTACTTCGTCTACGACGACGATCCCACCATCGAGAAGACCTTCAAGGACTTCTACGGCGGCCTCGACCTCGCCACGGAACCCGACGAGGAGGGCGACGGCCGCTCCGACCACGCGCCGTTCAAGGACGCGGGCGTCCCGGTCGGCGGACTGTTCAGCGGCGCCGACTACAAGAAGACCGCCGAGCAGGCCGAGAACTGGGGCGGCACGGCCGGTGAGCCGTTCGACAAGTGCTACCACTCCGCCTGCGACACGGAGTCGAACATCGACGGGACCGCCCTCGACCACAACAGCGACGCGGTGGCGTACGCGGTGTGGGGGCTCTCCGCCTGACCCCGGGCCAAGGCCGCAGGCCCGGCCCCAGGCCTAGCCCCACACCCAGGCCCTGACCTCCCAGGCCGGGCCGAGCACCCCTGGACGCAATTACCTGCGCGTGCATATAGTGCAAGCGCAGGTAATTGCACGGTCCCGGCGACCGTGCGCCGCCACGCCACACACCAGGGGGCCCACCATGACCCGCAAGTTCCTCTTCGTCCTCGGCAGCGCCCGCCCCGACGGCAACACGGAGACGCTGGCCCGCAAGGCCGCCGAACAGCTCCCGCCCGACGTGGAGCAGCGCTGGCTCAACCTCGCCGACCACCCGCTGCCCGACTTCGAGGACCTGCGCCACGACGGCACACGCCCGCGGGCCCGCCCCCGGCCCTCCGGCGACAACGAGGCGCTCCTCCTGGACGCCACCCTCGACGCCACGGACATCGTCATCGTCTCGCCCCTGTACTGGTACTCCCTCTCGGCCACCACCAAGCGCTACCTCGACTATTGGGACGCGTGGCTCGAGGTCCCGGAGGTCGACTTCAAGGCCACCATGAAGGGCCGCACCCTGTGGGGCGTGACGGCGCTCGCCCACAGCGAGGAGGAGGTCGCGGAGCCGCTGATCGGCACGCTGAATCACGTGGCCGCCTTCTTCCCGCTGCATTTCGGAGGCGTCCTGCTCGGCAACGGGTCGAGGCCGGGCAACGTGCTCGACGACACCGAGGCCCTCGCCCGCGCCAAGACGTTCTTCGCGCAGGAACCGCCGCTCGCCCGCTACCCGTACGAGAGCTGATGTCTCGAACTGCCGGCGCCCCTACGCCGTGATGTCCTTCGCCCCGAACCTCGCCCACGCCGCCGAGCCGAACAGGGCCGCGTACAGGCCCTGGAGGCCGAGGTTCTTGACCAGCTCGTCCCAGTAGACGGGCTCGCGCATCAGGTCCGCGAAGGACAGCCAGTAGTGCGAGAAGAAGTACGGCTGGATGGCGTGCAGTTGGGGGATCTGGTCGAGGATCTGAATGGTGATGAGCAGACCGACGGTCGTCGCCATCGCCGCGATGCCGCTGCTGGTCAGCGTCGACACGAAGAGGCCGAGCGCCGCCACCCCGATCAGCGACGCGGCGACCACCAGGGCGATGAGCAGGGCACGCAGCAGCCCTTCGCCGAAGCCGATCCGGGTGCCGGAGATCGTGGTGACCTCGCCGACCGGGAAGAGCAGCGCCCCGACGGCGAGCGCGGAGAGGGCCACGACGAGGGTCGCGACCAGGCAGAACGTCATCGCTGTCGCGTACTTGGCGAGCAGCAGGCGCGTGCGTCCCGCGGGGGCGACGAGCAGATAGCGCAGCGTCCCCGCGCTGGACTCGCCCGCGATGGAGTCACCCGCGACGACACCGACCGCCATGGGCAGGAAGAACGGGAGGGTCGCGGCGAGCGCGGTGAAGACCAGGAACAGGCCGTTGTTGGTGACCTGCGCGATGAACGCCGGGCCCCCCGCCTCTCCGCCGCCCCCGCCGAGCGTCGAGCCGTCGTTGGTCTCGATCTTGACGGCGACGCCCACGAGGATCGGCACGGCGGCGAGCACGCCGAGCAGCGCGAGGGTCCGCCAGCGGCGGAAGGTGATGCCGAGCTCGCTGCGGAAGATCCCGAAGGTCCAGATCCACCGCACCTTCGGTGGGCCCATCACCACTGATGCGTCGCCCTGTACGCCGTCCCGCACGTCGCCCCGTACGCCGTCGATCTCAGCCCGCGACATCGAAGCCCTCCCCCGTCAGCGCCACGAACGCGTCCTCCAGCGAGGCCCGTTCGACGCCGAATCCCCGCACTCGTATGCCCGCACCGACCAGGGCCGCGTTCAGCTCGGCGAGGTCCGTGCCGCTCTCCGCGCCCGGCGGTTCGCCCGTCACGCGGTCCTCCGTCACGACGAGATCCGTCACGCCGAGTTCCTTCAGGACGCGTGCCGCGTCACCCGTGTCCGGCGTCGTGACGACCAGGCGCCCGCGCGCGCCCGCGGCGAGTTCGGCGACCGGGCCCTGGGTGATCAGACGGCCCTGGGCCATCACGGCGGCATGAGTGCAGACCTGTTCGACCTCGTCCAGGAGGTGCGAGGAGAGGAACACGGTCGTGCCCTCCGACGCCAGCTCCCGCACCAGCGCCCGGATCTCGCGCATGCCCTGCGGATCGAGGCCGTTGGTCGGCTCGTCGAGCACGAGGAGCCTGCGCGGCTGGAGCAGCGCGGCAGCGAGCCCGAGGCGCTGCTTCATCCCGAGGGAGTACGCCTTCGCCTTCTTGCCCGCGGCAGCCGTCAGCCCCACCCGGTCCAGGGCGGAGTCCGCGCGGGCACGGCGGGTGCGCGGATCGGCGGTCGGGTCGGCGGCGTCGTACCGCAGGAGGTTGTCGCGGCCGGAGAGGAAGCCGTAGAGCGCGGGGCCCTCGATGAGCGCGCCCACGTGCGGGAGCACGGCGCGCGTCTCGCGCGGCATCGGGCGGCCAAGGACCCTGGCCCGGCCGGAAGTCGGCTCGATGAGGCCCATGAGCATCCGGATGGTGGTCGTCTTGCCCGAGCCGTTCGGCCCGAGGAACCCGAAGACGCTGCCCGCGGGGACAGTGAGGCTCAGCCGGTCCACGGCCAGCTGCTTGCCGTAGCGCTTGGTCAGCCCGGACGTCTCGATGACGCTCTCCGCCGCACTGCCGCTGCTGCCCGGCACCTTGCCCTCCCCCGCTCGAAGTCGTGACGGCGGATCCGAGGCACCTGTCCGGCACCTCGGACCCGCCGCTCAATCGCCTTGCCGCAGCAC
Organism: Streptomyces sp. NPDC050439; assembly: GCF_040655335.1. Taxonomy (NCBI): domain Bacteria; kingdom Bacillati; phylum Actinomycetota; class Actinomycetes; order Kitasatosporales; family Streptomycetaceae; genus Streptomyces; species Streptomyces sp. NPDC050439. The sequence goes on from NZ_JBFAJT010000012.1 coordinate 82,591, forward strand.
GCTACTTCGCCGCGTTCGCCGCCTTCACCAGCGCTTCCTTGGTGACCGCGCCGGCGTAGACCTTGCCGTCCTCGGTGATGAGGGCGTTGATCAGACGCGTCTTGAAGACCGTGCCCGAACCGAAGTCGCCCGACACCTTGTCGCCGAGCGAGTCGAGGAAGTTCTGCGCGTCCGGCGGGACATCGCCCGAGGCGCCCGTCGGGAGGCCCTGGCCGCCCGGCAGTTCGAGCTCGGCGATGGAGTTCCAGCCCTTGCCGATGACGTTCAGGCCGTTCAGGCCCTCCATGCCCTGGTCGCCCTTGAACTCCTTGCCGCCGTCCTTGAAGCCGTGCTTCTCGGCCCCCGCCTCGGCGTCGTCGCCCTCGGTGACCTTCGCGCCCTTGGGCGGCGTGAAGTCGAAGGTCGAGGCGGCCGGCTTGCCGAAGTCGACCTTGGTGAAGCCCGCGTCGACGACCGCGCTGCCACCGCCGGACGGGGTGAGGGTGAACTTCAGCGGCGTGCCCGTCTCGGAGTCCACGGCGACCGTGATCTGGCCGATCGTCGAGCCGGACTGCTTGGGCTTGATGACCAGGCGGTAGGCGTCGCGGCCGGCCACCTGCGCGGTGCCGTCGACCTTCACCGACGTCGTGTCGTCGGCCGCCTTCAGCGCTTCCTCGGCCAGCTCCTTGGGCGTGGAGGGGACGTCCTTGGGGAGGTCCTCGGGAGCGCCCTTCTCGTCGGCGTGCCCCTTGCCCGCCGACTTGGAGTGGTACGCCTCGTTCGACTTGCTGTCGTACGCCCACACGTCGTCGCCGTTGTGGATCAGGCTGTATTCGGCGGCGTCGTCCAGTATCGACAGCTTCTGCTTGTCGGGGCCGTCGGCGGCGACGCGCAGCGTGTGCGTGCCGGTCGCCAGTTCCATCAGCTTCGCCTGCGGGTCCGCGGCCGAGCCCTCGCCGTCCCCGCCCTCTCCGCCGCCCGAGCCGCCGCCCGGCGCGAAGCCGCCGGCCATGTCGCCGCCGAAGGACGGGAGGCCGAGGTCGGTGCTGATCTTCACGGTGCCCGAGAGCTGCTCCGTGTCCGACGCGGCGATCTTCTCGATGAGTTCCTGGGCGGTGACGTCGGGCAGCTTGGGGTCGCCCGACGTGGCGAGCGCCGGGACGAGCCCGATGGTCGCCGCCGCCACCCCCGCCACCGCGACGGGGACCACGTAACGCGCCGCCTTGCGACGGCCCGCGCGCAGCTCCCCGCTCTCGCTGGTGTTCTGCTCCGGTTCGTACGGTGCCATTGTGTGCCCTACCTCCGTGGTCGGCGGCGGCCTTCCCAGTACGTGCGTGCGTCCACTCCTCGCCGCCATTCTCACCCGAACAGGTCAGGAGTGGTTGTTCTTGCCGGACCTTGCTTGTCTCCATACGACCAAATCGGCCAGCGAGAAGCGTCAGACCCCGGGAGCAACTCCACGTACTGCTGTGGGATGACAAAAAGAGGCGGCGCCTCCCCCGACCAGTAGGGGAAGCGCCGCCGCGCACTCAGGGGTCAGCGCTGCACGAAGACGTAATCCGCCTTGTACGGGACCTCCGCGATGGCCCCCTGCTCGCAGTCACCCGCGGGCGCGCCCCCGCCCACCGTGTTCAGGCGCAGGATCTCCGCGGTGCCGGCGAGGAGCCCGTGCGGCTTGCCCGTCTGGGTGGCCGCCAGGTCGAGTTCGGGGATGTTCTTCTCCCCGTTCGGGGTCCTGGAGATCAGCTTCGCGGTGACCTGGCTGCGGTCGGGGGCGGTCCATCGCGGGGTGCCCGAGTTGGGGGCGACGAAGTCGTGCGCGATGCCGCCGCCGAGCCGCGCGCGCACGTCACGCTGCGCGAAGGCGAACTTGCCGGAGCCGTCCTCGGCCTTCTTGCACTCGTAGATCTGCTTGCCCTTGAGCACCGAGGCCTGGAAGTTGGCGGCCACGTCACGGAAGTCGACGTCCGTGGTCACCTTGTGGAGCTGTCCGCGGACCGCGCCGCCGGGGAACTCGGCGGTGTGCAGGTTGGCGTAGAAGCTGTTCGGGTCGGCCTTCAACTGCTGCAGCAGCGCCGCGTCGTGGACCTTGACCGTGCCCGTCACGCGATGGCCCTTGCTCTTGCCGAGCAGCCCGGTGAAGTCGATCTTGACGCCGCCGTTGGTGCCCTTGGCGCCCTGGTGGATGTGCAGGGCGGTCGGCTTGCCGGTGCCACGCCACTTGACGCTGACGGACACCCTGTCGCCCTTGACCTGGACGAATTCGAGCGCCCGGCCGTCCTTGTCGCCCACCGCGGGGCCGCCCTGCACCGGCACCTCGTTCGCGCCGTTCAAGCTCGCCGCGAAGACGGCTCCCCCGCTGCCGGTACTGGTGCTGGTGCCGCTGCCGGCGTGGCCGTGGCCGCCGTCGTGCGCCGCCGCGGACGGTGCCGCGACCGCCACGCCACCCGCGGCGGCGACGGCCACACCTGCGGCGAGCAGCGCCCGGCGGCGACGAGCGAACATGCCGGAAGTACCAAAAGTACCCATGGTCAGAAATCTCCCCGTACCTGAGCCGACGCCCCACTGCGTCGGCTTCCGGGCATAGGTACGGATTGGATCCGATCCTGGACTCAATCCAGGACCGGCCCAAGAATGTGACCTAGGTCACGCGCGCAGCGCCGGGCGGCGGCTCAGCCCGCCCGGTGCACCACCAGATCGCAGAGCTCGACGAGCGCCGCCTTCGCGTCGCAGTCCCGCAGCGGCGCGAGGGTGTCCCGCGCCTCCTCCGCATACCGCACGGTGTCCTTGCGCGCCTGCTCCAGGGCCGGGTGGACCCGCAGCCGGGCCAGCGCCTCGGCGTGCCGCGCGTCGTCCGTCAGGTCCGAGTCCAGGAGCTCCGCCAGGGCGATGTCCTCGGGGAGCCCGAGCTTCTCCACCCGCTCGCGCAGGCGCAGGACCGGAAGGGTGGGGATGCCCTCGCGCAGATCCGTGCCGGGAGTCTTGCCGGACTCGTGCGAGTCGGAGGCGATGTCCAGGACGTCGTCGGCGAGCTGGAAGGCGACGCCGAGCCGCTCCCCGTACTGGGTCAGGACGTCCACGACGGTCTCGTCGGCACCGGACATCATGGCGCCGAAACGGCACGCCACGGCGACGAGCGAGCCGGTCTTGCCGCCGAGCACGTCGAGGTAGTGGTCGACCGGGTCGCGGCCCTCGGTGGGCCCCGCCGTCTCCAGGATCTGGCCGGTGACCAGGCGTTCGAACGCCTCCGCCTGGATGCGGACGGCGTCCGGGCCGAGGTCGGCCAGGATGTACGAGGCGCGCGCGAAGAGGAAATCACCCGTGAGGACGGCCACGGAGTTGCCCCAGCGCTGGTTGGCGCTCTCGACGCCGCGGCGCACGTCCGCCTCGTCCATCACGTCGTCGTGGTAGAGCGTCGCGAGGTGAGTGAGCTCGACGACGACGGCGGAGGGCACGACGCCCGGCGCGTACGGATCGCCGAACTGCGAGGCGAGCATCACGAGGAGCGGCCTGAACCGCTTGCCGCCCGCGCGCACCAGATGCTGCGCGGCCTCCGTGATGAAGGGGACCCCGCTTTTGGTGGCGTCGAGCAGACCTTCCTCGACGGCCGCCAATCCGGCCTGGACATCGGCTTCGAGAGCCTGGTCCCGCACGCTGAGGCCGAAGGGCCCGACGACGGTCACGAGGGGTTCTCCTGTCTGCTGACGATCACAAGTCGGTCACTCGGTCGATCATCACTCGGTCGGTCTTTGCGTGATGATCGCGTCGATGACACGGTTTGTCGATGTGTCGCTGCCATCACACAAGTCAGCGTATCCGGTCGCCTTTCGATCACAGTGGGCACCCGCCTGTGCAATGCCGCCCAGGCGGCGTGTGATCAGCACCGGTATGTTCTTGATCAGCTGATACGCCCCAGAACCAACGGGAGCAGAACCTTTGTCCCGCACTGAGCCCGACACCGAACCGCCCGCGGAACCGCCGACGGAGCCGCCGCCCGGCGACGACCACGCCTTCTTCGGGCAGCCGCGCGGACTTCTCACCCTCTCGGGTCTCGAGGTCTGGGAGCGTTTCTCGTTCCTCGGCATGCAGGCCATCCTCGTCCTGTACTTCGCGGACTCCGTCGCGAACGACGGAATGGGCATGGATCCCGGAACGGCCGCCTCGGTGTCGGCGGCGTACGGAACACTCGTCTATCTCGTCTCGGTGGCCGGCGGCTGGCTCGCCGACCGCATCCTCGGCTCGTACCGCGCGGTCCTGTGGGGCGGCATCCTCATCGCCTGCGGCCACTACTCGATGGCCGTGCCGACTGCGACGATGACGTGGGTCGGACTCGGCCTGATCAGCGCGGGCACCGGCCTGCTCAAGCCGAACGTCGCCTCGATGGTCGGCAAGCTCTACCGCACCGACGACGACCGGCGCGACGCGGGCTTCGCGCTGTACTACATGGGCATCAACATCGGCGCCTTCGCGGGCCCCCTGATCACCGGCTGGCTCGGCGACCACAAGGGCTGGCACTGGGGGTTCTCGGCGGCCGCGATCGGCATGACGTTCGGCCTGATCCAGTACGTGCTCGGGCGCCGCCACCTCGCCGGACGCAAGGCGTCGGCGGAATTCGCGCTCCCCAGGGACGCGATGCGCCGCGCGGTCGTCCTGATCGTCGTGGGCGTCCTCGTCTTCGCCGCCCTCGCGGGGGTGCTCGCCGCCGTCGGCTGGCTGACGATGGACCGCTTCGTCGACCTGCTCACCGTCGTCTCGGTGATCGCGCCGATCGTCTACTTCGCGGTCATGTTCCGCAGCCCACGGGTGACGTCCGAGGAGCGCGGGCGCCTCAGGCCGTACGTGGTGCTCTTCCTCGCGTCGGTCGTCTTCAACTTCATCCTCTTCCAGGCCTACTCGACGATGATCCTGCTCGCGTCGACGAACGCCGAGACCTCGATCTTCGGCTTCACCTTCCCCGCCAGCTGGTACGCCTCCGCGCTCGGCGCCTTCGAGGTCGCGCTCGCCCCCGTCGTCGCCACCGTCTGGGCCCGGATGGGTCACCGCCAGCCGCACGCCTCGAACAAGATCGCGTTCGGCGTGATCCTGGGCGGCCTGTCGTTCCTGCTGATGGTGCTCCCCACCTCCGGGCACGGCGACGACACGTACAAGATGGCGGTCTGGTGGATCGTCGGGTCGTACCTGCTGCTCGGCCTCGGCGACATCCTCGTGGAGACCTCCGGCATGTCGGCCACGACGAAGCTCGCCCCCAAGGCCTTCGCCAGCCAGACCATGGCCCTCTGGTTCCTCTCGCTCGCCCTCGCCAACGGCATCCAGGCGCAGGTCGTGAAGTTGTACGGCGAGGTCTCCAACCCGGCGTACTTCGGCGTGAACGGCGCGATCGCGGTGGTCGCCGGTGTGGCCGTCATCCTGCTCGCGCCATGGCTGCGCCGCACCATGCACCCCGTCCACTGAGGACCCCGAGGTTCCCCCCATGCAGATTCGCACTTCCTTCCCGTACGAGACCACTCGCGAGGACGTCCAGGTACCCCTCCCGGACGGGACCAAGCTGTACGCGCGCATCTGGCGCCCGGTGACGGACGAACCCGTCCCCGCGCTCCTGGAGTACCTCCCCTACCGGCTGAGCGACTGGACGGCGCCGCGCGACTTCCAGCGCCACCCCTGGTACGCGGGCCATGGCTACGCCTCCGTGCGCGTGGACGTGCGCGGGCACGGCAACTCGGAGGGCATGCCGACCGACGAGTACTCCCCGGTCGAGCTGGCCGACGGGGTGGCGGTCGTCGACTGGCTCGCCGAGCAGCCCTGGTGTTCCGGCAAGGTCGGCATGTTCGGCATCTCCTGGGGCGGCTTCAACTCCCTCCAGATCGCGGCCCTCGCGCCCGAGCCGCTCAAGGCAGTCGTCACGGTCTGCTCCGCGGACGACCGTTATGACAACGACGTGCACTACATGGGTGGTTCCGTCCTCGCGGTGGACATGCACGCGTGGGCGGCGACGATGCTCGCCTTCGTCTCCCGTCCCCCGGACCCGCTGTTCGTCGGCGACCGCTGGCGGGAGATGTGGCTGAGCCGCCTCGAAGCCGTGGACCCCTTCATCCACACCTGGCTCGACCACCAGACCCGGGACGCCTACTGGCAGCACGGCAGCGTCTGCGAGGACTACTCCGCGATCGGCGCCGCCGTGCTCGCGGTGGGCGGCTTCCACGACCCCTACCGGGACACGGTCCTGCGTCTGGTCGAGCATCTGCCGGGTGATGTACGGGGCTTGATCGGCCCGTGGTCGCACCAGTACCCGGACCGAGGACTCCCTCCCGGCCCGGCGATCGGCTTCCTCCAGGAGACGCTGCGCTGGTGGGACCACCACCTCAAGGGCATCGACACGGGCGTCATGGCGGAGCCGAAGCTGCGCTCCTGGATCAGCGACTCGCACCCGCCGGCGACGGTGTACGCCGAGCTGCCGGGCGGCTGGGTCGGCGATCCCTCCTGGCCGTCGCCGAACGTCACCCCGACCCCGTACGCCCTCCAGGGCGCCCCGATGACCGTCGACTCCCCCCAGCACACGGGCCTGGACGCGGGCCGCTACTTCCCCTTCGGGAACGACGCGGACCTGCCGCCGGACCAGCGGGACGAGGACGCGAAGTCGGCGTGCTTCGAGTTCGAGGTCCCCTCGGCCGTACGCATCCTGGGCCGCCCCCAGGTGAAGCTTCGCCTGACGATGAACACCCCGTCCGGGCAGGCGATCGCGCGGGTGTGCGACGTGGCGCCGGACGGCTCGTCGACGCTGGTCACGCGAGGCGTCCTGAACCTGTCGTCCCGCAACGGCCGGGACCGGGTGGACCCCTGGCCGGTGGGCGGGACGGAAGACGTCACCTTCGAACTGAACGCGATCGGCCACACGTTCCCGCCCGGCCACAAGATCAGGCTCGCGGTGTCGTCCGCGTACTGGCCGTGGATCTGGCCGCAGGCGGACTCGGCGGGCTTCGTCCTGGACCCGGCGGGCAGCGCCCTGGAACTCCCTGTCCGGCAGGGCGACTTGGACCCCTCCATTGTGTTCTCACCTCCGGAGCAGTCGGAGCCCCTCGGGGTGGTGTACCCGGCGACACTCGACGAGCCGCGCCCCGAGCGCCTGGTCGTACGCGATGTGGCGAAGGGCGAGTGGCGCCTGGAGGTGGACCCGCGCTACGGCGGTACGCGGGTCTACCCGGACGGACTCGAATTCACCGAGGACGCGGTGGAGGCGTACACGATCGACGAGTCCGACCCGCTCTCCGCGCGCACCCGCTCCGACTGGTTCATCCGGCTGCACCGCCCCGAGCTGGCCTGGGACGTGTCGATCACCTCCCGCTCCGAGATCACGTGCGACGCGGCGGACTTCATCACGTCGAACGAGGTGGTGTGCAAGGAGGGGGACGAGGTGATCTTCCACCGCACGTGGGAGAAGCGGATCCCGAGGACGGCGGGCTAGAGCCCTACTCCCGAGAGTCGAGCAACCGCTCGAGCACGACGGCCACCCCGTCATCCTCATTGGACGAAGTCACTTCATCGGCAGCCGACTTGAGGTCGGCGTGGGCGTTGGCCATGGCGATGCCACGGGCCGCCCAGACGAACATCGGCACATCGTTGGGCATGTCCCCGAAGGCGATGGTGTCCTCGGCGGTCATCCCGAGCCGCTCGGCGGCGAGGGCGAGGCCGGTCGCCTTGGTCACCCCGCGCGGCTGCAGCTCGACCGTGCCGGGCCCTGACATGGTGACGGTGGCGAGGGGCCCGACGGCATCGCGGGCGACGGCGGCCAACTCGTCGTCGGTCAGCTCGGGATGGCGCAGGAGCACCTTGCTGATGGGCTCGGCCCAGAGCGCGTCCCGCTTGTGGACACGTACGGCGGGCAAGGTGGGGTGCGGCATCAGATACCCCGGCTCGATGAGGGTGAGCCCGTCCACGCCGTCCTGGTCGACGGCGGCGTAGACCTGCCCGACCTCCGCCTCGATCTTCCCGAGCGCGGCCTCGGCAAGATCGCGGTCGAGCGTCACGGACCAGATCATGCGGTCGGCCCCGGCGTCGTACAACTGGGCCCCCTGCCCGCAGACGGCGAGGCCACCGCCCCCCAGATCGTCGAACAGCGGCTTCACCCGGGGCGCGGGCCGCCCGGTCACCACCAGGTGGTGCGCCCCCGCCTCAGTGATCGCCGACAGCGCGGCCAACGACCGGTCGGAGACGGTGTCGTCGCCGCGCAGCAGCGTCCCGTCCAGGTCAGTGGCGATGAGTGAATATGCGAGGGGTGCAGCCATGATCCAGAGAATACGGATCCCGGGCGCCGCCGATAGCAACGTCACAAGAGCTGTGACGCCAAAAGTGCGCTGGTCGCACAACCGGCGCTCAAGCCAGGCTCACAGGATTCACCGGGACGGGTCCATACGAAACGGTCCCCTCCCCCCTCCCCTCCTCCACACCAGCAAACCTAGTAACTTTGCACCCCGCATCAAGTGTTGGCCGGCAAACGCGTGACGGGGGTTGCGGCATGGCGGGGAATCGTCCGGCGGATTGGCATGTCCTGGACCTGGACAAGGACCCCACGCCCGGTGATCCGGACCGGGTTCGCAACCTGGCGAAGAACCTGCACGACTTCGCCGACGACGTCTCGAAGGTGCTGCGGGACATCAAGGGAATGGCGGGCGAGGACGCCATCCTCACCTGGGCGGGCAAGACCGCCGAATCGTTCACCTCGGAATTCGAGTCGGCGCCGGGCAAGCTGAAGAAGCTCAAAAAGAGCTACGAGATGGCGGGCGACGCCCTGTCCACGTACTGGCCGGAACTGGAACGCTCCCAGGCCCTGGCGGACAAGGCCCTGGCGAAGGGCCGCGAGGCCCAGACCAGCCTGAGCGCAGCCCAGTCCCGCTTGACCTCAGCCGACTCCTGGGTGGATCGGGCAGGCAAGGAAGCCGACAAGTACAAAGACGACAAGGACTCCGGCGCGTCCAAGGACGTCCCCAAACCCGACCCGGACAAGGTCAAGGCCGCCACCCGCAACGCCAACTCAGCCGAAAAGGCCCAGACGGCTGCCAAGTCGGACGTAACCGCCGCCCAGTCCAGCCTGGACGCGGCGAAGAAGATGGCCGAGGACGCGCGCAAGATGCGCGAGAGCGCGGCCGGGACAGCGAAGAAGAAGCTCGAAGAGGCCTCCGACGCGGGCATCCAGAACCGCAAGTGGTGGGAGGAGGTCGGCGACTGGGTCACCGACAACTGGGACACCATCGTCGCCGTCTGCAAGGTCGTCGTCGCCGTACTCGGCGTCATCGCGATGATCATCGGCGGCCCGATCCTGGGCGCCATCGTCCTCATCGCCGCCCTGGTCGTCCTGGCCGACACCCTCCATAAATACGCCAACGGGGAAGCAGGCCTCCTCGACGTAGCCTTTGCCGCCCTGGACTGCATCCCCGGCATGAAGGGCCTCACCAGCCTGCGCGGCCTCGCCAAGGGCATGAAGGGCCTCAAGGCCGGGATGAAGGGCCTGTCACTCGGCGTCAAGGGCCTGGGGAAGGGGGCGCGCGCGATGGCGCGCCCCATGAAGAAGCTCTTCACCTGCGGCGATCCGATCGACATGGCCACCGGCGACATGGTGATGTCCGAGACCGATGTGGACCTCCCGGGAGTCCTCCCCCTGGAGCTCGAACGCCATCACCGCACCGGGCTGCGGTCGGGGCGCTGGTTCGGGCCCAGCTGGGGCTCGACACTGGATCAGCGCCTCATACTCGACGCAGGCGGAGTCCGTTTCACGACGGCCGACGGCATGGTCCTTCACTACCCCGTGCCGGACCCGGACGCCCCCGTGCTCCCGGTCGAGGGGCCGCGCTGGCCGCTGGAGTGGGACGCCCAGGGAGACACCATGGCCGTGCGACTGCCCGAGTCCGGCCTCACTCTCCGATTCCGGGCCCTCCCCGGCCGCCCCCTTGCCGAACTCCCCCTCGCGGCCATCACCGACCGCAACGGGAACGCGATCCGGCTGGAGTACGGCGCGGACGGCGCGCCCCATGAGCTGACGCACACCGGCGGCTACCGCATCGGGATGACCACGGACGAGGGCCGCATCACCGCCCTCACCCTGCTCAACGACCCCGAACGCCCCGTCCTTCTGCGTTACGGCTACGACGACGCCGGCAATCTCACGGAGATCTACAACTCGTCCGGCCTGCCCCTGAAGCTCAGTTACGACGGCAAGCGCCGTATCACGGGCTGGGAGGACCGCAACGGCACGTGGTACCGCTATGTGTACGACACCGAAGACCGCTGCGTCCGCACCAACGGCACCGACGGCATCCTCGACTACACCTACACGTACGACGCCGAGGGCCGCAGGTCTCTGGCGACCAACTCCCTCGGGCACACCACGACCTACGAGTTCAACGACGCCTATCAACTCGTCGCCGAGACCGACCCCTTGGGCCACACCACCACCCGCACCTGGGACCGCTACGACAACCTCGAGTCCCTGACCGACGCTCTCGGTCGCACCACGACGTACACCTACGACGAGAGCGGCAACAGCACCGGTGTAGTCCACCCGGACGGCAGTGGCGCCCAGTACGAGTACGACAGTTCCGGGGCTCTGGTCACGGCGACCGAGCAGGACGGCGCCCGATGGCGGTACGCGCACGACTCCCGCGGGAACATCGTCTCGATCACGGACCCCGTCGGCGCCGGCACCACGTACACATATGACGACACTGGCGCCGTCGCCTCCGTCACCGATCATCTCGGTGAGGTGAGCCGGGTCGAGAGCTCCCCGGCCGGCCTTGCCACAGCCGTGTGTACCCCGCTCGGCGCCATAACCCGATTCGAGCACGACGCGTTCGGCCGCATCAGCCGGGTCCAGGAACCCGACGCGTCGGTCACCAAGGCCACGTGGACCGCCGAAGGGCTCCCGGCTCACCGTGAATTCCCCGACGGCACGGCCGAGAGCTGGGTGTACGACCCCGAGGGCAACATTCTGGCCCACACTGATGCGAACGGCGCCGTGACGCGGTTCGAGACAGCTCCGTTCGACCGGAGCCGCGCCCGGACGACGCAGGACGGAGCACGTGTCGAGTTCACCTACGACACCGAGCTCAGGCCGGTGGTCGTGACGAACGCCGAAGGACAGACCTGGACCTACGCATACGACTGCGTGGGCAACATCGTCCGTGAGACCGACTTCAACGGCCGAACGATCTCCTATCGCCACGACGCCGTCGGTCACATCGCGGAACGGACCAACGGGGCAGGCCAGAGCATCGGATACGTCCGGGACCTCCTCGACAGGGTCGTCGAACAGCGCGACTCCGACGGCAACCTCACCCGGTTCGAGTACGACCAGGGCGGAGCGATCGTCCGGGCCGCCAACCGGGACGCCGAGCTGACCTTCACGTACGACATTCACGGCCGTGTGCTGTCCGAAAGCTGCAACGGCCGCGTGCTGACCAACACTTATGACACCGCGGGCCGTCGTCTGAGCCGCCGGACTCCCGCCGGCGTCCTGAGCGAGTGGAAGTACGACTCCGAGCACCAGCCGGTCGAACTCCACGGCTCCGGCCGCAGCGTCCGCTTCGACTACGACCCGGCCGGGAATGAGACCGTCCGTGAGCTCCCGTCCGGCGCCTCCCTCGTCCACGGGTGGAGCGCCGGCCACCGCCTGACGTCCCAGGCGGTCCGCGCTCCCCGAGCGACGGCCCCCGCCGTCGATCGCAGTTATTCCTACCGGGCCGACGGGCTGCTCCGGTCCGTCACCGATGCCACGTCGGGCACGTCGGCGTACGAGCTCGACGTGAACGGCAGGGTCACTGCAGTGGCCTCCGCGGACCGCAGCGAGACGTACGCCTACGACAAGCTCGGAAACCTCGTCCACTCGGCGTCAACAGACGGTCGTGGGACGGATGTCCAAGGGTCCCTCACCTACTCCGGCACCCTGGTGCGAACCGCGGGCAGGGCGCGCTACGAGCACGACGGGCAGGGCCGCGTGGTTCGCCACACCCGTGCGCTGCTGTCCGGAGGGTCCCGCACCTGGCTCTTCGACTGGGACGCGGAGGACCGCCTGCGGGAGGTCACCACCCCGGACGGGCGGCGCTGGCGCTACCGGTACGACCCGCTCGGCAGGCGCACGGCCAAGGAGCTGCTCTCCGCGAGCGGCGAATCGGTGGTCGAGCGCACCGACTTCGTCTGGGACGGCACGCGTCTGGCGGAGGAGAGTCGCACGATTCCCGGTGAGGGCGACAGCGGCCGCATCACCACCTGGGACTGGCAGCCGGGCGGCGACCGTCCGATCGCACAGCGAAGCCGCTCTGGAAGCACGCCCGACGATCAGGGTCTGGTGGACGAGCGGTTCTACTCCATCGTGACCGACCTCGTCGGCACCCCGACCGAACTCGTCGACGAGGACGGCGCCGTCGCCTGGCGCTCCAGGACTTCGCTGTGGGGACTTCCTCTCCAGGACGCGCCTGGGGAAGTCGGCTGTCCTCTCCGATTCCCCGGTCAGTATTACGATGCCGAGACCGGCCTCCACTACAACCATCACCGTTATTACGACCCCAGCACCGCGCGCTATCACAGCCCTGACCCACTCGGTCTCGATCCGGCGCCGCATCACCACAACTACGTGATCAATCCGCTTACTTGGATTGACCCACTGGGTCTTGCCCCGTCCTGCAAAGCCGTTATCCGGCACTACACGGACAAGGGTGGCTACCAGAAGATCATGAGCGGCGGAAGCAAGGAGGGGATCACTCTCAAGGTCCCCAAGAGTTCAAAGGGAAAGAACGCCTCCGCGGTCTACGTCTCGCCGATGAGCCCCGCCGACGTCGCGAAGAAGCCCGGTGGATTCAAGTCCTACCTCGGCCTGACCCGGGAGAAGAGCGAGTACATGATCGAGTTCGAAGTCGAGAAGAAGCTCTTCTCCGGCCGTCTTCCCGGCACCCGCAGCCACGTCTGGTTCTCCAACAAGGACGTCAGCATTCCCCGCGACGCGATCAGGTACCACGGGCCCACCTCGGGCTGGAAGGCCTGATCGACACCGAAGCGCACAGCAAGGCAAGGAACACATGGAAATCACCGGCCACTCGAGCGACTTCGTCGTCGACGCCAGCCTCCCCACGGCGATGAAGCAGTTCGTCATGCGCAGGCACCGGCACTGGCCCGGCATTTTCCTGTACGGAGAGCCGGTCTCCGCGGAATCCCTGGCCGCGTGGGATCTCCCGGAAGTCGACGCCGACGACGAGTACTCGGGCATCGTCACCTTCTCGGCCGGCCAGGAGATGGAGGACTTCTGGGAGGAGAACGGCTACGCCCTCAACAGCGACGGCGAAGGCCCCTTCTCGGTCTTCTACAGCCTCCGTCCACAACCACTGCGCGCCGCCCGGGTGACAGGGGTCCAGGGTGCGGACCCCGAGGCCGTGGCCGCCGTCGAAGGTGCCGGGCTGCTCCTGGGCGAGTACTTCGCCGTCAGTCTCATCACGCCGGACGATCCGGCGACGGATCCCTTCTCGGCGCGCGTTCTTCGTGACTTCGTCGAGTCGTTCGGGTCGGGCCCCGGCGAAACGGCCAGTACCTGATCCGAGTAGGGGGCCCGCCGCCAGCCGGCACCCCCGTTCTCCCCCGGTCAGCTCAGCCGTGTGCCCGTGCCAAGTGCCCCACCAGCCGAGGTGAGGCGAACTCCGTTCCGCATACGAAGCGCATCACCGGGCCGTACGACGCCGCTGCCGGGAGGCCGGTGAAGTACAGGCCCGGGACCGATGAGGCGTAGCCCGCGCCCAACTTCGGGGTGCCTCGGCTTGTGGTGAGGCGGGCGCGGAGTGCGGGGCCCAGGAAGTCCATCGCGGCGATGTCCACGCGGTAGCCCGTCGCCGCGATGACGTGGTCGGCGGAGAGTTCGCGGACACGGCCGCCCAGGGTCTCCACCCGCAGGACGGGGCTGCCGTCCCGGACGTCCGCCGCCATGACGCGGCGGACCTCGCGCTTCTCGACCTTGCCCTCGAAGCGCTCGCGCAGCCACCACGCGCCCAGCGGTCCGAGAATGCGGCGGACCAGGTAGTGGCGGGCCTGCGGGGGCAGGTAGCGGTAGGGGTGGGGGTAGTAGCTGATCGCGTACAGCGACCAGGCGCGGCCGAACGGCGACTGGGGGCGCAGCTTCGGCTGCTCCCACGGAGGCGCCCCGAAGGCCACCGACCCCCTGCCGCGCGCCACCACCTTCACGCTCGCGCCCGCCTCGGCGGCGAGCGCGGCCGTCTCCAGGGCCGACTGCCCCGCGCCGACCACGAGCAGCTCACGCCCCGCGAACCGCGACAGATCGCTGTGCTGCGAGCTGTGTGACACGGGCCCGGTGGGAGACGGGCCGTCCGGCACCGCGGCGGCGAGCGCCGGCGGCAGTTGCGCGAGCCCCGAGAGCCCGCTCGCGACCACGACCGCGCGGGCCGTGAACTGCTCGCCGGAGTCCAGCTTCAGGTCGAACCCCGCCGTGCCCTTGCGGTCCACCGACACCACCCGCACCTGCTCCAGGTCGGGCACGAGTCTCTCCCTGAACCACTCCCCGTAGGCGACGAAGGTCTCGATCGGGACGATGTCCTCGTCCGTGATCAGCCGCCGGATGCCCGCCGCGTCGCAGTAGTCAACGAGGTTGTGGCCGCGCTGCGGCGCGTCGATGTTCGAGGCGACGGGGGTCGATTTCAGGAGCATGCCCGCGGGCATGTGCGCCCGCCAGCTCACCATCGGGTCACCGAAGACCCGCACCGGAATCCCGCGGGCCCGCAGATGGGCCGCGGTGGACAGGCCGAACGGCCCCGCCCCGATCACTGCTACCGGATGGATCACGAAGTCCCTCCCCAGGACGTCACTTGCCGCGTGTGCCGTGTGCCTACTTCGTGGGTGATGAACTGCTGCCGCGGCGGTTGCTCCGCCACAGTTGATAGAGATGCTTCGCCCCGGGCCGCACGAAACGCGCGAGCATCGTGAAGAACGGCTTCATGTCGTCCGCCGCCAGCCACGCCAGCTCCGTACTACTCGCGTGTGGGGGCGCGTGCGGCGTCGTATAGCCGCTGCGGCGGTAGGCGAGGAGCGCGGGCAGGTCGATGTTCTCCACGACATACCGGTGCCCGGCGCGCTGTTCCCCTTTGGGAACCGGGCGCCCCGTCAGGTGCAGATGCATGGCGCGAACCACATCGATCCCGGACTCGCTCTCGAAGAGCCGGAATTGCGCACCCATACGGGGGTTGAAGTCGAGCAGCTTGTACTGACCGTCCCGCCGGTCGAAGCGGAGGTCGAGGTCGATGACGCCGGTGAAGCCGATCTGTTTGATGAAACGAGCGGCGAGGTCCGCGAGTTCCGGATTGTCGACGACGTACGCGTTCGCCGTCATCCCCGCGTGCGGCGGCCAGGAGCGCACCTTGACGCCCGTGAACATCGCGCGCGGCGCCGAGTCCGCGTCGAAGTACGCGTGCACGATCCAGTCCTCGGCCTGCTCCCGCGGCAGATACTCCTGGAGGATCACCCCGGGCCGCTCGCCCCAGCCACGGGCGAGGCAGAGCAGCCGCTCCGGGGTCTCGATGCGGGTCGTCCCGCTCACCGCGGGTCTGGAACGGCGCGTGAACGCCTCGCGGTTCTTGGCGACCACCGGGAACGTCGCCCCGGCGGCGAACTCCGCCACGTCCCCGTAACTATCGGGGAAGGACGCGGCGGGCGAGGCGATGCCGTGCTCCACGCACAGCTCGTGCAGGCCCTGCTTGCTGGCGAGCCGGCGGGGCAACTGCGGCTCCACGCGCGGGAAGAGGAACCCCGCCGCGGCCAACGGCTCCTGGTGCTCGGCGATGAGGACGGCCGCTTCCTCGTCGGTCGGGATCAGGACCGTGGGTCTGCCGATCCGGCGCGCGATGCGCAGCATCCCCTCGACGAGCCGCCGCGGCTCCTCCACCCCGGTGGTCGGCCAGGGAAACGCGCCGGTCAGATGGCGGGAGGCCGCCGCCGGCGTGTAACGGTCCTCCGTGATCGCGTACATGGGCACGCCGAGCCGTCCGAGGCTGCGGATCGCGCCCACGCCGCCGTGGTGCAGCGGATAGTTTCCGAACTTCACGATCAGGCCGGGCACCTCACGGTCCACCGCGAAGGGCAGGCTGTCGTTCCTCATGGCCACGGGTCCCCCCACGTGTCCCTCCGTATGACCCGGACCCACCCCGTCCGCGTCCCCCCAAAGGACGCTAAGCCGGAACTGACCACTCCAGCAAGATTTATTCGGACATTGCGAACTCTTTAGACACTGCCCCAACCGAGGGTTCCCACGTAACGTGTGGCACACCCATATGGAAAGCGAGGCAGGTACGCATGTCCGAGCACACCCCGCTCGATCCGGCCGGGAGCGACCCTTCCGTCCGCTCCGTAAGCGATCCCTTCGCTCTCGCGGAGGGTGATCCCTTCGGGCCGCACAATCTCCCGTACGGCGTGTTCTCCCTGGCCACGGGCCCCGAGGGCGCGTCCGGAGCCGGTGAGCGCCGCGTCGGCGTACGGCTCGGCGATCACGTCCTGGACGCGGGTGCGGCGGCCGCGGCGCTCGGCTCGCCCTATGTCTCGCTGCTCGCCCGGCCCACGCTCAACCCGCTGCTCGCGGCGGGCCGCACGGCCTGGTCGGACGTGCGGCGCGCGATCACGGCCTGGGTCACGATCCCGGCGCACCGCGAAGTCGTGCGCCCCCTCATGTACCCCCTGTCCGAGGTCACGCTGCACCTCCCCTTCGAGGTCGCCGACTACGTGGATTTCTACGCCTCGGAACACCACGCGTCACACCTGGGGCAGATCTTCCGTCCGGACGCACCGTCCCCGCTGACCCCCAACTGGAAGCACCTCCCCATCGGTTACCACGGCCGGTCCGGCACCGTTGTGGTCTCCGGCACCGAGGTGGTACGCCCCTCGGGGCAGCGCAAGGCGCCCACGGAGACGGCCCCGGTCTTCGGGCCCTCCGTCCGCCTCGACATCGAGGCCGAGGTCGGCTTCGTCGTGGGTACGCCGTCGGAGCTGGGCACGCCGGTGCCGCTCGCGGACTTCCGGGAGCACGTCTTCGGGCTGACCCTCCTCAACGACTGGTCGGCGCGCGACATCCAGGCATGGGAGTACGTCCCGCTCGGGCCGTTCCTCGGCAAGTCCTTCGCCACCTCGGTCTCGGCGTGGATCACCCCCCTTGAGGCCCTGGACGCGGCGCGGGTCGCCCCTCCGGAGCGCACGCACGAACTCCTGCCCTACCTGGACGACTCGGCGGAGTCCGTCGCCGACGAACCCGGCGGCTACGACCTGCGCATCACCGTGGCCCTGAACGGCCACGTCATCTCCGAGCCGCCCTTCTCCACCGTCTACTGGACGGCCGCCCAGCAGCTGGCCCACATGACGGCGAACGGCGCGTCCCTGCGCACGGGTGACCTGTACGGCTCGGGCACCGTGAGCGGTCCCTCCGAGGGGCAGTACGGCTCCCTCATCGAGATCACCTGGAACGGCCGCGACGCTCTTGTCCTCCCGGACGGGAAGCGGACGTTCCTGGAGGACGGCGACGAGGTCACGCTGACGGCGTGGGCCCCGGGGCCTGACGGCACGCGGGTGGGCCTCGGCGAAGTTTCTGGCAGGGTCGCCTCGGCCCGTTAAGTCACCTGCTGCGCCGTCGTGGCTGGGCGCGCCGTTCCCCGCGCCCCTGCGGGGCGCTCCCTGCTCGGCTGCTCAGAAGTCCTCCGGGGGCTCCGGCCAGTCCTCCTCCGGGGGCTCCGGGGGCTCTGTAGTCTGCGGAGCCCCCGGAGCGGCCGTGCCGTCCAGCTCCGCCAGGACCTCCAGCACCCCCTCCCCGTACGTCGCCAGCTTCTTCTCGCCGAGGCCGCTGATGCCGCCGAGTTCCGCCAGGGACGACGGACGCAGCGTGGCGATCTCGCGCAGGGTGGCGTCGTGGAAGATCACGTACGCGGGCAGGCCCAGCTCCTTGGCCTGCGCACCGCGCCACGCCCGCAGCGCCTCGAACACCGGCACCGCTTCCTGAGGCAGCTCGGCGACCGCCGCCGCGGACTTCGCCTTGCGCTCCCCCTTCGCGGCCTTCGCCGCGGCCGGCCGCTTCGGCTCCTTGCGCAACCGCACCTCCCGCTCCCGGCCGAGGACTGAACCGCTCTCCTCGGTCAGGACCAGCGTGCCGTACTCCCCCTCGACCGCGAGCAGTCCCTGGGCCAGCAACTGCCGCACCACGCCCCGCCATTCGGCCTCCGCTAGCTCCTCGCCGATGCCGAAGACCGAGAGCTGGTCGTGGTCGAACTGGATGACCTTGGCGGTCTTCTTGCCGAGCAGGATGTCGATGATCTGGCCCGCGCCGAACTTCTGGCCGCGCTCGCGCTGGAGCCGCACGATCGTGGAGAGGACCTTCTGGGCCGGGACCGTGCCGTCCCAGGTCTCCGGGGGCGTCAGGCACGTGTCGCAGTTGCCGCAGGACGGTGCGTCCGCGTCCTGGCCGAAGTACGTGAGGAGTTGGGCCCTGCGGCACTGGGCCGTCTCGCACAGGGCCAGCATCGAGTCCAGATGCGAGGCCGCCCGGCGGCGGAACGCCTCGTCGCCCTCGCTGCCCTGGATCATCTTCCGCTGCTGGACGACGTCCTGCAGGCCGTACGCCATCCAGGCCGTGGAGGGGAGTCCGTCGCGGCCCGCGCGGCCCGTCTCCTGGTAGTACCCCTCGACCGACTTCGGCAGGTCGAGGTGGGCGACGAAGCGGACGTCCGGCTTGTCGATGCCCATGCCGAAGGCGATCGTGGCGCAGACGACCAGGCCCTCCTCGCGCAGGAAGCGGGACTGGTGGGCGGCGCGCATCCGGCCGTCGAGACCCGCGTGGTACGGAACGGCCTCGATGCCGTTCTTGCACAGGAACTCGGCGGTCTTCTCCACCGAATTGCGCGAGAGGCAGTAGACGATGCCCGCGTCGCCCGCGTGCTCCTCCTTGAGGAAGGCCAGGAGCTGCTTCTTCGGCTCGGCCTTCGGCACGATGCGGTACTGGATGTTGGGCCGGTCGAAGCTCGCCACGAAGTGCTTGGCGTCCGGCATGCCGAGCCGCTCGGTGATCTCCCGGTGCGTGGCGTGCGTCGCCGTCGCCGTAAGAGCGATCCGCGGCACGTCCGGCCAGCGCTCGCCGAGGAGGGACAGCGCCAGATAGTCCGGGCGGAAGTCGTGGCCCCACTGCGCGACGCAGTGCGCCTCGTCGATCGCGAAGACGGAGATCTTGGCACGGGACAGCAGATCGAGCGTCCCCTCCAGGCGCAGCCGCTCCGGCGCCAGATACAGCACGTCGAGCTCCCCCGCGAGGAACTCCGCCTCCATCACGCGCCGCTCGTCGAAGTCCTGCGTGGAGTTGATGAACCCGGCCCGCACGCCGAGTGCCCGCAGCGCGTCCACCTGGTCCTGCATGAGCGCGATGAGGGGCGAGATGACGACGCCCGTGCCGGGCCGCACCAGGGCCGGGATCTGATAGCAGAGCGACTTGCCGCCGCCGGTGGGCATCAGCACGACGGAGTCCCCGCCCGCGACCACGTGGTCGATGATCGCTTCCTGCTCGCCGCGGAACGCGTCGTACCCGAAGACGCGGTGCAGCGTCCGCAGCGCGTCACTCTCCGCCACCGCGCCGTTCTCCGTCACCGCGCTCGCTACGGTCACCTCACCCATGCCATCGTTCCCATCCATCGCCCTGCCCCCGTACGTCGCGCTTCGACCACAGACTCCACGATAGGGCTCCGGACCGACACCTCAGGAAGTTATCCACAGGCCGCTGCCCGGCACCCCTGTCGGACGGGGTGCCGGGCAGCGGCGGATGGAACAGGTGAGCTACCGGACGAAGACCCCCGCCTGGTTCGCCAGCTCCAGGAAGTACTGCGGGGCTACGCCCAGGACCAGCGTCACCGCGACACCCACGCCGATCGCCGTCATGGTCAGCGGCGAGGGCACGGCGACCGTCGGGCCGTCCGCCTTCGGCTCGCTGAAGAACATGAGCACGATCACGCGGATGTAGAAGAACGCCGCGATCGCGGACGAGATCACACCGACCACGACGAGCGCGCCCGCGCCACCCTCGGCCGCCGCCTTGAACACCGCGAACTTCCCGGAGAACCCGGAGGTCAGCGGAATGCCGGCGAAGGCAAGCAGGAACACCGCGAAGACCGCGGCGACCAGCGGCGAGCGTCGGCCGAGCCCCGCCCACTTCGACAGGTGCGTGGCCTCGCCGCCCGCGTCCCGCACCAGCGTGACCACCGCGAACGCACCGATCGTCACGAAGGAGTAGGCCCCCAGGTAGAAGAGGACCGACGAGATGCCGTCCGGCGTCATGGCGATGACACCGGCGAGGATGAAGCCCGCGTGGGCGATCGAGGAGTACGCGAGCAGCCGCTTGATGTCGGTCTGGGTGATCGCGACGATCGCGCCGGCCAGCATCGTGAGGATCACGACGCCCCACATCACGGGCCGCCAGTCCCAGCGAAGGCCCGGCAGCACCACGTACAGGAGCCGGAGCAGCGCACCGAAGGCGGCCACCTTCGTCGCGGCGGCCATGAAGCCGGTGACCGGGGTGGGCGCGCCCTCGTACACATCCGGGGTCCACATGTGGAACGGCACCGCGCCGACCTTGAAGAGCAGACCCATGACGATCATCGCGGCGCCGATCAGGAGCAGCGCGTCGTTGCCCATGGTGTCGGCGAGCGCGGGGTTGACCTCCTGGATGCTGCCGTCGATGACCTTGGCGATCGTGCCGTACGACACCGAGCCCGCGTACCCGTAGAGCAGGGCGATCCCGAAGAGCAGGAACGCCGAGGAGAACGAGCCGAGCAGGAAGTACTTGACGGCGGCTTCCTGCGACATCAGGCGCTTGCGGCGGGCGAGCGCGCACAGCAGGTAGAGCGGCAGCGAGAAGACCTCAAGGGCGATGAAGAGCGTCAGGAGGTCGTTCGCCGACGGGAAGACGAGCATCCCGCCGATCGCGAACAGCGCGAGCGGGAACACCTCGGTGGTGGTGAACCCGGCCTTCGTGGCGGCCTGTTCGCCCTCGCTGCCCGGCACGGAACCGGCCTGCGCGGCGAACGAGTCCACGCGCTTCCCGTGCGCCACCGGGTCGAGCCGACGCTCGGCGAAGGTGAAGATCGCGACGAGTCCCGCGAGGAGGATCGTGCCCTGCAGGAAGAGCGCCGGTCCGTCGACCGCGATGGCGCCCATGGCCGCGATGTGCGCCTTCGTCGTGCCGTACCCGGTGGCCGCGAGCCCGACGACCGCGGCGAAGGCCGCGGTGAGGGCGACGACCGCCACGAACACCTGCGCGTAGTACCGGGATTTCCGCGGCACGAAGGCCTCGATGAGAATCCCGAGGACGGCCGCGCCGATGACGATCAACGTCGGTGACAGCTGCCCGTACTCGATCGTGGGAGTGTCGATCTTGTCGATCTGATCCTGGGGCGCCGCGGCCGACGCCATTGTCCACAGGCTGTGGACAGCCGATGCGCTCACTTGGCCGCCTCCACGTCGGGCTTCGGGTCCTTCTGCTGTACGTCGGACATGGTGTGCTTGACCGCCGGGTTGACCAGGTCGGTGAGCGGCTTCGGGTAGACGCCGAGGCCGATCAGGAGCGCGATCAGCGGTGTGACGACCAGGAGTTCACGCACCCGCAGGTCCGGCATGGCCGAGACCTCCGGCTTCACCGGGCCCGTCATCGTCCGCTGGTAGAGGACGAGGGTGTAGAGCGCGGCGAGCACGATGCCGATGGTGGCGATGATCCCGACCACCGGATAGCGCGCGAACGCGCCGACCAGGACCAGGAATTCACTCACGAAGGGCGCGAGCCCCGGCAGCGAGAGCGTCGCGAGACCACCGATCAGGAAGGTTCCGGCGAGTACCGGTGCGACCTTCTGCACTCCTCCGTAGTCCGCGATGAGCCGTGAGCCGCGCCGCGAGATCAGGAAGCCGGCCACCAGCATCAGGGCGGCGGTCGAGATCCCGTGGTTGACCATGTAGAGCGTCGCGCCGGACTGTCCCTGCGAGGTCATCGCGAAGATGCCGAGAATGATGAACCCGAAGTGCGAGATCGACGCGTACGCCACCAGGCGCTTGATGTCGCGCTGGCCGACGGCGAGCAGCGCGCCGTAGATGATGCTGACCAGCGCGAGCACGAGGACGACCGGTGTCGCCCACTTGCTCGCCTCGGGGAAGAGCCCGAGGCAGAAGCGCAGCATCGCGAACGTGCCGACCTTGTCGACCACTGCCGTGATCAGTACGGCGACCGGGGCCGTGGCCTCGCCCATCGCGTTCGGCAGCCAGGTGTGCAGCGGCCACAGCGGCGCCTTCACCGCGAAGGCGAAGAAGAAGCCGAGGAACAGCCACCGCTCGGTGCTGGTCGCCATGTCGAGGGTGCCGTTGGCCCGCGCCTCGGTGATCTCCTGGAGCGAGAAGTTCCCCGCCACCGCGTAGAGCCCGATCACGGCGGCCAGCATGATGAGGCCACCGGCGAGGTTGTAGAGGAGGAACTTCACGGCCGCGTACGAGCGTTGCGCCGACGCCTTCTCGTCGCTGCCCGCGTGGGCACGGTCCCCGAAGCCGCCGATGAGGAAGTACATCGGGATGAGCATGGCTTCGAAGAAGATGTAGAAGAGGAAGACGTCGGTGGCCACGAAGGAGATGATCACCATCGCCTCGACGGCGAGGATCAGGGCGAAGAAGCCCTGGGTCGGCCGCCAGCGCGAGGACTTGGTTTCGAGGGGATCCGCGTCGTGCCAGCCGGCCAGGATGATGAAGGGCATCAGAAGCGCCGTGAGCGCGAGGAGAGCGACACCGATGCCGTCCACCCCGAGCTCGTACCGCACTCCGAATTCCGCGATCCAAGCGCGCGACTCGGTCAGTTGATAGCGGGCCCCGTCGGGGTCGAATCGCACGAGCACGGTCACGGCGAGCGCGAGCGTGGCGAGCGACACGAGCAGCGCGAGCCACTTGGCGGCGGTACGCCGGGCGGCCGGTACGGCCGCCACGGCGATCGCGCCTACCGCGGGCAGGGCCGCCGTCGCTGTCAGGAGGGGAAAGGACATCGGTATCAGACCGCCCTCATCAGCAGGGTCGCGGCGATGAGTACCGCAACGCCGCCGAACATCGAGACCGCGTAGGAGCGGGCATAGCCGTTCTGCATCTTGCGCAGCCGTCCGGAGAGCCCGCCGACCGAGGCCGCCGTGCCGTTGACGACTCCGTCGACCAGGGTGTGGTCGACGTAGACCAGGGAGCGGGTGAGGTGCTCTCCGCCGCGGACCAGGACGACGTGGTTGAAGTCGTCCTGGAGGAGGTCGCGCCGGGCCGCCCGGGTGAGCACCGAACCGCGCGGGGCGGTGACCGGGACGGGACGGCGGCCGTACTGGACGTAGGCGAGGGCCACACCGATGAGCAGGACCACCATGGTGGCGCCCGTGACCGTGGCGGCGCTCAGCGGCGAGTGGCCGTGGTCGTGCTGGGTGACCGGCTCCAGCCAGTGCATGAAGCGGTCGCCGATGCTGAAGAACCCGCCCGCGAAGACCGAACCGAAGGCCAGCACGATCATCGGGATCGTCATGGACCTGGGCGACTCGTGCGGGTGCGGTGCGTTGCCTTCCGCGTCCGGCTGCCAGCGCTTCTCACCGAAGAACGTCATGATCATCACGCGCGTCATGTAGAACGCGGTGATCGCGGCGCCGAGCAGCGCGACCGAGCCGAGGATCCAGCCCTCTGTGCCGCCCTTGGCGAACGCCGCCTCGATGATCTTGTCCTTGGAGAAGAAGCCGGACAGACCGGGGAAGCCGATGATCGCCAGATAGCCGAGGCCGAAGGTGACGAAGGTGACCGGCATGTACTTCCGCAGGCCGCCGTACTTCCTCATGTCGACCTCGTCGTTCATGCCGTGCATGACCGAACCGGCTCCGAGGAAGAGCCCGGCCTTGAAGAAGCCGTGCGTCACCAGGTGCATGATCGCGAAGACGTAGCCGATGGGGCCGAGGCCCGCGGCCAGGATCATGTACCCGATCTGGGACATCGTCGACCCGGCGAGGGCCTTCTTGATGTCGTCCTTCGCGCAACCGACGATCGCACCGAAGAGGAGCGTGACCGCGCCCACGACGGTGACGACGAGCTGCGCGTCCGGAGCGCCGTTGAAGATCGCGCCGGAGCGGACGATCAAGTACACGCCGGCGGTGACCATCGTCGCCGCGTGGATGAGGGCCGAGACCGGGGTCGGGCCCTCCATCGCGTCGCCGAGCCAGGACTGCAGCGGCACCTGGGCCGACTTGCCGCACGCCGCGAGCAGCAGCATCAGGCCGATGGCCGTCAGCTTGCCCTCCGACGTCTCACCCGTGGCCTCCAGAACCGGCCCGAAGGCGAACGTCCCGAAGGTGGTGAACATCAGCATGATGGCGATCGAGAGGCCCATGTCGCCGACCCTGTTGACCAGGAAGGCCTTCTTCGCGGCGGTGGCCGCGCTGGGCTTGTGCTGCCAGAAGCCGATCAGGAGGTACGAGGCGAGGCCGACGCCCTCCCATCCGACGTACAGGAGCAGGTAGTTGTCGGCGAGGACGAGGATGAGCATCGCCGCGAGGAACAGGTTCAGATAGCCGAAGAAGCGGCGGCGCCGCTCGTCGTGCTCCATGTACCCGATGGAGTAGATGTGGATCAGGGTGCCCACACCGGTGATCAGCAGGACGAACGTCATCGACAGCTGGTCGAGCTGGAAGGCGACGTCCGCCTGGAAACCCTCCACGGGAATCCAGCTGAACACGTGCTGCGACAGGGAGCGCTCCTCCGCGCCCTTGCCCAGCATGTCGGCGAAGAGCATCACACCGATGACGAAGGAGGCGGCCGCGAGCAGCGTGCCGAGCCAGTGGCCGACACGGTCCAACCGCCGCCCGCCGCACAGCAGTACGGCCGCTCCGAGCAGAGGCGCCGCTACGAGCAGCGCGATCAGGTTCTCCACTTTTCAGCGACCCCTTACAGCTTCATCAGGCTGGCGTCGTCGACCGAGGCCGAGTGACGGGAGCGGAACAGCGACACGATGATCGCGAGGCCGACCACGACTTCCGCCGCGGCGACGACCATCGTGAAGAAGGCGATGATCTGGCCGTCGAGATTGCCGTGCAGCCGGGAGAAGGCCACGAAGGCGAGGTTGCACGCGTTGAGCATCAGCTCGATACACATGAACACCACGATCGCGTTCCGCCTGATCAGCACGCCGGTGGCGCCGATCGAGAACAACAGCGCCGCGAGATACAGGTAGTTGACCGGATTCACTTCGACGCCTCCTCGCTCTTGGTCGAACGCTCCAGACGCTCCGTGGAGCGCTGTTCGAGGGCCCGCAGATCGTCCAGTGCCTCGTCCGACACGTCGCGGATCTGGCCGCGCTCACGCAGCGTCTTGTTGACCGTGAGCTCGGAGGGGGTGCCGTCGGGGAGGAGACCCGCGACGTCCACGGCGTTGTGCCGGGCGTAGACACCCGGGGCGGGCAGCGGCGGCAGGTGGTTCGAGCGCACGCGCTCCTCGGACATCTCGCGCTGCGTCTTGGCGCGCTCCGTGCGCTCGCGGTGCGTGAGCACCATCGCGCCGACGGTGGCGGTGATGAGCAGTGCGCCCGTGATCTCGAAGGCGAAGACGTACTTCGTGAAGATGCTCTCGGCGAGACCCTCCACGTTGCCGCCCGCGTTCGCCTTGCCCATGCCCGCGAACTCGTTCACCGAGGCGTTCCCGATGCCGGCGAAGAGCAGGACGGCGAAGCCGAAGCCGCAGAGCCCGGCCAGCCAGCGCTGCCCCTTGATGGTCTCCTTCAGGGAGTCGGCGGCGGTGACACCGACGAGCATGACCACGAAGAGGAAGAGCATCATGATCGCGCCGGTGTAGACGACGACCTGGACGATGCCCAGGAAGTAGGCCCCGTTGGCGAGGTAGAAGACCGCGAGGATGATCATGGTCCCGGCGAGGCAGAGCGCGCTGTGCACGGCCTTCTTCATGAGGATCGTGCACAGGGCGCCGATCACGGCGACCGTGCCGAGCACCCAGAACTGGACGGCCTCACCGGTGGATGTGGTGTAGGCGGCGAGCTGCGTCATCGGTTGATCACCTCCCCCGACGCGGGTTCGGAGTCCCCGAAGGTGGAAGCGGCCTCCTGGGGCGTCTCCCCCTTGGAGAGGGCCACTTGGGGCACCGTGCCCGGAGCGGCCTCGGTCACCAGACCGCGGTAGTAGTCCTGCTCGTCGGTGCCGGGGAAGATCGAGTGCGGTGAGTCGACCATGCCTTCCTCCAGGCCGGCGAGAAGCTGCTCCTTGGTGAAGATGAGCTTCTCGCGGCTGCTGTCGGCCAGCTCGAACTCGTTCGTCATCGTCAACGCGCGCGTGGGGCACGCCTCGATGCACAGACCGCACAGGATGCAGCGGGCGTAGTTGATCTGGTAGACGCGGCCGTACCGCTCGCCCGGGGAGTAGCGCTCCTCCTCGGTGTTGTCCGCGCCCTCCACATAGATCGCGTCCGCGGGGCAGGCCCACGCGCAGAGCTCACAGCCGACGCACTTCTCCAGGCCGTCCGGATGGCGGTTGAGCTGGTGCCTGCCGTGGAAGCGGGGAGCGGTGACCTTCTCCTGCTCCGGATACTGCTCGGTCAGCCGCTTCTTGAACATGGCCTTGAAGGTCACGCCGAAGCCCGCGACGGGGTTCTGGAACCCCTGCTTCGATTGGTTCGACTCGTGCTGCGACTGGTTCGGCTCGTTCTTCGACTCAGCCATCGGACGCCTCCTTTCCGTCACTTCGCGTTCCGTCACTTTGAGTATCCGGCCCACCACTGACAATCAACTCGCGCTCGTGGCGCGGGCGTCGTCGCGGTACGGGCGGCAGGCTCTGTCCGGGCAGCGGCGGGACGGGGAATCCGCCGGCCATCGGGTCGAAGGCGACGGGCTCCTCCTCGGCCGCCGCTTCCTTCTCGCGCTTGTCGCGGAAGATGTCGACGACGACGGAGAGCAACAGGAGCGCGATGACTCCGCCGCCCACATAGAGCGCGATCGAGGTGAAGTCGTACTCCTCGTTCCGCATTGCCCTGACCGTCGCCACGAGCATCAGCCAGACGACCGAGACCGGGATCAGGACCTTCCAGCCGAGCTTCATCAGCTGGTCGTAACGGACGCGTGGCAGCGTGCCGCGCAGCCAGATGAAGAAGAACAGCAGCAGCTGGACCTTGATCACGAACCAGAGCATCGGCCACCAGCCGTGGTTCGCGCCCTCCCAGAAGGTGCTGATCGGGTACGGGGCCCGCCAGCCGCCCAGGAAGAGCGTGACCGAGACCGCCGAGACGGTGACCATGTTGACGTACTCGGCGAGCATGAACAGCGCGAACTTGATCGACGAGTACTCGGTGTTGAAGCCACCGACGAGGTCGCCCTCGGACTCGGGCATGTCGAACGGGGCGCGGTTGGTCTCGCCGATCATCGTCACGATGTAGATCAGGAACGACACCGGCAGCAGCAGGACGTACCAGCGGTCCGCCTGCGCCTCAACGATCGCCGAGGTCGACATCGACCCGGAGTAGAGGAACACCGAGGCGAACGCGGCGCCCATCGCGATCTCGTACGAGATCATCTGCGCGCAGGAGCGCAGACCGCCGAGGAGCGGATACGTGGAACCGGAGCTCCAGCCCGCAAGCACGATGCCGTAGATGCCGACCGACGCGACCGCGAGGATGTAGAGCATCGCGATCGGCAGGTCGGTGAGCTGCATCGTCGTGCGCTGGCCGAAGATCGAGATCTCGTTGCCCGCGGGACCGAAGGGAATCACCGCGATCGCCATGAAGGCCGGGATGGCCGCGACGATCGGCGCGAGGATGTAGACCACCTTGTCCGCGCGCTTGACGATCAGGTCTTCCTTGAGCATCAGCTTGATGCCGTCCGCGAGGGACTGCAGCATGCCCCAGGGGCCGTGCCGGTTGGGCCCGATGCGCAGCTGCATCCAGGCGACGACCTTGCGCTCCCACACGATGGAGAAGAGCACCGTCACCATCAGGAACGCGAAGCAGAACACCGCTTTGATCGCGACGAGCCACCACGGGTCACGGCCGAACATGGACAGGTCTTCCGCCGCAAGCGGCACCATGTGGTGCATCACGACGTCACCTCCGGGGCCTCAGAGGGCTCCGGCAGGAGCGCCGGGCCGATGCGGACGAGGTCGCCGGGGCGCGCACCGGTGTCGGAAGTGACGCCTCCCCCGGTCGAGTTCAGCGGCAGCCACACCACGCGGTCGGGCATCTCGGTCACCAGGAGCGGCAGTTCGGTCGCCCCCGCCGGTCCGGAGACGGCCAGGACGTCGCCGTCCTTGACGCCCGCCTCGGCCGCAGTGGCCGGGGAGAGCCGGGCGACCGCCGCGTGCCGTGTGCCGGCAAGCGCCTCGTCGCCCTCCTGGAGGCGGCCCTGGTCGAGCAGCAGCCGGTGCCCCGCGAGAACGGCCTCTCCGGAGGCGGGCCGCGGCGGCTGAGCACCCGTCTCCAGGGGCTCCGCGGCATGCGTGCCGTCCCAGCCGCCGAGCCGGTCCAGCTCGCGACGGGCGGACGCCAGGTCGGGAAGGCCCAGGTGTACGTCCCCGGCGTCGGCCAGCATGTGCAGCACGCGCGCGTCCGTCGGGGCCAGCGTGCGCGTCATCTGGTCGGGCTTGAGCGAGGCCTCGAACATGCGCGCCCTGCCCTCCCAGTTGAGGAAGGTGCCGGGCTTCTCAGCGACCGCGGCCACGGGCAGTACGACGTCGGCGTGCGCGGTGACCTCACTGGGCCGCAGCTCGAGCGAGACCAGGAACCCGACCTCGGAGAGTGCTTCACGCGCGCGTGCCGGGTCGGGAAGGTCGGCGACCTCCACACCCGACACCAGGAGCGCGCCCAGTTCGCCGGTCGCCGCCGCCTCGATGATCTGGCCGGTGTCGCGGCCGTAGCGGTGCGGGAGTTCGGCCACGCGCCATACGGCCGCGACCTCGTCCCGCGCGCGCGGGTCGGTGGACGGACGCCCGCCGGGGAGCAGCGAGGGCAGCGCACCGGCCTCGATGGCGCCGCGTTCCCCCGCCCGGCGCGGAATCCACACCAGCCGCGCA
The DNA here is from genome assembly GCF_040655335.1 of Streptomyces sp. NPDC050439. Taxonomy (NCBI): domain Bacteria; kingdom Bacillati; phylum Actinomycetota; class Actinomycetes; order Kitasatosporales; family Streptomycetaceae; genus Streptomyces; species Streptomyces sp. NPDC050439. Next base: position 111,666 of record NZ_JBFAJT010000012.1, read on the forward strand.
CCGGTCGCGGAAGCGGCCCGTACGGCGGCGGTGAGCCCGCCCGGCACGGCCGCGAGACGCTCGCCGACCACGATCACCGCACCCGGAGCGCGCAGCGCCTCGGCCGCCCTGGCACCGTCGCCCTCAAGTCCGGCCTCTCCGGAGAGAGCGTCGAGCCACTCCGTCTCGGTGCCGGGAGCGGCGGGCAACAGCGTGCCGCCCGCCTTCTCCAGACCCCGGGTCTGGTGCGTGGCGAGGGAGAACGTCCGCTGGCCGTGCTTGCGCCAGGCCTTGCGAAGGCGCAGGAAGACCCCGGGCGCCTCCTCCTCGGCCTCGAAGCCGACGAGCAGGACCGCGGGCGCCTTCTCCACTTCCGCGTACGTGACGCCGGCGCCGTCCAGGTCCCGGCCACGGCCCGCGACGCGGGCGGCCAGGAAGTCGGCTTCCTCGCTGCTGTGCACGCGCGCGCGGAAGTCGATGTCGTTCGTGTCGAGCGCCACGCGCGCGTACTTGCTGTACGCGTACGCGTCCTCCACGGTGAGGCGCCCACCGGTCAGCACACCGGCCCGGCCGCGCGCGGCGGCGAGTCCGTTCGCCGCGGCTTCGAGGGCCTCGGGCCAACTGGCGGCCTCCAGCTCACCCGTCTCCGCGTTGCGCACCAGCGGCGTGGTGAGCCGGTCCGGCTTCTGCGCGTAACGGAAGCCGAAGCGCCCCTTGTCGCAGATCCACTCCTCGTTGACCTCGGGGTCGTCCGCCGCGAGGCGCCGCATGACCTTGCCGCGCCGGTGGTCGGTGCGCGTCGCGCAGCCGCCCGCGCAGTGCTCGCAGACCGAGGGCGACGACACCAGGTCGAAGGGCCGCGAGCGGAAGCGGTACGCCGCCGACGTCAGCGCGCCGACCGGACAGATCTGGATGGTGTTCCCGGAGAAGTACGACTCGAAGGGGTCGCCCTCGCCCGTGCCGACCTGCTGGAGCGCACCGCGCTCGATCAGCTCGATCATCGGGTCGCCCGCGATCTGGTTCGAGAAGCGCGTACAGCGGGCACACAGCACGCACCGCTCACGGTCGAGCAGCACCTGCGTGGAGATCGGCACCGGCTTCTCGTACGTCCGCTTCTTGCCCTCGAAGCGGGTGTCCGAGTCGCCGACCTGCATCGCCTGGTTCTGCAGCGGGCACTCGCCGCCCTTGTCGCAGACCGGGCAGTCCAGCGGGTGGTTGATCAGGAGCAGCTCCATCACGCCGCGCTGGGCCTTCTCGGCGACCGGCGAGGAGAGCTGCGACTTCACGACCATGCCGTCGGTGCAGGTGATGGTGCAGGAGGCCATCGGCTTGCGCTGGCCCTCCACCTCGACGATGCACTGGCGGCAGGCGCCCGCCGGATCGAGCAGCGGGTGGTCGCAGAAGCGGGGGATCTCGATGCCGAGGAGCTCGGCGGCCCGGATCACCAGCGTCCCCTTCGGGACGCTGATCTCGGCGCCGTCGATCGTCAGCGACACGAGGTCTTCCGGCGGAACCGCCGCCTCGCCGCCCCCGGAGGGAGCGCTATTAGTGGTCACTGTCATGCGTTCACCTCCGAATGTGCGGAGGGCCGGTCGGCCCAGAGAGTCGACTTCGCCGGGTCGAAGGGGCAGCCCTTGCCGGTGATGTGCTGCTCGTACTCCTCGCGGAAGTACTTGAGCGAGGAGAAGATCGGCGATGCGGCGCCGTCACCCAGCGCGCAGAACGACTTGCCGTTGATGTTGTCGGCGATGTCGTTCAGCTTGTCCAGGTCGGACATGACGCCCTTGCCGGCCTCGATGTCACGGAGCAACTGGACCAGCCAGTACGTCCCTTCGCGGCAGGGCGTGCACTTGCCGCAGGACTCGTGGGCGTAGAACTCGGTCCAGCGGGTGACCGCCCGCACCACGCACGTCGTCTCGTCGAAGCACTGCAGCGCCTTCGTGCCGAGCATCGAGCCGGCGGCGCCCACGCCCTCATAGTCCAGCGGGACGTCGAGGTGCTCGTCGGTGAACATCGGCGTCGAGGAGCCGCCCGGCGTCCAGAACTTGAGCCGGTGGCCCGCCCTGATCCCGCCGCTCATCTCGAGGAGCTGGCGCAGGGTGATGCCGAGCGGGGCCTCGTACTGGCCGGGGCTCGTGACGTGGCCGCTCAGCGAATAGAGCGTGAAGCCGGGGGACTTCTCGCTTCCCATCGACTTGAACCAGTCTTTTCCGCGATTCAGGATCGCGGGAACCGACGCGATGGACTCGACGTTATTTACGACAGTGGGGCATGCGTAGAGGCCCGCGACGGCCGGGAAAGGGGGACGCAGTCGCGGCTGGCCACGGCGGCCTTCGAGCGAGTCGAGCAGCGCGGTCTCCTCACCACAGATGTACGCGCCCGCACCCGCGTGCACGGTGAGTTCGAGGTCGAGTCCGCTGCCCAGGATGTTCTCGCCCAGGAATCCCGCCTCTTTCGCCTCACGCACGGCCTCGTGCAACCGCCTGAGCACGGGGACGACTTCACCGCGCAGGTAGATGAAGGCATGCGAGGAACGGATCGCGTAACAGGCGATCACAATGCCCTCGATGAGGCTATGCGGGTTCGCGAAGAGGAGCGGGATGTCCTTACAGGTCCCCGGCTCCGATTCGTCGGCGTTGACAACTAGATAGTGCGGCTTTCCGTCGCCCTGCGGAATGAACTGCCATTTCATTCCGGTGGGGAATCCGGCGCCGCCACGGCCGCGCAGACCGGAGTCCTTCACGTACGCGATGAGGTCGTCCGGCGCCATGGCCAGGGCCTTGCGCAGGCCCTCGTACCCCTCGTGCCGTCGGTAGGTGTCCAGCGTCCAGGACTTCTCGTCGTCCCAGAACGCCGAGAGCACCGGCGCGAGCAGCTTCTCGGGGCTCGTCTCGTTGTCGATCTCGGCTGCCAAGGTCATCACTCCCCCTCCTCGGCGGTCGGTCCGGCCGGGTGGGCCGGGTCGGATGCCGAGGTCTCCTGCGGTGCGTCATGCGAGCTGAGGTGCTCGGCAGGCGCCTCGTCCTGCGGGCCGCCCGCGCGCGGGTGGACCACCCTCGGCTGCGGCAACTCGCCCTTGGCCAGGCGCAGTCCGATCAGCGAGGCCGGGCCCGCGCCGCCGCTCGCCTCGACGGCGCCGGGACGCTCGTCGGGGAAGCCCGCCAGAATCCGGGCCGTCTCCTTGTACGTGCACAGGGGGGCGCCGCGGGTCGGTTCGACCTGCACACCCGCGCGCAGGTCGTCGACGAGCCGCTTGGCGGTCTCGGGAGTCTGGTTGTCGAAGAACTCCCAGTTGACCATCACGACGGGAGCGAAGTCGCAGGCCGCGTTGCACTCGATGTGCTCCAGCGTGACCTTGCCGTCCTCCGTGGTCCCTTCGTTGCCCACGCCCAGGTGCTCCTGGAGGGACTCGAAGATCGCGTCGCCGCCCATGACGGCACACAACGTGTTGGTGCAGACGCCGACCTGGTAGTCACCGGAGGGCTTGCGCCGGTACATCGTGTAGAAGGTCGCGACCGCGGTGACCTCGGCGGTGGTCAGGCCGAGGACCTCCGCGCAGAAGGCCATGCCCGTGCGCGTGACGTGACCCTCCTCCGACTGCACGAGGTGCAGCAGCGGGAGCAGCGCGGACCGCGAGTCCGGGTAGCGGGCGATGACTTCCTTGGCGTCCGCGTCGAGCCTGGCCCGTACGTCGGCCGGGAAGTCGGGGGCGGGGAGTTGGGGCATGCCCAGGCTGACGCCCGCGCCCTGGGAAGGGGTGGTGGTCACCGGTCGACGCCTCCCATCACGGGGTCGATGGACGCGACGGCGACGATGACGTCGGCGACCTGGCCGCCCTCACACATCGCCGCCATGGCCTGCAGGTTGGTGAAGGACGGGTCGCGGAAGTGGACCCGGTAGGGGCGGGTGCCGCCGTCGGAGACGACATGCACGCCGAGCTCGCCCTTGGGCGACTCGACCGCGGTGTACGCCTGCCCGGCCGGGACCCGGAAGCCCTCGGTCACCAGCTTGAAGTGGTGGATCAGGGCCTCCATGGAGGTGCCCATGATCTTCTTGATGTGGTCGAGCGAGTTGCCGAGGCCGTCCGGGCCGAGCGCCAGTTGCGCGGGCCAGGCGATCTTCTTGTCGCCGACCATGACCGGACCCGGCGCGAGCCGGTCCAGGCACTGCTCGACGATGCGCAGCGACTGGCGCATCTCCTCCAGACGGATCAGGAAGCGTCCGTAGGAGTCACAGGTGTCGGCGGTCGGCACGTCGAACTCGTAGTTCTCGTAACCGCAGTAGGGATCCGACTTGCGCAGGTCGTGCGGCAGGCCCGCCGAGCGCAGGACCGGGCCCGTGGCGCCGAGTGCCATGCAGCCGGCGAGGTCGAGATAGCCGACGTCCTGCATACGGGCCTTGAAGATGGGGTTCCCGGTGGCGAGCTTGTCGTACTCGCCGAGGTTCTTCTGCATCTTCTTCACGAACTCGCGGATCTGGTCCACCGCGCCCGGCGGCAGGTCCTGGGCGAGTCCGCCGGGCCGGATGTACGCGTGGTTCATGCGCAGGCCGGTGATCAGCTCGAAGATGTCGAGAACGAGTTCACGATCCCGGAAGCCGTAGATCATGATGGTCGTCGCGCCCAGCTCCATGCCGCCGGTGGCGATGCACACCAGGTGCGAGGAGAGCCGGTTGAGCTCCATCAGGAGCACGCGGATGACCGAGGCGCGGTCCGGGATCTGGTCCTCGATGCCGAGGAGCTTCTCGACCCCGAGGCAGTACGCCGTCTCGTTGAAGAACGGCGTCAGATAGTCCATGCGCGTGACGAACGTCGTGCCCTGCGTCCACGTGCGGTACTCGAGGTTCTTCTCGATGCCCGTGTGCAGATAGCCGATGCCGCAACGGGCCTCGGAGACGGTCTCGCCCTCGATCTCCAGGATGAGCCGGAGCACACCATGGGTGGAGGGGTGCTGCGGACCCATGTTGACGATGATGCGCTCGTCGTCGGACCGGGCGGCGGACTGGACGACCTCGTCCCAGTCGCCGCCGGTGACCGTATATACGGTCCCCTCGGTCGTTTCGCGGGCGGAGGCGTGTGAAGTGGACATCAGCTGTACGACCTCCGCTGGTCCGGAGCCGGGATCTGGGCGCCCTTGTACTCGACGGGGATGCCGCCGAGGGGGTAGTCCTTGCGCTGCGGGAAGCCCTGCCAGTCGTCCGGCATCATGATCCGCGTCAGCGCCGGGTGACCGTCGAAGATCAGGCCGAAGAAGTCGTACGCCTCGCGCTCGTGCCAGTCGTTCGTCGGATAGACGGAGACCAGCGAGGGGACGTGCGGATCGGCGTCAGGGGCGCTGACTTCGAGCCGGATCAGGCGGTTGTGGGTGATCGAGCGCAGGTGGTAGACGGCGTGCAGCTCGCGGCCCTTGTCCTCCAGGAAGTGCACGCCGCTGACGCCCGTGCAGAGCTCGAAGCGCAGGGCCGGGTCGTCGCGCAGGGTCTGGGCGACCCGGACGAGGTGCTCGCGCGCGATGTGGAAGGTGAGCTCGTCGCGGTCGACGACCGTCTTCTCGATCGCGTTCTCCGGGAGGAGCCCCTGCTCTTCCAGGGCTCCTTCCAGCTCGTCCGCGACTTCGTCGAACCAGCCGCCGTACGGGCGCGCGGTGGCGCCGGGCAGGGTGACCGTGCGCACCAGGCCGCCGTAACCGGACGTGTCGCCGCCGTTGTCGGCGCCGAACATGCCCCTGCGGACGCCGATGACCTTGCCGGCCTCGTCGCGGGGAGCGGGGACGCCGTTCCCGTTCAGGTGCTCGTCGTGTTCGTCGTGCGCGTCGCTCACCGCAGCAGCCCCTTCATCTCGATGGTGGGGAGGGCCTTGAGGGCCGCCTCCTCCGCCTCGCGGGCCGCTTCCTCGGCGTTGACCCCGAGCTTGCCGCCCTGGATCTTCTGGTGGAGCTTGAGGATCGCGTCCATCAGCATCTCGGGCCGCGGCGGACAGCCGGGCAAATAGATGTCAACAGGGACGATGTGGTCCACACCCTGCACAATCGCGTAATTGTTGAACATCCCGCCCGACGAAGCGCAAACCCCCATGGAGATGACCCACTTGGGGTTCGGCATCTGGTCATAGACCTGCCGCAGGACCGGCGCCATCTTCTGGCTCACACGCCCGGCCACGATCATCAGATCGGCCTGCCGCGGTGAACCGCGGAAGACCTCCATGCCGAAGCGAGCCAGGTCATAACGCCCGGCTCCCGTCGTCATCATCTCGATGGCGCAGCAGGCAAGGCCGAAGGTCGCGGGGAAGACGGATGACTTGCGCACCCAGCCCGCGGCTTGTTCGACGGTGGTCAGCAGAAAACCGCTCGGCAGTTTCTCTTCGAGTCCCATGCTCTTTGGCCCCTCAGACCTTTAGTCCCATTCCAGGCCGCCACGCCGCCATACGTACGCGTACGCGACGAAGACGGTGAGCACGAAGAGCAGCATCTCCACGAGCCCGAAAATCCCCAGCGCGTCGAAGGTGACGGCCCAGGGGTAAAGGAAGACGATCTCGATGTCGAAGACGATGAAGAGCATCGCCGTCAGGTAGTACTTGATGGGAAATCGCCCGCCGCCGGCCGGAGTCGGCGTCGGCTCGATACCGCACTCATACGCCTCGAGCTTGGCGCGGTTGTACCGCTTTGGACCGATAAGCGTGGCCATGACCACGGAGAAGATCGCAAAGCCTGCCCCGAGGGCTCCCAGCACGAGGATGGGCGCATAGGCGTTCACGCTCCTCGCTCCTCTCAGTCGGCACTGACTGTTGGCGGTTGCATCGGACCGCGACCCGCCCACCACGACCCACGAAGATCGCTTACATGTGAAGCAGGTCACAAGCCCAACTGCCGTGCATCTTATGCCCGCCGGTCTGTGATCTGCGACACGGGGTGCGACAACGGCTTTGTGATCTCCACCACCTGACGAAGGATCATGAAGTCGGATGAGCGGTGATCTTCATACGCGAAGCGCCTGAGTGATCACCAGTGGTGACATCTCGGCGAGTTACCGCTGGTCGGGAGGGGGTCGCCCTATCAAGCGATGGCCGAAGCAAGCAAATTGGCGCTGGACGCGCTGGCTTGATAGTGGCGGCTCATTCACACTTTGGCGGGAGGGTTGTGGATGAAGGTGGACAGCCACGAACGCGTGCACAGATTCACGAGCCACCGAAGCGGCACCTTCACGACGATCGAAGCGGCACCAAGCGACACCTTTATGACGATCGGAACAGCACCCCCGCGAGAGCCGCTCGGCACCTCGCCGACACGGGCCCGTCGTCGATCCACCGTCGATCCCTCGTCGATCCGTCACCGATCCCCCATACGGACAACACCCCTGAATTCTTCGGGAGATCTCAGGAAGGTCTCGGCGCGATCTCAGGGAGATCCCCTAGGGCAACACCTGTGACCTGCGCCACACGCCAATGGGCGGCAAAGAAACCGGGCTTGGCCAACCGGCTCAACCGGTGGTAGTCCGAGGGCAATTCGGGCGTATCGCAGAAAACCCATGATCACAGGCGTGATCGCCGTTGTCCGCATTGCCCGTTACGGCGTCAATAAGAAGTGACACGCCCGGGATTCGGGGCCGAGAACAGCAACTGTGGCGCAGCCCACGTTTCTTGATGGGAACCCTGACTCCCTGATAGCGGTTGTTCTCATGTCCCACACCGCTCACATACCCAGCCACCGGAAGCCCCGTCGTAGCGCCACGAAGCAGGCCCTGCGCGCCGGAGTTGCCGGTGGCGTCCTCAGCACCCTGGCAGTGGCCGCCGCCGCCGGAACGGCGACCGCCGCCGAGCCGGTGACCGAGACCATCGAAATGCCCACGCTCACCGCGGATCTCTCCACGCAGATCGCGCAGTCCGCTGAGGCCACCCAGCAGACCGCCGACAGCTACGAGCTCCGCGCCGAGCAGGACGCGGCCGCCGTGAAGGCCGCCAAGCAGGCCAAGGAAGACCAGGCCGCCGCCGAGAAGAAGGCGGAGGCCAAGGCGAAGGCCGAGGCCGCCGCCAAGAAGAAGGCGGAGGAGGAGCGCGCCTCGCGTTCCACCGAGCGCACGACGCTCAGCGCCGCCGGCGGCTCCAGCGCCTCCACCGCCGACACGCCCGCTCCCGCCAGCGGCAGCGTCGGCACGGTCATCAGCTTCCTGAAGGCCCAGCTCGGCGACGCGTACGTCATGGGTGCCTCCGGACCCAACGCGTGGGACTGCTCCAGCCTCGTCCAGGCCGCGTTCAAGCAGGCGGGCGTGGACCTTCCGCGCGTCTCGCAGGACCAGTCGGTCTCCGGTACGCCGGTCTCGCTCTCCAACGTCCAGGTGGGCGACATCCTTTACTGGGGTGGCGCGGGCTCCGCGTACCACGTGGGTGTGTACATCGGTAACGGCCAGTACCTCGACGCCGCCAACCCCGGCAAGGGCGTTGTCATCCAGGACCTGTCGGGCTACCCCGCCGACGGTGCCGTGCGCGTCCTCTGAGGGCCCCTCACAGCAACGCGGAAGGGCCGGGAACCCCCAGCGGGGTTCCCGGCCCTTCTGTGCGCTCAGCGAGGCGAGACGAGGCCTGGCACAGGCATCAGCCCTTCGGCGAGAGCTCGCCCATCTCGGACCAGCTGCTGCCCGGGATCTCGGTGTGGATGATCTCGGGGGTCGAGGCGATCAACTCGGACATCGACTCCATGGCGGACTTGAAGTGGTCGGAGCCGACGTGCGCCGCGCCCGCCTCCTGGGAGGCGAAGCCCTCCAGGAGGACGAACTGGTGGGGGTCGTCGACGCTGCGGGACCAGTCGTAGAAGAGGTTGCCCTCCTCCGCGCGCGTGGCCCGCGTGAACTCGGCGGTCCGCTCCAGCCAGCTGTCGGCGTACTCGGGGCGGACGGTGAACTTGACTGCGATGAAAATCATGCGACCAGCCTCGTACCACTCATGGGGCAAGGGCAAATCGGACAGAGCCCCACACCTGCATGACGCTCTCGCCCCCGCCGACACTCACGCCTTCGGGGCCACCTTGCTCAGGCCGTTGATGATGCGGTCCATCGCGTCGCCGCCCGTCGGGTCGGTGAGGTTGGCCAGCATCTTCAGCGTGAACCGCATCAGCATCGGGTGCGTCAGACCCCGCTGCGTGGCGATCTTCATGACCTTCGGGTTGCCGATGAGCTTCACGAAGGCGCGGCCCAGCGTGTAGTAGCCGCCGTAGGTGTCCTTCAGAACCTTCGGGTAGCGCTGGAGCGCCAGTTCGCGCTGGGCGGGGGTCTGGCGGGCGTGCGCCTGGACGATGACGTCCGCCGCGATCTGCCCGGACTCCATGGCGTACGCGATGCCCTCGCCGTTGAAGGGGTTCACCATGCCGCCCGCGTCGCCCACCAGGAGCAGGCCCTTGGTGTAGTGCGGCTGGCGGTTGAAGGCCATGGGCAGGGCGGCGCCGCGGATCGGCATGGTCATGTTGTCCGGGGTGTAGCCCCACTCCTCCGGCATCGAGGCGCACCAGGCCTTCAACACCTCGCGCCAGTCCAGCTCCTTGTAGGCGGAGGAGGAATCGAGGATGCCGAGCCCGACGTTCGACGTGCCGTCGCCCATGCCGAAGACCCAGCCGTAGCCGGGCAGGAGCCGGTCCTCGGCGCCGCGCCGGTCCCACAGCTCCAGCCAGGACTCCAGGTAGTCGTCGTCGTGGCGGGGCGAGGTGAAGTACGTACGCACCGCGACGCCCATCGGACGGTCGTCGCGGCGGTGCAGACCCATCGCGAGCGAGAGCCGGGTCGAGTTGCCGTCAGCGGCGACCACCAGGGGGGCGTGGAAGGTGACCGGGGTCTTCTCCTCGCCCATCTTGGCGTGCACGCCGGTGATGCGGCCCGTGCGGTCGTCGACGATCGGGGCACCGACGTTGCAGCGCTGGTAGAGGCGGGCGCCCGCCTTCTGCGCCTGGTTCGCGAGCTGCTCGTCGAAGTCGTCGCGCTTACGGACCAGGCCGTAGTTGGGGTAGGCGGCGAGTTCCGGCCAATCGAGCTGGAGCCGAACACCGCCCCCGATGATGCGCAGGCCTTTGTTCCGCAGCCAGCCGGCCTCCTCGGAGATGTCGATCCCCATGGAGACGAGCTGCTTGGTGGCGCGCGGCGTCAGACCGTCGCCGCAGACCTTCTCCCTGGGGAACGCGGTCTTCTCCAGGAGCAGTACGTCGAGTCCGGCCTTCGCCAGGTAATAGGCGGTCGTGGAACCGGCTGGCCCGGCCCCGACGACGATCACATCAGCGGTGTGTTCGGTGAGGGGCTGGGGCTCGGTCACGGCGGGTTCTCCCCAAGGCTCGAAATCTGTGTGCCGACGGGCACGGGTTATGGGCAGTCTATGCAGCGGTACCGATCAGCCAGCCGAAGGGCCACCCGTGACAAAGCAGGCGACAAAGCAGACGCCGTCGACCAAGACCCTGCCCGCCGTACAACTGCGTGTCCCGACGCACGAGGACGCGTTCGTCTGGCACCGGCTCTTCGACGACCCGGAGGTCATGGAGTTCTTCGGCACCGGCACGTCGGCCGAGCTCTCCGTGTACGAGGAACTGACCGCCCGGCAGCGCAGACACGACGCCGAACTCGGCTTCTGCCTCTGGACGTTGCTCGACGCGGACGGCGAGCCGATCGGCTTCACCGGAGCGCAGCCCTGGCCCAACGACTGGGGGCCCAGGGGCGAGATCGAGATCGGCTGGCGGCTCACCCGCGCCGCCTGGGGGAAGGGGTACGCGAGCGCCGCCGCGCAGGCCACCCTGGAACGGGTGCGCGCGGCGGGCGTACGGGACGTGGTGGCGATGGTCGATGTCCGCAACGCACGGTCCGTGGCCGTCACCCGGCGGCTCGGCATGGAGCTGGCCGAGACCTTCACGACGCCGTCGAAGCGGGAGGCGCACACCTTCCGGCTCACGCTGTAGCGGGTCTACCCTGCCGGTACCGCCGGGGGGTGACATCCGTGCCGAAGACGCCCAGGACTGACGAGCCGGACGACGTGCTCGTGCCACGGCTGGTCGGCCTGATGGCCGTGGACGCGCGCGAGTCGGCCGCGAAGCACGGCGTGGAGCTCGCGGCGCCGGACCGCCCCGAGTTCCACCTGGTCGTCCTCGATCACGTGGTCCGGCAGTACCCCCCGCCCGGCGCGTGGATCCCGCGCGACGCCGTCGTCACCATCTGGTTCGAGTTCGGCCCCGGCGAGGGCGAGGGCGGCGCGGGCGTACGTGAACCCCGCCGCCCGGGGCCTCCGGGCGGCGGGGTCCGCCGGGAGCTCAACGAGCCGGAGCACCTCAGCCGTTGAGCCGCCAGTTCTCCAGGGCGATCCGGTGGTTCTTCTCGCCCTCGCCCGCGGGCCAGAAGTCCGCGCGCCAGGAGAGCAGGATGGCGTACTCGGTGCCGTTGTCCGCGACGTAACTCTGGTTCAGCGCATGGATCTCGCGGCCCGCCCGGTCGGTGTACGTGTACTCCCAGATCGCGCCGCTGCGCCCCTGGAAGGTGTTCGGTTCGAGTCGCAGCCGCTGGTAGTCCGACTTCTTCGGGTCCTTCTTGGCGTCCTTCTCGATGTTCGTGAAGTTCTCGTACGAGGTGTACGGGGCGTTCGGGACCACGCCGACGATGTACTGCTCCGGGCCGGTCGACCCGGCGTACACGACCTGGCCGGGGCGCTCCTCGCCCTGCCGGGACCAGCCGTCGGGCACGGCGAACTCGAAGCCGCTCACGTCGGACACCAGGTCGAAGCCCGCGGGCGCTTCGGGGGCGTCGTCCACGGTGTCCGGGCTCACGCTCGGCTCCACCTCCGGGTCCTCCGTGCCGTCCGTCGGGGTGTCCGGGGCGGACGGCGTGGGCGCCGGCGTGGGGTCCTGGCTGCGGCTGACGGCGGGCTTGTCGTCCTGGCCTCCCGCCTTGTCGGCGGAGCCGTCGTTGTTGTCCTGCCAGAGCAGGACGCCGGCCGCGATGCCGCTGCCGATGACGAAGGCAGCGGTGAGCGTGGCGACCCAGAGGGCGGTGCGGCGGGGCTCGGGCGGGGCGGGCGGCTGCTGGTGCAGTTGGTAGGCGTGGGGGTCGTAGGGCGTGGGGGCGTAGGCCGGGTCGTACGCGGGCCGGGGTGCGGGGGTGAATCCCGGTGTCGCGGGGTCCGGCGTGACCGGGCCCACGGCGCCGATGGCGCCCTCGGTGGGCGCGTCGGCCAGGGAACCGGACGCGTCGGGGGCGCCGGAAGCACCCACGGGGCCGCTCGGCATCGGCGGCACCGACGGCATCGGCACCGCGCCGGCCCCCGGCCGCTGACCCGCGAGTTGCAGCAGGAACGGCGCGACGAGCGCGGCGCCGAACACCCAGAGCAGCCCGAACAGCAGCGCGTCCGGCACGCTCACGCCCGTCTCGAAGCTGCCGTTGCCCGAGCCGCTCCCGCCGCCGCCACCGCCGAACTCCGACGAGGCGCTGCCGGTCGCGTCGACGCTGAACCCGCCGACCCCGGCGAGGAGCAGGAAGAGCCCGAAGAAGATCCCGGCGGCGAGGAGTTGCTCGCCCCGGTGCGCGGAACGGCGCGCGGCGAGCAGGCCGAGGACCAGCGCGCACACGAGGCCGAGCGCCAGCGCCCCCACGACGGCCCAGTCGTTGGTGACGTCCCCCAGCTCGGAGAGCCCGAAGGTCTCGCTCTCGCGGCCGCCGCCGTACGCCGAACTGCTCCCCTCGACCGAAGCGCCGAGCGGCGCTCCCCAGCCGAGGCCGAGGGCGGCGACACCGAGGTTCGGCAGCAGGAGCAGGGCGATGAGCAGGGGTGACACGTCGGCCTCGTCGAGGTCGGCGAGACCTTCGAGGTCGTCGATCTGGGCGAGGCTGATGAACGCGACGAGCGAGCAGACGACGAGGACGATCGCGAGCGCGCGCAGCGCGGTGCCGGTGGCGCGGAACGCCGCCTGCCAGCCCGGCCGTCGGGCGAGCCACTGGGTCAGGTCGTCGCGGTGCAGCACGCCGCAGGAGACGGCCAGGGCGAGGACGAGCGCGCCGAGGGCGGCGAGCACCGGGGACGAGGAGAGCTCGACGCCCTCGATCTCGGGCTGCGCGAAGAGGCTCAGCGCCAGCGTGCCCGCGGTCACCAACAGGCTTACGCGCACGGCCGCTTCGAGCCCGGCCGTGCCGCCGCCGAGGCCGCCGGCCCGCAGGAGGACCCGGGTACGCAGCAGGCGTACGCCGATGAAGAGGGCCCCGATCCACAGCGCGGTGGCGGTGAGCGGGATGAGGTGCAGCGAGGCACTGCCGTCGAAGGCGACGTCGACGCTGGAGCTCTCGCCGCCGAAGAGGGACGACTGCTGCCGCTCGCTCCCGGAGATCTCGAAGCCGCCGCCCACGGCCTGGAGCAGCGTCGCGAGGGCGATCCGGAGCCGGTCGCCGAACCCGACGACGACGTCGCCGTCACCCTGCCCGTAGGAGGGAATGGCCAGCGCGGCAGCTGCGATCAGCACGAGCCCGACCGGCCACAGCGCGGCTTGCGCGGCCCCGGCCCAGTCCCCGCGGAACGCCCGCCCGAAGAAGGCACCGAGCGGTGAGGGCCCGGCGGGCGCGGGCGCCACGGGCGGGGGCGGCGGTGGGAGCGGGGGCTGCGGAAGTGCGGGTGCGGGGAGGGAGGTTGCGGTGTATCCCGGCCCTTCGGGCGTCTCTTGTGGCGCGCCTTCGGACGTACTTTCGGGCGTGCCATCCGGCTTACTTCCGGACGCGCTTTCGGACACACTTTCGGACGCGCTTTCGGGCGTCGCCGCTTCACCGGCGGGCTCGTCGCCCTTGGGTTCCGCCGGCGCCGCGTCCGCGGAGGTCGGTTCCCCGAGCTCCGCCGCGGGCATGTCCGCGGGCCCCGCGTCCACCGTCGTGTCACGCGGACGCTCGCGCCCGCATTTCATGCAGAAGCGGGCCTCATCAGGGGTGGGTGCCCCGCAGTGAGGGCAATGCGACGCCATGGGAACGCTCCGTCATTGGGGAGATGACCAATAGACCGACCCGTGCCGAACGGTCCCGCGGCGGCCGACGCGAAAGAGCGGCTTCGCGTCGACACCGCCGCGTCGGCAGGGAGTCGTATCACAACGGACACATCTTGCCCGGCGGCTGGTTCCCGTCAACTCCGTTTACTGCGCTGGGGCCTGGAGTGCCTGGAGCCCTAAGCCTTGAAACCCCGGTGCAGCGCCACGACGCCGCCCGTCAGATTCCGCCACGCCACCTTCGACCAGCCCGCCTCCTGCAACAGCGCGGCCAGCGTCGGCTGGTCGGGCCAGGAGCGGATGGACTCCGCGAGATAGACGTACGCGTCCGGGTTCGAGGAGACCGCGCGCGCGACCGGCGGCAGCGCCCGCATCAGGTACTCCTCGTAGACCGTGCGGAACGGCGCCCACGTCGCGTGCGAGAACTCGCAGATGACGACCCGGCCGCCCGGCTTCGTCACGCGGTACATCTCCCGCAGCGCCTGGACCGTCTCGTTGACGTTGCGCAGGCCGAAGGAGATCGTGACGGCGTCGAACGTGTCGTCCTTGAACGGCAGCTTCGTCGCGTCCCCCGCCGTGAACGGCATCCAGGGGTGACGTGCCTTGCCGACCTGCAGCATGCCGAGGGAGAAGTCGCAGGGCACGACGTACGCGCCCGCCTGGGCGAACGGCTGGGACGACGTCGCCGTCCCCGCGGCGAGGTCGAGCACCTTCTGGGCGGGGCGCGCGTCGACCGCCTTCGCGACCTCCTTGCGCCACAGGCGGGCCTGGCCGAGGGAGAGCACGTCGTTGGTGAGGTCGTAGCGTTCCGCCACGTCGTCGAACATGGAGGCGACTTCGTGCGGCTGCTTTTCCAGGGTTGCTCGGGTCACCCGGCCTATTGTGTCAGGCCGGTCCTCTGCCCTGGCGGTGGGCCGCTTCGCCTGCGGCGGGCTCATTTCGCCTGCGGCGGGCTTTTCTCGCGGGTGCGGGTCCGCTGTGGTTGCTCGCGCCGTTCCCCGCGCCCCTGAGGCGCCCCTGCGGGGCTGCCCTCAGGTCCGTCTCAGCGTGCGCGGTACACCAAGCGGCCCTCCACCACCGTCGCCACGCACGTGCCCGCGCCCCGTCGCACCAGTTCCGCTCGGTCCGTCACGCCGAAGATCGCGAAGCGGGCCGGGCCGCCCTTCGTCAAGGGCGGCAGGAGGACGAGGGGGGTCGGGGACAGGGACACCGGGCCCTGCAACCGCTCCGGGCGGCGGCCGATCGCCAGGCCCGCCCTGCGGACGGTGTCGATGACGGGCCGGGCCCGCAGCTCGCCCGCGACCGCCACCGTGCCGTGCGCGAAGAGCCGCTGCACGCCCCGGCGCGCGCTGGCGCCGAGACGGGACGGGTCCGTGCGGAAGACGGCCCGCGCGCGCTCCCCGCCGATGGGCTCGGTGCCGAAGCGGTCGGCCTCGCGCGGGTCGGGGTGGTAGGTGGCCTCCAAGAGTTCGGGGCCGTACACGTTGAGCAGGCCCGGCGTGAGGATGCCGGGCCAGCGCCGGACGCGGGCGTCCGGATGCGCGGCGGCCAGCTCCTCGTAGGGGCCGACGGCGGCAACGCTCGCCCCGTCGACCAGGACCGCCGCCTCCGGTGTCCCCTCGGCCACGTGAAGTGTGCGCACGGCGGCCTCAGTTGCTGGCGAGGAGCTTCAGCTCGGGGTGTGCCGTGCCGCCCTCGATCGCCGTGGACGAGATGTGCGAGGCGACGCGGTCGTCCGTCGGGTCGTTCGCCGGGTCGTCGTGCACGACGAGGTGCTCGTACGTCGTGGCGCGCTGGGCCGGGACGCGGTCCGCGGTGCGGATCATGTCGATCATGTCGCGCAGGTTGTTGCGGTGCTTGGCGCCGGCGGAGGAGACGACGTTCTCCTCCAGCATCACCGAGCCGAGGTCGTCGGCGCCGTAGTGCAGGGTGAGCTGCCCTGCCTCCTTGCCGGTGGTCAGCCAGGAGCCCTGGATGTGGGCCACGTTGTCGAGGAAGATCCGCGAGATCGCGATCATGCGGATGTACTCGAAGATGCTGGCCTGCGTGCGGCCCTTGAGGTGGTTGTTCTCGGGCTGGTACGTGTACGGGATGAAGGCGCGGAAGCCGCCGGTCTTGTCCTGCGTGTCGCGGATCATCCGCAGGTGCTCGATGCGCTCGGCGTTGGTCTCGCCGGTGCCCATGAGCATCGTGGACGTCGACTCGACGCCGAGGTTGTGGGCGATCTCCATGATCTCCAGCCAGCGCTCGCCGCTCTCCTTGAGCGGGGCGATGGCCTTGCGCGGGCGGGCCGGGAGCAGCTCGGCGCCGGCACCGGCGAAGGAGTCGAGCCCGGCGGCGTGGATGCGCTGGATCGCCTCCTCGGCGGAGACCTTCGAGATGCGGGCCATGTGCTCGACCTCGGAGGCGCCGAGGGAGTGGATGACCAGCTGCGGGAAGTTCTTCTTGATCGCCGAGAAGTGCTCTTCGTAGTACTCGACGCCGAAGTCCGGGTGGTGCCCGCCCTGGAACATGACCTGCGTGCCGCCGAGCTCGACGGTCTCGGCGCAGCGCCGCAGGATGTCGTCGAGGTCGCGCGTCCAGCCCTTCTTGGTGTCCTTCGGGGCCGCGTAGAAGGCGCAGAACTTGCACGCCGTCACGCAGACGTTCGTGTAGTTGATGTTCCGCTCGATGATGTACGTCGCGATGTGCTCGGTCCCGGCGTACCGGCGGCGGCGGATCGCGTCGGCGGCGGCGCCGAGCGCGTGCAGCGGGGCATCGCGGTAGAGGTCGAGCGCCTCTTCGGCGCTGATCCGCCCGCCTTCGGCGGCACGGTCGAGGACGGACTGAAGGTCGGCCTTCTCGGTCACCGGGGCGTCCCTTTCGTAAGGTTCGTAAGGGTTCTGGACGGACTGAATCAGCGTACGCCAGGGCATTCGGCCGTCCGACGTCAGGCGGCGTACGCCCCGGCGAGCAGCCCCAGGAACGCCCCGCCGATCAAGAACGGCCCGAACGGGATCGCCGTCCTGCGCCCGGCGCGGCGGACGACGACGAGCCACCCCCCGTACAGCGCGGCCAGCAGGAACCCGGCGAAGGCGCCGAGCAGCACCACACCCCACCCGTACCAGCCGAGGACGGCCCCCAGGCTCAGCGCCAGCTTCACGTCGCCGAAGCCCATGCCGTTAGGGCTGATGAGGAAGAGCACGAAGTACGCGCCGCCGAGCGCGAGCGCCCCGTACAGCGCATGCACCCAGGACCCGGCGGGCTCGGGCAGCAGCGCGGCGCCCCCGAGGAGCACAAGGGCGGCCACGGCGAGCGGCAGGGTCAGCACGTCGGGCAGCCGGTGCACCCCGAAGTCCACGACGGCCAGCAGCACCCCGAAGGGCGCGAGCAGCAGCCAGACCCCGAGCTCGGGCCGCGCGCCCGTGGCGGCGGCGAGGGCGGCACAGGCGAGGGCGGTGGAGAGGGCGAGGACCGTGGCCCGGGGCCCGTAGCGGGTCCCGTCGTGCCCGCACCGCGCGAGGCCGACCCAGCCGCCGAGGGGATGCCCGTCGGGGCACTCGGCACGCCAGGCCTCGTCGGGCGCCACGGACAGCCGGTAGGCGGCGCGGGGCACGAACAGTCCGGCGGCGGCGCCCCAGAGGGCGCCGCCGAGAACGATGATCAGCAACAAGAGGGCCGTCTCCCCTGTCAGCTGACCGCGGTGAGGCCGCTGCGCCAGGCCGGCAGCAGTTCGTCCAGCAGGGCCTCGGTCCGCGGCGGCACGCCCCGCGCGCCGCTCCGGGCGACGAGATCGGCGGCGACGGCCTGAAGCCGCGCGGGGTCGCCCACCGCGTGGGTGGCCCGCAGCAGCTCGTTCCAGAGCCGCTCGTCGCCGGGCGCGGAGTTCAGCGAGGCGTTCAGCGCCTCGATGGCCTTCTCCGCGCGCCCCTTCTCCAGGTGGAACTCGGAGAGGGCGAGCCCGATGTCGGCCACGAGGAGCGGCAGCTGCGCGTCGATGATCTCGTGCGTGAGCCACCCGTACCGCCCCTGCGGCCGGTCCGAGAGCAGCGGCCCGCGGACCAGCACCAGCGCGTCGGTGAGCATCCGCCCGCGCACGGCACGGCTGTTGGCCCCGCGCCCCTGGGTCGCCTCGTGGTAGAGCGACCGCAGCACATCCAGATCAGATACGACGGACTTGGCGAGCGTGAGCCGCCCGCTCCGGTCCGCCTTCAGCCGCGGCGTCCCGTCCGGCTCGGTGCCGAGCCACTCCCGCAGCCGCTCGATGAGCGCGTCCCGTACGTCCTCGGTGGCGCCGCGCGGCCACAGCGCGGAGGAGAGCACCCGCGGGTGCACGCCCTCACGGTGCAGCAGGAGCAGCGCGAGCGCCTCGTGCATCAGCGGGCTGCGCTCGCCGTCCGGCGTGTCGAGACCGATGATCTCGTACGTGCCGACGAGGCGCGCGTAGACCGCGGGCCGGCCCTGCTCGGTGACGTCGACGAGGAACGGCGGGGTGGCGGCCGTACGACCGGAGCCGGAACCTGAAGTGCCGTCCTCGCCGGGATCGGCGTCGACGAAGAGTTCCACGACGGCACGCTGCTGGGCCTCGGGCAGCGCCTGCGCCTCCAGTTCGAGGCCGAGCAGCGGGGCGAGGAGCTTGCCCTCGGGGGTGATCTCCATCTCCCACGCGGCGCCCGGCAGGTCACCGGATTCGGTGCCGACGAGGTAACCGATGCCCAACCGGCTTGCGTCGGCGGCCAGTTCGGCGAGCTTCACCGCGTCGTCCCCCGCGGGCTCCGCGGCGAGCAGCACCAGATGCGGCGCCCAGCGGGTGTGCTGGGCGGGCCCCGTACGCCCGGTGAGGACCGAGTCGTGACCGGCGGCACCCAGCGCACCGCGCCGCTGCCGCGTCTCGGCCTCCATCGTCTCGATGAGCGCCTCGATGTCGTCGAGGTGGCGCAGGCGGTTGGGCGCGAGCGGCGTCAGGTCCTGCCCGAAGCCGACGAGGGTGATGGTCATGCGGTCGGACCAGCCGTTGGTGGCGAGTTCGGCGGCCACGGAGGCGAAGACGGCGGCACGGTCGGCCTCGCGCCCGCTCAGCGAGACGACACCGGGCACGGCCTCGAGGTTGAGCAGCAGCCGCGAGTCGTCGAGCGTGCCGAGGCTGACGAGCCCCGGGTAGGGAGCGGCGGTGTCCATGTCCTCGTACCGCTCGGCGTCGGTGCGCGCCAGCATCCAGAACGTCTGGTCCTGCCCCAACTGCCAGGGGGCGGGCGGACGTCCGGCGGGCTGGGCGAGCTGGAGGTGCAGGTCGCCGTTGCTGAGCCAGGCGGCATAGACGGTGGGCAGGGCACGCGATTCCTCCGCGAGGGACGCGGCGAGCCCCCTCAGCGACAGATCGAGAAGCCGTACGCCCTCGGGGTCGGCGCCCACGAGCAGCGCGTCCTGCACATCGGCCGCGCCCCCGGTCGGGGTCGGCGGCTCCATGCCGCGCCGCCCGCCGACGGCACCCATGGCCGACTGCCACAGCGCGTGACGGCGACGGCGTCCGAGGGCGCCGAGCAGTCCGGCGGCGAGGAGGGGCGCGCCGATGAGGGCCTCGGGCAGCCCGAAGGAGAACCCTTCGGACTCGCTGCCGCTGCTGGCGACGGGGGCTTCCTGCTTGCCCTTGCCGCTCTCCGAGGGCCGCTGC
This sequence comes from Streptomyces sp. NPDC050439, assembly GCF_040655335.1. Lineage (NCBI taxonomy): Bacteria > Bacillati > Actinomycetota > Actinomycetes > Kitasatosporales > Streptomycetaceae > Streptomyces > Streptomyces sp. NPDC050439. Next base: position 131,262 of record NZ_JBFAJT010000012.1, read on the forward strand.
TCGGGAAGGGTGATGTGCGCGGTGTCGCGGTCGCCGGAGCCGGCTCCGGATCCGGATCCGGATCCGGAGCCGCTGCCGCCCTGCTCCTGGGCGCCGCCCCCCTGCTGGTGATCCCCGGACTTGGCGTAGTCGGAGATCTGCTCCTTCACGTCCTGCGAGACCTTGGGCGCCTCGTCGGGCATCTCGACGAGCTCGCCGCCGTGCGCGTCCGCGGGCATCTCCATGATCCAGCCGGGCCGGATGAGGCTGGCCTCGGACAGCCGGGACCCGTCGGGCTGCTCACGGTCCTTGTTGAGCTGGTAGATCTCCTTGTACCGCCGCCCGTCCCCGAGGTGCCGCTCGGCGATCTCCCACATGGAGTCGTGGTGACGGCCCTCGGGCGGCTGGATCCGGTAGTACTTGGTGCCTTCGCTCGTGCCGCCATCGGCATGGGCCGCCGCCTGCTCGGCCTGCTCGGCGACGGCGTTGGCGGCGCTCCCGGCCTGCTCCTGCCCGAAGAGACCGCCGGGGGTCTGCTGGGCGGAGGCGGCGGAGGCGGGCTTCTGATTCCCCTCCAGCGACTGCCCGAACTGCGAGAGCCCCGGCGCGAAGCTGGCCGCTGTGGCGCCCACAAGAAGCAGCGCGGCGACGAGCTGACGCGCGAGCAGCTGACTGCCGCCGGCGCCGGGCACGCGACCCGGCATCCCGACTCCGGAGAGCGCGGCCTTGACCTCCACCAGTACGCAGGCGGTGAACTGGGCCCAGGCGAGCCAGACGACGACGGTCAGTACGTTGACGAACGTCCCGACCGTGATCTCCTGCTGCAACCAGTCCAGCGAGGGCGCACCGCCGGGAAGCGGCCACCCCACGGCGATCGCGAGGGCACCCGGCACGCCGAAGACGAGCGCGGCCAACGCGACGAAGGCGAGGAACGCCTTGACGAAGTCCCCGAACGTACGACGACGCCGGGGCAGCGGCTGCGGCGTCCGATTCCGTGGAGCCGACGGGCCGCCTGTCGAACTTGAAGTGGTGCGCGCCATGGCGGGTTTCCTGTTGTCCTCTGAGAGGGAGCGGGTGAAGGTCTGGGATCAGCGGTACGTCTGTGCGCTGAGCGTACTGAGGCGATGGTACGGAAGGGGCCGGAGGTCATACAGGGGCTACGGGTCTCGCAGGCGCCCCGAGGTCCACAGGGCCGCCCGTTTACACCCGAGTTGCACGGAAAGCCCAACTCCCGGCCGGCTCCCGCCGCCCCACGCCAGGGCAGGCGGCACCGGCCCCTCACCCCCGGGCGTCACAGTTCCGGCACGGGTTCGCTGCGCCCGCGTAGCACTTGAGGACCCTTCGCTTTCCTTCGCTTCCGTCATCGCACGGAACGCGAGAGCCTTCACAAGTCCCACCAGTACTGGTAACCCACGCCTGATAGCTTCATCCGGCTCCATTTTCTCCTGCACACCTGTCGAACTCCGTCGACTCAGCCGACCCCTGGGGGACTGCAATCGTGGCCCGTCGCTCTATGCCCGCCCTCGCCGCCCTGGCAGCGACCACGACCTTGCTGCTGACTGCCTGCGGGAGTGGCGGGAGCGAGGGCTCGTCGGACGAGATCGAGGGGGCGGGGAAGGGGCCGGGAAAGCCGTCCGCCACCGCCTCGGAATCGTCGGACGTCAACCGTCCCAAGATCACACTGCCGAAGTCCTTCAAGGCTGACTTCGCGGGCTGGACGGACAGCGACCCGAAGGTCCAGTCGATCCTGGACGACGGCAAGGAGCGGCTCCGTGGGACGTATGCCGCGATCGGTGAGGCCGACCCGAAGGCCGACTACTTGGCCTTCTACAGCGCCCGGTCCGCCCTCGCCACCGGCGAGCAGTGGGTCAAGGGATACAAGGGCCTGACGATCACCGGCGAGGTCAAGGCGTACAGCCCCCAGGCAGAGATCCGCGAGAAGGGCCGGGCGACGCTCTTCTACTGCGTGGACGAGAGCAAGGGCTACAGCAAGGACCTCAAGACCGGCAAGAAGGAGGGGACCCCCGAGGGCGAGTCCCCCAAGGTCCAGTACCGCACCGCCCTGGAGAAGGGCGACAACGGCGTCTGGAAGACCACCTCGGTGGAGACCGACCCAGGGGGATGCTGATCATGCGCACCATTCACAGCACCATAGGCACCGCCGTCGTACGGGTGATCGCCCCCTTGGCGATCGTCTCCGCTCTCGTCCCCTCGCCCGCGTTCGCGCTGGGCGGGCCGGGTCACGAGGGCGGCAGCGTGGACGACAAAGGCAACCTCGGGGCCGGTGTGACGCACTCCTCGATCAAGATCTCGTACAAGAGCGGTGGGGGTGGAGGCGGCAAGAAGGGGAACCTGGCGCCGATCGACCCCAATTGGGAGCCTCCGGTCTGCTGGTACGAGCCCGCCTACACGCCGGAGCAGCTCAAGAAGGCCGCGGAGGCCGGAGAAGTCGACGACGCCGGCATCCACGAGTTCTGGTCGGACGCGATCTTCATTGATCACTACGACAAGGGCGAGGCCAACGACAACTTCGACGACGAGAACAGTTACGCCGAGGGTTACAAGAACTACAACATCGGCAAGGACGGCTACTTCTGGCGCGGTGTCGCACCGGACGACTCCCACCCGGATTCCTGGGACTGTGGCCGCATCATGTTCTGGCAGGACGCGGGAACGGTTCCCGACATCCCGAACGCCCCGACGCCGGAGATGCTCGCCGAGTATGCCTACGACAAAGTGAAGGTCCCCGACACCGAGGTCGAGCTGAAGCCCGAGGCCAAGTCGACGGTGAATCTGCCCACTTGGGTCTGGCTGGACAAGGGCACGTTTAAGGACGTCAAGGTGCGCGCGGACCTCCCGCACACCAATCTCTGGGCGGAGACCACGGCGAAGCCGAAGAGCCTTCATCTCGAACCCGGCACGGCCGACGCGGAAACCTTCCCCGCATCGGGCGAATGCAAGATCAACGAAGACGGCAGCATCGGCACGCCCTACACCAAGGGCAAGTCGAAGCAGGACCCCCCGTGCGGCATCAGTTACCTCCGCGCCACGGACGGAAAGCCGTACCAACTGAAGGCGTCGATCACCTGGGAGATCAGCTGGGAGGGCTCCGACGACGACGGCAAGCACATGCTGCCGGAGGGCACCTTCGAAACGACCCAGGACATGGACGTCCAGGAGATCCAGTCGATCAACCGCTGACCGTCCAGGAGCTCCCCACCATGGACACCGGCGCCACCCTCACCCGGCGACGCTCACCATGGGTCGTCTTCGCACGTCACGACGACCCATGGCTGAGCACGGAGACCGCCGAGCTGCAGAAGCTGGGCGGCCGAGTGATCCACTTGGACGGCAGAGAGCTGAGCGACCCGCCGGCCTTGTTCGCCGCCTTTGCCCGGGAACTCTCCTTCCCGGCCTACTTCGGCCACAACTGGGACGCGCTCGTGGACTGCCTCCACGACTGGCACGGCCACGGGGGCGAGACAAAGGACGTCGCGGTCCTGATCGACCACGCCGACGACCTCCTGGGGGCAGACTTCCTGGGCCTGTTCGTCTCGGTCCTCTGCCAGGCGGCGTGGCAGGCCAACCTCCAGCTCGACGCCGACGGAGCACCCAACGGCGACCCGCCGCCCCACACCCTGCACTTCGCCTTCGTCCTCGACACGGCCCCACCCACCGCCTTCGCCGAGCCCGCGGCAAGCGGCATGGACGTGAGCGTGAAACGCGACGAGGAGCGCCTGACGGCGACTTCGACCGGCGAGGACTGGCCCGAGGCCGACAGGGAACTCCCGTCCCAGGAACCACGGAACAGGTCATAATCGTCTCCGGAGCCAGACTGAGGGGGGACACGGGATGGCAGGCAAAGGGAAGAGCGACCTCGCGCTTCCGCTCAGCGATCTGGAGGACTACGGAAGCCGGTTGCGGTCCGTGAAGGACCGTATGAACCGGACGAAGAAGACCTTCGAGTCCTACAAGGACGACATCGGTGACGGCGGCGTGTACGACGCGCTCGACGACTTCGAGTCCAACTGGGAAGACGGCCGCGAGGACATCACCCAGCAGCTGACCGCGCTGGCGGACATGTCCGACGCCGTCGTCCGCGAGTTCAAGAAGCTGGACGACAAGCTGGCGAAGGACGTCTCGGAGGGCGTGAAGGAGAAGGGCGGCAAGGGGAAGGGCAAGGGAGAGGGCGACTAGCAGGTCGCCGCCTCCACACCCCTGCCGACCGCCGGTCAGACGTCAACAACGGTCAGCCGTCAGCGGTCAGCCGTCAGCGGTTCACGGACTGGATCTCCTGTACGCGGACCCGCTGGGCCGTGCCGAACGAGCCGGACGGCAGCGTGCCGCCCTCGCCCGTCGTGCTGGACCAGCGGATCTTCCACGTGAGCGTGGCCCGCAGTGCGTACGTGGCGTTCGGGCCCGGTCCCGGGGAGCGCAAGTACGTGACACCGCACGGCGGTAGCTTGCTCGCCTTGCCTCGCGCGTAAGGCTCACCGATGCCGCCTCCTCGCTTGGCGAAGGCGCAGTTCCCCGATGCCGGGGTGACTTCGGCGGCGGCCGTGCCCGGCTCGATGCGCAAGGACTCCGGCTCCGCGGTCGTCGTCGCCGCGAGGCCCGTGCCGGGCAGGCTCGCGGTGACGCTGATCTTCTTGAACCTGGCCTTGTCCAGCCAGACCCAGGTGGGCAGATTCACCGTGGACCGGCCGCCCCTGGGGGCTGTCCTGATCTCGGTGCCGGGGACGGGGAGTTCGTCATACGCGTACTGGGCGAGGATCTCCGGTGAGGCCGCCATGGGTTCCGTCGGGGTCCGGCCCTTGTCCACCCAGAAGGGCTGGCGGTCGCAGGACGTCGCCTCGGGGTCGTCCTCGCGGTGTGGGTTGATCACCGATGCCCAGAACATTCCCTCGCCCTGCCGGGAGAGGTTGTAGTTCTTGTATGGGTGGCCGTCCTTGTAGCGGTGCTCGATCGCTTCGCCGATGGCGAGGCCGATGCCCCCGACGAGCGGAGCACTCGCCCCGAAGGCCCGCCACGCCTTGACGATGCCCTGGATCTCCTTCGGCGAGAAAGCGGGCTCGTACCAGCAGGCCGGGGGTTTCCAGGCGACGTCCACCGGGGACGGGGAGCCGGTCGTGGATGCGTGGCCCGAGTGGCCTGTGCCTCCGCCGTGAACCGTGGTCCGCACACGGGTCTCCGCCGTGATGACGCTGCCGTTCGACCCGCCTTTCACCTCCCCGCCGGGCCCACCGCCGGTCCGATCGGCCCGGGCGGGCAGCGCGGCTTGCAGCGCGATCAGGAGCGCACTGCAGACGGTCAGGGAGACAGCTGCCGTGCGGTGTCCGCTCATGGGCGGCACGCCTTGTGGCCCCGCGTCGAGACGCTCTTGGTGACCTGCCAGACGCCCTTGGCGGTCTTCCTCAACCGGTCGTTGTAGAAGACGTACGAATCCTTGGTGACCGGGGTGACGTTGGTCTTCTTCGTCTTGAGGTCCCTGGTGTAGCCCTTGGACTCGTCCCCGCAGTACGTGAGTCCGGCTGATCCGTCCTCGTCGAACGTCACCCGGCGGCCGACGTAACGCACCGTCCCCGTCACCGTGGTGCCTTCCTCGACGAAACCGCCGATCCATCCCACCGAGTCCAGGTAGGCCGACCCCGTGCTGTAGAAGGCCACCGCCTTGGATGTGGGCTTCCGGTCGCCGATCGCCTCGTCCACGGCACGCAAGTACTCGGCGTTGTCACGCAGCACCGCGTCCGTCCTGGCGTCCCCCGTCCTCTGCGGTTCGAAGACAAGTTGATCACCCTTGGGAAGCGTGATCCTGGGGCGCTTGATCCCGCCGCCCGGGGCGGACGCCACAGCGGACGGTTCCTCCGCCCCTTGACCGACGCCGGCGATCTTGTCGGAGCCCTGGGAATCCGCACCCCCACCACACCCCACCGCCAACAACAAAACCGCCCCCACCCAAGGCAACCCCACGCACGCACCGAGCCCTACCTCCCGTATCTCCCCGAAGGGGAACAGGCGGTAAAACCCCGCGCAGCGGGTGAAAGTCACCGCAGGAGCGACGGTCGGCGGAGTGAAAGTCGGATGAGTCCGATGACCCTCAGGGTGGACACCGGGTGGACGGTGGACGTGGCCGACGTCAGCCAGGCCCCCGTCTGCCTCAGCCCACCTCGTTCTCCGCGATCGCACTGCCCCGCACCGTCACGTCACCGCCGTAGAACAGACCGGTGAAGACGGGGCTGTACGTCAGTTGGACCTCGACCTCCACCTGGTCCGCGTTGGCCGTCACGCAGTGGGTCGCCGCGACGTCCGCTGCCGTCATGTCGGTCGAGCGGGCGTACGCCTGGGCTCGGGCCCCGCAGTTCTCGAAGTTGATGGGGGCGCCCTTGGCGCCTTCGTAGATGCCCTCGCGGTCGACGTCCTGCGCCGCGTACCGCGCCGCCTGTTCCGCGATGTCCGCGGCCCTCTCTCGCTTGGAGATGGACAGGCCGCCGTCGATGACGAAGGCCGAGAGCGAGAGGAAGACGATCGCGAAGATGATGACGGCGCCCGCGCCCGAGCCACGGTCGTCGAGGCGTTCCCGGCGGGAGGCGACCCACGCACTCAAGCGAGGGGGGGTACTCACACCGACCTCCGGTACGGGTCGAGCGAGGAGCTGAAGCTGGCCGTCAGCGTCGTCGGCACGTCGAGGCCGATCATGTCCAAGCCCCGCACCTTGCAGCTCACTTCCACCGTGAAGAAGGGGTCGACATCGGCCTGGAAGCCGTCGCTGGTCTTGTTGACGCTGATCGGGCCAGAGCAGATGTCCGCGAGGTCCGCCTCCGCGGCCGCCTTCGCCTCCGCCATCGCGGTGCCCACATCCTTCTGGATCGATCCGGCGCGCGCCGCATCCCGCGCCGCTCCGTCGATGGCCCCCCGGCCGTCGACGAGCTGGCCGAAGGCCACCAGGACCAGGATGAAGAGGATCATCACCGGCGCGAGGATGACCACCTCGATCGTGGAGAGGCCCCGGTCCGTCCCGAAGCCCCGGTCCGTCCCGAAGCCCCTGTCCGTCCCATGGACGAGCGCGTCGCGTCGGCGACGAAGGGCACGTGCCCATACGTTCCTCATCAGCCGCCCTCCCCCTCCTCCACGAACCGCTCCACCGGCCCCGCCGACTGCGCGTGCACCGTCAGGTCGAGGCCGGGGAAGACCGACGGGACGCTCGCGGTGATCTCCACCCCGACCGTGTTCGCCTTCGGTTCCATCGTCTTCACGTCGGGGCTGATCACCAACTGCGGGCCCAGTTGCTGGATGTAGGCGTCGACCACGTCGCGCGCGTCGCCGCGCCAGCCTCCCGGGTTCTCGTCCGCCGTCGCGCGGGCCTTGCGCGCGCCCGCCTGGGCCGCGGCCTGGGCGACGTGATCCGCGAAGAAGTACAGCGCGAACTGCACCGTCGCGAAGATCATGAAGAAGAGCACCGGAGTGAGCAGCACGAACTCGATCGCGGTCATGCCGGATTCACCGCGGGTGGAGGCTGCCTCCACCCTGCGGCGTACCCATCGCTTCACGCACCCGCGCACTCGTCCCCGCCCTCGCTCCCCGTCGGCCGATCGATCAGCAGGTCGATCAGCAGGTCTTGCCGGCGTCCGCGCCCTCGATGCAGTCCCCGACCTTGTCGGCCCCGCCCTTGAGCGCGGTGTTGATGATCGCGGCCACCACGCCGACGATCGCCACGACGACCGCCGAGATGATGACCCACTCGACCGCGGACGCACCGCGGTCGAGCTCGCCGGAGCGGGCGCGCTCGACGCGGCCCCGCAGGAAGGTGACCAGGAAGTCGACAGCCGGGATGCCGGTACTGAAGTTCCGTCCGTTCATGGTGAGTTGTCCTCTCAGGAGTGGGGGGAGACTGTCGGACCGTCCCCGTCGGCCGGCCCGTCCTTCGCCGTAAAGATCGCTAGACCTGGAACACGCGCATCGCCGCCGGGAAGATGAGGAAGACCAGGAAGCCCGCGCAGAGGAGCAGCTGGGCGACGAGCATCGACTGGGACTTCTCGCCCGCACTGCCCTCGATCTCTGCCATTTCGCGGTGCCGCATCGTCTCCGCGCGGGAGGCGAGCGACTCACGCACCTTCGCGCCGTCGTCCGCCACGAGCGCGAGCGAGGCCGACAGGTCCTTGAGCTCTTCGATGCCCAGCTCCTCGCCGAGGGCACCGAGCGCCTGCCACTGGCTGATGCCGGTGATCCGGGCATCGGCCAGCGCGTTGCGGATGCGTTGCGTCGCCCATCCGTCCGAGATCTCCGCCGCCGCCATCAGGGCTTCGGGGAGGCCCCGGCCGCCCGCCAGGCTCATGGACACCAGGTCGAGATAGGCACCGATGACGCGGCGCAGGTCGCGCCGCTTTTCGGCGGCGTCCCGGCGCACCTCGAGGTCGGGCAGGAAGAAGAACAATGCGCCGAACATCAGGGCCAGCCAGACCGGGATGATCGGGCTGTCGCCGACACCCAGCGTCCAGATGACCGCGAAGAGGAAAGGTCCGAAGAAGACACCCGCGGCCGCGAGCAGCGTCTTCGTCGCCAGGAACTTCTCCCAGCTGCGGTCGAGCACCGCCAGGTCGGCCCGCAGCGAGCGCTGTTCCCAGCCCTGCTGGAGGTAGAAGTCGGCGACCCTCGCACCCACCCGGGCCCGGGCCGTACCCAGTCGGCCCGAGTCGTCCTTGCTGTCGGCGGACGCGCGGTGCGATTCGTACGCCGCGCCCCTGGCCCGCATGGCGTCGATCCGCGCGACCGTGGCGACCGCACTGCGCTTCGAGGGCATCAGGGCACGTACGAGGGCGTAGATGCCCAGGCCCATGATGGCGCCGATCACTATCGGCATCGTCAGGCTCATCGACGTACCCCCTCGGGATTCGCATGGCCGGTGGCGCCGGGCTGGCCCGGCTGCCCGTAGGGACCGACGTGCCCCGGCAGGGGCGCCTGGTCCGCGGCGCCGGGAACCGCACCCGTCCCCGCCCCCCGCGGCCGCACGAACTGCACGCCGGGCTCGTCCCGGACCAGGAAGCGGTCCGGGGTCTCCACCGTCGAGAGCTTGCGCAGCCACCAGAAGCCGAGCGCGAACAGGCCGCAGACGCAGGCGAGCACGAGCTGGCCGACCGCCGTGCCGTACGGCGAGACGAAGTCTCGGTTGAAGATCGAGAGGCCGAGCACGAACGCGATCGACACCGCGACCACGATCTGCACCGAGCGCCGCGTCGACGCACGCTGCGACATCACGCGCTGGCGCATGTCGACCTCTTCGCGCGCCGACTTGGCGAGTGCGCCGAGGACCTGTCGCAGACCCGGACCGCGCAGCTTCGCGTTCAGGATCAGCGCCGCCACGATGATGTCGGCCGACGCGTCGTCGATCTCGTCGGCCAGTATCTGCAGGGCCTCGGGCAGCGGCGTACGCGCACGCAGCCGGTCCACCAGGGCGTCCAGGTGCGGCCGGAGCACCGGAGCCGCGGCCCGCGCCGAAGCGGGGATCGCCTGCTCCAGGCCGACCGCGCCCGCGATGGTGTCGCGCAGGGACTCCGTCCAGGCGGCGAGGGCCTCGACGCGGCGCATCTGCGACCGCTCCTCCGCCGCGCCGCCGAACAGCTTGTCCCAGAAGAAGACGAGGATGCCGGAGGCGATGCCCGCGACAGCCCACCGGGTGAGGAGCAGCACCACCAGGCCCACGCCGATGGCGAGCGAGCCGCGCTGGCCCGCGAACCGGATGAGTTCGCTCATCCGCTGGCTGGCCTTCTGCTTCTCGTGCTCCGGCTTCACCGGCAGGCCGCGCAGCGCTATCGCGAGGACCGCGATGCCGCCGCCGACGGCGATGCCGCAGCCCAGTGCGTACAGGACGGGCAGCGAGAAAAGGCCGCCCATCGAGCCGAGTGAGTTCATGTCGTGCTCACCCCCATTGCCCGGCGGGGCGGTAGCCGAACGCGGCCAGGTCGTCCATGCAGGCGATCGGCGCATGCGCGACGACCTGCCCGTTCGCGGCCTCCGCGAAGACCTCGCTGGACAGGACACGGCCGTCGACGCCGTTGACCTCGCGGACCGAGGTCACCATGCGCTGGAGCTTGCCGCCGGTCTGGTAGTTGTTGCGCCGCTGGATGAAGACGACGAAGTTGACGGCTCCGGCCACGAGCATCTGGCTGGCCTCGATGGGCAGCCGCTCGGTGGCCTGGAGGGCGTACGTCGAGATGCGGTTGAAGACCTCACTCGAACTGTTGGCGTGGATCGTGGAGAGCGAGCCGTCGTTGCCCTGCGACATCGCGTTCAGCATCGTCACGATCTCGTCGCCGAGGACCTCACCGACGATGACGCGGGAGGGGTTCATGCGGAGCGAGCGCCGCACCAGCTCGGCCATCGAGATCATGCCCTGGCCCTCGGAGTTGGGCAGCCGCTCCTCGAAGGCGACGACGTTCGGGTGCAGGTCGGCGTACTGGTCGAGGCCGAGCTCCAGGGCCCGCTCGACGGTCACCAGACGCTCGTGCGGCGGGATCTCGTTGGCGAGTGCCCTCAGCAGCGTGGTCTTTCCGGCGTTCGTCGCGCCCGCGATCATGATGTTCTTGCGGGCCCGCACCGCGCACGCCATGAAGTGCGCGACCTCTGGTGTCACCGTGCCGTTGCCCACCAGGTCCGACATGAAGACCTTGCCCATGCGGGCACGTCGGATGGAGAGCGCGGGCCGCCGCGTGACGTCCATGACGGCCGACAGACGTGAGCCGTCGGGAAGCCGGAGGTCGAGCTGCGGGTTGGCGGAGTCGAAGGGGCGCGAGGAGAGGCCGGAGTACGCGCCGAGGATCTGGATGAGCTCGACGAGTTCCTCGTCGGTCTCGGCGACCGGATCGGCCTTGGTCTCGCGGCCGTTGGCGTATCCGACGAAGACCTGGTCGCACCCGTTGATGTCGATGTTCTCGACCTCGGGGTCGTCGAGCAGCGGCTGGAGCCGTCCGACGCCGAAGAGCGCCGCGTGCACCGCGGCCGCGTACTTCTCCTCGGTCTCGGCGTCCAGCGGGGTCCGCCCGGCGTTGATCTCTATGCGGGCGTACTCCTCCAGGATCTGGGCGATGACGGCGCGGGCGTACTGCCGCTCGTCCTCGCCCGACATGGGGGTGACGCCGGAGACCTGGTCGAGGCGGCGCTGCTCGGCGATGCGGTCACCGGCGTCCTGCCGGAACCGCTTCACGAGCTGGTGATCGACGGGAACGCTCATCGGCCGGCCCCGCGCGTGCCCTGCATCCCCGCGGTGCCGTGCGAGCCGGCGTTCGGGTTGGCCCAGGCGGCGCCGTACTGCTGGTAGAGGTCGACGGTCACCTTGCGGGCCGAGCGAATGAGCATGGACTTGTCGAGACGCCCGCGCTTGCGTCCCGCCAACTGCTCGGCGCCCGCCGGGTCCTCGGCGAGGGTGCCGACGACGCGGGCGCCGGTCTGCGCGGCCATCAGCATGTCGTTGACCTGGTGGACGAGCTTGCCGGACGTCGAGGGGTCGGCGATCAGGAGTACGCCGATGAGCGGGGTCGCCAGCGACGCGGCCCCGCGCGATCCGCCGTGCAGCTTGGTGGCGAGCGCGGCGGCCCGGTCGCGTACGCGCGCGATGGCCTCGGGCTCGGTCCGCGAGACGAGCAGCACGAGGGCCGCCTGCGGAAACAGCTCGACGGCAGGAGTGTCCCCACTGATGCGACCGCAGTCAGCGATCACATCGGCGGGCGCGTTCGGCGAATCGGCGAGCTGCGAGAAGGCACGGCCGAGGGTCGGCCAGAGCCCGGCGAGACCGGCGGCCTGCTCGGCGATGCCGAGCCCGACGAGCACTTCGAGCCCACCGCTCAACGGCTGGGTGTGATCCCAGAGTTGATCGGGGACAAGCCCACGACGGGCGGTGGCCGCGATGCTGAGCATCCCGGTGTTGGGGTTGAGCGGGCCGCCGTGCGCGGCGGCACTGCGGTAGACCAGGTCGCCGCCGGCGGGGTCGGTCTCCGCGACGAGGACGCGGCGCGGCCAGACGGCTGCGAGCGCGACGGCCGCGGTGGTGACTCCGGGAGATCCCTTGTCAGCGGCGAGAGCAATGAGCGCCATGTCTCTTCTACTCGCCTCTAGTTGCCGTTGGGAGACACTTGGACGAGCGAGACGGCACCGGCGGACGCGGCCCTGGTGACGGCGGCGGCGTCGGCGCTGTCCACCAGGAGCGTGATGCCGAGGGCACCGGTGCTCACGGTGGCGTCGCTCTTGTCCGCGACGGAGCTGACCCGGGCGGCCGAGACGATCGGGCTGTCACCGGCGCTGGTCCCGGCCGAACCGCCGGTCCCCTTGTCGCCGGAGCTGCCTCCGGAAGCGTCGTCGCCGACCTGGTAGACGTCCACGCTGTCGCCGGCCTTCAGGCCGTCCGCGGGGTACTGCCCCTCCTTGAGGGAGACACCGACGGCCGACTTGCCCGCGGGCAGCCCGCTCTTGCCGGAGAACATCTCGCCGACGGCGACAGCACCCTTGGGGATGGTGTTGGTGGCCTTGAGCTTCGACAGTTGGCCGAGCTGGGACCACTTGACGTAATTGATCCCGGAGTCGGCGGAGACCATCACGGACGTGACGTTCTTGTCGCGGACGACGGACTCCCCGGCGGGGATCTCCTCCGTCACCTTCACGACCTCGATCCGGTCCCCGGCGCGCAGCACGAGGACGGTGGCGCCGAGGGCGCCGATGAGGATGAGCAGAACGGCCAGGGCGGCGAGTGCCGGTTTGCGCTCGCGAGGCGGCGCGGGAAGGCGCTCACCGACCGCTGGCTGAACCGGCGCGGCGGAACGGCTGTTGCCCGCCCCCGTACGCTCTTGGATCTTCACGCAACTGCTCCCCGCACGCCCAAGAAGATTCGGTCATTTTCAGACACTCGCGACTCTCTTCGCCCGCCTCGGGCGGGCTATTCAGCCCCAGGCACAGTGTCAAGTCATCGCACCGTATCAGCAGCACATAAGCCCCTCAAGGCACGTTAAGACTGCTGCGGCCCGCACCCCTCATCGTTATCCACGCGCAATCCGTACTCCATGGTTCCCACGCATTCCGGGATCTCGGGCGGAGAGGTGGATGTGCGTACGCGAATATCCATTGTTTGCGCAACGGGCGGTGGCGGGCGCGGTGATGAGGAACACCACGGGCTGCTGGGCGGCTGACGGGGTGCTGGTGGGCCTGATCCATCAGCCGCACGCATGACGCGGGGAGGGGTGGGAGTGGTTCCCGGGGGGATTGGTTGGTCGTGCTTCGGCCATGTGTGGGGCCGTCGGGGGCTGGCCCCGGGGGGGGGGGCTGTGGGGCTCAGGTCTGTTGCCGCAGCTGGCCTTCGACGTACGTGAGGAAGGCCCGGAGGTTCGGGGCCAGGACTTCGGTCGGCGTGGAGGTGGAGGGAGCCGGCCGGTAGGTCTGACCGTCAACTCGGCCTACTGGCAGGCGATACACGGTCGCGCCGTCAGCCCGACTGAGCGCGAAGAGCGCACCGCCGCCGTCGGACCCGAAGACGACGACGGGGGTGCCGAGGGCGTGGTCGACCGCACCTTCGATCCGGGTGGGCAGGTCCCCGCGCAGCCCGGCCACTGTCTGCTGGGCGGAGTGCACGAAGAGCCCGGGGCCTACGTCGGGGAGGCTGAGGTGGCTCAGATGGCAGTAGAGGAGAGCGAGTTCACCGGAGGCCGCCGCGATCTCTAGGCGCTCGGACTCCTCCGGCTCACGGCGCTCGGGCTCCTCCAACTTGCGGGCGGGAGCGACCGTGTTGCAGTCGGGCGGATACCCAACCCGGGCCTCGAACCCCCGGAGATGAGAATCCACCCCCTTCCGTACGCGGGAAACCCACGCGTCGATCCAAGCCCCGGTCAGAGAGGCCGTCACCTCAGCTGGCTCCGACACACCCACCCCACGCCTCCACTCCTCTCGACCTCAACAAGCCCGTCCATGCCGATGAACCCCCACCCACGTTCACCCGTCTCACGTGCAGAACAAGCAAGAACTCCTGCTTTGCGCAACACGGAAGAGAAATTCACCCCCCATGAGACTTTCCTTTCACTCAACTCACTCAACTCACTCAACTCACTCAACTCACTCAAGTCACTCAAGTCACTCGACTCGCTCGACGCGCCGGACGAAGTCCGCGCCCAGAACCATTCCTGCGGCCGTGGCAACGGCGGCCGCATCCCTGACCCTGATCGCCACGGCAACGCCGGCGCACGCGATCATCGGCGGCACCGAAGTGTCGAACGACGCCTACCCCTTCATGGCGGCCGTCATGGACAAGGGCTCCGGCAGCGCGCTGGACCGCCAGTTCTGCGGCGGCAGCCTGGTGACGGCGGACACGGTCATGACGGCGGCACACTGCCTGGTGGACGACGCGGGCAAGCCCCTCAAGCCGAAGAAGCTCCAGGTGGCGGTGGGCCGCACGGTGCTCTCCAAGTCCGGCCAGGGCCAGATACGCAACGTGGCCAAGGGAGGCGTGGTGGTACACCCGCGCTACCTCAAGGGCCAGGAGGCGTACGACGTGGCGTTCATCCAGCTCAGCAAGCCGGTGCGCGGGATCTCCCCGATCGCCCTCCCCACCCAGGGCACGGACGCCCTGATCCGCCCGGGTCAGAAGGCGACGGTCGCGGGCTGGGGCAACACGGACACGGAACTCCCCAACACCCCGGACCGCCTCCGCGAGGTAAAGGTCCCGATCCTCTCCCACGCGGAATGCGGCACGAGCTACGCCGAGTACAACTCAAAGGTCAACTTCTGCGCGGGAGTCGAGACGAAGGACTCCTGCCAGGGCGACAGCGGCGGCCCCATCTTCCGTAACGTCCCCGGCCGCAGGGCCCCGATCCAGATAGGCGTCGTCTCCTACGGCGACGGCTGCGGCGCCCAGGGCGCCCCGGGCGTCTACACATCGGTGAGCTCATCAAAGCTGTGGAAAACGCTGGATGAGTCGACGGCGGGCAAGAAGGTAAAGCGCGCGATGAACCGCCGCTGATCCGGGTGCGAGTTCGGCCCGGTGATCCACCCTGCGCCCCGGGCCGGACTGTACGCACGCCCGTAACGACGGATGCCCCGCATGCATCTGCCTGCAGCGCACTGCAGGCAGATGCACTGCAGTGCAGATACTCCCCGAAAGCCGGCCAGGCCGACCGATCGTGGAGGCACCCCTTCAGTCCCGCAGCCGAGCCGCAGCGAATGTCAGCAGCTCGTCGAGGCCAATCTCTTGTGGCGCCCCGCCCTGTGTGTCCCACTCGCCCACGTACCAAGCGCCATGCCATTCCACCCGCCATACCTTGGCGTGACGGTTCTCGAATTCCACGAAACTGTCGGGTGCGCCGTCCATGTCCCGGAGTTCCAGCTGCAGGTTCCGCTCCTCCGTGAACCCGCGGCCAGGGTTGGTGCTCCGTGCTTTGGTTCGGGTGTTGGCGTAACGCATTTTGAGGAACGGAACCGGATCGCGCGCAAGAAGACGGCTCTTGCCCAGCATCTTGTACCGGGTGATCGCTTCGCTCTCGGACTCCTCACCGGAGAATTCACAAGCGTACGCCGGGAACACCACACGGACGAGTGGCATGAGTTCCGGGTTCTCATAAGCATAGAATCGATGCACTTCAGGGGACGTTGCCGCGACGGTGTCGAACTCGAATCCCTCGGGGGGAACGAACCCTTCTGTGGATCCGATGCTCGGGTTCGCAGCGAACATGAACTCTTCGTGATCACGCGCGAATCCCAGTACGGCTACCGCCAATTTCTGATCATACGAATCGGCAGCCCTGAGCTGCAGCAGCCGACGCCCGTCGGCAGACAGGGCTCCGGCGAAGTCGATTCCGGGCGCCGGGGACCAGTACCAGGCATTTTCCAGACCATCGAGCTGAATGGAGCCAGGGAAACCGGCCACTGCTTTTCGAGTGTTCATCGGGATGAGTGTCCTCAAGCTCGTCGAAGCTGCGGAAGACGCTGGATGAGGCTGAGGGAGGCAAGAAGCTGAGTACGGCATCCAGCGCGACCCGCTGCATGCGGGGCAAGTGGCGACATGGGATGCCCTTCCAACAGGCTCCGGGCCAGCGACTTGCACTGGGGCTGGGCGTCCGTGTCGCCCAGCACGGGGAGTAGGCGCCGGCTAGTACAGCGCCCCCGGAGAGCATTTCACCCGAAGCTAAGTGTCTGAAGCAATTCCACCCGCTGTCGACCGGCCTTCTGCGACTTCTCCCTCAACCTAGCGACCGATCCGGCGGCAGTACCCACATCCGATGAGAGGATGTCGATGCATTCGACTTGTACAGCGACCTCGGATTCCGAAATGGAGTTCCCGCTTCCCGCTGCACGATCCAGGAAGTGCGCGGAATCCGCTAGACAAGACGAGGTATATGCAACCCACGAGACATCGAGAGTTGCCATGTAGGAGTACGCATAATACAGAGCCGAGAGAGCATCGGAGACGTAGGCACCGACACCCGACGGCTCCTCCTCTTCCTAATCTTTGTTCCGGATTCACGCTGAAACACGTCGCCTGCAATCCGGCCGCCAGAGGCGCGGATCAATGGCGCACAAACGTCATCGCACAATGTTATCCGCAAGCATTTCCCCTCTCCGTAGCACAAGTACCCGTACGCACATGGTAGTTACTAGCTGCGTGCGGAGTACCGGAAGGCGGCAAGGCCGCAGGGCGGAAGCGCTTGGGAGTCCGCCTACTCCGCGAAGCGGAAGGTGGACGTCACTGCGTCGAAGATGTCGAAGAAGGACTCCGCCAGGTCCAGGACCTGGCTGCTGCCCGCCACCAGTGCGACCTTGCCCTCCTGGCCCGGCACCGGAATGAACGTCTGCATCAACACGACGCGCATCGTGCGGTCGTCGCCGGGGACCGAGATGTCCTCGATGCCGTATGTGCGCGCCGCCGGTCCCACGCCCGGTATCTCGACCGTCGTCACCTTGCGGTACGTGTCGCCCTCGCGCTTGGCCTCCCGTACGCCGAGCTGGGCCACGATCGCGGCCGGGTCGGTCGGCATCACGTCACCGTTCGACGTGCGGGCGCCGACCAGGGAGACCGTGACCGAGCCGGTGACCGGCACGTCGCCGCCGAAGCTTTCCGCCATGCAGCCGCAGTACAGGGCACCGGACTGCCAGGCCTCCTTGGACGCCTTGCGCAGGAAGCCCTCGAAGGTGCCCCGGTGCGGCTCCAGCTCTGGGCGATCGCGTATGCGGTCGTTGATCATCTGCCGAATGCTCGCGTCGCGCGACTCCGGCCGGACGTCGAACTCCCACCAGGTCTCCGGCACCTTGATGCTGAAACCGCCGCGGGCAATGGTCTGCGCTTCGGTGTAGCGGGCCATGTTGTTGTCCCCGTCCCCTGTGTGTTCTCCGTCGACTTCGGCTTGTCAGCGTACGAGGCGGAATTCGCTTCCTGGGTGGGGGTGCCTGGGTCCGTGGGTGGGGTGTGGGGCGGCTGGGCGCGGGATTGCAGGGCGGGATTGCAGGAAAGTCCCATCAGCGTCGGCCCCTACCGGTACATGAGCGGGACTTATCTGCATCCGCCCCCGGCGCTCCCCCACGTCGCCGTCAGGTCCGCGCAGTGCACCTTGATCGTTGCGTCCGTCAGCTCCATCTCGTGGGTTACTCCCCCACACGTGCCCCCGCACCCGTCATCGCCCTCGGCGTCGCACGGCAGGACTTCGTCCAGCAGGAGGGTGATCGTCTGCATCCAGTCGATCGACCTGGCCTACTCGATGGAGAAGGGGAGGCATCAGCGGAGGAACGCGGCGCGGCTGCGGCCGACTTCGTCCGCAGCGTCTATCCCGACGGAGACGACACCCTCTGGGAATCCGCGGCTCCGCACTATGAACAGGTCACGGCGGCCATGGCCACGGCCGGCCTGGTCTCCTCGGCGCTCGGCATCTTCGGTCTCGACGGCCCGGGTGTCGCCCACTGCTCGCTGACGGCTGCCTTTCTGGAGACCGATCACAGTGATCCTGATGTTGCCGCCCAGGGCACCCTGGCCACGCTCGCGAATGATCCGCTCAACGACGCTCGCTGGCTCGACCTGCCGTGCGGCCCCGGCGTCTCCTGTGTCACCCTGCGCGAACTCGCGCTCGACCTGGAGCCGGCGCCGCTCGCCGACGAGCAGCCCAAGCTCATCACCGGCCGGATACAGGTCCACGTCCCGTTTCCCACCGGCCCTTCCATGGCCGTCTTCACGCTCGACACGGCGTCCATGGAGTACTGGCAGCTTCTCGGATTCGGTGGCCGAGGAAGGCGGAAGAGCCGGGGTGATCAGCCCATGACCTTCGCCGCCGCACATTCGACCGCCGGTACGCCCCTCGTCACGCGCATCCCCGACGGCGCTTTCCGCGTCGAGATCCGCTCATCGGGCAGGGGCAGTCCGTTCCACGGCCTCTGCAGAGGCTTGTGCGACATGGTCGTGGGGCCGGACGGCGAGGAGATCAAGGCCCGCGCATGACCAGCTCCCTCATTCGGCCCCGGCACACCAACCCCATGGAAACGCCTCCGTCGCGACAGTAAAGTGCGCCCAATGAGTTACGGGGTGGGACGGGCGAGCGTGACGGGGAAGACGGGGAAGACGGGCAACAGGGTCTACGAGGGGGCGGCTGGCCTTGTGGGCATACCGCGCGTGAGCCCCGGCGGACGACGACACCGATTCGCGCTGCTCGCCACCCTTTGCTCCCTGCTCCTGTTCGGCGCCGGCACAGCCTCTGCCGCCGCGCCGCCCGCCTCCGCGAAGCCCGCGACCGCGAGCACAAGCGCAAGCGCCCCCAAGCTCCCGCAGGACGACAAGAACGCGCCTACCCAAGCCGCCGCCCTCGCCGACCTCCTCCGCGCCGACCCCGTCTACGTGACCGACCAGCTCCCCCGCGACGTCCCCCGCTCCACCGCCCCGCAGTTCAAGGAGCTGGCCCAGCGGACCAAGGTCCCCACCTACGTCCTCGTACTGCCCGACCAGGGCGTCGGCGGAGAGCGGCTGCTCGCGGCCGTTCATGACCGGCTGGGCCGGGACGGGCTGTATGTGCTCGTCGACGACATGGGTGTCGTCGACGCCACGGCCTTCGGGGTGCGGGCGCCCGCCGATGACGCGACGTCCGTCGCGCTCTATGAACTTCCCTACGATGCCGGCCCCTTGCTCAAGTTCGAGCGGTTCACCGACGTCATCGCCCTGGGCGGCAAGAAGGCCGCCGAGCGCGCGGAGAGCGCCCGTGAGAAGAACGAGGCCTCCGGCGGGGATGTGCCGGAGATGTACATCGATCCCGTCGACCGCGACAACCAGTCGTTCGTCACCGGGATCGCCCTCAGCGGCGTACCGCTGCTGATCATCGGTCTCAGCCCGTACGTACGCCGATGGCGGCGGCGCATCACAGGGACGGCCACCACCAGCGGCCCGCACCGCCGCCTGACCGCCCGCCGTATCGAGGCCGGGGCAGCCTTGCTCGCCGCCGGAGCGATCGCCCTCGGTGCCTCCCTCGTCTTCGACCAGGAGACGACCAGCGCCGCACCGCAACCCACCGCATCCGACCTGTCGAGCCGCGTCGAACGCGTCGCCGATGGGCTGCGGGAGAGCGGTCCGCTCTACAGCGATCCCGAAAGCCCACACGTACTCGACGCCACGCAGGAGCGTGAACTCAAGGACCGGATGCGTGAATTCGGACGCGGACCGGTGTTCTTCGCCCTTGTTCCGCAGCTCACCGAAGACGAGTCTGAGGGCGAGCCCGAGCTCTTCGTGGAGGCCGTGCGGCAGAAGATGGGCGCCAAGGGCGACCACGGCGTGTACGTCGTCGCCGATCCGATCGCGGGCTCCATCGACGTCGTCACGTACGACGTGCGCATCGACGCCGACCTCATCGGCTTCGAACTCCCCGACTCCATCCGCTACGGCGATGACGACGACCGCTCCACCGACCACCGGCTCGGCAAGCGGCTCGACGACCTGATGACGTTCCTCGACAAGGCACCGCGCACCGCTCAGCCGGAGACCTCATCGCTCGGCATGGACGACGCACCGGAGCCAGTCGACGACAACGAGCTCTCGCCGCTCTTCTCCGGCGACTTCTGGCCGGGGCTCCTAGTCGGTGCGGTCGCGGCCGGGCTTCTCTTCGGGATCGCCGCCGCCGTACTCGGGCTGCTGCGGCTCACGGTGCCGGGTCTGCGACGGCCGCGTACGACGTCGGCCCCCTCCGCCACCACCTCCTTCGAGGCTCCCCCAGACCCGTCCCGCGCTTATCTGCGCCGCACGGTGCGCGACGAACTCGACGCGCTGGTCCGCGAGTTCGAGGCGGCGGAGGCGCAGGACGCCACGCTCGCCTCCGCCGTCCGCACGCGTGTGTGGGACTGCCTGGACACCGCCACGCTCCTCGCCGACCGCGACCCCGATGGGCACGTCGACGACGATGCCGCTCCCGCTGACCTCGCGGCGGCCGTCGTCCTCGCACGAGCGGGCCGCGGCGCACTCGTCGGGGCCGACAAGACCTGCTGCGCGCTCAACCCGCTGCACGGACCGGCCACGGGGTGGCGCGACGCCCAGTACTCGGCTGAGGAGCAGCGCCTGCGCACCATCCCGGTGTGCGCGGAGTGCCGCGTCCTGGTCACCGAGCGGCCGCGCCTCGCCTACACGCTCCGGCTGACGCTGCCGGGCCCGCGGCGCGGTGAGCGCGTGCCGTACGAAGAGGCGCCGGGACCGCTGCCGGCGGCTCGTGACGGAATCCCTCAACTCATCCGCCAGGTAAGGGAGTACGCCGGTGTCCAGTGATGTGAAGCGCGCGCTCACGATGGCGGGCGTTGCCCTCACAGCCCTCGTCGCCTCGGTGTCGCCGGCGGCCGCGCAAGCGTCAGGGGCGCCGAGCCCGGGCGAGAAGGTCGCCGACGCGTTGCGCGAGTCGCCCGTGTACATCGACTCCGCGTACGCCGACTCCGTGCCTCCCGCCCGTCAGAAGCAGCTCGTGCGGCAGATCGAGAAGACCGGTCTGCCGATCAAGGTCGCTCTGGTGCCGATCGTGCAGGGCGACGCGTACGACGGCGAGGCCGACGCCTTCGCGGAAGTCGTGCATGACCGCGTCGACCGCCGTGAACTCATCCTCGTCACGGGCGGCGACAAGTGGAGCGGAGACCTCAACGGCTACGAGTGGCCCGCGGACCGGCATCAGACCAACGACGCGGTGGGCGCGGTGGGATTCCTGGACGAGACGAAGGACGCGGGGCTCGCGGACCGGACGGAGAAGGCGATCGAGCTGATCGCGGAGGGCAACGGCACGAAGGTGTACGAGGACGCCACGGAACACCTGCGGGACGATGACAGCGGGAGCGGCAGCCTGCCTCGCGAAGACACCGCCGGAGCGGACGGCGGCGGCTCTCCCTGGCTGCTGGCGGTCGCGGTCACCGTCGCTCTCGCCCTGGCGGCCGGGGCCCTGTCCTTCTTCGTACGCGGACGGGCACGGAGCCGGAGGAACAGTCCTCGTCGATATCCGAGCGCGACCGGAGCACCCTTCGCCTTTCCCCAGGCGGTGTTCGCGGCCGCAGGTACGGCTGACGAGGAGGCGCTGCGCCGCCAGACCGAGGCGGAGGTCCTCGCGCTGGGCGAGGCGGTCCAGGCGGCGGACACGTCAACTCCGGGACTGCGTAGCGCACTTGACGCCTACGCCGCCGCGGGCACGGTCCTCGATTCAGCGCGCGGCCTGCCGGACCTTGCGGGCGTGCTGGCCCTGGTGGCGGAAGGCCGGGACGCGCTGGACCGGGAGGGCGGCGCGGCATCCTCGCTCCCCCTCTGCTTCTTCAACCCCCTGCACGGCCGCGCCGACCGTCGCACCCGGTGGCGCCCGCTGGGGCGGCGCGATCAGCTGCACGTCGCGGTGTGCGAGGAGTGCGGGGCGGCGGTCCGTGCCCGCCGGGCGCCGCAGGTACTCACGGACGAGGGCCCCGAGGGCCGCCAGATTCCGTACTTCGAGGTACCCGCCGAGCGGAGCGTGTGGGCTGCCACGGGGTACGGGTCGCTGCTCCGGGGTTCGGAGGGCGACGGCGAGGGTCTCGCGGCGCGGGTGGGGCGGGGGGACTTTTCGCGGGGGCGGGACCGGGGGTGAGGCCCGGCCCCTCGCGGGGAGAGGGCTGAACACCCCGCCGACGCTCCGCCGACCCCGGATCGCGTCACGACACGATGACAGTCCACCGTGATGAGGCGAATCACCCCATTTTCAGGCCTGGTAGAGCCAACCACCCCACCACTAACGTCATCACCTTCACCCCCACACGTCCCCCACCCTCACCGGGAGCCCTCAGTGAACGGCCGCACCACGACCATCGCCCTCTCCCTCACCACGGCGGCCACGCTCCTCCTGACACTGACGGCCTGCGGCAGCGGCGATGACGACAAGGGAGGCCAGGACGGCAAGGGCGGAAGTTCCGGCAAGGCGACCGGCTCCTCCGCTCCCGCGGCCAAGAAGAAGCCCACGAAGTCGGCCGCCCAGCTCGCCCTGACCAAGAGCGAGGTACCCGCCCACACCATGGTGGAGCCCTCTGACAACTTCGTCTTCGCGAAGTCGAGGGAGACCGTCAAGCTCAACAAGCCCGTCTGTGCCCCGCTCGGGTACGCGATGAGCCAGTTCCCCGTCGGCGACACGCGGGACAGCTTCGTGCGCGTCGCCGAGAAGAAGGAGTTCGACGGCGCCTTCACCTACGTCACCCTCGCCACGTACGCGCCCGGGAAAGCTCAGGACGCCATGGCCGACATGACGAAGGCGCTCAGCGCGTGCGAGGGCGGTTTCACGGCGAAGGGGGACAAGGCCTCCAACGTGTACGAGTCGGTCACCGCCGAGACCTCGGGGACGGCGCCCACGCCCCACGCCGACGAGTCCCTCGCCTTCAAGGCCACGACCAAGTACCAGGGCGACACGCACACCGTACGCACGCAGGCCACCCGCCACGGTGACACCATCGCCCTCTACTTCGCGGTGGACGCCAACGCGTTCTTGCAGTCGCGTTCGGGTAACGGCGAGATCTTCCCGGCAGTGGTCAAGTCCCAGGAGAAGAAGCTCAACTGAGGCTGTGAGCCGTCGGCTTCGCGTCACGACACGATGACAGTCCCGCAGTATCGGGGGACTTGTCCCACTACGGAACCTGGCGGAACCAGTAACCCCACGGATAGCGTCAGGCTGCTTGAGACACCCCTCGCCCCACCGGGAGCCGACCGTGAATCGCCGCACCATGCCCGTCACCGCCGCGCTCGCCGCGACCGCAGCCCTGCTCTTGACGGCGTGCGGCAGCGGAGACGACGGACAGTCCAAGGACGACAAGATCGCCGGATCCGACCAGGGAGCCGGGAAGCCGAAGAAGTCGGCGGAGCCGTCGGGAGCACCGGCGGAGGACAAGCCTGACGGCGTGGACGTGACTCTGCCCAAGGACATGGACCTGGTCTTCGACTGGGACAAGCCCGGCAGCAAGAACGAAGCGGCGGCGATGGACGACGCCGCCAACTTCTTCCGCGCCATCTACCGGGGCGTCGACAAGCGCACGGCGAAGGACGCCGCCGTCACCGCCTACTCCACGGGCGAGGGACTCCACTACGCGAAGACGCAGATCGACGGTTGGCTCGACGGCGGCTGGACCGCCACAGGCACGTTGCGCCACTACCAGGCCACCACACGGTCCAGCACGAACGGCAACTCGGTAGAGGTCGCGTTCTGTGCCGACGCAACCAAGTTCTACGGCAAGGAAATCAAGACCGAGAAGGTCCTGAAGACCAAGGCCAGCATCGAGGACTTCGACTACTACAAGATCATCATGGTCAAGCACCCCACAGGCAAGGGCCTGTGGCAGGCATCCAAGGTGTTCGTCGAGACGAAGGCGGAGAAGTGCCAGTGAAGAGAGCACGGCGTACGGTCCTCAGTACCGCTGCATTGACGCTCGCCCTCGGCTCCCTCGTCTTCACGGAGGTCGCCTATGCGGGCAAGCCCGTCAACTCCGGAAACGGCGCCGCGGAGGAAGGCGGCAGCGACAAGAACGGCACCGGCATCTATGCCGCCGCCAAGGTCCAGTACTCCGGCTCCGTAGCCAAGGGCGGCGGCAGCGGAAACGTATCCTCCGCCGACGTCAACTGGGCCCCGCCGCCTTGCTGGTACGCCCCGTACCTCGGTGCCAAGGACTTCAAGAAGAAGATGTCCGGCGACATCAAGGGCGCCAAGAACACACCCGGCATGGGCGGCCACGCGGGTGCGGCGATCAACGAGATGCAGCGCCACTACGAGGACGACTACGGCTGGACCGACACCCCTGGCTACAAGGACTACAACGTCGAGAAGGACGGCGAGGGCATGTTCTGGGCAGGTGTCGAGAACCCCAATGAGCCCGACTACCTCAAGCGGACCGGCTGCACCGACCTCCCCTTCTGGGTCGACAACGGCGAGCCCCCGCCACCCCAGCACGAGGAGGCCATCACCCCGGAGATGCTGGCCGCTCTCGCCTACCAGCACATGGAGCTGCCGGACACCAAGGTCACGCTGGCGCCCGAGGCCGTCACCAAGGTGAACCTGCCCACCTGGGCCTGGCTCGACAAGGCCGTGTTCGACGAGGTCAAGGCAACGGCGGCCATCAACGTCCCCGGCTTCAACCTCGAGGCGACCACGACCGCCAAGCCGAAGTCCCTCACGCTCGACCCCGGGACCAAGGACGCGACCATCATCCCCGCCGACGGTGAATGCCCCATCGTCGACGGCAAGATCGGTGAGCCCTACGCGAAGGGCAAATCCGAGGAAACCCCGCCTTGCGGCATCACGTACCGCCGCTCTTCCGGCGGCAAGACGGTCCCTCTCAAGGCCTCCCTCACGTGGGAGATCAGCTGGACGGGAACAGGCCAGGCGAATGCGGAGGCCATGCCCAACGGCACGATCGAGGCGGTCCAGGACATCACGATCGAGGAAATCCAGTCCATCAACCGCTGACCAACCAGGGCGGCGACGGATTCGCCTACCCCGCCGCCCGGCTCTTCCCCTTGCCCTTCTTGCGTAGCTTTCGCAGCCGTGCCTGGCGCTCCGCCTGGCGGTGCGCCGTGCGGCGCGAACGGAACCGGTGGACGGCCCAACCCACGGCCCCAGCCGTGATGGCGTACGACGCGATGGCCGGGCCCACGCCGTCGACAGCTTGGCAAGTCGGCTCGTATGAGCGGCAGTTGCGGCCGGGGAGAGCCTGGAGGAAGTAAAGGGTCAGGACGGCCGGCAGTCCCCAGGACACGGCCTTGCCCACGCCGCGTGCGATCCGCCACTGCGCGGTGGTCCCCTGCCAGGCGTCAGTGATCCACAGCCCGGCGATGACTCCGGCCACGGCCAGCAGGCCGCACACCGCCCCGAAGACCCACGCCCCACCCGGCCAGTCCACCATCAGGTCCGGGGCCTGGCGGATCGCGGAGCGCCAGGCACCCTTCGCCCAGAAGAAGCCGACCACCACGGCCGCGAGCACCAGTACGGCGGCCGCGATACCGAAGCCGTCGCGAGGGCGGAAACGGGCTTGCTGCTGCGTCATCTTCAGTCCCAGTGCAGCGTGCCCGCCACCACGTCGAACAGCTCCACCATCCGGTCCGCGAGCGGGTCCACGGGGGTCGAGAAGTTCAGGAGCAGCCAGCTCTTGGTGGCGGGGATCGGGACGTAGTACGTGACGAGCGTGTTCGGCAGGGTGCTGCCCAGCTGGGCGGACGCGTCCGACAGCTCCCTGCGGCGCTCACGCACCGCGCGGCCCGCCGCCGCCAGGGTCACCACACCCAGCTCGGCGGTCTCGTCCTCCGGCTCGTCGGAACCTGTCTTGCTCGCCAGGTGCTCCGCCAGCTCCTCGGGAGATGAGATGTTCGGCCACTCGTCGGGGCCCGGGATGCTGATCAGGAGCGAGGAGGCCAGCGGGAGTTGGCCGACCGTCAGGGTGGAGATGTAGAGCTCCGTGCCGCCGATGCCGTAGGCGCCCTTCGCCTTGCGCTGCATCTCCCGCATGAACTGCTTCTTGATGTGCGGCGCGTTGTCCACGCCCCGGAACTGCTGGTCCGCCAGCGCCATGATGCCCTGGTCGCGGTGCTCGGGCGCGAGCGGCAGCTGGAACCAGCCGTCGGGGACGATGACGTTGTAGTCGGAGGGCGGCGAAGTGAATTCGCTGGCGTTCTTCATCGGATTCTGGTTCTCGAATTCACTCAGGGTCGTCCGGGTTTCAGGGTCGTCAGGATTCCGGCTTCGGGGCGATCTCGTTTCCGTCCTCGTCCACCAGGTCCAGCCTCAGCGTCGGGACGATCTCGTCCACGCGAGCCGCGTTCTCCTCCGTCAGCTGGATCTTCTCCCACGTCGCCGTCACCACGACAAGGCTCTGCATGCCGGGCGGGAACACCGCGTACTTCACGAACTCGGTGATGCGCCGGCCGAGGCCGAGCATCCGCTTGATCTTCAGCGTCGCCTGGACCCGCATCGCGGGGCCCGCCGCCAGCTCCAGGCGGGTCACCTCCGGCTCCCCCACGACCTCGCCGTTCTCCCACTCCAGGAGCAGGGGCAGCACCTCGTCCGCCGTGGGGCGCGGCACGCCCTCGTCCCCGTACGAGTCGACCATGAGGCTGATCAGGCCCTCGCCGCTCTCGGAGTAGTACGCGGCCGCCAGCGCCGGAGCGTCCTCGTTGAGGTTGAGTGCCCGCTCGGCCATGTCGTCGAAGACCGCGCTCTTCTCGATCTCCAGGGAGAGCGGGTTGAGCTCGTTGACGGTCTTCGTGGCGAGTGCCTTCGCCTCCGCCTTCGAGACCTCGCGCAGCGTCAGGTCGACCCAGCCGGGCTGGAGGTCGATGCGGACCGCGAAGTCCTCGGACAGCGCCGGGACGTCGTCGTCTGGTGTGTTCACTGCGTTCCTTCTTCGGTGCGGTGGGAGGACTCAGGCCGGCACGATCAGCGTGCGCTCAGGCCACGAGCGGGTTGAGGTTACCGTCCAGGCCGAGGCCGGCCAGTGTGATGCCCGCTCCGGTGACCCCCAGACGCGTCGCCGTCTTCGAGATCTGGCTCACGGCATTGACGTCGAAGTTGCCGAGTCCGGCCGCTCCCGACTTGATGGCCTTCAGGTCGGACGCGACACCGGGGTCGGCCATGGAGAACGACTTCCCGATGCCCTTGAAGGCGCTGCCGCCGCCCCGCTCCGCCAGTTCGTTCCTGGCGGCCGCGAAGTTTCCGCTGCCGGGCTTGAGCGTCTTGAGATTCTTGCTCCAGGCCGCCTTGGAGAACGGCTCGGTGAAAGGCTCCTTGAGGGACTTCCAGCCCTCGCCCTTCTCCAGCTTGAACTTCTTGCCGGAGAGCTTGCGCAGGTTCTTGTTCGCCCTGGTGACCTGCTTCGTGGTCCGCGCCTTTCCGGCCCGGCCCATCTTGCCGAGTGCGTTCTTGGCGAACTTTCCCGCCACCTTCGAGAAGGCCTTGCCCACGCCCATCAGCAGGAAGCCGACCGCCGCGAGGCCCACGTCCATCCAGTCGGCGTTGCCCTGGAAGACCTGGATGAGGGTGCAGATCGTGGTGATCAGCGTGGCGATCATGGCGATCGCGCCCAGGACTCCCGCCAGTGCCTGGCCGATCACCGGAATCCAGCCGACCACCAAGGAAAGGATTCCGCAGACGGTGGAGATCAGCTCCGTCACCGACTTGATGTCGTCGACGAGGGTCTCCCAGAAGCCGTCCTTCAGGGAGTCGTCCGCGATGACGTCCTCGATCGCGTCACGCGCCCGCTTCGCCGCGTCGTCACGGACCTTCCTGGCCTGGTCGATCTTCTTCCTGGCGGCCTCGATCTCGTCGCCCGCGGCGTCCCGCGCCTCCTCCAGCTTCTTCTTGTCGTCCTTCCCGTCCCCGCCGCCCTTGTCCTTGTCCTTGTCCTTGTCGGAAAGGCCGTCCAGGCTCTTCTGGCTCGCGCTCTTGCGCTCGTCCGCGTCCTGCGCCTCCTTGAGCGCCAGGTCCGCCATCTCCTGGGCCCGGTTCAGGTCCGACGCGTAGTTCTTCGGCTTGGCGTGCAGCTTGTCGTCGAACCTGCCGCCGACCTCCGTGACCTCGCTGCCGAAGGCGTCCGCCGCCGTGTCGTAACGCTTTAAGGCGGCTTCCAGCTTCTTTACGTTGCCCTGGGCCTTCTCGCGGAACTCCTTGCCCGCCTTGCTGTCCCAGGCCTCCACCTCGGAGACCGCCTTGATGTTCCTGATCTGCTTCTCGAGCTCGTCGGCGGTCTTGCGGAGCTTCTTCCCCAGGTTCGCGACCCGGTCGGCGTCACCGGGGATGGGGTCACTGTCCGCGACCGGGTGCCAATCGCGTGGGCGTCCGGCCATGGGTCAGCCCTTCTTCTTCGACTTGGGGTCGTCCGCACCGCGGATCGCCTCGGCCAGCTGATGGTCGATGTCCTCGTACGCCTCGGCGGCGGCCTTGGCGATCTGCGCGAGCGCGTCGACCTCGTCCGTCAGCCTTTTGCGGCTCAACTTCCAGTTGTCGGCGAAATCACCGAACTTGTCGGCGAGATCACCGTTCCCGAAGTCGTCCTCGTACTGACCGCCGAGGTCTTCCAGGCCGTCGAAGGCCTTCTTCACATTGTTGAGCCCGGTGCCCATGCCCTTGATCACGTCAAGGTCCAGCCTGGCCCGGTCGCCACCGCCACCCACAGCGCCCCCATGCATCGCACTACCGACATACGACCTACCGACATACGACCGGTGCGATGGACCGCCGCGGAATGCGGCGGCCCATCGCACCGGGTTGTTCACCTGCCCTCACCTGCCCGAGGGCCGGATCACTCGCCCTGGGGTCCGATCACTCGCCCCAGGAGAGGATCACTTGCCCTTGACGCCCTTGGCGAGGTCGTCGTCCAGGTCCTCGTACGCCTTCGCGGCGCTGGTCAGGAACTTGCCCATGCCCGTGAGGCCCTCGATGGTGTCCTTGGCGCCCTTCTTGAACTCCTTGAAGGAGTCCTCGAAGGCCTGCGAACCCTTGCGAGTCGTGTAGCCGTTCTTCACCAGGTTCTCGACGTAACGCTCGAGAGCGTCGAGCTTCTCGTCGATCTTGTCCTTGGCGTCGTTCAGCTTGCCCGCCGCGGTCCGCATCTCCTCATAGGTGATATCGGCGTCTTTGGCCATGTGGCTTCACATCCAATCCAACTCGCCGCAGGGCCATCCCCCTTGGCTCCTCCGTGCGGGCCGCGCGAAGGCCGTCCGGCCGTTCATGCGATCTTCCGCTCTTGGGTCAGCAGCTTACGGGTGGGGCAGAAGTGAGCACACCCCGGTTGAGTCACAGCTCTGCTATGAGCCGGTGCACAGCCCGTTGCCTGCGGGAAGGGTGGAGCGGCTATCGTCACAGGCACTGTGGACAGCCTCACAGGCACTGTGGACAAGCCGCTCGACCGCACTCCGGTGCAACTGCGAAAGCAAACCCGGAACCGGTCAAAAGGGGCTCAAGGGGAGGACGATCGTGCGCCTGACTCTGACCGTCGTCGATCCGCTCGGCGGCGCGAACGCCGACGTCGTGCTCGACGCCGATCCTGAGTCCTCCGTGGGGGACATCGCCAAGGAGCTGGCCGCCCAGGTGGGGTACGGCGGCGGCGACGCCCAGATCATCCCCATCGGCGGTCATCAACTCCAGCCCGGCACCGGCCAGGGCGGGGCGCCGATCGTCTTCGTGGACGGCTATCCCATCGACGCCGCCGCGACCATCGGGACGTCCCCGCTGCGCGAGGGCGCCGTCGTCAGCCTGCACGACCCGGCGGGCTGCCTGCCCGGCGAACCCACCGGCCTGGTCGAACTTCGCGTCGCGGGAGGCCCCTCGGCCGGCGCGGTGCACCGGCTCGGGATCGGGCGCTACGACATCGGCAGCGGGCCCGCCTCGTACATCCGCGTCGACGATCCGGAACTCCCCTCGCGCGCCCTGACGTTGTCAGTTGCAACCGATGGCACCTGCCAAGTCGCCGTACATGGTGACAAAGGCGGCGTGACCCTCGACGGCAAGAAGTACGACGAGCTCGAAGAAGAAGCCGAGAAGAACGAGAAAAGCAACAAGCCGGGCAAAAAGAAGAAGAAGCGCGACAGCACCAATGGCGCCGACACCGCCGACAGCGACGCCGAGAATGAATCGGGCGGGAATGCGTGGAAGAAAGGGGAATGGCCGCTCGGTGCGCAGATCGCGGTCGGCAACACCCTTTTCGAACTCGACCGCTATACGCCGCCGAATGCCGCTCTGAAGTGGTCCGAGGACGGCGCCGGACTTGATTACAACCGGCCGCCCCGACTCCGTCCCCCCGAGCGCCAGACGAAATTCAGGCTGCCGAGTCCGGTACGCGATTTCGAGGCGCGCCCGCTGCCCTGGCTGATGGCGCTCACGCCGCTCGTCGGTGCCGTCGTATCCGTGATGATCTTCGGGCGCTGGTACTACCTGATCATGGCGCTGCTCAGCCCGCTGATCCTGTTCGGCAACTACTTCATGGACAAGAAGCACGGGCGCAAGTCCCATGCCAAGCAGGTCAAGGAGTACAACGAACACAAGGCGCGGATCGAGAAGGACGCCCAGGACGCGCTCGTCGCCGAGCGGCTCGACAAGCGGCAGGCCATCCTCAGTCCGGCCGGCATCCTCTCCCTCAGCACCGGCCCCCGTACGCGGCTGTGGGAGCGGCGGCGGACCGACGGGGACCATCTGCTGATCCGCGTCGGCACCGGGCGCATCGACTCCGAGGTCGTCCTCGACGACCCCGAGCAGGACGACCACAAGCGCGAGGTCACGTGGAAGATCGAGGACGCGCCCGTCGCGCTCTCGCTGCGCGACCTCGGCGTGATCGGCATGGCGGGCCCCGGCGACTCCGCGCAGGCGCTCGGCCGCTGGGCCGTCGCGCAGAGCGCGGTCCTGCACAGCCCGCTCGACGTCCAGTTCTACGTCCTGACCGAGAACTCGGCGCGCGAGACGTGGGACTGGACGCGCTGGCTGCCGCACTCGCGGCCCTCCGGGGCGCAGGACGCCAACGTGCTGATCGGGACGGACGCCGAGACCGTCGGCTCCCGCATCGGTGAGCTGACCCAGATACTCGCCGCCCGCCAGAAGGCCGCCAAGGAGAACAACCGGGGCGGCGCGGCCTCCTTCGGTGACCCCGACATCGTCGTGGTGTGGGACGGGTCCCGGCGGCTGCGGTCCATGCCCGGTGTGGTGAAGCTGCTGCGCGAGGGCCCCGCCGTGTCGATGTACGCGCTCTGCCTCGACGACGAGGAGCGGTTCCTGCCCGGCGAGTGCCAGGCGGTCGTGATCGCCGAGCCGCGGCCGGAGGAGATCGGGCTGCCGGCCAGGCCCACCGCGTCGGCCCCGCAGGCCGCCCCGACCACTCCCGGCGGTTTCCCGTCCTTCCAGGCCTGGCACCAGAGTGCCGACGACGGCGAGCAGGGCGCCGGCAAGCCCTTCGAGCTGCGGCTGCGCGTCGAGCGGACCGACGCCGCCCGCATCCGTTCCGTACGGCCCGACTTCGTTTCCCCCGCCTGGTGCGGGCGGCTCGCCCGGGCGCTCTCGCCGCTGCGCGACATCAGCGGCGAGACCGAGGACTCGGCGCTGCCGGGATCGAGCCGGCTGCTCGACGTGCTCCAGCTGGAGCCGCCGACGGCCGATCAGATCACCGCGCGCTGGCAGGTGAGCGGCCAGTCGACGATGGCCGTCATCGGTGAGTCGTACGACGGGCCCTTCGGCATCGACATGCGGCGTGACGGGCCGCACGGCCTGATCGCCGGTACGACCGGTTCCGGTAAGTCGGAGCTGCTTCAGACCATCGTGGCGGCGCTCGCGGTGGCCAACACCCCCGAGAACATGACCTTCGTCCTCGTGGACTATAAGGGTGGCTCCGCGTTCAAGGACTGCGTGAAGCTGCCGCACACGGTGGGCATGGTCACCGACCTCGACGCGCACCTCGTGGAGCGTGCCCTGGAGTCGCTGGGCGCCGAGCTCAAGCGGCGCGAGCACATCCTGGCGGCGGCCGACGCGAAGGACATCGAGGACTACCAGGACCTCGTGCGCCGTGATCCCTCGCACCCGCCCGTGCCGCGGCTCCTCATCGTCATCGACGAGTTCGCCTCCATGGTGCGTGACCTGCCCGACTTCGTGACGGGTCTGGTCAACATCGCCCAGCGCGGCCGTTCGCTCGGCATCCACCTGCTGCTGGCCACGCAGCGGCCCTCCGGTGTCGTGTCGCCCGAGATCCGCGCCAACACCAACCTCCGCATCGCCCTGCGCGTGACGGACGGCGCCGAGTCCGCCGACGTCATCGACGACCCGGCGGCAGGCCACATCGCCAAGAGCACGCCCGGCCGCGCCTACGTCCGCCTCGGTCACGCCTCGCTCGTCCCCTTCCAGTCCGGCCGTGTCGGTGGCCGCAGGCCCGGCGCCACCGACCCGGCGCTGCTCGCGCCGTGGGCGGGTCCGCTCGGGTGGGAGGACCTCGGCCGTGCCGCGCTCGTGAAGCCCAAGGCCGCGGCGCGCGAGGAGGAGGAGATCACCGACCTCAAGGTCCTCGTGGACGCCGTGCGGGACGCGAACGCGACGATGGGGATTCCCGCGCAGCACAGTCCGTGGCTCCCCGCGCTCTCCGAGCAGCTCCAGCTCGACGAGATCCCGCAGCCGCTCGCGAGCGACAAGCCGGGGGCGCTGGCGCCCGCGCCGTACGGTCTGGAGGACATCCCCTCCGACCAGGCGCGCCGCCCGGTGGTGGTGGACTTCCACTCCTTCGGGCATCTGCTCGTCGGCGGTGCCCCGCGCAGTGGCCGCTCGCAGATCCTGCGGACGATCGCGGGCTCCATCGCCCGTACGCACTCGTCCGCCGACGTCCACCTCTACGGCATCGACTGCGGCAACGGCGCGCTCAACGCGCTGACCCGGCTTCCGCACTGCGGGGCCGTCGTCAGCCGTAACCAGACCGAGCGCGCGGTGCGCCTCATCACCCGCCTCAAGGGTGAGGTGACGCGCCGCCAGGACCTTCTTGCCGACAAGGGCTTCGCCGACATCGGCGAGCAGCGGGCCGCGGTGCCCGAGGAGGAGCGGCTCGCGCACATCGTCGTGCTGCTCGACCGCTGGGAGGGCTGGCTGCCGACCCTCGGCGAGTACGACCACGGTGAGCTGACCGACGAGTTGCAGGCGATGATGCGCGAGGGCGCGAGCGTCGGTATCCACCTGGTGATCACCGGCGACCGTCAGGTGCTCATCGGCCGCATGGCCTCGCTCACCGAGGACAAGTACGGCCTGCGGCTCGCCGACCGCTCCGACTTCTCGATGCTCGGCATGAACGCGCGCAAGGTGCCGGAGGAGATCCCGCCGGGCCGCGGCTTCAAGAACGAGCACGGCACGGAGACGCAGTTCGCCCTCCTCTCCGAGGACTCCACGGGCCAGGGCCAGGCCGCGGCACTCACCGAGATCGGCGAGGCGGCGGCCGTCCGGGACGCGGACGTGCCGCGCGCCCGCAAGCCGTTCCGCGTGGACAGCCTGCCCAGCCGCATCAACTTCGCCGACGCGTGGGAGATGCGGGACCCGGAGGCCTCGCGCTCCAAGCTGTGGGCGCTCGCGGGCATCGGCGGCGACGACATCATGGGCTTCGGCCCCGACCTCGCACAGGGCGTGCCGACGTTCGTCGTGGCGGGCCCGGCCAAGTCGGGCCGCAGCACAACACTGATGAACCTGGCGCGTTCGTACATGACCCAGGGCGTACGCCTCGTGATCGCCGCCCCCCGCCCTTCGCCGCTGCGCGAACTGGAAGGCCAGGAAGGCGTCCTGAAGGTCTTCAAGGACGACGACATCGAGAGCGACGACTTCAAGGAGGTCGTGGAGTCCGCGACGCCGGAGGACCCGATCATCTGGATCATCGACGACGGCGAGGTCCTGGAGGACTGCGACGCCGAACGCGAGTTCAAGCGCCTGGTCCAGCGCGGCTCCGAGCGAGGCCTCGGCCTCATCATCGGCGGCGACGAGGAGGAGGTCTGCGGCGGCTTCTCCGGCTGGCAGGTGGAGGCGAAGAAGGGCCGCCGAGGCATCCTGCTCTCCCCCCAGGACTCGTCGAGCGGCGAACTGATCGGCATCCGGACGACCCGAAGCATGGTCGGCGGCCCCATCGCCCCGGGCAAGGGCCTCCTGTACACGGGCAGCGGAGAGCCGGTCACTGTCACTACGCCGATGTGACGCGGGCAGGACTGACGGGCGGGCGGCCTGCGCGGACGGCCGCTCGTCAGTCCTGGCGGCTGAGAGTGGCCTCGGGGTTGCCCGACTCCTCGTTTTCCGAGAGGTAGAGGAGGGTGTCGTTCTTCGGGCGCAGGCGGACCGTGTGGGGGTTCTTCGTGCACTGGGCGGCGCTCTTCGCCTGGCCCTTTCCCTCGGCCACGAGCTCCTTGTCCGTCACCGACTTCAGGGTCAGGTCCACCGCGCACTTCCCGCCCAGTTGGTCGGTCTGGGTCATGACGGCGAAGCGTTCGCCGATCTTGCCGCGCTCTATCTTGAGGCTGAACGTTCCCATCGGGACGGCGCCGTTCGCCGCCGTCGCCTGGCCTTCCCAGGTGCCGCGGTAGGACGCGGGGACCTCGTCGGCCCCCTGGTCCGCGCCGTCGCCGCCGGGCTGCTCGCTCGCGGTCGCGGCCGGGGGCTGGCCTCCCGCGTCACTCGCGTTGTCGTCGTCGTTGCCCGGGAGCAGGCCGAAGACGAAGACCGAACCGACCGTCACCGCGGCGAGCGCCCCCGCCACGCCCAGGACCAGCGTGCAACTGACCTTGCGGCCACGCCCGTCCGCCCCGCCCGGCGTGGACGCCGCGGCGACCGAGACGGTCATCCTGCCCGGCGAAGGTGTTGGAGTTGGGGTGGACGTTTGCGTGGGGACGTATGGGGGCGGGGACGGGACATTCGCGTACGACGGGTCCGGGGGGCCGAAGACGTGTGCCGGGGCGTGTGTGCTCGGGGGGCCGAACGGCACCGGGCCCGACTGCTGTTCCGCGACCCCGGCTCCCTCCGTCTCCAGGTCGAGGAGGCGTACCGCGCTCCTGCTGACCCGTTCGACCAGCGGACCCGGCAGCCAGCCGGCCGCCACCAGGCCGGCCACACCCGAGGGCGCGAGCCGCCGTGCGAGTTCCTCCGGCGCGGGGCGTGCCGCGGGGTCCTTGGCCAGGCACTGCCGGGCGATGTCCCGCAGCTCCCCTGCCAGCGGCCCGAGTTCCGGCTCCTCGTGCACGACCTTGTAGAGCAGCGAGGCGGACGAGTCGCCGGGGAAGGGTGACGCCCCCGTCGCCGCGAACACCAGGACCGCCCCCAGCGAGAAGACGTCCGCCGCCCCGGCCACCCCCTTGCCGAGGATCTGCTCCGGCGACATGTAGCCGGGCGAACCGACGGAGACCCCCGTCGACGTGAGCGAGGCCGTGCCGTCCGTCGCCCGCGCGATGCCGAAGTCGATGAGCCGGGGCCCGTCCATCGTGAGCATGACGTTCGACGGCTTCACGTCACGGTGGACAAGACCCAGACCGTGTACGTGGGCGAGCGCCTCGGCAAGCCCCGCCACCAATACGCGTACGGAGTGATCCGGGAGCGGGGTCTGGTCGCGTACGGCCTCCGTGAGCGAGGGACCCGCCGCGTACCCCGTGGCCACCCACGGCACCGCCCCCTCCGGATCGGCGTCCAGGACCGGCGCGGTCCAGTCGCCGCCCACCCGCCGCGCCGCCTCCACCTCGCGCCGGAAACGGGCGCGGAACTCCTCGTCGAGCGCGAAGTGCGGATGGACGACCTTCACCGCGACCGTACGGCCGCCCGAGCTGCGCCCCAGGTACACCCGGCCCATGCCGCCCGAGCCGAGGCGGCCGAGCAGTCGGTAGGGACCGATGACGGTCGGTTCACCGGGATCGAGCGGGTGCATGACGAAGGCCTCCCCCGGACGCGCCGCACGGCCGCGGCCACCGAGCCGCGCGCATTGTCTGCAGCTCAGGGTAGACCGCGGGCACGCCCGCGGGACCGACTGCTACCGCTGGGCGTCCAGCAGCTCCACCCGCACGTCCGCGGGGAACCCGGTCGTGTCGCCCACCCGGCGCGCGAACTCCGCGACGCCCTCCAACTGCGCGCTGCCGAACCGGAAGTCGAGCGTCGTGAAGTACTTCTCCAGGACCCCCGCGTCGAAGGCCTCCCAGCGCGCGGCCTGCTCGGAGACCTTGCCGACCTCCTCCAGCGAGACGTCACGCGAGGCGAGGAACGCCTTGTGCACCTCGCGCACCACGTCCGGCTCCCGCGCCGCGTAGTCCTTGCGCGCCGCCCAGACCGCGAAGACGAACGGCAGCCCCGTCCAGTCCTTCCACATCTGGCCCAGGTCGTATACGTCAAGACCGAGCCGCGGTCCGTCGATCAGGTTGGCCCGCAGCGCCGCGTCCCCGATGAGCACGGCGGCGTCCGCCTCCTGCATCATCACGCCGAGGTCCGGCGGACACGTGTAGTAGTCGGGGCGCACGCCGTGCTGCTCGGCGAGCAGCAGCTGCGCCAGGCGCACGGAGGTGCGCGAGGTCGAGCCGAGCGCGACCCGCGCTCCGTCCAGCTGGTCGAGGGGGACCTGCGAGACGATCACGCAGGACATCACCGGGCCGTCGCAGCCGACCGCGAGATCGGGGAAAGCGACGAGGTCGTCGGCGTTCTTGAGGAACTCGACGAGCGTCACGGGAGCGATATCGAGATCGCCCCGCACCAACTGCTCGCTGAGCTTCTCGGGGGTGTCCTTCGTGAGCTCGAAGTCGAGCAGCGTGCCGGTCCGCGCGAGGCCCCAGTACAGAGGCATGCAGTTCAGGAACTGAATGTGACCGACGCGGGGCCGGGGGGTACGGCGGTGACCGGAGAGCTGATCCGAGCCCTCCCCGGCGATGGCGTCAACGGGAGAATTGTCCACATCGGGGAGGCTAGCCCCCTTGCGGTACGGTGCAGAAAGCGGGGCCCCGATCCCGTTCTTGTCAAGAGCTTTCGACCTGGTCCGTCAACCCCTCTGGGGGGTCCGTCAAACATCCGGGTGACGTGATCTTGCCCCCTATTGCTTTCGGCTGCCTGCGTGCTAAGCTCGCCGCAAGTTGCAGTTTGGTTTCCCTTGCAGTACAGAGCCTGCGGAGCATGTGACCCGCGGGCTCTCGTCGTTTTCAGACTTATGCAGTTGTTTCAACAATCGCAGGTTCTGGAGCAGGGCAACCCTTTGGCCCAAGGAGGGCTTATGGCTACCGGAACCGTGAAGTGGTTCAACGCCGAAAAGGGCTTTGGATTCATCGCCCAGGAAGGCGGAGGCCCCGACGTCTTCGTCCACTACTCCGCGATCAACGCAAACGGCTTCCGCTCCCTTGAGGAGAACCAGGCCGTGAGCTTCGACGTCACGCAGGGCCCGAAGGGTCCGCAGGCGGAGAACGTCACCCCCATGTAGTGGGGCGCCCCATTCACGTGGGGCGTGTGACAGTTCCGGTGACTTGATCCGGACATGGATAGCAGTACCCAAGGAGCCCTGCCTCCCCGCGCAAGCGGGAAGACGGGGCTCCTGCCTTTTTCTGGCCCCTGGGCCTTGGGCTCCTTTTCTCCTGCCGGCCCGGCTGTGGCTGGGTGCGCAGTTCCCCGCGCCCCTGACGGGGCGCTCCTTACGTCAGCGCCGTCGCGTCCGACGGGTTCCAGCCCTCCCTTGGCACCGATGCCAGGAGTCTTGTCG
The DNA here is from genome assembly GCF_040655335.1 of Streptomyces sp. NPDC050439. Lineage (NCBI taxonomy): Bacteria > Bacillati > Actinomycetota > Actinomycetes > Kitasatosporales > Streptomycetaceae > Streptomyces > Streptomyces sp. NPDC050439. The sequence continues at coordinate 168,894 of NZ_JBFAJT010000012.1, forward strand.
TGTACGGGTCCTGGGGAGCTGAGAGCACCCGGGACGTGGGGCCCTGTTCCACCACCTTGCCGCCGCGCATCACCAGGACCTCGTCCGTGATGTGCTGGACGACCGCCAGGTCGTGGCTGACGAAGACCAGGGCCACCCCGGTGTCCCGGCGGATCTCGCCGAGGAGCTGGAGGATCTGGGCCTGGATCGACACGTCGAGCGCCGCCACCGCCTCGTCCAGGACGAGTACTTGGGGGTCCACCGCCAGTGCCCGCGCGATGGCCAGGCGTTGCCGCTGGCCGCCGGAGAGTTCGCGGGGGCGGGCGCCGGCCTCGCGGGTGCCGAGGCCCACCTGGTCCAGGAGCCCCGCGGCCAGGGTCTCGTCCCTGCCGTGCAGGTGCAGGGCCGTGCGGAGGCACTGGGCGGAGGTGAGGCGGGGGTCGAGGGAGAGGTAGGGGTCCTGGAAGACCATCTGGATCTCCCTGGCCCTGGCCAGGCGTGCGGCTCGCTTCCGGGGTGTACGGGGCTCGCGGGGGCGGCCTTCCACGGTCACCGTGCCGGAGTCCTGGCGAGCCAGGCCCACCAGCATGCGGGCGACCGTTGTCTTGCCTGAGCCTGATTCGCCCACGATTCCTGTGGAGCCGCCCTTCCCCACCGTGAACGTCACGTTCTCGGCCGCTTGGTGGCGTCCGCCGCCCGGCAGGGGGTAGCTCTTGCTGAGGCCGTCCACCGACAGCAGGTCCTGTGGCATCAGTGGCTCACCTCTGTTGCATCGGTACTCGTCGCACGCTTGGCCTCCACAACGGAACAGGCCACCGTTCCCCCGTCCTCCAGCCCGGACTGCTCCGGCGCCCACGTCTCGCAGGTGTCCTCCGCGTCCCCGCAGCGCGACACGAACGGGCAGCCAGGGAAGGTGTCCGAGAGGGAGGGTGGGCGGCCCGGGATGGGGTGGAGGGTGTGGGTCGTGTCGCCCAGGGTGGGCGAACAGGAGAGCAGGCCCCGTGTGTAGGGGTGGGCCGGGGTGTCGAACAGGGCCTTCGCCGACCGCTGTTCAACCACGCGGCCCGCGTACATGACGTACACGCGGTCGCAGTACGCGGCGGCCAGGTGCAGGTCGTGGGTGATGAAGAGGAGGCCCAGGTCCCGGGTGGCCCGCAGTTGGCGCAGCAGGGCGAGGATCTCCGCCTGGGTCGTGACGTCCAGGGCACTGGTGGCCTCGTCCGCGAGGAGCAGGCTCGGCTCCGCGGCGAGCGCGCCCGCGATGACCACGCGTTGCAGCATGCCGCCGGAGAGCTCGTGCGGGCGCTGGCGTACGCGGTGTGCGGGGTCCGACAGGCCGACGGTGGCGAGGAGTTCGACCGCCTGCTCGCGGGTCGCGCCCCGTTCGGTCAGGAAGTCGCCGATGCGTCGCACCGGGTTGAGTGCGGCGCGGGGGTCCTGGTGGACCATGGCGACGGTCCGCGCGCGGTGGGTCCGCAGGGCCTCGCCCTTGAGGGTGAGGACTTCGGTGCCGTTCACCCGGACGGAACCCGACGTCGTCGCGTCGGCGGGAAGGAGGCCGAGCGCCGCCTTCGCCGTGGTCGACTTGCCCGAGCCCGACTCGCCGACCAGGCCGACGACTTCGCCGGGACGGACGGTGAGGGACACCGATTCGAGGAGCGGTCTGGCCGCTCCGGGCACCCGCAGGGTGAGGTCTTCGACATCGAGCAGCATGGGTCACTGCCTTCCTAGCCGGTCGGCGGCCCAGACCCCGACCACGTTGAAGGACACGACGACCAGGGCGATGGCCGTGCCGGGGACGAGCGCCGGAAGCAGCGCGCCCTGGACCACCGCCGCCTGCCCCTCCTGGACCATCAAGCCCCAGTCCGATGACGGCGGTTGGGCGCCGAAGCCCAGGTAGGAGAGGGTCGCGAGGGACATGAGTGCCTCGCCGAAGAGGACGACCAGGTAGCCGAGGATCGCGCGGCCCAGGTTCGGGACCAGGTGTGCCACGCAGATGCGCGCACCGCCCATCCCCTGCACCCGGTAGGCGTCGACGTACGGCTTGCGGGACTCCGAAAGGGCCAGCGAGCGGACGTACTTGGCGATCGTCGGGGTGAAGGCGAGGCCGAGGGCCAGGACGGACGTCGTCATCCCGGCGCCGAAGACCGCGATGATCAGGACGGTGAACAGCAGGCCCGGGAAGGCGTACATCACGTCCGTGATCCGCGAGACCAGCGCGTCCACCCATCCCCCGCGCCATGCGGCGAGCACGCCGAGCGTGACGCCGAGCACGGCGGCGACGGCGAGGAGCAGGATCGGTGCGATCAGGCTCGTGCGGGTTCCGTACAGGGCGCGTGACAGCAGGTCCTGGCCCGACGAGTCGGTGCCGAGGAGGTGCTCCCCCGATGTCCCGACCAGGGATGCCGAGAGATCGATCGCGTCGGGGGCGTAGGGCGCGAGGAGCGGTGCGAACAGCGCCGCCAGGACGACGAGGACGAGGAGGCCCGCGGCCACCATCACCCCTACGGGGCGACGACGGCGTACGGCCAAAGGCGCGAGAGCAACTGCGGCGGCAGCCATCAGGAACGGGCCTCCTTCACGCGCGGGTCGAGCAGCGGGTGCACCACGTCCACCAGCGTCGTCACCACGATGTAGCCGGTGACCATGAGCAGCAGGACCGCCTGCGCCACCGGGAAGTCATGGGTGTTGATCGCGCCCACGAGGAGCGAGCCGATGCCGCTGATGCCGAACGCCGTCTCCACGACCACCGTGCCCGCGAGCATGCCCGCCATGACGAGCCCGCACATCGTGATGATCGGCCCGAGCGCGTTGCGCAGGACGTGGCGCCGGATGATGTCCCGTTCCGGGACGCCGGACGCGCGCGCCGCCTCCACGTGGTCGGACGCGGAGGCGTCCGCCATCGCCTGCCGGGTGACCCGGCTGATGATGGCGAGGGCCCCGAGCGCCAGGGACAGGGCCGGCAGCGTCAGGTGGTGCAGGGTGCCGCCGAGTCCCTCGCCCGAGCCCGAGACCGGGAACCACCCCAGTTGCACGCCGAACAGCGAGACCAGGGCGATGGCCGCCACGAACGAAGGGACCGAGGCGGCGAGCGTCGTGCCGCCCACGACGGCGGAGTCCACCCATGTGGAGCGCTTGACCGCGGCCAGGATTCCGGCCCCGACGCCGAGGACGACGAACAACACCGTGGCGTATGCGACCAGTTGAAGGGTGGTCGGGAAGCGGGCCGTCACCAGGTCGGCCACCTGGTCGCTGTACTTGAAGGACCGCCCCAGGTCGAAGTGGACGCAGTCCCACAGCCACCGGCCGTACTGGACGACCAGCGGTTCGTCCAGGTGGTACTGCGCGCGCACCTGGGCCAGGCGTTCCGGCGTCAGCTTGTCCCGGCCGCCCGCGAGGAACACCGCGGGGTCGCCCGGCGCCGCGTACACGGCGGCGAAGATGACGAACGAGGCGGCGAAGAGGGTCGCGACGAGACCCGCGAGCCGACGTGAGATCCGAGCAAGCACGTCCCTCACCTAGCCTTTCTTCAGGCCGAGTGCGGCGGCCCACGGGTAGTAGAGGTAGGCCTGCGACGCCGGGGGTCCCGTCAGCCTGTCGGAGACGACGAGCGCCGTCGGGACCTGCGCGACCGGGATCCAGACGCCCGCGTCCACGAACCGCCGCTGTACGTCGATCGCGAGCTCGGCCCGCTTCGCGTCGTCCAGGGTGCTCAGCGCCTGGTGGACCTTCTTGTCGTACGTGGCGTCCTTGAAGCCGACCCAGTTGTTGGAGGAGTCGGAGAGGCCGTTGTCGTAGAAGCCCATGGGGTCGGCCTTGGAGATGTACCAGTCGCCGACCAGCACGTCGATGTCGGCCCGTGCGGACGGATCGCTGTAGAACTCCTCGAACTGGGCCGTCGGCACGGTCTTGATCTGCCCCTTGAGCCCGATGCGCTGGAGCGCGGAACGCACCGCGTTCGCGACGACCGTCCGGCCCTGGCTGCTGTCGGTGCCGATCACGACGGGTCCGGCCGGCGCACCCGCCTCCTTCACCAGTTCCTTGGCCTCGGCGAGGTCGCCGGCGGTCGGGGTGGCGGGGGCCGCGGCCGCCAGCTTCTTCTGCGCGGCCTCGAACGCGGGCTTCTCGTATCCCCAGGCGCCGGAGCCGACCGGGGTGGCCCACGGCTGGACGAGGCCGCCGTACCCGGACTTCGCGATGCCCGTCCGGTCGATCGCGAGGGACAGGGCCCGCCGGATCTGCGGGTCCTTCAGGCCGCCCCGGGCCGTCGGGATGAGCACGAGGGACGCGGTGGAGGGGCCGTAGTGCTGGTCGAGTCCCTTGGTGGTGCGCAGGGCGGACGCGGTGTTCGGGGATTCGGCGTACGTCCCGTCGGCGGCGCCCGTCTTCAGGGCGTTGACCAGCGCGCTGTCGGAGGCCCAGCGGAAGGTGACCTGCCGGGTGAGCGGCTTCGTGCCCCAGTAGCCGTCGTACGCCTCGATGGTGATCGAGTCGCCGGACTTCCAGCCCTTGAGCTCGTACGGGCCGCTGCACGCGTCTCCTTGGCCCGGCGTGCCGAAGTCCTCGCCCGCGTCGGTCACTTGCTCCTTGTTCCAGACGATGCCCGCGTCGCCCGCGAGGGCCTTGGTGAAGAGCGCGTCGGGTTCCTTGAAATGGATGGTGATCTCGCGGTCGCCGCTCTTCTTCATGGACTTGACGTTGCCGAACTCGTCGGCCTGCTCCATGTCCGGGTCGGCGTGCCGCTTCAGCGACCACAGCACGTCGTCGGCGGTCAGCTTCGACCCGTCGTGGAAGGTGACGCCGTCGCGCAGACTCAGGACGAGCGTCCTGTCGTCGGGCGTACGGGCCTTCTCGGCGAGGAAGGGCTGCGTCGTCATGTCGGGCTGGAGTTGGTAGAGCCGCTCGCAGACGTTGGTGAGGACGACGCGGCCCGCGCTCGTTCCCTGGGTGTCGAGGTCGAGCGAGTCCGGCTCGTCCTCCAGGAGCCAGTTCGCCTTGTCGAGCGGGCCCTTGGCGGCGGCGGTCGTGGCGCTCAGCTTCAGCTTGGCGGCGTCGGCGGGCTTTCCTCCGGTGGCGGCCGTGTCGGCGCCGCTGCAACCGGCGACCGCGAGAAGGGTGGCGGTGGCGAGGCCCGCGACCAGCGGACGCCTCGGAGTGGACCTGGTCGTCCCGGTCGTCCTGGTCGTCGTCATCTGTTGTCTCCGTACGGGCCGTCGTAGAGGTTCCAGGGCATGTGCTGGTAGTCGCGGTCGCAGGGGGTGCCGGCGGTGACGTGGTAGTCGCCGACGGTCAGGTCGACACAGGAGGAGACGAGCGTGGACCAGTGCTTGACCTCGGGTCTGCGCGGGTCGGGGTGGGTGCAGAGCGACTCGGGGTGGCCGAGGTGGTCGGACATGGCCTGCTTGATGATCTTGCGGGACTCGTCGGCACCGGTGGAGGAGCGCAGGGCGCCGAGGCCCTGCTCGGCGCGGGGAACGCGGACCAGCGAATCCGATGACATGGGGCGGTAGTGCGCGGCGATGGCGGCGGGGACGCCCGCCTGGTAGTGGTTGCCGTGCACGAGGAGTCCGTCGGTGGGATACATCCAGCCGTGCCCGGCCGGGGTCGTCTCCAGGTCCACGGCGAAGCCCTCGCGGCAGGTCAGCAGGGCGTTGGACGCGATGTGCGCGCGGGTGCGGCACAGTACGTCGAGCGCGTCGGTGATGGTGTGCTGGTCCAGGACACTGCGGCGTACGACGGTCTGCGGGAGGCCGATGGCGTCGCTGAAGCGCCCGCCGAGGCCGTTCGCGTTCAGTGCGATGCCCGCCGAATTGGCGCCCTGGCGTCCGATCTGGCCCGCCTCGACCTGCATGATCAGGGTGGGGTGCGGGGGCTGGACGATGCGCAGCATGACGACGGTGTCGGCGACTCCGGCCCGCCAGTCCCAGTTCTGCCCGGCCCATACGTGGCCGTCGCCGCTGGCCTCTCCGTAGGCGGCGAAGGAGGTGCAGCCGTCGGCGGGTTCCTCGTCGGTCTCCGTCTCCTTGGCCCGCATGTCGGCGAACGAGCGGTCGTAGATGACCTCGCCGCGGGCGTTGAGGGCGAGGATGTCGGGGAGGGTCACTCCGGCGCCCTCGGCGATCCCGCGCATCTCCTCCAGGAGGTGGGGAGCGTAGTCGCGGACCGGCTCCAGCCAGCGGGTGGCGCGGGCGGTGACCTGGTCCCAGGTCAGGCCGGACGACTGACCGAACGCCTCCTCGTAATAGGCGAGGGCGGCGTGCAGTTGCGGGCGGACGGCTTCGCCGTACTGGCGGCCGCGGGCGGCCGGGGCGCCGGATATCTCGATGAGGGGCAGTGCCATTGTTCTCCTCGCGACGGAGAGCTGCTGTAACGTTGATTACGAGAAGCTCTCCCTTTGGAATGCGTTGCCCAGGAGAGTAACGGCCATCACACGAGAGTCAATAGCTGTAATGGGAATTTCAGAGGATCAGGCGGGGTCCGGCGCGGGGCTGGCACGGCTGCGGGCGGCCGTGCGCGACCAGTGGGAGACCCTCTCCACGTCCGAGCGGGCCGTCGCCCAGTACGTGGTCAGCGCCCCCGTCGAGTCGCTGCTCTTCGCCAGCGCCCAGGAGTTGGGCACGGCGAGCGGTACCAGCAACGCGACGGTCGTGCGCGCCCTGCAGCGCCTCGGCTATGCGGGCCTGCCGGCGCTCAAGCGGGAACTGACGTCGGACTTCACCTCCGCCGTGCCGCCGGAGGTGCGGCTGCGGCAGCGCATCGCGCATGTGGGCCGGGACCTGGACGACATCTGGGGTGATGTCTTCGACGAGGCCCAGGAGCGCATCGAGCACGCGCGGCGCCTGACGCCGGGCGACGCGCTGCGGGACGCGGTGGGGTTCCTCGCCGAGGCCCCGGAGATCCACTGCTACGGCATCGCGGCGTCCGAACTGGCCGCGCGGCACCTGGCGTTGGCGCTCGGGAGGATCGGCCGCCGGGCCCGTTACTTCGGGGACACGGGATTCGCCCTGGCCGACCATCTGCTCGCCGTGCGGCAGGGCGACGCCGTGGTGATCTTCCAGCCGGGGCGTGCGCTGGCCGAGCTGACGGTGCTGATAGAGCGGGCGCGGGCGGTGGGGGCGCGGGTCGTCCTGGTCACGGATGAGCTGGCGGAGCTGTACGGGGGTCGGGTGGACGCGGTTCTGACGGCGCCGCATACGCCTACCGGCATCACTACGGAGGCGTTGACGGCGCTGGTGGTGGCCGATGCGCTTTTGCTGGCGCTGGCTACGTTGGATGAGGGGCTTGCGGTGGAGACTTCGCATCAACTGACGGCCTTGCGCGAGCAGTTGCTGAGCCCTAGGGCGCGGAAGGGGTCTTAGGGGCGGTTTTTGACTGCTGCGCCGTCGTGGCTGGTCGCGCAGTTCCCCGCGCCCCTTTGGGGCGCCCTCGGGGCGGGTCTTTGGCTGCGGCGGCGTCGTGGCTCGTCGCGCAGTTCCCCGCGCCCCTTTGGGGCTCGGGGTGCCTTACGTGTGTTGCATGATCAGTACGAAGGTCGTGCCTGGCTCCAAGGCCTCGTAGGCGTGGGGGACGTCCCCTCGGTAGGACATGTAGTCGCCTGCGGACAGCTCCACCTGTTCGTCGCGGGGGCCCGCCAGGAGGCGGCCCGTGCTGACCACCACGTGTTCCACCGAGCCGGGGATGTGCGGGTCGGACTCCCGTGCGGAGCCCGGCTCCATCGCCCCGTGGTAGATGTCGCGCCGCACACCCGCCGGCCCCGCCGACAGCAGCGTCCCCGCGTAGGAAGCGCGCTCGGCGTGCATCGTCGGGCCCTGCCCCGCCCTGATCACCGTCACCTCCGGCGCGGGCGACTCCACCAGCACGCTGAACGGCACCCCGAGCGCCACCGCCAGGGCCCACAGCGTCTCGATCCCGGGGTTGCCCGTCGCCGCCTCCAGCTGAGACAGCGTGGACTTCGCGACGCCCGCGCGCTTGGCCAGCTCGGAGAGGGAGAGTCCTGCTTTGGCCCGCTCCCGGCGCAGCGCGGCCGCCACCCACTCGCGGGGCAGCCGGGACCGGGCCGTACCGCCGCCCTTGCCGTCAGTCATGCCGTACTGCTCCCTCGCGTCCAGGCCTCACGATCGTTCGCTCCAGCGGACCGATCGTTCGTCTTGACGAACGCTCACCGCTGCGCCCATCCTACGACGTATGCGTTCGCCACACCGAACAGACGACCCACCCCACCGAACGAGCGACGGATTCGTACGCCTCTCCCACCTCCCCCGCGGCGTCCTGCGCGACATCGCCCTCGTCTGGCTGGCCGACGCCGTCGTCGGCGTCTCCTTCGGGGCGATCGCTGTCGCGGGCGGTCTGCCGGTCTGGGTGCCGGTCCTGATGTCACTGCTCGTGTACGCCGGCTCCGCCCAGTTCAGCGCGGTCGGGATTCTCGCGGCGGGCGGCGGCCCGGTGGCCGCCGCCGCGACCGGCCTGCTGCTCAACTCCCGCACGGCGGCGTTCAGCCTGGCCGTCGCCGACAGCCTGGGCCGGTCCTGGGCCGCGCGGCTTCTCGGCGCGCACCTGATCACCGACGAGACGGCCGCCTTCGTCCTGGCGCAGCCCGACCAGAAGCGGCGCAAGGCGGCGTTCTGGATATCCGGGCTCGGCCTGTTCGCCGTCTGGAACGTCAGCGTGCTCGGGGGTGCGCTGGCCGGTTCCGCGATCGGTGACACCGCCCGCTTCGGTCTGGACGCCGCGTTCCCCGCGGTGCTGCTTGCCCTGGTGCTGCCCGCGCTGCGCGGCGACAGCGTGACGCGGCGGGCCGCGGCGGCCGGTGCGGTGATCGCGGTGACCGCCGCGCCATGGCTGCCTGCCGGGGTACCAGTCCTCCTCTCCCTCCTTGGCCTCCTCGCGGCGCGGCGCGGACCGGGCCGCCCCGCACGCTCTCCCCGCCCCACCGAGAGGAGCGCCTCATGAACGCCTACCTCGCCTGCGTCCTGGTCCTGGCCGCCGGAACGTACGCCTTCCGCCTCGCGGGCCCCTTGCTGCACGGCCGGGTCGAACTCCCTGCCCGCGTGCAGGAGTTGCTGACAGTCGGCGCGGTGGTCCTCCTCGTCGCGCTCCTCGCCACCGGAGCACTCACCGAGGGCCACGACTTCGCCGGGTGGGCGCGCCCCATCGGCGTACTGGCAGGCGGCGCCCTCGCCTGGCGAAAGGCCCCCTTCGCCGTGGTGGTGATCGGCGCGGCGGCCACTACGGCGCTGCTGCGGCTGGCGGGGGTTTCGTAGCTGCGGGCTCCGGCGGGGTCCCGGCTGCTCGCCACCTCACCGAGGGCCACGGGGTGGGCGCGGCCCGTCGGCGTACTGGCACGTGAGGGCCTCGCCTGGCGGATGGCCCTCTTCGCCGTGGTCGTGATCGGCGCTACTGCGGCTGGCGGGGCTCGTAGCCGCGGGCTCCGGCGGGCTCCCGACCCGCTGCTCGCCACCGGAGCACTCGCCGAGGGCCACGGGGTGGGCACGGCCCGTCGGCGTACTGGCACTTGAGGGCTCGCCTGGCGAAAGGCCCTCTTCGCCATGGTCGTGATCGGCGCTACTGCGGCTGGCGGAGCTCGTAGCCGCGGGCTCCCGACCGGCTGCTCGCCACCGGAGCACTCGCCGAGGGCCACGGGGTGGGCACGGCCCGTCGGCGTACTGGCACTTGAGGGCTCGCCTGGCGGAAGGCTCCCTTCGGCGGCGCCGCGGCCGCTACCGTGCTGCTGCGGCTGGCGGGGGTTTCGTAGCCGTCGGCGCCGGCTGCTGCTGCCTTGCCCCGTCCCTCCCGTACAGCTCCTCCACCAGGGCCGCGTACCGCTCCGTCACCGCGTGCCTTCGTACCTTCAGGCTCGGGGTGAGCAGGCCCGTCTCCACCGTGAAGTCCTCGTCGAGGAGGGCGAAATCGCGGATGCGGGCCGGGCGGGAGACCGTGCCGTTCGCCGCGTCCACCACCTCCTGGACGAGGGCGCGGACGTGCGGGTCCTGGGAGGGCGGATCGGTCAGCTCGATGCCTTGCCGGGCTGCCCAGCCGGCGATTTCCTCCGCGTCCAGCGTGATCAGGGCCACCGGATAGGGGCGCTTGTCGCCCACCATCACCGCTCGGGACACGAAACGCGACTGCTGGACCGCCAGTTCACTCAGGGACGGCGTGAGGTTTTTGCCGCCCGAGGTGATGATCAGGTCCTTCTTGCGGCCCGTGATGCTGAGATAGCCCTCGGCGTCCAGGGCACCCAGGTCGCCGGTGTGCAGCCAGCCCTCGTCGTCCACGGCGTCACGCGTGGCCGCAGGGTTCCCGTGGTAGCCGGGGAAGACCATCTCGCCCCGGGCCAGGACCTCTCCGTCGTCGGCGATACGGACCTCGCAGCCCTCGACGGGGCGGCCCACCGTGCCGTACCGGACCGCCCCGGGATGGTTCAGGCTGATGACGCCGGCCGACTCCGTCATCCCGTACCCCTCGTAGACCCCGATCCCGCAGGCCCGCAGGAAGTCGATGACGTGCGGTGCGATGGGCGCGCCGCCTGTCAGGGCCCACCTCACGCGCCCTCCGAGCGCCTGCCGCACCAGTCCGTACAGGGCCTTGTCCGCCTCCTCGTACGCGTCCCGAAGTTCGGGCGGAAGGGCGCCGTCCGCCGCGAGAACCCCGATGCGTATCGCCTCCTCGAACCGCTCGCGGCCCCCGTCCTGGGACTCCGCGAGGGACAGCACCACCGAGTACACCTTCTCGAACAGGCGCGGCACGGACGGCAGATGCGTGGGCTTCGCCTCCGCCAGCTCGGCGACGACGTTCTCGATCTTCCCGCCGAAGAAGCAGATCTCGCCGCCCTCGATCAGCGTCGTGAACTCGATCAGCTGGGCCAGGAGATGGGCGAGGGGGAGGTAGAGGTACGTCGAGTCGCCGGGGCCCGCCTCGATCAGGGGGAGGGTGGCGGACTGGACGGCGCCGAGGTTGCCGTGGGTGAGGAGGCAGCCTTTGGGCAGGCCGGTGGTGCCGGAGGTGTAGATGATGGTGGCGAGGTCGGCGGGGGCTCGGTCCCTGGCTCGTTCCAGCAGGGCGTCGGCCGCCGCTTCCGGTGCCGCTTCCGGGGCGCGGCCTCTCTCCGCTCCCTCGCCTCCCTCCTCCCCCTCCGTCATCAGCAGCACGTGCCGTACGCCCGGCAGCCCCGGCCGCAGGCGCTCGATCTTCTCGGCCTGCGCGGCGTTCTCGCAGATCACCACCGAGGCATCGGAGTCCTTGACGACCCACTCGACCTCCTCGTCACCCGCCGTCGGGTAGACGGGGACGACCACCGCGCCCGCCGCGAAGACGGCGAAGTGGGCGTACGTCCACTCGGGGCGGGTCTCGGCGAGGATCGCCACACGGTCGTCCGGGCGCACTCCGACGGACAGGAGGCGCGTGCCGAAGTCCCGGACCCGCAAACGCAGTTGCTCGTACGAGACCTCCTCCCACCCCCCGCCCCCGGACTTGAAGCGGAGAGCCGGCAGCTTGCCGTGGCGGTCGGCCGCCCACTCGGTGAGCACGGCCAGGGTCTCGGGACGCTCCGTGGGCTGCATGCGTATGACGCTAGGGACAGAGCGGGCCGTCAGGGGATGACGGGAAGCGTCAGCGGAGTTGGCCGCGAAGCTCAGCCCACCCCCCGCCCGCAGACCCTCCGCAGACCTTCCGCACACCCCCCGCAGACCCTCTGAAGATCCTCAAAACCCTTGTTGCCCCAGGGGCACCGGCATCATTATCCCTACCAAGCCTGCCGCCAGACCGCCCCTGACCAGGGCGGAGTCGTCCGGCGTCGGCCATCGCTCCGCGATGGACAAGAAGGGGGAACACGACCCATGGAAACCACTTTCAAGGCCTCGTTCATGGTGGCCGTCGCCGTGCAGATCGTCCTGATCGCCGTCCTGATCTTCCAGGTCTGGCGCAAGGAGCGGCACGGCAGCACGGCACCGCTGGTGTTCACCGGCGATGACGCGCTGGCCGGTGCCGCGCTGTTCGGGGGCGCGATGACACTCACCGCGCTGCTGTCCGACGGCTGGAGCGGGATGTCGACCACCGACACCCTGCTGTACGCGGTGACGTTCGGCATCGTCACCGCGGGGTTCGCGACCTACCTGCGCCGCGCGGACAAGAGGCGGCCCGAGTACGGGCGCATCGCCTTCCTGCTGCCCGTCGGCTTCGGGGTGCTCGCGGGCCTGGCCGGCGTCTGACCGTCCGACGCGGGTCAGCCCGGCACCCGACCATCGGAGTTCGAGAGGGCCCGGTACGGGGAAGGAACCCCCATGCCCAGCCGGACCATCACCGTCCACCACGTCCGCGCCATGCTGCACGGCGCCGAGCGCCACGGAATCGACACCGTCCCGCTGCTCCGCACCGCCCAGATCCCCCCGCTGCTCCTCGGCGACGACCGGGCCCGCATCACCGAGGTCCAGTTCGCCCGCCTCTTCCGGGAGCTGTACCGCGCCACCGGCGACGAGTTCCTCGGCCTCGGTGCGGCGGTCAGCAGGCCCGGCACCTTCGCGATGATGTGCCACGCCTCCCTCGGCTGCCGTGACCTGGGCGCCGCGATGGAGCGGGGCGTCACGTTCTACGGGCTGTTCTCCGGCGGGCCCGACCTCATGCTGGAGCACCGCGGGACGGGCAGCGCCGTCTTCGCCGTGCGCAACGACCTCGAACGGGACTATTTTCTCGCCGAGTGCCTCGTGATCATCTGGCACCGCCTGTGCAGCTGGCTGATCGGCCGCCGCATCCCGCTCCACTGGGCCGAGTTCGGGCATCCCCCTCCCCCGCACAAGGACGAGTACGAGCGCCTCTTCGGCTGTCCGGTCCGCTTCGGCGCGGCGCGCACGGGTGCCGGGTTCGACGAGCGCTGGCTGGCCGCGCCGCTGATACGGGACGAGGCGGCGCTCGAAGGCATGCTGGGCCGCGCGCCGTTCGACCTCCTCTCGCGGCGCGAGTACGGGACGACGGTCGCCGAACAGGTGCGGCGTGCCCTGGCCCGCGCACTGCGCACCTCGCCCCGCCTGCCCTCTCTCGGCGAGATCGCCGCCCGCCTCGCCGTGAGCCCCGCGACGCTGCGCCGCCGCCTGGCCCAGGAGTCCACCTCGTACCAGCAGTTGAAGGACGCCGTCCGGCGTGACGCGGCGATCGCCGGGCTCGCCGGAGGCACGGAGCCCATCGCCGAGCTGGCCGCGCGGCTCGGCTTCTCCGAGGACACGGCCTTCCACCGCGCGTTCCGCCGCTGGACGGGGACGACGCCCGGGGCCTACCGCTATGAGAACCGGGGTCAACAAAGCTGAGCGCTCCCGCCAGCGCCGGACTTACCCACCAGTCACTACGGTCGTCGCCTGCACACCCCAGCCATTGAGGACTGTTGGGAGAGCCGCATGCACGTTCGTTCCAGAGCAAGAGCCGGCGCAAGGGCCCTGGCCGTGGTGGCCGCGCTCGGCCTCTCGGCCATCACCCCGGTGACGGCCCAGGCCGCACCTGCGGACACCGCCGCCCCCGGAGACATCGTCAGCTCCGCACCGAGCAGCTTCCACCCGCTGCCGGGCCAGCCGACCCACACCAAGGCGTGGAAGATCAACTACCGCTCGACGACGGCGAAGGGCGAGCCGAACACCGTCTCCGGCACGGTCATCGTGCCGCAGGACGGCAGGAAGGGCCCCCGCCCCCTCATCACGTACGCCGTCGGGACGATCGGCATGGGCGACCACTGCGCCCCGAGCGCGGGCTTCCCCCGCGGGACGACCCTTGAGGCCAACCTCATCCAGCAACTCACCCTGCGCGGCTGGGCGGTCGCCGTCACGGACTACGAGGGTCTCGGCACCCCCGGCGACCACACCTACACGGTCGGCAGGGCCGCGGGTCACGCCATGCTCGACGCCGCCCGCGCCGCGATCCGGCTCCCGGAGGCGGGGCTCGGCACGGACACCCCGGTCGGCGTCATGGGCTACTCGCAGGGCGGGCAGGCGGCGAGCTGGGCGGCCGAGCTGCACGGGTCGTACGCCCCCGACCTGAAGGTCAAGGGCACGGCGGCCGGTGGCATCCCGGGCGATCTGATGCGGGTGGCGGACTTCAACGACGGTTCGTACGGCTCGGGCCTGATCTTCATGGCCGCGATCGGCCAGAACGCGGCGTTCCCCGAGCTGAACCTGGAGTCGTACCTGAACCCGGTGGGCAAGAAGCTGATCGGCGCGCTGCGCAACAGCTGTGTGGCGGATGGCGCGGTGCTCGGCGCCTTCAAGAAGATCGACGCCATGACGGTGCAGAACCCCCTCGACCAGCCCGACTGGCAGCAGCGCCTGCGCGAGTCGCAGGTCGGCACGCGGGCTCCGGACGCGCCGGTGTACCAGTACCACGTGATCACCGACGAGCTGATCCCGTACGGCGTCGGCAAGCAGGTGCGCAAGGACTGGTGCGCCAAGGGCGCGAACGTGGAGTGGCACACCATCCTGCTGGGCGAGCACGTCTCCGGGGTGATCACGCAGTCACCACTGGCGGCCAACTGGCTGGCGGACCGGTTCGCGGGAAAGCCGGCACGAGGGAACTGCTGACTGCCCCCCAAGGGCTGACGGCGCGCGGTGGTTTCGGGAAACCACCGCGCGCCGCTGAGCTCACCCGGCCGCCGTCCGCTCCACCGGAATCCACAGCTCCGCATCCGCGTGCGTGCCGTCGTCCGAGAGGCGGGTCCGCAGGATCTCCGGCCCCGGCCTGCTCTGGTACGGGTTGGACGGGAACCACTGGGTGAACACGTCCCGCCACATGAACTGGAGCGTCTGCGGGAACGGCCCCGCGCTCTCGAAGACGGCCCAGCTCCCGGCGGGGACGGCGAGGGCGTCCATGTCGTCGGGCACCTCGCTGTCCGCGCCGCTCACCACGCCGTGCCAGTAGTCGAGCTCGGTCCCCTCGGCGCGGCTCGCGTCCAGCTTGTCGCTCACCGAGATGACGCCCTCCGGCCCGTGATCCGACGCCTCCGAATTCTCCGACAGGCTCTCGATGCGTTGCAGCGTCTCCCGCCCGAGACTCCGGATGAACTCGGCGATGTCCGGGTTCACGCCCTCGTGCACGAGCGGGACGCGCGCCTTCCTGCCGACGACACGGAACGCGTCCCTCTCCACGACCTTGTACCGCATGCTGCTGCTCCCTTCGACGATGAGGCGGAAGGACATCCGTGGCTGGGACCGCAGCGTCGCGCCGCCCCGCCTGGCCTCACCGGGCCCGACCCCGTGCATCCCGCGGAACGCCCGCGCGAACGCCTCGCCCGACGAGTAGCCGTAGCGCACGGCGACCTCCAGGAGCGTCCGCTCCCCGTCGAGCACCTCGGCACCCGCGACGGTCAGCCGCCTGCGCCGGATGTACTCCGACAGCGGCATCCCCGCCAGCGCGGAGAACAGCCGCCGGAAGTGGTACTCCGACGTCACGGCCGTCCGCGCCAGGTCGGCCACGTCGATCCGCTCGTCGAGGTGGGCCTCGATCTGCTCCATGGCCTGGTTCAACCGCTCCAGCACCCCGGACTCCTTCCCTTTCACACCCTCACGCTAGGAAGAACCCACCCTGCCGGACCCGACATCCTGTGCCCGCTCCGGTCGGCTCCGCGTCCGGGGCATCACGTGCGAAGCTCGGCCCACACCGTCTTGCCGATCCGTCGCTCCGTGACGCCCCACGTCGCGGCGGTCGCCTCGACGATGCGCAGCCCCCGGCCGGTCTCCGCCTCGGGGGCATCCGCCCGGCGCAGCTCCGGGACGCGGTCGCCCCGCGCGTCCGCCACCTCGATACGCAGCGTGCGCGCCGACTCCGCGTAGAAGAGCCGGAGTTCGAAGTCCCTTCCGGGTACGTGGCCGTGCGTGACCGCGTTCGCTGCCAGCTCGGCGGTGATGTGCGCTGCCGCGTCGGAGAGGTCGCTGCCGTGCGGGATTCCCCAGGCTTCCAGCTGGTGGGCGGCGAGACGCCGGGCGAGGCGGGCACCTCTGCGGGTGGAGCTGAGCCGCTGCGCGAACTGCATCCGGGGGGTGGTGATTTGGGATTTCATGTCACTGAGCGTGGTCGGTTGGCTCTACGCTGACCAGGTACGACGCCGCGACGGAGCGTAGCTGTATGAGTGCGTCCGGTCGGCGTCTGAGGTGTCGACCGTGACCACTGCAGGGCGGTACGGATATGGCGAGTGCGGATCGGGAAGAGCGGCCGGAGAGGCCTGCCGAGGCGGACGGCACAGCGCATCTTTTCAGCGCGCTGGGCAAACAGATCAAGGTCCTGCGCGAGCACGCGGGCCTGAGCCAACGGGAACTGGGCAAGGCGGCGCATTGCGGGGAGGCGCTGATCTCGTCCATGGAGCGCGGGGTCCGGACTCCGCAGCCGGAATTCCTGATCAGGGCCGACGAATTGCTGGACGCCAGGGGTGTGTTGGCGGCGGCTGTGGATGACGTACGGGAGGCGCAGAAGAAGTCCCGGACGCGGCATCCGGACTGGTACCGGGGGTACGCGAAGCTTGAAGGGGAGGCGGTGGAGCTGCACTTCTACGCCAACCAGGGCGTACCTGGCCTGCTTCAGACCGAGGAGTATGCGCGGGCGGTCTTCTCGCATCGGCGACCGCTGCTGGACGACGAAACTATCGAGAAACGAGTCGCCGACCGGCTGGCTCGCCAGCAGATCTTTGAGCGTTGGCCGTCCCCCGCCTTCAGTTACGTGCTGGAGGAAGTAGTCCTGCACCGCCCTATTGGCGGACCAACCGTCCATGAGGGCCAGCTCCGGCAACTGCTGCGTCTCGGCCGGAAGCGAACCGTGGCAATCCAGGTTCTGCCGACCAATCGCGAGGAACATCCCAACATGGACGGCGCGTTCAATCTACTGACACCGAAGGGGCACCAGCAGGTGGCCTACACAGAGGTCCAGGGGTACCCCAAGCTGATCACCGATCCGGAAGAGGTCCGGCTCATCGTCGACCGCTATGGGATCATGCGCGCACTGGCTCTCAACCCATGGGAGTCCCTGGCTCTGATCGAGAAGATTCTGGGGGAGCGATGAGCACCGAGGAACTCACCTGGTTCAAGTCCAGCTACAGCAGCGGCGCCGGAGGTGAATGCCTCGAGGTCGCTTACACCTGGCGCAAGTCCAGCCACAGTGGCGGCGAAGGCGGTGAATGCGTGGAGGTATCCACCTGCCCCCACGCCATCCACGTACGCGACTCAAAGAACCCCGAGGGCCCCAACTTCACCGTCGCGCCCACCGCGTGGTCCACCTTCGTCGCACAGGCGGCGGCCACTCACCCCACCTGCTGAGGCTCCCCGTACCAGCGCCACGACGTACGTCGTTCCTGACCCGGCAGCTCACCCCGCCCCGTCGCCCACAGCAGCGTCGGCCACGGCTCCTGGTCCGTCGGGGCGTCCGGGAACAGGCGGCGGAGTACCCGGGCGCACACGTCGGCGGGCGGGGTCCACTTCAGGCCCAGGCCGTCGGCGAGGTCGTACGTGTGGACGAGGGTCTCCACGACCCCCATCGCCGCGAAGCCTTCCGGGTCCGAGATGCCGAAGCCGTGGTACGAGCGGGTCGTCGGCGGTGCCGTTCGGGCCATGGCGATCAGCAGGGCGCCGCTCGACTCCAGGACCTGGAGCAGCCCGGCCGGGCCCGCGGCGCGGTCCGCGTGGATGGCGTTGGAGGGGCCGCCGGGCCTGCGGGGCTCCCAGATGAAGGGGACCTCACCGTCCAGGGGCGGCTGCCTCGGTCCGAGCTGTGCCGCGTACGCGAAGAGGTCGTCGGCGAGGTGTTCCACCGTCTCCCAGCAGTCCCACTCCAGGGTTCCCGCCTTGCCGTCCCAGGCGATGGGGGGTGCCTCGCGGAGGGCGGCGAGGGCGAGCTGGACCACCTGGTCCAGGTCGTCCGGGGTTATGGGTCCGGGGGCGGGGGCGTCTTGTTCGGCTTGTCGGCGCATACGCGAACGGTAGCCGTGGCCGCCGTGTCCGTCAGTCCTCCTCATCCACCCCGCACGAGCTGCCGGTCCGCGGCATCTCGTCGTACAGGAGGAATCCGTCCACCTTCTCGCGCACGCACTTCGAACCGGCGTACCCCGTGTGGCCGTCGCCCTTGTTGTCCAGGACTATCGCCGAGGAGCCGAGGCGCTTCGCGGTCTCCTCGGTCCAGCGGTACGGCGTGGCCGGGTCACCCCGGGTGCCGACGAGGAGGAAGTCGGGGCTCTTGACGTCGCGTACGTCGTCACGGATGTAGTCCGTGCCCGCGGGGCGGCCGTAGCAGAAAAGCACCGGCATCAGCATCGACTGCCCGAAGATCGCGGAGGTCGACTCGAACTCCTTCTGGAGCTTGCCCACTTCCTTTTCGAGGCTGTCCGCGTCCGGGCGGTCCGGGTCGTCGGCACAGTTCACGGCCATGAGCGCGGCGGCCATGTTGTCGGCGGGGATCTCGTGCGGGGCCTTGACCTGCTGCTCCAGGGAGCCGCTCATCCGCAGCAGCGCCCTGGGATCGCCGTCCGCGAGGAGCGCGCCGAGTGCCTGTGAGAGCGCGGGCCACGACTGCCTGCTGTAAAGGGCCTGTCCGAGTACGTCCACGACGTCCTGGCCGGTGAACTCCGCGCCGTCCGACGACTGGAGGGGATACGTGTCGAGCCCCTTGATCAGCTCGACCATGTTGCCGCGTGCCGCACGCGAGTCGGTGCCGAGGACGCAACCCGGGTTGTCGGTGCACCACTTCACGAAGTTGTCGAGGGCCGTCTGGCGGCCCTCCGCGCTCACCAGGGCCTGCTCGGCGACGTCCTCGGTCAGCGTGTCGACGCCGTCGAGGACCATGCGCCCGACGTTCTTCGGGAACTGGGCTGTGTAGACGGCGCCGAGCCGCGTCCCGTACGAGAAGCCCAGATAGTTGAGCTTCTTGTCGCCGAGCACCTGGCGCATGACGTCCATGTCGCGCGAGACGTTGACGGTCCCGACGTACGGCAGGACGGGCCCGGAGTTCTTCTTGCACTCCTCGGCCATCTTGCGCATCTCGTCGAGTACGGCACCGGGGTCGTCGGAGTCCTGCTGCATCTCCGGCTCGCTCGCTTCGGCGTCACCGCAGCTGACGGGCGAGCTCTCGCCGACGCCGCGGGGGTCGAAGGAGACCACGTCGTATCCCTTGCCGAGATACTCGAACTCCTTCTGCGAGCTGAGGAGCCCGGAGACCCCGGCGCCGCCTGGACCCCCGAAGTTCAGGAGGAGGGAGCCGCGGGGCTCGCCGCTGGACTTGACGCGGATCATGGCGACCTTGACCGTGCCGCGCCCCGGTTTCGCGTAGTCGAGAGGGACGGTGATCTTTCCGCACTGGACGTTCTTGTCCTTGGCCACGGGGGTGGCGTCGGGGTCGGCCATGAGGCCCGCGCCGCCGTCCTCGCAGGGGCCCCACTTGATCTTCTGGTCGTAGAAGCGGGAGAGGTTGGGCGTGGGCTGAGACGACGGCTCGGACGACCGCTCGGGCGAAGGCTCGGATGACGACGGACGCCCGGCATCCGCGCCGGGGCCCGGCAGCCAGGCCCCTGTCCCCACGACGGCCAGCGCTGTCACGCCGGCGAGTGCAACTGCTCCACGCACGGCAACCTCCCTGGGTCTGCCCCTCGATCACCCTAAGCGCGGGGCAGCGGCGCCGCCCGTCCAGGTGACAGCGAGTGACCTTCGCTACCGTGCGTCACCCGTGTCACCCGTGCGTCACCGCGTTACCGTCCGCGTGCGTAGAGCTTCTCGATCTCCTCCGCGAAGTCGCGCTCGATGGCGTCGCGCTTCAGCTTCAGGGACGGGGTCAGGTGGCCGCTCTCCTCGGTGAAGTCCACCGGGAGCACGGCGAAGCGCCGGATGGACTCGGCGCGCGACACGAGCTTGTTGGCCTCGTCGACGGCGCGCTGCAGGGTTTCGCGCAGGTCGGGGTCGTCCACGAGGCCGGGGCCCGTGTGCGCCTTCTTCTTCATGCGGCACCAGTGCGCGATGCCGTCCGCCTCCAGGGTGATCAGGGCGGTGATGTACGGGCGGGCGTCGCCGACCACCATGCACTGGCCGATCAGCGGGTGGGCGCGCAGCCAGTCCTCCAGCGGGGCGGGCGTGACGTTCTTGCCGCCGGTGGTGATGAGGATGTCCTTCTTGCGTCCGGTGATGGAGAGGTATCCGTCGGCGTCCAGGGCGCCGATGTCGCCCGTGGCGAACCACTCGCTCCGCGCGGGCACCGCACGGCCCGCCTGCCCGTCCCAGTACCCGCCGAAGACCTGCTTCCCGGCGAGCAGCACCTCACCGTCGTCCGCGATGCGCACGCGGGTGCCGGGCAGCGGCCAGCCCACCGTGCCGAGCTTCGGCTTGAGCGGGGGTGTCACGGTGGCCGCGGCGGTGGTCTCCGTCAGCCCGTAGCCCTCGAAGATCTCGATGCCCGCGCCCGCGTAGAACGCGGCGAGGCGGCGCCCCAGGGGTGAGCCGCCGCAGATCGCGTAGCGCACCTTGCCGCCGAGGGCGGCGCGGATGCGCCGGTAGACCAGCGGGTCGTACAGCGCGCGGGCCATGCGCAGCTTGAACGAGGGGCCGGGGCCGGTGCCGTGCTGCTCCGCCTCGATCGCCTCGCCGTAGCGGACGGCGATGCGGGCCGCGCGGTCGAAGGAGGAG
The DNA here is from genome assembly GCF_040655335.1 of Streptomyces sp. NPDC050439. NCBI lineage: Bacteria > Bacillati > Actinomycetota > Actinomycetes > Kitasatosporales > Streptomycetaceae > Streptomyces > Streptomyces sp. NPDC050439. The sequence goes on from NZ_JBFAJT010000012.1 coordinate 189,488, forward strand.
GCGCGGCCCATTTTCTCGGCGGTGGCGCGCCCGGTGTTGAAGACCTTCTCCAGGACGTACGGGATGGCGAGCAGGAAGGTGGGGCGAAATCCGCTGAGGTCTGTCAGCAGGTCCTCGGTCTGGATGCTGGGCGCGTGCCCGAGCCGCACGCGGGCGCGCATGCAGCCGATGGCGACCATGCGTCCGAAGACGTGGGAGAGCGGCAGGAAGAGCAGTGTGGAGGCGGGCTCCTTGCTGACGGACTTGAAGACGGGGTGAAGCAGTTCGATGGCGTTGTCGACCTCGGCGAAGAAGTTGCCGTGGGTCAGGACGCAGCCCTTGGGGCGACCGGTGGTGCCGGAGGTGTAGATGAGGGTGGCGACGGAATCGGGCCTCAACGCGCCCCGCCTGGCGTCCACTTCCTCGTCGGAGATCTCCGCCTGCCGCCCCAGCTCGGCGAGGCGCCGTATGTCGCCCTTCTCGAAGGACCACAGGTGCTCCAGGTCGGGCATCCGGTCCCGCTCGGGACCGAGCGAGGCGGCGAGCGCCGAGGTCTCGACGGCGAGCGCGACGGCACCGGAGTCCTGGAGTATCCACCGGGTCTGATAGGCGGAGGAGGTCGGATAGACGGGGACGGTGACGAGTCCGGCCGCCCAGCCGGCGAAGTCGAGCAGCGTCCACTCGTAGGTCGTACGCGCCATGATGGCGAGCCGGTCCCCCGGAGCGAGCCCCTCCGCGATCAGCCCTTTCGCGACGGCGAGGACTTCCCCGGCGAAGTCCGCGGCGGACACGTCCCACCACCGCCCGTCATCCCCTTTCCGCGACAACACGGCCTCGGCGGGCGCCTCCCGGGCATTGTCGAAGGGAATCTCGGCAAGGGACCCACTGACGGCGACCGCCGCGAATGCCGGCACGGAGACTTCCCGAACGGCACCGTCGAGATGCCGAAGGTGGGGTTCGACGAGGGCGGGCTGGGGGGCGACGGGGGGCTTGGGGGGCATGGGGGCTGCTCCTTGTCCGGGGGGGGGCGGTGGTGGGGCGGTAGGGCGGTGGAGGGGGAAGCCGACGGCGGGGGTTGCTTTAGTCGCGTTCCAGGATTGCCGTTACTCCCTGGCCGCCTGCCGCGCAGATCGAGATCAGGCCCCGTCCGGGTGTGCCCCGCTCGGCGAGGAGCTTCGCCAGGGTGGCGATGATCCGCGCGCCCGTGGCGGCGAAGGGGTGGCCCGTGGCGAGCGAGGAGCCGGCGACGTTGAGCCGGTCCCGGTCCACGACGCCCAGGCCCCGCTTCTCCCACGCGGCCAGCGTGGCAAGGACCTGCGAGGCGAACGCCTCGTGGATCTCGACGAAGTCGAAGTCCGCGAGCCCGAGCCCCGCCCGCTCCAGCATCCGCGGCACGGCGTACGCGGGCGCCATCAGGAGCCCGTCCTCGCCCCCGGCGACATCGCCCCCGACGAAGTCGACCGCGGCGGTCTCGTACGCGGTGAGGTAGGCCTGCGGCTCAAGACCGCGCGCCCCGGCCCACTCCTCGCTCGCGAGCAGCGCGACGGCGGCGCCATCGGTCAAGGGCGTCGAATTCCCGGCCGTCATGGTCGGATTGGCCCCCGCCACCCCGAACACCGGCTTCAGCTTCGCCAGCTTCTCGACGCTCGACCCGGGCCGCAGGTTCTGGTCCCGCTCAAGTCCCCTGAACGGCACGACGAGCCCGTCCAGGAGCCCCCTGTCGTACGCGGCGGCGAGCCGCTGATGGCTGGTGGCGGCCAGTTCGTCCTGCGCCTCGCGCGTGACGCCCCACGCCTGGGCGGTTACGGCGGCGTGCTCGCCCATCGAAAGCCCGGTGCGCGGCTCCGCGTTGCGCGGGATGTCGGGCACGAGATGCGAGGGCCGCACGCGGGCGAGCGCCTTGACCCGCTCCCCCGCCGTCTTGGCGCGGCGCGCGGACAGGAGAATTTTGCGAAGGGAGTCGTTGACGCCGAGCGGGGCGTCGCTCGCGGTGTCCGCGCCGCCCGCCACGGCGGACTCCGTCTGCCCCAGCATGATCTTGTTGGCGGCGGCGATGACGGCCTGCAGGCCGGTGCCGCAGGCCTGCTGGATGTCGTACGCGGGCGTGGTCGGTGCGAGCCGCGAGCCGAGAACGGTCTCGCGGGCGAGGTTGAAGTCCCGGCTGTGCTTGAGCACGGCCCCGGCGACGAACTCCCCCACGGCGCCGTGCCCCTCAAGGCCGTGGCGCTCGACGAGTCCGTCGACGGCGGCGGTCAGCATCTCCTGGTTGGACGCGGTCGCGTACGGGCCGTCGGAACGCGCGAAGGGGATGCGGCTGCCGCCGATGACCGCCACGCGGCGGGTGGTGGGCAGTTTCATGTCTCGACCAGCTCCTGATTCATGTCTCGACCAGCTCCTGACCCTTGAGTAACCTTACTCTGAAGTAAATTTACGACCGAGCTGGGAGTTGGACAATGGCCGACCGCTATCTGAACTTCACGGGCACCGCACCCGGCCGCTTCCTCACCCGAAGGCTCGGCCTGCCCCAGCCGTCGGCGCTGCACCGCTGGACGCCGGAACGTCCGCAGCTGGAGGGCGAGTTGCTGCTCCTCACGGCGGGCGAGTCCGCCCACGCGGCGGACCTGCCGCCGGTACTGGAGCGCACGAACCTTCGCGTCACATCCGATTCCTCCCGCCCCACGGCGATCGTGGTGGACGCAACGGGCATACGTGACACTCCCGACCTCGCCCTCGTGCACGCGGCGCTGCATCCCGTGGTGCGCTCGGTGGCGGAGAACGGCCGCGTGGTGGTGCTCGGCGCGCCCGTCCCGGCGGTGGGCCAGGGGGCGGGGACGGGGGTGGACCACCACCAGGCGGCGGCGCAACAGGCGTTGGAGGGCTTCGTACGTTCCCTCGGCAAGGAGCTGGGCAAGGGCCGCACGGCGACGCTGGTCCGCATGCGCTCGGCGGCCGGGGCGGAGTCGACGCTGCGTTTCCTGCTCTCGCCGAGGTCGGCGTATGTGAGCGGTCAGGTGATCGAGACGGGGGAGGCGGAGAGCCTTGATCTCCGGTGGGACCGGCCCCTCGCCGGGCGCACGGCGCTCGTCACCGGGGCGGCGCGGGGGATCGGCGAAGCGGTGGCGGAGGTGCTGGCTCGGGACGGCGCGCGGGTGGTCGTACTCGATGTTCCGTCCGCACAGGCGGACTTGGTACGGGTCGCGGACCGGCTCGGCGGTACGGCCCTCCCGCTGGACATCACAGCGGATGACGCCGGTGAGCGCATGGCTTCGGCGCTGGCCCCCGGCGGCCTGGACATCCTCGTCCACAACGCGGGGATCACGAGGGACCGCAAGCTGGCCAACATGCCGGCCGACCGCTGGAACCCGGTCCTGGACGTGAATCTGACGAGCGTGCTGCGTACGACGGACGCGTTGCTCAAGTCCGGGACGCTGAACCGGGGTGGGAGCGTGGTCGCCACGGCGTCGATCGCGGGGATCGCGGGGAACGTCGGCCAGACGAACTACGCGGCGAGCAAGGCGGGGATCATCGGCCTGGTGCGGGCTCTGGCGCCGACTGCTCTCGCGGAGTACGGGGTGAGTGTGAACGCGGTGGCGCCCGGCTTCATCGAGACGAAGATGACGGCGGCGGTCCCTCTCTTCATCCGCGAGGCGGGGCGTCGCATGAATTCCCTTGGCCAGGGGGGTCTGCCGGTGGACGTCGCGGAGACCACGGCGTGGCTCGCCTGCCCTGCTTCGAGCGCCGTCAACGGTCAGGTGATCCGGGTCTGCGGCCAAAGCCTTCTGGGCGCGTAGCCCAGGGGGTCCCCACCCGCCTGAGCACCCCGCAGCTTGTCCCCCACCGAACGAGCCTTTCCCACCCACCCGCCCGATTGCCCCGCAGCATCACCCCCACCGAACAGGCCTTTCCCGCCCACCCGCCCGATTGCCCCGCAGCGTCACACCTACCGAACGAGCCATTTCCCGCCCACCCGCCCGAGCACCCCGCAGCATCCGGTGACGAACGAGCGCAGCCCTCGCGGGGTCGGCCGGGGGGAGACGTACCGGCATGACTCCGCAGCGCGCGGCTCGCGAGGCTCCCCCGCCGGTAGCCTCGCGGCCGTCGCACGGCGGCGGAGACGGAGACGTAACACCGGCACGACCCCGCCCTCAGCTCTCAGCTCTCAGCCCCCAGCCCCCAGCCCCCGAAAGGACCCCATGCTCGCCCCCCTTCTCCTCCGTGGTGCGCTTCTCTCGCCCCTGAAGCGGCCCCGGGCCGACGCGGCTCTTCCCTCCTCGCGTCCGACCCTCAGCGGCATACGGCCCAGCAGTGAGCGCCTCGATGCCTACTCCCGGCTCTGCGGGTTCCGCGCCGCCCCGGGCACCCTCCCCCTCACCTACCCCCACGTCCTCAGCTTTCCGTTGGCCATGCGGCTCATGTCCGCCCGTGGATTTCCGCTTCCACTGCTCGGGCTCGTTCATACGTCCATCGAGATCGATCAGCAGCGTGCCCTGACCACCGCCGATGAGCTCGAACTCGCTGTGCACGCGACCCAGTTGGCCCCACACCACCGCGGTACCGAAGCCACCGTCGTCACCGAGGCGCGCGTCGGTGGAAGCACCGTGTGGACGTCCAGCAGCACCTATCTGGCCCGCCATCGCACCGAGGCCGGCACCCCCGCCAAGGCACCCCTCGAAAGCTCCCCGCTCCCCGCCCTCGCCGAGTGGTCACTGCCCCGGGACCTCGGACGTCGCTACGGTGCCGTCTCAGGTGACCGCAACCCCATCCACCTGTACCCCCTGACCGCACGCATGCTCGGCTTCCCCCGGGCCATCGCCCACGGCATGTGGACCGTGGCCCGCTGCCTCGCGGAGTACGGCACACCCGAATCCGCCCACGTACACGTCGACTTCAAGGCACCCGTACTGCTCCCCGCCACCGTCACCTACGCGGCCGACGGCGCGGACTTCCAGCTCCGGGGCACCGGCGACCACTCCCACAGGACCCACCTCACCGGAACCGCGAGCCTCCGTTAAGCGCCGCACGGCTACGGCACCCAGCGCCGCCCCTCCATCAGCTCCCCGAGCCCCGCCCACGCGAAGTTCATCAGCGTCGCGGCGGCCTCCTTCGCGGACACCGACGCGTCCCCGTTCGCCCATCCCGCGAGCGACTCCGCAGCCCCCACCAACGCCTGGGCAAGGCCCGCGACTTCACGTTCCGCCAGCTCCGGCTTGCGGTGCGCCTCCCGTGCCGCCTCCGCGATCAGTGACGTCACGAACGCCACGATCTCCTCGCGCATCACGGTGACCTCGGCGGCGAAGGGCTCGCCCTGCGTACGCGCCTGGTGATGCAGCACCACCCACGCGTCCGGTCGCTCCGCGGTATGCGTGAAGAAGGCCCGCAGCCCGGCCCACAGCTGCCGGTCGGCGGGCCCGCCCCCGCTCACCCCGTCCCGCACCGCCGCGACCAACGCCGCGGCCTCCCGCCGGATGCACGCGGTGAACAGCTCTTCCTTGGAGTTCAGATACAGGTACACCAGCGGCTTCGACACCCCCGCCACCTCGGCGATCTCATCCATGGAAGCCGCCCGGTAACCCCGCTGCCCGAAGATCCGCACGGCCGCGTCCAGCATCTGCTGCTCGCGCACGGCCCTCGGCATCCGCTTCTGCCGCTTTTCCACCGTGCTCCCCGTGCTCCCCGTGCTCCCCGCGGCCCCCGTGCCCCCACCGGCCGCCCCGGCCTTCATGTCGCCCACCCCGGCGCCCACCTTCCACACAACTTGTGCACAGGAGGGCCAGCCTACGGTCAGCCCCCGAGCGGCCCCGCACCCCGTGGCACCCCATGGCGCCATCTGGCACCACATGGCACCCGGCGGCACCACGCGGTGCCCGCCTGACGCCAGATGGCGCCACCCGATGCCATGTGGCACCACCAAGCGCCGCCTAAATCGCTGCCCGAGCCCACACTCTCACCCTGGCGCCACACCGCTGCATCTCACATCTCCGAGTTTCCGCAGGTCAGAGCCTCGCCCGTCAAGCGATCAACGCACCCATCCCACTCGCGGCGCCATTACAGTTGCGCATGGCGCCATGATGGTGCCAAGATGACGTCATGGACCTCACGCCGTATGTCGACACCCTCCGCCGTGAACTCGCGGTGGCCGCCGAAGCCGGCGGGGAAGAAGCCCGCGAGCTGGCCGACCGTCTCACCGCTCCCCTGGAGTCGGCGACCCGGCTGACCATGCTGAACGTGCTCTCGGCCGCGATGGACGAGATCACCCGCGAGCTCGCCCCCGGCTCCGTCGACGTACGACTGCGCGGTCTCGACCCGGACTTCGTGGTGACGCTGCCGCCCACCGACAGCGACACCCCCGCGGAGCCGGCCACCCCCTACGAACCGCTCAAGGCGCAGCTGCCCGCGGAAGGCGACGAAGGCGGCACCGCCCGCGTCAACCTGCGCCTGCCGGCCCACCTCAAGGCCCGCGCCGAGGAGGCAGCGGGACGCGAGGGCCTCTCGGTCAACGCCTGGCTGATCCGCGCCGTCTCGGCCGCGGTCGACGGCGACGCCCGTCCGCGTACGGCGCCGAAGACTCCCACGATCGGACAGACCATCACGGGCTGGGTGCGCTGACCACGCCCCCGCCCGCCCCTGCTCAACCTCCCGGCACCACCTCACGGCACCGCCACCCAGCACCTCCCACCACTTCACTCACACCACGTCCCACCAGCGGGGACGCCCCAGAGACCCAAGAGGACGGGACAGCCATGCCTTCTTTCGACACTCCCGAATCGATCTCGGTCACGGCACACGTGGGAGCCGGTTCCATCCGGTTCACCGCGAGCGACCGGCCCGACACCCTCGTCGAGGTCACGGCCCAGGACCCGAAGAGGGACAAGGACGTACGGGCCGCCGAGCAGACGGAGGTCACGTACGCGAGCGGCGTCCTGAACATCAGGACGAAGGAACGCCTCATGATCGGCCCCACCGGCGCCGTCGACGTGACGGTCGAACTGCCCACGGGCTCACACGTCGAGGTGGGCGGCTCCTGCCCCAACGTGCTCGGTGAGGGCCAACTCGGCGAGGTCCGCGTGAAGGCCTCGGTCGGCGATGTCCGCCTGGACACGGCAGGACCGCTCCAGCTGACCGTCTCGCACGGCTCGATCACCGTCGAACGGGTCCTGGGCGCGGCCGAGATCACCACCAGCTCCGGCAACATCCGCGTCGGCCTCGTCGAGGGCTCCGCCACGCTGAAGAACTCGCACGGCAACACGACCGTCGGCGGCGCGACCGGCGACCTGCGCGTGAGCGGCGCCCACGGTGCCATCGACATCGCGCGCGCCGAGGGTTCGGTCACCGCGACCAACTCCTACGGCGCCCTGCGCATCGCCGAAGCCGCCCGCGGCACCATCCAGTTGGAGACCAACTACGGCGCCATCGAGATCGGCATCCGCGAGGGCACGGCCGCCTGGCTCGACGCCGGCTCCGACAAGGGGCAGGTACGCAACAGGCTCACCTCGTCCGACGGCCCGGACGAGGCCGAGGACACCGTCAAGATCCGCGCCCGCACCCGGCACGGCAACATCGACATCGTCCGCGCCCGCGCCTGAGCCCCCGGCCGCTTCACCACCCCTGCGGCCCCCGCCGCCCCCACCACTTCAGCCTTCGACCAGGAGGGCCCCATGCCTTCATCTGTCATGTCCACATCCAGTCAGAACAACGGCAATCCGTCCTCGGCCGCCGTCTCCGCCCTCGGTCTGCGTAAGTCCTACGGCGACAAGACGGTCCTCGACGGCGTCGATCTCCGCATCCCCGCCGGATCGGTGTTCGCGCTGCTCGGCCCGAACGGCGCGGGAAAGACCACCGCCGTGAAGATCCTCTCCACGCTCATCTCGGCCGACGGCGGCGAGGCTCAGGTAGCGGGCCACGACATCGCCGCGTCACCGGACGGGGTGCGTGCCGCGATCGGTGTGACGGGCCAGTTCTCCGCGGTCGACGGCCTGATCACCGGCGAGGAGAACATGCTCCTCATGGCCGACCTGCACCACCTCTCCAAGAGCGAGGGACGCAGGGTCGCCGCCGAACTCCTCGCCCGCTTCGACCTCACCGAGGCCGCCAAGAAGCCCGCCTCCACCTACTCCGGCGGCATGAAACGCCGCCTGGACATCGCCATGACCCTGGTCGGCGACCCGCGCATCATCTTCCTCGACGAGCCCACCACCGGACTCGACCCCCGCTCCCGCCACAACATGTGGCAGATCATCCGCGAACTCGTCACGGGCGGCGTGACCGTCTTCCTCACCACGCAGTACCTGGAAGAAGCCGACGAACTCGCCGACCGCATCGCCGTGCTGAACAACGGCAAGATCGCCGCCGAAGGCACCGCCGAAGAACTCAAACGACTCATCCCCGGCGGCCACGTACGCCTGCGCTTCACCGACCCCGACGCCTACAAGGCAGCCGCCTCCGCGCTCCGCGAGTCCACTCGCGACGACGAGGCCCTCTCGCTGTCCATCCCCAGCGACGGCAGCCAGCGCGAGCTGCGCTCCCTCCTCGACTGGCTGGACGCGGCCGGTGTCGAGGCCGACGAGCTCACCGTGCACACCCCCGACCTCGACGACGTCTTCTTCGCCCTGACCGGCCCCGCCGACGTCCCCGCGCAGCACGCCCAGACCAAGGAGAACGTCCGATGAGCTCCCTCTCCCTCGCCGTCCGCGACTCCTCCACGATGCTGCGCCGCAACCTCCTGCACGCCCGGCGCTACCCGTCCATGACCCTGCAGCTCCTGCTCACGCCGATCATGCTGCTGCTGCTCTTCGTCTACCTCTTCGGCGACGTGATGAGCGCGGGCATCGGCGGGGGCGGCGCGGACCGCTCCGAGTACATCGCCTACATCGTCCCGGGCATCCTGCTGATGACCGTCGGCGGCGCCGTGGTCGGGACCGCGGTGTCCGTCTCGATGGACATGTCCGAGGGCATCATCGCCCGCTTCCGCACCATGGCCGTCCACCGCGGGTCCGTGCTCATCGGGCACGTCGTCGGCAGCGTCCTTCAGTCGGTCCTGAGCGTGGTCTTCGTGGGCGCCGTCGGTGTCGCCATCGGCTTCCGCTCCACCGACGCCACCGTCCTGGAGTGGCTGGCCGCCTTCGGCCTGCTCGTGCTCTTCTCCCTGGCCCTCACCTGGGTCGCGGTCGGCATGGGCCTGATCAGCCCGAACGCCGAGGCGGCCAGCAACAACGCGATGCCGATGATCCTGCTGCCGCTGTTCTCCAGCGCCTTCGTCCCCGTCGGCTCGATGCCCGGCTGGTTCCGGCCGATCGCCGAGTACCAGCCCTTCACCCCGGCCATCGAGACCCTGCGCGGCCTGCTCCTCGGCACCGAGATCGGCCACAACGGCTGGATCACCCTCGCCTGGTGCGTGGCGCTCTCCGCGCTCGGCTACGTCTGGTCGAAGGCGGTCTTCGAACGCGACCCGAAGTGACCGACCGGCCCCGGTACGCCTCGCACCCATAGACGTGCCCCCGCACTCAGCCACTGCTGAGTGCGGGGGCACGTTCGCCACGAGCGGGGGGACGTCAGGCGGCGACAGGCACCGGCTGCCGCTCGTCGGCGGGCTCGTCGAACTCGTCGAGCGGCGAAGCCGACGCGTTCTCGTAGGCGTCACGGTCGAGGATCTTCTCGCGGGCGGCGACGATCACCGGGACGGCCGCCTGGCCTGCGACGTTCGTGGCCGTGCGCATCATGTCCAGGATCGGGTCGATCGCGAGGAGCAGGCCGACGCCCTCCATCGGCAGGCCCAGCGTCGACAGGGTCAGGGTCAGCATGACCGTGGCGCCCGTCAGGCCGGCCGTGGCGGCGGAACCGACCACCGAGACGAAGGCGATGAGCAGGTACTCCTTGATGCCCATCTGCACGTCGAAGATCTGCGCGACGAAGATCGCGGCGATGGCCGGGTAGATCGCGGCGCAGCCGTCCATCTTGGTCGTGGCGCCGAACGGCACCGCGAAGGACGTGTACTCCTTCGGCACGCCGAGGCGCTCGGTGACCTTCTGGGTGACCGGCATCGTGCCGACCGAGGAGCGCGAGACGAAGGCCAGCTGGATCGCGGGCCAGGCGCCCTTGAAGAACTGCAGCGGGTTGACCTTGGCGACCGTGGAGAGCAGCAGCGGGTAGACGCCGAACATCACCAGGGCGCAACCGACGTAGATGTCGACGGTGAACGTCGCGTACTTGCTGATCAGGTCCCAGCCGTAGTCGGCGATGGCGAAGCCGATGAGGCCGATGGTGCCGATCGGCGAGAGCTTGATGACCCACCACAGGGCCTTCTGGAGCAGCGCGAGCACGGACTCGCTGAGGTCCAGGATCGGCTGCGCCTTGTCACCGATCTTCAGTACGGCGATACCGGCGACGGCGGCCATGAAGACGATCTGCAGGACGTTGAGCTCGGTGAACGGCGTGATGACGTCCGTCGGGATGATCCCGGTGAGGAAGTCGATCCAGGAGCCCGAGGTCTCCGGCTTGGCGCCGTCCTTCGGGGTCAGGCCGGTGCCGGCGCCCGGGTTCGTGATGAGCCCGATCGCGAGGCCGATGACGACCGCGATCAGCGACGTGATCATGAACCAGACCAGCGTCTGCGAGGCGAGCCGCGCCGCGTTGTTGACCTTGCGCAGGTTGGTGATCGACACCAGGATCGCGAAGAAGACGAGCGGGGCGACCGCCAGCTTCAGGAGGCCGATGAAGGTGCTTCCGACCTTGTCCAGCGTGGTGACGAGCCAGGACACGTCCTGGCTGCGCGCCAGCCAGCCGAGCAGGACACCGAGGACCAGGCCGCCGAGGATCTGGGCCCAGAACGGCAGCTTGAGGAATCTGGGTATCCGGGGGCCGGACTTCGGCTGCTCGGCCTTGTCGGCCGTGGATACGGGGGAGTTCGCGGACACGGACACACTCCGGGTAATGGCGGGGGGACGTGAGGGAGCGGCGACCGCGAGGGGTCAGACGGAACGGCCTTGACGGCGCCGCTGCAGTGCAGATGTCACTTGATGCTTGTCGTCGCGCTGTGGAAGAGGCTCAGCGAGACCTCAGGGACGGCGACGACAGGCCGCGGACATGCAGCGGCAGAGATCGACATGCAGGCGCGCCACGAGCGGGACGCTCATGGCGATGCGGTGCGCGGCTGCTGTCTTCATGTCGAACACGTTAACACTTGAACTTTGAGAACATCAAAGGTCTTGTTTGAGGTAGACGAGGCCAATCACAGGCCGAGTCGCCCCCGGGGCACAAGAAACCCGCCCCGGGACGCAAGAAACCCCGGCCCGGAGCGTGGGCTCCAGTACCGGGGCTGAGGTCTGTGTGACGAAACTTACGGCTTCGCGCGGGCGGAGTCGTCGGCGAGGTCCTCCATGGTGCGGTTCGCCTCCAGGTTGGCCTTGGTGCGCTCGACGCGCTCGACGACCTGGACCGACGCCCGGTCCCGCTCCTTGCGCAGCACCACGAAGCTGATGGGCGCGGAGATGACGAGGGCGAGCAGCAGGACCCAGAGGAGGTTGGAGTCCCCGAGGCCCTTGGGCAGGGCGCCGACGTAGACAAGTCCCCAGACCGCGAAAAAGCAGCCCACGAAGACCCCGAGGCGCATCAGCGTGTAGCGGAGCATGTCAATCCACTCTTCCGTTCCGAAATAGCCCGAGTAGGACGAGCCACTCCAGTGAAGCATGGGAGGGGTCGCGCCCGGCAAGGGGGTGAGCCCTCCCCCGCGCTCAGCCGTCGCACTCAGCCGAGCGGGAGAAGCATCGTGATGTCGTCGCGGTCGTCGCCGGGGGCGACGCGGATCGCGCCGGGCACGCGCCCGACCTCCTTGTATCCGCAGGACTCGTAGAACCGGTCGACTCCCGTGCCGCCCCGGCAGGTCAGCCGGATCGCCTCGATGCCGTCGAGCCCGCGGGCGGCGTCGGCGGCGGCCGCCATGAGGTCGCGGCCGTACCCCTTGCCCTGGTGCCGGGGGTGCACCATCACGACGTACAGCCAGATCCAGTGCTTCATCAGCCGGTGGGTGTTGTACGCGAGGAAGGCGGTCGCGGCGACGGCGCCGTCCTCGTCGTACCCGACGAGCAGCCGGGTGTCTCCCTGGCTGAGCTGGGTCAGGCGCTTGAGCCACTCCGGCCGGATGTCGTCGACCGTCACGGGCGGCACGAATCCGACGGCTCCGCCGGCGTTGGACACATCGGCCCAGAGGGCGAGGACGCCGTCACGGAGGGCGGGATCGATCTCCGGGTCGAGCCGGAAGGTAAGCGTCATAGGGCGAGATTAACTATTACCCGCTTCACGCCTCAACCGCGTTCCGCATCGCGGACACCGCAGATGACGCAGTCAACGCGACGAGCCCCGGCCTGGAGAGGCCGGGGCTCGTCGTCCGTCTACAGGCCGGTCAGACCCGCATCGCCTGCGGCGTCTCGCGCAGCGACAGGTCGGGACCGTCGTACTCACGGATCGACTCGTAGCGCGTGTTCCGCTCGACCGGGCGGAAGCCCGCCTCGCGGATGAGGTCGAGCAGGTCCTCACGCGTCAGCTTGTTCGGCGTGCCGAAGTTGTCCGCGTCGTGCGTGATCTTGTACTCGACGACCGAGCCGTCCATGTCGTCCGCGCCGTGCTGGAGCGCGAGCTGCGTCGTCTGCAGGCCGTGCATGACCCAGAAGACCTTGACGTGCGGGACGTTGTCGAAGAGGAGACGCGAGACCGCGAAGGTCTTCAGGGCCTCGGCGCCCGACGCCATGGTCGTGCGCGCCTGGAGGCGGTTCCTGACCTTGCCGTCCTTCATGTCCACGAAGTCGTGCTGGTAGCGCAGCGGGATGAAGACCTGGAACCCGCCGGTCTCGTCCTGCAGTTCGCGCAGCCGCAGCACGTGGTCGACCCGGTGCCGGGGCTCCTCGATGTGGCCGTACAGCATCGTGCACGGGGTCTTGAGACCCTTCTCGTGCGCGAGGCGGTGGATGCGCGACCAGTCCTCCCAGTGGGTGCGGTGGTCCACGATGTGCTGGCGGACCTCCCAGTCGAAGATCTCCGCGCCGCCGCCGGTCAGCGACTCCAGGCCCGCCTCGATGAGCTCGTCGAGGATGTCGGAGGCCGACATCCCCGAGATCGTCTCGAAGTGGTGGATCTCCGTGGCCGTGAACGCCTTCAGGGACACGTCCGGGAGCGCCTTCTTGAGCTCGCTCAGGGAACGCGGGTAGTAGCGCCACGGCAGGTTCGGGTGCAGGCCGTTGACGATGTGCAGCTCGGTGAGGTTCTCGCCCTCCATCGCCTTGGCGAGGCGGACGGCCTCCTCGATGCGCATCGTGTACGCGTCCTTCTCGCCCGGCTTGCGCTGGAACGAGCAGTACGCGCACGAGGCGGTGCACACGTTCGTCATGTTGAGGTGACGGTTGACGTTGAAGTGCACGACGTCGCCGTTCTTGCGCGTGCGCACCTCGTGGGCGAGGCCGCCGAGCCAGGCCAGGTCGTCCGACTCGTAGAGCGCGATGCCGTCCTCGCGGGACAGCCGCTCGCCGTCCCGGACCTTCTGCTCCAGTTCGCGCTTGAGACCTGCGTCCATGCCCTCGCCCTTACCTCTCCCTACGACCCGCCACAAACCTCCGCCAACCGTACGCCCCGCGGGTCACTCCTCCTCGGGCAGCTCCCCGACGCGGTTCTCCCACTTCGTGGAGAGCACGATCGTCGTACGCGTCCTGGAGACGCCCTTCGTGCCGCTCAGCCTGCGGATCGTCTTCTCCAGGCCGTCCACGTCACTGGCCCGGACCTTGAGCATGTACGAGTCGTCGCCCGCGATGAACCAGCAGTCCTCGATCTCGTGCAGGTCCTTCAGGCGCCGCGCCACGTCCTCGTGGTCGGCGGCGTCCGAGAGGGAGATGCCGATGAGGGCGATGACGCCCAGGCCGAGCGAGGCGGAGTCGACGGTCGCGCGATAGCCGGTGATGACGCCCGCCGCCTCGAGGCGGTTGATCCGGTCCGTGACGCTCGGGCCGGAGAGGCCGACGAGCCGGCCCAGTTCGGCGTACGAGGCCCTGCCGTTCTCGCGCAGAGCCTGGATGAGCTGCCTGTCCACGGCGTCCATAGGTGCGATGCCTTTCATTATTCAGCGATACCGCGAGTCTATGTGTAGAAACCAAGGCGCAACAGGGTTTAGACCCTGCGAATCTTTCGGAATCCCCGTCGATCGGCAAGGATTCTTCGAACATGCCCGAGCTGCGGAGAAGCGCTAATCCCCCGAAGGGGCCGAGCCTCCGCCGAGCTCTCCCTTCCAGCGGCGGTACAGCTGGTGCGGCACCCCCGCCGCGTCGAGCGTCCGCCCGGCGACGAAGTCCACCAGATCCTGGATGTGCGTCGCCCCCGCGTAGAACGCCGGAGAGGCGGGCAGCACGATCGCGCCAGCCTCGTCCAGCGTCACCAAGTGCTTCAGCGTCTGTCCGTTCAGCGGCGTCTCGCGCACACAGACGACGAGTCGCCTGCCTTCCTTGAGCGTCACGCTCGCCGACCGCTGGAGCAGATCCTTCGAGAGCCCCAGCGCCACCCCGGCCACGCACGCCGTGGACGCGGGCACGATCAGCATCCCCTTGGTCGCGTACGACCCCGACGAAGGCCCGGCGGCCAGGTCCCCGGCCGCCCAGTACCGCACGTCGTCCACCGGCACGTCGAAGGTCGCGGGCTTTCCGTCGGCGCCACGGCCGAGCCACTCCCGCAGGTCCTCCTGCCAGTGCGCGTCCCTGAAGGCGATGCCCGTCTCGTCCAGGATCGTCAGCCGCGAGGCCCGCGAGACCACCAGGTCGACGCTCTCCCCCGCCGCGAGCAGCGCCCGCAGCACTGCGGCGGCATACGGGGTCCCCGAGGCCCCCGACACCCCCACGATCCAAGGCTTACGCTGCGTGTCTCCTGGCTTCACACCGTGAGCCTAGACGGTCAGTCCGCGCATCAGCAGATCGAGCAGCGCGCAGACGAAGAGCGCTATGCCGATGAAGCCGTTGACCTGGAAGAAGGCGCGGTTGAGCCGGGAGAGGTCGTGCGGCTTCACGATCGAGTGCTCGTAGACGAACGCACCGGCGACCACCGCGAGCCCCAGCCAGAAGAAGACACCCGCCCCGGTGTCCGCCGCGTACCAGACGAACAGCGCCGTGGTCACCAGGTGGCAGCCGCGCGAGCCCCAGACGGCGGCCGGGATGCCGAACCGCGCGGGCACCGACTTCACGCCGACCTCGCGGTCCGTCTCCACGTCCTGGCAGGCGTAGATCAGGTCGAAGCCGCCGATCCAGATGCCGACCGCGAGGCCGAGGATGACCGCCTGCCAGGACCACTCGCCGGTGACCGCGATCCAGGCGCCGATCGGACCGATCGCCTGGGCGAGACCGAGGATCGCCTGCGGGAAGTTCGTGAACCGCTTGCCGTACGGATAGACGACCATCGGGATCACCGCGACGGGCGCCAGCGCCAGACACAGCGGGTTGAGCAGGGCGGCGGCGCCGAGGAACACGACGAGCGCGATCAGCGCCCCGGTCCAGGCGGACTTCACCGACACCGCGCCCGTGACGAGTTCGCGGTGCGCGGTCCGCGGGTTACGGGCGTCGATCTCCCGGTCGATGATGCGGTTGGCGGCCATGGCGAACGTCCGCAGGCCGACCATGCAGATCGTGACCAGGAGCAGCCGCCCCCAGTGGATGTTCTCGTCCACCTGGAACATCGCGGTCAGTGCGGCGATGTAGGCGAAGGGCAGGGCGAAGACCGAGTGCTCGATCATGACGAGGCGCAGGAACGCCTTGACCTTGCCGGGCGGTGCGGGCTCGGGCCCGAAGAGTTCCGGGGTCGCTGAATCAGCACTCATCTTTAGAGCCCGTACTCCTTCCAGCGGCGGTCGACCTTCGACGCCGTCTCCGGGTCGGACTCGACCATGTTCGGCCAGCCCCCGTCCCGGGTGTAGCCCTCTTCGGGCAGCTTCTTCGTCGCGTCGATGCCCGCCTTGCCGCCCCAGAACTGCTGGTAGGAGGCGTGGTCGAGGTGGTCGACGGGACCTTCGGCCACCGTCAGGTCGCGCGCGTAGTCGGTGTTGCCGAGCGCGCGCCAGGACACTTCGTGCAGGTCATGGACGTCGCAATCCTTGTCCACGACCACGATCAGTTTGGTCAGCGACATCATGTGGGCGCCCCAGATGGCGTGCATGACCTTCTGCGCGTGCTTCGGGTACTTCTTGTCGATCGAGACGATCGCGCAGTTGTGGAAGCCGCCGGACTCCGGCAGGTGGTAGTCGACGATGTCCGGGACGATCACCTTGAGGAGCGGCAGGAAGAAGCGCTCGGTGGCGCGGCCGAGCGGGCCGTCCTCCGTCGGCGGGCGGCCCACCACGATCGACTGGAGCAGCGGACGCTTCCGCATCGTCACGCAGTCGATCTTCAGCGCCGGGAAGTCCTCCTGCGGCGTGTAGAAACCGGTGTGGTCGCCGAAGGGGCCCTCGGGGAGCATCTCGCCCGGCTCCAGCCAGCCCTCGATGACGACCTCGGCGTGCGCGGGCACCTGGAGCGGGACCGTCTTGCAGTCGACCATCTCCACGCGCTTGCCCTGGATGAACCCGGCCAGCATGTACTCGTCCATGTCGCCCGGCAGCGGCGCGGTGGAGGCGTACGTGACGGCGGGCGGGCAGCCGAAGGCGATCGCGACGGGGAGCTTCTCGCCCCTGCGGGCGGCCACCTGGTAGTGGTTGCGGCTGTCCTTGTGGATCTGCCAGTGCATGCCGATGGTGCGCTTGTCGTGGCGCTGGAGGCGGTACAGACCGAGGTTGCGGACGCCGGTGTCCGGGTCCTTGGTGTGCGTCAGGCCCAGGTTGAAGAAGGAGCCGCCGTCCTCGGGCCAGGTGAAGAGCGCGGGCAGCTTCTCCAGGTCGACGTCGTCGCCGGTGAGCACGACCTCCTGCACGGGCGCGTTGTCGGACTTCACCTTCTTCGGCGGCACGTGCGTCATCGCGCCGAGCTTCCCGAAGGCCTCACGCACGCCGACGAAGCCCTGCGGCAGCTCCGGCTTGAGGAGGCCGCCGATCTTGTCGCTGATCTCGCTGTACGACTTCAGGCCGAGCGCCTTCAGGAGGCGGCGGTCCGTCCCGTACACGTTCATCGCGAGGGGCATCGCCGAGCCGCGCACGTTCTCGAAGAGGAGCGCGGGGCCGCCGGCCTTCTGGACGCGGTCGGTGATCTCGCCGACCTCCAGATACGGATCGACCTCGGCCTTGATGCGCTTGAGATCGCCCTCGCGCTCCAGTGCACGGAGCAGGGAGCGAAGATCGTCATAAGCCATGCGTTCCAGTATCGGTCACCGGCTACCCTGGCCCCGTCACCGGGGTTCGTACGCCGCCCTTCCTTCGTCCTTTGGGGAATCGCGCCACCATGCTCAGGTATCTGCCGTTCCTGCTGGTCCTGGCCGTGTGGATCTATGCCTTCATCGATGTCCTGAACACTCCGGAGAAGGAGGTCAGGCATCTGCCGAAGGTGGTCTGGGTCATCATCGTGCTGCTCTTCGGCGAGGTTCTCCTCGGCCCGATCGCCTGGTTCGTCACGGGCAAGGTGCGCAAGGCGCCCGCCGCCGGAGGCGGTCCTCGCGCCGGGCGCGGCGGCCGCGGCGGACAGTGGGTGGCACCGGACGACAACCCCGAGTTCCTGAAGTCCCTCCGGGACGAGGACCCCGACCAGAAGAAGAAGGACGGCGGAAGCGACGGCTGATGGAACTACGGCTGCTCGTCACCTTCGAGAAGGTCGCGACCGTGCTCAGCTTCACGCAGGCCGCCGCCGAGCTGAAGTACGCCCAGTCCAGCGTCACCAGCCAGATCCGCTCCCTGGAGTCCTCGCTCGGCACCGAGCTCTTCGACCGGCTCGGCAGCCGCATCCGGCTCACGGACGCGGGCGAACGCCTGCTCCCCTACGCCCGGCAGATCATCGATCTCGCGGACGAGGCACGGGCCGCGGTCGTCGGCGCCGAGGAGCCGACCGGCGCGATCGCCGTCGGCACGATGGAGTCGCTGACCTCCTACCGCCTGCCCCCGCTGCTCGAACTCTTCCACCACCGCTACCCCAAGGTGCAGCTCTCGCTGCGCCCCACGCTGGGCGACGAGACCCGCCAGGCGCTGCGGCAGGGAACGTACGACGTGGGGTTCCTGATGGAGCGGGAGACCGAGCACGCGGGCCTGGAGACCGAGGTCCTGGCCGAGGAGCCGCTGGTCCTGGTCTGCGCGCCGACGCATCCGCTGGCCGCGCACGGGGCGGAGTCGCTCGCCACGGGTGATCTGGCGGCGGTGCAGCTGGTCGGCACGGAGCCGGGCTGCCCCTACCGGGATCTGTTCGAGGACGAGCTGCGGACGCGCAACGGCTCCCCGCCGCCCTTCATGGAGTTCGGCACGATCGAGGCCACCAAGCGAGGGGTCGCCGGTGGCCTCGGGGTGGCGCTCCTGCCGCGGATGGCGGTGCGCGACGAGCTGACCTCGGGAGTGCTCGTCGCGCTGCCGTGGGAGCCGCCGTTCGTCCTGCACACGCAGCTGGCGTGGCGGTCGGGCAAGCGGCTTCCGGCCCATGTGCGGCTGTTCATCGACCAGTCGGTACGGCTGGTGCGGGAGCAGACAGCGGAGCCGGCGAACCTGCCGAACCTGCCGAACCAGTAACCGTCCTAGGTGACTTGGCGCGGTTGACCTTGAGGCTCGCGAGCACGATCAGCGGTACGCCGAGCGCCTGGACGAGACCGATGTGGTGCCCGTAGACGGCCCAGTCGGCGACCATCGCGACCGCCGGGTAGGTGAAGGCGAGTACGGCGATCTTGGCGGTGGGAAGCTTCGCGTACGCCGCGTACATCAGGACGTACATCAGGCCGGTGTGGATGACGCCGAGCCCGACCAGCCAGCCCCACCCGGCGCCCGTACCGCTCATCGCGCCGAAGTCCGCGAAGGGCAGCAACAGCGGGATGCCGACGAGTACTTGGACGAGGGCGATCAGGTGGGGCCGCACCCCGGTGATGCGCTTGGTGACGAGGGTGGAGAGGCCGTAGAGCAGCGCGGCCAGGAGGGCGAAGCCGATGCCGGTGAGCGAGCCGAGGTCACCGGGCCGCACCCCGGAGACGAGGATGAGCCCGGCGAACGCGGTGGCCAGCCACATGAGTTGCTGCTTCGTCAGCCGCTCGCGGAAGATCACAGCGCTGAGCAGCACCAGCAGGAACGGCTGGGTGTGGTAGACGACGGTGGCCAGGGAGATCGAGGTCTCCTCGTACGCCTTGAAGAGGAACACCCAGTTGAAGACGATGAACGCGCCGCCGAGCGCGGCGAGTCCGAGCTTCTTCGGGGTGAGGCCGTGGCCGCGGAAGTAGCCGCGGGCGAAGGCGTAGGCCCCCAGGGCAAGGGCGCCGAACAGCACGCGGAAGAACACGACGTTGAAGGCCGACGCGCCCGACTCGACGACGAAGATCCCGAGGGTGCCGGAGAGCACCATCGCGGCGGTGAGCTGGGCCGTGCCCTTGTTCTCTGAGGTCACTGAGGTCATGCCCAAGAAGCTACGAGCGGTCGTATGCCCTGGTCCACGCGCCAGTGGGGCGTCCTGCCGATGGGGTCATCGGCGGGACCGATGGGCCCAGGCCACGGCGGTGGGCCCAGGCCTCGGGGATGGTCAGCGTTCTCGGTACGTCTCGCGCAGCTCCCGCCACGGCTCCAGGCTCCACGTCGACCAGTCCTTGGGGTGTCCGTCGAGCGCGTCGACGAGGAACTCGAAGTGGTGGTGCCAGCCGGCGAGACAGTCGAGGCGCAGCTCGTCGTCGCCCTCGAACTCATTGGTGAAGCGCAGGGCGGTCCCGGCCCTCCCCCGGGCCGCCTCCAGGTGGAACCGGCACCGGCCGTGCAGGTCGATCGTGTACTCGACGATCCGCTCCGGGGTCCATGCGGTGATGGTCCCGGAGTGGGTGGCCGACTCGTCGCCGTTGAGCCAGCGCAACGAGACGGCTCCGCCGAGCCGTGGCTCCCACACGTCGGCGGCGGCCAGCCACCCCGGGAGACCTTCCGGGGTGGCGACCGCCGTCCAGACCTTGTCCACAGGGTGGGGAAGGTGGAGCTCGTAGCCGAGGTGCTGCCTGGAGCCGTTGGTCCGGCTCGTGCCCTGCCCGATCGTCGCGGTCATGCCCCAAGCCTCACCCGGACCGCCCACGCCCGCACGCCCTGGCGTGCTTACGGGCGCTCTTACCAGGAAGGTGAGCCTGATTCGTCTCCACGCCCTCTTGTCTGTCCGCACGGCGAAGGCCGGTTCCCGTGACTGGGTCACAGAAACCGGCCTTGGGAGGCTACGGCGCTACAGCGGGAGTCAGACGGGTCAGACCCCGGCGTACGAGTGCTTGCCGGTGACGAAGATGTTCACGCCGTAGTAGTTGAACAGCCAGCAGCCGAAGGCGATCAGGGCCAGGTAGGCGGCCTTGCGGCCCTTCCAGCCGGCCGTCGCACGCGCGTGCAGGTAGCAGGCGTAGGCGACCCAGGTGATGAAGGACCAGACCTCCTTGGGGTCCCAGCCCCAGTAGCGGCCCCACGCGTCGCCCGCCCAGATCGCGCCCGCGATGATCGTGAACGTCCACAGCGGGAAGACGGCGGCGTTCACGCGGTAGGAGAACTTGTCGAGCGAGGCCGCGGCCGGGAGGCGCTCCAGGACCGAGGTCGCGAAGCGGCCGGGCTGTCCGCCCGAGGCCAGCTTGTTCTCGTAGGAGTCGCGGAAGAGGTAGAGGATCGTCGCCACGCCGGCCAGGTAGAACGTCGCGCCGCAGAAGATCGCGGTCGAGACGTGGATCCACAACCAGTACGAGTGAAGGGCGGGAACCAACTGGTCGCTGGCGGTGTACAAGACAGTGACGGCGAGACCGAGATCGAGGAGGACCGTGGTGACCAGCGGAAGGCCGAGCCAGCTGACGTTCTTCTTGAGCGCCATGAGCACGAGGTACACCCCGACGGCCATGGTGGAGAACGTCAGGTTGAACTCGTACATATTGCCCCACGGCGCCCGCTGCACCGAGAGCGCGCGGGTGAGCACACCACCGAACTCGACGAGGAACCCGAGCACGGTCAGGGACACGGCGATACGGCCGTAGAGGTCACCCTTCTCGTCCCCGGCCGACGCGCCGGGACCGTCCGGCACATCGCGGGTGCCGGTGACGGAGCGGGTGATGACCTTGGGGGCCGCCTTCGGCCGGTCGAGGACGGCGGTGCCGCCCTTGGCCTTGACGGTGACGCCGGGCGCCTTGGCGGCGGCCTCGGTCTTGGAGGTCAGCGCTGCGGCCGTGCGGCCGACCTTGCTGCGGCTGCCGAGGATCCACTCTGCCATGTGCGCGAAGAAGGCAAGGAGATAGACGGCCATCGCGGAGTACACCAGCACATTGCTGATGTTCGCGAGGTTCTCGTTCGGTTCGGCAGCGAGGGTGGTGGCGAGATTCACTTCTCAGCCCCTTCGGCAGGAACAACATCGGGGGTGGAGTCGGCATGGTCTTGGTCTTGGTCGGGCGCGCTCGGCGCCTTCTCGTGCAGATGTGCGGCGAGATCGCCCAGCTCTTCGGGCAGCTTCGCGGACTCGCTGCGGCCGAGCCCGGCCATCTCCACGACGGTCACGCCGTCGGCGCCCCGCACGGCCCGCACCCACACGCGGCGGCGCTGGATGAACAGCGATCCGGCGAGGCCGACGATGGCGGAGACCGCCCCGACGAGCGCCCACATGCTGCCGGGCTGCTGGGAGACCTGGAAGGTCGCCCAGCGCTTGATGTCCTTCTCGAAGGTGATCGAGCCGGCGCCGTTCGGCAGCTTCATCGTCTCGCCGGGCACCAGCCGCTTCTTGAAGAGCTCGCCCTTGGAGTCCTTGAACTTGGACATCTTGCTGGTGTCCAGCTGGTACACGTTCTGCGGCAGACCGGAGTCCACCCCGAGGCTTCCGTGGTACGCGGAGAGCGCGAGCACGGGGTAGTCCAGGGCGGGGAACTGGGAGAACATCTGGCCGTGGCCCTCGCCCGCGAACGTCGGCACGAAGAAGGCGTTGAAGCCGAGCTGTTCCTTCTTGCCGTTCTTGTCGCGGTAGCCGTCGAGGACCTTGATCGCGCCGGTGGCCGTGCCGTTGGAGTCGATCGGCAGGAGCGGGACGGACTGGGTGCCGACGACCTTGCCCTTCCCGTCGCGCACGGTGACCGTCGGGGCGTAGCCCTGGCCGATGAGGTAGACCTTCGAGCCGTCGACCTCGAGCGGCTTGTTGACCTCGATGGCCTTCTTCTTCTCGGGGCCGTCGATGCCCTCGCTGTAGGTGACGTTCGCCCGGTAGGTGCGGGCGGTGCCCTTCTCGGGGCCCTTCCTCTCGAACGACGACTCGAAGCTGTCCAGCTTGAAGCTGAAGGGCGCCAGGTCGTCGGTGTTGAAGAGGTTGCCGGACTTGAAGTTGTCGTACTGGGTGAGGGTGTTGGAGAACCCGTCGCCCTGGACGATGAGCTTGCCGCCCTCGGACTTGAACAGGGCCCCGACGGCGAAGGCCACCAGGAGCACGATCAGCGAGACGTGGAAGAAGAGATTGCCCGCCTCCCGCAGGTAGCCCTTCTCCGCGGCGACAGACGCCCCCGCGCCGCCCTTGCCCGCCGTGAGGTCCGCGCGGAAGCGCCGCCCCTTGAACAGGCCGAGCGCGGCCTCGTGGACCTCGTCGGGCGCGGCCTCGGTGCGCCACGTGGTGTAGGCCGGCAGCCGGTCGAGCCGTTTGGGCGCGCCCGGCGGACGGCCGCGCAGCTGTCCCACGAACTGCCAGGTGCGGGGCACGATGCAGCCGATGAGCGAGATGAAGAGAAGGATGTAGATCGCCGAGAACCACACGGAGCTGTAGACGTCGAACAGCTGGAACTTCTCGTAGAGCGGCCCGAGCGTGGTGTGGGCCTTCTTGAAGTCCTGGACCTTCAGCTCGTCGATGCCGGTCTGCGGGATCAGCGAACCGGGGATCGCGCCGAGCGAGAGGAGGAGGAGGAGGAGCAGCGCGACCCGCATCGAGGTCAGCTGCCGCCACATCCACCGGACCCAGCCGACGACCTCACGGCCCGTCCAGGCCAGCCAGCCGGTGACCCCGGGGGCACGCTTGCCGCCGAAGGAGCCGGGCATCACACGGTCGACGGGGGCGGTGGACAGCTGGGAGCCCGCGGCGCCGAGATCGCTCTCGGTCTGCTCTTCGGGGGCTTCGGTCTTGCTCATGGATCAGATCCCCACCGTGTAGCCGTTGGACCAGACCTGCATCTCCTGCACGATGCTGTCCCACACTCCGGTGACGAGGAGCAGCCCGGTCGCGATCATCATGATGCCGCCGATGCGCATCACCCAGACGTAGTGCTTCTTCACCCAGCTGAACGCGCCGAGCGCCTTGCGGAAGGCGATCGCCGCGAGGATGAACGGCAGCCCGAGCCCCACGCAGTACGCGACGCTCAGTATGGCCCCGCGCCCCGCGCTCCCCTGGTCGAGTGCCAGGGAGTTGACGGACGTGAGCGTGGGCCCCACGCAGGGCGCCCAGCCCACGGCGAACAGCGCGCCGAGCAGCGGCGCCCCCGCGAGCCCGGCGGCCGGCTTCTTGTGGAAGCGGAACTCCCGCTGGGACAGCCAGGGCATGAGCCCCATGAAGAAGATGCCGAGCGCGATCATCAGGACGCCGAGCACCTTGGTGATGACGTCCTGGTAGTCCTGCAGGTTCTGCCCGACATATCCGAAGAGCGCGCCGGTGGAGACGAAGACGGCGGTGAACCCGAGCACGAAGAGCCCGGCCCCCGCGGCCATCCGCCCCCGCTTGGCCTCCGCGAGGTCGGTGCCGCCGACCCCGGTGACGTACGACAGATAGCCCGGCACGAGCGGCAGGACGCACGGGGAGAAGAAGGAGACGAGACCGCCGAGGACCGCGACGGGCAGTGCGAGGAGCAGCGCGCCGTTCATGACGGTCTGGTTCGCTTCGCCGACGGCGGCGAGAGTGGACATCACGGGGAGATCACTTCTCCGCGATCAGCGGGTCGATCATCTTGCGCAGCTTCTCTTCGCTGAGCGCTTGCTGCGAGCGGGCCGCGATCTTGCCCTCGCGGTCGAGGACGATCGTGGAGGGGATGAACTTCGGGTTCATCGTGCCCTTGGGGAAGCGCAGCATCAGCTTGCCCATCGGATCGTGCAGGCTCGGGTAGGAGATCTTCCACTCCTTCTCGAACGTCAGCGCCGGACCCTTCTGCGGGTCACGGGTGTTGATCCCGATGAACTGCACGTCCTTGTCCGCGGTGTCCTTCGAGACCTTCGCGAAGTTCGGGGCCTCGGCCCGGCAGGGCGAACACCAGGAGCCCCACACGTTCAGGACGACGACCTTGCCCTTGTAGTCGTCGACGTCCAGGTGCTTGCCGGTGAGGGTCTCCCCCTCCAGCTTCGGCCCGTCCTGGCGCTCGCCCTTGTCGGCGGTGGCGATGCCGTCGGAGCCGGTGACGAAGTTGGTGTTGCCGGAGCCACCGGACGTGCCGCCGGAGCTGCACGCCGACAGGACCAGCGCGGCGACCGCGGCCCCGGCGCCCAGCAGGGCGGCGCGGCTACGGCTGCGGTTCGTGCTGTGGGGGGCGCGGCAGGCGGCACTCATGTGAAAAGTTTCGCATGTCTGATTCGGGGATCTTCCGCACCCCCCGAGGTTGCGGAAAGTCCCATTTCAGACGGCCTTCCCGAGTCCCTTCCAGCCACCGGTGGGCTCCTGGCCGACCTCAAGGCCCTGCAGGTCGGCGAGGACCTTCGGGTCCTGCACGTCGAGCCAGTCGACGAACTGGCGGAAGGAGACCAGACGCACGTCCTTCTTTCCGGCCATGTGCTTCAGGGCCGCCTCGACGGCGTCCATGTAGATGCCGCCGTTCCACTCCTCGAAGTGGTTGCCTATGAAGAGCGGCGCGCGGTTGGTCTCGTAGGCGCGCTTGAACCCGGCGATGTAGGACTCGGTGGCCTGCTTGCGCCAGCCCGGATAGTTGGCCGGCGGGGCCTTCGTGGAGTTCTGCGACTGGTTGGCCAGGATGTTGTAGTCCATGGACAGGACCTCGAAGGAGTGCCCGGGGAACGGCATGGCCTGCAGCGGCAGATCCCAGACGCCCATCTTCTTCTGGGGCCAGCGCTGCCGGCCGCCGGGCGACGAGGCGTCGTAGCGCCAGCCGAGCTTCTTCGCCGTCGGCAGCAGGTTGTCCTGGCCCAGGAGACAGGGCGTGCGGCCGCCGATGAGTTCCTTGTCGTAGTCGAAAGGCAGCGACGGCAGATCGGTCCAGCCGGTATTCGTGCGCCATTCCTTGACGAACGAGGTGGCCTGGTCGATTTCGCTCTGCCATTGCGCGGGCGTCCAGTTGGCGACCGTGCCGCTGCCCGCGCAGAAGTGTCCGTTGAAGTGCGTGCCGATCTCATGGCCTTCGAGCCATGCCTGCCGGACGTACTTCAGCGTCTCCTTGATGTGACCGTCGGTGAGATATCCGATGTCGGAGGCGCCGACCCTGTTGTTCGGCGGCTTGTACATCCGCTTCTTCGACTCGGGCAGGAGATAAAGACCGGAGAGGAAGAACGTCATCCCCGCGTCGTGTTCCTCGGCGAGCTTCAGAAAACGCGGGAAGAGCCCGTTGCCGACCTCGCCCGCACCGTCCCAGGAGAAGATCACGAACTGCGGGGGCGTCTCGCCCGGCTGAAGGGGAACGGGCTTGCCCGGCTGGTGCGGCTGCTTGCCGGTGTACGAGGTCGAGCCGTCACCGATGGGCTTCGCCGGGCGCTTGCCGCCGCCCTTGCCGCCGCTGCCGCCGTCGACCCCGTCCGCGGAACCCGCCGAATGACTGCCGCCGCCCGTGCCGCAGCCGGCAAGTCCCAAAGCGGCCGCGGTCCCCACGCCGAGGCCGAGCATTCCCCTGCGACTTATGTCGCGCATTCCATCCCCATTCGTCGCGCCCTGCAGCCCTGCATGCGTCCATGCACGATGGACGCCCCGTTAGAGGGCACGACGAAGAAGGGGGTTCCTGGCAACAGGCACATATTTGGCGCCTTTTACCAAGAATGGACATACAGTCGCGAGCCGATTACCTGGCGTGGGCGCCCCGAAGGCGCGCGGGGAACTGCGCGCTCAGCCACGACGACGCCGCGGACAATCGACGGCAATACCAGCGGAGCGCTTACGCACCGAAGGCCTTGGCCTTACCCTTCACCGGCTTGGCGCCCGCCAGGAGATGCGCGGGAACGAGATCCCGCGCGGGCTCCGTGTAACCGACGGACACGATCTTGTCGCCGCGGTACGTGAACGTCGTGAGCGACGCGAGCGTGCACTGCCGCTTGCGCGGGTCGTGCCACAGGCGCCGCTTCTCCACGAAGCTCCGCACGATCCAGATCGGCAACTGATGGCTGACGCACACCGCTTCATGCCCGCGGGCCGCGTCCCGCGCCGCGTCCAGGGCGCCCATCATCCGCACGACCTGCTCGACGTACGGCTCGCCCCAGGACGGCTTGAAGGGGTTGACCAGGTGCTTCCAGTTCTCCGGGTTCTTCAGCGCGCCGTCGCCGACACCGAAGGTCTTGCCCTCGAAGACGTTGCCCGCCTCGATGAGCCGCCCGTCCGTCGCCAGGTCCAGGCCCTGCGCCTTGGCGATCGGCGTCGCCGTCTCCTGCGCGCGGTCGAGCGGCGAGGCCACGACGTGCGTGATGTCACGCGGGGCCAGGTGCTCGGCGACCCGGTCGGCCATCTGCCGGCCGAGATCGGAGAGGTGGTAGTCCGGCAGGCGCCCGTAAAGGATCCCGTCCGGGTTCTCCACCTCCCCGTGGCGCATCACGTGGACGACTGTGAGCTCGCTGCCCGCACTCATGCGGTGGCCTCCGTGGTGGGTTCAGTGGCTTCGGCGGCCGCGCGCGCCGCCGCGGGCAGGGCCGCGGCGATCTTCTCGACGGCCCGCTCGTCGTGGGCGGTGGAAACAAACCAGGACTCGAAGGCAGACGGCGGGAGATACACGCCCTGCGACAGCATCGAGTGGAAGAACGCGGTGAAGCGGAAGGACTCCTGGGTCTTCGCGTCGTCGTAGTTCCGCACCTCGCGCTCGGTGAAGAAGACGGAGAACATGTTCGACGCGTTCTGCAGCCGGTGCGCGACGCCCTCCTTGGAGAGCGCGTCGGTGACGAGACCGCGCAGCTGCCCGGAGACCACGTCGACCTTGTCGTACGCGTCGTCGTCCAGGAGCCGCAGCTGCGCGAGGCCCGCGGCCGTCGCGATCGGGTTCCCCGACAGGGTGCCCGCCTGGTAGACGGGGCCGACCGGGGCGAGGTGCTCCATGACGTCGGCCCGGCCACCGAAAGCGGCGGCCGGGAAGCCGCCGCCCATGACCTTGCCGAAGGTCATCAGATCGGGCCGCACCCCGTCGACGCCGAACCAGCCCGCCTTCGACGTACGGAAGCCGGTCATGACCTCGTCCGAGATGAACAGCGCGCCGTTCTCCCTGCACAGGTCCGCGAGGCCCTGGTTGAAGCCCTCGCGCGGCGGCACGACGCCCATGTTGCCGGGCGACGCCTCGGTGATGACGCAGGCGATCTCACCGGCGTTCGCGGCGAACGCGGCACGCACGGCCTCGATGTCGTTGTACGGGACGACGATCGTGTCGCCCGCCTGGGCGCCGGTGACGCCGGGGGTGTCCGGGAGCCCGAACGTGGCGAGCCCGGAGCCCGCAGCGGCGAGCAGCGCGTCCACGTGACCGTGGTAACACCCGGCGAACTTGATGATCTTGGCGCGGCCGGTGAACCCGCGCGCGAGACGGATCGCGGACATCGTCGCCTCGGTGCCGCTGGAGACGAGCCGCACCTGCTCGACGGGCTCGATGCGCGCGACGATCTCCTCGGCGAGCGCGACCTCGCCCTCGCCGGGCGTGCCGAAGGACGTGCCGCGCGCGACGGCCTCCTGAACTGCGGCGATCACTTCGGGGTGGGAGTGGCCGAGGATCATCGGCCCCCACGAGCAGACGAGGTCGACGTACTCACGGCCGTCGGCGTCCGTGAGGTACGGACCGGTACCGGACACCATGAAGCGGGGCGTACCGCCCACAGCGCGGAAAGCGCGCACGGGAGAGTTCACACCACCGGGCGTCACGGCCGCCGCACGGTCGAAGAGAGTCTGCGAAACTGGGGCGCTATACGGGAAGCTCACATGAACCATGGTGTCAGAGGCTTCGGACATCCTGCGGACAGGTGTTTCACTCGACGTTTTAGCCGGTGACCGTGGGGGAGGTCACTGACACGATGATCGGGTTGCGCGGCGGGGGCCGCGAGGCCTAGAAAAGCAGGGGCGGGCGCCCTGGAAAAGCAGTCGGGTGGAGATATGCATCGCGGTGGCGGACTGGGCGAGGGGACCGACGGCCTGGGCCCGCGGCGTGCCCGGCGGATCGGCAGGCACCGGCGCGAGGCGGAAGCGGCCGAGGCTGAGGCCTTGGCACGGGGCGGCGAGACGGAGCAGGACCGGGCGGGAACCAGGAGTGGCCGGGTGGGTGGGGTGACCTACAAGTACTTCGGAGCTCCGGACGGCGCGACCGCCGCCCGCGTGCCCATCTCGATGCGTCCGGAGGAGCTCGGCGGTGATGAGCTCGGCATGGGCGGCATGTTCACGAAGATCAAGCCGGAGACCGTCGCCGCGATGGTCCTGACCGGTATCGAGGGCATACCCCTGTCCAAGGTGCCCCCTCTCGAACTGGTCGTGCTGCACCCCGACTACGCCGTGGTGAAGCTCCCCATGACGGTCGTCGACCCGCTGCGCGGCGTCGGCGAGGAGTCGGTCGGCGCCGCGGCCTTCATCTGGTCCACGGTCCCCGACCGCGGCGGCCCGCGCGACGCGTTCAACGTCTACCAACTGCTGCACGAATGGCAGGACTTCAGCCACCGGCTGCACGACGCGGGGCACCAGGCGTACTGCTTGGTGTGGCCCTGACCTGAGCCCCGCGTACGCCTGATCTACTCCGGCCGCAGTGATGCCAGTTGCTGCTCGAAGGGGATCAGCTCCTCTTCGCGTACGGGAGCGGGCCGCATGAGCCCGGCCAGCTCGGCCGCGGCCCGCTCGATGCGCCCGTCCAGGCCGTCCGCACCCCAGTCCTCGGACGCCGCGTACACGGCAGTCGGTACGACCACCGCCCGCAGGTAGGCGAACAGCGGACGCAGCGCGTGCTCCAGGGCCAGCGAATGGCGCGGGGTGCCGCCGGTCGCCGCGATCAGGACCGGCGTACCGGCGAGCGCGTCCTTGTCCAGGACCGTCAGGACGTCGAAGAACGACTTGAACAGACCGCTGTAGGAGGCGGAGAAGATCGGCGTGACGGCGATCAGACCGTCCGCTCCCTTCACCGCCTCGGCCGCCGCGCCCAGCTCCGGGCCCGGGAAACCGGTGACGTAGTTGTGCGCGATCTCCACCGCCAGGTCGCGGAGTTCCACGACCTGGATCTCCACGTCGGCGTGGCGCCCGGTGGCCGCCGCGAGGCGGTCGGCCAGGAGGCGGGTGGAGGAGGGGACGCTGAGACCGGCGGAGACGATCACGAGCTTCATACGGAGATCTCCTTGCCCTGCGAGGCCAGACGGATGGCGTGCGTCGGCGCGTCCGGCACGGTCGCCGGGCGGTTCTTGGCGAACTCCTCGCGCAGGACCGGGACGACCTCCTCGCCGAGGATGTCCAGCTGCTCCAGGACGGTCTTGAGGGGCAGGCCCGCGTGGTCCATCAGGAAGAGCTGGCGCTGGTAGTCCCCGACGGTGTCGCGGAAGGACAACGTCCGCTCGATCACCTGCTGCGGCGAACCGACGGTCAGCGGCGTCTGGGAAGTGAACTCCTCCAGGGAGGGCCCGTGCCCGTAGACGGGAGCATTGTCGAAGTACGGCCTGAACTCCTTGACCGCGTCCTGGGAGTTCTTGCGCATGAAGACCTGCCCGCCGAGCCCGACGATCGCCTGCTCCTCGGTGCCGTGCCCGTAGTGCGCGTACCGGCGGCGGTAGAGGTCGACCATCTTCTTGGTGTGCTCCTGCGGCCAGAAGATGTTGTTGTGGAAGAAGCCGTCCCCGTAGTACGCGGCCTGCTCGGCGATCTCCGGGGAGCGGATGGAGCCGTGCCAGACGAAGGGCGCGACGCCGTCGAGCGGGCGGGGCGTCGAGGTGAACGACTGCAGGGGCGTACGGAACTTGCCCTCCCACGTCACGACGTCCTCGCGCCACAGGCGGTGCAGGAGCGCGTAGTTCTCGACGGCGAGGTTGATGCCCTCGCGGATGTCCTTGCCGAACCACGGGTACACCGGGCCGGTGTTGCCGCGGCCCATCATCACGTCGACCCGGCCCTCGGCGAGGTGCTGGAGCATCGCGAAGTCCTCGGCGATCTTCACCGGGTCGTTCGTGGTGATGAGGGTGGTGGAGGTGGAGAGGATCAGGTTCTCGGTGCGGGCGGCGATGTAGCCGAGCATCGTGGTGGGCGAGGAGGGGACGAACGGCGGGTTGTGGTGCTCGCCGGTCGCGAAGACGTCGAGCCCGACCTCCTCGGCCTTCAGCGCGATGGCCACCATCGCCTTGATGCGCTCGTGCTCGGTGGGGGTGCGGCCCGTCGTGGGATCGGGCGTCACGTCGCCGACGCTGAAGATCCCGAACTGCATGCCGGACCCGGTCCCGGACTGCGACTGCATGGCTGACTCACTCTCCGCAGGTTGTTGACTGTTCAACTATACCTACGGAACGGTGGGGTGCCGAGGGGTATTCCCGGGACCCCCCGGGAGGCCCGAGCAGGCGTCGTCGCTCCGACCCGGCTGCCTGCCAGGCTGTATCGCCTGCCAGGCGCTATGGCCTGGCAGGCGATACAGCCTGCCAGGCGTTACGGCGTCCAGCGCGGGTCGCGGCCCGTCTCGGCCAGGAGCCGTTCGAGCTCGGAGGCGCCCTCGGGCACGGGAAGCGGCTCCCCGAACACGCCCATCTTCCGGGCCGTCGGCCCCAGGCCCGCCACCGCTTCCCGCAGCGCGGCGACGACACCGCTGCTCTCCGGAGCGGGCTCGTACGCCTGCCCCGTCGCCCGCGCCAGGTCCCAGGCGTGCACCGTCAGGTCGAGCAGCGCCATCGAGCCGACGGTCTTCGCGGGCATGTCCATCGCCCCCGTGGTGCCCTCGTCGGCGCCGGGCGCGGCCCACGCGGCGACCAGCTTCCCCGCCTCGTCGCCGAAACGCTCGCGCCAGTCAGGCCCCTCCGCGACGACATCAGGAGCCTCGGCACCGAAGTCGGAGTTCTGCTTGGCGGCGAGCGCCTGGAACTGGACGATCACCTGAAAGAGGTGATTGACCAGGGCCTTCACGTCGTACTCGGCACAGGGAGTGGCTGCGGCAAGGCGCTCGTCCGGGATCGCGCGGACCACGGGGACGGCTCGGTCGGTGGCCGCCTTCAACAGGTCGGCAATGCTGTTCTCACTCATGCCGTGACCGTAGGCCGACGACCACTCCCCTGGCTTGAAGAAACGCGACAGGGCACCGGACCCGGACCCCGGCCCCGACCCCGTCATACGATCCAGCCATGGCCGACGCCGACGCCTCCCCCTCCGCCCCGCGCAGCGACACCAAGGGCATCGTCGACGCCGCCGGGCTCCTCGCCCGCGCACGGTTCCGCCGGCACCTGGCGACGCCCGTGCTGCGCCCCTACGTGGAGCAGTACTGGCTGATCGACTGGGACCTCTCCCAGCCCTACGCCTCCCACGTCGTGCCGCACCCGTCCGTGAACGTCGTCTTCCAGAGGCTCCCCGGACAGGAACCCTTCGCCGAGGTGGCGGGAATCGGACTCGACCTCTTCACGCAGAAACTGGAGGGGCGGGGGCGGGTCTGCGGCGTGAAGTTCCGCCCCGGCGGCTTCCGGCCGTTCGCCCCGGCGGCCCCGGTGTCCGCGTGGACGGGACGCCGGATGCTGCCGCTGGAGGAGGTCTTCGAGGAAATCCCCGAGAACGCCCTGGACGCGGTCCTGACCCCGGACGACGAGCACGCGCGCGTGGCGGCACTCGACGCCTTCCTGCTGGCCCTCGGCCCCACCCCCGACCCGCAGGCGGACCTCGCCATGACCCTGGCCGAACGCATCCGCACGGACCGAGCGATCCGCCGGGTCAGCGAGTTCGCCCGCGCCCAGGGCATGTCCGTACGCACGCTGCAGCGGCTGTTCTCCACGTACGTGGGAGTCGGCCCGAAGTGGATGATCCTGCGCCACCGCATCCACGAGGCACTGGAGCACGCGGAAACGGGCGAGGACGTGGACTGGGCGGACGTGGCCGACGCACTCGGCTACGCCGACCAGGCCCACCTCATCAGGGACTTCACGGCAACGGTGGGAGTACCACCGACGGCGTACGCGCCGCAGTGACGCGAAGGCCGCGGCTCAGGGACGCGGAAGCTTTGCGGGAGTCTCAAGAGTTCCGGGAGTCTCCAGGTCGACGCTCCAGTCGTTGCACCGCATCCAACGCCCCTTCGGATACTCGAAGTCGTGCTCGCCCCCAGGCGTGAAGCCGGCCTTACGGCACACCCCGTTGGAAGCCGCGTGGTCCGCGGCGGGAAAAGCGTGCAGCCGCCGGTGCCGCCCGGCGGCCCGCGCCTCCTCCACGACCAGCCGCGCGGCCGACGCCGCGATGCCCCGACCCTGGAACCCGGGCAGCACGCCCCACCCCGTCTCCCAGACGGACTCGCCCTGCCAGGACGTCTCCCAGTACCCGATCGAACCGACGGCCTCACCGTCCAGGGCTATCCGGAACATCTGCCCCCGCTCGTCCAGCGCGAGGTAGCGCCGATGCCTGGATTCCAACTGCTCCCGCGTCTCGGGACCACCCAAGTGAGCGGTCATCGCAGCGGAGTTACAGGCGACCAGCAACCCGAAGTCACTCTCCGCCCAAGGAACAAGAACCGGACCGGCCACCAACGATCTCTCCATACGACCAAGCTACGGCGAGGGTCTGACAACGCCCTCCGAAGACGCACGCCCCTCAGTGCTCTTCGCATTCCCCATGCCACGATTCCCCCATGCTCATCGCCCGCTCCGCCGCTATCTTCGTCCTCGCCGCGCTCTTCGAGATCGGCGGCGCCTGGCTCGTCTGGCAAGGCGTGCGCGAACACAAGGGGTGGGCGTGGATCGGCGCGGGCGTCATCGCGCTCGGCGTGTACGGCTTCGTGGCCACGCTCCAGCCGGACGCCGAGTTCGGCCGCATCCTCGCCGCGTACGGCGGCGTCTTCGTCGCCGGATCGATCGCCTGGGGCATGGTCGCCGACGGCTACCGCCCCGACCGCTGGGACGTGACCGGGGCGCTGATCTGCCTCGCGGGCATGGCCGTAATCATGTACGCGCCACGAGCCCGCTAGGCAGGCGTCGACCTATCCTGGCGGAACAGGCCAGGAACACACGTACGCCCAAGGAGTCACCATGACCGCCGCGCCCGCCGCCACCCGCATCGCGATCGTCACCGGCGCGAGCAGCGGCATCGGCGCCGCCACCGCGCGCGGACTCGCGGCCGCCGGCTACCGCGTCGTCCTCACCGCCCGCCGCAAGGACCGCATCGAGGCCCTCGCCGCGGAGATCACGGCCGCGGGGCACGACGCGATGGCGTACGCGCTCGACATCACCGACCGCGCGGCCGTGGACGAGTTCGCCACCGCCTTCCGCAAGGTCGCGGTCCTGGTCAACAACGCGGGCGGCGCGCTCGGCGCCGACACCATCGCCACCGGCGACCCGGCCGACTGGCGCCAGATGTACGAGACGAACGTCATCGGCACCCTGAACGTCACCCAGGCCCTGCTCCCCGCACTCACCGCGAGCGGCGACGGCACGGTGGTCGTCCTCTCCTCCACGGCCGGCCACGGCACGTACGAGGGCGGCGGCGGTTACGTGGCCGCCAAGCACGCCGAGCACGTACTCGCCGAGACCCTGCGCCTGGAGATCGTCGGCACCCCGGTCCGCGTCATCGAGGTCGCCCCCGGCATGGTCAAGACGGAGGAGTTCGCGACGACCCGCTTCGGCGGCGACACGGAGAAGGCCGCGAAGGTCTACGCGGGCGTGGCGGCCCCCCTCACGGCCGACGACGTGGCGGACACGATCACCTGGGCGGTAACCCGCCCGCCCCACGTAAACATCGACCTCTTGGTGGTCCGCCCCCGAGCCCAGGCGTCGAACACGAAGATCCACCGCGAGCTGTAGGCGTCCCGCCCCTCCCCGCAGGACGCGAGTCACCCACATAGGTGAACGCGACGTATCGCCATGCCCGTTGCCGCTCCACGTGCCTAGGCTCAGATCAACAACAGCACACAGAACGGCCCCCGGCCGGGACGGCAATCCCGGCCGGGGGCCTGACCACACAGGAAGGCCTAGAGCTTCCTCATGGCTAAACGCGAGCCTAGCGCGCCGACATCGCAGTTCATGGACCTCGAAGTTCCCGAGTACGCCTACATGTTCGGCTTCTTGCAGGCCGACGGGCATCTCTCACAACAATCGAGGGGCCGGGGCCGCCTCACCGTCGAGATCAACGTGCGAGACATCGAGATCCTGCGCGAGTTCCAACGGCTGACCCCGTACAGCAGCACCATCAGCGAGCGCGTCCGGGCCACCAACATCTCCGAGGAACACCACTCGGCAACGTGGACCCTGTGCTCCCTCGAAGCGCGGACGACAGTAAATCAACTCGGCCTGCCCTATGGGCGCAAGTCCAAGAGGATCACCCCGCCTCGTTTCGAATTCTCACGGCGCGACTACCTGCGGGGAGTCGTCGATGCGGACGGCTCAGTCGGCTACACGAGCCAAGGCATCCCCTTCATCTCGCTGACCACTGCCAGCACGGCGGTCGGGGTCTACCTGTGCCGCTATGCGCGGATGCTCACGGGGGCCGAACGCCTCATCAAGCGCAACACCCGCGACGGCATCTACAACGTCGTCTACACGAAGGAGGCAGCCATGGGGCTGGCTGCGGACCTCTACTACCCAGGCTGCCTGGCTTTGGAGCGAAAGCGGACCAGTGCCACATCGATCGCTGCATGGGTGCGCCCAGCTGAGATGAAGAGCAAGCCCCCACGAATCCGGTGGACCCACGAGCAGGACAGGGCCCTTCTCTCAGCTCCGACCCTGGCTGACGCCGCCAAGGAGTTGAACTGCTCCCAGAGCGCATGCCAAGTGCGCCGCTGGAAGTTGACACACGGCGTGGTTCCGCTGCCGTACTGACAGGGACGATGGGGGCGCGGTGGCACACCGCGCCCCTTTGCGGTTCAGCCCTTCACGCAGATGAACTGCTTCAGCTTCGCCACGACCTCGACGAGGTCACGCTGATGCTCCATGACCTGCTCGATCGGCTTGTACGCCCCCGGAATCTCATCCACGACACCCGAGTCCTTTCGGCACTCGACGCCCCGCGTCTGCTCCTCCAGGTCACGCGTCGAAAAGCGCCTCTTCGCAGCGTTCCGGCTCATCCGCCGACCGGCGCCGTGTGACGCCGAGTTGAAGGCCTTCTCGTTGCCGAGGCCCTTCACGATGTACGTCGCCGTGCCCATCGACCCCGGGATGATGCCGAGGTCACCGGAACCTGCTCGGATCGCGCCCTTACGCGTGACCAGGAGGTCCATCCCCTCGTACCGCTCCTCCGCAACGTAGTTGTGGTGACAGCTGACCTCCGCCTCAAAGGTCGGCTTGGCCTTCTTGAACTCCCGGCGGATGACGTCCTTCAGGAGGCCCATCATGATCGCGCGGTTGTACTTCGCGTACTCCTGAGCCCAGTAGAGGTCGTTCCGGTACGCCGCCATCTGCGGGGTGTCCGAGACGAAGACCGCCAGGTCACGGTCCACCAAGCCCTGGTTGTGCGAGAGCTTCTGTGCAATGCCTATGTGGTGCTCGGCGAGCTCCTTGCCGATGTTGCGGGAGCCCGAGTGCAGCGTGAGCCACACAGAACCGGAAGAATCAGTTGAAGCTTCAACATGATGATTCCCCGCTCCGAGCGTCCCCATCTGCTTAGCGGCCCGCTCCCGGCGGAACTTCACCGCATCAGCAACCCCCTCGAACCGCCCCCAGAAGTCGTCCCACCCCGATGTCCCGAACCCATGCAGCCGTCCCGGATCCACCGGATCCGCATGCATTCCCCGGCCCACCGGAATCGCCTGCTCGATCTTCGAGCGCAGGCGTGACAGGTCGCCCGGGAGGTCGTTTGCCGTCAGGGATGTCTTGACCGCCGACATTCCGCAGCCGATGTCCACGCCGACCGCCGCGGGGCATACCGCGCCCTGCATGGCGATCACGGAGCCGACCGTCGCACCCTTGCCGTGGTGGACGTCCGGCATGACCGCCAGGCCCTTGATCCAGGGCAGGGTCGCCACGTTCCGGAGCTGCTGGAGTGCGACGTCCTCCACCGAGGCGGGGTCCGTCCACATGCGGATCGGCACCTTCGCGCCGGGAACCTCTACGTACGACATATCGTCCTCATCACCCCGTAGTTACAGCAAAGTGTTGAAAGTCTCGAAGAGCAAATACCGGAGCCAAGGTCAACGAAAGGGATCACGGACCGGCGTCCACGGCATTGCGTGCGATACACATTGTGTCCACCGGTCGCCCATCAGCGGCAACCCAATATCCCCGGCGAGAAGGAGCCCATCGGTGCAGCGGAAGGCCTACCTACCAGGCGTCGCAGCTCTCCTCACGGCGCTGCTCGCCGGCTGCACGGGCGGCGGCGCGCTCGGCGGAGAGCCGGACGACTCGAAGCCCGGCGAGACGGGCGGGACGACCGCGGCCGCCGAACCCGGCAAGTACCGCACGCTCCCCGAGCCCTGCGGCCAGGTCGACCGCGGCACGCTCGACTCGATGCTCCCCGGCATCGAGGAGATCCCGGGCGAGGAACAGCGGGAGAAGGCGTACGAGGGTGCGCCCACCGTCACGTACGACACCGACCGGCGTGTGGGCTGCCGCTGGAAGGTGGAGTCCTCGGACGCCACGCACCATCTGTTCGTCGACTTCGAGCGCGTCGTCTCGTACGACACCGCCGTGAGCGACGACACCCGTGCCACGGAGGTCTACGCGTCCAAGGCGCAGAAGGCCGACCTCGCCGAGCCCTCCGGCACCCCGTCCGCCGACGCGGACACGGAGCCGCCCGCCGACGGTGACGGCGACAAGGGGGGCGAGCCTTCCGACGGTGCCGGGTCCGGGTCCGGGTCCGGGTCGGGGTCGGGGTCGGACAAGGACGAGTCCGGCGCCTCCGGCGACTCCCCGGAGGAGGCCGTGACCCCTCCCGGCCTGGAGCCCCGCATCCTGGACGAGCTGGGCGACGAGGCCTTCCTCGACGACGCGCTCACGACGGCCGGCTCGGCGACCCGGCACCGCACGGTGACTGTGGTGTTCCGCACGTCGAACGTCGTCGTGACCGTCGAGTACGACGAGCAGCCGGGGCGTCGCACGGAGATCCCCGACAGCAAGGAAATGCAGGACAAGGCGCAGGAAGTGGCCGGATCGCTGGCCGAGGGTTTCGACGATTAGAGACGGCTCGGACGGGTCACCCGCTGTCCGGAAGCGGAGTCGTCCCCGTCGGGCACGGCGTACCGTGGCCCATCGAACCGACGACAGCCGTCTTGAGTGACTTGAGTGAAGGAACCATGCACCGACAAGGACAGCGACTCACCCGCATACTCACCTGCGCAGCCGCCGTACCGGTGATCTTCATTGCCTCCGCCTGCTCCTCCGACTCGGGCTCGGGCTCGGACGGGGCCAAGAAGGACTCGGGTTCCAAGGCTTCCGCCTCGGCCTCGGGCAAGGACAAGGCCGCGACCGTGGAGAAGGCGGCGTTCGCCAAGCTGCCCGAGCCCTGCGACGTCCTGTCGAAGAAGACGCTCGGCGACCTCGTCCCGGAGGCGAAGGACAAGTCGGGCAAGGCGGGCACGTCCGACGACACGTCGGCGCGCGGCACCTGCTCCTGGGACAGCCTGGACAACAACGGCGTCGACGGTTCGCAGTTCCGCTGGCTGCGCGTCTCGCTGATGCGCTTCGACTCGGACTCCTCGCTCGGCAGCGGCGCCAAGCGCGCGCAGAACAGCTTCGCCAAGCAGGTCGCGGACGCGCAGGCGACGGAGGGCGCGAAGAGCGTCAAGACGGAGCCGGTGCCGGGCCTCGGCGACCAGACGACGGTCGTGCACTACGACCTGAAGAAGGACAAGGAAAACTTCAAGCAGCAGACGGTCGTGACGCGCGTGGAGAACGCGGTCGTCACGATCGACTACAACGGCGCGGGCCTGGCGGGCGACAAGGCGCCGAGCTCGAAGGATCTGTCCAAGGACGCCGAGAAGGCCGCGAAGGAGGCCGCCGAGGCGGTCGTCGCCGCGAACAAGGCGGGCGGGGCGGACAGCGACTCCAAGGACTCGGGATCGAAGGATTCGGGGTCGAAGGGCTCGGACTCGAAGGACTCGGGTTCCAAGGACTCGGACTCGAAGGACTCGGACTCGAAGGACTCCAGCGCCAAGTCCGACTCCAAGTCCAGCAGCAAGCCCAGCAGCAAGTCCAAGAGCTGACACAGGCGTAGGTGCAGGCACCAAGAAGCCCTGCACGCGCCTCACGTGCAACTCGCGGCGCAGTCACGGCAGTTGTGGAGCCCGGCCCCCTGGTGGCCGGGCTCTTGCCGTACCGGCACACCGGCTTCCGCATGCGTGTGCCAGGCTGTCGCTCGCAACAAACCGAACAGGGAGGGGTTCGCGGGTGGCCGCGATGCAGCTGACACGCACGCACCGGATACTCATCGGCGTGGTCGTCGCCGGTGCGGTCGTCATCGCCGGCATCGGTTTCGCGGGGTCGTACGCGGCCGTGCGCGAACTGGCCGAGAAGAAGGGCTTCGGCAGCTTCTCGGTGGTCTTCCCGATCGGCATCGACGCGGGCATCTGCGTCCTGCTGGCGCTCGACCTCCTCCTGACGTGGATTCGTATCCCCTTCCCGCTGCTGCGCCAGACGGCGTGGCTCCTGACGGCTGCGACGATCGCCTTCAACGGCGCGGCGGCCTGGCCGGACCCGCTGGGCGTGGGCATGCACGCGGTCATCCCCGTCCTGTTCGTGGTCGCCGTCGAGGCGGCGCGGCATGCGGTGGGCCGGATCGCCGACATCACGGCCGACAAACACATGGAGGGCGTACGTCTCACGCGCTGGCTCCTGTCGCCCGTTCCCACGTTCAAGCTGTGGCGGCGGATGAAGCTGTGGGAGCTGCGTTCGTACGAGCAGGTCATCAAGCTGGAGCAGGACCGTCTCATCTACCAGGCCCGCCTTCAGGCCCGCTTCGGCCGCTCCTGGCGCCGCAAGGCCCCCGTCGAGTCCCTGATGCCGCTGCGGCTGGCGCGGTTCGGCGTACCGCTGGCCGAGACCGCTCCCGCCGGGCTCGCGGCGGCGGGCATCGAGCCGGCGCTGCTGCCGCCCGCGCCGGTGCCGGTGGCGGCGGAATCGCAGCAGCCGGAGCTGGTGGCGCCGCCCGTGCCGGAGCTGGAGTCGGAGCGGCAGCGGTCGCAGGCCGAGGGCCAGGGCCAGGGCCAGCAGGAGCAGGCGGCGCAGGAGCAGGCGGCGCAGGAGCAGGTCGAGGCGGAGCCTGCGGGGGCGCACGTGAGCCCGTGGTTCGCGGCTCAGCAGCCGTCGTACGTTCCGGAGGAGCCGCACGACCAGTGGTACGCGGACCAGCAGGCGTACGCGGAGCAGCAGGCGTACGTCGAGCAGCAGGAGTATCTGGCGCAGCAGCAGGCGTACTTCGACGAGCAGGGTGGGGCGGCCGGGGTCGCTCCCGCCGAGCCGGAGTTCCAGGTGCCGGCGGGGCCCGGGCGCACGCGCCCGCTCGGGGGTCAGCATCTGATTCCCGGGCCGCGCGAGGAGCAGGCTGCCGAGGGTGAGGCGAGCGAGGCCGGCAAGGAGGGGCCGGAGGAGCTGGGGCCGCTGCCCGAGGCGTCCGGTCTGCCGGACGACGTCTCGCGCGAGGACGCGTACTTCGCGGCGTTCCGCAAGTACGTGAGCGAGCTCGGGGACTATCCCAACGCCCGCCAGTTCGGCCTGTACCTGATGGACCTGTACGGCGTCACGGGCCAGGCGGGCGGCCCTCCGGCGGAGAGCACGCTGCGCCCCTACCTCCGTGACTTCCGGGGCCGCTACCAGGAGGACCTGGACTCCGAGTACAGCGCGTAGCGGGGCTGCGGCTCCGCTGCCTCACGCTCGGCTGCGGGCGCGCTTCTTGGCGGTCTCGCCCCAGACGGCGAGGGCGGCGCCGGCGACGGCCAGGGCGAGGTAGGCGGGGGTGGGTACGTCCCACCACTTGTGGAAGAGGCCCCAGGGTTCGTCCCCGAAGAGACGTCCGGCGGCTCCGAGGGCGCCCTGAATTCCTACGACCCATCCGACGATGGCGATGATTTCCTTCATACGTTCACGATCTCTGGTCCCGGGGCCTTGGTCGTCCTGCCCGGGAGTGATCCCCCGATCCCCCAAAGGATGCAGCCCCGCTTGCAGCGGACGCCTCCCACCCGGCACCCCGCGGTCCCCCCTGCCCGAACAAGCTCCCCCACCCAACCGGCACCCGGCAGCCCCCTCCCTGCCCGAACAAGCCCTCCCACCCACCCGCCCGGCACCCCGCAACCACCCCTCACCGAACAAGCTCTCCCACCCACCCGCCCGAAACCCGGCAGTCACCCCTGGACGAACGAGCTCTCCCGCCCACCCACTCGATCACCCCCGGGGCAATCGGGTGGGTGGGCGGGAAGAATCCGTCGCGAAGCGGCGGTCCAGTCCGCGGCACGCGAAGGGGGGCGGGGCCCAGTAGCAACTGGGCCCCGCCCCCACCCCCGTACCGCCAAAGCGGCCAGCGTTACGCGCCGAGGAGCTTTCGTACCCGCTCCGCGCCCACGGCGAGCAGCAGCGTGGGGAGGCGCGGACCCGTCTCCCGGGTCACCAGGAGGCGGTAGAGCAGGGCGAAGAAGGACCGCTGCGCGACCTTGATCTCGGGCGGAAGCTCCTTGGCCGTCGCGTCCGCGGAGAATCCGGCCTGCACCTTCGGCACCCCGTACACCAGGTGCGTCAGACCGTCGAGGGACCAGTGCGAGTCCAGTCCCTCCAGGAGCAGCCGCAGCGACTCACGGCCCTCGTCGTCCAGCGAGGACAGCAGCTCCGCGTCCGGCTCCGCGCGCACGATCGTGCGCGCGTCGGCCGGGACCTGGGTGGTGATCCAGTTCTCGGCGCGGTCCAGACGCGGCCGCGCCTCGTCCAGGGACGAGATCGGGTCCGTCGGGTCCAGGTCCCGCAGGATGCGGAGCGTCTGGTCCTCCGCGCCCGCCGTGACGTCCGCGACGGACGCGAGCGTCCGGTACGGAAGCGGACGCGGGGTCGTGGGCAGCGGCCCCGCGGCGGTCCGCACCGCACGCGAGTGCGCGGCGGCGTCGGCGGGCAGCACGGTCCCGTCCGCGACCTTAGCGTCCAGCTTGTCCCACTCGTCGTAGAGCCGCTGGATCTCCTGGTCGAAGGCGATCTTGAAGGACTGGTTCGGCTTCCGACGCGCGTACAGCCAGCGAAGGAGCGGCGCCTCCATGATCTTCAGCGCGTCGGCCGGGGTCGGCACGCCGCCCTTCGAGGACGACATCTTCGCCATCCCCGAGATCCCCACGAACGCGTACATCGGGCCGATCGGCTGCACGCCGTCGAAGATCTCGCGCACGATCTGCCCGCCGACCACGAAGGACGACCCGGGAGAGGAGTGGTCCACGCCGCTGGGCTCGAAGATGACGCCCTCGTACGCCCAGCGCATGGGCCAGTCGACCTTCCAGACCAGCTTGCCGCGGTTGAACTCGTTCAGGTGGACCGTCTCGCTGTGGCCGCAGTCCGCGCAGACGTAAGCGAGCTCGGTGCTCTCGTCGT
This sequence comes from Streptomyces sp. NPDC050439, assembly GCF_040655335.1. Taxonomy (NCBI): domain Bacteria; kingdom Bacillati; phylum Actinomycetota; class Actinomycetes; order Kitasatosporales; family Streptomycetaceae; genus Streptomyces; species Streptomyces sp. NPDC050439. Next base: position 231,336 of record NZ_JBFAJT010000012.1, read on the forward strand.
CGTACGACGTGACCGTGGTCAGGTCCTTCTCGCACGCGCCGCAGTACGGCTTGTACGGGAAGTAGCCGCTGGAGCCGCCGCTGCCGTCGTCCTCGCTCGCGGCGCCGGAGCCTTCGGCGGCCTCGAGCTCGGCCTCGTCGACCGGCTTCTGCGACTGCTTCTGGCCGCCCTTCCCGGGGGCCTTCTTGGTCCGGTACTGGTCGAGGATCGCGTCGATGTCACCGCGGTGCTTCATCGCGTGCAGGACCTGCTCGCGGTAGACGCCCGAGGTGTACTGCTCGGTCTGGCTGATCCCGTCGTACTCCACGCCCAGCTCGTCGAGCGCCTCGGTCATGGCCGCCTTGAAGTGCTCGGCCCAGTTCGCGTACGCGGAACCGGCCGGGGCGGGCACGGAGGTGAGGGGCTTGCCGATGTGCTGGGCCCAGGAGTCGTCGATGCCGGGGACGCCGGCCGGGACCTTGCGGTACCGGTCGTAGTCGTCCCAGGAGATGAGGTGGCGGACCTCGTGCCCGCGCCGCCGGATCTCGTCCGCGACGAGGTGCGGGGTCATGACCTCGCGGAGGTTGCCCAGGTGGATCGGTCCCGAGGGGGAGAGCCCGGAGGCGACGACGACCGGTTTGCCCGGGGCACGACGCTCCGACTCGGCGATGACCTCGTCCGCGTAGCGGGAGACCCAGTCGGTGGTATCGGTGCTCTGAGCCACGATCGGCACGCCTTTCTGCTTCAACTCTTCTTCTACGTGAGTACCGCTTGTCGGAGTCATTCTCCCAGGTCGACCCGCAACAGCGAAAACCGCTTTTCACCCCGTGGGATACTCGAATTTCCAGGGTCCGTCAGACGGACCCTGGACCTCCAGCAACCAGGCACCCGAGCAGAACGGCACCCCTTCATGGCCTCGGTCACGTCCCTCACCGCCTCCGTCCACCAGCGCCTCGCGGACGCCCTCTCGGCTGCCCTGCCGGAGGCCGGCGCCGCCGACCCGCTGCTGCGACGAAGCGACCGGGCCGACTACCAGGCCAACGGGATCCTGGCCCTCGCCAAGAAGGCCAAGGCGAACCCGCGCGAGCTCGCGACGAAGGTCGTGGACGCGATCGACGCCCCTGACCTGCTGAAGGACGTCGAGGTCTCGGGCCCCGGCTTCCTGAACGTGACGGTGACCGACAAGGCGATCACCGAGAACCTCGCCGCGCGCGCCGCCGACGGCGAGCGGCTCGGCGTGCCGTACGCCGAGCAGGCGGGCACGACGGTCGTCGACTGGGCGCAGCCGAACGTGGCCAAGGAGATGCACGTCGGTCACCTGCGGAACTCGGTCATCGGCAACTCCGTCGTCAAGATCCTCGAGTTCACCGGCGAGAAGGTGGTCAGCCGCCACCACATCGGCGACTGGGGGACCCAGTTCGGGATGCTCGTGCAGTATCTGATCGAGCACCCGGACGCGCTGGGCCACGAGGCCGCCGACGGCACCGAGCAGGCGGGCGAGGAGGCCATGTCCGGCCTGAACCGCGTCTACAAGGAGTCGAAGGTGCTCTTCGACTCCGACGAGGACTTCAAGACGCGCGCCCGGCGCCGGGTCGTGGACCTCCAGGCGGGCGACCCGGAGACCCTCGCGATCTGGCAGCGGTTCGTGGACGAGTCGAAGGTCTACTTCTACTCGGTCTTCAACAAGCTGGACGTGGAGATCGAGGACGCGGACATCGTCGGCGAGTCGGGTTACAACGACATGCTGGCGGACACCTGCCGCATGCTGGAGGAGTCCGGCGTCGCGGTCCGGTCGAACGGCGCGCTGTGCGTGTTCTTCGACGACGTGAAGGGCCCGGACGGCAACCCGTCCCCGCTGATCGTCCAGAAGTCCGACGGCGGCTTCGGGTATGCGGCGACCGACCTCTCCGCGATCCGCGACCGTGTCTTCAACCTCAAGGCCGACACCCTCCTGTACGTGGTGGACGCGCGGCAGTCCCTGCACTTCAAGATGGTCTTCGAGACGGCTCGCAGGGCGGGCTGGCTGACGGACGACGTCAAGGCGGTGCAGCTGGGCTTCGGCACGGTGCTCGGCAAGGACGGCAAGCCGTTCAAGACCCGTGAGGGCGAGACCGTACGCCTCATCGACCTCCTCGACGAGGCGATCGACCGGGCGTCGGCCATCGTCCGCGAGAAGGCCCAGGACCTCTCCGAGGAGGAGATCGCCGAGCGCGGCGCCCAGGTGGGCATCGGCGCGGTGAAGTACGCGGACCTGTCGACGTCGGCGGTGCGCGACTACAAGTTCGACCTGGACCAGATGGTGTCGCTGAACGGCGACACGTCGGTCTACCTCCAGTACGCGTACGCCCGTATCCAGTCGATCCTGCGCAAGGCGGACGACGTCTCCCCCAAGGCCCACCCGGAGCTCGAACTGGCCGAGGCCGAGCGGGCGTTGGGGCTGCACCTCGACCAGTTCGCCGAGACGATGGCGGAGGTGGCGCAGGAGTACGCGCCGCACAAGCTGGCCGCGTACCTCTACCAACTGGCGTCGCTGTACACGACGTTCTACGACAAGTGCCCGGTCATCAAGCCGAAGCCGCCGCAGGACATCGCGGAGAACCGCCTGTTCCTGTGCGACATCACGGCCCGCACCCTGCACCAGGGCATGGCGCTTCTCGGCATCAGGACGCCCGAGCGCCTCTAACCCCGCAGAGCGCTTGCGAGCCTGCACAGTCCCTCGGCGATCTCGTCGGGGGACTGCGTCACGAAGCACATCCGCAGGGTGGCCCGATCGGGTTCCCCCGCGAAGAACGGCGCCCCCGGCACGTACGCCACGTCGTGCCTGACGACCTCGGGGAGCAGCTCGGCGGTGTCGTACCCCTCGGGCAGCTTGGCCCAGACGAACATGCCGCCCTCGGGCCGCAGCCAGCTGGACCCCTCGGGCAGCGCGTCCCCGATGCCCGCGAGCATCGCGTCCCGGTGCACCCGGTACTCCCCCGCGACGTGCGCCACGTGCGCGTCCAGGTCGTTGTCCGCCAAGTACCGTGCGGCGGCGAGCTGGTTGACGGTCGGGGTGTGCAGGTCGGCGGCCTGCTTGGCGACGGCGCAGGCCCGCAGCAGCGCGGCGGGGCCCCGCAGCCAGCCCAGGCGCAGGCCGGGCGCCATGACCTTGGAGAAGCTGCCGAGCAGGATGGTGCGGTCCTCGGCGCCGGGGTAAGAGGCGATCCACGGCACGCGCTCGCCCTCGAAGCGCAGCTCTCCGTACGGGTCGTCCTCGACGATCCACAGTCCGCGGCGGGCGGCGACGGCGGCGATCGCGGCGCGGCGCCCGGCGGGCATGGTGCGGCCGGTGGGGTTCTGGAAGGTGGGGACGGTGTAGAGCAGCTTGGGCCGGTGGAGGGCGACGAGTGCGTCGAGGGCGTCGGGGTCGATCCCGGCCTCGTCGCAGGGCACGGGCACGACGTGCGCGCCCGCGAAGCCGAAGGCCTGAAGGGCGGCCAGGTAGCAGGGGCTTTCGACGAGGATGGTCTGACCGGGCTCGATGAGGGCCGTGGCCAGCAGCGAGAGGGCCTGTTGCGAGCCGGTGGTGATGACGATGTCGTCGGCGTCGGTCGCGAGGCCGCGCACGGAGAAGCGTGCGGCGACGGCGGACCGCAGGGCGGGCTCGCCCTCGGTCGTGGCGTACTGGAGCGCGCGCTCGGGCTGCTCGGTGAGCACGGCGTGGAACGCGGCGGCGATGCCGGCCTTGTCGAAGAGGCCGGGGGCGGGGAGCCCGCCCGCGAAGTTGATGACCTCGGGCCGCGCCGTCACGGCCAGGATGTCCCGTACCGGAGAGCCCCCGACGGAGGCGACGCGGGCCGCGAACTCCGGGACGGGGGAAGGGGCTTGGGTCCTGTCTGCGTCCTGGCCGGTGGGGGCGTGGGCGTCGGTGACGGTCATCTGCGGCTCCTATGTTTTCCGGCAGTTCCGGCAGTTCCGGCAGCGTAAGGACCTGCGTGGCGTTTACAAGCACCATTCCGGGATGCGGACGCCGTCCCCACTGCTCGGGCCGGCGCGGCTAGGCAGGCGGGTCCGGCACGTTGTCGTCGTCGCGATTCGTCTTCGTCCACTTCTTGCTGTTGAGCGAGAACCCGTAGACGGGACGGCCCTTGTCGCCGCTCGTGGCGAACGGCTTGCCCGTGTCGTCGATGCGCACCGTCCCGTGCCGGGAGCCGCTCGACCACTCCAGCTCCAAATACCAGCGTACGTAACGGGTGTTGGCGGTCGCGTTGACGAAGAACGCCTCGGGGTCGCCGGCGCTCACCTTGTAGGGGAAGCCGCTCTCCCCCTCCAGCGGGGTCGGGCGCGGCACCGAGGCGTCCAGGTTGACGGCGAAGGAGTGCTTGGGGACGTTGCCCCCGCAGCCGACGCCGAGGTAGCCCATCTTGTAGTTGGTCCAGGCGAGCGGTGCGCTGGTCCCGGCGACGCGGACGTTCAGGGACTCCAGGACGACGGTTTCCTCGCCCTTGCCCTGCACGGTCAGCTTCACGGTCTGGTCCCGCGCGGAGACCGCGCCGTTGGCGGCCACCCAGCCGGGGGCGTCCTGCTCGTTGGGGGGCGGGGAGAGGGTGGCGGGGGCCTTGTCGACCAGGTAGGGGTGCCCGCAGGGCTCATCCCAGTACTGGGGCTGGGTGGAGACGGTCACCGGAACAGCGCCCTCTGCGGCGCCGTTGCCACCACCGCCCTTGGCGCCGTCTCCGGTGCCGGAGGCCCCGGTCCCGTTGCCGTCGCCCTTGCCCTTCCCGTCCTTCGGCTTCCCGGAGTCCTTCGGCTCCTTGTCCGGCTTGCCCTTCCCGGACTCTTTCCCCGAGGGCGACGCCGACCCGGAGCCGTCCGGGCCCGGCTCTTGCTCGCCGTGCGGGGACGGTGAGTCGACGGAGGCACGGTCACGGTCACCGCCGCCGGACGCGGCCTGTACGGCGACGGCGGTGGCGCCGAGGGCGAGAACGACACCCGCGGCGACGAGAACCCGCGCCCGGGGCAGCCGCCTGCCCTCGCTCCTGCCGCCGGTGGGGGCGGGGCCGATGACGATGCCGGGGGGCTCGTCGCCTGCTTCGGCGCGGTGGGTGGGGGCGGTGGGGTCCGGGGCGGGCTTCGCCGGTTCCTGCACGGGCTTCGCCGGTTCCGGGGCGGGCTTCGCCGGTTCCGGGGCGGGCTTCTCCGGTTCCGGGGCGGCTTTCGCCGGTTGGTGATCACGGTCGCCCCTCGACGCGTCGGCCAGGATCCACCGCCGGTGAAGCTCGACCATCTCGTCCCGCGACGCCTTGCAGACCCGGGCGAAGCGCTCCAGCGGAGCGAACTCCGTCGGCACGGCCGCCCCGCTCACATACCGGTGCAGCGTCGACGTCGACACATGCAACCGCTTGGCCAGCGACCCGTAACTGAGCCCCGACCGCTCCTTCAACTCCCGCAGCAACTCCGCGAGATCGCCCGCCCCCACGCTCTCTCCATCCCGTCCATCCGTTCCAGGGAACGGAGTTTCCGCAGCTCACGGCCGTACGAATGTCCCGGCGTCCCCCAACTGCCGTTCCACGCTGTCCAACGGGACAGAACCCCGCACAAGCTCTGGGCCATACAAGCACGCCGCGACCGGGAGCCCCTCGGCGCGGCTCACGTCTCCCGCATCACACCGAAAGAGATCAGCCATGCGACTCAGCACCAAGGCCGCCGCCGTTTCCGCCGCCCTCACCGCCGCCCTCTCGCTCACCGCGCTCGGCGGCGCCGCCTCGGCCGCCACCCCCGCCGCCAAGGCGGCGCCGGTCACCTGCACCGCGGCCACCACGAAGGTCACCGTGCAGGAGGTCGACCGCCCCATCAACCACCTGCTCCTGAAGGCCAAGAACACGGGCACGAAGACCTGTTACGCGTACGGAGCCCCGCTGCTCCGCTTCGACGAGGGCCAGGCCGCCACTCCGTGGCTCGACGCGAGCAAGCCCCAGGCGGTCGTCACCCTCGAGCCGGGCCAGACGGCGTACGCGGCCATCGGCACGTCGTCGCCGGAGGGCTCGGAGGGCTCCCAGGCCCACAAGCTGGACGTCCACTTCTCCAACCGCGCGATGAACGGCAGCGTGGGCGGCCCGGCGGCGGCGAAGCTCCCGGAGGGTGGGGTGTACGTGGACAGCTCGGCGTTCGTCACGTACTGGCAGACGTCGGCTTCGGACGCGCTGGTCTGGTGACGGGGCACCCTCTTTAGGGCGGCGGTGAGTGGGTGGCCGAGTGAGCCCCCATCGGGCCACCCACTCACCGAGCCACTCACTCACTGAGCCACTCACTCACTGACCAGAAGGTAAGTACCGCACAAAATAGTCCGTACTTGTTCTCGCCGCAGGGCCCCGCAAGGATCAAACGCGTACCCGAGAACCCCTCGGAGACGCCCCCGAAGGAGCCCCGCGCCCATGCCCAGCACCCCCGCAGCAGCCCCCGCAACAGCCCCCGTGTCCGTCCTCGGCCTCGGCCTCATGGGCACCGCCCTCGCCTCCGCCCTGGTCAAGGCGGGCCACCCGACCACCGTCTGGAACCGCACCGCCGCCAAGACGGGCCCCCTCGCGGCGCAGGGCGCCATCCCGGCCGACACGGCGAAGGAGGCCATCGAGGCCGCGCCGCTCGTCATCGTCTGCCTCACGACCAACGACAACGTACGCACCCTTCTCGCGCCGGAGACGGAAGCGCTCGCCGGCCGCACCCTCGTGAACCTCACGAACGGAACGCCCTCCCAGGCGCGGGAGTTGTCGGCGTGGGCCGACGCGCACGGCATCGCGTACATCGACGGCGGCATCATGGCCGTCCCCCAGATGATCGCGACGCCCGCCGCGTACATCCTCTACAGCGGCACCGACGAGGCAGCCTTCGAGGCGCACCGCGACACCCTGACCGTGCTGGCCGCGGCCAAGTGGGCCGGTAAGGACCCCGGCCTCGCCGCCCTGCACGACCTCGCCCTGCTCACCGGCATGTACGGCATGGTGGCGGGCGTCGCGCAGGCCTTCGCGCTGATCGGCAGCGAGGGCATCCCGGCCCGCGAGTTCGCACCACTGCTGGAGGACTGGGTCGCGGCGATGACGCACGCGATCGTGCCGGAGACCGCCGAGGCGGTCGACGACGACCAGCACCTCACCGACGTGTCCGACCTCGCCATGAACCGCGCGGCGTTCCGCAACTTCCTGCAGGCGTACGCCGAACAGGGCCTGCGGACCGATCTCTTCGCCCCCTTCCAGGGCCTCCTGGACCGCGCGGTCGACGAGGGGTACGGCGCCGACGGCCTCACCCGCCTGGTGACCCTGCTCAAGCAGGACTGAGGCCCGCGCAGAGACTGGAACCACTACGGCACCAGCACGACCTTCCCCGTCGTCTGCCGTCGCTCCATGGCCGCGTGGGCCTCTGCCGCCTGTGCCAGCGGGAACGTCTGCACCGCGGGCACCAACTCACCCTTGGCCGCGGCCTCAAGGGCCCGCCGCTCGTGGTCGGGGCCGTCCTCGGGACGCTCGATCAGCCGCATCAGCGCGTTGGCGACGGTGATGTCCCGCTGCTCCACGAGACCCGCGTCCGGCTCGAAGCCCTCCTGCGAGGACCAGCCGATGACCACGTATCGTCCGCCCCTGCCGATGAGCCCGAACGCGGCGGCGGACTTCTCGCCGCCCACCCCGTCGAGCACGACGCTCACCTCACGCCCGTCGAGGCGCTCCCGCACGAGGTCCGCCCAGCCGGGCTCGTTGTAGTCGACGGCGAGGTCGGCGCCGAGTTCCCAGACGGCCTCGACCTTGTCGGTCCCGCCCGCGGCGCCGATCACGACCGCTCCCACGGACAGCGCGTACTGCACCACCAGCCGCCCGACACCACCGGCAGCGGACGTCACCAACACCACGTCGTCAGCGGTGAGTTGAGCGACGTCCAGCAGTCCCATGGCCGTCGCCCCGGTCATCACCATGGTCACGGCGGCCTCGTACCCGAGCCCGTCAGGCACCTCGTGCAGCTGCGCGAGTTCGGCCACCGCAAGTTCGGCGTATCCGCCGGGCGCGCTGCGCGGGGTCACGACGGACCGGCCGAGCCAGGCGGGGTCCACGCCGGGGCCGACCGCGTCGACGACTCCGGCGGCCTCCCCGCCGAAGACGGCGGGGAGTTCGGGCAGCGGCGGCGCCATGTCACTGGCGTCGCCACGCCGCATGACGGTCTCGACGAAGTGAACTCCCGCCGCGCGTACGGCGATCCGCACCTGGCCCGGCCCCGCGACGGGGTCGGGCAGGGTCTCGTACGTCAGGTTCTCGGCGGGACCGAACTCATGCAGGACAACGGCGCGCATACGTCCTCCTCAGAACGTCGACGGCCCGTCGCTCGGAACGTCGATGCACACCACCTTGCAACCTCAATCAAACTTGAGGTCAAACCCTGCGAGTGAGCTGCCCTCAGATCTGCCGCGCCACCTCGGTGGCCCAGTACGTGAGGATCATGTTCGCGCCCGCGCGCTTGATCCCCGTCAGGGACTCCATGATCGCCCGGTCCCGGTCGATCCAGCCGCGCTCGGCGGCGGCCTCGATCATCGAGTACTCACCGGAGATCTGGTACGCGGCGACCGGCACCTCCACGGCGTCGGCGACCCTCGCCAGGACGTCGAGGTAGGGCCCCGCCGGCTTCACCATCACCATGTCGGCGCCCTCTTCGAGGTCGAGCGCCAGCTCGCGCAGCGACTCGCGGGTGTTGGCCGGGTCCTGCTGGTAGGTCTTGCGGTCGCCCTTGAGCGACGAACCGACGGCCTCGCGGAAGGGGCCGTAGAACGCCGACGAGTACTTGACGGTGTAGGCGAGGATGGAGACGTCCTCGTGGCCGACCTGGTCCAACGCGTCGCGGATGACGCCGACCTGACCGTCCATCATGCCGCTCGGCCCCACGACGTGGGCGCCCGCGTCGGCCTGCACCTGCGCCATCTCCGCGTACCGCTCCAGGGTGGCGTCGTTGTCGACACGGCCCTCGGCGTCGAGGACACCGCAGTGACCGTGGTCGGTGAACTCGTCGAGGCACAGGTCGGACATGATGATGAGGTCGTCGCCGACCTCGGCGCGCACGTCGCGCAGGGCGACCTGGAGGATTCCGTCCGGGTCGGTGCCGACGGTCCCGGCGCCGTCCTTCTTCTCGTCCTCGGGCACCCCGAAGAGCATGATCCCGGAGACCCCGGCCTCCACCGCCTCGACGGCGGCCTTCTTCAGGCTGTCGCGGGTGTGCTGCACGACGCCGGGCATCGCACCGATCTCCACGGGGGTGCTGATCCCCTCGCGCACGAACGCGGGGAGGATCAGGTCGGCCGGGTGCAGCCGGGTCTCCGCGACCATGCGCCGCATGGCGGGCGTGGTGCGAAGGCGCCGGGGCCGGGCTCCGGGGAACGATCCGTACTTGGTCACTGTCTCTCTCACCTCACGAAAAGATTCCGGCCCCGGCTGAAGGATCTCAGCCGGGGCCAGGGATATGTACGGCCCTGAAGGGTCAGGGTGCCGCACGCCTCCTGCGGGAACCGGGGCGCCGCTCGCTCGGCCGGGTCACCGGGTCCCCCGCCTCCAGGGCGGCGAGCCTGCGCCGCGTGCCGAACTCGGCGAGCGCCTCGGCCAGCTTGTGCACGGACGGCTCCGGGGCCATCACGTCGACCCTCAGCCCGTGCTCCTCCGCGGTCTTGGCGGTGGCGGGGCCGATGCACGCGATGACGGTCACGTTGTGCGGCTTGCCGGCGATGCCGACGAGGTTGCGCACGGTCGAGGAGGACGTGAAGAGCACGGCGTCGAAGCCGCCGCCCTTGATGGCCTCACGCGTGTCCGCCGGGGGCGGCGACGCGCGCACCGTCCGGTAGGCGGTGACGTCGTCGACCTCCCATCCGAGGTCGATGAGCCCGGCGACCAGCGTCTCCGTGGCGATGTCGGCGCGCGGCAGGAAGACACGGTCGATCGGGTCGAAGACCGGGTCGTACGGCGGCCAGTCCTCCAGGAGACCCGCGGCCGACTGCTCGCCGCTGGGCACCAGGTCGGGCTTCACGCCGAAGGCGACGAGCGCCGCGGCCGTCTGCTCGCCGACCGCCGCGACCTTGATCCCGGCGAAGGCACGCGCGTCGAGCCCGTACTCCTCGAACTTCTCGCGCACCGCCTTGACCGCGTTGACCGAGGTGAAGGCGATCCACTCGTAGCGGCCCGTGACCAGGCCCTTGACCGCGCGCTCCATCTGCTGGGGCGTACGGGGCGGCTCGACGGCGATGGTGGGCACCTCGTGCGGCACCGCGCCGTAGGAGCTCAGCTGGTCGGAGAGCGAGGCCGCCTGCTCCTTGGTGCGCGGGACGAGCACGCGCCACCCGAAGAGCGGCTTCGACTCGAACCACGACAGCTGATCGCGCTGTGCGGCGGCGGACCGCTCGCCGACGACGGCTATGACGGGCTGGCCTCCGTCGGGCGAGGGCAGCACCTTCGCCTGCTTGAGGACCTGGGCGATGGTGCCCAGGGTCGCCTGCCAGGTGCGCTGGCGCGTCGTCGTGCCGGCGACGGTCACCGTCATCGGGGTGTCCGGCTTGCGGCCGGACGAGACGAGTTCACCGGCGGCCGATGCCACGGAGTCCAGGGAGGTCGACACGACCACGGTCCCGTCGGATGCCCCCACCTCGCTCCAGCAGCGGTCGGACGCGGTGCGCGCGTCGACGAAACGCACGTCCGTGCCCTGGGCGTCGCGCAGCGGAACACCCGCGTAGGCGGGTACACCGACCGCCGCCGCGATGCCGGGCACGACCTCGAAGGCGATGCCCTCGGCGGCGCAGGCGAGCATCTCCTCGGCCGCATAGGTGTCGAGGCCGACGTCGCCGCTGACGGCACGTACGACCCGCTTGCCGCCCCTCGCTGCCTCCATGACAAGATTGGTGGCGGCTCGCAGAGTCGTCGCTTCGGCGATCGCTGACGCGTCGTCAACTGCCCCTGGCTGAGGTGTGTCCACACCTCCCTTGGCATGCGCGCGAACGACGTCGAGCACATCCGGCTCGGCGATCAGTACGTCCGCTCGGGCCAGCGCCTCCACGGCGCGTAGCGTGAGTAGTCCCGGATCTCCGGGTCCGGCACCCAGGAAGGTGACGTGCCCGTGTGCGGGAAGGCCGGGAAAGTTCGAGGTGGGGCTCAAAGTGCTCGCTCCCCCATCAGACCGGCCGCGCCCTTGGCAAGCATCTCGGCAGCGAGTTCGCGGCCGAGCGCCATGGCTTGGTCATGCGTCTCGGGCACGGGACCGGTGGTGGACAGCTGCACCAGCGTCGAGCCGTCGGTTGCCCCGACGACGCCGCGCAGGCGCATTTCCTTGACAATCTGCCCGTCGGCCAGAAGGTCGGCCAACGCACCCACAGGTGCGCTGCAGCCGGCCTCCAGGGCGGCGAGCAGGGATCGCTCGGCGGTCACGGCGGCCCGGGTGTACGGGTCGTCGAGCTCGGCGAGCGCGGCGGTCAGTGACGCGTCGGACGCGGCACATTCGATCGCCAGTGCCCCCTGGCCGGGGGCGGGCAGAACTGTGTCGACCGGCAGGAAGTCGGTCACTTCGCCGATCCTGCCGACGCGGTTGAGGCCCGCGGCGGCGAGCACGACGGCGTCGAGCTCACCCTTGCGCACGAATCCGATGCGGGTGTCGATGTTCCCGCGGATCGGCACGGTCTCTATGGCGAGTCCGTGGTTGCGGGCGTAGGCGTTGAGCTGCGCCATGCGGCGGGGCGAACCGGTTCCGATGCGCGCGCCGCTCGGCAGCTCCTCGAAGGTCAGCCCGTCGCGTGCGATGAGCACGTCACGGGGGTCCTCGCGCAGCGGGACCGCGGCCAGGGCCAGGTCGTGCGGCTGCGCCGTCGGCAGGTCCTTCAGCGAGTGGACGGCGAAGTCGACCTCGCCGGCGAGCAGCGCGTCACGCAGGGCGGTCACGAAGACGCCGGTGCCGCCGATCTGCGCCAGGTGCTCACGGGACGTGTCGCCGTACGTCGTGATCTCCACGAGCTCCACGGGACGGCCCGTCAACTGGCTCACTGTGTCGGCCACTTGCCCCGACTGGGCCATGGCCAGCTTGCTGCGCCGTGTCCCGAGCCTCAGTGCCCTCTCGGTCATGCCCGGCCTCGATTCGGATCTGTTTGCGTTGCGTTCTGGTCGTTGGGGTCGGTGCGCTGGTCGGCCCTGCTGACGGCGGCGACCGTCTGCGGGTCGAGGTCGAAGAGGGTGCGCAGCGCGTCCGCGTACCCGGCGCCGCCGGGCTCGCTCGCCAGCTGCTTGACGCGCACGGTGGGCGCGTGGAGCAGCTTGTCGACGACGCGGCGGACGGTCTGGGTGATCTCCGCGCGCTCCTTCTCGGGAAGTCCGGGGAGCCGTCCGTCGAGCCGCGCGATCTCGTTCGCGACGACGTCGGCGGCCATCGTGCGCAGGGCGACCACGGTCGGCGTGATGTGCGCGGCCCGCTGTGCGGCGCCGAAGGCGGCGACCTCGTCGGAGACGATCGCGCGCACCCGCTCCACGTCCTCGGCCATGGGGGCGTCGGCGGAGGCCTCGGCGAGCGACTCGATGTCGACGAGGCGTACGCCGTCGATGCGGTGCACGGCGCCGTCGATGTCGCGGGGCATGGCCAGGTCGAGCAGGGCGAGCAGGACGTTGCCGGTCTCGACGAGCGAGGGGCGGCGGCGGCCCTCGGGGATGCGTGCGCCCGCGGTCACGGCCGCGGCGAGCGCGGAGATGGTGTCGGCCTCGCTCTGCGGGTCGTCGCGGCGCTCGGCGGGCGCGTTGTCCACCCAGGCGGCGTGCTGTTCGAGCGTGGCGGCGTCCATCCCGGCGACGGCTTCCTCGCCCATGACGGAGAACCCGACCCCGCGGCCCACGGTCCCGTCGCCGGAGAGCCCGAGCGGGCAGGCCTCGTCGGACGCGGTGTCGACGGCGTGCGGGGCGGCCGGAGCGGACGAGCCGCCGGTGGCCCCGCGCGGGGCGCCCACGGTGACGGGCGTCGTGACGGGTGCGCCGGTGCGGTCGGCCACGCCCGCCGCGACGGCCTCGGCCGTCAGGACGAGGCCGGTGGCGCCGGTGCAGGAGACCGCGACATCGGCACGTGTCAGTTCGGCCGCCACCTGGTCCATCGGCACGGCGCGCGCGACGGTGCCCGTGCCGCCCTCGGCGAGGATCTCTGCCAGGCGGTGCGCCCGGTCCAGGGTGCGGTTGGCGACGACGACCTCGTGGACCCCGGCGCGCGCGAGCGTCGCCGCGGCGAGCGAGGACATGGAGCCGGCGCCGATGACGAGGGCGCGCTTGCCCTTGGCCCAGGTCTCGACCGGCTCGCGCCCGGCGAGCTGTTCGAGGCCGAAGGTCACGAGCGACTGCCCGGCCCGGTCGATGCCGGTCTCGGAGTGCGCACGCTTGCCGACCCGCAGGGCCTGCTGGAAGAGGTCGTTGAGGAGCCGGCCCGCGGTGTGCAGCTCCTGGGAGCGCGCGAGGGCGTCCTTGATCTGGCCGAGGATCTGCCCCTCGCCGACGACCATCGAGTCCAGGCCGCAGGCCACCGAGAACAGGTGGTGGACGGCACGGTCCTCGTAGTGGACGTACAGATAAGGAGTGAGCTCCTCCAGGCCGACCCCGCTGTGCTGGGCGAGCAGCGTGGACAGCTCGGCGACGCCCGCGTGGAACTTGTCCACGTCGGCGTACAGCTCGATGCGGTTGCAGGTGGCGAGCACGGCCGCTTCGGCGGCGGGCTCGGCGGCGAGCGTGTCCTGCAGGAGCTTGGCCTGCGCGTCCACGTTGAGCGCGGCCCGCTCCAGGACGCTGACCGGAGCGCTGCGGTGGCTCAGCCCCACGACGAGGAGACTCATGCCGGCATCACGGCGGGGACGTCCCCGTCGGGTCCTTTGCGCTGCTGCTTGGTGGCGGCGGGCGCCACGGCACCGTCGGCCGCCGCTTCCTCGCCGGCCTTGCGCTGCTCGTGGAAGGCGAGGATCTGCAGCTCGATGGAGAGGTCCACCTTGCGTACGTCGACACCGTCGGGCACGGAGAGAACGGTGGGCGCGAAGTTCAGGATCGAGGTCACACCGGCGGCGACGAGCCGCTCGCAGACCTGCTGGGCGGCGCCCGCCGGGGTGGAGATGACGCCGATGGAGACGCCGTTGTCGCTGATGATCTTCTCGAGGTCGTCCGTGTGCTGGACCGGCATGCCCGCGACGGGTGTGCCCGCCATGGCCGGGTCGGCGTCGATCAGCGCGGCGACACGGAAGCCACGCGAGGCGAAACCGCCGTAATTGGCGAGGGCCGCGCCGAGGTTACCGATGCCGACGATCACGACGGGCCAGTCCTGGGTCAGGCCGAGCTCGCGTGAGATCTGGTAGACGAGGTACTCGACGTCGTAGCCGACGCCGCGCGTCCCGTAGGAACCGAGGTAGGAGAAGTCCTTGCGCAGCTTCGCGGAGTTGACCCCCGCGGCGGCCGCGAGCTCCTCGGAGGAGACCGTGGGCACCGAGCGCTCCGACAGAGCGGTGAGGGCTCGGAGGTACAGCGGAAGCCTGGCGACGGTGGCCTCGGGAATCCCTCGGCTGCGGGTCGCCGGTCGGTGAGTTCGGCCAGTTGCCACGGTGCTCCTGCGGGTAGAGCGGGGCTGCAGGCGGTCACACGTCCCCAGACCGCCCCGTCGAATGCAGGCTATGTCTTTGTGAACGCGTGCACAAAGATGGTGTCCGATTTGCCCGGCCAACGTGACCGGGGTCACGCGCCCCCGGCGCGCTGTACGGGAACCGGCACACATGAGGCTGCGGTGCTCAATTGATGGGGGCAAAACCGCACACTCTCCTCACGATCATCGCCCCCGAGACCCAAACCGCCCACGATCCTAAGGGACCATTCGGGCCGTTTGGACTCGTCGGTCAGTGACGATTCGGACTACGGAGCGAGCTCGCGCCGCAGCCGGTCCTCGTTCACACGCCAGAAGGTGTGCTGTTCACCATCGACCAGGACCACCGGGATCTGTTCCCAGTAGGCCTTGTTGAGCTCTTCGTCCTGAGTGATGTCCTTCTTCTCCCATACGACTCCAAGATCGCCGCAGACCTTCTCGATCACCAGCTGTGCTTCATCGCACAGATGGCAGCCGGGCTTGCCGATCAAGGTGACCGTCCGGTCCTGTGGCTTCTTCTTCTCCGCACGGCGAAAAATCGGGCTCATGACACCATTCTCGCCCCGCCGACGCGCCGCGCGGGCCGCCTCTTTAACGGTGCGGTCGCGCAGAGTTCACAGCGCCGAATCCTGCCGACTCCGGAACGGCCGAACGAACTGGCTATGCTCACGACATGGCCGCTCTCGGATGGCTCACCCCCCGTAGGCGCTCCGCCACCGCGCGGAGCGTGTTGGCAGGCGAGGCCTCGGCTGAGGCAGCGCGCAAGACCTCCCAGGAGCTGGAGGCCCTCGACGATCTCGTCGCAGCGGCCTCGCCGGAGGAACCCGAGGAGCCGGAGTTCCCGGTCTTCGGCGACGACAAGGCCGCCGCCTTCTTCGATCTCGACAACACCGTCATGCAGGGCGCCGCGATCTTCCACTTCGGCCGCGGCCTCTACAAGCGGAAGTTCTTCGAGCGCCAGGAGCTGGCCCGATTCGCCTGGCAGCAGGCATGGTTCAGGCTCGCGGGCGTCGAGGACCCCGAGCACATGCAGGACGCCCGCGACAGCGCGCTGTCCATCGTCAAGGGCCACCGCGTCGCCGAGCTGATGTCCATCGGCGAGGAGATCTACGACGAGTACATGGCCGAGCGCATCTGGCCCGGCACCCGCGCCCTGGCCCAGGCCCACCTCGACGCGGGCCAGAAGGTCTGGCTGGTAACCGCCGCCCCGGTGGAGACGGCCACGATCATCGCCCGCCGCCTCGGCCTGACCGGCGCGCTCGGCACGGTCGCCGAGTCCGTGGACGGCGTCTATACGGGAAAGCTCGTCGGCGAGCCCCTGCACGGCCCCGCCAAGGCGGAGGCGGTGCGCGCGCTCGCAGCGGCCGAGGGACTGCACCTGGCCCGCTGCGCCGCGTACAGCGATTCGCACAACGACATCCCGATGCTCTCGCTCGTCGGGCATCCGTACGCGATCAATCCCGACGCCAAGCTGCGCAAGCACGCGCGTGAACGGGACTGGCGGCTGCGGGACTACCGCACCGGCCGCAAGGCCGCCAAGGTCGGCATCCCCGCCGCCGCCGGAGTGGGCGCCCTCGCAGGTGGGACGGCCGCGGCCATCGCCCTGCACCGCCGCCGCCACTGAGCATTCTCTCGGTCATACCCCGCCCGGGCTCCCGCCAGTCACGTTGGTAGCACTCGGCCACAACACGCCCCGTGCTGAGACGGAATGTGACCTATTTCGATCAACAACTGCTCACTGTGCGCTACTTGAACGGGCATAGACCGATAACAGAAGCGACGTAATCGGTGATTTGAGCAACTGGGTGTAGTGCCGCCTGTACGAAGCGTTATTCTCCTCAGACGCATTACGGACCCCACACGTCGCTACGACGGGTGAACGGTTCCGCACTGCACGTGATGGAAGCTCTGCCTCTGGGAGTCCCGTGTACCCACACGTCGGGGTTGACGCCTCGGGCCTGGCTACGCTGCGCGCAACGGTCGCCGACCGCTTGCGCGGCTTCGTCCCCACCGCGTACGCCGGCCCCGCCGTCCCCGCATTTGCCGTCCCCACACCCGCCGGGCCCGTCTATGCCCTGGCGGACAGCGGCGCGGCGGTCAGCAGACGGGCTCGTTCCGCCTCTGCCGCCACCTCAACCCCCACCCCCCGCCGTCCCGCCGCGGACAGCGACAGCGCCCGCATGATGGACCTCGTCGAACGCGCCCAGGCGGGCGAGTCCGACGCCTTCGGCCGTCTCTACGATCAGTACAGCGACACGGTCTACCGCTACATCTACTACCGCGTCGGCGGCAAGGCGACCGCCGAGGACCTCACCAGCGAGACCTTTCTGCGCGCCCTGCGCCGCATCAGCACGTTCACCTGGCAGGGCCGTGACTTCGGCGCCTGGCTTGTCACGATCGCTCGCAATCTGGTCGCCGACCACTTCAAATCGAGCCGTTTCCGCCTCGAAGTGACCACAGGCGAAATGCTCGACGCCAATGAGGTCGAGCGCAGCCCCGAGGACTCCGTCCTGGAGTCCCTCTCCAACGCCGCACTGCTGGACGCCGTGCGCCGCCTCAACCCCCAGCAGCAGGAGTGCGTGACCCTGCGCTTCCTGCAGGGCCTCTCGGTCGCCGAGACCGCTCGGGTGATGGGCAAGAACGAGGGTGCGATCAAGACCCTCCAGTACCGCGCCGTCCGCACGCTGGCCCGGCTGCTGCCCGACGACGTGCGCTAGCTCCGCACGCCCTCCATCGCCCTCTGTAGCCGTGCGGAGCGCCCAACTCACGCTCCGTGGCGGCCAGATGGCCGTCACGGAATTTGGGCGGTCCGATCATCCTCCGTCCGTAACCCAAGTGCCGCGACGCTCGTTGTGCGGGATGCAGGCTCCCTGTGGTCGCCCCCTGACTACCTCCGCTCACTCTTTCGTGTGGAAGTGCTCAGGTCGGGCAACCCTCAGGACCCCCTGGGGAGTCGACCGTCATGACGAGAGGAGGTGCCGCCAGTGATCGCGAACGTATCGGCACACCGGCGGGCGAACGCCTTCGCCCAGGCCCTGGAGGAGCAATCCGACCAGGGCCCGGCGGCCGAGCAGTCCGAAGGTTCCGTCACGCCCGAGTCCGGGCCGTCCGAAGCGACGGCCCCGGACAGGATGCTGACCCTGGCGACCGGCCTCGGCGAGCTGCCGAAGCCGGAGCTGGATCCCGAGGTCAAAGTGGTCCAGCGGGCCCAGCTCGTAGCTGCCATGGAGGCCATGCTCCTTGAGGGCACGGCCGCGGGCGGTGGGACCATCGGCACCTCGGTGCCCGAACAGCGGTCCCGCAAGGGTGCCCACCGGGCCACGGGACTGCGCAAACTCAAGCCGCGCTCCCGGCTGTCGCAAGGCATCGCCGCGGGCGGGCTCACCGTCGGCGTGGCCGCCGGCGCGTTCAGCGGGGTGGCCGCGGCCAGCTCCGACGCACTGCCGGGCGATTCGCTGTACGGCTTGAAGCGCGGCATGGAAGACCTCAAGCTCGGCATGGCCGACGGCGACAGCGACAAGGGCGGGGTCTATCTCGACCACGCCTCGACGCGGTTGAACGAAGCCCGTCGGCTGATGGAGCGCGGCCGCAGCGGCGACCTCGACCACGAGTCGCTCGGCGAGATCAGGCGAGCCCTCTCGGGCATGCGCCACGACGCCACGGAGGGCCACCGCCTGCTCCACCAGGCGTACGAGAGGGACGGCTCGCTCGGTCACATCCAGACCCTGTCCGCCTTCACCGAGTCGCACCGCAGGAGTTGGAGCGACCTGCAGAGCAGGCTGCCCGTCCAGCTCGGTGACGTGGGCGATCAGGTCAGCTCGGTGTTCGACGCGATGGACCAGGAAGTGGACCCCCTCCGCTCCCTGCTCCCCCGTACCCCGGACAAGAGCGACAGCCCAGGGCAGCCCAGCCAGGGCGACTCCGCGGGCTCCTCGGCCCCGGACAGCCCCTCGGCCCCGGATTCCTCCCCGCGGGACGGAGCGAGCGCCGACAAGCGCGAACCCCGCCCGTCGGCACCCGACAAGGGCGAGGACGACGGCCTGCTGGGCGGCAACACCGGCGGCCTCCTGGACCCCCCGAAGTCCGACACCACCCCGAGCAGCCCGTCGAACGGCGATTCCTCCGGCAAGGAGACCCCGACGCCGAAGCCGGACGTCACGGTGCCGCCCATCCTCCCCGGCCTGCTGCCGGGCCTCGGGATCGACGAAGAGGACGTGAGGTAGCACTCGCATCACCGGACGGGCTGAACCTCTTCATGGGGTTCAGCCCGTCCGGCGTTCGTCCGGTGTTCGTCCGGCGTCTGATCCGTCAGAAGAAGACGGACCGCCGCTGCACCAGCAGCTTGTAGAGCGTGTGCTGGATCTGCTCCCGGACCTGGTCGGTCAGGTTGAACATCAGCATCGGATCCTCGGCGGCCTCCGGCGGATACCCGTCCGTCGGGATCGGCTCCCCGAACTGGATCGTCCACTTCGTCGGCAGCGGCAGCGCCCCCAGCGGACCAAGCCACGGGAACGTCGGCGTGATCGGGAAGTAGGGGAAACCGAGCACCCGCGCCAGCGTCTTCGCGTTGCCGATCATCGGGTAGATCTCCTCCGCCCCCACGATCGAGCAGGGAACGATCGGGGTCCCGGCCCGCAGCGCGGTGGACACGAACCCGCCCCGCCCGAACCGCTGCAGCTTGTAGCGCTCGCTGAACGGCTTCCCGATGCCCTTGAAGCCCTCCGGCATCACCCCGACCAGCTCGCCCCGCTCAAGGAGCCGCTCGGCGTCCTCGGCGCACGCCAGCGTGTGGCCCGCCTTGCGCGCCAGCTCGTTGACCACCGGCAGCATGAAGACCAGATCCGCCGCGAGCAGCCGCAGATGCCGCCCCGCCGGGTGGTTGTCGTGCACGGCGACCTGCATCATCAGGCCGTCGAGCGGCAGCGTCCCCGAGTGGTTGGACACGATCAGCGCCCCGCCCTCCGACGGGATGTTCTCGATGCCCTTCACCTCGACGCGGAAGTACTTCTCGTACAGCGGCCGCACCAGGGACATCAGGACCTGGTCGGTGAGCTCCTCGTCGTAGCCGAAGTCGTCGACCTCGTACTCGCCCGTGAGCCGCCGGCGCAAGAACGCGAGGCCACCCGCGATACGCCGCTCAAGGCCACCGCCACCGCCCCGCGGCTCCGGTTCGGCCCTGGACCCGGTGTCGGGTGCCTCCTGGCGCGAGGGCTCCGGCTCGGCCGGCTCCACCTGCGGTTCTCCGTCCTGCTGGCCGGGCATGGCCGTGACCTCACGTACGGCTGCCGGATCGTTCTTGCGCCGGACCGTGCCCCTGCGGCGGGGCGGGCGCTGCGCACCCGCGCGCGACCGGTCGTCGTCGAACGGAATGACCTTGGCGTCCGCCATCGTTGACGCTCTCCTCAGTTGGCGCTCTGGTTGCCCGCGAAGGGCAGCGTGGCGATCCGGTCGATGGCCCCCGCCACGGCCTGCGGCGGCATCAGACCCGGACCCCGACTGCGTACGAAGTCCGCGAAGGTCTCCGCGGTCGTGTACTTGGGGCTGAAGCCCAGTGTCTCGCGCATCTGCCGGGTGGCGACGACCCGGCCGTGCGTGAGCAGCCTGATCTGCTCGGGCGAGAAGTCGGTGGCGCCCAGTGTGCGCAGCGCCTGGCCGACCCAGGTGATCGCCGGCATGAACACCGGCAGCGTCGGACGCCCCAGGCGCCTCGAGCACTGCGAGAGCAGCAGCAGGCCGTCACCCGCGATGTTGAACGTGCCGCTGTTGAGCGTCCCGCGCTCCGGCTCGCGCGCACCGAGGCGCAGGACCTCGACCGCGTCGTCCTCGTGCACGAACTGCAGCCGCGGGTCGTAGCCGAAGACGGTCGGCAGGACCGGCAGCGAGAAGTACTCGGCGAGCGGGGAGTCCGCGGCAGGACCCAGGATGTTCGCGAACCGCAGCACGCAGACCGCGACGTCCGGCCGCCGGCGCGCGAATCCGCGTACGTACCCCTCGACCTCGACGGTGTCCTTGGCGAAGCCGCCGCTCGGCAGCGACTTCGGCGGGGTCGTCTCGGTGAAGACCGCGGGGTCACGCGGCGCGGAGCCGTACACGTTGGTGCTCGACTTCACCACGAGGCGCTTGACCGTCGGCGACTTCTGCAGGGCGCCGAGCAGCTGCATGGTGCCGATGACGTTCGTTTCCTTGAGCGAGCCGCGGTTGCCGCCGGCCAGCGCGGTGCCCGTGACGTCCATGTGCACGACGGTGTCGACGGAGAACTCGGCGAGCACCTTGGCGATGGCGGGCTGCCGGATGTCGGCCTGGACGAAGTCGGCGCCGCCCAGATGGTGCTCGGGCGGGACCGCGTCCACGGCGACCACCCGGTCGACCTCAGGGTCCCGGAGCACGCGTCGGACGAACCGCCCGCCCAGTTGACGGGCCACCCCGGTCACGAGCACGACCTTGCCCAAGATCAGCGCCTGCCTTCCCCAGCCCTCGAAGTCCTGCCGCGCCCCATCATTTCTCTCCTGGCACACGCTAGCGGGTCGATGTTGCGCTGTGATGACCGCCCGATGCAGGAAGTGACGACAGCCTCAACACAAGTGCACGGACCTGGCCCTATGCCCAGACCAGGACGTACGCAGGGTCGGGACGCACATCCTGCCCAGGCCGTACGTTCGAAACAAGCCCCCGGGCGGCCCGCCGAGCCCGGAAAACCGGCCGGAAGACGCCCCGGCGAGTGCCCACGACAGAGCCGGGGAAACGCCGAAGCCCTCCCGCCGGATGACGGGAGGGCTTCGGTACGCGCTGTACAGCTGTCGCTTACTTCTTGTTGCGACGCTGAACGCGAGTGCGCTTCAGCAGCTTGCGGTGCTTCTTCTTGGCCATCCGCTTACGCCGCTTCTTGATAACAGAGCCCACGACTACCCTCGCTCACTTCTCTTCACTCGGTGCGGGGCAGCTGACTGGGCCCACACGACCTACGTCGGCCCTAGCCTACCCGCCCCCGGGTGAGGGACGTAATCGAGGGGGATCGACCGGCTCCGGTCAGCCCGCCTCGACTCCTACATAGGACTCGCGGAGGTACTCGTGAACCGCCTGCTCCGGGACCCGGAAGGACCTCCCGACCCGGATGGCGGGCAGATGACCGCTGTGCACCAAGCGGTACACGGTCATCTTGGACACTCGCATCACCGAGGCGACTTCCGCCACGGTCAGAAACTGAACCTCGTTCAGCGGCCTCTGGTTATCAGCCATGACACCCCACCTGAACCTTCCGCACATGACGGGCACCGGCTTCCCCTTCCGGTGACTCTTCGTCGCTGCGCGCTCACTCCCCAGACTAGGGGCGGATGATGCGAGTGGGGAAGAGGAGTAGCGATCGGCCGCCTACTGTGACAGACACGCTCGATTGAGTACATAGCGAGTAAGCGGTCGGTAGTAATCAGACCGCACAGCGTCATCAAGCGGAACGACGACGGACACCTGCCCCTCGGCCTCTCCGACGAACAGCGCGGGATCGTCCGTATCCGCCAGACCGATCGCCTCGAACCCCAGCTGACCTGCCCCGCAGACCCATCCGTGGTCGCCGATCACAAGCTCTGGAAGCGGTCCGTCGGCCTCCGCTGCGGCCGCGAGAGCGGCTCGAACCGGGAGCGGGGAGTGGGTATGTGCGCCGGTCTCACTCCCGGTGGGACGCGCGCCGGGTTCCCGCACCAGCGCGACTCCTTGTACGTAGTCAAGGTTGTACGTGCGTAGGCCGAACCGGGTCGTTATGTCGACACTGCTGCCCTGCGCGGGGGTGAGGACGGTGCACCCGGCCGCCGACAAAGCGTCCGCCAGGGCGGCGTAGAAACCGAGGAGCCGGTGCGGATGTCCCGTCCCGAAGAGCACGGGAAGCCGCCCTCGCACCGCCTCGGCGAGCCTTTCGGCGAAGGCGTCCAGCGCGACCAACGTCCGCTCCGGGTCGATGACATCGACGCCCGAGGTGTGCCGCGGGTCGGCGGACACCCCGCACTTGTCGGCCATGAGATCGAGCAGGTCGCCGGGCCCCCAATTCCACTCGGGGTCGAGGCCGAGCATTATCCGCGGGTCCCGGGCCGCGAAGAGCCGATAACTCCGCAGGCTCTCCTCCCGCGTGGTGGCCACGGGCCCGGCCAACCGGGCGGCCAACAGATGCGCGCGCAACGCTCCGGTGCTCAACACGCTGTGAGCGTGCCGCAGAGAAGGCTCCAGCACCCTCAAAACCCCGGAAACCCCCCACAGTTGGGCTAACGGGGGCACACTGCGGCGCACTCAACTCAGCCCGTCCGGCGCTTGAGGACATCTTGTACGGGGGCCCAGGGAAAGCCCCGCAGGGCCCGCCCGAACCACCACGCCCTCCTACGGCAACAACCCCCGCAGCGGAAACGCCGAGCGGCGAGCAGCGAGCACTGCCTGGTCGAGCCGATCGGCAGGATCGTAACCGTCCTCCCACTCCGCCCAGGAGACAGGCCACCGCCCATCCGTCATCCGCGCCGGCGCCAACTGCCGCGTACGAGCGAACACTTCCTGCCGCCAGGCCTCAGGAATCTCCGCCGAGGGCAGCACCTCCCGCCCCGCGGCGATCGCGGTCAGATGGGTCCAGGACCGAGGCACCACATCCACCACGGCGTACCCGCCCCCACCCAGCGCGACCCACCGCCCGTCGGCGTACGAGTGCGCCAACTCATGGCAGGCCACCTGCACGGCCCGCTGGGCATCGAGCGAAACGGCCAGATGAGCCAGCGGATCCTCGAAATGCGTGTCGGCCCCGTGCTGGGTCACCAGGACCTGCGGCCTGAACTCCGCCAACAACTCCGGCACCACGGCGTGGAACGCCCGCACCCACCCCGCGTCCCCGGTCCCGGCCGGCAACGCCACATTGACCGCCGAGCCCTCCGCCGCCCCGGCCGCCCCCGTCTCCTCGGGCCACCCGGTCTGCGGAAACAGCGTTCGCGGATGCTCGTGCATCGAGATCGTCAGGACGCGCGGATCGTCCCAGAAGGACGCCTGCACACCGTCCCCGTGATGCACGTCCACATCCACGTACGCGACCCGCTCCGCACCCAGCTCCAGCAGCCGGGCGATCGCCAACGACGCGTCGTTGTAGATACAGAACCCTGAGGCGGACCCCGGCATCGCATGATGCAGCCCACCCGCGAAGTTCACCGCGTGCAGCGCTTCCCCACGCCACACCGCCTCGGCCGCACCCACCGACTGCCCGGCGATCAGCGCCGACACCTCGTGCATCCCCGCGAAGGCGGGATCATCCACGGTCCCGAGGCCATAGCTGCCGTCCGCCGACGCCGGATCGACGGACGCGGCCTTGACCGCCTCCACATAGTCCTCGCGATGCACGAGCCGCAACGTCGAGTCACCGGCACGCTTGGCCGCGACCACTTCCAGCTCGCGGTCGAGCCCGAAGGCACCGACCAGGCTTCTGGTCAGCGCGAGCCGGACCGGGTCCATGGGGTGCTCAGGACCGAAGTCATAGCCCGTTACTGCCTCGTCCCACATCAGCTGTGCGTGGCCGCTCATGCCCGTCACCGTATCGGTCCGGTCCGGGGGCGAAAGACCGGGCGTACAACAAGGTCACGAGCACCAACACCATGGGAACGAGCATCGCCCCGCGGTAGTTCCAGGCATCTCCCAGCGCGCCCACCAGCGGTGAACCGATGAGGAACCCCACGTAGTTGAAGATGTTGAGCCGCGCGACAGCTGCGTCCGACGCCCCGGGGAAGAGCCTCCCCGCCGCGGCGAAGGTCTGCGGAACGATCACGCACAGCCCGAGCCCGAGCACCGTGAACCCGAGAATCCCCACCCACGCCCCCGGCGCCACCGCCACGATCGCGAATCCGAGAGCGCCCACCACTGACCCGGCCCGCACCACCGCCACGGCCCCGAACCGCCGCACGCCCAGGTCCCCGAGGCCGCGCCCCAGCAGAGTCATGACCATGTAGACGTTGTAGGGGATGGTCGAGACCTCCTCCGAACTCCCCAGCACGTCCTGCAAATACTTGGCGCTCCAGTTGGAGACGGTCGAATCCCCGATGTACGCGAAGGTCATCACCAGGCACAGCGGCAGGAGCAGCTTGAAGACGACCGGGCCGCCCTTCTCCTCCCCGGGCACACCGTCCGCGTCCCCGGCGGCCTTCGCATCGACGTACCACCGGCTCCCCACCAGAGCCGCCGGCAACAGCACCACGACCACCGGCAGATACGAGACGAAGAGCGAAAGGTCCCAGTGCGCCCCCGCCCACGCGATCGACGCCCCCGCGATCCCGCCCAAGCTGTACGCCGCGTGAAATCCCAGCATGATGCTGCGCCCGTACGCCCGCTGAAGGCTCACCCCGAGCATGTTCATGGACGCGTCGAGCGCCCCCACCGCGAGCCCGAAGGCCCCCAGCGCCACGGCCACTTGCCACAGGGCGTCGCCCGCACCGGCCCCGAGCAGCGCCAGGAGCACCACGGGCTGCGACCACCGCAGCACACGGCTGGGCGCCACCCTCTTGACCAGCCACTCCGTGCCGACGCTCCCGACGCCCGCGAGGATCGGCACCGCGGCGAGAAACACCGGCAGCAGGCCGTCGGATATCCCGTACCGATCCTGGATGGCGGGGATGCGCGTCACCAGCAACGCGAAGGTGACGCCCTGCACCAGGAAGCTGAACGCCAAAGAGGCCCTGCCGCGCCGCAGCTCATCTGTCATGGCTGCAGAGCGTAGGACCCCTGACTACCGGTGGGTAGATAGATCACCCACCCAATTCCCACGTCTTGTCCTCCCCGCCTCAGGCCGCCCCCTTCGGGTCACCGCCCGAGCGCGGCGACCTCCGCGCTCACCTTCTTCTCCATCGGATCGACGACCAGCGGCCCGCTCGCCACCACCGTCGCCGTGATGGTGACGCCCGCGATCACGCCGCCCAGCCACACCATGGTGTCGACCGGCAGCGTGTACGCCCCCACGACCCGCACCGCGGCCTCACCGAACAGCGCGACACCCCACATCACCGAGAACGTGCGTTCCATCCGCGCGAACCGCCCCCGCTCGGCGATCAACCGCTCCCACACAGCCGTCCGCACCGGATTCCCCTTGGTCACCCAGGGCTTGAGCCCCACGGTCATCAACGGCCGCCCCGCGGCCACGGACACCAGCACCGCGATCCCGATCGTCGCGGTGATCCCGCTGTCCTTGGCGAGCATCAGACGCGGGTCACCGGCCAGCAGGCTCAGCAGCAGCCCGACGATGTTGGCGGCCAGGATGAGCGCCGCCAGTCCATTGACCCGCCGTTCCCTCACCACGCTCCACAGCGTCCGCCCGGCGGGCACCACGCTGCTCCAGGCGAGCGCCGCCATCGTCCCCATCCCAAAGCCCTTGCTGAGCAGGTAGTACGAGGCCGTCGGCACGACCGCGTCCAGCACGAGCGGCTTCAGCGACTCCCAACGGGACTGCCGGACGGGGGCTTCCGCAGGGGCGGCGACCTGGCACGTTGCGCTCATGGCGTTGAATCCTCCGTCGTCACTGTCACTGGGTACGTCCCGTTCGTTCTCGACGCACTCAGCTTCGCGGCGACCACCCGTCGTCCGACAGAAACGATCGTCCGGACCTCGCGATGACAAATGTCAGGCCGTGCCCACGGCCCGCGTCATACGAGCAGGTCAGGCAACTCCGCCATGTCCCCGAAGAGTTCAGTGGCCCCCGAGAGCCGCTCGGCCGGCGTCATTGCGGTGAACCCGAACACGTCCATTCCGGCCGCCACAGCGGCCGTCACCCCCAACGGACTGTCCTCGACCACCAAACACCTCCCTGGCGCCACACCCATCCGCTCGGCGGCGTACAGAAAGAGATCCGGCGCCGGCTTCCCCCGCCCCACGTCCTCGGAGCTGAAGATCCGCTCGTCATCGAACCACCGGTCGAGTCCGGTCCGCCGATGCCCGACACGAATCCGCTCATGGCTTCCGGACGAGGCAAGGCAGTACGGCACTCCCCCGGCCACCAGCTTCTCCAGTACGCCGATGGCCCCCGCCACAGGCTCCAGCTCCCGCTCGAAGGCAGCGAACACACGAGCGTGAAAGGACACGTCGAAATCCTCGGGCAGCCGCTCACCACTGCGCTCAAGAACAAGGTCGTGTACGCGATGGACGGCGGCGCCCATGTAGTCACGCAGGGAGTCCTCATACGTGGTGGGGTGGCCGAGCTCGGTCAGATAGGCGGCCAGGATGGTGTTGGAAAGCGGTTCGCTGTCCACAAGAACACCGTCATTGTCGAAGATGACCAGGTCGTAACGCATAACTCGACCCTAAACGCAGAAAACCCCCGCACCCAGAGGGTGCGGGGGTTTCCCGTTAATAATAGTTCGGCGGCGTCCTACTCTCCCACAGGGTCCCCCCTGCAGTACCATCGG
>NZ_JBFAJT010000013.1:0-185545 GCF_040655335.1 Streptomyces sp. NPDC050439
GTCCAGTTGGAGACCTCGGTGTCGACGAAGATGATGCGGGCGTCCTGGTACTGCTTGTCGTCGTCCGCCCAGACGTAGTAGTCGCCGTAGGGGCCTTCTGGGTCGCTGCGGGACTGCTGGAACCACGGGTGCTGGTCGCTGGTGTGGTTCATCACGAAGTCGATGATCACGCGCATGCCCCGCTGATGCGCCGCGTCGACGAATTCGACGAAATCCCCGAGGTCCCCGAACTCGGGCAGCACGGCGATGTAGTTGGCGACGTCATAACCGCCGTCGCGAAGGGGTGAGGTGAAGAACGGCGGCAGCCACAGGCAGTCGACGCCCAGCCACTGCAGATAGTCCAGCTTGGCGGTGATGCCCTTGAGGTCGCCGATGCCGTCGCCGTCACTGTCGTGGAAGGAGCGGACGAGGACTTCGTAGAAGACGGCACGCTTGAACCACTCGGGGTCACGGTCCCTGGCGGGCGTGTCCTCGAACAGGTCGGAAACCGGCTTGTTGATGGTCATGCATCCTCCGTTGCCGCACGGCTGGGGGCGCGTGCTTCCTCACTCGACCGCGCATACGTGCGCGGGAGAGACACCCGGTGTCAGTCGGACGAAATTGGCCTCGCCCCACGTGAAGGTCGCGTCGGTCAATTCGTCGCGCACCCGGAAGGTGGTGCCGGGTGTGATGCCCAGGCGTGCGCCGTCGAGGCGTAGGGTCGCTTCCTGGGCGTGGTGTGGGTCGAGGTTCACGACCACCAGCACCGTGTCGCCGGGCTCATGACGGCTGTACGCGATCACCTGGTCGTTGTCCGTGGGGTGGAAGTGGACGTTGCGCAGCCGGTGCAGCGCGGGATGGCGCCGACGGATCGCGTTGAGTGTGGTGATCAGCGGCGCGATGGTGTCACCGGAGCCCTCGGCCGACTCCCAGTCGCGCGGGCGCAGTTGGTACTTCTCCGAGTCCAGATAGTCCTCGCCGCCCGACTGGAGCGGCGTGTTCTCGCAGAGTTCGTATCCGCTGTAGAGGCCCCACGCGGGAGAGAGGGTCGCGGCAAGGACCGCGCGCAGCTCGAAGGCGGGGCGGCCGCCGTTCTGGAGGAACTCGGGCAGGATGTCGGGGGTGTTGACGAAGAAGTTCGGCCGCATGTAGGCGGCCGTCTCACCGGCCAACTCCTGCACGTACGACGTCAGTTCCGGCTTGGTGTTGCGCCAGGTGAAGTAGGTGTAGGACTGCTGGAAGCCGATGGCGGCCAGGGTGCGCATCATGGCGGGGCGGGTGAAGGCCTCGGCCAGGAAGATGACGTCGGGGTCGGTGGCGTTGATGTCGCCCAGGACCTGCTCCCAGAAGGCGACGGGTTTGGTGTGCGGGTTGTCGACGCGGAAGATGCGCACGCCGTGGTCCATCCAGAACCGCAGCAGGCGTACGGTCTCGGTGATCAGTCCGGGCATGTCGCGGTCGAAGGCCAGGGGGTAGATGTCCTGGTATTTCTTCGGGGGGTTCTCGGCGTAGGCGATGCTGCCGTCGGCGCGGTGCTGGAACCACTCGGGGTGTTTTTCCACCCAGGGGTGGTCGGGGGAGCACTGCAGGGCGAAGTCGAGGGCGACTTCCAGGTGCAGGTCGCGGGCGCGGTGCACGAAGGCGTCGAAGTCCTCCAGGGTGCCCAGGTCGGGGTGGACGGCGTCGTGGCCGCCTTCGGGGGAGCCGATGGCCCAGGGCACGCCGACGTCGTGGGGGCCGGGGGACAGCGAGTTGTTGGGGCCCTTGCGGAAGGTGGTGCCGATGGGGTGGATGGGCGGCAGGTAGACGACGTCGAAGCCCATCGCGGCGATGGCCGGGAGGCGCTCGGCGGCGGTACGGAAGGTGCCCGACCGCGGCGACTCACCTTCCCGCACGACCGCGCCCTCCGAGCGCGGGAAGAACTCGTACCAGGACCCGAACAGGGCCCGCTCCCGCTCCACGAGCAGCGGCAACGCAACGCTCTCGGTGCGGCGTTCGCGCAGCGGGTGGGCCGACAGGAGTGCGCGCACCTCTGGCGCCGTGGCCGCCGCCAGACGATCCAGCGAGGAGCGGGTGTCGTCGCGCAGCAGTCCGAGCGCCGTCTGCAGGGTGGAGCGCGCGGTGTCGTCGGGGGCCTGGGCGACGGCCCGTTCGAAGAGCAGGATGCCGTCCTCGAGGGTGACCCCGGTGTCCACGTCGGCGTGCACTTTGATCACCGCGTCGCGCTGCCAGGCGGCCATGGGGTCGGTCCAGGCGGCGACGGCGAAGGTCCAGTGACCCATCGCGTCCGGTGTGACGTCGGTGGTCCACCGGTCCGTGCCCGGCTCCCTCTCGTGCATGGCTGCGCGCCGGAGGGTGCGGCCGTCGGGCGCGTACAGGACCGCCTCCGCGCCGAGCACGGCGGAGCCTTCGGCGAACACGAGGGCCGACACCTCGACGGCCTCGCCGACGACTGCCTTCGCCGGACGCAGGCCGCCGTGGACACAGGGCCGCACATCCTCGATGGGGATGCGGATGTGGCTGGGGTCCACCGACATGCTGTCCACCTCCGGGTCGTACCGTGCGCGTAGATCGTCTTCGTTTCGTTTCCCTGCGGCCACGCGTGCCGCGTCAATCGCCGCCGGGCGGGCGTTCGGCGGCCTCGGCCGCCTCGCGTCCGCAGCGCCGGCTCGTCACCGCGCACAGGGCGGCCACGGCGTCCTCGAAGCGCGCGCGTACCGCGGGATCGCCGGGCGAGGCGAGGAAGCGGCGCTGCCAGGCGCGGTACCTCACCAGTTGCCGACCGACGTCATCTGTGGCGCGCTCCGCCCGCATCGCACTCGACCTCCTGGGCCTCCGCAACGGCGAGCCCAGGCGGGCTCGCGGACCGTTCACGGAGGGGGAGCGACCCGTCACGGCGGGTTCACTCCCTCCCCCATGGTGCGAGGTGAAGCGCTCGCCGTCCTGTTGAACGCAGAGTGCGCGACCGATCACTCTCGTGTTGCACGAATGGAGTAGGGGGGTGACGCTGGTGCTGACTCTCGAGCGATCACTGCTCACCTTCCGTGCGTGACCCGGCTCTACGCCGAAGCGCCGCAAGCGTGGGCTCCGCGGTGAGGAGCATGAACGATGAAGCACCATTCAGTGCCCCGCTACTACCACCTCGACGTGGATCTGGAGCCGGAACGCGTCGGTCAGATCCGGCGCATCCTGGCCGCCCATCTGAGGTACTGGGGGCTGGAACAGCACGTCTCCGACGTGTCACGCGGGATCGGTCTCCTGCTGGAGCCCGCGGCCCGGAACATCGGTGCCGGGCGCACCGCGATCGAGACCTGGTGGACGGGTCAGCACCTGATCACCGCGGTCTCGCACGGCGATCCGGCCGTCCTGGGTGAGCACGGCGTCGAGTCGCACTCACTGGCCGAGATCGCGGAGCTCAGTGACGGCTGGGGCAGCTGCACGGCGGATGACCGGCACATCGTCTGGTTCTCGCTGCGCAGCCGTACGGAGCTTCGCGAGCCCCTGGTTCCCAAGGGTCCGGAGCCCGACACGATCGAGGCGCGGCCCCTGCCCCGCGCCGTCGTGCAGCCGGTCGCCGTGGGCGCGCCGGACGTGGTGACGCCGCTCGAGGTCGCAGGCCCCGCCTGACCCGGACGTTGCGGCGGGTGCGCTCCCGGAAGGGCGCGCACCCGCCGCATGCCCGATGGTCGAAGCAAGAGACCCAAGGGCCATCGACGGGAGACCTTTGTGCGCGTATGGACCGGCCGACCTTTCCCGCTGGGCGCCACCTATGACGGCGAAGGAACGAACTTCGCCCTGTTCAGCGAGGTGGCCGAGCAGGTCGTCCTCATCCTTGTGGACGAGGACGGCACCGAGCGGAGCGTGACCCTGGCGGAGGCCGACGGCACGGTGTGGCACGGCTACCTGCCGGATGTCGGACCGGGCCAGCGCTACGGCTATCGGGTGCACGGCCCGTGGATGCCCACCGCCGGGCATCGCTGCGACCCGCGGAAATTTCTCCTCGATCCTTACGCCAGAGCGGTCCATGACCTCCGCGACGACACAGCGTCCCGCGACGGCGCCGGACCGGCCGCCCTGTGCGGTGTCGTGATCGACCCGGCCTTCGACTGGACGGGTGACAGCCCGCCCTCGCACGCCTACGCCGACTCGGTCATCTACGAGACGCACGTACGCGGACTGAGCCGCACCCACCCCGGCGTCCCCGAAGAGCTCCGCGGCACCTACGCGGGCCTGGCCGCACCGGCGGTCATCGACCATCTGACCTCGCTGGGGGTCACCGCGGTCGAGCTGATGCCGGTGCACCAGTACGTCCAGGACGGATTTCTGCTCGACAAGGGCCTGTCCAACTACTGGGGCTACAACACGATCGGGTTCTTCGCGCCCCACCACACCTACGCGGCGCACGGGACACTCGGCCAGCAGGTCACCGAGTTCAAGTCCATGGTCAAGGCCCTGCACGCGGCAGGCCTCGAGGTGATCCTCGACGTGGTCTACAACCACACGGCCGAGGGCAACGAGAACGGCCCCACCCTCTCCTTCCGCGGCATCGACAACGCCTCCTACTACCGGCTGTCCGACGACGACTTCAGCCGCTACTACGACACCACGGGGACGGGCAACAGCCTGCTGATGCGCCACCCCAACGTCCTGCAGCTGCTGATGGACTCACTGCGCTACTGGGTCACCGAATGCCACGTCGACGGATTCCGCTTCGACCTGGCCGCGACCCTGGCCCGGCAGTTCCACGAGGTGGACAGGCTCTCCGCGTTCTTCGACCTCATCCAGCAGGACCCCGTGATCAGCCGCGTCAAGCTGATCGCCGAACCGTGGGACCTGGGTGACGGCGGCTACCAGGTGGGCAACTTCCCGCCGCTGTGGTCCGAATGGAACGGCAAGTACCGCGACTGTGTCCGGGACTTCTGGCGCGGCGGCGACCGGACGCTCGCGGAGTTCGCCTCCCGCCTGACGGGCTCCGCCGACCTCTATCAGCGCGACCGGCGCCGCCCGCGCGCCAGCGTCAACTTCATCACCGCCCACGACGGCTTCACCCTGTGCGACCTGGTCTCGTACGACACCAAGCACAATGAGGCCAACGGCGAGGGAAACCGGGACGGCGAGAGCGACAACCGGTCCTGGAACTGCGGCGAGGAGGGCCCCACGCGCGACCCCGAGGTGCGCGGGCTGCGGGCACGGCAGCAGCGCAACTTCCTGGCCACGCTGATGCTCTCCCAGGGCATTCCGATGCTCGGCCACGGGGATGAACTGGGCCGCACCCAGCGCGGCAACAACAACGCCTACTGCCAGGACAACGAGACGACGTGGATCGACTGGGACCTCGACGAGGAACGCGCGGCACTCCTGGACTTCACCCGCCGGGTGGTGGCGCTGCGCACCGAGCACCCGATCCTGCGCCGGCGCCGCTTCTTCCGCGGCGACACCGTCACGCGCCAGGGACAGCCGCTGCCGGACCTGGTCTGGCTGCGCCCGGACGCCGCGGAGATGACGACGGAGGACTGGGACCGGCCCGACGCGCACGCGGTGGCCGTCTTCCTCAACGGCGACGCCATCGCCGAACCGGACCGCGCCGGGCGCACCGTCGTCGACGATTCCTTCCTGGTGCTGTTCAACTGCTACTGGGAGCCGATGGAGTTCCGGCTCCCCGATGTCGCGTACGGGGCGTGCTGGACGACTCTGCTCGACACCTACGAGACGGGCGGCCCGCCGGACGAGACGGAGCACAAGGCCGAGACGACGCTGAGGGTGGAGCCGCGGTCCCTGATCGTCCTCTCCCGTCCCCCGGTCAGGTGACGGGGGCGGATCAGGGGCGGTCCAAGTCCACCTGAAGCTCGTCCGTCTGGGTCCAAAAGCCCTCGTCGGCGTCCTGCAGCCGGGCCGCCGCGTGCTTCATGTGACGGCGTACGGCACTGCGGGCCGCCTCCGCGTCGCCCGACTCGACGGCCGCCAGGATCGCGTGGTGCTCCACCCGGACCGCCTCGATGAAGTCGTCGCGCCGTGCTTCGTTGGCCCGGGTGACGCGGATGCCGCCGCGCATGACCTCGCCCAGATACCGCACGGTCGAGACCATCACCGCGTTGCCGGTCGACTCGGCGATCGACTGGTGGAAGGCCAGGTCCTCGTCGACCCCGTCGCCGCCGTCCGCCACCGCCTTGTCGATCGCGGCCAGTGACTGGCGCATCCGGGCGATGTCCTCCGGTGTGGCCCGGACGGCGGCCAGGGAGGCCGCCTCGCCCTCCATGGCGCGGCGGACCTCCACGATCTGCAGGACCTTGGACTTGGTGCCGGATGCCTCGGCCTCCAGGTCGAGCGGCCGGGTGCGCCGGGGCATGACGAACACGCCACGGCCCTGGCGCGGTTCGACCAGGCCCGCGTTGCGCAGCCGGGAGACCGCCTCGCGGATCACGGTGCGGCTGACGCCCAGCTGCTTGACCAACTCGACCTCGGTGGGCAGCTTGTCGCCCTCGGCGAGACGTCCGGACTCGATCTCCTCCGAGAGGATCGCGGCGACCCGGTCCGCGAGCCGAATGGGGCCACTCACCTTGGAGAACATGCTCGTCATTCTATCCGTCAGGGCCTGCTCGCCCCGGTCGCGGGCAGGTCCGTGGAGGCGACGGCCTCGGGGTGGTCCTCGATGTACGCCCTGACGACCGCCTCGAAGCTCTCGTCGGGCCGCAGGCCGAGCGCGGTGGCGCGCGCGTTGTCGAAGGCGGCGGGCCACGAGCCGACGATCGCCTCGACGCTGGGGTCGGGCGCCACCGTCACCCGGTCGGCGACGGCGTCACCGGCCACCTCGCGCAACGTCCGCAGCATCTCGGCGACCGTGACCGTCAGCGCCGGAAGGTTGACCGGAAGCCCGCCTTCGAGGCCGCCCGGCCCCCGCTCGGTCTCGGTGATCCGGAGGATGCCCTCGACGGTGCGCCGGGGCGAGGCGAGGGCGACCCGCAGGCCGGGGCTGACCGGGCAGGTGGCCGGCAGACCGGCGAGAGGCTCACGGATGATGCCGGACAGGAACCCGGAGGCCGCCGCGTTCGGCTTGCCCGGCCGCACCGAGACGGTCATCAGGCGCGCCACACGCCCGTCGACGAAGCCCCGCCGCGTGTACTCGGCGACCAGCTGCTCGCACACGCGCTTCTGCGTCCCGTAACTGGACTGCGGCGTCGGCAGCGTCGACTCGCTGACCACGGGCGGAAGGGGCAGCGCGGCATCGGAGCCGTAGACGGCGACGCTGCTGGAGAACACCACCCGGGGGAGGGGCCCGCCCGCGGCCGACTGGGCGCGGGCGGCGTCGAGCAGGGCGCGGGTGGTGTCCAGGTTGGCGCTCATGCCGAGGTCGAAGTCGGCCTCGCACTCGGCGGAGACCGCCGACGCCAGATGGATCAGGACGTCCACGGGCTGCGCGAAGATCGCGTCGAGGCGCTCGCTCAGATCGCCCCGGACGATCTCCACCAGCGGGTCGGCCGCCACCGGTGCCTCGGCGGGCACGAATCGGTCGGCGAGCACGAGTCGGCTGATCGGCGCACCGCACAGGGTCCGCCGCTTGAGCAGGGCGTCGGCGACCTGCTGTCCCAGGAAGCCGAAGCCGCCGGTGATGACGATCCTCATGCGTGGTCTCCTCGTTCGTTCTTGGACCGGCGGTCGTTCTTGGACAGGCGGTGGTTCTTGAGCCAGCCGAGTCCCTCGCTCGTACCGGCGCGGGGGATGTACTCGCAGCCGATCCAGCCGTCGAAGCCCAACTCGTCGACGGTGTCGAAGAGATGGCCGACATTGAGTTCGCCCCGGTCGGGCTCGTGACGGTCGGGCACGCCGGCGATCTGCAGATGGGCGACGCGGCCGGTGGGAAGGTCGCGGCGCAGTGTCGTGGTGAGGTCGCCCTCCACGATCTGGCAGTGATACAGGTCGAGTTGCACCTTGAGGTTCGTGGCGCCCACCTCCTGTACGAGAGCGTGCGCCTCGGCCTGCCGGTGCAGGAAGTAGCCCGGCATGTCGCGGCCGTTGATCGGCTCGATCAGGAGGTCGACGTCCACGGCGGCGGCCCGCTCGGCGGCCCACGCCAGGTTGGCCAGGTAGGTGGCGCGATGCGTGGCCCGCTGGGCCGGGGTCACGTCCGGCGGCAGCAGACCGGCCATCACGTGCACCTGGCCGCAGCCGAGTGCCGCGGCGTACTCCAGGGCCCGCTCGATGCCGTCGCGGAGCTCGCTCTCGCGGCCGGGCAGCGACGCGATGCCCCGCTCCCCGGACTCCCAGTCACCGGGCGGCGCGTTGAACAGGACCTGGCGCAGCCCGTGGTCGTCGAGCAGGCGGCGCAGCTCGGCGGCTTCGTGGGCGTAGGGGAAGAGGTACTCGACGGCCTCGAAGCCGTCGGCCGACGCGGCGGCGAAGCGGTCGGGGAAGTCGTGCTCGGTGTACATCATGGACAGGTTCGCGGCGAACCTCGGCATGCTTGCTCCTGCGGTGGGGCCGGGCCGGGACCCGGTCAACGGTTGACGACGTCCTTCTTGGTGGTCAGCACGGCGGCCGCGCCGATCACCAGGCTCAGGGCCAGGACGTACATCGGGATGGAGGTCGAGCCGGTGGCGTCCTTGAGCCCTCCGATCATGTACGGGCTGACGAAGCCGGCCAGGTTGCCCACGGAGTTGATCAGGGCGAGCCCGGCCGCCGCCGCGGTGCCGCCGAGGAACGCGGTGGGCAGGGACCAGAACAGCGGGGCGCAGGTCAGTACGCCGGCCGCGGCGAAGGACAGGGCGATCAGGGACAGCACGGTGGACCCGCTCCAGCCGGCGGCCAGGGAGAAGCCGACGGCGCCCATGAGGCTCGGGACGACCAGGTGCCAGCGGCGTTCGCGGCGTTTGTCCGCGGAGCGTCCGAAGAGGTTCATGGCGATCAGCGCGGCCACGAACGGCACGGCACTGAGCACACCGATCGTGAAGTTGTCGTCGATGCCGGTCGACTTGACGAAGGTGGGCATCCAGAAGGTCAGGGCGTACTGGCCCATCACGAAGCAGAAGTAGATGAGGCACATCAGCCACACCTTGGGGTCACGGAAGCCGTCCCAGACCCGGCCGTGCTTCTGGTGGGCGGTGTCCCTGGCGATCGCCGCCTCGACGACGTCCTTCTCCTCCTCGGAGAGCCACTTGGCGCTGCGCACGCCGTTGTCGAGGTAGAACATCGTGGCGACACCGATGAGGAGCGCGGGGATCGCCTCGAGCAGGAACATCCACTGCCAGCCGTGCCATCCGCTGACCCCGTCGAAGGTGTCCATGATCCAGCCGGAGAGCGGGTTGCCGAAGATGCCGGCGACGGGGATCGCGGACATGAACATCGCGATCACGCGGGCCCGGCGGTGGGAGGGGAACCAGTAGGTGCAGTAAAGGATCACGCCGGGGTAGAAGCCCGCCTCGGCGGCTCCCAGGAGGAAGCGCAGCACGTAGAACGTGGTCTCGTTCGTGACGAACGAGAACGCTCCCGAGACCAGGCCCCACGTGATCATGATGCGGGCGATCCAGGTGCGTGCGCCGACGCGTTGCAGCATCAGGTTCGAGGGGACCTCGAAGATGAAGTAGCCGATGAAGAACAGTCCGGCGCCGAGGCCGTACGCCGCCTCGCTCAGGCCCAGGTCGTCGGACATCTGCAGCTTCGCGAAGCCGACGTTGACGCGGTCGAGGTAGGAGAAGACGTAACAGAGGATCAGGAAGGGGACGATGCGGAGAACGACCTTGCGGAACACGGCGTTCTCGCGGGCGAGTTCGGGGGTCTCGGCCGTCGCGGTGGGCGTGGACATGCGGAATCCTTACTGCGGCTCAGGGGATTCTCCGACGGGCGGTGCGCGGTGCGGTGTGCGGTCACCAAGAGGCGCCGAACACGGACCTCAGTTCGTCGAGAGCGGGGGAGGGGAGCGGCTCGGGGCGACGGTCGGTCAGGAGCCAGAGGCGTGCCGTTTCCTCGAGTTCTTCGAGGACGGCGAGAGCGGATGCGGCGTCCGGACCCCAGACCACGGGGCCCAGACGGTCGAGCAGCACGGCCCTGATCGGCGTGCGTCCCGCCGCACGATCAGCGATGTGGCCGGTCACGAGGTCGGCCACGCGGGGATCGCCGGGCCGGTGGTAGGGGATGAGCGGGACGTGCCCGACCTTCATGACGTAGTACGGCGTGAGGGGCGGAAGCACGTCGTCCTGACTCCACACGCCGGCCAGGGTGAGCGCGACGAGATGCGTGGAGTGGGTGTGGATCACGAACCGTGCCGTGGGGTCGGCGGCACAGATCCGGCGGTGCAGGGTGAGGGTCTTGCTGGCGCGGTCGCCCGCTATCTGATCGCCTGCGGCATTGACCAGCGCGAGGCGCTCGGGCCGCAGGAAGCCCAGGGCGGCGTCGGTGGGCGTGATCAGGTGCGAGCCGCTTCGGGCGTCACCTCCGGAGTCGTCTCGGGGCTCGTCGATCCGCGCGCTGATGTTGCCCGCGCTGGCGTGCACGTAGCCCCGGGCGAACAGGCTGGTGCCCACCCGGACGATCTCGGCGCGCGCCGCGTCCACCCTGTCCGGATTGCCGGAGGCGGCGTTCAGCGGGCCGGTCATGGCCTCTCCTGGTCGAGGTGGGCGAAGGACGCGGTGAAGAAGTCGGGGCCGCCGAAGTTGCCCGACTTCAGCGTGATGTGCAGCGGGTCGCCGTCGGGCAGCGCCGCGGCGCACCAGGGGACGCCCGGGTCGATCTGCGGTCCGATGCGCAGGCCCGTCAGGCCGAGCGCCTGCACGACCGCGCCCGAGGTCTCGCCACCGGCGACGACGAGTTGGCGGACGCCCAGCTCGACGAGTCCCTGGGCGACGCGGGCCAGGGTCTGTTCGACGAGCTCACCGGCTTCGGCGACGCCGAGGCGGCCCTGGACGTCCTTGACCGCGTCGGGCGTCACGGTGGAGTAGACGAGGACCGGCCCTTGGGCCAGCCGTTCGGCGGCGAAGGCGAGCGCCTGCCCGGACACGTCCTCACCGGCCGCGATCCGCAGGGGATCCACGCTGAACGCGGGCCGTCCGCTGTCCAGGAATGCCTGGACCTGACCGTTGGTGGCGGTGGACACCGATCCGGAGACGACGGCCTGATGACCTCCGGGCGGCGGCAGTTGGGCGGCGGCCGGTGACGGCTCGAACCCCCAGTTGGCCGGCAGACCGATGGCGAGCCCCGACCCCGCGGTCACCAGCGGCAGGCCCTTGACCGCGGCGCCGAGCCGCAGCAGATCGTCGTTCGAGACGGCATCGACGATCGCGGCGCCCACCCCCTCCTCGCGCAGCGTGTCGAAGCGCTCGCGGATCGCCTCGGCGCCGGCGGCGACCACGGTGTGGTCGATGAGGCCGACGGGGCGCGCGGTCTGCGCACCGAGCACGGACACCAGGTTGGAGTCCGTCATCGGGGTCAGCGGGTGATGGCGCATGCCGCTCTCGCCCAGAAGGACGTCACCGACGAAGAGATGCCCCTTGAACACGGTGCGCCCGTTGTCGGGGAACGCCGGGGTCGCGACCGTGAAGTCGGTGCCGAGGGCGTCCATCAGGGCCTCGGTGACGGGACCGATGTTGCCCGCCCGCGTCGAGTCGAAGGTCGAGCAGTACTTGAAGTAAATCTGCTCGGCGCCCGCGGAGCGCAGCCACCGCAGTGCGTTCAACGAGGCGGCGACGGCCTCGGAGGCAGGGGTGGTACGGGACTTGAGCGCGATGACGACGGCGTCGGCGTCGGCGATGGCGTTGGGGTCGGCGTCCAGGGGCCCTTCGACGCCCGCGGGCGGTACGTCGATCAGCTGGACCACGCGCATGCCCGCGCGCACCAGGTTGTTGGCCAGGTCCGTGGCGCCGGTGAAATCGTCGGCGATGCAGCCGAGTCGGATCGCCATGTCAGTTCTCCTCCTGGCCGGGCAGCTCGATCCCCGGGAAGATCTTGATCACCGCGCTGTCGTCCTCGCCGCCCAGTCCGGAGGCGGACGCCTGCAAGAACATCTGATGGGCGGTGGCCGCCAAGGGGAGGGGGAACTTCTCCGGGCGGGCCGCGTCGAGCACCAGACCCAGGTCCTTGACGAAGATGTCGACCGCGGACAGCGGCGTGTAGTCGCCGGCGAGCACGTGCGCCATGCGGTTCTCGAACATCCATGAGTTGCCCGCGCTGTGCGTGATCACTTCGTAGAGCGCGTCCGCGGGTACGCCCGCCTTGATGCCCAGCGCCATGGCCTCGGCCGCGGCGGCGATGTGCACCCCCGCGAGCAGCTGATTGACGACCTTCACCTTGGAGCCGATGCCCGCCCGGTCGCCCAGGCGGTAGACCGTGCTGCTCATGGCCTCCAGCACCGGGTCGGCGATCGCGTACGCGGTGGGGGCGCCCGAAGTCATCATGGTGAGCTGCCCTGTTGCCGCACGGGCGGCGCCACCTGAGATGGGCGCGTCCAGGTAGAGCACGCCGCGCTCGGCCAGGCGCCGCTCCAGCTCGGCGGACCAGGTGGGGTCGGCCGTGGAGCACATGACGTAGACGGAACCCGGGTGCAGCCGCTCGGCCGCGCCGCCGTCGCCGAACAGGACCGACTCGACCTGGTCGGCGTTGACCACGACGCCGACCAAGACGTCGACGGAGGCCGCCAGTTCACCGGCGGACGCGAAGGCGGTGCCGCCGTCCGCGGCGAAGGCCGCGGCCACGTCGGGGCGCAGGTCATGGACACCTACGTCGAAGCCCGCGTCCCGCAGACTGCGTGCCATGCCGAGGCCCATGGCCCCGAGCCCCACCACGCCTGCGCGCGGCCGTGCCGGCCTGTCCTGGTCGTTCATGCCCATCCTCGTCTCGCTGTGCCGGGCCGCGTCATGCCGCTCGGGGCGCTTTCCGGCGCTGAATCCGTGCGGCGATCGGGTCATATGATGACCTGAGGATGTGGGATGGCGCACTGTGATGCCGGTCACACATCGAAATGTGGGTGGCGAGGGCGGGACGCAGGGGGAACTCTGCGGCCGCCGCTCCCGCCGCGCCCTATGGAACGTGCGTCGGCCGGACGCTCAGATCTGCGCCTGGCCCATCCCGGCGAACCACCGGGCGGCCAGGGAGGCGACCTCGCCCAACGCTTGCGGCTCCTCGCAGAGATGCGTGGCATCGGGGATCACGCGCAGTCGGCTGAGCACGCGCATCCGGTTGGCGGCTTCCCGATTCAGCCGCAGCACCTCGGTGTCGCGCCCCCCGACCATGAGCAGCACCGGAGCGTGCAGATGACCGATCACCTCGTCCCCGGCCAAGTCGGGGCGTCCGTCGGGGCAGACCACGGTGTCCACGA
This sequence comes from Streptomyces sp. NPDC050439, assembly GCF_040655335.1. Classification (NCBI taxonomy): domain Bacteria; kingdom Bacillati; phylum Actinomycetota; class Actinomycetes; order Kitasatosporales; family Streptomycetaceae; genus Streptomyces; species Streptomyces sp. NPDC050439. Next base: position 13,280 of record NZ_JBFAJT010000013.1, read on the forward strand.
GGCCGGGCCTCGCCGCGGCGGCCCCGAGTGCGGCCGCCGCCCCGGTGCTGGCGCAGAACAGCCCGACCGGCAGATCTGAGACGTGGGCGGCCAGCCAGTCCACCGACGCGATCAGCCGATGCGTCAGCAGGGCGACGTCGCCGTGCGGCCGACCGGTGGCCTGGTCGGCGGCCGCCTCGTCGGGGCCGAGCAGGTCGATGACCAGTGTCCCGACCGCGGAGTCGTGCAACGTGCCGGCCAGGGCCCGGCTGTGGGGGCTGCGCAGGTAGGTGCCGCTGCCGTGGGCGAGCACCGTTACACCGAACACCGTGTCCGGCACGGTCAGTTCACCGATGAGTGCCCCCTCGCCGCTGGGCACGGTGACGATCTGGGACAGCATGGGACCTCCGGATTCCGGGAACGGGGTGCACGCCGGGTACCCCGCGAGATTCCCCTCACGCGGCAGCCGCCCTCAGGTGGCAGCCGAGGCACGCCTGTCCCGCACGAGCGCCCGGCCCTCGGCCGCGTACCACTGGTGGCACAGGATCACCGCCAGCGCGATGCCGACCACGTCCCCGCCGTAATACATGACGTACGACGCCCGGTGCAGGTCGGCCGCGGCGAAAGAGGTGCCGGGCGGGCCCGTGGCGTAGAGCGACTTGGACAGGATGCCGTGCGCGGCGGACGCGGCCAGCAGGGCCGCGCCGCGCACGGCGAAGGAGGCGCGGTGCCGCAGCGGGTCAAGGGCCAGGACCGCGAAGGAGAACAGCACGCCGGAGGCCAGGAGATGCACGCTGATGAGCGTGTGCAACCACGGCCGGTGATGGGTGGCCTCCATGAGCGGCGTGCGGTACACCGCCCACAGTCCCGCGATGTGCACGAGCGCGGCCAGCGGCGGCCACACGAGCAGCGCCGCCGCCCGCGAACGCACGCAGGAGAGCAGCCGCCGCCGTGGCCCGACCGGCAGCGCGCGCAGCGCCAGCGTCACCGGGCGGCCGAGCACGAAGAGCAGGGGCGCGACCATTCCGACGCCCAGATGGGTGACCATGTGCCCGGTGAACGGCGGCCACCCCTCCCACGGAGCGATCAGCGAGACCGCGAGCACCGCGCCGCCCGCGCCCACCGCCGTGTCACGCCGATGCGGCCAGCTGTCGCCGCGCCGACGCAGGTGCCGGGCGGCCACCGCATAGCCGAGACAGCCCACGGCCACGAGCAGCACCACCGCCGTCATCGGCGGGCCCGGACCAGCAGCAGCGCGCCCGCGAGCAGGAACAGCACGGCGATCACGTTCCAGGTCCAGTCGTAGGGCGCAAGGTCCACGCCGTAGCGGATCTGGTGCAGCTCGAGCGCCTTGTGCTGGAACGTGCCGTCGTACAGCTGGAAGCCGCCGAGGCCCAGGCACAGGCCCGCCCACCAGGCGGTGAGGTGCCGGGCGCCCCGGCGCCACAGGTCCGCGTACAGGAACAGGCCCGCCACCATCGCGAGCCAGCCGAAGGCATGGAAGATTCCGTCGGAGACGAGGCCCGCCTCGCTCGACGCCTTGTCGTAGAAGTGATGCCAGTGCAGCAGCTGGTGGAAGACCATCTCGTCGATGAACGCGGCGAACCCGACGCCCACCAGCGCCCCGGAGAGCAGTGAGCGCCCCCTCACCGGTCCGCGCCCCTGTGCCGCTCGGACGGAACGCTTCGCTGCTCACGGGGATGGAACGTGGTCGTCATCCGGGACTCCTCGGTGCCAGGGCGGGCAAACGGGCGGGAACGATCGGCATGAGTGATGGGGCGAGGCGCCGGGTACCCGTGAAGCGGAATGACAGACCGCCACCTTTGCGCCACTTTGTCGCCCGGTGATCCCTGCACGCGCGCACGCGGCGGCCATGCGTGCCGCCGGTAGGGCTATTACGGTGAAAACTCCACGTACGACCATGAAGGGATTCCTCGTGACGCGTGCCGCCCTGTTCGACGTCGACGGAACGCTCGTCGACACCAACTACCTGCATGTGACCGCCTGGTGGGAGGCGTTTCGGCAGGCCGGGCACCGGGTGCCCATGCGCGCCGTGCATCGCGCGATCGGCCTGGGCGGCACCGACCTGATCGAGCACCTCCTCGGCAAGGACCGCGACACGGACCAGGACGACGCCCTCAGTGCCGCGCACAAGACTCTTTACGGCACGTACTTCGACCGCCTCGAAGCCTTCGAGGACGCGGGAAAGCTGCTGCGCTCCCTGGCGGGGCAGGGGTGGACCATCGTCCTGGCCACCTCCGCGGGCGGCGCCGAGCTCGACGCGCTGCGTGCCGCCGTGGACGCGGACGACGTCATCACCGCGACGGCGAGCGCCGACGACGTCGAGGAGGGCAAGCCCGCGGCGGAGCCCGTCGCCCACGCGCTCGAACTGGCCGGTGCGAAGGCCGAGGACAGCGTGTTCGTCGGCGACTCGGTCTGGGACATGAAGGCCGCACGGCGCGCGGGCGTCACACCCCTGGCCGTGCTCAGCGGCGGCATCCCCCGCGAGGACCTCTCCGAGGCCGGAGCGGCGGAGGTGTACGACGACACCGCCCACCTGCTGGCGTCGCTCAAGAAAAGCGCGTTCGCGGGGGAGTGAGGGTTCACGCGCTCGCACCCGACCCGACGGGCGTCCCCTGAGGGCGGCCGGTCGGCCGGCGCGTCCGCCGTGACAGGGTGGCCCCATGGCAACGACCTGCGAGAACTCACCCCCCTCCGCTTTCGAACCGTGGGTCGACAGCACTGCCGCTCACGGGGATCTCGTAGCGGCCAAGGCGCTCGTGTACGACCCCTGCGGGTTCATCTGCTCGCGACCGGTGCCCGAGGCCGAGGGCGCCGCGTACGCCGCCCACGCGTTCACGCTCGACGGTCGCCCCGTCCGGTTCCGCGCCGCCAAGACGACCCCCACCAAGGTGGGCCAGTTCGTCACCGTCTGGAAGAGGTCGCAGGCCGGGCCCATCGCACCCTTCGACACGGCGGACCCGGTCGACCTCTTCGTCGTCAGCACGCGGGAGCACGGCCACTTCGGTCAGTTCGTCTTCCCCAAGGACGCGCTGCGCACTCAGGGCGTCGTGTCCGAGGACGGCGCGGGCGGGAAGCGGGCCTTTCGCGTCTACCCGCCTTGGGTGATCACCGCGAACCGGCAGGCGAACCGTGCGCAGGCCTGGCAGGCGGACTTCTTCCTGCACCTGCGGGAGGACGGCCCCATCGACCTGGCCCGCGCCCAGGAGCTCTACCGAGCGCGAGCCCGGTGATCAGACCTTCCAGGACCTGATCTGATCGGCGACGGCGTAGACGCTGAGCCGGCTGTCGCGGATCTTGCGGATGAGGTCGGACAGCGCGCCGTAGGGCGGATCGAGGCCCTCGCCCGACTGGTCCATGTACTGGGCGGCGACGAACGCCGCGTACAGGCTGTTGCGGTAGGGCAGAGGTTCCAGGCGCACGATGGTGTGCAGCAGGGCCGCGGCGCGCCAGGCGGCGTCCGGGTCGGCGGACTCCAGGGTCGGCAGCTTCGTCTTGTGGCGCGCGACCGCGGCGACCAGCGCGGAGTAGTCCGAGACCGTCATGTCCTCGGGGGCGACCGCGAACTCCTGGACGTCTAACAGCCAGGACACGTCTACGTACAGAACCATCAGGCGGCCGCGGACCCCTCGTGACGTGCGGAGGGCGGGATCTCCTCCGGATTGGCCGCGTCGAACTCGGCCCGCAGCCGGTCGGCCCAGGCGGAGGCGCCCGCGACGAATTTCTGGCGCTCCATCTCACGCACTCCGAGGTCGTGGAGATACTGCTTGAGGCTCTTGCCCTCGGCCGCCGCGGCCGCGCGGACACCCTTGAGCTCCTCATCGGTGAAAGTCACGTTCAGAGACGGCATACGTCCAAGGTACCAACTAGGTACCTGTCGGGGGAGCCCCTCCGTCATCCGCGCCGGAACCGGACTGCGGCAGCAGGGGGAACAGCCGGGTGATGAGCGCCACCGGGCGGGCCCCGTCCGGACGGGCGAGCGGGCGTTGTTCACGGTCCTGGTAGGGGGCGAGGGCCCGGCGGACGGTGTCGGCGACCCGGCTCATCTCCTCGGGTGTCAGGTAGGCGATGGCGCTGAATGCCTCGTCGCGGCGCCATCCGGCCGGGGCCTGGTCGCGCTGGGAGAGCCAGCGCTGCCAGCTCTCGTCCTCCAGGCCGCGGGCCAGCTCGCCGAACTCCTCCTCCGCGGGCCCTTCGCCGGCGGCATCGTCCTGCCGCAGGCGCCAGGGGCGTGCGCGCCCTCCTTGGTGAGGGGCTTCCTCGATGTGTCCGTGCCGTGCGAGCTGCCGGAGGTGGAAGGAGCAGAGCCCGGAGCTGTAGCCCAGCCGTGCGGCGGCCTCGGTCGCCGTCACCGTGCCGACTTCGGCGAGCAGGCCCATCAGGGCCGTACGAACGTCGTGCTCGCGCAAGGCTTCGCCGGTGTCCCGGGTCGCGTCGAGGTGTGGGTGGAGGTCGTCTTCGGTCACTTTGCAAAGTCTGCTACTTTGCAAAGCGGTTGGCAAGCGGGCCTCGCCCGCTTGCTGTCAGCGAAGGCAGCGAAGGCAGCGAAGGCAGCGAAGGCAGCGAAGGGGGAGGCAGGGATGTCAGTGGAGTCCATGCGTGAGGACTGGTCCGACGGCCCAGGGCGAAGCCGTCAGAAGGACCGGCGTGTGCGCGTGCAGGGGCGGCCCGTCGACACGTTCCCCGCACTGACGCCGGAGGCGGCGCGGGGTTCGGTCCGCCGGGTCACGGTGGTGGGCGAGGAGATCCTGAGCCGCCCGTGCCAAGAGGTGACCGAGGCCGAGTTCGGGACAGCGGAACTGTCGACGCTCATCGACGACATGTTCCTGACGATGTACGTGGCCGAGGGCGCCGGTCTCGCCGCCAACCAAGTGGACGTCGACCTGCGGCTGTTCGTCTACGACTGCCCGGACGACGACGGCATCCGCCATGTCGGCCACATCCTCAACCCCGTCCTGGAGCTGCCCGAGCCGGGCGGTCGCCGACTCCTCGACGCATCCGAGGGCTGCCTGTCGGTACCCGGCGCCACGATGACGGTTTCCCGCACCGATCGGGCCGTCGTCCGCGGCCTGGACAAGGAAGGCAACCCTCTCGTCATCGAGGGCACGGGCTACTTCGCCCGCTGCCTGCAGCACGAAACCGACCACCTCGTCGGCCACACGTACCTCGACCGCCTCTCCCGCCGGGACCGCAAGGAAGCCATGCGGCAGATGGCAGAACGCCGCGAGCACGTCTTCGCCCAACGCACCACCAGGGCCGACCGCCTGAGCCGCCCGAGCCCGACCGTCCGAGCCGCTCACGACGGTCTGGTGTCCGGGTGGTCCCGCGAGTGACGATGGATGCCATGACGATCGAGGACGCGTGGCTGCGGATCGAGACCTGGTTGCGTGAGTACGCACCGGCCGCATACGCCTCATTGCCCCCGGCCGCGGGCACTGACGCGGTACGCGCGGCGGAACGGCAGTGCGGGCTCTTGTTTCCCGAGGACCTGGTGGCATCCCTGAGCCGTCATGACGGCTCGGGGGAGTGCCTGCTGCCCGGCAACTACCGGCTGTCCGGCGCAGCCGAGATCGCGCAAGACCATGTGTGGTGGATCGGGTCGCAACAGCCCGATGTTCACGATGAACTGCGCTACTGGCGTTCATCGTGGTTGCCCCTGGCCACAGATGGCGCCGGGGGTTCCCTCTTCGTCGAGATGGCACCGGGTGACGAGCACGGGCGCATCGGTGTGCATGCCCACGGTGACGGTGGACGGCTCCACGACCGGCCCCAGTACACCTCGCTGCAAGCCCTGCTCAGTTGGGCCGCGCAGGCCTTGTCCGTCGGCTCTGCCGCGGATGTCCTGGACTACGTGCTCGCCACGGACGAACAGGGGCTTCCGTACTGGAAGGACGCGGACGCAGAACACGACGCCGTGTCGGTGGTCTGGGACATGGCTGCCCTAAAGAACCGCCATGGAGGACTCTGACCGCTCGCGATCCGTGATCACGGGCAGCATTTCGAACGGGTCTCGAGCGACCTGGCACGTCTGACCCAGCTGACCATCGACACCTTCCACGCGTTCCACGAAGGGTCGCTCCGGCCCTTGGTGGGCGACGTCGTCTTCGACATCCAGCACGGCGACTGGCGCGACGACTACCGCCGGCAGGTTCCTGGCCTGCACGACCCGGAGCAGAACAAGTACGTGGCGGTCGCGGAGACCGACGGCGTCATCGTCGGCTACGTCGCCTGGCAGGCAGACCCGCTCAACGGCCACGGCAGGATCGAGATCCTCGCCGTCGCAGCAGACCACCGTCGCGACCAGGTCGGCACCGTGCTGTGCCGGCACGCATTCAGCGAGCTGCGCGGTCTCGGCGCGAGGATGGTCGAGATCGGCACGGGCGGCGACGCGTTCCACGCGCCGGCCCGCGGCCTGTACGAGAGCCTCGGCTGCGTCAAACTGCCGACGGCGGTGTACTTCCGCCAACTCTGACAGCAGCTCGACGACGGGTTCTCAAAGGGAAGCGCAGGCCTCGTCGATCGCCTGGTCCAGGATCGTCAGGCCGAGTGACAGCTCCTCCTCCGTGGCGGTCAGTGGTGGGGCCATCCGCAAGACCCCGCCCATGTTGGCGAGTTGGACGATGTTCATGTGCAGGCCGAGTTCGAGGCAGCGCCGGGTGACCCGTGCGCCCAGTTCGTTCGAGTGCTGCTTGGTCTCGCGGTCGACGACGAGTTCGAGGCCCGCGAGCAGGCCACGGCCGCGGATGTCGCCGACGACCGCGTGCCGCGCGGCGATGTCCGTCAGGCCCTGGTGGAGGAACGCGCCGAGCGTACGTGCGCGCTCGTCGAGCCTGTCGCGGGTCAGCACGTCCAGGACGGTGTTGCCGACCGCGGCCACCAGGGGGTCGGCGACGTGCGTGGTGAAGAACAGGAACCCGCGCTCGTGCGCCTCCCGTTCGATCTCGGCGCTGGTCAGCACGGCCGCCAGGGGCAGACCCGCGCCCAGCGTCTTGGAGAGCGTGAGGATGTCGGGCACGACGCCGTCGCGCTCGAACGCGTACCAGGTCCCGGTGCGGCACAGCCCGGTCTGCGCCTCGTCGAGGATCAGCAGCATGCCGCGTTCCCGGCACTTGGCCTGCAGGGCCGCGAAGTATCCGGGCGGCGGCTCGATGATGCCGCCGGAGCTGAGAATGGGCTCCACTAGGCAGGCGGCCAGGCTGCCGGTCGACTGGGCGTCGATCAGGTCGAAGGCGAAGTCCAGCTGGCGCCGCCAGTCCAGGGAGCCGTCGTCCGTGGTGAAGTCGGGCCGGTAGCTGTTCGGCACGGGGATGGCGAAGTTGCCGGGCGCGCCGGGACCGTAGCCCTTGCGGCCCGCGCTGTAGGTGGCGGACGCGGCGGCCTGCGTCATGCCGTGCCAGGAGCGCGCGAACGAGACGATCTCGTGCTTGCCGGTGACGAGCTTGGCCATGCGGAGCGCGGCTTCGTTGGACTCGGCGCCGGTCGTCAGGAGCAGCGCCTTCTCCAGCGGCGCGGGCAGAGTCTCCGCCAGACGCCGGGCGAGGTCGACCACGGGGCGGCTGAGCATGCCGCTGAAGAGGTGGTCCAGGGACGCGACCTGCCGCTGGACGGTCGCGACGATCTCGGGGTGCGAGTGGCCGAGGATCGCGCTCATCTGGCCCGAGGTGAAATCGAGGATCTTCCGGCCGTCCGCGGTGAACACGAAGCTTCCGGCGGCACGCTCGATGATCTCGTGGGTGAACTCGCCGCCGTAGCGCACGAGATGCCTCTCGGCATCGGCCCAGAAGGTGTCGGTGGACTGCAGGGCTGTGGTCGAAGCGCTCATGTCGCCGACGGTAGGCGGCACCCGAGCAACACGTCCATCTCACGATTCCGGCTTTCCTGTTCGGCAGAACCGCACAACAATGGGGTACGTGATGAACCCCTGGAGGCTGCGGCTGCTGAGCCAGCTCGACACCCTGGGCACCGTGCGGGCGGTCGCCCAGGCCGCCAACCTGAGCCCGTCGAGCGTGTCCCAGCAGCTCGCCGTGCTGGAGAGCGAGACACGCACCCAGCTACTTGAACGGACGGGGCGCCGGGTGCGGCTGACCCCGGCCGGACTGATCCTCGCCCGCCGGGCGCGGGCGATCCTCGACCACATGTCCAGCGTGGAGGCGGAGCTGCGCGGCTTCGGCGAGGAACCGGCCGGGCTCGTGCGGCTCGGGGCGTTCCAGAGCGCGATCCACACTATGGCCGTGCCCGCGGTGAGCCGCCTCGCACGCGAGCATCCGCATCTCGACGTCGAGCTTCTGGAGCTGGAGCCGCACGCGAGCATGCCCGCGCTGCGCGGCGGCGACGCGGACATCATCATCACGACCACGGACTTCGATGACCTGCCGCTGGGACCGGACCTCGACATCGTGCCGCTGGCCATGGACCCGGTCCTGCTGGTGGTCCCGCCCGGGCATCCGGCGACCGGCCGCGGCGCCGTTGACCTCGCGGCGTACGCGGACGAGGCGTGGGCCTTCGACATCCCGCAGTCGTACATGGCCAATCTCGCGCTGCGCCTGTGCCGTCAGTCCGGCTTCGAGCCGCGCGTGGTGTGCCGGTTCAGCAACTACATGATGACCCTGCAGCACGTCGAGGCCGGACTGTCGATCGCGCTGCTGCCCGGCCTGGCCGTCGACCGCCGCTACGACGTCGCCACCAGGGAGCTCGCCACTCCCATGACGCGCACCATCACCGCGGCGATCCGCCACGGCTCGCCGCCCCGCGCGGCGGTGCGCGCGGTCCTCGAAGCCCTGCGCCACCACCCGGAGCTGCCGCTGCCGGGCGGGGAGTGAGGCCAGAGGCCAGAGCCGTGCCCGGACGCACAGAAGCCGGATTGTCAGTGGCGGCTGGGAGGGTGGGAGGCATGGACAGGGATGAGGAGTTGCTGCGCGGCCGGGTCTACGGCCAGGACCATGACGACCCCCGCCAGGGCCCACAGCCCGGGCGGGACTACGGCGAGCTGGTCGGTGGCCCCCTGGACGGCCTGTTGCTCGACATGACTGGCTGGACCAAGGGCGAGAAGGAGACCGGTGTCGCCCTGCCCACGGAGCTCGGGCACTTCGGTGCGGGCGGGCGGGCGATGTACGACCCACGGCCCGGCGACCGCCGTCGCTGGGACTGGTCCGGCGACACTCCCTGACCACGGGCCCACGTCAGGGACCGCTGACCGACCCCACCCTCCCAAGTCCCTCCCGACCCGGCGTCAGTTCCGCCCCCACACAGATCGTAGAGTCGCAACGGTGAACGAAAACAACACCTTTGGCATGTCGGACGCTCCCGACCACGAGCTGCCGATGCTGACCACCGACCAGGCCGACCGCCTGCGGGCACTCGCCGCCCCGTATGCGCAGGAGGGCCAGACCCACTTCCTGCACAACCTGGCGCAGAGGTGCCGGCAGACGCCGCCGGAGCACTGGCCCGAGATGGTCGCGGGCCACTTCGGCCGCCTGGCGGAGGCAGGCAAGAGCGACGAGAGCGCCGCCGAACTCCTTCGCGGTGTGCACGCGCGGCTGATACCCACGGATTCGCTCACGCCGGAGATCGCCGGCGCCATGAGTTACGCGCGCGTGGTGGCCGAGGGACTCGTTTTCGCCTACTCCCTCGACATGCCCACCAGCGTGCGCATGCTCACCGACCCCGACGTGGAGCGCGCAGGGATCGAGGAGTTGGGGCAGGCGGCGTACGCGAACTTGATGCGCGTATCCGTCGAGCACGACGAAGTACCCGTCGAGGGAGGGGCGGTGCTGCACTCCCTGTACGGCGAATCCCCGTTCGTGGCGAGCAAGGCGCTGTACCTGTCGGAGACGGTCCGGCAGGTCACCGGGCAGCCGCTCCCGGACGCCGGAGCCCTCTTCGTCGTGCCCACCCGGCACCTGCTGGCCTACCACCCGATCGCCGACGGTTCGGTGGCCGAGGCCATCAACGCCCTTGCCGCGTACGGCCTCGGTGCGTACGAGGACGGACCGGGCTCCCTGTCTCCCCGGGTCTACTGGTGGCATCAGGGCCGCCTGACGTCCATCACGGTCATCGACCACGACACCCTCTCCTTCTCCCTGCAGCCGCCGCCGGAGCTGCTCGGCCGCCTGAAGGGCCTGGTGCGCCTCGACCGCGCCGGACGGCTCGACACCGCCACCGCGGCCCAGGCACCCGACGTGGCTGCCCTCACCCACGCCACGGCCGACGCCATAGCCGGTCTCGCCGAGGACTCGGCCGGGCTGGGCGACGCCTTCGCCTCGGCTCTCACGCTCGCCCACGCCCACTGCGCCGCCGACCCCAAGGCGTCGTACGTCGGCACCTGGGACGCCTGGGCCGTCTCCGTGCAGCTCGGCACGGCGCTGTTCGCCGGTGCGTCGGCCCAGAAGTGCTGGCTGGGCGAGGACATGGTGCCGCAGCTGCCCGCGACCCCGGCCGCGCCGCCCGCCCAGGCCCGCGCCTGGCTCGATGCCTTCTACGTGGCGGTCGCGTGCCGTCAGAAGGACCGGGCCGACCGGCTGTGCCAGGTGCCCCTTGAGGTGCTGCGACAGGACGACTCCGTCGACGCGTATGTCCTGCACTGGATCGACACCCTCCAGACCTACTGGTCTGAGCGCCCCATGGACGACGTCGTGGCCAAGCTGCTCGCCACGATGGAAACGTCTCATCCGGAGTCCCTGACCCACACGCCCAAGGACTTCGCGGACCTCATCGACTACCAGCCCGTGGCCCTCTTCCACCGCCTGATCGCCCGCGACCACGACGCTTTCACGAAGGCCCTGGCCGACGCCGTCGACTACCACCGCAACTACTGGGGCGACTCGACGGCGCCGCGCGCCCGGGTGGCGCTGGGAGTCCTCGCGATGACGAGCCTCGCGTACGACTACGGCTTCCCCGTCGACATGCCGCAGCCCTATCTGCCCACGTACCTGCTCAACCGCGAACGGATCGAGGAGATGCCGGCGGCCTGATCGAGAAGGTTCGGGCGGGCCGACGCCGCGCGCTGAAACCCTCGTGAAACCACGCTGAATGCGCCGTGCCGCAACCTCTGCGGCATGACGACAACGACGACATCGTCCTCACCCGCCATCGCGGCGACGGGGATGCGCAAGGCCTACGGGGACAAGACGGTCCTGGACGGCATCGATCTCACGGTGGCGCCCGGCACCGTCTTCTCCCTGCTCGGGCCGAACGGCGCCGGCAAGACCACCGCCGTGAAGATCCTCTCCACCCTCGTCACCGCCGACGCCGGTGACCTGTGGGTCGGCGGCCACGACCTGGCCGCCGACCCACAGGCGGTGCGTGCCTCGATCGGTGTCACCGGGCAGTTCTCCGCGGTCGACGGCCTGATCACCGGCGAGGAGAACATGCTCCTCATGGCCGACCTGCACCACCTGCCACGGGGCGAGGGACGCCGGGTCGCCGCCGAACTCCTGGAGCGCCTCGATCTCACCGAGGCGGCGAAGAAGCCCGCCTCCACCTGCTCCGGCGGCATGAGGCGACGCCTGGACATCGCCATGACCCTGGTGGGCAGGCCCAGGATCATCTTTCTGGACGAGCCCACCACCGGGCTCGACCCGCGCTCCCGTCACAACATGTGGGCCCTCATCCGCGAGCTGGTCGCGGGCGGCGTGACGGTGTTCCTCACCACCCAGTATCTGGAAGAGGCCGACGAACTGGCCGACCGCATCGCGGTGTTGAGCGGCGGAAGGATCGCCGCCGAGGGCAGTTCCGACGAGCTCAAGCGGCTCATCCCGGGCGGCCATGTGCGGCTGCGGTTCACCGACCCGACCGCCTACCGGTTCGCCGTCCTCGCCCTGCACGACGTAACCCGCGACGACCGTGCCCTCACGCTGCAACTCCCCAGCGACGGCAGCCAGCGCGAGCTGCGCGCCGTCCTCGACCGGCTGGACTCGGCCGGCGTCGAGGCGGACGAACTGACCGTGCACACCCCGGACCTGGACGACGTGTTCTTCGCCCTCACCGCCGACCGTACCGACGCGCCCCACCAGGCCATGGAGAACGCCCGATGAGCTCTCTCCCCCTTGCCGTACGCGACTCGGCCACGATGCTGCGCCGCAACCTCCTGCACGCCAGGCGCTACCCCTCGCTCACCCTGAACGTCCTGCTGACCCCGATCGTCCTGCTGCTGCTCTTCGTCTACGTCTTCGGCGAGACGATGAGCGCGGGCATCGGCGGCAGCGGCGCCGACCGCGCGGACTACATCGCCTATCTCGTCCCGGGCATCCTGCTGATGACCATCGGAGCCACCCCCGCCGGAACGGCGGTGTCCGTCTCGATGGACATGACCGAAGGCATCATCGCCCGCTTCCGCACGATGGCCATCCACCGCGGCTCGGTGCTCGTCGGACACGTCGTCGGCAGCGTGTTGCAGGCAATCCTGAGCGTGCTGCTCGTGGGCGCCGTCGCCGTGGCCATCGGTTTCCGGTCCGTCGACGCCACGGTCCTGGAGTGGATCGCGGCGCTCGGGCTGCTGGCTCTCGTCGCGCTGGCGTTCACCTGGATCGCGGTCGGGATGGGGATGGCGAGCCCGAATGCCGAGGCGGCCAGCAACAACGCGCTGCCGCTGATGATCCTGCCGCTCATCTCCAGCGCCTTCGTGCCGGTCGACTCGATGCCGGCCTTGTTCCGGCCGATCGCCGAGCATCAGCCGTTCACCCCGGCCATCGAGACCCTGCGCGGCCTGCTCCTCGGCAGCGAGATCGGCGACAGCGGATGGATCACGATCGCCTGGTGCCTGGGCCTTGCCGCGCTCGGCTACCGCTGGTCGACGGCGTTGTTCCACCGCGACCCGAAGTAAGCCCACCGACCGCCTCCCACAGCTGGTCCCGCTCCAGGGCGGCGTACCGCGACACCGCGTCGTCGTACGCCGCCCGGTCGGCGTCCTCGGCCGCCTGCCGGGCGCGGGCCGCCGACATCGTCGGCTGGAACTCGCGCAGCACCCGCAGCCGTTCGGCCAACGCGATCATCGGGACGGCGGAGGTGTCCCCCGAGGCGAGCGCGGCCGTGCCGAGCGCGTGCAGCACGGTCCCGTACACGGGCAGCTCCAAGGGCGAGCGGGGCGGGCCGTCCGGCAGCGTCCGCAGCCGCTGCCACAGCCGGTCGACCGGTTCCGCGACCAGATCCAGCCGCCCGGCGTGCGCGTGTGCCGTCACCGCCGCGGACTGGATCTGCAGCGCCCACGGGTCGAGCCACGGGTCGCCGCCGTAAAGAGAGCGCGCTTCCCGCATCCGCTCCACGGCGGCGCGCCACAGGCCAAGGCCGGTCTCCGTGTGGCCGCGGGCGAGGGCGATCTCGGCGCGGCCGCCGAGGGCGGGGCTGTAGAAGTCGTCGTCCCGCGCGGTGGTGTCGCTCTCGGATCGCCGTAGCCAGTACTCGGCCTCGTCGGGGTCGCCGCGCTGCAGGCAGGCCAGCACCAGGGCCGAGCGGATGCCGATGTAGTCGAGCTCGTCACCGAGCCGCGGCAGCGCCCGCAGAGCCGCCCTGAGGTGCTCGTGGGCAACGTCGCCGTGCCCTGCCCGCAAGGACAGCTCACTCAGCCGGGAATGGCCCATGAGCTGCAGGGGCGGATGGTCGACCGGAGCCAGCGCACCGAGCATCCGGTGGGCGGAGGCGAGGGCGCGGTCGATGTCGTGCTCGTACTCCCAGACGTAGGTGGCCACGCACTCGGCGATACCGGCGACCAAGGGCTGCGTGTCGGCGCACAGTGTGCGCAGCGCGGCGTAATCGGGCGGGCGCATCTCGGGGAGAGCGCTCAGGACCGCCGCGGTGGCGCGCGGCAGGGTGTCCGGCGGGGCCGGGGGAAGGCGGCGCAGGGTGACGAGCTGGCGTATGCCGTGCGGTCCGTGGTTCATGAACAGGCCGCCCGCACACAGCACCGCCGCGGTGCGCGCGACTTCGACGTACGCGGGCCCGGGGCGGTAGTGCGAGAGCGGTGGGCCGGTGTCGGCGGCGAGGGTGGCCAGGCGAGGGTAGTTGGAGTCGGTGGACCACAGGGCGGCGAGTACGGCGGTGAGGGCGGCGGTGGTGGGGCCGTCGGCGCGGGCCAGGGCGTGCCGCAGGGCCGGCACGAGGTTGTCCTGCTCGGCCCTGATCCGCTCCCGGGCATCGGCGGGGCCGCCCCGGGGCTGGTGAGGCCGGGAGCCGGGGGAAGGTTCCGGGCCGAAGAGCACGTCGTGGGTCTCGGCCCCGAAGTCCCGTGCCCAGGCGAGGAATCGGTCGACGGCCTGGTCTTCCTCGCCGGCCTGCGCACGGCGGGCCGCGCTGAACTCGCGTACGGCCTCCAGCATCCCAAAGCGCACCCCGGCCGGGGTGTCGACGACGGTGAGCAGTGACTGTGCGGCCAGCTGGTCCAGGAGCAACAGCGCCTCATCGCCGAGCACGTGCTCCGCCGCTGCCCCGGAGAAGCCGCCGGAAAAGACCGACAGCGTGCGCAGGGCCGCTCTCGCGTCCGGGGTGAGCAGGTTCCAGCTCCACTCCACGACCGCGTGCAGCGTGCGGTGGCGCTCCGGAGTGTCCCGCGCCCCGCCCCGCAACAGCGCGAACCGGTCGCCGAGCCTGCGGGCGATCTCCGGCACCGAGAGCACCCGTACCCGCGCCGCCGCCAGCTCCACGGCGAGCGGCAGTCCGTCGAGGTGGCGGCAGAGCCCGGTCACCGCGTCCGGGGGCAGCTCCACCCCCGCTCGGGCGGACCGGGCGCGCTGGGTGAACAGCTCGACCGAGGTGGGCAGATCGAGCTCCGGCAGCGGGTACACCGTCTCGGAGGTGAGGTCCAGCGGGGCCCGGCTGGTGGCGAGCACCCGAAGCTCCTTCGAGGAGGCGACCAGGGTCTGTACGAGGGCGGCGACGCCCCGGATGACCTGCTCGCAGTTGTCGAGCACCAGCAGGGCGGGTCCGGAGCCGAGCACGCCGAGGATGCCGGACACCGGGTCGCCCGTAGGGTGGCCGCTCACCACGCCGTGCCGTCCCTCGCCCGTGCCCAGTGCGGAGGCCACCTCGGTCGCCACGTCCGCGTCCGCGGTGACGGCGGCGAGCGGCACGAAGTACACCACGCGCTGCGCAGCCCGGCGGCTGACGGCGTGGGCGAGCCGGGTCTTGCCGAGGCCGCCGGGCCCGACGACGGTGACGGCACGGGAGGCGCCCAACAGCCGCTCCACCGCGGCGATGTCGTCACTACGGCCGAGGAGCGGATTCGGCTCGTGCGGCACACCGTGGCGCACCACCGGGGACCCGGCGGCCAGCAACTCCCGCTGTACGGCCCTGAGTCCGGGGCCGGGATCGGTGCCCAGAGCCTCGCGCAGGTCACGGCGGTACGCCTCGTAACGGGTGAGGGCGGCGGCCGGGCCCGCTGTCGCCGCCTCCGCGCGCAGCGCCTCGGCGAGCACTTCTTCGTCGCGCGGATGTTCCGCGGCGGCCACGGCCAGCGGACCGGCTGCCTCCGCATGCCGTCCGAGGCGGGCGAGCGCGAGCGCTTGTGCGCGTACGAGAGCGGCGCGGACGGGGGCACGTTCGGCGCGCAGCGCGGCGACGGGGTCGTCGGTGCCGGCCGATCCGCCGGGGGTGCCGTCCCACAGGGCGAGCCCGGCTTCGGCCGCTGCCAGCCCGCCCGCGTGATCCCCGGCTCTGGCCCGCTCCTCGCTCACGGCGGCGTGCAGCAGCAGGGCCGAGCTGTCGACCTGGTCCTCGGCGAGGGCGAGCCGGTATCCCGTGGGCGTGCTCGCGATGAGGTCGGCGCCCCACTGGGCCCGCGCCCGGGACACCACAACCTGCAGCGCCTTGCCCGGCCGCTCCGGCAACGCGTCGGGCCACAGCCCCGACACCAGCCGCTCGATGCCGCAGCCCGCGCGCAGGTCACCGGCGAGCAGCGCCAGCAGGCCGCGGAGCCGGGGCGCGGTGACCTCCTGCCCGCGATGCGCGACACGCGGCAGCAGGGTCAGTTCGATGGTCACCCGAGCAGATTAGCCAAGGCCCCGTCAGCTCCCCTCGGCCACCGTGGCGTTGTGTGCCCTACGCCACACGGCGCCGGGAGTCATATTCGGCGAGAATGCGCCGATGGACTTCCCCAGCCAGCTCACCCCGATCCCGAACGCTGCCGGGCTGCACGCGTGGATGCCCGCCGGCGGCGGCAGTTGGGGGTTCGCCAACTGTCTCTGGATCGTCTCCGGCGACGAGGCCGCGATCATCGACACGCCCTACGACGAGCCGCTGACCGAGGCGATGATCCGGGCGGCCCGCCCGGTCCTGGGCACGCGACGCGTGAGCACCGTGGTCAACACCCACGCCAACGGCGACCACAGCTGGGGAAACCACCTGTTCCCCGGCGCGGACATCATCACCACTCGCTCCGGTCACGAGCACCTGGCGCATGAGCCGACTCCCCAGGAGATGCACCACCTGTTGAACGAGACGCCCTCCGAAGGGGCGCTCGGCTGGTACTTGCGCCGTCACTTCGGTGTCTTCGACTTCCTCTCGGCCCGCGTGACCCCGCCCACCACCACGTTCAGCGGGAAGCACGTCTTCACGGTCGGGGAGACGGAGGTCGAGCTCATCGAGGTCGGCCCCGCGCACCACGCGGGCGACCTGATCGCCCGGGTGGGCGACGTGGTCTGCGCGGGCGACGTCTTCTTCCCCGAGGACCACCCTCCGCACTGGTCGGGCCCCCTGCAGAGCGTCATCGACGCCAACGAGACCATCCTGGGGCTCTCGCCGCGCGTCATCGTTCCCGGGCACGGCGGGCTCAAGGGGCCCGGCGACCTGAGCGAGCACATCGACTACCTGCGCACCATGCAGAGCGAGATCCGGCTGCGCTTCGAGAGCGGACTCACCGCCCGCGAGGCCATGGACGACATCTTCCGCCGTGGCCTCTACCCGCAACTCGGCCTGCCGGAGCGCCTGATGATCGTCATAGCGCTCGAGTACGGGCACCTCCGGGGCACGGGCCCCGACCACACCGTCATCGAACTCGCGCACAGCGCCGCCCAGTGGGCCTTCGACCAGCACACCGAACCCCAACAGCTGCCGGTCGCCTGAGGTGTGCGGTCGCCTGACGGTGCGCGGCCGCCCCCCTGGGCCAAGGCGGCACCCGACCATGCGTGGCACGGCCGGGGGCGACCGTTCCGGCTCCCCGGACACACACACCCGCTCTGGGTTCGGCGTACGAGGCGTGACCATCAAAGCGCGGCAGTCGCCCCAGGCGCACCGCGCAAGCCCGCCGAATCGGCCCCGGTTCCAACGGCCGGAATGAACCGGGGCCGCCGTTTCACCCAGCGGAACAGGTGACCGGGTCGGGCCTGAAGACCAGCATCGTGAACCGTGCGCCGGGGGAGCCGAGCGGCATCGCCGTACACATGGTGACGTCACCCACGCGCGAGGGAGCGTGCTGCTCACAGCACCGGTCCAAGTACGCTTCCTCGCCCGGACCCCCGTACGCGTTGTACCGCATCTTCCGTGTGTCGCCGTTGGGGTGCACATAGGCGACATGCCGGGTGCGGTAGATGGGGCCCACCACCGGGTCCGCGTCGACCTCCTGGTCCAGATCCTGCAGATCCGCGTTGTCCGGGTGGGTGGCCACCGCGGTGCGCAACTGGGCCGTCAGCGGTATCGCCCACTGCGTCTGCCAGTTGACCATGTGGTGCTCCCTGGTGTCCTCGCGCAGCAGCATGTAGCGCATGAGGTTCTGTTCCGGGAGCGCCGGCTGCGAGGTGTCTCCCGCGCGGCGGGGGAACATGCGGATGAAGTCGTCGTTGCAGGCGAGGACGTTCCAGGCGACGTCGTTGACGTAGCAGGGCTGTCCCTTTATCCCCTCCACCGCCACCTTCCAGCCGGGCGGCACGTTCGTGCCGGCCAGCGGATCCTGCGGATGCGGCGGCTCGTGGCCCACCGAGTAGACGTAGAGCGCGATGCGCTCCCGCTCGTGCAACTGGAGAACCTTGGACACCCGGTCGAGGAACTCGGGTGTGGGCGAGGCCATTTCGCCGCGCTCCAGTTGGGCGTAGGTCCGCTCCGACACGTACAGGAGCTGTCCGACCTGCGCCTGCGAGAGGCCGGTGGAGCGGCGGCCGCGGCCGGTGCGCGGCGGCCAGCCGAGGGTCGAGGGATCGACTTGTTTCCGCTTCCACTGCAGCAGTTGCCGCAGAGCTGCCTTGTTGTCCACCGGTCATCTCCTCCTGTGCCGACGGCCGTGCGAGCCGGCCTCATATACCGGAAGAGAACCTTCCTGAAATTCGATGACAGGAAAAAACTGGTCCTGGTGGTGCACGAGGGGTGCTCGCGACAATGGCCCCTCAGATCCGACCGCGTTGTGGCAGACGCGGCGCGCCACCACTGCCAGGGAGAGTTCGCGTTGCAGACGCCCGCCGCCATACCCTCGGAGTCCAGGGGTGGCTCCGTGGGACGTACGCTCGCGGTCCTGCGGGCCCTGCATCAACTGGGCCCCGGGACACACCCGTTGACCTCCGTCGCCGCGCGGGCGGGCCTGCCCGCCCCCACCGTCCACCGCTACGTTCAGGCGCTGGTCGGCGAAGGGGCCGTGCAGCGGCGAGGGCCGCGCGGCCACTACTCCCTTGTAGAGGCACCGCATCTCTTCTCCGGCTCCTTCTCGGACTCGTCCGGTCCACCGACCGGCACGGGGTCGGCTACTGTTCGCGCCGAACTGATCACACTACAGTCACGCACCGGGCACATCGCTCTGGCGTACGTACCGCTCCTCATCGGCACCCCGATGCGTATTCACGCGGAGCAGGCCCTGGGCGCGCACGCGCAACAGTTGCACGCGACCCCGCACGCGATCCTCCAGGCGCTGTGGCGGGCCCCGCTGGAGGCGGACCCGCCGGGATGGGCGATCCAGGCCTGCCTCGGGGACGTCACCGCGGCCCGGCCGCAGCTCGCGCGCATCCGCCAGGACGGCTACGTCCTGGGGCCCTCGCTCCTGCTCGGCAGGGACGCCGTCGCCGCGCCCCTGTGGCGCGGTTCTACGGTGGCCGGCGCGGTCAGTCTGCTGGCCCCCCACAGCCAGCTGCGCAGCCCCACCGTCCGCACTCGCTTCATCGAGGCCGTGATGGACACCGCAGCCATGATCAGCCGTCAACTGACCCGCTCGGGTGTCGCCGTGACCGCCGTCTGACCTGCCCTTGCACACGCACCACCCTTTCCTTCCACACGTTCCACAGCACTTCGAGAAAGGCTCCTTGTGACCCGCTCCGTCCTGATCACCGGCGGCAACCGCGGCATCGGCCTGGCCGCCGCCCGCGCCATGCAAGCGGCCGGCGACCGTGTCGCCGTCACCTACCGCACGGGGGAACCCCCGGAGGGGCTGTTCGGCATCCGGTGCGATGTCACCGACACCGACCAGGTGCAGGCCGCCTTCAAAGAGGCGGAGAACGAGCACGGCCCGGTGGAGGTGCTGGTGTGCTGCGCCGGAATCACCAGGGACAAGCTCCTCATGCGCATGAGCGAGGAGGACTTCACGTCCGTGCTCGACACCAACCTCACGGGCACGTACCGCGTGGTCAAGCAGGCCACCAAGCCGATGCTGCGCGCCAAGTTCGGCCGTGTCGTACTGGTTTCCTCGGCGGTGGGCCTGCGGGGAGAGAGCGGTCAGGCCAACTACGCGGCCTCCAAGGCGGGACTCGTCGGATTCGCGCGGTCCATGGCGCGCGAGCTCGGCTCCCGCAACATCACCTTCAACGTCGTCGCGCCCGGCCTCACCGAGACGAAGATGATCGAGAGCCTCACCGACGAGCAGCGGGACAACCTCGTACAACAGATACCTCTGGGCCGCCTGGCCCGCCCCGAGGAGATCGCCGCCACCATCGCCTTCCTCGCGTCACCCGCGGCCAGTTACATCACCGGCGCCGTCATTCCCGTGGACGGCGGTGGCGGCATGGGGCACTAGGTGACGCGATACTGGAGGGATGCGCGTGTTGGATGGTCTGTCACATGAGAGGTGCTCTTGAGCGCCCGGGTGGTCGCGGCCTGGCAGAGGATCGAGACATGGCTGCGCGCTCACGCACCCGTGTCCGCCGAGACGATCCTTCCTCCGGTCGACGAAGGAGTCCTCGCCGCTGCCGAGGCCCAGCTGTACGCCGCACATGGGCACGGTTTTCCCGAGGAGCTGAAGGCGCTGTGGCGCAGGTGCGGCGGGGTGGAGTGGGTCGATGTCGAGGAGGACGAGGACGGCGACCTGGCGGCCTACGAGTTCCTCGACTACGTGCTCCTCGGGCCGGGCGACGCGGTGCAGGCGCGCGGCTCGTGGGAATCCCTTGCCGGTGGCGCGGCGGGCGAGGCGTCTTGTCCGGTGGCCGACTGGGTTCCTTGGCTGGGGGCGGACAACGACGCTCCTGACAGCGGCCGGTACATCTCACCTTCAGGTGGCGGGGGTTGGGCCTACTACGAGGGCGCGGAACTCGGCGAGCCGACGGAATTCTCCTCCGTGGCGCACTACTTGGAGGCAGTGGCCGACGCCTTCGAGCACGGCACGGGCGCGCTGATGTCACGGCCGGAACCCAACCGGCATGTGCCCGGGGTCGTGCATGGAGCGCTGATATGGGCGCACATCGACCACCCCTACGGAATTCCGGACGGCTGGCAGCCGCTCCACCCACTTCCCGACGACTTCCGCGTGAATTAGCCGCCTGCCCTGCGGAGGCCTCACATGTGGCGGAGGGTGTATTCCGCGCTCGCGTACTCGCCGCCCTGCGGATCGCCCCCGGCCGGATCGTGGCCCGTCGAGAGACGCGAAGCGAAGGTTTCGGCATCGTCCACCGGTACGTATCCCAGGTTCGCCCCGGCATCGGTGTCCCAGAAGCGGCGGGTGTTGGCGGAGACCGCATAGACGGTCTCGAAGCGCGCGTCGGGAGCGGTCAGCGCCGCCCGGACGAAGCCGAGGCAGTCGCGGGGGCTCAACCACGTGGACAGATGCCGTCGTTCGCTCGGTGCGTCCTCAAAGCTGCCGATCCGCAGACACACCACCGACAGACCGAACTTGTCCGCATACAGACGCCCGAGCGCCTCCACCGCGACCTTGCTCACCCCGTAAAGGCCGTCAGGGCGCGCGGGCATCTCCGGCGTCACGGTCTGCGCGACCGGATAGAAGCCGCTCACACGATTGCTGCTGGCCAGCACGACCCGCCGCACCCCCTGCCGGCGCGCGCCCTCCAACACGTTATGCGTCCCTCGGACGTTCCCGTCCAGCAGATCCGGCAACGGTGCCTCATCAGGGACCCCACCCAGATGCACCACTGCGTCCACGTCCTTCAGCGCCGCTGTCACCGCCTCGGCGTCACGCAGATCCAGCTGGTGAATGACCTCCGTCGGAGTCTGCGCAGTGAGCCCCACGCGATCGATGAGCACCGACCGCGCCACCTCACCGCGCAGGCCCGCCCGCACCACCGATCCGATTCGCCCGGCCGCACCCGTGATCGCCACAGTCCCAAGTCCCGTTCCCATGACGACCACTCTGCCGCAAGTGTCAATCGCGCCGGACGTCGGCGAGGAACACCAGCCCATCGGTCCCGGTCAGCTGGGCCGGGTCGAGCGGGGCGTAGCCGAACCAAGGGGATACGCGGGGCGCGGGCAGTGTGTCGCCGAGGGCGGCGGCCAGGCGTGGGGCGTCGATGACGCAGCGGTCCTCCGGGAGCGCGTACAGGAGGCCTTCGACGGTGTCCGGCGGCGGGGCGTCCACTCCCTGATGCGGGAGCGTGCCGAGGGCCGTGGCCACGAAGGCATAGCCCTCACCTTCGCCCAGGCGGGAGTTGACGAGTGCGCCCGCGCTCCACCACTCGAGCAGCGGCTGGTCCCACATGCGCATCGTGCTCGCGTCCCGCTGGAGATGGCTGTTGTGGGCGTGGACGAGTGTCGGACCGCGTTCGGCGAGGGCGAGCAGATTCTGGGCCATCATCAGGTCGCGCAGGCCCACCAGGCGGGCCATGCGGCTGGGAGAGGCGTCGGCCATCCAGTGGTGGTAGCGCAGCAGGCCGGTGGCGGTGCGCCCGTACAACCGGGCCCGGTCCTGGTCGTCGCGCGAGGTCACCGCGCCCAGGCGCGGGGTCTGCGCGTCGAGCAGGGCCACGAGATCGTCGGCGAGCAGCCGCAGCTCCTTCGCCTCGTGCGACTGCCCCACGGACTGGGCCGGGTCCATCATCGCGGCGGGGTTGACCCACTGGTCGTCGTCGCCGAGCAGGTGGTCGAGGGTCTCCGCGGTGCAGGGCAGCAGGCCTGGGTCCACGAGGTGGGCCGAGAGGAAGGCGTGGAGCGAGGTGAGGGCCCGGCGGGGGCTCGCGGCGTGGGTGATCTCCAGCGGGCCGTCGAAACCGGCGAAGCGGACGTGCTCGGAGGGGGAGCGGTCGGCATTGAACGCCCGTGCCCAGCGCACGAGTTCACGGTTGGCAGCCGAGGCTCCCAGCCCCAGGTCGGCGTGGCTGAAGCCGTGCTCCATGACGTCGTCGAGGGTGCCCGTGCCGGAGGTGACGTAGTCGTCCACGAGCAGGCCCGCCATGCAGTCGCTCTCGATCGCGATGGTCCGGTAGCCCTCCTGCTCGACGAGCTGCTGGAAGAGCTCGTTGCGCAGTTCGAGCAGCGTCTCCTCGCCGTGGGTCGGCTCGCCCAGGGCGAGGACCTGTGGCCGGGTGCGCAGGAGCCTCATGACGCCGGCCGCATCGACGGCATGAGCGGTGTCTTTGATGTCAGTAGCCATGCATTAAACGCTATCGTTGAACACTCGGTTGAAACTTTCCTTCGGCAGGGGCGGCCGCATGGGGCAAAACCTTAAAAGCGGGGAGCGGCTGAGGCCGGTCGACCTGGCGCGCGGGCACGGTCTGTCCACGCAAGCGGTCAGGAACTACGAGGAGGCCGGCATCCTCCCGGCCGCCGCACGCACACCGCACGGCTATCGCACCTACACCACGGCGCACGCGCGGGCCCTGCGCGCGTTTTTGGCCCTGGTGCCGGGCCACGGTCACCAGACGGCGACGTCGATCATGCGGGCCGTAAACCGGGGCGCGGTCGACGAGGCGTTCCGTCTCATCGACGAGAGCCATGTGCAGCTCCTTGAGGACCGCCGGACCCTCCAGGCAGTGGAGAGAGCACTGCGCGACCTGGAGCCCGTGCCGGCGTCCGGGGCCGGGCCCGAGGGCATGTTCGTCGGGACGCTCGCCCGAAAGCTCGGCATCCGGCCGGCGACGCTGCGCAAATGGGAGCGGGCCGGGCTTGTGCACCCGCGCCGGGACCCACGGACCGGCTACCGCGTGTACGACGAGGCGGACGTACGCGATGCCCGGCTGGTGCACCAACTCAGGCGGGGCGGTTACCTGTTGGAGCAGATCGCGCCCCTGATCAATAAGGTCCGGGCCGCCGGTGGCCTGGAACCCCTGGAATCCGCACTGAGCGACTGGCGCGACCGGCTGACCGGCCGCGGACGAGCCATGCTGACCGGCGCCGCCGAGCTGGAGGCCTACCTCGGCGGCGGAGCGTGAGCGCGGGCGGAAGACCTGCTGCGATGTTGCGATGTGGGGACAGGCCGCTCCTGGGTACATGGCGATTTCAGCGGAATGGCGATCGATGCGGGTAGAAAGGTGGCACGGGTCGATGAGAGGAGACGACGTGGCGTCGGACGCGGACGACAAGGACGCGGAGCGTTTGCTGGACGGGCTGTCGGTGGACGAGGCCCGGCCGGAGCGCCCGGTGCTGCTCGACGCGGAGGGGGAGCCGCTGCGGACCTGGCAGGAGAACTATCCCTACTCGGTGAAGATGAGGCGCAAGGAGTACGAGCGCCAGAAGCGGATCCTGCAGATCGAGCTCCTCAAGCTGCAGAAGTCGGTACGCGAGCAGGGTCGGCGCATCGTGATCGTGTGCGAGGGGCGCGACGCGGCGGGCAAGGGCGGCACGATCAAACGGTTCACCGAGCGCCTCAATCCTCGCGGAGCCCGCGTCGTGGCGCTGGACAAGCCCACCGAACGCGAAGCGGGTCAGTGGTATTTCCAGCGCTATGTCGCGCAACTGCCGTCCGCAGGGGAGATCGTCTTCTTCGACCGCTCCTGGTACAACCGGGCCGGCGTCGAGCCGGTCATGGGCTTCTGCACCCCACGCCAGCACGAGGAGTTCCTCGAGCAGGTGCCGCTGTTCGAGAAGATGATCACCGATGACGGCATCGTGCTGGTCAAGTTCTGGTTCTCCGTCTCCCGGGCGGAGCAACGCACGCGTTTCGCGATCCGACAGGTGGACCCCGTACGGCAGTGGAAGCTCTCGCCCACGGACCTTGCCTCGCTCGATCTGTGGGACGCCTACACCCGCGCCAAGGTGGAGATGTTCCGCTCCACGGACACCGTTCATGCGCCGTGGTCTGTGATCAAGTTCAACGACAAGCGCCGGGGGCGCCTCGAAGCCATCCGGCATCTGCTGCTGCGCGTGGACTACGCGTCGATGGACAAGGACGCGGTGGGGGAGGCGGACCCGCTCATCATCGGCCCGGCCGACACCCTGCTGGAGGCGGACGAGGACCCGACGGACCTGTCACCCAGCCGCCTCGCCGACAACGGCCGGCTGGGCCCCGGCCAGCACCCGTGAAGGTCTTGCCCGCCCCCACGTCCGGACCGACGCACGAACCGACGTCCGCTCCGAGTCTGCTGGCGGTCTTCGCCCACCCGGACGACGAGTCCCTGGTGGCGGGCGGTGTCCTCGCCCGCCACGCAACGGCGGGCGCCCGCACCGCGGTTGTCACCGCGACCTGGGCCGCGGACTCGACCAGGGCCGCCGAGCTGGCCCAGGCACTTCAGATCCTCGGCGCCGGTCCACCCCGACTGCTGGGCCATGCCGACGCGCGCGTACCGCAGTCGGCTCCCGGGGCGGCGCGGTTCTGCGACGCGCCGATCGACGAGACGGTGCGGGAACTGGTCGCCCACATACGGGAGTTCCGCCCGCACGTCGTGCTCACCCATGATGCCTATGGTGGTCTTTCCGGCCACCCGGACCACGTGCACACCCACCGGGTGACCATGCTCGCGTGCCAGGCGGCCGGGCTTGAGCGCCTCTACCCCGAGGCGGGTGCTCCCTGGCAGCCGAGGGCCCTGTATACGGCCACCCATCCGCATTCGGCCGTACGGGAGTGGGGCGGACGCCTGGCCGCGACAGGCAAGGCCACGCGCACCGTTCCGGACGAGTGGGTCACCGCCGCCGTCGACGTCAGGCCGTGGCTCGACCAGAAGGTGGCCGCGATACTGGCCCACCGCACCGAGGTGGAGCGCGGGGCCGTCCCGGGGTTGATCGCGGGCCTCGCGCCATCCGACCGGGAAGCGTTGCTCTCCACCGAGTGGTACATCCGCCACGAACTCGTTCCCCACCGGACCTCCGACCCGGCGGCTCAGGCCACGCAGACGGAGCTGATGGCCTGAGCGCCAGTTGGAGGCGGAGGCTGAGGCGGCGGTGGCGGCGGGCCGTCAGTTCGCCGCGATGCCCGCGATGCCCGCGAGCAGCTGAGCGGCCGGCTTCGGGTGGACGAGCCAGCGCAGGTGGCTTCCCTCAAGGGTCTCCACGGCGAAGGGGTTGTCGGGGGTGAGCGCGTCGCCCTCGCGGATCAGGCGGTCCTGCATGGCGAGCGGGATGCTGGCGTCGTCGGTCAGGCGCACATACGTCTTGGGAATGCGGCCCCAGGTGGCAGCCTGCGTCCGGTCGGCGGACGTGCCGACATCAAGGTTCTCGTCGGGCTGGAAGGTGTTCAGGAACGTACGGAACTCCTCATCGGTGAGATCGGCGGCGAACGCCTGCTTGAGTGCCGCGTACGTGCCAGGGTCGGCCGTCCGGAAATTGACCCGGAGCAGGCCGAGCTCGGCCGGGTTACCGACGAGCGCCGGAGCGAAGGCTCCCGGGTCGACACCGGCCATCTCGGGCTGGGCGTAATAGTCGTTGACGTCCAGGTCGACGGGGCACCAGGCGGCGACGTAGGCGATCCGGTCGACCAGGTCGGGCCGGGCGTTGCCGACCGCGGTCACCGTGATGCCGCCCCTGCTGTGGCCGACGAGGACGGTCGGCCCGTGCTGCTTCGCCCGCTCGAGGACCTCGATGACGCGCGCGGCGTTGTCGGCAAGCGTGACCCCCTTGATGCTGCCGGGTTCCTGCGCGAGCGCGTCGAGATCTTGCGGCGCCTGGTAGGCCGCGGCGTACGTCGCCTCGAAGCCGTGCCCCGGCAGGTCGACCGCGACCGAACGGTGCCCGAGGAGACCGAGCTCGGCCTGCAGCGGCGCGAACGAGAACGAGTTGGCGAAGGCGCCGTGCACAAATACGTAAGTCAGCTGATTTTGCATGCCGGTAGCCTCCAACGAAACGATCTTCGGAACAAGCACGAATCGGCTGCTTCGCGCCGACGCCCGGCCCGTTGCGGAAACCGAGCGGTGCGGACCCGCCGCGCACGCGAGGGGCCTCCGCGCGGACGCCCGCGTGCATAGCATGGCCGCATGACCGTAGATCTGTTCGCGGGCATTCCTGTCCGCGATTACACGACGGCGGTGGCCTGGTACGAGCGACTGCTCGGCGGGCCGCCGGCCTTCCTGCCCAATGACACCGAGGCGGTGTGGGAACTCGCCGAGCACCGTTACGTGTTCATCGAGGTGCGGCCCGAGCACGCAGGGCACGCCCTGCACACCGTGTTCGTCGAGGACTTCGACGCCCGCATCCTGGGGATCGCCGGGCGGGGCCTGAAACCTGACACGCGCGAGACGTACGCGAACGGGGTCCGCAAGGCCACCTTCCGCGACCCGGACGGCAACGAGATCGGATTCGGCGGCAGCCCGGCGGAGTGAGGGGGCGGGCCGTCAGCTCCCCGGCCCGGCCTCCGATGTCCTGGCGCACAGGTACGGACGCGCCAGGAGCAGCGCCGTACCGGTCAGGAGGATGCCGAAGTAGACCGGCGCGAGGTGGATGAGATCGGTGTAGTGGATCGTGCCGTGCACCACGACAGCGGGCAGGAAACCCGCGGCCGCCGCCACGGCCAGGCTCCAGAACACCCACGCCTCGCCCCGCCGCCAGCCCCACGCGCTGAGCAGCACGATCGCCACCGCCGCGGACATCAGGGCGCCGCCGAACCCCGCGCGGTCGTGGGCCAGGAACGGCACGAGCCGGGGATTGGCGGCCTCCAGGGTGTGTCTGTCGGTGCCCAGGAAGGTCAGGTCGGTCGGGACGAAGACGTCGGTCAGGCCGACCACCGAGATCACCGCCCCGCCCACGAACAGCCCCGCACCCGTGAGGATCATCAGCAGCTGGCCGACCAGCGCGCGCCTGCGCTCCGGTTCCGGCCCCTCGGGCGTACGGCTCCACCGTGGCGCATGCGGGGTGCGGCGGACCGCGGCGACGAACATCGGGAACAGCACGAGCGCGGTGGCCGTGTGCAGAGGTTCCACGAAGCCGGTGGCCAGGAAGTAGAACAAGGTGGGGAAGCCGATGGCCCCCGAGAGCAGATACACCTCGCGGGCCCAGGGCCAACCACGGCGGATGCCGCCCACGGCCAGACCGGTGTAGAGGGCCCCGATGGACACCATCGTCCCGGCCATGGTGATCCGGTCGTGTTGGAGGAAGTGCACGAGATGGTGATTGGCGGCGTGCAGTTCGTGCAGCGTCATGCCGAGGTAGTCGCGGTCGTACCAGAGCAGCACCGGCCCCAGCGTGATCGCCGCGGCGCCGAGCCCGGCGCCCGTCATGCCGAGCCCGACGAGCAGCGCCCACCACCAGGCGGGCCAGCGGCGCGGATCGCGGCCCACCTCGCGCAGCGCCGGAGCGGATGTGGTGGGCGTGGCGGCTTCGGTGACCCGCGCGAACCAGCCGGGCCCGGCGGCCACGAGCACCGCCGGCCGGGCGAGTACGACGGCGTCCGGGTCGTCGAGCGCCGTCGCCGCCTCGGACACCGACGGGTCGCACACGTGGAGGACGTGCGGGTCGTCGCCGCCGGTGAAGCCGTCGACGTGTGGCTTGAGGGCGGCCTCGACCTCCGGGTCGCAGGCCCTGACGACCACCGGGATCGAGCGGTTCGCGGCGGCATCGCGCACGGTCGCCACATCAGCCGCCGAGACGGGAGCCACCTCCACGACACCGGCCCCCAGCGGGGACATGGCGCGGATCGAGTCGCGGGCGAGGGAGGGCGGCACGGATATGCCCAGCCGGACGGCCACGGGCACACCGGCGATCTCGCCGGCGAGCCGTCGCGGCGGATGGCGGTGGCCGAACCCCCGGGCGATCAGCCGTGCACCGGCCGGCCTGGAGCCGACCGAGGCCAGCACGCGCAGGGCGGTTCGCTGCGAACGCCGCAGCCCGAGGACGGCGGCTGCCGCGCCACGCAGCGGCTGATAGGTCCAGTCCGGCATCAGCGGCTCTCGTTCCCCGTCGCGGTTTCCTGGTCGCCGGGCGCGGTCCAGCCGAGAACCGGCGTCATGGAACGCAGCGTCACCCGCGCCGGCATCAGCCGGGCGGCCGTGTCCCGCAGCAGCACGGCCGGCGGCCAGGACAGCTGGCCGAGAGTGCCGAGCCGGGCGGAGCGGCGCGTGATGGCCTGGGTGCGCGGGCGACGCAGCCGGTCGTACGAGCTAAGGGCGGCGGCCACCTCCGGGGTGCCGTCGAGGCAGTGGGCCAATGTGACCGCGTCCTCCAGGGCCTGGCACGCGCCCTGCCCCAGGTTCGGGGTCATGGCATGCGCCGCGTCGCCGAGGAGCGCGACCCGGCCGCGGACGAAGGAGGGCAGCGGCGGCAGGTCGTACAGGTCGTGGCGGAGCACCGCGTCCGCGGGGACCGCGGCCAGGAGGGCGGGAATGGGGTCCGGCCATGCCCCGAACCGGCGCAGCAGCTCCTCGTACTCGGACGTGTCGGCGGGCGTTCCCGCGGGCAGCGAGGCGGTCGCGAAGCAGTACATCCGCCCGCCCGGCAACGCCGTGTAGCCGAACCTCTCCCCGCGACCCCAGGTCGCCGCGCCCTCGGCGGGCGGCTCGGCCAGGGGCTCGGTGACCATGCGCCAGGCGGAGTACCCGGCGTAGCGCGGGCCGGCCGCAGCGGGCCAGAGCGCGTGGCGGACCGCGCTGCGCAGCCCGTCGGCGCCGATGACGAGGTCGGGCCGGGACTTGCCGCCAGGGTGGGCGACGACCGGGCCGTGGCCGTCGGCACGGACCGAGGACACCTCGCTGGCCGGCCGCAGACTGTCGGCAGGCAACACCTCGGCCAGCGCGCGCAACAGGTCCGCTCGGTGCAGGACCACGAGGGGGTGGCCGAAGCGCCGGGCCAGCTCCGCGTTGTCCGTACGGGAGAGCCAGCGGCCCCTGCGGTCCCGTACGCCGCCGGTTTCCTCGACGGCGCCGAGAGCCCGGACGGTGTCGGCCAGGCCGAGCGCGTCGAGCGCACGCAGCGCGTTGGGCCACAGGGAGATGCCGGCGCCGATCTCGGTGAACTGCGGGGCACGTTCAAGCACTTCGACGCGCCAACCGCGGCGGTGCAGGGCGATGGCAGCGGCGAGGCCGCCGATCCCGCCGCCGACGATGGTCGCGGCGCGCTGCGGCATGGTTCTTCCTCGCTCTGGGTTCGGGGGGGGCGCCCCCGGTCAGGTACGCAAGTCCGGCCGAGTAGCGCCTTATAGCAACATGTCGACAGAGACCTGTCAACGTGATCCGAAACGCCCGGGATGTCATGTCGGTGCCATGATGCCGGTGCCGGATCTCCCACCACTGCGGGACAACGTCAACCATCCCGACCAAGCACAGTGCGTACTTCCGCACCCTCCGGCAACGATCGCCGGGCTCACTAATCTGGCGCAGAAGGCCGGCACGCCGGCAGGCCGGAGCGAAGGTGGACCATGGATCTTCTGCAGCTGCGCTATTTCCAGGTCGTCGCCCGTTTCGAGCACATCAGCCGCGCCGCCCACGAACTGCACGTCGCCCAGCCCTCGTTGAGCCGTACCATCGCGCGCCTGGAGTCCGAGCTCGGCTCGCCCCTCTTCGAGAGGCAGGGGCGCCGCATCCGGCTCAATCCGTACGGAGCGATGTTCCTCCGGCATGTGGAACGCGCCCTGAGTGAGCTCGACGACGGTTGCAGGGCCGTGCGTGAGGCTCGTGACACCGGCCTTGGACGCGTGAGCGTGGCCTCCGAGACGCTTCTGACGGTCACTCACCTTGTCGGCCGCTTCCGGGCCGATCATCCCCGTGCCGACGTAAGGCTGTTCCAGTCGACCGCGCAGGAGATGGACCGGCGGCTCCGCACCAGGGAGGTCGACTTCTGCGTCGCCTCACAACCGCTGACCGGAGCGAATCTCGAGTCGCTCGAGCTCGCCCGCGAGGAGGTGCTGTTGGCGGTGCCGCCCGGGCATTGGCTGGAGGGCAGGGAACGCGTGTCGATCCCCGAGATCGCCGACGAACCCTTCGTCACCACACGCCCCGGTCACTGGCAACGGACCCTGCTGGACCGGCTGTTCGCGGCCGAGGGGCTCACTCCGCTGCTGTCCTGCGAGGGCGACGAACCAGGTGCCAGCCAGGACATGATCAGTGCGGGTCTCGGCATCGGCCTCATCCCGGCGATGTCCCGTCGGGCCGGTACGGCGGCGGCGGTGCCGGTCGCCTGGGTCCGGCTGGACGCGCCCGGTTGCGAGCGGGTGCTCACCCTGGTGTGGGGCCGGGACAGCTACCTGTCCGAAGCCGCCCTGAAGTTCAAGGAGTTCATCACCGGCCGGCCTTTCATGACCCACCGCATGCCCGCGGCGCACGGCGAGGGCGCCCTTGACCCGTCCTGAGGTGCCGAAGGGCAGGGCGGCAGGAGACGTCCGTCAGCTTGACCAACAGAGTGAGCTCAGCTCGCCTGTCGCTGACGGGATGCGTAGGAACGGGACTTGTTGCGGTTCCCGCACACCTTCATCGAGCACCAGCGGCGGCTGCGGTTCTTGGACACATCCCAGAACACCCACCCGCAGGTGTGCTCCGCGCAGCGCTTGAGCCGGGGGGCGTCCCCGGTGAGGACCAACTCGCTCCAGGCGATCGCCAGAGCGGTCAGGGGGCCGCGCTCCGGAGGCAGTCCCGGTGCGGGCGTCAGGGAGCCGCGCGTGGTGACCAGCACCGGATGCTCGGCCAGTACGCGGTCGGCCGCGGCGCGCATTTGCGGGTCGGGGGTGTCGCCCACGTGGGCGCCCAACTCCTCGCGGATGCCCGCGCGAAGGGCCACGTAGCGCGCGTGGTCGTCGGCGTGGATCTCTGCGGCCGCGTCGAGCAGGCCGCGGCCGTGCAACCAGCCGGACAGGTCGGCCGGGGTGGCGATCTCGTCACTCGCCTCTTCCACGTCGACCGTGTTGGCGAACGCCTCCACCAAGACGGCTGAGGCCGGCGGTTTCAGCATCGCGTGTCACCTCTGCGCGTTCTCGTCCTGCGGGTTCTCGCCATTCTACCGCCTAAGCGTTTTACCGGTTGCGGTTGACGGGTCGCGTGCGCCAGAGTGTTCTCACCGTCTAAAGCATTAGATGGTTAGGGGATGGAGAGCGGGGGATGGTCATGGCCACGGCGGTGCCCGAGCGGACGGATGTCGACAAGAGCCTCGGTACGTCGACGTCGACGTCGAGGTCGAAGGACAGCCACCGCATCCCACGCGACCCCGACCCCGGCCCTCGTAACACCGTGGTCCTGGTCGGTTTCACCGCCGCGACCAACCTCGCCGACGGCGTGATGAAGATGGCTCTCCCGCTGCTCGCCGCCGAACTCACCGCCTCTCCCGCGCTGGTCACCGCCGTCTCGCTGACCCTCACGCTGCCCTGGCTGCTCGTCGCCCTGCACATAGGCGTGCTCGTCGACCGTTTCGACCGCCGGTGGCTGCTCTGGGGTGCGAGTGCCATGCGGTTGGCGGCCATGGGCTGGCTCACTGTCTCCGCCGTGACCGCGCAGATCACGCTCGCCCAGCTCTTCACCGCCGGTGCGGTCCTCGGTGTCGCCGACGTACTGGCATCGACCTCCGGCTCCGCGCTGGTCCCGGCCGCGGTGCCTGAGGCGGGGCGCGAGCGTGCCAACACCTGGATGGTGGGGGCCGAGACCGTGGGGCAGGAGTTCGCCGGGCCTTTCGTCGGCGGGCTGCTGCTGGCCGCCGGGACGGGTCTCGCGCTGGGCCTGATCAGTGCCTCGTACGCCGTCGCCGCCCTGGCCCTGCTTCTGCTGGTGGGCCGCTTCCGGGCGGACGGGCCTGCTCCGGACGCGGTTCCTGCCTCGGTCAACAGCCGGATCGCCGAGGGCCTGCGTTTCCTCTGGAGCGACCGGCTGCTGCGCACCCTCTCCGTGGTCGTCGCGGTGCTCTCCGCCGTCTGGGGCGCGTGGCTGGCGTTGATGCCGCTCTATGCCAAGCAGGCCATGGAGCTGGGCCCGCGGGAGTACGGCATCTTGTTCAGCGCCCTCGGCGTCGGAGGGCTGGCCGGCACGGTGGCCGTGTCCTGGGTGAACCGGCTGCTCGGCACGCGACGGGCGATGTTCGCGGACCTGATCGGCACCACCGCGATGGTGGCGCTGCCCGTCCTGACCACCAGCATCTGGGCGGTGGCGGCCGGCGCCTTCCTCGGCGGCATGGGCGGCACGCTCTGGTCGGTCAACGCCCGCACCATCACCCAGCGCATGGTCCCCGACGGAATGCTCGGCCGCTACGGCGCGGCAGCCCGGCTCTTCAACTTCGGCGCGATGCCGCTGGGCGCGGCCCTGGTGGGCCTTCTTGCCGAACTGGGCGGCATGCGGCTGGCGTTCGCGGTGTTCGCGGTCGCCGTGGCGGCGACGCCGGTGCTGTTCCTCAAGAACGTCACCCCGGCCGCCCTGGAATCCCGCGACGTGTCCGAACGGCACACCTAGGCTCGTGTTGCCGGTGGCGGGGTCGCCCAGCTCCACGCGCCAGTTGGGTTCCGCTGGCGCTCTACCTCACTGTCGCGGCTGAGGTGACTCTTATCGGGCTTTGTCTGGGCCGGGACTCCGTCCCACGCCGAGAAGGAGGATGAGCTGCTCGTGGGTACGGTCACACCGAAGGCCGCCCCCGCAGTTCGTGTCCCGTGTCCCGTGACCCGAAGCCAAGCCACCTCCCGACGTCCCTGCCCTCCCCCCGATTCCGAAAGGCAGCCCACCGTGCGCATCGCACTGAGCCAGCTGACGACCGGCCCCGAGCCCGGCAAGAACCTCGCCCTCATCAAGGAATGGACCGCACGCGCGGTGGACACCGGCGCGGACGTCGTCGTCTTTCCCGAGGCGTCGATGGCCTGCTTCGGCACGCCTCTGGCGCCGCTCGCCGAACCTCTGGACGGCCCCTGGGCCAACGCGGTCCGCGCCATCGCCGAGGCAGCGGGCATCACCGTGGTCGCGGGCCTGTTCACGCCGGCCCCCGGCGGCCGGGTCACCAACACCTTGCTGGCCACCGGACGCGGCGTCGAGGCGACGTACGACAAGATCCATCTCTACGACGCGTTCGGTTTCGCCGAGTCCGACACCGTGGCCGCCGGGTCGCGGGTGGTGACCATCGACGTGGACGGCGTACGCCTGGGCCTGGCCACGTGCTACGACGTGCGATTCCCGGAGCTGTTCCGGGCCCACGCCGACGAGGGGGCCACCGCGACCCTGCTCGCGGCCTCCTGGGGCGCGGGCCCCGGCAAGGTCGATCAGTGGGAGCTGCTGGTGCGGGCCCGTGCCCTGGACGCCACGCTGTGGGTCGCTGCAGTCGACCAGGCCGACCCGGCCGCGTCCGGGGCAGCCGCGACCGCAGGCGCCGCGCCCACCGGAGTGGGGCACAGCATGCTCGTCGGACCCGACGGGACCGTACGCCGTCGTCTGGGGGCGGAGCCCGAACTCACGGTGGTCGAGGTGGATGCCGACGAGGTCGCTGCGGTCCGCAAGAACATCCCGGTCCTTGCCAACCGCAGGCTGGGGGAGCCGCGCTGACCCCACGTCCCGTCGCTGCGCCGCTTTATCCGGCGAGCAGCACCTTCAGCGTCGACTCCAGGTGGCTGTCGATGGCGGCGCAGGCGGCCTGCGCGTCACCGGCCGCCAGCGCGTCGACGATCGCACGGTGCTCGTCGAGGACCGCTTCCTGGCGGCCCTGCTGGTTGTAGAGAGCCACCACGCCGGCCCGCACCTGGCGGCTGCGCAGCCCCTCGTAGTGCCGGTCGAGCAGGGTGTTGCCCACGGCCGAGACGAGAGACGAGTGGAAGAGGTGGTCCACGTCGATGAACTCCTTGGCCTGGTCCGGTCCGGTCAGCGCACGCTGACGCTCCAGGCACGCGCCCAGCTCCCGCACCGGCGCCTGCCCCGTGCCGATGACGTGCTGCGCCGCGTACCGCTCGACGATCCCACGGAGCTGCATCAGCTCGGTGATCTCGCGCCCGGACAGCGGCGCCACCCGCGCCCCGCGCTTGGGGACCAGTTCGACGAGGTCCTCGGCGGCCAGAAGCAGCAGCGCCTCGCGGATCGGGGTGCGCGAGACTCCGATGCGATCGGCGATGTCCTGCTCGGAGAGGAACTCGCCCTGCATCGCCGGGTCCGTCAGCACGGTCTCCCTGAGGAACGCGTACGCCTTCTCCCGTCCCGACGCCACCACTACCCCCACAGATCGCATACACCTTGTATACGGAAGTTACCACGGTGCTTGCGTCCCGGCTCCGCCCGAAAGGAAGAACGCCGCAACTGGCGTCCGTGAGCGTGATTTGGACGGCCATTGCTGGAAACCCCGCACAAGAGGAATCCCAGGGCCCTCCGGGCACCGTCCCGAACAGGGGGACTCCCGCACCCCTGGGTGCCTGTCGAGGGAGTGCGTCCCGCTGGGGGAGAGGGGAGCTCGCCCGCGCGGGGCGCACGCTGCGGTCGCCACGAGGGGCAGGCCACGGCGACTGCGGTCAGTAGGGGCCACCCCGGAAGTAGATGCTGCGGTGGCCGCGGGGACGGTCATCCCGTTCCTGCGCGGCACCAGAGCGATCCACGGGCGCCGACCGTTCGTGCGCGGCATCCGAGCGGTCCGCGGGTGCCGACCGCTCGGCCAGTGCGCGCAGCGTGCGCAGACCGGCCAGGACGTCGGCGCGGTGCTCCGACCTCTTCATCCACGCGGGCAGCCGCGCGAACATGGCCATGGTCGGCCGCAGTCCGGCACGCTCGCGCAAGTGGGCGCCGACGTAGGCGGACAGGGCGTCGACGTGCTCTATGTCGTGGGCCCACAGGATTCGGCCCACGCAGCGGGTCTGCAGCCAGAGCGGCCGCCGGAAGAACGGGTCCTCGCTGCCGCGGAGCACCGCACCGATCAGGCCGCCACCCCGCATCTCCGCTTCCCAGTCGGCGACGGCCCCGCACCCGCCGCAGGCCAGACGCCTCGGCTGGAACAGGAGCTCGCTGGAGTACCTGGGTGCCGGGAGCCCGGGCCGGGGAACCACGACCGCACGGCCCCCGCACGACGGGCAGACCACCAGTATCCGGCCGGCGAAATGGGCCAGCCAGTGCCCGGTGTCCAGGTGACGCACGGGCTCGCTCCCCGAGGTGGAATCCATGGCGACACCCTCGCAGCCGCGCGTCGCGAACGACAGGCCGGTCCGTCTCACCCGGGAGGGGTGGCCTGGCGCAGGGACAGGGCCAGCCGGCGTCGTTCCAGGTCGATCTCGGTGACCACGACAGTGATCTCGTCGTCGACCCGGACGATGTCCTCCGGGTTGTCCACCGGGTCGTCCACCGGCGTCCACGCGAGTTCGGTGAGGTGGACCAGCCCCTCGATCCCGTCGGCAACCCGTACGAAGGCGCCGAAGGGGAGCAGCTTGGTGACCCGCCCCTGCAGCCGCGTGCCGACCGGGGTGCGATCGGCGAACTCCTTCAAGGGGTCCGGCCGCAGCGCCCGCAGGGACAGCCTGGCCTCCAGGTTCCAGTCGTCGAACTGGAGGAACTCACAGGCGACGCTCTGCCCGACCTCGACGACCTCCTCCACCGCTTCGATGCGGTGCCAGGACAGCTCGGGGACGGTGATGAAGCCGACCCCGGGGAAGAGGGGGTGCGCGGGGCCCTCGTCCAGCGCGACGAACACCCCGAATCGTTCGATGGCCGCGACCCTGCCGGTGAGGATCTCCCCGAGGCGCAGCGATTCCAGGTACGCCCAGAGCTCCTGGTGAGTCGACCGGTCCATGCCG
Organism: Streptomyces sp. NPDC050439; assembly: GCF_040655335.1. Lineage (NCBI taxonomy): Bacteria > Bacillati > Actinomycetota > Actinomycetes > Kitasatosporales > Streptomycetaceae > Streptomyces > Streptomyces sp. NPDC050439. The sequence goes on from NZ_JBFAJT010000013.1 coordinate 49,413, forward strand.
TGCGCGCCCGAACCCATGCCGGAGTGCGCCGGATCAGGCGGCGACGGGGATGGCCTGCGGGTCGACGTCGCAGCGAGCGACCGAGGCGGCCAGGCCCTCGCCGCTGATCTCGATGCGGGTGGTCTTCTTGCCCTTTCCGGGCACCTTGACCTCCTCGCTCTCCTCGATCACCGTGATGCCGTCCGCGTCCACGAAGGTGACCGACACCCAGAAGCGGCCCGTCTTCGCATTGCCGTTCGTGACCTTGACCGTCGCGTACGGGTCCTTCGCGGTCGCGCAGGTCACCAATTTGACCTTCGCATCGTCCAATTGTCCGCCACCAGAGGAGCTGGAGGAGCCGGAGGTCGTGGAGTCGTGGGTCGGCGGCCGGTTGTAGGAGCCGCCGCTGGTGCTGCTCCCGGCGCCACTGCTGCCGTACGCGTCGTCATCGTCGTCGTAGTCAGAACCCGATGTCGTCGACCCCGAGGATCCGGACGACCCGGAGCTGCTCGACGAAGAACTGTCGTGGTCCTGGCTCGAACTGCTGCAGCCGCCCCCGCCGCCCCCACCACCGTGACGACTGCCGCCGCCGTGGCCTCGCCCCGTACTGAAACCGGTCAGCGCGAGCGCCGACAGCACCAGCACCGCCGTGACCTTGAGTGTGTTCCCCCGATTGCTCATGTGATCACCCTACCCGGGACCACAAACAACTCCCGGCGGGACAGGGCCTGTTCGGATCTGCCCGGAAATGCGCACCGGCACCGTCAGCAATCCCTCTTTAGGTAGGCCTTCCGGGCCCGCTGAGCACGGCGACCCGCGACGGCAGATGTCCCTCGGCCCGCTGGGCGCGGACACTCCGCCCCGTTTGGCGTACGCGGTCGGCGGAGGCGGCCGGTGGCGTCCCCCTGTCCCGGAGCCCGCCCGGGGCCACGGGTACGGCCGACGTGACCGCGGTGAGCAGGCGGGCGGTGCGGACGAGTGGCTCCCGCAGGGGTCGATCCGGCTCCGGCGGGCGGTTCTTTCCGGTGGCGGGGCGGAGGAAGCGTGCATAGAACGGGAGACACGATCACGTGCGGGGCGAGGACGTCCCGCTGGAATGGAGAAGCGAAAATGGCCGCTGAGTCATTCTCTGCCGCGGGGGACACTTCCGGGACCGGTGAACCTCTGGTGACGACATCGCTTCACTGGGGCACTGCGCAGCTCGGCGCCCCACCTGCCCACCCGCCCGCCCCGTGGCCGCAGGAACTCGACCACGACACCGAGGACGTGCCGCCGGAGCGAGCGGAGTACGCCGACGACGACGGGCCCCCGCGAGAGGTGCCCGGCATCGACGCCGAAGCCCTGGAACTGGAGGCTCCCGGCGTTCACGACGACGCGGTGGAAGAGCTCATACGCGTCGCCGTGGTGTCCAGGCCGCTGGACGACGTCGTCGACCTCGTCACCCTCCTGGAGCAGTCGCCTGACGGTGAGACAACCGCCGCCTCGGTGCTTCGGCTGGCCGCCGTGGCCCGCTCCGTCGACGACGTCACCCGCCTGGTGGAACTCCTCGGCCCGCCGGAACACCCGGCCGACCACATGGACGAGGCCATTCGGCACGCCGCCGAGGAGCGGCCCGTGCCGGAGGTCAGCCGTCTCGTCCATCTGCTGTCCCGCCCGCCCCACGACGCGCACAGCAGCGCCGAGGCGGTGCACGCCGCGGGCACGACCAGGTCCGTCGAGGACCTGATGCAGCTGATCGGCAGCCTCAGGGAGCACAAGGAGGCCGACAACCTCGCGGCCGACGCCCCGGCCGCGCCGCTCGCGCCGCCCACCGGCGCCGAGGCCGGTCACCCCGCACAGGCTCCTGCCGCCGAGGCCGCGCAGGACACGGAGGCCGCGGCGGTGCAGAACAAGGCGCCCTTGCTGTGGCTGCGTCGGGCGGCGGGCATCCTGCTCCTGCTCTGTGCCGCGGCGCACTTCCCGGTGAACTGGTCGGACGCCTCGACCGTCGGCCTCTTCGCCGCGCTCGGGGTCTCCGTCGTCTGCGCGTTGGCAGGCGTGGCGCTGTGCTTGACCGCGTCGCCGATCGTGGCCGTGGCGAGCACGTTGATCGCCGGTGCGCTGACCCTCGGCCACTTGGTGGACGATCGCGTCAACTCCACGACGCTGGCCTATGTGTTGCGGCCCGACGGGGTGACAGCGCCGATTCCGACGCTGACGGCGGTGGCCGCTACGCTGGCCGCACTGCTGGTCGTGGCGCTCACGGTCGCCGGCCTCAGGGCCGCGGGCAATCGGAACGCGACCCCGAGCCTGTAGGAGCGGACGTACGGAAGGTGCTCGCGCTTCCCGGCGACGGCCGGTGAGCGCGAGCGCGGCGCCGGGCCGGGGGTCACGGCCGAGCGCCGTGCCGAACCGCACCCCACCGCATCGCACCGCATCGAGGATCAGGCTGTGACCCCGCACTCTCTGGCGTTCTACGTCGACGTCGTCACCACCGGCACCGTGCTCGGCGTGGGCCCCACGAGCTCACCCGACCGGGTCAACGGGGTGCTGGGGCCGGATTTCGCCGAGAACGTCTTCGGGCGCCGCAGCATGTGCCGTGACTACGGCCTCGCCGAGTTCTTCTGGGACCGCGCCTCGGCCGAAGACCCCTGGTCGGGCCACCACTTCACCCTGCAGGTGCACCGGCTCGCCCACCGGGACCGCACCCTGGTCGACGGGGTGCTGCGGGCCCGCTACGGGCGTTTCACGCCCCGGCTGCGGTTCGACAAGCTGTGTCGCCTGCTGGACCGGCGCGGTATCCCGCTGCACGAAATTCCCGAACTCCGGGCGAACGCACCGTACTTCCGTACCTTCTGGCAGCCCGATTCGCGGGTGGCCGTGAGCGTCATCGGCACCTACGGCGAGTACAGCACGCCGGACAAGCTGCGCGTCGGAGACGTGTACAGCATCCAGGCCCCGCTGACGGCCGAGGAAGTGGAGTGGCGCGAGGGGCGCGACGCCGGGTCGAAGCGACGCCCGGATGGCTCGCTCAGCCCTCGGAGCCGTTCGCCGCGTTGAGCCAGCCCCCGATGGCCGGCAGCGCGTCGGGCCCGCTGTCCTGCTCCACCGAGCCGACCAGATCGGCGACGGACACGGCCTGCAGGGACGCCCGCCAGGCGGCGTCGGCCGCGCTCATGGCGCGGGCGATGGGGCAGGGCTTGGTGCAGTCCTGCGGCGGAGTCCCGAAGGGGCCACGCTGACGGATCTCGGTGCAGGTGAACGCCGGGCTCGCGCCGTCGACGGCCTGCACCACGTCCAGGACCGAGATGTCGCCCGCTGTCCTGGTCAGGACGTATCCGCCGGTCTTGCCCTGCACGGATTTCACCAGGTCCGCCCGGGACAGGGCCTGCATCTGCTTGGCCAGATAGCTGGGTGAGACGTCGTGCAGCTGCGCCAGCCGCGCAGCCGGGACCGGCTCGGTTGCCGCGGTCAGCACCACACAGCAGTGCAGTGCCCACTCCACGCCGCCGGACAGTTTCATGCACCCTCCCAATTGACTCGGACACAGGATATCCGAGTATTATCTCGGACATCAGTTATCCGAGTTAGCGTCGCCAGGCGCACTCGATCCACAGGAGGGTTCGATCATGAACATCACGGTCATCGGCGGCACCGGACTGATCGGTTCCCAGCTCGTCTCCCGGCTGCGCGAGGCAGGACACGACGTGGTCACCTCGTCCCTGTCGACCGGAGTCGACCTGCTCACCGGCGCGGGCCTCGACGAGGCACTCAAGGGCGCCGACACGGTCGTCAACGTGTCGAACTCACCCACGTTCGACGAAGCCTCCCCGGACTTCTTCCGCACCACCATGGGAAACCTGCTGGCGGCGGGGGAGCGCGCGGGCGTCCGACACCAGGTCATCCTCTCCATCGTCGGCGTCGACCAGGTGCCCCAGCTGGACTACTACCGCGCGAAGACCCTCCAGGAGGACCTGCTGCGACAGGGCCCCGCCGCGTACTCGATCGTGCGTGCCACGCAGTTCTTCGAGTTCATGGACGCGGTCATGACCTGGACCGCCGACGACCGGAGCGTGCGGCTGCCCGCCACGCGCGTCCAGCCCATCGCGACGGCCGAGGTGGTGCAGGCCCTCGCCGACGTCACCACCGCCGCGCCGCTCAACGGCACGCTCGACGTCGCGGGCCCCGATGTCTTCCCGCTCGACGAGCTCGGCCGCCTGACGCTGGCGGCCCGCCAGGACACCCGCACCGTCGTCACCGACGAGAAGGCGGGCATGTTCGCGGCCGTCGAGGGCGACGTGCTGATCGCGGGCCCAGGCGCGCGCCTGGCCCCCACGCACTACGAGGACTGGCTCGCCACCGCCCGGTAGTCCGAAGTGCCCCGGCGGGGGCTCCGTCTCCCATAAAAGGCTGCCTGACCTGCACTTTTGCCGAGCATGTGCGGGTCAGGGGGCCGAATCGGCATGTGTACCCCCGCGACGGCGATTTCACGCTCCACGTTCCGGTCAAACACCGCTCAGGCTGTGAGCCCACCCATAGGAGCCACGTCACATGCTAAGGACGGTAGTAGCGCGCCCGGCGTGCCCGCGCCGGGCCGGGGGTCGACTGAGCGGCCGCTGACCAGGGCGTCCTGCGTACTGGGGTAGTACGTCACATCATTGCGCCCAGCTCCGGCCACCGCTAACCCTTGCTGAAGTTCCGGAGAGCCGGGATCGATCGGGTGAAAACGCCCGCTTCGACCGAGCCCCTCCTCAACACACTTCGCATTGGAGAGTTACCCCCGCATGGCCATTACTCAGACGCAGACCAAGCCCGGCCGCATCACCCGACTGCGCAAGATCTCCGTCGCCGGTATCGCCACCGCAGGTGCCGCGGCCGCCGCCCTCACGCTGGTCCCCACGCAGGCCCAGGCCGCCGAGCCGACCGCCGCGAGCAAGAAGGTCTCCCAGGCCGCCGCTGCCGACAAGAACTACGCTGACAACCTCGACGGCTGGATCAAGGAGTCCCTGGACATCATGAAGTCCAAGAACATCCCCGGCTCCTACGAGGGTCTGCACCGCAACATCATGCGTGAGTCCGCCGGTGACCCGAACGCCCAGAACGGCTGGGACGTGAACGCGCAGAACGGCACCCCGTCCAAGGGTCTGCTCCAGGTGATCCAGCCCACCTTCGACGCCTACCACGTCAAGGGCACGCCGAACAGCCTGACCGACCCGGTCGCCAACATCACCGCGGCCGCGAACTACGCCGCCGACAAGTACGGCTCGATCGACAACGTCGACTCCGCCTACTGAGCCACCGGTCGAGGAACCCGCTGAACCAGCGGTGAAGAGAAGGGGCAGCGCATGCCGCACGAGAGCAGCAACGAGCAGCAGGCGCACACGGCCGACGGCCCCGCAGTGCCCGGCTACGGGCCCCCGCGGGTGCGGCGCTCCCGGCGCAAGCCGAAGAAGAAGACCCTGCGGTACGCCACGTGGGGCGCGCTGGGACTGGTCCTGATCGGCGGAGGAGGTGCCGCCTACGCCTGGCAGCACCTCAACGGAAACATCCAGGGCACGGACGTGAACGCCGCCCTGGGCAAGGACCGCCCCAGCGAGCAGAAGGACGGCTCGATGAACATCCTCCTGCTCGGGTCCGACTCCCGGGCGGGAACCCACGGCCGCTACGGCAGCGGCATCAGCGGAGCCCGCGCCGACACGGCGATGGTCCTGCACGTCGACAAGACCCACAAGAAGGCCTCGGTCGTCAGCATTCCGCGCGACACGATGGTCAAGCGGCCGCAGTGCGCCAAGCCGCACGGCGGCACGGCGCCCGGCGCGCGGCAGGCCATGTTCAACTCGTCCTACCAGGTGGGCGGACCCGCCTGCACCGTGAAGACGGTCGAGAAGATGTCGGGCGTCCGCATGAACCACTACCTCGAAGTCGACTTCAAGGGCTTCCAGAAACTCATAGACGAGCTCGGCGGTGTAAACATCACCACCCGCAAGGCCATCCACGACCCCAACAGCGGGCTCGCCCTGAACGAGGGCAAGCACACGCTCAAGGGCAAGGAGGCGCTGGAGCTCGTCCGCACCCGGCACGGCGTGGGTGACGGCAGCGACCTGGGCCGCATCCAGCTCCAGCAGGCGTTCATCAAGGCGCTGATCCACCGCGCCGAGACCGTCGACCCGCTGGGCAGCCCCGCCAAGTCCTACGACCTGGCGGACACCGCGACCAAGACCATCAGCGCGGACTCCGAGCTGGCGTCCGCGGACAAGCTGCTCGGTCTGGCCAAGGAGCTGAAGGGCATCAGTCCCGAGCGCACCGACATGGTCACGATGCCCGTCACCTATGACTCGCAGGACGCGGGACGGGTCCTGCCGCTGAAGAAGGCCTCACACCGGGTGTGGGACGCTCTGCGCCACGACAAGCCCATCCCGAAGTCCGCGACGCGGGACTCGGTGGGCGATCAGAGTGAATCGCCGGTGTCAGCGGGTACCTGACGTACGGCTGAGGACCCCCGGCCACCACGCCTTCGGGCCGATGTCGCGGACGACTGCCGGCACCAGGAGCGACCGTACGACCAGGGTGTCCAGCAGGACGCCGAAGGCGACGATGAAGGCGATCTGGACGAGGAAGGCCAGCGGGATGATGCCGAGGGCCGCGAAGGTGGCCGCGAGGACGACCCCGGCCGATGTGATGACACCGCCGGTCGCGGTCAGGCCGCGCAGCACTCCTTCGCGCGCCCCGTGGCGCAGTGATTCCTCGCGGACCCGGGACATCAGGAAGATGTTGTAGTCCACGCCGAGCGCCACCAAAAACACGAAACCGTAGAGCGGTACGGAGGAGTCCGTGCCGCTGAAGCCCAGGACGTGCTGGAAGACCAGGGCCGAGACGCCCAGGGTGGCAAGGAAGTTGAGTGCCACCGTCGCCACCAGCAGGACCGGCATGAGCAACGACCTGAGCAGCCCGATCAGGATGACGAGGATGATCGCGAGGACCACGGGGACGATGAGCATGCGGTCGTCCTCGGCGGTCCGCTGGGTGTCGTACTGCTGGGCGGTGTAGCCGCCGACGAGTGCGTCGGCGCCGTCCACCGCGTGCACGGCGTCACGCATCCGCGCCACCGTGGCCTTGGCCGCGTCGCTGTCGGCGGAGTCCTCCAGCGTGGCGTCGATCCGTACGCGGCCGTCGACGACGAGAGGGCTCGCGCCGGGCCGGCCGGATTCGCCCACGGCGGCGGCCGACGACACCCCCTCGGTGCGCTCGACCGCGGTGGTGACCTGCTTGGCCCTGTCCGCGTCCGCGATCACGACGGCCGGGTTGCCCGAGCCGCCGGGGAAGTGCTTGCCGAGCGTCTTCTGCGCGGCCACCGAGGGCGCGTCATTGACGAAGATCTCGTTCAGGGGCACGCCCTTGGACTGGAGCGAGGGGGCGAAGGCGGCGCAGACGAGCAGGCCCAGGAGGGTGGCGGCCCAGACCTTGCGCGGTGCCCGGTCGACGAGCGAGGCGATGCGCGTCCACACGCCCTGTCCGGCGGACTTCTCGGTCGCCGACTTGGGTTTGGCGGGCCAGTACGCCGAGCGCCCCAGGAGGATCAGGACCGCGGGCAGGAAGGTCAGCGTGCTGAGCACGGCGCAGACGATGCCGATGGCCCCGACGGGTCCCAGCGCCTGGTTGTTGGTGAGGTCGCTCAGCAGGAGGGCGAGCAGTCCGAGTGCGACGGTCGCCCCGCTGGCGACGATGGGGCCGAGCGAGCGGCGCAGCGCCGAGCGCATGGCGGTGATCCTGTCGCGGCTGACGGCAAGCTCTTCGCGGAAGCGTGCGGTGAGCAACAGGGCGTAGTCGGTGGCGGCGCCGATGACCAGGATGGACAGGATTCCCTGGACCTGGCCGTCGACGCGTACGACGTCGTGGTCGGCGAGCACATAGACGATTCCGCAGGCGAGACCCAGGGCGAAGACGGCCCCGATGATGATGACCAGCGGGAGCAGCAGGCTGCGGTAGACGAGCAGCAGGATCACCAGGACGGTGATCAGGGCGACCCCGAGCAGCAGGCCGTCGATGCCCCCGAACGCGTCGGACAGATCGGCCTGGCTGGCCGCGGGCCCCGCGACCTGGACCTCCGTCCCGGACACCTGGTCAGCCGCCTTCTTGACGTCCGCCAGGGTGGTCTCCAGCTTGTCGCCGAGGTCGGTCCGCAAGGGCACGACCCCCTGCAGGGCCTGGCCGTCCTTGGAGAGCACGGCGGGGGACGGGGGCCCGGCGACCCCTGCGGCGTCCTTCAGGGAAGCCAGGGCGCGGGTGGCGTCGGCCTTCTGTGCCTGATCAATGCCGCCGGATCGCGCGTCACCCTCCGCGGTCCAGACGACGATCGCGGGCAGGGTCTCGTCCTGCTTGAACTTGCGTTGGGCGTCGATGACTTGCGTGGACTCGGCGTTCTGCGGCAGGAAGGCGGCTTGGTCGTTGGTGGCGACCTCCCCGAGCTTTCCGGCGTACGGCCCGAGTGTCCCGCCGATGCCGAGCCAGGCGACGAGAAGAACGACGGGGACCAGCCAGCGTGCCAGGCGCGTACGTGTGGACATGGATCTCCTTGCGAACACGATGCTTCAATAGGTAAGTATCTCAATGATTGAAACATCTCGTCCGTCACGGGTTCCCAGCGGGTGCACCAAGGAAACTTCCGTCACCTGAAAGAGGTCACGGCGCGGACGGGCGAAGGCGGCCCGCAGTGATAGGTGAAGCTAGCGCTGACGGCCGCGCAGCTCGGAGAGCTCCTCGTTCATGGCGGCCAAGAAGCGCACCACCACGTCGAGTTCGTCCTCGCTGAACCGCACGCGTGCGTTCTCGGTCGCCGCGGCAAGGGGCTGGAAGAAGGTGCGCGCAGCCGCTTTGGCGCCGGGGGCGTAGTGCAGATGCACTACACGACGGTCTTCGCTGTCCCGCGATCGGCGGATGTGTCCCGCCCGTTCGAGCCGGTCCAGGCACGCGGTGACGGCGCCCGACGTCAACCCCAGATGATCGCGCAGCCGCCCCGGAGTGAGCGGATCACTCGAATCCAGGATTGCCGCGAGGGCCTGCACGTCCGTGGCGTGCAGGTCGTGGCCGGCGGCGAAACCGTGGATCAGCCGGTTGAGCTCGCCGTTCATGCGCCGCAGCTGCACCGCGAACGACTGCAGATCCGTCGGCACCTGAGCGGACGTCTCATCCGACGCCGCACTGCCACTGATCGCTGATTCCTCTGTACCGGCCACACGAGCAGCCTATATTTCCCGCACTCCAGAGCGACAAGGTGCCGCGAAGGCTGTGCGCGGCGCCAGCGTGAAATATCCGGATGTGCTGCGGGTCTATCGGCCGAAGCCCTTGCGCGAGTACCCTGTTGACATAGTCCGTGGACAGATTGCTCGCCGTCAGCGCGGCAGTGATCTTCCGGCGATCATTCGGGCCCGGAGTGGGGCCCTCACCCGTCAGCGGCTGTACCCACGGGGCTCTGACCCCGTCACCAGGCACCGCGAGACGCACCGTTTCCCTCCAGGGCGGACCCTTCTCTTTTGAGTTCCGTTGTATCTCTGCCGGTGCACGGCATCCGGGACTACTCATGCGCGGCTACTTCGCCGACGACCTGCTCCTCATCGTTCCATCGACCGCCGAAAAGGGCGTGTGCCTGTACGGAGAGGTCCTGGGCGCGCACAAAGGTGCGCTGGCCATGGCCCTGACCGCACAGAGCCGCACCACACAAGAGATCACCATCGACCTGACCGGGGTTCACTACCTGGCCAACAGTGTCCTGGAGATCCTCGTGGCCCTCGCCAACAACCTCCAGCCCCCGCAGAGCCTCGTCGTCCGCGCCGCCCCACAACTGGCGCTGCCGGAAAGGCTTCACCTACGCGGCTGGGACGACATCGAGACCCTGCGCGTCGTCGACGGTTAGTCGACGGCTCGCCGCACAGGACCCGGCTCCCACCGTCAGCGCGTCGCGCTGATCCTGATGGCGGCCACGGTGCCGTCGCCCCGCACGCTCAACACGGCGGCCCCTTCGTGACGTACGCAGTCGAGACGGCCGAGCGCGGTCTCCATCACGTCCGGGCCGCCGACGCCGACCCCGTCGGTGACGGCCATGACGAGCAGGGTCTCGCCCTCGGCGCACACCAGCTCGGCGCCCTGTGCGGCAGCCACGGTGAGCATCCGCACCTGTGCCGTGGCGCGGCCCCTGCGCGTCATCACGTTCATGTCGCGCACCGCGCCCGCCTTCAGCAGGCAGTCCGTCGTCGCGTCACCGGGGAAGGCGAAGGGGCTCAGCGGCTCCACCAGCTGCGAGGTGCCGTCCACGGTCAGCACCATGCCTTCACCCTCGACCAGGGTGATCACACGGTCGATGCCGGGAAACGGGGAGAAGGGCCCGCCCGCGTCCACGTCCGCGATGCTCACCCGCCAGTCGAACCCGTCCGCGGGCTCCTGCGCGGGCTCCCTCACGGGCCGCACGGCGCCCGACGCGACCTCCCGGGTCACACCGCCGCCGTTCTTCCACGGCATGCTGCGGTACTCGCTCCAGCGCAGAACATCCCCGCCCATGGCAGGCCGCCTCCTTCTTCCGTCGTCCGGCCGGGCGCAAGCCTACGTGCTGCTCAGAGGTGGCAGCTGCTCGGCAAGGCCGACGATGATGCCCTCCGGGCCGCGGACGTAGCAGAGCAGGTGACTGTCCTCGAACCGGGCGATCCCGCCGACGAGTTCGCCGCCGTGCGGGCGCAGCCGGGCGACGGTGTCCTCGAGGTCGTCGACGGCGAACATCACGCGGTGCGTGCCCAGGATGTTGTGCGGCTGGTTGCGCGGCCCGGCGCTGATCGCCGCGGGGGTGCGATACCTCGCCAGCTCGAGCCGGCTGTGGCCGTCCGGGGTCCGGACCATCGCGATGTCACAGTGGACGCCCTTCAGCCCGGTGCACTGGTCGGCGACGGGGCCCTGGACCTCCGCCCTGCCCTCCAGCTCCATGCCGAGTTCCACGAAGAACGCGATGGCGGCGTCCATGTCCTCGACGACGATGCCGACGTTGTCCATCCGCTGAATCGCCATACCGGCTTCTCCTTCTTCCTCGCACGGCCGGTGGTGGCCGCTGATGTCCCTGGGACGGAGCCGGTGCCAGGTTCTCGACATCCGCCGACCGCCGACTCGGGAAGCCGCCTCACCTGCTCGCCGCCCACGGGCACATTGTGTCCGAGTGGGGTGTCAGTGGCGGGTGCCATGATCTCGGGATGGCCGCCGATTCCCTCACCTTCCAGCAGCTCACCACACCCGGTGCCGTCACTCCCCGACTCCGCCGCGCTCTCGCCGAATGCTGGGTCGAGGTCACCAACGCGGGTGGCGCGGCCGGCTTCCCGTTCCCTCCGGTCGACGTCGCCACCGTGGCTCCGGCGCTCGACCACATCATCGACGAGCTGTCCCCGGACACCAGCCGGCTCCTGACGGCAACGGCGGACGGCGCACTCGTGGGCTGGCTCAACGTCCGCCGCGACCGGTTCCAACTGATCGCGCACTGGGGCACCCTGCACCATGTCCAGACCCGCACCGCCGTACGCGGACGTGGCATCGGACTCGCCCTCATGCAGGAGGTACGCAGGATCGCCCGGGACGAGATGGGCCTGGAGCAGCTTCGCCTTGCCGCCCGCGGCGACGTCGGCCTCGAAGACTTCTACGGGCGCCTGGGCTGGCAGGAAGTCGGCCGGTGGCCTGCTGCTCTGCGGCTCGCCCCGGACGACGACCGCGACGAGGTCCTCATGCTTCTCGCTCCCCTTTGAGTTCAGGGACGAGGAGAGGCGCAGGGGGCGGGTAGCTCACCCCGTACACACGGGCGAACCGGTTGGCGGGTGCCGCTGATCCGCTGAGCCGTTCGAGGAAGAACGCGCGGGCCATTGACTGCATCTGCTCGCCGCTGACATACACGACCCACCTGTTGGACGCGGCGTCGAAGCGGGCCGCCTCCACCGCCGACCACAGGCCCGACGCGGGCCCGTGACGCAGCCGTTCGCGCAAGTCGACAAAGCGCCTCAGGGCATCCAACTCCGTGCGGCGCAGGCCCACCTGCTGCAACCCCGGCGCCGGCTCCTCGACGGCCGGGGGAGTGGCGCGTGCCTGCGCGTACAGCAGCGCGTCCCAGCCGTCGGCCGTCAGCTGCACCGCCCACAGGACGGGCCGCCCCGCCTTCGCGGAGAGCTCCGCCTGTTCCTCGCGCGGCGCCACCCTGACCAGCCCGAGTTTCACCAAAGGACTCGTGGTGCGTTCATCGAGTCCGGGCCCCGCCGTGGCCCATCCATGGGTGCCGCGCTGCACGTCAGCCACCCGTTGCAGCAGCGCGAAATGCCCAGCCGAGCGCCGCATCCCTGCCCCTCCCGCCGAACGGTGCGTTGCCGCGACGCTAGCGTGCATCCGCGCCCCAAGGGGCTCTGTTGGGAGGGTCTCCCCCTAAAAGAACCGGTGTTCTGGTCGTGTGCGCTGGCGCGCCGGCTCAGGGTTCTTGGCGCGTGGTCGCAGCCAGCGAGCCCAGCAGCGTGAGCGCCTCGCTGCTGGGGGAGGCCGGTTCGGCGTGGTAGACGACGAGTTCCTGGCCGGGGGCCGAGCGGACGTCGAAGGTCTGCATGGTCAGCGTCAGCGGACCGACCTCGCGATGCGCGAAGCGCTTGCGTTCCAACGCCTTGCCCCGGGCGTCGTGACGGGCCCACAACTCCGCGAACTCCGGGCTGCGCTCCAGCAGTTCGCCGAGCACCTGCCGTACCCGTGGATCGTCCGGTGCCACGCCGTGGCCGAGCCGGAAACCGGCCACGGAGTTGCGCGCGACGTCGTACCAGTCGCGATAGAAGGCGCGGGCGGCGGGATCGGTGAACACGACATGCATGAGGTTGCGCGAGTGCGCCCAGCCATGGAAGAGCGCGTCGGCGATGGTGTTCGAGGCGAGGACGTCGTACGCACGGTTGTGGACGACGGCCGGATTGTGCGGCCAGGCGTCCATGAGGGCCAGCAGACTCGGCTCGACCCGGTCCGCCACCGCGGCCGCCCTGACACGGGGACCGACCCCGGCCACCCGGAACAGGTGCAGCCGGCCGTCCTCGTCAAGGCGCAGGGCGGTGGCCAGGGCATCGAGCACCTGCGCGGACGGCGAGCGCTCCCGGCCCTGCTCCAGGCGTACGTAGTAGTCGGCGCTGACCCCGGCGAGCAGGGCCACCTCCTCGCGCCGCAGCCCCGACACCCGCCGATGTCCCGAGACGGGCAGATTCACCTCGGCGGGAGCGACGAGGGCGCGCCGGGCGGTCAGGTATGCGCCGAGCTCAGAGCGTGCCATGCCCCCATGCTAGATCCCGGCCCACCGCGCTTCCTGGGTGCGCTGCACCCAGGAGAACGCCGCCTCTCCCACCGGCGCCCCGGCCGGGCCAGCCTCGACGACATGAGCACACAACAACCGGAAAACACCGCGCCCACCGACCGCAAGGTCATCCTCGTCACCGGCGCGAGCAGCGGCATCGGCGCGGCCATCGCCGCACGACTGGTGACCGAGGGACACCTGGTGGTGGCCGGCGCGCGCCGCACCGACCGCCTGCGGGAACTGGCGAAGAGCACCGCCGAAGCGGCAGCCCGCTCCGGCGGCGCACTGGAGCCGGAGCGTCTTGACGTGACGGACCGCGCGGACGTCGCGGCCTTCGTCCAGGGCGCCCGCGACCGCCACGGCCGCGTCGACGTCCTCATCAACAACGCCGGCGTCATGCCCCTGTCGCGGCTGGACTCCCTGCTCGTCGACGAATGGGACCGGATGATCGACGTGAACGTCCGTGGCCTGCTGCACGGCATCGCCGCGGCGCTGCCCGTGTTCACCGCCCAGGGATCGGGGCACTTTGTCACGGTCGCGAGCATCGGCGCCCACGAGGTCGTTCCCACCGCTGCCGTCTACTGCGGCACCAAGTACGCGGCCTGGGCGATCACCGAGGGACTGCGCCAGGAGGCGGACCCCTCGATCCGGGTCACGACCATCTCGCCCGGCGTCGTCGACTCCGAGCTGGCCCACACCATCACCGAGCCCGGCGCCGCCGAGGCCATGCGCAGCTACCGTGCGCACGCGATGGGCCCCGACGCCATCGCGGCCGCCGTCTCCTACGCTCTGGCCCAACCGGCAGACGTCGACGTCAACGAGATCGTCGTACGCCCGGCACGCCAACGCTGAGCCAGGTCATTGCCGGCCTCTTCCCTGGGGCGGCAATGCGAACTGTGCCCGTTTGAGATCAATACAGGTGGCTACTCGATCTCTACGTAAGCGCAGCGCTGTGCGACGTAGGCGCCGGATGGTTGGGACCGACAGCCACCGGCGCCGCCGCATGCACGGAACGGCAAAGTATGGCCATAGATGTGGAGAATCTGCGATGCTCGGCTCATCAGCGGTTCTGCCGGCCCGACAGAGGCAGCCCGAGTAGACGAGAGGCAGAGCAGGTGGCTTCCTCACCGGACTCTCTCAACACATCGGCCCTGAAGCCTCGTTGTGATACCGAGCAGCAGGCCCCGAACGGCAATGACGGCAACGACGAATGCGCGGAAGAGGTCGCCGAGATCAGGGCGCTGCGCACGGAGGTCAACGAACTGCATCGCGCCATGGAGTCCCATCCCTCCATAGATCAGGCGCGGGGAATGCTGATGACGTTGGGGCCGTGTACCGCGGACGAGGCGTGGGAGATTTTGGTCGAGGTGTCGCAGCACTCCAACACCAAACTGCGTGCGGTGGCGGAGGAGCTGATCGCGACGACCGAGGGCGAACCGCTGCCCAGTCCGGTGCGCGCGGCGCTCGGCGCGTCTTTGAGGAAGCGCCAGCCGGCCCCGGGGTGAGCGAGGGTGCGAGCGGGGGCGTAAGAGGGTCTCGCCCGCCTTCCGCCCTCCCTCTGCTCGCACCCCGTAGCCGAACCCTCGACCCCTCAGCCCCTCAGCTCCGCGAGGTCGGCCGCGTCGAGGTGCAGGCCTGCCGCCGCGATGTTCTCGGTGAGGTGGGCGGGGGAGCCGGTGCCGGGGATGGCCAACATGTTCGGTGAGCTGGCGAGCAACCAGGCCAGTGCGACCTGCGCGGTCGTCGCGTCGTGTCGCTTGGCGACGTCCGCGAGGCGGCCGTGCTCGATGGGGTCGAAGCCGCCGCCGAGCGGGAAGAACGGCACGTAGGCGATGCCGTGTTCCTCGCAGCGCGCCAGTACGGACACGTCATCGGCGCGATGCACGTGGTACTGGTTCTGCACCGCGACGACGGGCGCGATGCCCCGCGCCTCGTCGAGTTGTGTCATGTCGACATTGCTGACCCCCAGGTG
This sequence comes from Streptomyces sp. NPDC050439, assembly GCF_040655335.1. Taxonomy (NCBI): domain Bacteria; kingdom Bacillati; phylum Actinomycetota; class Actinomycetes; order Kitasatosporales; family Streptomycetaceae; genus Streptomyces; species Streptomyces sp. NPDC050439. Next base: position 64,673 of record NZ_JBFAJT010000013.1, read on the forward strand.
CCGGATCAGCCCCTCGTCGCGCAGTGCCGCCAGCGCCGCGAACCGCTCGGCAACGCTCTCGCCACCGGGCTCACTCATGCCGCCGACCCGCAGGTAGACGAGGTCGAAGCGGTCGAGCCCGAGGGCGCGCAGGTCCTCCGTCACCAGCTCCCGCAGCTGCTCGGGGCCGGCCTGGCCGGTGGGCATGCCGTCCGGGCCGCGCAGTGGGCCCACCTTGGTGGCGATCAGCAGGTCGGCGGGGTAGGGCGCGAGCGCCTTGCGGATCAGGTCGTTGGCGCTCACGTCTCCGCGTGCGTAGAAGCCGGCCGTGTCGATGTGGTCGACTCCCGCGTCGACAGCCTGCCGCAGCACCTCGACACCGGTACGGGGATCGCGTGCCGGTCCGGCGAACGTGCCCGCCGCCAGCCGCATCGCGCCGAAGCCGAGCCGGTTGACGTGAAGGTCGCCGCCGAGGGTGAACTGGCCGCTCGCAGCGGCCGTGATCTGTGTGGTCATGTCCCCAGCCTCGACCCGTCACGCCCGTCGAGGGACCGGATGGCAACCTGTTGCCACGCTCGTGAGGAAGACTGGGAGGGTGACCGACCAAACGACGCTGACGGTGCACGGCGAGGAGGAGCTGGTCGCGCGGACCGCCCAGCTGTTCGGCGAGACGACGCGGGAGTTCTTCTGCGCGGCCAACGACTTGCACACCTGGTCGCGGCCCGAGGCCAGGGCGGCGATCGCGCGTCGCCTCGGCCCGCGGACCGCTGACGGCCTGGTCGTGCGCAAGCTCTACACCCCCGCCGTACTGGCCGACGAGGAGCAGCGGCTGCACCTGTTCGCCGTCGCGGCCGCCGGCGGGCAGGTACGGGTCCGCGCCGCGACGCTGCCGCACGAGACGATCATCCTCGACGGCAGGGTGATGATCCTGGCCGGGCGCAGTGGGGCGCGCGGCCGTGAGTTCACCATCACCTCCGCACCGGCTCTCGTCGGGGGCGTACACGCGCTGATGCGGGCCACGTGGGATGCCGGGACCCCCCTCGCGGACTATCTGCGGCGCGAGACGGAAGGTCTGGACGCCGACTCGCTCGCCGTGCTGGCAGCGCTCGCGGACGGACTCACCGACGCCGTGGGCGCGCGCCGCGTCGGCATGTCCGTACGGACCTATCGCAGACGGGTCGCCGAGCTGATGACGGCACTGGAGGCCGACTCGCGCTTCCAGGCCGGCGTCAACGCAAGCCGCCGCGGCCTCACCGGCAGCTGACGGGCCCCCGCCTGGGCACGCCTGTCAGGTGCCGCTGCCCTGAGCGCAGCCGTCATCGGCTACTGTCCCCGAAGGGTGATCACGGGGGCGGATCATGGGGGCGGATCGCGGGAGTGATCGCGGGGTGAGGAAGTCATGATCGGACGTTGGTACACCGCGTTCGGCATCAACCTGCTGCTCGGCGGTCCAGCCCTCGTCCCGCTCTTCATGGCCTACTACATCGGCGCGACCTGGGCGCATCCCGCACCGGAGGAGAACGACGGCCTCGGCATCGTCCTCATCGGCTTCGGACTCCCCGTCACCGCCTGCGGCTTCCTCTGGTGGGCCGTCAACCGCCCCTTTGCCCGCAGGACTCAGCTCTCGCCCGCGCAGTACTGGGCGCTCAGCCTCCTCGGCACACTCACCCCCGCCCTCGTACTCCTCTGCGTCGATCCCTGAGCGACTGAGCGCGAGATGCCTGCCGGTTCAGGCGCCGGACGCCTCGTCGACTGACGTCGACGAGTTCCATACGTGCGCCGACGCTGTCCATGCGGTGATAGACGAACTGACGGCCGTGGGGGCAGCCCGAGAAGTCCACCGGAAAACCCTCCGCCTCCAGACGCCGGGAGCCTTCCTCGACATCACTGGACCAGAAGCCGATGTGATCGAACCTCGCTCCCGCCGACGCGTCCCAGGGGCTGCCCTGCGCGCCCTCGACGAGCTCGATGAACGGCGGTCCGTCCGTGGTGAGGCGATCCGGTAGTCCCAGTCGCCGAGCCGGTCCGACACGGGATCGCTCCACTCGACACCGGCCGAGCGCCGGAAGTCCCGCATCGCCCGCTCGATGTCCGGGACGGCAAAGCCGATAAACCCCCCGGCAGGTGACCGGCGTCACACCCGCCCCCTGTCAGCAATCGTGGCCGCATCTCGTTCAAGGGGCACGCGCGAACGAGACAGGAGCAACGCCATGAAGCACCGCATCGTCGTCCTCGGCGCCGGGTACGCCGGGGCCTTCGCCGCCGGGAACCTGGCCCGCCGGCTGTCACCCGCCGACATCGAGATCACCGTCGTCAACGCCCTGCCCGACTTCGTCGAACGGATGCGGCTGCACCAGCTCGCGATCGGGCAGGACCTCGCGGTGCGCAAGCTCGCCGACATCTTCGCGGGCACCGGGGTGCGGCTGCGCCTCGCCCGGGTGACCGGCGTCGACCCCGAGCGCCGGACCGTCGCCGTGAGCGGCGAGGACGGTGACGGTGACGGTGACGGGGAGATCGCGTACGACACGCTTCTGTACGCGCTCGGCAGCTCCGTCGCGCACCACGGTGTCCCCGGTGTGGCCGAGCACGCCTTCGACGTCACCGGCAAGTCCTCGGCGCTGCGTCTGCGCGACCGCCTGGCGGGCTTGGGTGAAGGCGGCACCGTCCTTGTCGTCGGCGAGGGGCTGACCGGCATCGAGACCGCCACTGAGTTCGCCGAGTCGCGGCCCGACCTCGACGTCGCCCTCGCGGCCCGCGGCGAGCTGGGCGAGTGGCTCTCCCTGAAGGCGCGCCGCCACCTGCGTCAGGCCTTCGACCGGCTCGGCGTCACCGTCCACGAGCACACCGACATCGAAGCCGTCGACCCGACGCGGGCGATCGCCGCCGACGGCACGTCCATCCCGGCCCAAGTGACGGTGTGGGCAGCAGGGTTCGCCGTGCACCCCATCGCGGCCGCGAGCGGACTGGAGGTCGCCGGCACCGGCCAGATCGTCGTGGACCGCACCATGCGCTCGGTCTCGCACCCGGATGTCTACGCCGCCGGTGACTGCGCCTACGCGATCGGCGAGAACGGCCGGCCGCTGCCGATGTCCTGCGCGTCGGCCGGTTTCACCAACATGCAGGCGACCGCCGCGATCATCGCGCGCCTGACGGGCGGCGACGTCCCGACCGTCGGGCTGAAGTACTACGGCAACCACATCAGCCTCGGGCGGCGGGACGCGATCTTCCAGATGGTGGACGGGGAGGCCGGCTCGAAGTCCTGGTATCTGGGCGGCAAGACGGCCGCGCGGCTCAAGTCGGGCGTACTCAAGGGCGCCGGGTTGGGCATCGTCCACCCGACCTTCGGAATGCCGAAGCGCAGGCGCCGCCTCGCCACCGCGCCCGGCCAGGTGGGCGTGAGGGCCACCGCATAGGTTGTTCCGCATGGACAACGCGGCCATCGATCGGTTCGAGGCCAGCCGGGGGCGGCTGGCCTCGCTGGCGTACCGTCTGCTCGGTTCGGCCGCTGACGCGGAGGACGCCGTACAGGACACGTTCCTGCGCTGGCAGGCGGCGGACCGTGAACAGATCGGGGTGCCGGAGGCGTGGCTGACCAAGGTCGTCACCAACCTCTGCCTGGACCGGCTCCGCTCGGCGCAGGCGCGCCACGAGCGGGTGGCCGGTGCCTGGTTGCCCGAGCCGCTCCTGGAGGGCGACCCGATGCTCGGCCCTGCGGACACCTTCGCGCAGCGCGAGTCGGTGTCGTTGGCCGTGCTGACCCTCATGGAGCGCCTTTCGCCGGTCGAGCGGGCGGCCTACGTCCTGCGTGAGGCCTTCTCGTACACCCACGCCGAGATCGCCGGGATCCTGGACATCACCGAATCCGCGAGCCAGCAGCATGTCCACCGGGCCCGGCGCCGGGTCACCGCCGAGCGCCGCGGCAGCGACGAGGTGGACCCCGCGTCCGCGCGCCGGATCGTCGAGGAGTTCCTTCTCGCGGCGGCGTCGGGGCGTACCGAGCGGCTGGTGGAGATGCTCACCGCCGACGTGATCGCCGTTTCGGACGGTGCCGGACTGGCCAGGCGGCTGCTGCGGTACAAGTCGCGCGAGCGCGTCGCCTCCTACGTGGGGGCCGGCTTCAAGCCCACGCCCGCGAAGCGACGGCTGGCGGGCGGTTCCCCCGCGCTGCATGTCGCGCTGGTCAACGGTTCCCCGGCCGTCGTGGCGGTGATCGAGGGCCGGGTCGTGGGCGCCGTCTCGTGCGAAGTCAGCGACGGCAAGGTCGCCTCCCTGCACGGCATCGCCGCCGCGGTCCGCCTGACACGCCTCAACGAGGCCTGGCAGCAGCGTGATCCGGGCGCGCCGGTCATCAGCGCGTGGTGACCGGGGACAGCGCCAGGGCCGTCATCAGGGTCACTGCGGGCCCTGGGAGATGACCCGGGCCACCTCCTCCGGGTGCGTCAGCTGGGGGTGATGACCCGCGCCGGCGAGCACCGTCACGGTGGCCCGCGGGAGAGCGGCCGCCAAAGCCTGGCCCTGGGGTGTGAGCGGATCGTGGGAGCCGATGATGATGTGGACGCGTCCGGGGTAGCGCTGCAACTTGGCCCGCAGGTCCGCGCGCCAGTGGGGGTGCGAGGTGCGGGCCAGCAGCCGGGCGGTGTCGGCCGCGACGGAGCCGCGGCGCAGGTCCGCGACGGCGGATCGCAGCGCGGCCGCCTGGTCCGTGGTGCCGGTCAGTCTCCTGGACAACGCCTGCGAGGTCGTCCGGCTCAGGTGCAGGCGGGTCAGGGGTGTCCACTTGGTGGGGCGGGGCGGGGGCGCCTGGAGGAAGAACGGTGCTACGAGCGTGAGTTGATGCACCGTATCGGGGTGGGCGATCGCGGCTTCCACGGCTGCCGCGCCGCCGATGGAGTGGCCCACGAGGTGCCGGGCGCCGGTCTGCGTCACCAGTGCGCTCAGCCAGGCCGGCCAGTCGTGCGGGCGTCCCGCGCTCATCCCCAGGCCGGGCAGGTCGACGGCGCGGGCAGGCCCGACCGAGGCGACGACCGGCGCCCAGGTGTCGGCGTTGACCGGCAGGCCGGGAAGCACCACCGTGGGGGCTGCGGCCTCGCCGAGTTCGAAGGTCCGTACGCCGCCGTGTGCGGTGAACCGCCTGTCGCTTGCCGGGGCTTCGCCGAAGCGGTGGGCTGCCAGGTGGTCGGCCCAGCGGTGGATCGTCGTGACGGTGTCCGGCATGGTGAGTCCGTGCCGGGCGGCGAATGCGCGAGCCGGTCCGGTCGGGTAGCGGTCGGCGGACAGGAAGGTCAGGGTCTCCGGATCAGCCTGGGTGAGCCGTCGGGGCAGCCGCTTGAGCAGGGACACCGGGATGCGTGTGCGGGGTGCCTTGACGCCGTAGTGCTCCGCGATGAGCGTGAGCAGGTCGGGCAGGGCGGGTGTGTCGTCGGCCAGCGGCCAGTAGGCGCCGCGTTGGGTATCCGCGTCCGTCGGGAGCAACGTCATGAACTGGGCGAGGTGGTCCGCCGCGACCACGGGGACGAAGGTCTGCCCGTTTCCCGGCAGCGCCGGCAGTGAGCCGTGCCAGATGTCTTTCAGGTTGGAGGCAAGCCCCAGGTACTGGTCCGACTCCCCGGTGGCACTGTCCCCGATCACGCTGGACGGGTTGACGATGCTCCAGGGGACACCCAACCGGTCCGCATCGGCCTGGAATGCGGCGTCCGCCTCGGCCCGGGACGCTTCGTAAGCTCCCAACGCCCGGTACTTCTCCCGCCGTTGCTCTTCGTTCCACAGGACGGGAAGCTGCCCGCCCACCCGGTAGCCGGAGACCTGAACCAGGCGACGCAGGTTCGGCAGGCGCGCCGCGAACGCGACGACCGCACGGACACTGTCCACGTTGGCGCGACGGGCCTCGTCCACCGACATCCCGAACCGGTAGGCGCCCGCGCAGTTGTAGATCTCGGTGATGCCATCGGTGATGTCGTCGGTGAGTTCGCCGGACTCGCCCTCGCGCGCGGTGACCAGCGACGCCGCGTTGAAATCAACCCTCACGTCGGTCGGCGCCCGGTCGTGCCCGTGCTCCGTCAGCCATCTCGCCAGTCGTAACGCGGACTCCGCACTCCGGCTGCCTGCGCTCACCCTGACCCCGCTGCGGCCCAGCGCGAGCACCAAGTGACGTCCGATGAAGCCGCTTGCGCCCAGTACCAGTGCGTGCCGGTTGCCGAACCGCGTGTCGCGGCCTCCGTGCTCTGTTTCCCTCATGGAGTGAGAATAGACCGGTCTACATATTTTGCAAGCGGCTCAAGATGCTTCGACCCGCTCACCCGGCTGTTCGCCCTGCGATCGTGTGGGGCATGAGTGAATGGGTGGAACGTGTCGACGAGCAGGATGAAGTGCTGGCCGTCGTGGACAGGGCCGAGGCGATACGGCACAAGTGGCTGCACCGGGTGGCGACCATCGTGTGCCGTGACGCGGCCGGGCGGATCTTCGTGCACCGCCGCCCCGACGACATGTCGCGCTTTCCGGGGCAGTTCAACTGGATGATGGGCGGGGCCGCGGACGTGGGGGAGTCCTACGAAGAGGCTGCCGCGCGGGAGCTCACGGAAGAGCTCGGCGTCCATGGACAGCCGCGGTTCGTGCTCAAGTTCCGCTGCGCGGGGGTGATCAGCCCGTACTGGCTCGGCCTGCACGAGGTCGTGGTGACGGAGGTGGTGCGACCTGATCCCTCGGAGGTCGCCTGGCACGCCTGGATGACGGAGCGCGAACTGGCCGACTTGGTGCGCCATGAGGCGTTCGTCCCCGACGCCCGTGAGGCGTACGAACGCTACGGCCGATACCGGCGCGGCGGGACGAACGCCCCTACGCGTCCCAGTAGTTGAGCGGCGCCGACCCCACGCTGTGCCCTCTGCGGTCAAGGACCCGCCCCACGTGTTTGACCGTGCGCAGCACCACGGCACGCTCCGTGATGCGTAGATCCAGGTGCGCCAGGCGGCTGTTGAGCAGCGCCTCGGTGGTGTGGACCTCGGACAGCGTCGGCAGCCAGATGTCGAGCACCAGGTTGTGCGCTCCCGCGGTGATGCTGCACATGCGCAGGCCGGGCAGGGTACGCAGCGCGCTCACCGTCTCGTCGAGATGCTGGGCGGGCACCGACCCGAAGTAGACGACCGAGACGGGGAAACCGGTCAGCGGCCTGGCCAGCGCGCAGCGCAGCGAGAGCCGCCCCGTACCGATCAGGACGCGGAGCCGGCGCCGGACGGTGGCGGCGGAGGCGCCCACGGCCGAGGCCAGTTCCGTCAGGGGCATGCGGCCGTCGATGCCGAGCGCCAGCGCGATCTGGCGGTCCAGGGGCCGCAGAGGTTCGTCGGGCATGTCCGGTCGGTCCACGGTCAGGGCGGCGCGCTGCCGGCGGGTGAGGCTGCGCAGCCGCCAGGAGGCTCCTTCAAAGGGGGCCGCGGTGATGACGTGGCTGCGTACAGCGCGCACGCCGGGGAGCTGCGACACCCGGTCGCCGGTGAGCCGGGCGAGCCCGTCGAGGTCGGCCGCACCGACGATCGCGAGCAGATCGCGCCCGCCCGACGTCTGCTTGAGGCTGAGCACCTGCGGGTCGCGGGCGAGCCGGCCGATGGTGTCCTCGCTCAGGCGCCCGTCCATGTCGATCTCGATCTGGGCGTAGACGCCCTCGTCGTGACCGGGCGAGAGGTAGCCGTCGACCCAGGCCACGCCCGCACGCACCATGCGCTCCCAGCGGCGGGCGACAGTCACCGCGTCGACCTCAAGGACCTCGCCCAACCGCACCCAGGGCACCCGGGGCTGCATCTGCAGGCCGTGCACGATGGCCAGGTCGAGTTCGTCCAGGGCGTGCGTGTCCCGGGGGCCCTTGTCCTGGGCGCCCTGGTCCTGGGTGTCCCGGTCCTGGGTGTCCTGCGTGGTTCGCGTCTCCCGCGTGTTCATGAGGTGTGCCGAATCCTGCGTAGAAGACATCGTGGTGAACGATTCCGGCGATTTTACATAGTCGTGATCCCTCATACCGAGGATCGTCGGCCATGAGCCACGCACAGTTCTCCTCCTTGCGCATCATCCGAGCCCGCCTTGTCGACGGCACCGGCGCGGCGCCCGTCACGGACGCCGTCACCGACATCGACGAGGACGGCACGATCGTTTACGCAGGGCCCGCCGCCACCGCACCGGAGGCGCCCGCCCGGGCCCGCACCGTGGACGCGGCAGGACGCACGGTCCTGCCGGGCTTCATCGACACCCATGTCCACCTCGCCATCGAATCTCCCCGGCAGATGGTCCGCCGCCACGAGAGCGACCAGACCCTGGAGACCTTCCGTACCGCCGAGCGGCTGCGCATCACCCTGGAGGCGGGCATCACCACCGCCCGCGACCTGGGCGGCCTGCCGGCCGGCTACCGGGACGCGGTCGCCGCGGGCCTCACCACCGGCCCCCGGCTGCACACGGCGGTCCGCATCCTCAGCCACACCGGCGGCCACGCGGACTTCCACACGGAGTGCGGCTTCGATCTTAGCGCCGGGGTGGGCGAGATCGCCGACACCCCGGACGAGGTACGGGTCGCGGTGCGCCGACTGCTCCGCTCCGGCGCCGACGTGATCAAGGTCTGTGCGACCGGAGGCATGAGCAGCCCCTACGACCAGCCCGACGACGAGGGCCTGACCGTCGAGGAGATCCGCACGGTCGTCGACGAGGTGGCCCGGCACGGCGGCCGGCCCGTGGCGGCCCACGCCCAGGGCACCGCGGGCATCATGAACGCGATCCGCGGCGGCGTGAGCAGCGTCGAGCACGGCTACGGCCTCACCGCGCAGGCGCGTGAACTGGCAAGGGAGAACGGCACGTTCGTGGTGCCGACGCTCTCGACGGTCTTCGACGGCATCGACCGGTCGACGATGGAGCCCTTCCACTACGAGAAGAAGGTCCGCTGGTCCGGCATCACCCGGGAGAACATCGCGGCGGCCATCGCCGACGGCGTACGGATCGCGATGGGCACCGACGCCGCGATGGTGCCGCACGGCCGCAACCTGCGTGAGCTCTCCCATCTCGTGTCCCTGGGCATGACACCGGAACGGGCCATCGAGGCGGGCACCCGCGGCGCCGCCGAACTCCTGGGCCTCTCCGCGGAGATCGGCACCCTCGAACCGGGCAAACACGGCGACCTGGTGATGTGTGACGGCGATCCGCTCGCGGACATCTCCGTGCTCGCCGACCCCGCCCGCATCGTGCTCGTCGCCCAGCGCGGCGCCGTACGCAAGGACACCCTCGGCCTGGCGCGGACCGCGCCCGCGGCCGACGGCGCCCCATCTCAAGGAGCCGCCGGATGAGCACCTCGGCCACCCCCACCAAGACTCCGGCGGGCGGACCGCCGCAGCGTTCCGTGCTCGACAAGGTCCTGAACGGCATCGAGCGCGCGGGCAACAAGCTGCCGCACCCGGTGCTGCTCTTCCTCGGCCTGTTCCTGATCATCGGCACGGTCTCGACCGTCCTCGCCGCCGCCGACACCACCGTCACGGTTCCTGGCGAGGACAAGACCCTTGCGGTCAAGGGCCTGTTCAGCGGCGAGGGCGTGCGCTGGCTGCTGGAGAACTTCATCCCCAACTTCACCGGCTTCCCCTCGCTGGGCACCGTCCTGCTGATGATGGCCGCGGTCGGCGTGGCCGAGAAGACGGGCCTCCTCGAGACCGCCGTACGCGCCTCCATCGCGCGAGCCCCCAGGCGGCTGCTGCCCTACCTGGTCGCCTTCGTCTCCTGCCAGGCGCACCTGATGAGCGACGTCGCGATCCTGGTGATCCCGCCGCTCGCCGCCCTCGCCTTCAAGAACGCGGGCCGCAACCCGATCGCGGGCCTCATCGGCGGCTTCGCCTGCGTCTGCGCGGGGTACGCGGCGGGCTTCTCCATCGGCGCGCTCGACGCGCTCTACACCGGCATCACGCAGCAGGCCGCCGCGGTCGTGCCGGGCGGCGAGAGCGCCCCCACGCACATCCTCATCAACTACTTCTACACCGCCGCGGCCAGCTGCATCCTCGCCCTGATCGGCGGCTTCCTGATCTCCCGCGTCCTGGAGCCGCGGCTGCCGCAGCCGGACCCGGAGGCAGACACGGAGAGCGAGGGGAGCGAGGGCGCGGCCACCACAGGATCCACCGCCGTCACCGTCACCGTCACCGCCAGGCAGCGCACCGGCCTGCTGCGCTCGGGCATCGCCGTCCTGCTGTACGTGGCAGTCGTGGTCACCTGCTGGCTGCTGCCGGGCTCCCCGCTGCGCGGCGAGGGCGGGGCACTGGTCCCCTCGCCGGTCCTCGACGGCATCGTGCCGCTGCTGTTCGTCGCGTTCGTCCTGGCAGGCATCGTCTACGGCCGCACCGTCGGCACACTCAAGCGTGCCGACGACGTACCCCGCATGATGGCCGAGTCGATCACCGGAATGTCCGGCTACATCGTCCTGATCCTGGTGATATCCCAGGTCATCGGCGTCTTCGACTGGTCCAACGTCGGAACCCTGCTCGCGGTCAACGGCGCCAACCTCCTGGAGTCCGCGGGCCTGACCGGCTTCACGGGCCTGGTCCTGTTCGTCCTCCTGGTCTGCGTCCTGAACCTGTTCGTCACCTCGGGCTCGGCCCTGTGGTCCCTGGTCGCGCCGGTCTTCGTCCCCGCGTTCATGCTCATCGGCATGGAACCCGCCGTCACACAGGCGGCGTTCAGGATCGGTGACTCCGCGACCCAGATGATCACGCCGCTCAATCCGTACGTCTTCCTGATGCTGACCATCCTGCGCCGCTACGAACCCGGGGCGCAGCTGGGCACGGTCCTGTCGAGGCTCTCGGTGTTCGTGGTCCCGTTCCTGATCGCCTGGCTCGCGGTCCTCGGCCTCTTCTACGGCCTCGGCCTGCCACTTGGCCCGGGCGCGGACATCCACCGCTGAGCCCCGCTCGGCAAGGGGCGCGCGAAGCGGATTATGGAGAGCCCGGCCCTGTCCCCGTCTTCGTCTCCATAATTCGCTTGGCCCACCCATCACCGGACCCTAGAGTGAACTCACTTCGACGAGACGTTCCCCAGAAGCACGCCGCAGACGGGAGCGTCCCACCTCACTGAGGTGCAGGGGAGGCGGCAGTTTCTTTGTCGACCCTTCCTCCGGAGGCTTCCTTCATGAACGTCGGTATCGGTCTGCCCATCGGCGACCCCGCCAACTTGCTCACCTGGGCCCAGCGCGCCGACGCGGGCCCCTTCAGCACCCTCGGCCTGCTCGACCGGCTCGTCTACGACAACCCCGAGCCCTTGGTCGCCCTCGCTCTCCTCGCCGGCGCCACCTCGCGCATCCGCGTCCAGACCGAGGTCCTGCTCGCCCCGCTGCGCGACACCGCCCTCCTCGCCAAGCAGGCCGCCACCCTGGACCAGATGTCCGGCGGCCGGCTGGTCCTCGGCCTCGGCGTCGGTGGCCGCGACGACGACCATCAGGTCACCGGCATCGACATCCACACGCGGGGCCGACGCCTCGACGAGCAGATGGCGGTCATGCGCCGCCTGTGGTCCGGCGAACCGTACGGCACCGACATCGGCCCGATCGGCCCCGCGCCCGCCAGGCCGGGCGGCCCCGAGGTGCTCTTCGGCGGCTTCAAGCCCGCCGCGATCGAACGCGTCGCACGCTGGGGCGACGGCTTCCTGGCCGCCGCGCCGCCCGCCTGGGCAGGCGGCCTGTTCGACACCGCCCGCACGTTCTGGAAGCAGTACGACCGCGAGGGCGAACCGCGCATCGTCGCCCAGATCAACGTCGCGCTCGGCCCGGACGAGGTGATCGAGGACGCCCGCAGGAACATGCACGCGTACTACGCCTTCACCGGCATGCCCGACCGCATGGTCGCCGGCCTGTGCACCACCCCGCCCGACATCCGCGAAGCAATCACCCGCTTCGCCGACCTGGGCGCCGATGAGGTCATGCTCTACTGCTACGGCCTCGACCCCGACCAGGTGGACCGGCTCGCCGAGCTCGTGTGACGGGTCATCAACCGCCGGAAGGACAAGACGTGGGCAACGGGCTGCGCTGGATAGCGAACGGGTACAACGGGAGCTACACCTTCACCCTGTGCCAGGACATCACGCCGCAAGAACTGCTGGTGCGGATCGGAGCGAAGCCCCACCACATCCACGAGCTGACCGACCTGGCGGTCGAAGAGTTGCTGGTGCGGCAGGAGGACGGTCATCTCAGCGATCTGGAGTTCCTCGACTGGGAGGACGAAGTCCTGGTGGCCCGGCTGACCGAGGCCGGGTTCCTGTCGCACCCGGAGACCATCGTGCGGGCCGGGGCCGTCCCCGGCTGGGCGTACGCCATCGAGAGCTTCACCACTCGCTCGCGAAACCACCTGGGAGAACTCTCACGCGGCACGAGGGCGTACACCGTCTTCAGCTCCGGCGCAGGCATGCAGCGGGTGGGCCATGCTCGCGACGGGCGGGTACTGAGCGACTACGAACCTCGGGAGGCGGCGGGCCCGGGGGCCGCCGAGACGGAAGAGCAGATACCCGGGTTCACCTACACCGGTGAGGAGACGGCCGACAGAGCCTTCCTCGGCTTCCTGGAGGACGAGCTGGGAATCCACATCGCCTGGAAGGACACCCTCGCGCCGCTGCCCACCGCCGCCTTCGCGGACGCCTTCTCCTGACGCGCCCACGAGACGCACGCGCGGTTGCCGGTCATGCCGCCGTGCAGCAGGATGCGGGGATGCGATTCTCGGTGAACATCCCGAACTTCGGTGACTTCGCAGATCCCAGGACCGTGGCGAAGCTGGCCGTGGCGGCGGAACAAGCAGGGTGGGACGGGCTGTTCGTCTGGGATCACGTGCTGCATCGCAAGCACGCGGGCAGGCCCTTCGGAGACCCGTGGATGCTGCTGACCGCCGCCGCGCTGGCGACCTCCCGGATCAGGCTGGGCACGCTGGTCACTCCGGTCGCGCGGCGGCGCCCGCAGCAGTTGGCCCGCCAGGTGGCGACCCTGGACGTCCTGAGCGGCGGCCGGGTCACCTTCGGCGCGGGCCTCGGCGGCCCCGTCGAGGACGAGTACGCGAGCTTCGGGGACACCACCGACCCCAAGGTGCTGGCCGAGCGCCTCGACGAGGGCCTGGACCTGTTGCGGCGCTACTGGTCGGGCGAGCCGGTGAACCACGACGGACGCCACTACCAGGCACGCGACGTGACCCTGCTGCCGGCCACGGCGCAACGCCCCCGGCCGCCGATCTGGGTAGCCGGTTTCTGGCCGAACCGTCCGCCCATGCGCAGGGCCGCCCGCTGGGACGGCGCGGTCCCGCTGTTCACCGACGCCAAGCACGGACATGTGCCGCCGATCAGCCAGGTCCAGGATCTGGTGGCCTATGTGGGCAAGCAGCGCGAGGACCGGTCCGGCACTCCCTTCGACATCGTCCTCGGCGGTGCGTCGCCGGGCGGGAACGCGGCCAAGGCCCGTGACCTGATCGGCCCGTTGGCCGACGCGGGAGTCACCTGGTGGGACGAGCGGCAGATCCAGACCAGCGACGGCCTCGACCGATTCGAGCCGGTGCTGCGCCGCGTCGAGCAGGGGCCGCCGGTCCTGTAGAGACCCTGCCCGTCGACCGGTGGACCTGTCAGGCGGCTGCCCGCAGCGTGGCGGCTCCCGGACCGTTCAGCTCATCCAGCGCTTCCCTGCGTCCGGAGATGGCCAGCAGCAGGGAGAGGGCGGTTCCGTGCACCTTTGGGCCCTCGCCGATCGTCAAGGCGGCGTCGGTAGGAGCCAGTTGCAGCCCGGCCACCTTCTCCTTGGCACCGCCGAAGGACGCCGACGTACGAGCCTGCAGGCGGAGTGATCTGACGACGGCCTCCGGCAAGTAGGTGTGGGTGAGTCCCAGGGGGCGCCGAATGTCCTCGCCGTGTACGACCTCCTCGACGAGCCGGGTGTCCAAGGGTGCCGGAGGGGCCGATGTACGTGTGGCCACCTGACGCAGGCGCTCCAAGGTCTGCTGCGGTGAGGCGCCGCGCTCCCGCTGCACCCCGCGTGTGTTCTGACGGTCGAAGTCGAAACGCGCACGGATCATGCCGCCCACGAAACCCAGGCGTGTGGTGCGAGCCGTGTCGATCAGGTGGGCGACCACGTCGTGCACGGTCCAGCCCTCGCACAGGGAGGGGTGAGCCCACTGCTTGTCGTCGAGGTGGGTGAGATCCTCGACCAGCGCCGCACGCTCCGCGTGGACCATCGACCAGACATCATCGTTCACGGCTGTTCCTTTGCTCGATCCCAGTGTCTGCCAAGACAAGACCTGCGGCGCGGCAGGAACTCATCGGGGTCGGCGTCGAGACATGGCCGGTGGGAAGGGTGGCAGGAATGAGTCTCAGGCTGGCGGCATACGCGGTGTGTGTCGAGGACGGACGGGTGCTGCTCGCCCGGCACGTATCTCCCGGCGGTAAGTCCACGTGGACGCTTCCGGGCGGCCGGGTCGAGCACGGCGAGGACCCGTTCGACGCGGTCATCCGGGAGATCGCCGAGGAGACCGGCTGTCGGGCGGTGGTGGACAGGCTGCTGGGCGTGGACTCAAGAATCATCCCCGCGGCCGAGCGCAGGGTCCCCGGCGGGCCGGATCACCAGAACCTGGGCATCTTCTACGAGGCGCGCATCACCGCGGGGCAACTCCGACCCGAGCCGAACGGGGAGGCGGTCACGGCATGGACCGCAGGGGTGGGTGCTGCGTGGTGATCCCCGGGGGCTGGAGCAGTGGAGGAGGCTCGGGCCCGGGGTCCCCGGCAACCAGCACGCCTGCGGCAGCGTGGTCGAAATTGGCCGGCCAGCGCGTGAGTTCGCTGGACATCGCACCGGTCAGCCGTGTCTGTCGCAGGTCGGCCGTGCTCAGGTCGGAGCCACGTAGGTCGGCCAGCCGCAGGTCCGCCCCATGGAAGACGGCGTGGCCCGCGTCGGCCTTGCGCAGGTTCGCCTCGCGCAGGTCGGCTCCGGTGAAGTCCGCGTCACGCAGGTCGGTTTCGACCAGGCGTGCGCCTCGCAGGTCGGCAAGCACGCAGCGGGTCCGGCGCAGGATCGCCGTCGTGAGGTCGGCGTGCCGCAGGTTGACCGCGACGAGGGACGCCTGCGTCAGGTTGGCGTGGTACAGGCCTGCCGCCTCCATGCAGGAACGGTCGAGGTTGACCTCATGCAGCCACAGCCCGTCGCAGTCGGCTCGGCGCAGGTCCGTGACGCTGAGATTGAGCCAGGACTGCTCCCGGGGTTGCAGCAACAACACGCCGAGCCCGGTCAGCGCCACCTGCGCGTCGGCGGCGCGGACCTCCAGCGGAGCCACGTCGTTGATGGGCGCGTCCGGCGGCGGAGCTTCCGGTCCGGCGGGTGGCCAGGTCAGGTGCGTGCGCAAGTACGCGGCCTGGATGGAGATGACGGCCTCCCGGTCGCGGGCGGAGTGCTCCGCGATCCGCCACAGCGCGTGGAGTCCGCCGATGCGTGTTTGCAGCTTGTCACTGCCGAGCTGATCGACGGCCGTGCTGAACCGGTCGGTGACATGACCCTCCTGGGTGGCACGCAAGCCCTCCTGGCTGACGCGGAGTTGCCGCCAGGTGGCGTACGCGCCGAACAGCAGGACCATGCCGCCCACGGCCTGCAGGAGGGTCGTACGGACGTCGTTCACGGCTTTCAGGCGGTCCTGCGCGGCCACGCTCGCCCCGGCCAGGTCGTGGTCGACCACCACGCCCGGCAGGAAGATCAACAGCGCGCCCAGAGCGGCCAGTCCCGCTGCCGTGGCCAGTGAAGCCGCGATCGCACGATGCCCGGACGGCCGCTCGCGCCATGGCCTGCGACCGCGGCCAGGCTCCCCCATCTCCATGGACGTGGGAGCCTATGCGCGCCGTGAAAGTCGATCAAGGCCCGCACGCCGCGCCTGCTGGGGCCAGGTCTAGGCTCGGGCTCGCGGAGTGCTCACCGAGCGAGGGGGGAGAGAAGCCGATGAAGGTCGTGCTGGCCGGAGGGACCGGGCAGGTCGGGGCTGTCCTGGAGCGGGCGATGACCGCCGCCGGGCACGATGTCGTCGTACTGACCAGGAATCCCGGGCGTGCGCGTCACGTCGGCTGGGACGGCCGGACACTTGGTTCCTGGACCGCCGAGATCGACGGCAGTGATGTGGTGGTCAACCTGGCGGGGCGCAGTGTGAGCTGCCGCTACACCGAGGCCAATCTGCACGCCATGATGGACTCGCGGGTGCGGTCCGCCGAGGTGGTCGGCGCCGCCATCGCCGCATCGGCCAAGCCGCCTGCGCTCTGGCTCCAGATGAGCACCGCCACCATCTACGCGCACCGCTACGACGCCCCGCACGACGAGGCGACCGGCGTCATCGGCGGTACGGAGACCGGCGTCCCGGACTACTGGGAGTACAGCGTCCGGATCGCCAAGAACTGGGAGCGCGCCCAGCAGGACGCCGACACCCCGCACACCCGCAAGGTCGCTCTGCGCGCGGCCATGGTGATGAGCCCCGACCGGGGCGGTGTCTTCGACGTCCTGCTGCGGATGGCGAAGCTGGGTCTGGGCGGGCCGGTCGCGGGCGGTGCCCAGTACCTCTCCTGGATTCACGACGAGGACTTCGTGCGCGCGGTGGAGTTCCTGATCGCCCGCGAAGACATCACGGGCCCGGTGAACCTGGCCGCGCCCGGCCCACTCCCGCACCGCGCGTTCATGCGCGCGCTACGGGCCGCGGCAGGCGTCCGGGTGGGACTTCCCGCCACCAAGTGGATGGCGGAGATCGGCGCCTTCGTGGTCCGCACGGACACGGAACTGCTCCTCAAGAGCCGCCGAGTGATCCCGGGCCGGCTGCTCGAAGAGGGCTTCGTCTTCGAGCACGCCGCTTGGCCGGACGCGGCGACCGACCTCGTACGTCGCCGTGCGCGGGTCCGTGCCGGTAGCTGACTCAGCTCTCGGCGCCCTCCGGCTGGGGTGCGGCCGCGGCGTCCGCCGGGGCGACCGCGGTGTAGAAGACGGAGGAACCCTGCTTGGTGCGCTGGGCACGGCCCTTGGCGACCAGACCCTCCACGGTGGTGCGCACCACCGTGGTCTTGATGGTGCGGTCCGGGAGCTCCTTGGACAGAGCGCCGGTGATCTCGGCGGCGGAGCGCGGTTCCTTCTGGCGGCTGAGGTGGTTGCCGATCAGCTCGACCAGAGTGGGCCCGCCCGTCGTTTCGGCGGGCTTCTTCGCGGTGGCCTTGGGCGCGCTCTTGGCCGCCTTGTCCTTGGCCTTCTCGGTGTTCTTGGCCTTGGCGGCCGCCGGCTTCTTCGTTCGGGCCGCACCGGAATTGTTCGCACTTGCCCGTGGGGCGGGTACGGCCTTCTTGCCGGTTGACGCGCGGCTCGCCGCTGCCTTGGCGGTGGCCGTCGGCGCTCCGGAGGAGCCGAGCGCCTGCTGCATACTCAGCAACACCGCGTGGTCGTCCTCCAGCGTCTGCAGCTGCGCCTGCAATGCTGCCAGCTCAGCCCCGACGCGCTCCTGTTCCTTGCGGTTGCTCTCCAGATCCTCGGCCACGCGGGTGGCGTACTGGGCCTGAACTCCGGCTGTTTCCGGCTGAACGTCTGACATGTCAGTGACCTCTTCGTGAGCGCACGCGGTCGTGCGGATGGTGGATCGTGCTCACGACTGAGCACTCCTGATGGGGGGCACATCCAATGTGCCCCTGAATGTTGGCTGCCCAACTTGCAACTGCAGTAACTCATGTGTTGGGCCATGAAGGCTACGTTCTGGAGTCTGCCGACGAAACACCTCAAAGGAAAACTGACCCTCACCCACACCCAAGTCGATACCGCGTTCGAAATTAATGTGGGTGATGAGTCGAAAGGTATGCACCTATGTGCCATGCGGGAGTTGGCAATTCCACCACCTGCGACGCTGGGCCTCAGGTGACCGCCGAGCCCATCCGCCGGACCGCCTCGGTGAGCACTTCAGGTGAGGCCGCCAGGTTGAGACGGACGAAGCCCTGACCGCCGGTTCCAAAGGTGTTGCCGGAATTCAGGGCGACGCGGCCGCGCCGCAGGAATACCTCGGCGGGGTCATCGCCCAGGCCCAACTCCCGGCAGTCCAGCCAAGCAAGGAAGGTGCCCTGCGCGGGTGTGTAAGCAATGGAGGGCAGGTGTTCTGTCAGCAGGTCGGCCAGCAGTCGGCGGTTCTCGTCGAGGCCCGCGAGCAGGGCGTCGAGCCAGTCACCTCCGTCGCGCAGGGCTGCCGTGTGGGCGATGATGCCCAGATGGCTGGGTCCGTGGCTGACCTCTTCGGGCATGCGGGCGAGGTCGTCGGCGGACTCGGGTCCCGCGATGGCGAGGGCGGCCTTGATTCCGGCCAGGTTCCAGGCCTTCGACGCCGACATGAGCGACAGCCCGTTCTCCGCTCCGGGCACACTCAGGAAGGGCACGAACGACGCCCCGGCCGCCACGACCGGAGCATGGATCTCGTCCACCACGACGCGTACGCCGTGCTCCCGTGCCAGGCGCGCGATGCGCGTCAACTCGGCGGCGGTGTGCACGGTCCCGGTCGGATTGTGCGGGCTGCACAGCAGATACACCGGCCGCGCAGCACGTCGTGCCGCACGCCGGAACACGTCCTCCAGCACGGCGAAGTCGACGCGCAGGTCCGGGCCGAGCGGCGCCTCGACGACGGGCCGGTCGAGGTTGCCCACGAACTGGTAGAAGGGCGGATAGACGGGGGAGTTGACGATGACGGGGTCGCCGGGCGCGGAGACCAGCTTGAGCATCTCGACGACACCGAGCATCACGTCGGGCACGATCGCCGTACGCTCTACGGCGAGCCCGTCCCAGGCCCAGCGCTTGAGGGCGAACTCGGCCAGCGCCTCGGCGTAGGCCGTCCCGGCGGGATAACCGGTGTCACCGAGCCGCACGGCCTCGATGATCGCCTCGGCGACCGGCTCCGCCAGCGGGACGTCCATCTCGGCCACCCACAGCGGCAGCACGTCGTCCGGATAAGTCCGCCACTTCATGCTCGTACGCCGCCGCAGCTGCTCCAGCGAGAGTCGGCGCAGTGGATTGGCGCCGTCGGGCACGACGGGTTCACGCGACACATTCTCCATACGTAGAAAGTAGGCAGGACCGAGCGGATTCATGCCGGCTGGGACGCGATCAGGTGTCGTCCCGCTTCCAGCTGCGGATTCGCCTTCAAGTAAGGTGCGCCTTACTGGCTGGATCATCGGTCCGTCCGTCTGCCCGTCGACCTTTGAGGAACCCCGTGCCCGACGCCGCGACACCCGCAACCGTTCCGCCCCTGAGCGGTAGCGCCACGGCGCCGTACACCTGGCAAGAGCTCGGCTCGGAAGACGAGCTGACCGAGCTGCTCGGTGAGCCGCACCCGATCGTCATCGACAAGGTCCACGGCGAACTGACCGAGGGTGACCTGGGGATCCTGGCCCGTTCCCCGTTCTGCCTCGTCTCCACGTCGGACGCGGAAGGAAACTGCGACACGTCCCCGCGAGGCGACGCACCGGGTTTTGTCCGGGCACTCGACGCACGGACCGTCGTCCTCCCCGACCGGCCCGGCAACCGTCGTGGCGACAGCTTCCGCAACATCCTGCGGAACCCGCACGTGGGACTGCTGCACCTGGTGCCGGGCAGCGGCGACATCCTGCGCGTCAACGGCCGCGCCCGCATCCTGACGGACGCCCCGTTCTTCGACTCGATGACCGTCAAGGGCCAACGGCCCCGGCTGGCGATCGTCGTCGACATAGACGAGATATACCTGCACTGCTCACAGTCGCTGCGGCGGGCGGGACTCTGGCAGCCGGAGTCTTGGCAGCGGGATACTCCTCGGTCCTGAGAGTGACCGCCGGCCGAGCTCAGCCGCCCTCGCCGGGCGGCGTGCCGCAGCTGGGACCGCCAGGACCGTCGAAGCGCACCGAACTCAGCATGTCGCGGTAGGCGGGGAAGAAGTTGCCCTTGCCGGTCGGGCCGGCAGAGGTGACGACCGTACAGCCGGAGTAGTTCGCGTCCGACCACAGGTAGATGGTCGAGGACGTGCGGTTCCAGTCCGACTTGGCCCGGTCGTCCATGCCCAGCGCCGCGAGGTCGGGGGCGCTGCCCCTGAGAGTGATCATGTCGCCGGTTCCGTCGAGGCCCGAGAACATGCAGTAGGAACCCTCGGGACACCGGTCGTAGCCGTCGGCCGCGTGCGCCGTCGAGACCGGCAACCCGGTGGCGGCCGCCGCGGCCGCCGTCACGAGCAGCACGGCGAGCTTGTTCCTCATCGAATGTGCCCTGCGCATACCGAAACCGCCTTCGTCATCAAGCCCGCGGGTCCGCAGTGTGCGGGCACCGCAACTCCGGTGCGCGGGCTGCCGTCCCGGGTGGTCACCCCGGATCACGAGTGCTGACCTTTTCGTGCGCGAGTGGCTCAAGAACGGTTGGATCCGCCTGGAGAACGGTGCGATCGACCTTGAGCATCCCCAAGGCGCGATGCTATCCACCTCGTCAGGCCCCACAGGGACGAACACGTCACTCCCACCCCGCCGGAAAGAGCCCGCACATGAAGATCGTTGACGCGAAAGTCATCGTCACAAGTCCGGACCGCAACTTCGTCACCCTGAAGCTGACAACCGACGAGGGCATCACCGGACTCGGCGACGCCACCCTCAACGGCCGTGAACTCGCCGTCGTCAGCTACCTCGACGACCACGTCCTGCCCCTGCTGACCGGACGTGACGCGCACCGGATCGAGGACACCTGGCAGTACCTGTACCGCGGCGCCTACTGGCGGCGCGGGCCCGTCACCATGGCCGCCATCGCCGCCGTCGACGTCGCCCTGTGGGACATCAAGGCCAAGGCCGCGGGCCTGCCGCTCTACCAGTTGCTGGGCGGCGCGAGCCGCGAACGCATCCGTACCTACGGGCACGCGAACGGCCGCGACATCCCCGAACTCCTGGACTCCGTAAGGGCCAGGCTCGCCGAGGGCTACCCCGCGGTGCGCATCCAGTCGGGCATCCCCGGCCTGCGGGCCGTGTACGGCGTGCACAGCTCCGACGACGGCGGCGAAGCCGTCCAGCACCAGCAGGCCCGCCCCCTCGTGGAGGACTGGGACACCGACGCCTACCTGCGTCACACGCCCACCGTCTTCGAGGCGGTCCGTGCGGAGTTCGGCGCCGAGCTCCCGCTGCTGCACGACGCGCACCACCGGCTCACCCCCCTTCAGGCGGCCCGGCTCGGCAAGGACCTGGAGCCGTACCGGCCGTTCTGGCTGGAGGACTGCACGCCGGCCGAGAATCAGGAGGCGCTGCGTCTCGTGCGGCGGCGCACCTCGACGCCGCTGGCCATCGGCGAGGTCTTCAACACCGTCTACGACTACCAGACTCTGATCACCGAGCAGTTGATCGACTACGTGCGTTCCGCGGTCACCCACTTCGGCGGAGTCACGCCGCTGCGCAAGCTCTTCGACTTCGCCGCGCAGTACCAGATCAAGACCGCGGTGCACGGCCCCGAGGACATCTCCCCGGTGGGGATGGCGGCAGCCCTGCACCTGGACCTCGCGGTGCACAACTTCGGAATCCAGGAGTACTCCGGCCACACCCGCCGCACCGACGAGGTCTTCCGGCACGCCTACACGTTCACGGACGGCCATCTGCACCCGGGGGAGGCCCCCGGCATCGGTGTGGAACTGGACGAGGAGCTGGCGGCCGCGCATCCCTACGAGGCGGCCTATCTGCCGGTCAACCGGCTGCAGGACGGAACGGTGCACGACTGGTGAGGGGCTGACCTCATCCTCCCCTCTGGACAATGCCGCCCCACGGTGCTGAGATGCCAACTGCCCCTGTTTCCAACGTTATAGAGATCTCGCGCTCCTCAATTTTCCAACGTTGTAAAGCACCTGGAACGGCAGCAGACACCAGCGGACACGGACAACGACGGGACGGTATCCATGACGCAGCTCGGCCGACGCCACTTCCTCCTCAGCTCCGGCGCGATCACTCTTGGCGCGGCCGGCGCGATGACCGCCGTCACCGGCCCCACCGCACACGCGGCGGCCCCGGCGCGCGGCGGCCTGTACGGCCCGAACGTCGCACCGCTGGCCCCCACCGCCTTCCAGAAGCTGCCCCTGGGCAGTGTCACCGCACGCGGCTGGCTGCGCGGACAGCTCGACCTCCTGCTCGGCGGCCTCTTCGGGCGGTACGCCCAGGTCTCCCACTTCCTGTCGTTCGACGACTCCGGCTGGGTGCACCCGGACAAGGCGGGATGGGAGGAAGTGACGTACTGGCTGCGCGGTTACGTCGACCTCGCCGCCCTCACCCAGGACCGCGCGGCCCTGGCGGAGAGCCGCCGGTGGATCGACGCGATCATCGCCACCCAGGAAGCGGACGGATTCTTCGGCCCGCGAAGGCTGCGCACCCAGCTGAACGGCGGCCCGGACTTCTGGCCCTACCTGCCGCTCCTCCAGGCGCTGCGCTCACACGAGGAGTACACCGGAGATCAGCGGATCGAGCCGTTCATGCTGCGCTTCATGCGTTTCATGAACGACCAGGGGCCCGGCGCCTTCGACTCCAGCTGGGTCTCCAAACGCTGGGGCGACGGCCTCGACGTCGCCTTCTGGCTCTACAACCGCACCCGGGAGAGCTTCCTGCTCGACCTCGCCGACAAGATGCACACCCACGGCGTGGACTGGGCGGGCGGCATCGCCGACTGGCACAACGTCAATGTGGCCCAGGGCTTCCGCGAGCCCGCCCAGTACGCGCTGCGCTCGGGCAAGGAGACCCACACCCGGGCGGCCTACCGCAACTACGCGACGGCGATCGGGACGTACGGGCAGTTCCCCGGCGGCGGCTTCGCGGGAGACGAGAACGCGCGCCCCGGCTTCGGCGACCCCCGCCAGGGCTTCGAGACCTGCGGGACCGTCGAGTTCATGGCCAGCCACGAACTCCTCACCCGCATCACCGGTGACCCGGTGTGGGCCGACCTGTGCGAGGAACTGGCCTTCAACATGCTGCCGGCGGCGACCGACCCCGCCGGATCGGGCATCCACTACGTCACCAGCGCCAACAGCGTCGACCTCGACAACACCCGCAAGACGCAAGGTCAGTTCCAGAACGGGTTCGCGATGCAGGCCTTCCAGCCAGGCGTCGACCAGTACCGCTGCTGCCCGCACAACTACGGCATGGGATGGCCCTACTTCACCGAGGAACTGTGGCTCGCCACTCCGGACCGCGGCCTGGCGGCGGCGATGTACGCCCCGTGCGAGGTCACGGCTAAGGTTGGCGACGGCGTCTCCGTCACGATCACCGAGGACACCGACTACCCCTTCAAGGAGACCGTCGCCCTCACCCTGAGCCTGGACAAGCCGGTGCGCTTCCCGCTGCGGCTGCGCATACCCGGCTGGTGCGAGGGCCCCCGACTCGCCGTCAACGGCCGCCGACTACGTGCACCTGCGGAGGGGCCCGCCTTCGCCGAGGTGGAGCGCACCTGGCGCGACGGAGACCGCGTCACCCTGCGGCTTCCGCAGAGCACCTCGGTGCGCACCTGGCGAAACGGGGCGGTCAGCGTCGACCACGGCCCCCTGACGTACTCCCTGCGCATCGGCGAATCGTACGAGCGGTACGCGGGCACGGACGACTTCCCGCACCAAGCGGTGCACGCGACCACCCCCTGGAACTACGCGCTCGACCCCGATCCGGCGGACGACCTCTCCTTCACCGCCGACCCCGGACGCTTGAAGGGCGACCCGTTCACGCATGAGGGCGTGCCGGTACGTATCCGTGCCCGCGCCCGGCGCCTGGCGGAGTGGGTCGCGGACGACGAGCACGTGGTGGCGCCGCTCCAGCGAAGCCCGGCCTGCGCCACCGGCACCCAAGAAGACGTGACGCTCATCCCGATGGGCGCGGCACGCCTGCGCGTCACCTCATTCCCCACGGCCGCTCCCGACGGCAACCCCTGGACGCCTGAGCCGCCATACCGCCGCATCGAGAACCGGCACAGCGGCAAGGTCCTGGCGGTCGACAACATGTCCCTGGACGACGGCGGGCGCGTGGTCCAGTTCGACAACTCCGGCACCGGCGACCACGCGTGGCAGCTCATCGACCGCGGCGAGGACCGGTACACACTGCGCAACGGATACAGCGGCAAGGTGCTCGGCATCGAGGGGGCCTCAACGGCCAACTCGGCCAGAGCCGTTCAGTTCACGGACAGCGGAGAGCCACATGTGCGCTGGGAGAAGGTGGACCAGGGGGAGGGCTGGTTCCTGCTCCGCAACCGGCACAGCGGCAAAGTACTGGGGGTGGACGGCATGTCGACGGCCAACAGTGCTCAGGTCGTGCAGTTCGATGACAACGGCACGGCCGACCACCTGTGGCGGCTGACCTGACACAGCACGCCGTCGGGGCGGCCCCCACATGAGTGGGGGCCGCCCCGACGGCGATCTCTGGCGCGGGCGCGTCAGTGCTTGCCCATGTCCTTGGTCTTCTCCTTGGCCTGGCGCGCGTCGCCCTTCATCTGCTGGGCGCGGCCCTTGGCGGCAAGGCTCTCGTTGCCCGTGGCGCGTCCGGCGGCTGCCGCGGCGGCACCGGTTGCCTGTTCGAACTTTGCCTTGGCCTTCTCGTTGGTGGCCATGCTCCGCTCACGCTCCTTGGCATCGACATCATGTGCTGTCACTTCGCCTGGCCGCTCAGCCGCCGGTCAAACATCATCACCGCGATTGGATCTCGCGGCCGTCCGGTGTCGCGGCTGTGTGCATGGCCGGGGCGGAAGGGGGTACTCCGCACTGCGGGCGCGTGCCCTTCATTTTGTGTGGAAAACGCAACTTTTATGTGTTTGTGGAGAAGATCTGGGAGCACCAGAGTGGCTGGAGGTTGATAACAATGGTTCCCCTGATTCTGGTGCTTCTTCTGGCTCTGCTTCTCTTCGGCGCGGGTTTCGCGTTGAAGGCGCTGTGGTGGATCGCGGTCATCGTGCTGGTGGTCTGGCTGCTCGGCTTCGTGCTCAAGCCCGCCGCACGCGGTGGCCGCAGGGGCCGCTGGTACCGATGGTGACGCGAGCCTGATGGCAGCACATGCCTGATGCCGGCACATGGCTGATTGCGGCACAGAGCGGCACGACGCCACGGGCGGTGGCGTAGGTGCCTGAGGGTGGGCCCGACCTGGGACGGTCGGGCCCACCCTCTTGTGCGTCGAGGTGCCCTTTCCGTACGCGGCTCAGGCGCGGCAGCGCAGCATCTCCAGCGGAGGGTTGGCGCGGAAGTCCGCCCAGTAGTCCGCACCGAACTCACGCACACCGGCTTCCGTGACCGTCAGCGACACCCAGGCCAGGTCACTGAAGCCGGCCGCCTGCAGGCACTTCTCGTAGACCTCGCGACGCGGCAGGTTGGCGACGAACGAGACCGGTTCAGGGTCGAGCAGCGCCGTGGTCCGCACCTGGCGCCCCGTCTCCACCACCTCTCCGGTGAGTTCGGTGCGGAAGCCGTACTTGTCGGGACCCGGCCCGTCGAAGCGGAAGTCGGGCGACTGGTTGAGCAGGAACAGCTCGCCGCCCGGCTTCATGCTCCGGTGGATGTTGCGGCACATGCGTTCCGTCGTGGCGATGTCCGAGGCGTAGTTGAGCAACTGGACGGCCAGCGCGATGTCGAAGCGCCGGCCGGGCGGCCGCAGCTCGGCCACGTCGCCGACCTCGTAACGCACCCCCAGCGGCTGGCGCTCCTCCAACTGCTGTGCCACGGCGACCATTTCACCGGAGATGTCGATGCCGAGGACGTCGGTGGCGCCGCGCCGCTTGAGCTCCCGACTGTAGAAGCCGGTCCCGGAGGCCAGGTCGAGAACCGCCTTGCCCCGCACCTCGCCGACCATCGCCAGGAAGCTGGGCACTACGGCGTACTGCTCGAGCGGCAGGCCCTTGAACCCCTCGTACGCCTCACCGATCTCGTCGTACTGCTGCTGCGCACTCATGGTGCTGCCCTCCGTAGGTATGCCCTCGGACGCGAACCCCCGTGACCGGGCAAGCCGCGACCCTTGTTGGGCAGTCTCTACGGGGCCCGGCGCACCTCCGTACTGGCAGAACCCACGAAGATCCGGGCATCGCCCCGGCTCCGGGCACAAGGAGGGGGCGCCCTTGAGGCGCCCCCTCCTTGTGTTCGAACCTGATCAGGATTGCGGCGCCGGCTTGGGTTCGCCGGGGTTGACCACCGCGATGCCTTCCCCCTCCAGTTTCAACTGCACGGCTTCGCCCGAGCCGCCCTTGACCATCGAGCCGACGCTCTGGGAACGGTGCAGCGACGCGCGCAGCGGGGGACTCCAGGCGACGACGGCGTCGGTGTCCACGTAGACGGGCGCGTCCGGGGTGACAGGCAGTACCAGTGGGACGCCCGCACTGGTCAGTGCCAGGCGGCCGGTGCCGGTGAACGTGCAGTTGAACAGGCCGCCGCCTGCCATTCCCGCGCCCTTGACGGTGGTGATGTCGTAGTTCAGCGAGGCATCGAAGCACAGGATGTTCTTGCCGTTGACCGTGAGGCCGCGGTTCTCGTCCACGTCGACGAGGAAACAGTGCGCCGCGTCGGAAGCGAACCACGCCTCGCCCTCACCGCTGACCGTCATCAGGGCCAGGCCCTCACCGGTCACCGCGCGCTTGAGGAAGTTGCCCACGCCCTGTCCCTGCCGCTCGAACTCCAGCGCGCCCCGCCAGGCGACCATCGTCCCCTGCCGAGCTCTTGCCTCGCCCTTGACGGCGTAGCGCACCGTCATGGCGTTGTCCTGCGTGAGCCCGGGGGCCGACGCGGGTTGGATGAGATTCTCGGGATCGAAGAGATTTCGCTGCATGCATTTTCCCGTACCCCGTCAAGTCGCCCTCAGGCGCGCGGAGTTGGGTAGCGGGCCGTGCTCACCGCTCGTTGCCCGCCCATGGTGGATCGCGGGGTGGTTACGCGCCGAGTCCGGCCTTCTTCGCGTCCTCGATGCGGGTTCGGCGGCCCCAGGAAGTGAACGGTGGCCGGACGTAAAGCAGTTCGTCCCCATCGGGGCGGACGAGGACACCACGGCCCCCGGGACCCGGGCACCACCACACCGAGCCGTCCTGGTCCCCGACGGCTTGCCGGGCCCGGTCCCGGGTCGCGAGGACGAGCAGCGCGCACAACTCACCGGACGGGTCACGCAGGACGACCCCGGCGCCCTTCCAGCGGTGGGGCGGGAACTGATGGGCGCGCCGGGAAAGCCAGGGGCCTGCCTTCAGGAACTGCCGCATCCGGGCATTGGCGTAGAGGCCACCCGCACCCACCCCGATGCACACGACACCGGCGGCAGCCAGACGGCTGCCCACGCCTTCGATCCACTCGATGCCTCGGGTCGCGCCCATCCAGGCCGCGAGAACGCACACGACGGTCGCGACGACGCCTATCAGCAGCCACCGCAGGGAACGGCCGCGGTGCCGCGCCAGCGCACGGGCGGTGCGCGAAGAGTGCAGCGCGGGTGGGCCCGTCTCCGGCCTCACGCGCGTTGTCGCCTGACCCTCTGTGTGCTCGCTCATGGTTCTCCCACCATGTGTCACTGCGGAGGCGTCCAAGTGACTCCCGGTTACCCGGTTGCGGGTGCTCCAAGCGGGGTTGTGTGGTCGCGCGGACTGCGGGTACCTGCTTGGGCCAGGACCCGAAGGGCAAGAAGGAGACACAGTGAGCGATCGGATTCCGGCTTCCCCCGGCGAGGACGGCAGCACGCCCATACCCCGGGATCCTCCCGACCAGCAGGCGACGGATGAGCCGGACGCCTGGGACCTGGACGTGGGCAAGGCGGCCGACGAGGCCGAAGGCGGCGACAGCGACAAGACGGATGACGTCCCCGACACGAATGAGGGGGGCACCGCCAGGCGCGGCGAGTCGCGGGCCCTGGAGAGCCACGCGGAAGAGCCGGTGCCGGACGAGCCCGCAGGCTGACGTAGGCCATCTGAAACTGCCTGAAGGGGAAGCGGCCGTAAGCGGAGGCTGCTGGAAGGGGACGAGCTGAGGCACTGGTCTCAACCCAGGCCTCAGCCCTCCCCGGCCCCGAGGCCGGCAACCCGCTCCAGCGCCAACCGGCTCTCCTCATCCGCAGGGCGGTAAATCACCAACTGCTGGTCGGGATCCTGGAGCGGCAGCAGCGTCTCGAAATGCACCGCGATCTCGCCGACGACGGGATGCCGCATCACCTTGCGTCCACGGCCGTTGACCTTGACGTCGCGCTGAGCCCACAACCGCGCGAACTCCTCGTCGCGAGCCATGCATTCGGCGATGAGGTCGGCCAGCACCTGATCCTGCGGATGCGCGGCCCACGCGGTGCGCAGATGGGCGATTGCCTCCCGTACGACGCGTTCGCGGTCGACGTAGAACTCCCGCATCTCCGGACGCAAGAGACACAGCCACATCGCATTGCGCCGCGCCGGCGGCAGGGTGTCGAAGTCCAGCAGCAGCCGGGCCATTTCGGCGTTCCAGGCCAGGATGTCGTAGCGGTGGTTCATCACCATGGCCGGGAGCGGCGCCAGGTCGGCGACCAGGTGGGCCAGCGGCGGCGCGGCAGTGGTGGCGGGCTTGTCGGTGTCGCGGCGGCGCTGGCGGGTCAGGTCGAAGAGGTAGCCGCGTTCGTCGGGGGCCAGGCGAAGCGCCCGGGAGAGCGCCTCCACCACGTCCACCGAGGGCCGCAGCCCCCGGCCCTGCTCAAGCCGCACGACGTAGTCGACGCTCACCCCGGCCAGTTCGGCGACCTCCTCACGGCGCAGCCCCGGCGTCCGACGCGCCTGCCGACGCGAGGGCAGGCCGAAATCGTCGGGGTCGAGGCGTTCGCGCCGGGTCCGCAGGAACGCGGCCAGCTCCTGGGTCGCGTCCATGTCGCGGGTCGTCATGCTCGATCCAACAGCCAGGGTAGGACCGCTGTTCCCAGGAAGTTGTGACCCTTACCCCTGGCTCGCGGCGGTCGCAGGCTGGTCCGTAACGGATCACCAGCACGATCACCAGCACAGGAGGACACCATGTCGCTCACCCTCGACACCTACCGGCTCCTCGGCCGCTCAGGGTTGCGGGTCTCGCCGCTGGCCCTCGGCGCGGCCACCTTCGGGACCGAGTGGGGCTGGGGCGCCGAGCCGGACGAGGCGCGCAAACTGTTCGACCTGTACGTCGAGCGAGGCGGCAACTTCATCGACACCGCCGACACCTACACCAACGGCAGCTCCGAACGCCTCCTTGGCGAATTCACCCGCGGCAACCGCGAAAGTCTGGTCCTCGCGACGAAATACTCGACGCTGCGCCGTCCCGGCGACCCCAATTCCGGGGGAAGTCACCGCAAGAATCTGTTCGCCTCGGTGGAATCCAGTCTGCGCCAGCTGAACACCCACTACATCGACGTGCTCTATCTGCACCTGTGGGATGTCACGACGCAGGTCGATGAGATCCTGCGCGGCATGGACGACCTGGTCCGGCAGGGCAAGGTCCTCTACGTGGCCATGTCCAACACCCCGGCCTGGCAGGTGTCGCGCATGCAGGCGGTCGCCGATCTGCGGGGCTGGTCACCGCTGGTCGCGTTGCAGATCGAGTACAACCTGATCGAGCGCACCGGGGAACGCGACCTGATCCCCATGGCACGCGAGATGGGGTTGGGAGTGATCCCGTGGTCACCGCTGGCCGGCGGAGTGCTCGCCGGCAAGTACAGCCGCGCCGACCTGACCGCGTCCGACGTCCCATCCGATGTCGCGTCCGGCGACGGCACCCGCAAGAACCTCACCATCGCGGGTGGCGCGCTCACCGAACGGAACCTCGCCATCGTGGATGCCGTGAAGGAGATCGCCACGGACCTGGGCCGCACACCGGCCCAGGTGGGCCTCGCCTGGACCCTGCGGAACCCGGGCGTGACAGCGCCGATCATCGGCGCCCGCACCCCTGCGCAGCTGGAGGACAACCTGGGCGCCCTGGAGGTCGACTTCACCGCCGCCCAACTGGAACGTCTCGACGAGGTCAGCGCGATCGCACTCGGCTTCCCGCACGACCTGCTCGCCGGCGAGAGGGTCCGCACGCTGATCCGGGGCGACCGGAAGGTGGAGGGCCGCCACTGATACGCACATGAACGACTGATACGCGCAGGACAGGAACGAGGGGGCGCGTCCGCGTGGCCTGCGTCAGGACTCGTCATGCGTCAGGAATCGCCGTCTGCCTCCAGTCGGCGCAGGCAGTCCTCCCAGCGCTCACGCCGTTCGGCGGGGGTCTGCTCCCACCAGGCGGTGCCGCGTTCCCCCAGTCCCGTCTTGGCGAGCTGCACGCGGGCTCGGGCCGCTTTCCGTGCGTCCTCGTCCTCGCCTGCGGCGCCGACAGCCCTGCGGGCCGCCATGAGGTGGTGCGTCAGACGCGTTTCGATGTCGTCGGGCAGATGAGGGTCGGTGGCCCGCCAGCGTCGTCCCTCGATGACGATGAAATGGCCGTCCTCGGTGTATTGCTTCTTGTCTGTCGCCACGTGGCCATCATTACCCCGAGTCGGTGCTACGTGCGGTGCTCCGTGAGGCCCGCCAACCGGTCGTCCCGCCATTCCTTCAGGTTGCCGACCGGAATTGCGTGAGCGAGCTTGGTGAAAGCAGAGAGGGCTCTGCTTGAAGAAAGCAGAGAGGGCTCTCGAGGGTGTGCCCGATCCCAGCCGTTCGATTCTCAGGAGGAACGATGACCAACCCCGAGCAGGATCCGAACCAGAACGAGGGTCCCGCCGACGGCGGTGCGGCGGGCACGCCGGGCGTCCACGACGGCGGCGCTGACGGTGGGGCCGAGGGCCCTGCGGACGGCGGTGCGGCGGGTACGCCGGGTGTCCACGACGGTGGCGCCGACGGTGGGGCCGAGGGCCCTGCGGACGGCGGTGCGGCGGGTACGCCGGGTGTCCACGACGGTGGCGCCGACGGTGGGGCCGAGGGCCCCGCGGACGGTGGCGCCTCGGGCACGCCGGGCGTTCATGACGGAGGTGCCGACGGCGGAGCCGGCGGCTCTTGAGCATCCCCGCGACCGAGCTTCAGGGCGCCGACGCCGCAACAGGCGTCGGCGCCCTCAAGCCACTCCAGAAGCCGCTCCTGGAGCCGCTCCTGGAGACACGGCTGACCGGCCTGAGTCAGGACGAGTTCGCACGCGACGTCTGGGCGCGCACAGCGCTGCTCACCCGCCGTGCGAGCGACTTCTCCGACCTCTTCTCCGCCGAGGCCGTGGACGAACTGACCTCGCGTCGCGGGCTGCGTACGCCCTTCCTCCGCGTGGCCAAGGACGGCGCCACGCTCCCCGAGTCGTCCTACACCTCGTCCGCCGGTGTGGGGGCCACCATCGGGGACCAGCTGGACGACACCGCTCTGTGGCGCATGTTCGCCGACGGCGCCACCCTGGTCCTGCAAGCGCTGCAGCGCACCTGGGGGCCGGTCGCGGACTTCAGCGCACGGCTGAGCACGGAGCTGGGCCATCCGGTGCAGGCCAACGCCTACGTCACTCCGCCACAGAACCGCGGGTTCGACGACCACTACGACGTACACGATGTGTTCGTCCTTCAGATCGAGGGCACCAAGCGCTGGCTGATCCGCGAGCCCGTCCATCCGGACCCACTGCGCGATCAGCCCTGGACCGATCGCCGCAGCGCCGTCGCCGAGGCGGCGAAGAGCGAGCCCTGCATCGACACCGTTCTGGAGCCCGGCGACGTCCTCTACCTGCCGCGGGGCTGGCTGCACGCCGCCCAGGCGCAGGGCGAGGTCTCGATCCACCTGACGCTGGGAATCCACAGCTGGACGCGTCACGCCCTGGCCGAACAGCTCGCCCAGGCCGCACTGGCGGTGCTGCGCGAGGACCCCCAGATGCGCGGCACCTTGCCCCTGGGCGTGACCGGGCCGGACGACGAGATCGACGTCGTCCGCGAACGCCTCGTCGCCGCCCTCACCAAGGCCGATCCCGCTCCCTTGTTCCACCGCACCCGTCGGGGCCATGGCCGGCCCGCGGCACTGGGCCCGCTGGCCCAGCTCAAGGCCGTCGAAGGCCTTGGACCCCGCTCACGGGTGAGGCTTCGCGGGGAGCTGGAAGCACGGCTGGAGGACCGGCGTCTGGCCACGCGCGTGGGCTGGCTGGACTTCCCGGAAACCGATCTGCCGTCGGTGGCCCGCATGCTCGATGGCGAGGTCCGCACCGCCGACGATCTCGGCGTCGATCTCGTCGAGAGACTGCTGCGCGCGGGCGTACTGGTGCCCGTGGAACAGTGACGTGGCCCCGGTGACAGCGGCAGAACGCTTCTTCTGCGCTGACGCCGCGCGAAAACGCGCCGACGCACTCGCGGGCACAGCACCGTACGGCTCCGTCTGGGTCCTCATCGAATACCGGGGCGGCTGGCCCCCCAACGGTTTCGACGGCCTCGACCTCGACCCCTCCACCAAGAAACTCGTGTTCTCCGCTGCCCAGGCGGTACGGGCACGCGTACTGCTCATCAGGCGGCCCGGACGCCGTAACCACGACGGCCCGAAACGCTGGGCCGTGCTGCGCCACGAGAACTCCGGTGCCCACCGCCAGAGATGGGGCACATGGAGTGTCGACGAGGACCTGTCGGACATCGCCGAAGCCCTCAACACCCCCGGAGAACTCGGCCGCCCACCCGTCGTCCTCGTCTGCGCCCACGGCCAGCACGACACCTGCTGCGCCGTGCGCGGCCGCCCGGTGGGAGGTGCTCTCGCCGAGCGGTGGCCGCACCTGGTGTGGGAGTGCACTCACGTCGGCGGCGACAGATTCGCGGCCAACGTCGTCGTCGCTCCCGACGGCGTCTACTACGGCAATCTCGACGCCGCCTCATCGGTGACGGTGATCGAAGAGCACCTGGCCGACCGCATCGACGCGACGCATCTGCGCGGCTACACGGACCTCTTCCCGCCGCAGCAGGCCGCTCTCTCAGCCGTGCTCGAACGCTTCGGCCCGGCCGGACGCCACGACTACGAGGTAATCGACACGGCCCGCGAGGACAACCACTGGCGCATCCGCTTCACCGGCCGCCCACCCCACCCGACAACCATCGACGTCGAGGTCCACTCCCACCGCACACCCCCGAGCCAACTCACCTGCCGCGGCCTGTCCATGAGCTCCGCCGCCGTCTACGAGGTCACGTCGATCGGCGTCGGCTGAGCCGATTTCTGCCACCGACATGCCCCCGTTGGGCCGGTGGGTGTGGCGTGAGGGGGCTCAGGGGTAGCAAGGTGACGAGATCGAGGTACGGCGGTGGGGGTTTCCTGGTGGATATCGCGGCCTTGGTGGTGTCGCTTCTGGCCTTTGGGGTGTCGGGCCTGGTCTCCCTCCGACAACTGAGGCTGTCGCAGCACGCCAACGCACTGCCCGTGATCGTGGATTTGTTCCGAGAGCATCGCAGCCTGCGGCTGGCACGAGCACGGAGCTTCGTCCATGAGGAACTGCCCGCCTACGACCTTTCACTTGGCCTGGACGGGCTTCCGCAGGAAGGCCGTGACCTGGTGCGCGAGCTGGGCTGGTATTACGACAACCTCGGTGCCCTTGTCACCCACGGGGTGGTGGCCATAGAGCCGGTCTCCGGCTACCTGGGAGGATCGGTGCTCTCGGTATGGGAGCACATGGAGCCGCTGGTGAGGGCGGAACGGGCCAGGCGTGCACGAAGTGCCCTGCCAGATCCCGAACGGTGGCAGGCGTATTTCGAGAACCTCTATCACCTGGTCCGCGAGATGCCCGCGGAACGAGCCCGGTCACAGGCACCGTTGTGGCGTCCGCCCAACTGACTGCAGACAAACAAGCGAGCGTGCCACCGAAAAGGAGGGTCGGTGGCACGCTCGCTCGGGCCGTGTCGAGCCGGGGGCTCTTACGGTGTTACGCGGCTGGTCAGCGGTTGACGCAGGTGTTGCCGAACGCCGGGTTGAGCAGGCCGATGACGTCGACGGTGTTGCCGCACACGTTGACCGGGATGTGGACCGGGACCTGAGCCTGGTTGCCCGAGAGCACGCCCGGCGAGCCCACGGCAGCACCCTGGGCACCGGCGTCAGCGGATGCCAGACCAGCAGCGCCCATCACGAGGCCACCGGTGGCCAGCACCACGCTCATCGTCTTCTTCATGGCAGACATACTTCTTTCTCCTTGGGTTCGATCAGGCAAAAGGCGCCAAGCCAGCCTCAACAGACATCGCGCGGCCGGAGCACCCCGCTTCTTGGGCGCCTGCGCTGGTCAACGCCCTGACCGGACTCCGGACACGCCCAGTCCCCCAAATGCCGAACCCAAGGCTGAATCGTTCGTCAGTTCCCGTTGCCGGGGCGCGGGATGACCGGCAGTTCCCGGTGGCCGTTGGAGATGAACGACTCCCCGGGGCGCAGCGTGGACGCGGGGGCGGCCAGGGCGAGATCCGGGTAGCGGGTGAACAGCGCCCGCAGCGCGGTCTCGGCCTCCATCCGCGCCAGGGCGGCGCCGAGGCAGACGTGGACGCCATGGCCGAAGGCCAGGTGATTCTTGCTGATCCGGGTCAGGTCGAAGGTGTCGGCGCTCGGGCCGTGCAGGTCGGGGTGACGGCCCGCCGCCGCGTAGGAGGCGAGGATGGCCTCGCCCTGACGGATCGTGAGTCCCTGCGCCACCGGGATGTCCTCGACCGCGAACCGCATGGGCAAGTGTGCGACGGGCGCCTCATAGCGCAGTGTCTCCTCGACGACGTCCGTCCACGTGCTCTTGCCCTCGCGGATCAGCGAGAGCTGTTCGGGGTGGCTGAGCAGCGCCGCGATGGCCTGGTCAAGGAGGTTGACGGTGGTCTCGTAGCCCGCGCTGATCACGAGGAGGAGAGTGTCGAGGAGTTCCTGCTCGGTCAGCGCGGAGCCGTCGCCGTCCTCGCTGTCGTCCCGGGTTGCGATGAGGACGGAGGTCATGTCCTCGCCGGGATCGGCACGCTTGGCCGCGACCATGTCGGCCAGGATCGCGTACAGCTCCTTGGTGTTGTCGGCGGCCTGATCGGGGCTGAGCGTGGTGTCGAAGACTCCGTCGACGGTACGTCGGAAGTCCGGCTGGGAGTGGTCGGGAAGCCCCATGAGTTCGCTGATGACCCGGATGGGAAGCGGATAGGCGAAGCGGTCGCGCAGATCGGTGGGCTCTCCGGCGGGCACGGTGGCGAACTCGTCGAGCAGTGCGTGGGATATCGCCTCGATGCGCGGCTGCAGGGCGGCGATGCGGCGCGCGGTGAAGGCCGGGCTGACCAGACGCCGCAGGCGCCGGTGGTCGCCGCCGAAGGCGGTGAACATGTTGTCGACGGCCACCCACAGGGCGAGCGGCCAGGTGCCGAGGACCTTGTCGGGGAAGAGCGGCCAGTGCTGCCGGGGGTCCTTGGAGACCCGGGGATCGGTGAGCAGCTGTTTGAGCAGGGCCGGGTCCGTCACGGCCCAGGCCTCGACCCCCAGGACATCGACGCGGGCGGCCGGGCCGCGCGAGCGTAACTCGGCGTCTTCCGCGTGCCGGTCGCTGCCGGTGGCGTCCAGGACGAGGATCTGGTGCGGGTCCATGCGGGAGCTCCTCAAGGTGTGGGGGTCAGGGCGGTGCGCGGCGGTCGGCGGCAGGGGACGGCAGGCTCCATCTCGGCTGGTACGTAGCGGAGTTGCTCGATGGTGGCCGGGCAGGAGATACAGTAGTTGTCCATCTGCGGGCGGGTGAAGGCCACTTCGGGGCGGGTGACCTCGGGTGGTCGCGGCCGGCTCGGGTGGTGTGGATGGCGCGGCGATCCGGTGATGTCCCGGGCCGGTGACTCCGGCGTGGCGGCCGAATGGCGGCGTCCTTCGGGGCGGTCGTGCAAGAGATCGAATGGCTGCGGCGCGTTGACCGCCGAGGGCGCGCGGTGCCGGTGGATCATCGGAATGTACGGCGCATGCTGGAGCCCCCTGGTCACCTGGGAGGCGCTGCTGGAAGAGCGCCACGCGAGGGAAGAGGAAGAGAGCTGCGAGCGCGCCGAGCGCGACCGTCGCCGCGCGGAGGAAAGAGACTGCAATGACCGACGCCATCGTCCTGCTCGGAGTGGTCATCGGATTGTCCGTGCAGATCCAGGCGGTGTGGGACCTGAGCCGTGCCCCTCGCGAGGGGGAGGACGCGGATGCCGTGCAGGCGCAGGCGATCCTCCTGGCCATGGCGGGAGCGCTGTGCGCTGTCGTGGCGCTGGGTGTGGCGCTTTTCGTCCCGGCTTACTGAGCGCCTCGGCTTCTTGCCGGTGTGCCGGTGTGCTGGCGCTGTCGCGGTACGGAGCGCGTCCCCCTGTCAGGCTGTCACCCCCTGTCACCCCTATTACTCATGGGTAACTTGGCGTAGGGTGCTGCGGGCGCGGCCAGCAGGCCCGCCGGCTGTGCAAAGGCAGCCACCGCACGGCAGACGGGCTGGCGCACCACGCAGCCCGGGGAACAGAAAGGACCCGTCCTCATCACCGCATCACGTCGGCTTCGCGCCGCAGTGCTCCCGCTGGCCCTGGTCGCCTCCGCAGCCGCCCTGGGCACCGGAGCCGCAATGGCCGCGCCTCAGGACGAGACCTCAAAGCCCGCACCGCAGGACGAGGCCTCCAAGGCCGCGCCGAACACGACCGAGCAACGCCCCACCTGGGCCATCGCCCACCGGGTGCTGACCACGGGCGGGGTGACAACGGCGCTCTCCAACGGGGCCAACGCACTGGAGATCGACGCCACGGCCTGGCGCAAGGGCTGGTGGGCGGACCACGACGGCACCCTAACCAGCGCCGGCGACACCATGTCGGACATGTTCGACCAGGTGGCGAAGGAGCACGAGGGCGGGCGGCGCGTCTCCTTCGTCTGGCTCGACATGAAGAACCCCGACTGGTGCGACAGCAGTGACCCCGAGTGGCGCCACTGCTCTGTGGCCGCGCTGCGGGACATGGCGCGCGAGAAGCTGGAGAGCAAGGGGATCCGGGTCCTCTACGGCTTCTACGGCACGGAGGGCGGCAGTGGTTGGAAGAGCCTCCTCGGTGACCTGAAGCCCAAGGAAGCGGTCAGCTACAGCGGCGACTACGCGAACGTCCGGGACGGCTTCGCCGAGCACGGGCCCGATGTCCCCGGCAAGCAGCGCGTGATGGACAACGGCCTGTTCAACATGGCGCTGAAGTTCGGCGGCATCCGCAAGGAACTCGAGGCCGGCAGGCAGGCCAGGGATGCCGGAGACCTCGCGCAGACCGTGGGCTGGACGGTGGGGAAGGGCGACAGGGAGCGCGCCGCCACGCTGCTCGACTCCGCCGACGGCAGCGCCGCCGTGGACAGCCTGATCTACGGCAACCGGATGTCGTGCTACCCCGACGGCGTCACCGGCCCGAAGGGCTGCGGCGCCGACGACAGCGGGGTGCGGGAATCGCTCTCGTACATCACGGACTACGTCAAGGACCACCCCGGCACTCGCCGCATGGCCACCCCGAAGGACATCCCCTTCGGCAGCTGACGGCGACGGCCCAAGGGGTTGCTCGGCCGAGCAACCCCTGGGACGGCCTTCCCTTGGACGGCCTTCCCTTGGACGGTTTTCGGGGCAGAGATCATCATGTGGGGATGTCTGAGAACAACGAATCCCCGACAGCGCCGACCACGGTGCGGCTCG
The DNA here is from genome assembly GCF_040655335.1 of Streptomyces sp. NPDC050439. NCBI lineage: Bacteria > Bacillati > Actinomycetota > Actinomycetes > Kitasatosporales > Streptomycetaceae > Streptomyces > Streptomyces sp. NPDC050439. Next base: position 102,169 of record NZ_JBFAJT010000013.1, read on the forward strand.
CGCGCTACACGAAGACGGAGCAGAGCGAGATCCTCGGCGACGGGGACGATCCCTTCGGCGTGGCCGAGACCGGCCTGACCTGGCTGCCCAAGGAAGAACACTTCGGGGTCAGGCTCGGTGAACGGCTGGTGGCACACGCGGGGTTGCTGCGGCTGCCGGTTGCGGTCGGTGACGTCCGGACGGACGTGATGGGTGTGGGAGGTGTGGCCGTCGCGCCGGACATGCAGGGCCAGGGGCTGGCCAGACGCGTCGTGACCGCGGCGCTCGACCACGCACGCACCCTGGGGCCGCAGCACGCGCTCCTCTTCTGCCGGCCTCCCCTCGTAGCGCTGTACCAGCGCCTGGGGTGGCGTCCGGTCGACAAGGACGTCCTCGTCGAGCAGCCCGAAGGCCGCCTGGTGACCATGCCGTTGAGGACGATGGTGACGCCGTTGCGCGAGGGAGCGTACTGGCCCGAGGAGCCGGTGCGTCTGTTCTCTCTGCCCATGTGACGGTCCTTGCCCGCTCCTGAGAGACACCCCTAAATTTAGAGGCATCTCTAAATTCGAGTGGTGTCGAGTGGTGGGGGTGGGCGGCATGGCGCCGGGAAACGACGGGGGACTGCGGGAGCGGCACAAGGCGCGGCGGCGCTCACGGATCGTGGAGGCCGTGCGTGAACTCCTGCGGGAGGGACCGGAGTCGGGGATCAGCGTCGAGCGGATCGCCGAGCGCGCGGAGGTGGCTCCGGCGACCGTCTACAACCTGATCGGGCCGCGCGAGAGGATCTGGGAGGCGCTCGCGGCCGGGTTCATGGAAGAGCTGGAGCACCGCCTGGCGGGACAGGGGACCGGCGACCCGCATGTGGTCGTCCGTACGACGGTGCAGCTCTTCGTGGCCGATCCGGTGGTCTCGCGCCGTATGGTGCGCGCGTGGGAGGCGAGCGGTCTGGTGCTCGACCACAGTCCGCTCACCCGGCTCCGTGACGCGATGGAGGAAGCGCGGGCGCAGGGCGTGTTGCGCGCGGAGGTCGACATCGACGCGCTGGCCGCGGTGGTTGCCGCCGCATGCGTGGGCGCGCTGCATCAGTGGGTGGCCGCCCTCATCGATGACGACCGGTTCCTCTCGCGTGCCGTGTTCGCACTGGATGTCGCGCTGGCCGCGGCGGCCGCGGACCCCTGCCGCGAGGAACTGCTGCAGCCGCTGCGACGCCGGAGCACGGGGTGACGGCGGGTGCGCGGCCGCGGCCACGCACCTTCGTGGGCGCCGGTGGGCTCGCACTGGCGGCGGATGTGTGGGGCGAGGAGTCCCGGCCACCCGTGGTCCTACTGCACGGTGGCGGCCAGACTCGGCACGCCTGGGCCCGGACCGGTCCTCGACTGGCCGCGCTGGGCCGGCGGGTCATCGCCCCGGATCTGCGGGGGCACGGGGACAGCGGATGGTCGGCCGACGGTGACTACGATCTGGGCCTGTTCGCGCAGGACGTACGGGCGCTGGTCGCTGCGATCGGCGGTCGGCCGGTGCTCGTCGGTGCCTCGTTGGGCGGCCTGAGCGCGCTGCTCGCCGCCGGGGAGGAACCCAGGGCTGCGGTACGAGCTCTGGTGCTCGTCGATGTCGCCCACCGCCCTGATCCGCGCGGGTTTCGCCGGATCGTCGAGTTCATGCGCGGCGCCCCCGAGGGCTTTTCCAGCGTGGCGGAGGCGGCTGCGGCGGTCGGCGCCCATCTGCCACAGCGCCCGCGTTCGGTGGCACGCCCCGGCCTGGAGAACAACTTGCGACGCCAGGGCGATCGGTGGATCTGGCACTGGGACCCGCGGATGCTGGACAGCTTCGAGGGCCGGATGGACCCGCCGGGCATGGCGGAACGTCTCCTGTCGGCCGGCCGCAACGCGAATGTGCCGCTCCTGCTTGTCCGAGGCCAGGTCAGCGATGTCGTACGCGAGGACATCGCCGAGCAGTTCTGCGACCAGGTCCCCGGTGCACGGCGCGTGGAGGTGGCAGGCGCGGGCCACATGGTGGCCGGCGACCGGAACGAACACTTCCTCGACGCGATCATCCCGTTCCTGGACGACGTCGGGTGAACGTGCACCCACGGCCTGGCAGATGCGGTCTTGCCCGAGGTCCGATCAGGGTGTGATCAGTCGGACCCCGCCACCGGACAAGAGCTTTGGTTCTCCAGCATCAACAGAGACCTGGCGTGGGCGGCATCACGGTCCTCTGCCCCCTCGATACCGGCAGCCTGGACATCACGGAGGATCAGCTCCGGTGCCGTACCGCCCACATCCGGGCGGTACACACCGCTCCCGTCACCGCTTCATGTGACGCCCGGCGGAGGTGCCGGAGGTGTTGCTGTGGCGGTGGGGCTAGGTGTCTGTACGGCGCCGGGGTGTTCCGGTGGTGTCGGTCCTGGTTGTGGTGGGATGCACGCCTCGTGGTCGAACTCGTGGTCCAAGCCGTCGCACGGCTTGTCGTCGGGGGATTCGGTCGGCTCGAAGAGATTGCGGATGGCCGTCAGGGCGAACACCCGGTCCACCGCGGGGCTGCTGGAGAGCACCGTCACGGACTTGCCGTGCTGCAGTGCCAGTCGGCGCAGCTCGAGCATGAGGTTGGTCCCCGAGCAGTCGCAGAACGCCACTTCCCTCAGATGCAGGTCGATGCCTTGGACCGAACCACTCAGGGCACGGAGCAGATCGGGCCGGAGCTGCTGGCAGGTGTCCAGGTCGAGTTCTCCGCGCACGATCACGGTCACCCGGGGGCCGCCCGGCACGGTGTCGACCGTGGCCGGCAGCTGAAGCCGGGGCAGCAACGGACGGGTGCCCCATGCGTGCTCGGCAGCCTCCCCGCCGGGGGGCTGCTCTGGGTGTGCAGGCTCCGGCATGGCCTCTCCCTCTCGTCTTGCCCAGCGCCGTTCTTAGGCTGCCCTCTGCCAGCCAAGCACGTCAACTAATACCTGAAAAGGAGTACGTGTTTTTGAAAACGTGTACGCACGGTCGCTAAAGTTGGCCCATGGATGGAGTGCCCGAGCCCCACACCGGATGGACGTTTCTCACCAACCACGCGCGGGTCCTTGCGGCCATCGCCGACAACCGCAACGCCCGCATCCGTGACATCGCCGCGCGCTGTCGGCTCACCGAGCGCGCCGTCCAGAAGATCATTTCCGACCTCGAGCAGGGCGGTTACCTCTCCCGCGTCCGGCGAGGACGCGGCAACACCTACCGGATCGCGCCCGGCGAGGCGCTGCGCCACCCGGCCGAGTCCGGGCTGGCCGTGGCGTCGCTCCTGTCCCTGCTGCTGCGGGACGAAGCCGGCCGCGCCATGTCCCCGGATGCCGAGGGCCGACGCGAGAGCCGAAGTGAGGGTCGGCGTCGCGTCAGCGCGTGACGCGGGCGGTGATCGGCCAGGCGACATCGCGGGTTCCGCTTATCCGGTCCTGAGACGGCGGTCAACGCAACCTTAAGGATCACTGTCCAGGGCCGTCAGCGAGGGATCGGTGGCGCGCTGACGTCTACGTTCGGTCGTGTGAGTTCCGAAGCAACCGTCCCAGACCCGTCCATGTACCCGGCGCTTTCCTCCTACCTGACGCGGACGGCAGACCGCCTTCCGCATACGGCGTTCGGGGTTCCGCGTCCGGCGGGCGTGCCGACGTACACGACACCCTCAAGCGCGTCGTCCCCTCCCGGCAGAGTGCGGAAAGGCCGCCATCGTGCGGCCGCCGCCACGCGTCGACAGCTGCGCCCGCACACCTCCCGTCATGGCGCGCCCAGAACCCGCCGGACCATTCCGCCGCTCTCGTACGGCTACGCGTCCGCGGCCCTCCTGACCCTCACCGCCGCGCTCCTGGCCCAGCCCCACGGCACCGCCCCGGTCAAGCCGCACGCCGCGCCTCCCGCGGAACAATCCGAGGCTCCCCGCCGCCAGCCACCACCCGCGCCCGACAAAGCACCCACCGCACCCAACCCGCCCGGCGAAGCGACCCCGCACCGGAAGTCCCCGGCAGTCACCGACGCCGCGCCCCACCACTCAAAGGCCTTGGCCAACAGCGCATCCAGCGTGCTGCGCGTGGGCAACAAGGGCGCCTCTGTACGTCAGTTGCAGGAACAGTTGCGGCAACTCCGCCTCTACACCGGCCCCGTGGACGGCTACTACAGCCACGACGTGGCAGCCGCGGTCGCACGCATGCAACAGGCGCAAGCCATCCCCGAACCACTCGGCGTCTACGGCCCCGGCACCCGCACCGCCATCATCACCGCGGCCATGTAAGGCAGGCTGTGGCGAGGGCTGCTGAACAGGGGGATCGGCCATGAGCATGTACTTCGATGTCGGTGACGAGACGCTGTGGAATCCGTCGAACGGCGCGGGGCGCCTCTTCCTGCGGCATGTCGAGGTCTTTGAGGCGGAGCTCGGGCTGCCCTCCGGCATCGGCCAAGGCAAGCACTGGGGCGATCCGGACACGCTTGAGGTCGATGTGGTCGCGTACGCAGCGTTCGCGCGCGGCCTGGTCGACTGGCATTGCCGCACCGGCCATCCCGTGATCCGCACGCTCTCCGAAGGGTTCGTGGCGACGGCGCTCGCGCTTGCGCGGGGCGCGGGCATCGAGGTCGAGAGGCCCGGCCCCGGGGCCGGGGCCGACTGCTCGGCCGCGGCCGACGCGCTGGACACACTGGCAGCGCAGGTGGAACCCGCGATGGTCCGCTGACGGTACCGCCAGGCGGCGGGCCGGGATCCGGTGTCGTGGCGTGGCCGGATGACGCATCATGGGCCCCAGGGGACGACATCGCCCTGCGGTGGGGGAGGAGGAACGGTGGACGTATATCGGTGGGAGGCGGCGGCCGCGGAGGTGCGGGAGGCCGTCCATGAGCTGCTGCGTGTGCTGGAACCGGAGCAGGTGCGGGTGCTGCGTGATGTGCCTGCCCGTCTGGACGCGCCCGAGCTGCGGAAGTGGACGTATCTGCCGGGCTCGCGCCCCGGGTTGTCCACCGAGAACCTGGACAGCCATCAGCGCGCTGCCGTCGACGCCGTGCTGACCGCGGCGCACAGCGCCGCGGGGGCGGAGCTGGCGCGCGGGGCGATCGAAGTGGAGCGGTATCGCCGTGCGTCGGTCGGCGGCACGGGCGGCGACCGGTACTGGGTGCGCCTGTTGGGCGACCCGGACGACGGCGGCCCCTGGGGCTGGCGGATGAACGGCCACCATCTCGCCGTACACGTACTGATCACTGCGAGCGGGATGCGGGTGACACCGCACTTCATCGGTTCGGAACCGGCACGTGTCCCGGACGGCCCGCAGGCGGGCCGCCGTCTGCTGGGGCCGGAGGAGGACCTGGCCCGGCAGCTGGTCACGGACCTGGACGACGGGCGCCGGGGCAAGGCCGTGTTCGCCGCCGCACCACCGGACGACATCTTGACCCGCGATGATCCCTTCGCCGATCCGGACCGGCTGCCGACCGGCCTGACGTACGGCGACATGACCACCGGGCAGCAGGACATGCTCGAGCGCCTGGTGCGCCGTTACCTGGACCGCGCACCCGCCGCGTACGCGCGGGAGTGCTGGTCCGACACCGTGGCGCAGGGACTGGACGCCCTCTCGTTCGCCTGGGCCGGTGGCCGCGAGCCCGGCGAACAGCATTACTACTGCGTGCGGGCCCCGGACTTCCTCATCGAGTACGACAACACCCAGGACGACGGCAACCACGCCCACTCGGTCTGGCGGCACATCCGCCACGACTGGGGCGCCGACCTGCTCCGCGCGCATTACACGGAGCAGCACGGGCCCTGACCGGAGCGGCCGTTCTGTCTACTGCAGGGAGCGTAGAAAGATCCACCGAATGCGTGGGGTGTCATGCATGGGGCACCTGAGCGCAGACCTGACACAGGCTCAGTATCTGTATCGAGGGGTGGATTCGATGATCAACGTTACGTCCCGTGCTTCCCGTCTGGCACTTCTTGGCTCGGCCGGTCTGCTGGGGGCCACCGCTCTGACGGGCTGCGGTACCGGAGATGACGGCGATCAGGGCTCGCGATCGGCGGGTGAGAAGCGCGCGAAGTCCCCGGCGCAGGTGGTGCAGGCCACCAACAGCAAGACATCGGAAGCGGGTTCGGCCCAGGTGAAGGTGGTGTCGACGGCCAGTTCGGGCGGCCGCAGCGAAACCGTCGAGGGATCCGGAGTGATGGACTTCGGTGATGGGAAAAGCCGCATCGAGCTGGGTCAGCAAGGGCAGCGGATCGAGCAGCGGATCGTGGACAAAGTCCTGTACCAGAAGCCCCCCAAGGGCAGCGGCGGACTGCCCGGGGGCAAGACATGGATGAAGATCGACCTCAAGCGGGTCCAGGCCGCGGGCGGGTCGGGCGGTTCGGGCGGAACCAATATCAGTGATCCCGCGGACTCCTTCGCCTACAGCAAGTCGCTGTCCGAGAAGGACGTGAAGAAGGTCGGCCAGGAGCAGGTCGGCGGCGTGAAGACCACGCACTACCGGGTCGCCGTCGATGTGGAGAAGCTGGCCAAGGGCAGTCCGGAGCAGCAGAAGATGCTCCGGCAGCAGCTCGGCGACACCCTTCCGATGGACCTGTGGATCGACGGCAAAGGCCTGACGAGGCGCCAGCAGATGGTGCTCTCGATGTCGGGTGAGGGTGGAGGCGGCACATCGAAGGCGTCCTCGGGCGAGAAGGTCAAGGCGAAAGTGGTCATGGACTTCAGTGACTTCGGCACCGATGTCGCCGTGAAGGCCCCCGAGGCCGCCGACACGGTGGACATGACCAGCAAGGTCATCAAGCAGGGCAAGCAGGGCAAGCAGAAGGCCTGACCGTCCAGGAACCGGCGGCGGCCCACGACGATGTGGCCCGGCGAGGTCGGGGTCAGTTCTGGTTGACCGGCCAGACCGCGGCCGGGTCGCAGTGGGCCGGGCACGCCAGCAGGTAGATCTCGTTGCCCAGGAACAGGGCGTCCGTGTCGCCGCCGAATTCCATGCCCTCGGGCACCTGGCAGAGGTACACCAGCTCGGCTCCGCACGCACACGTGTAGTGCTCGGGTTCCTGCGCCCAGGACGGCGTACCGCCGACCTTGAACGTCTGGGATCCGAGCCCCCGTGCGTCAGGTGTGTCCGCGAAGGCCTTGAGTGTCAGTGGCAGGGCAGTAAGCGAGGGTTCTGCCTCGGAGACCGGCTTGGCGGCACGCTGGAGCAGTACGCGCCAGAAGGGACTGGGGTGGGGCGGCTGCGGGGCATCCCAGTACCGGGGCACGAGCCGGCCGGCGGACAGCTGGGGGTCGGACGGGTCGTTGTGCGTACGGCAGTGGAAGACCAGCAGGTGATCTCCGCCGAAGTGCTCCACGTCCAGGGGTATGTCGAGCTGGAAGAACAAGGCCATCCGCTCGCCGCAAAAGCACTCGGGCCACGGCTGGGCCTCGTCGAGGAACGGTCGGCCGCCCACCGAGTTCCGTGCCGGCCGGTCCAGCGGCTCGTCACCCACCTCGATCGCGTGGGCGGGCAGCACTGTCGGCAAGGTCTTCGCGTCACTTTCGGCCATGGGGACACCCTAAGGCGAGGTGGTTGTCGTGTTGTTGGCGGCCGGTGACCCATGGAATGGGCCGGTGGCCCATGGAATCGTGCCAGGATGCTCCGTATGTCGGGTCGCGCACTGAGCTTCGGATCGATGGCGGAAACGTACGAGCGGTTTCGGCCGGGGTATCCCGTGGAGCTGTTCGACAAGGTGATGGCGTACGCGGACCGGCCGGTTCGGACCGCCCTTGAGATCGGCGCCGGGACAGGCAAGGCGACCCGGCTGTTCGCGCAACGGGGCGTCGCGGTCACCGCGACCGATCCCGACGGGGAGATGCTCGCCGAGCTGCGCAAGCACGTCCCGGCAAGTGTCCGAACGGAGCAGGCGGCGTTCGAGGACTTGCTACCAAGCGACAGGTACGGCCTTGTGTACGCGGCAGCAGCCCTGCACTGGACGACACCGGAGGGGCGCTGGTCACGCGTGGCCGCGTTCCTGGAGCCGGGCGGCGTGTTCGCCTCGTTCGGCGGGCCGATGCGCGTGGCGGACCCATCCGTGAGGGAGGCCGTCCGGGTGGCGCGAGCGCCGTTCCTGGAGAGCGAGGAGATTCCGTCCCCGGACGGGACGCCTCCGGAGCAGGACATGCAGTGGCCGGGTACGGAGCTTCAGCGCAGCGAGCTGTTCACCGACGTACGGCAGTCCCTGATCCGCAGGCGCCTGACGCTGAGTGCTCGCGACTACGTCGGCCAACTCTCCACCATCTCCGCCTACTTGATGCTGCCGCCCCCGGAGCGCCGCCAGGTTCTGCGTCACATCGCACGGGTCCTGCCCGAGACGGTCGAGGTCGCCGCCGACCTCACCGTTCATCTCGCCCGTCGGTGCTCGGAGGAGCCCGCGGCCGGCAGCGGCTCGAAGACGAGGAAGAAGAACCGTGCGCCGGGCGAGGCGTCGGGCTGAGCCGTGCACATCGTCACGGTGCCCAGCTGTGAGGGAGCGTGCCGGTCGCAGCAGGGGTCCCGCAGGTCGGTGGCGCCCTCCGGGGTGGTGAAGCCGGCGTGCCGCATGGGTCGTTCGGCCCCGTCGGGCTGAACGTAGGCGATGTCGTGATCGTGGTAGATCGGCCCCGCGACCGGGTCGTCGCCGACCTCCTGGGCGAGGCGCCGGAGGTCTTCGTTCCCGGGGTGTGCGGCCACCGTCGTCCGCAGCTTCGCGGCCACCGGTCTGGCCCATCGCTTCTCCCAGTCCACCAGGTGGTGTTCGCGTGCTTCCTCGCGCAGCAGCATCCACCGCATGAGGTTGTGTTCCGGCAGGCGGGGCGGCTTGCCCGGTTCCTGCGGGAACATGCGGATGAAATCGTCGTTGGCCGCAAGGATGTTCCACGCGACGTCGTTGATGTAGCAGGGCTGTCCGGTCACCTTGCGCACGGCCTTCTGCCAGGCGCTCGGCACGTGTGTGCCCGCCGTCGGGTCCAGGGAGGTCGGCGGCTCATGCCCCAGGGCATAGACGTACAGGGCCGACCGCTCCCGGTCCTCCAGGCGCAGCACACGTGCCACGGAGTCCAGGAGTTCCGGGGTGGGGGAGGCGATGGTGCCGCGTTCGAGAGCGGCGTACGTACGCTCCGACACATGCAGGGCCTGCGCGACCTGGACCTGTGAGAGGCCTTTGGCGCGGCGCCCTCGTCCGGCCCGCTGGGGCCAGCCGAGCTCGACCGGGTCTATCGCCTCGCGTTTGCGGCGCAGCAGGTGCTGCTGGGCCTCTCTGTTGTTCACTGCGAACCCTTCCCCCATGGCGTCCGTGCGGCAAGTGGCCCACCTCGCGACGCCGACAGACCACCCTCGGGCGCGCCCGCGAAGTGCCCAGGGCGCCGAAAGGTCCAGCGAGCCTATAGCCGTGTGCACCCGATTTCCTAGATCTTTTGTGCTCCTGAGTGGTCGGCGACGCCACGGCGAAGACCGTTCCCAGGGACCGGATCACCGCTACCATCAGGCGCACATCTATGGCCGTATTACTGACGGGTCAGTACGGTGCTGTCCAACCCCCCTTGCCCACAGGAGAGTTGGGAGAGCTGCATGATGTCAGCCCTACGCAGACGACCGGTGGCCGCTAGTGCCGTCCTCGCAGTGGCGGTGCTCGGGCTTCCCGGGTCCGCCGCCGCGGAGAGCGCGCACGCGCCGGCCGGCCGCCCCGACGCCGCCCCCGCGGCCGACGCGGCGGCGCAGGCAGCCAGGAAGGCCTCCAGCGCCGCCAAGCACGGCAAGGACAAGCACCACGGCCACGGTCATGGCCAGGCCGGGAAGCACCCCGGCAAGAAGAAGACCCCCGGCAAGATCCTCAGCTCGAAGCCGTCCTCGTTCCAGTACACCCCGGGCGTTCCCACCCCCACCAAGGCCTGGAAGATCACCTACAGGTCGACCACCGCCGCCGGGCGGCCCAACACCGTCTCCGGCACCGTGATCGTCCCCGACGACGGCAAAGCCACCCCACGCCCACTGATCACCTACGCCGTCGGCACGGTCGGCCTCGGCGACAAGTGCGCGCCCTCCGCCGGTTTCCCGGGCGGTACGACGGCCGAGGCACCCCTCGTCAACGCCGCGCTGGTACGGGGCTACGCGGTCGTCGTCACCGACTACGAGGGCCTCGGCACCCCCGGCGACCACACCTACATGGTCGCCAAGGCGCAGGGCAGCGCCGTCCTCGACGCGGCGCGCGCGGCGCAGCGGCACCCGGGAGCGGCGAAGTACGGGGTCTCCAAGGGCGCGCCGGTCGGGATCATGGGCTACTCGCAGGGCGGCGGCGCCAGCGCGAAGGCCGCCGAGATGGCCGCGACGTACGCTCCCGAGCTGAAGGTCAAGGGAACGGCGAGCGGCGGAGTCCCCGCCGACCTCACCAAGGTCGCCGATTCGCTCGAAGGCGGGGACAGCGCCGGCTACCTGCTGATGTCCGCCGTCGGCCAGAACGCCGCCGACCCGTCCCTGGGACTCAACAAGTACCTCACCAAGGAGGGCCGCAGGCTCGCCAAGGTGGTGCGCAACGAGTGTGTCGGCACGGTCCTGGAGGCAGGGCGCGGCAAGACCATCGAGGACGTCACCACCTCCAACCCGCTGGACCAGCCCAAGTGGCAGAAGGCCATCGCCAGGCAACTGATCGGCAGCAAGCGCCCGTCGGCGCCGACCTTCGTCTACCACGGCGACGCGGACGAGACGATCCCCTACGCGGTCGGGCAGAAGCTGCGGGCCGACTGGTGCGCGAAGGGCAACGCCGTGGAGTGGAAATCCTTCGCCGGACAGTCCCACGTGGGAACGGCGATCCAGGGCAACGGCCCGGCGCTTGAATGGCTGGGCCGCCGCTTCGCCGGTGAGCCGACGTCGGGCAACTGCGGCACCTGAGCCGGCAGCTCACTCCCGCAGGGCGGCCGAATTCGACAATACGGCGCCGCTCGGCGGGAGTTGAGCCGTTTCCTGCGGAACATCGCTTCGTTGGCCAAGCTGTCCCGGCACGAGACGCGCCCCCGCCTCAGATTCAGAGATCCCCATGACGAACTCCTGGACCACGCCCGACCGTTCCGGCGAACCGCTCGGCGAAAAGCTCGCCGACCGCTACGCCCGCCGCAGCAGTTCGCTCCGCGGCGCCGTCCGGCACCAGCTCGTCGATCGCGCCTTGGCCGAGCACCTGACGGACGCGCGGCCGCAGAGGGTGCTCGATGTCGGCGGCGGTACCGGTGTCCAGGCCCGGATGCTGGCCGGGCGCGGTCACCACGTCACCGTGCTCGACCCCGACGACGCCATGCTGGCCCGAGCCCGCTCCTCCTGGCTGCCGCACGCCCAGGACGCGCCGGGCAGCATCACCTTCCGCCGCGGCTTCGGCGAGCAAGCCCCGCGGCTGGTCGGCACCGGGTGGGACGCGGTGCTGTGCCACGGCGTCCTGATGTACCTCGATGACCCGGCCCCGCTGCTGCGCGTACTGGCCCAGTGTCTGCGGCCCGGCGGCATCATCTCCGTCCTCGCCTATCAGGCCGACGCCCTGGCCATACGGCGGGGACTGGCCCGTGACTGGAGCGGTGCGCTGAAAGCGCTGCACAGCCCGGTCGAGGACAACAGCATCGGCACGGTCAGCCGCGGCGTGGACCGCGCGATGGTCCTGCGCATCTTCGCCGAGCACGACCTGGAACTCGTGCAGTGGTACGGGGTGCGGGTGTTCACCGACCATCTTGAGGACGAGAGCTCCGGAGACGACTTCGACCAAGTGCTGCAGGCGGAGTGGGAGGCCGGCCGGATCGACCCCTACCGGCGCGTCGCCCGACACTTCCACCTCATCTCCCGCGCCGGACGGACGCGGACGACGACGTGATCGGCGCGGCCGTTACGACACCGCGTTCAGGGCGGTGAGGACGGCCAGCGGTGTTGCCGCGGCCCACGCCTGCGGAGAGCAGGAGTGGGGGTAGGGGACCGGCTGCTGGTGCTGGGCGCGGTCGTAGCCTGCCATGACCTCGGGCAGTCGGTGGCTCTGGTGCGTGGACGCGGCCACCAGCCCGTGGGCGATGCCGCGTGCCTCGTCTTTGAGGCCGTAGCGGGCCAGACCGAGCAGGATCACCGCGTTGTCGTGCGGCCAACAGGTGCCGCGGTGGTAGGAGAGCGGGTGGTACCCGGGTTGCCCCGAGGCCAGCGTACGGATGGCCCACCCGGTGAAGAAGTCGGGCTCCAGGAGGCGTTGGCCCACGCGGCGGGCCTGTGCTGTGTCGAGGATGCCGGACCACAGGAGGTGACCGGCGTCCGAGGCCAGGGAGTCGACGTGCCGGCCATCCAGAAGTTGAGGGGTGCGGTGCGTCGACCGTCAGGATTCCACCGGCTGCCATGGCGTGCGTCGCGGTGGCACAGGCCGTCTGTGCGGCGTCGCGGCGGCCGGTCAGTCCTCCGTCCGCGCCCAGGACGGCGAAGGTGCCGCCGTGGATCAGAGTGACGTCCGCTGCGCCGTTCACGTACGCGCTCCGTTCGAGGGGCTTGGGTGGCCGTAGTCCGCGGGCCGCTGACCGGCCAGCAGATCGAGGGTGAGGGCCGCGGTCCAGCCGGAGTCGCGGGTGCCGCGGGCCTGGGCGGTGACCGGGTCCACGTACTCGGCGAAACCACTGGCGCCCGCGGCTTGGAGCATGGCCGTGCACAGCGCGTCTGCCGTGCGGGACTGCCCGACCTCCCACGCGCCAGGACCCGTGTGGAGCTCTTCGGACCCGGCGAAGAACTGGTCTACGACACGGCCGACATCGACCACGAGGAGTGCTGGCCCATCCTGCGCCGCGAGTTCGCCACCGCGGTCCGTACGGGTCGGGGCACGGGAATCGACGCGGCCCACGGCCTGCACATCCAACGGCTGCTGGACAGCGCCCGCTTGAGCGACGCTACCCGGGCGGTACGTGGGTGAAGTGCTGCCGGACGCCGTCCCTGGCTGCGTTGTCGAGGAGGAGGCGCCATTCCAGGCGTCCGCAGTCCGTGCAGACCAGTGCCGTCGTCGGCACGGTCTCTCCGCGGAGCGCCCCGAACTTCAGCCGCACCTTCGGCAGGGCCTGTCCGTAGTAGGCCTGCCCTTCGTACACCTCGTTGCCCCCGCAGCCGGTGCATACCCCGTGTGCCATTCCAGCCCCCCTGATCACTCATGGCCCCGCCTTGGGGCCGCAGTTGAAATCTACTTGCGGAGTCATCCGGACGCCCGATATCCAGCACCGTGATGACAAGGAGCACAGGATGACGCCCCCTCTGGGTTCATTGAACGAGTTCTGCTGGATGGACCTCAAGACCCGCGACCCGGCCGCCACCGCCGCCTTCTTCTCCGCGACGCTGGGCTGGCGCTTCGCGGTCGACGAGGAGGACTGGCGCAAGGCCACGAAGGTGGACGTCGACGGGCATGTGATCGGCGGCGTGAGTGACCTGGCGAACCCTGTCTATCCGCCTGGAATACCCGCCCACATCGCGTACTACTTGGCGGTCGAGGACGTCGAGCGCCGTGCCGAAGCCGCGATGGCGCACGGTGCTCGCCTTGTCGTACCTCCCTTCGACGCGGGCGATCAGGGCCGCCTGGCGACACTGATCGATCCGTTCGGCGCCGCCTTCTCGCTCTGGCAGCCGAACCGCTTCGCCGGGTGGACGTTCCCGTCGCGGTTGGCGGGCACTCCGCACCGAATGATCTTGGCGTGCGATCGGCCGGAGGATGCTCGGCGCTTCTACGAGGAGACGACGGGAGCGGCCCTGAGCTGTGCTGACTTCCTCGCCACGGAAGGTCGAGGTGCATCCGCCCCGCAGTGGGAGCTTGTGGTCGAGGTCGATGATCTGGACGGCGTGATCGCGCGCGCACGCGACCTCGGCGAGGACCCGGGCCCCTGCACCTGGGTCGAGAAGTCCGGAGGTCGCTGCGTCCGGTTGCGCAGCCCGGAAGGGCTGACATTCCAGGTTCATCGACGGTCTTCAGATCTGCGGGGTCCAGGTATCCGGTGACGGGCTGTCGGCCGCCGACCGAGGGACCTTCGCGCACGGGGTGTAGCCCGACAGGAAAAGGGAGGTGGTCGAGTCGTTCCAGTCCAGGTCGAACGTATCGCCCGTCTTCGGGTCCTGGACGCGGAAATCGAGCTCGACGAAGGTCTTGCCTCGGCGGTTGCCGTCGTGGGTCACGGTCCAGCCCGCCGAGACGAACCGCTTGCGCAGGCGCGCCTCCGCGGCACGGGCGATGTCGGCCGAGACATCCCTGACCGTCCAGCTGAGGTCGAAGGTGACGACGTCCGGCAGCGTCTTCTCGATGCTGAGGCCTCCCGCAGAGCAACTGTGACCGGGAATCACCCGGACCGGCGCCACGGTCTCGTGGCGCGGCAGTGCCATGCCCTCGTACGCCCACTGCGCGCGCTCCGTCAGACGCTGCGCGAGTACCGCCGGTTCGGCGGAGGGGTACTCCCGCTCCACGGCGGAGCAACCTGTGGTCGACAGGGCGGCCAGCAGCAGGGCCAGGGAGATGACGGCGTTCCTCATGAGGCGACAGTACGAACGAGCCGACGCCGACCGCATGAGTAGCGATACTCAGTGCCATGCCGGGGCAGGGATGTGCTGCCCGGTCGTCGCCACCCCCAGGACGGGAGACCTGTTGTGAGTACGTTCGTGCTGATCCACGGTGCCGGAGACGTCGGATGGTCCTGGCATCTGGTCGAGGCGGAACTGCGGGCGCGAGGGCACGACGTCGTGGCACCCGACCTTCCGGGCGACGACGACGCGCTGACGCTCGACGACTACGCGGACGCCGTGGTCGCGGCGGTCGGCGACCGTCGCGATCTCGTGGTCGTGGGCCATTCGTACGGCGCGTTCACCGCCCCCCTGATCGCCGCCCGCCGGCAGGTCGATGCGCTGATCCTGGTCGCCGGGATGGTCCCCGCGCCCGGGGAAACGCCGGACGAGTGGTGGAGCAACACCGGTTACGCCGAGGCCGCGCGGCGCCAGGCCACCCGGGACGGCGGCCTCACCGGCAACGATGACCCGTACGTTTCCTTCTACCACGATGTCCCGCGCACGCTGGCCGAGGAGGCGATGGGCAAGGAGCGGGCACATCCGTCGTCGGCCGCGTCAGCCCAGCCGTGGCCGCTCGATGCCTGGCCGACGGTGCCGACCAGGTTCGTGGTGTGCACCGAGGACCGTTTCCTCCCGCCGGAGCTCCAGCGCCGGCTCGCGCGGGAACGTCTCGACGTGACCCCCGACGAGATCGAGGCCAGCCACTGCGTGGCACTCGGCCGCCCCGGGGAACTGGCGGACGTTCTGACTGCGGCAGCCAAGAACTGATGTGACCGATTCATAGCGGCTGGACGGGCAAGCGGGCGCCGGGCCAGTTGGTCAGGCGTCCCGTGCCAGCCCCTCCCCGACACGTGCCGCGGTGGAGCGCAGCCACATGTGGGCGGCGTCGCGTGTGTGTACCGGGTGCCACCACAGGGCCTCTCGCAGCGGCACCGCGTCGTAGGGCGGGGCCATGATGCGCACCGGCGCGATGCCGGCGAAGAGCCGGGCCAGGCGTTCTTGCATGAGCGCGATCCGGCGGGTGCCCGCGACCAGCAGGGGGAGCGACTGGAAGGTGTCGACCGACACCTCCACCCGGGGCTCGACCCCCAGCATCGCCAACTGGCGCACGGCCGGGGCGTCGTAGGTGCGCTGGTAGGTCACCCACGGCAGCCGGGCCAGGTCCTGCTGGGTCAACTGCTCGCCGACCTCGTCGTTGTCGTCGGCGACGATGAAGACCCAACTGTCCTCGTAGAGATCGGTGTACGGCAGGTCGCTGACGACGCCGTGCGGCATCAGCAGCCCGTCGTGGGCGCTCAGCAGCGTTCCCGTCTCCTCGATGACGGTGGGCGGGGTCCGCGTGAACCTGAGCCGGATTCCGGGTGCCTCGCGGTGGACGACCCGCGCGAGCGCGGACCCGAAGACGGCCACCGCGTAGTCGGACGCGAGGAGGGTGAACTCCCGCTCCTCCTCGGCCGGTTCGAAGACGGCCTGACTGCTGAACAGGCGCTCCAAGAGGTCGTACGCCGTGCCCGTACGGTCGAGAAGTACCTGCCCCAGGGCCGTGAGCTCGTACTGCCCGCCCGAGCGCACCAGCAGCTCGTCGCCGAAGTGTTTGCGCAGCCGGGAGAGCGCGGCGCTCATCGCCGGCTGGCTGAGGCCCACGCGCTGCCCGGCGTGGGTGACGTTGCGTTCCTCCAGGAGGGCGTGCAGGGCGACGACGAGGTTGAGGTCGAGGCGGGCAAGGTTCACCGGTTCGTTCTCCTTGCGCAGCGCAGGGATGGGGCGTGGCTCTCTGACCACGGACTATAAACGGGGCAGATGATCAGTATCCACAGAATCGATTTCCATGATCGTGGGTGTCGGCGTCAGATTGGTCGCATCGCCATCAGGAGGACACGTTCGTGAAACCCGCACCCGCACCCGCTCCCGCTCCCGCTTTCACCCCCTTCGCCGGGCCCTTCGCCCTGGCTACGCTCGCCGGCTCCGACGGGGTCGCGTTTCCCGCCCTCGTCACGCCCGATCAGCAGGTGCTCGACCTCAGGGCGGCACTTGGCGACCCGACGGAGACGATCCGCACCGTGCTGGAGCGCTGGGCCGAACGGCTGCCCCTCCTGCACCAGTTGGCCACGCCCGGCGCCGCCGCCGGAGCGGCGACAGATGCCGTGCGTCGGCCGCTGGCGGAATTCCACGTACACGCCCCGGTCGAGCCACGTCAGGTGTTCCAGTCCGGTGCCAACTACCGGCAGCACGTGATCGATCTGCACGTGGCGCACCGCGATGCGTCCGACGGCCGCTCCGTGGAGGAGGCCCGCGCCGAGGCCGCGGAGATCATGGACCGGCGCGCGGTCGAGGACCTGCCGTACGTGTTCATCGGCCTGCCGAGCGCCATCACCGGCCCGTACGACGATGTGGTGCTGCCCCTCTGGGCCGAAAAGCCCGACTGGGAACTGGAGTTGGCGGCCGTCATCGGCCGCCCCGCCCACCGGCTCACCGTGGGGGAGGCGCTGGAGTACGTCGCCGGATACACCATCGCCAACGACCTCACCGACCGCGCGACCGTCTTCCGCCGGGACATGCCGCAGATCGGCACCGACTGGCTGCGCAGCAAGAACGCGCCCGGCTTCACCCCGCTCGGCCCGTGGATCGTGCCCGCCGACTCGATGGCGAACCCCGACGACCTGCGGCTGACGCTGAAGCTGAACGACCGGACGATGCAGGACGAGTCCACCCAGGACATGATCTTCAACGTAGCCCGCATGGTGTCGTACGCCTCCCACACCGCCCGGCTCCTGCCCGGCGACCTGGTACTGACAGGATCTCCCGCCGGCAACGGCATGCATTGGGGACGCCTGCTGCGCGACGGCGACATCATGGACGGCTCGATCACCGGGCTCGGCGCACAGCGCACCCGATGTGTGGCGGAGGGCGCGTCGTGAGCCTGGACCGCACCGACCCGGAGCGTGAGATAGCCGAGGCCGCCAAGTCGTACTCGAACTGGGGGCGGTGGGGCCCGGATGACGTACTGGGCACGCTGAACTTCCTCGACGAGGCCAAGCGCCGCGAGGGCGCCGCGCTCGCCCGCCGGGGCGCCAGCTTCTCCCTGTCGCAGCGGTTCGGCATGGACGGTCCGCAGAAGGGCTGGCGGCGCCGCACGAACCCGGTGCACACCATGCTGGACACCGGGACCGACGCGGCCCTGGGCAACCAGGGCTTCCCGCACGGCCTCGGCGGCGCCGACGACGTGATTGCCATGCCGTTGCAGTGCTCCACCCAATGGGACGGCCTCGGTCACATCTTCGACCACGGCAAGGCGTGGAACGGCCGCCCGGCCGAGGAAGTGGTGACCTCCGAGGGTGACTTGGTGACCGGCATCGAGCACATGGCCGCGCACGTCGCCGGGCGTGGCGTCCTCCTCGACGTGGGCCATGTGGTCAACGACGACGGCGAGTTGACCGACGGCTTCGCCATCACCGAGGAGCACCTGACCGCGACCGCCGAGGCCCACGGCGTGCGGGTGGGCCGCGGCGACATCGTCCTGGTGCGTACCGGACGGCTCACCCGGGCGCGGCGCGAGGGGTGGGGCGAGTACGCGGGGGGTGACGCGCCCGGCCTGTCCTTCACGACCGCCGGCTGGCTGCACCGCACCGAGATCGCCGCCATCGCCACGGACACCTGGGGCTTCGAGGTCCGGCCGAACGAGTTCGAGCACGCCTTCCAGCCCCTGCACCAGGTCGCCATCCCCAACATGGGCCTGCTCATCGGCGAGATGTGGGACCTGGACGCCCTGGCCGAGGACTGCGCCACCGACGGCGTGTACGAGTTCTGGCTCACCGCCGCACCGCTGCCCGTCACCGGCGCCGTCGGCTCCCCGGTGAACCCGATCGCCGTCAAGTAGCCCGTGGAACGCCCGTGGAACAGAGGAGTTCCCTCATGAATCAGTCCCGCAAGGTCCTCGTGATCGGCGGCGGCGCGGCCGGAAACGCCGTGACGATCCTGCTGCGCCGCGCCGGCGTGGCCGTCGACCTGATCGAAGCTCAGCCGGGCTGGAACGCCAGTGCCGGATCCGGTATCACCCTCCAGGGCAACGCCCTGCGCGTGCTGCGCGAACTCGGCGTATGGAAGGAGGTCGAGGCATCAGGCTTCGGCTTCGACGCCGTCGGCATCACGGCCCCCGACGGCACCGTGCTGCACGTCTCCGAAGACCTCCGCAGCGGCGGCGACGACCTGCCGGCCACCGTCGGCATGCAGCGCCCCCAACTGCAGCGCATCTTGATGCGGGCCGTCCGCGAGAGCGGCGCGACGGTGCACCTCGGTGTCACGGCCACATCGCTGGAGCAGGACGCACACGGTGTCGACGTCCGGTTCAGCGACGGTGCCCGAGGCCGCTACGACCTGGTGGTCGCCGCCGACGGTCTCGGCTCCGGCACGCGGTCCGCGATCGGCATCACCACGAAGCCGGAGCCGACCGGCATGGCCATCTGGCGCGTCGCCGCCCCGCGCCCCGAGGGGGTGACCCGGGCCGACCTCGCCTATGGCGGTCCCGCCTACATCGCCGGTTACTGCCCCACGAGCGCCACCACGCTCTACGCGTTCGTGGTCGAGGCCGCCCGCGATCGCGCCTCCATCCCGCCGCGGTCGTACGCGGAGGAGATGACCCGCCTCGCCACGTCGTACGGCGGCCATTGGCCGGAGATCACCGCACACATCACCGACCCGACCCAGGTCAACTACACCTGGTTCGACCGCATGCTGGTGGAGGGCTCCTGGCACCGCGGCCGCGTGGTCCTCGTCGGGGACGCCGCGCACTGCTGCCCGCCCACCCTCGCGCAGGGCGCCGCCCTGTCCCTGGAGGACGCGCTCGTCCTCACCGAACTCCTCACGGGCTCCGACACCTGGGACGACACCTTGCTCCGGGCGTACTACGAGCGGCGCATCCCGCGGGTGCGGGCCGTGGTCGAGGCATCCGTACAGATCGGGCAGTGGCAGTTGGACGGCGTGCGCGACGCGGATGTGCCCGGCCTGATGGGCCGCACCATGGCCATGCTGACGGAGAGGCCGTGACCGCGGCGGTCGGGGGAGCGGCCCCGACCGCGCGCACCGGGGGAGAGGCGACGCCCTCTGCCGTGGCCGCGCCCACCGTGGACGTACACGCGCACGTTCTGCTGCCCGAGGTGGACGCGCTGGTGAGCGGGCTGCCGGGCCATCTCGAAGCCCGTGCCCTGGACGCCCGGCGCAACGGCCCCGCGGCCCTGGCCGTCAACGGGCCGATGATCGGCGGACGCATCGCGCGCCTGACCGACCCCTCGGCCCGGCTGGCCGCGATGGACGCCCAAGGCGTCGACGTGCAACTGGTCAGTCCGTCGCCCTCGCACTACCACTACTGGACCGACGAGCAGACGGCCGAGAAGGTCTGCCGTCTGGCCAGCGAGGCCACCGCGACCCACTGCTCGGCCGCCCCCGAACGGCTGCGCGGCCTGGGCCTTGCACCGCTGCAGCATCCGGATCTCGCTGTCCGCGCTCTCGAACACGCTCTGGAGCAAGGCCTGTTGGGCGTCGAGATATCCAGCCACGCTCCCTACCAAGCTCCCAGCCACGCCCCCGGCCGTGGGTCGTTCCGCGAGCTGTCGGACCCCGCGTACGAGCCGCTGTGGACACGGGCGGAGGAGGCGGGAGCGATCCTCTTCCTGCACCCCTTCGGCTGCACGCTCGACGAGCGCCTCGACCAGTGGTACCTGTCCAACACCGTCGGCCAGCCCACCGAGAACGCCGTCGCCCTCTCCCACCTGATCTTCTCCGGAGTCCTCGACCGGCATCCGGCCCTCAAGGTGCTTGCCGCGCACGGCGGCGGCTACCTGCCCACCTACATCGGCCGATCCGACCACGCCTGGTCGGCGCGCTCGGACGCGAGCATCGCCTGCGCACACCCGCCCAGCAGCTATCTCAACCGCCTCCACTTCGACTCCCTGGTCCACGACCCGCACGTACTGGGGGAGTTGATCCGCGTCGCCGGCGCGGACCGGGTCCTGCTCGGCTCCGACTTCCCCTTCGACATGGGCAGCCAGGACCCCCTCGGCGCCCTGCGCGCCGCACATCTGTCCGACGCCGACTTCCACGCCGTACGGGGCGCCAACGCGGCCGCTCTCCTCCGGAAGGACTGACACATGACCCGCCTGCTCACCCACCTGCGCCACGTCGACCTCGCCGTGCCCGACTACGACCGGCAGCTCGACTTCTACTCCGGCGTCTGGGGCCTCACGAAGGTCACCGAGGACTCCGGGATCTCCTTCCTCGCGGCCGAAGGCTCGCCGGAGCAGTACGTGGTCCGGCTGCGCAAGGCCGCCGAGAAGCGCCTCGACCTCATCTCGTACGGGGCCTCGACCCCTGCGGACGTGGACACCCTCGCCGAACAACTCCTCGCCGACGACGTGCAGTTGATCACCCAGCCCGGTGCCATCGACACCCCGGGCGGCGGCTACGGCTTCCGCTTCTTCGATGTCGACGGCCGCACCCTTGAGGTCTCCACCGACGTGGAGGTGCGCCGGCACCGGAAGATCGAGGCGAAGGAGGCCATCCCGGTCAAGCTCTCCCACGTCGTCCTCAACGCCCCCGACCTGAACACGACCCGCGCCTGGTACGAGCGGCACCTCGGCTTCAAGCTCTCCGACACGCTCATGCACCCGCACATGGGCGAGGCGATGCACTTCATGCGCATCTCCAGCCAGCACCACTCCATGGCCATCGCCCAGGGCCCGCACGCGGCCCTGCACCACATCTCGTTCGAGCTGCGCGGCATCGACGAGTACATGCGGGGATCGGGCCGCGTCATCCGCGCCGGACACCACAAGATCTGGGGCCCCGGCCGTCACGTCGCGGGAGACAACACCTTCACGTACTTCCTCGACCCGAACGGCAACACCGTCGAGTACACCACCGAGCTGGAGATGCTGGACGAGGACACCTGGCACCCCCACGTGTACGACTTCTCCGACCCCGAGGTCACCGACCAGTGGGGCACAGCGAACGCGATGAACGAATTCGTCGCCAAGGAGTCGTTCAACGACGTCGACCGCGGCTGCTTCGTCGCCCCGCCGGTCTGAACCCTGTGCCTGGAGGAAACCCCTATGCGCCTTGCAAGCTTTGAAAACCCATATCAGCACCCACACCAACGTCGCGTCGCCGTCGTCGAGGATGACGGCACCCTCTACCCCCTGCCCGGGGTCCGCTCCGTCACCGAACTGCTCGCCCCAGGCGACGGGCTGCGCGGCCTGCTCGACCGCGGCGCCGCGGCACTCGACGTGCCGGCCGGCCCGCACGTCTCCCAGGTGCGGCTGCTGGCGCCCATGCAACCCACGTCCGTACGGGACTTCGTGACGTTCGAGGAGCACGTGGAGGGCGTACGCCGCTCCGTGGAGGGCACCGCCGGGGTCCCCGAGCAGTGGTACGCGGCCCCGACCTTCTACTTCGGCAACCCCCACGCCGTCTACGGTCCGCACGACGCCATTCCGGCGGCGCCGGGAGCCGGGGTCCTCGACTTCGAACTCGAAGTGGCGGCCGTGATCGGACGCGAGGGCAGCGACCTCAGCCCCGAGCAGGCCCGCGAGCACATCGTCGGCTACACGATCTTCAACGACTGGTCCGCGCGGGACCTCCAGTCGGCCGAGATGCGGGTGGGCCTCGGCCCCTGCAAGGGCAAGGACACCGCCACCACCCTCGGCCCCTACCTCGTGACCGCCGACGAACTGGAGCCCTACCGCGACAGCGACGGTTTCCTGCGCCTCGCCCTGACAGCCGAGATCAACGGTGAGGTGGTCGGCAAGGACCTGCTGTCCAACATGAGCTGGACCTTCGAGGAGATGGTCGCGTACGCCTCGCGCGGCACCCGCGTGGTCCCCGGCGATGTCCTCGGC
This sequence comes from Streptomyces sp. NPDC050439, assembly GCF_040655335.1. Taxonomy (NCBI): domain Bacteria; kingdom Bacillati; phylum Actinomycetota; class Actinomycetes; order Kitasatosporales; family Streptomycetaceae; genus Streptomyces; species Streptomyces sp. NPDC050439. The sequence goes on from NZ_JBFAJT010000013.1 coordinate 124,556, forward strand.
TCCGGGACCTGCGGCAACGGAGGCTGCCTCGCCGAACTCTGGGGCCTGCGCGGCCGACAGGACCCGCCGCCCCTCAAGCCCGGCGACACCGTCACCCTCACCGTCGAAGGCATCGGCACCGTCTCGAACACCGTGGTGCCCGGCCCCGAGCTCCTCCCGATCCCCGCCGCCCGGCGCCGCCCCAGGGAGCGACCGTGACCGACCCGCGGGCCGTGACTGGCCCACGTCCTCAGCGCCTCCTCGACAAGGTCGTGATCGTCACCGGCGCGGCCCGTGGCCAGGGCGCCGCCGAAGCCGAGGCGATCACCCGCGAAGGCGCCCGCGTGATCGCCACCGACGTCACCGAGACCCCCGGCGTCCGCCGCCTCGACGTCACCAGTGAGACAGGCTGGGCCCAACTGGCCGCCGAACTGCGCCAGTCGTACGGACAAGTCCACGGCCTGGTCAACAATGCCGGGATCACCTGGCGGGCACGGATCGATGACGTACGCGCCGATGACATGGCCCGCGTCCACGCGGTCAACGTCACCGGACCCCTCCTCGGCATCCAGCACCTCGCCCCGCTGATGCCACCGGGCGCCTCCATTGTCAACGTCGGTTCCTCGGCGGCGCTGACCGCCCACTATCCGGTCGCGTACACCACCAGCAAGTGGGCCCTGCGTGGCCTGTCCAGGACCGCGTGCATGGAACTCGGCCCGCGCGGCATCCGCGTGAACACCCTCCACCCCGGCTTCATCGAGACCGAGATGACGGCCACCGCGCCGGCCGCCTTCCGTGACACGACTCTGCGCGACACCCCACTGGGCCGCACCGGCACGGTCGACGACATCACTCCGCTAGTCACGTTCCTGCTCAGCGACGACGCGTCGTTCATCACCGGTGCCGACATCCCCGTGGACGGCGGCTACACCGCGCACGGCGGCGCCAAGGCGGTGTCCGACGCCCTGCGCGGCACCTGAACAACTGGGTTACCGCGTACGACGACGCACCCGCAGAGTCCATGTGTTCTGCTGGCTTAGGGTTCCCGCATGACGACCACACTCAGTCTGCGGGAGATCACCCCGGCCAACTTCGACGCAGCGATCGGTCTGCGGGTCCGTCCGGATCAGGAGCACTTGGTCGCGCCGGTCGTGAAATCTCTGGCCGAGGCGTATGTCTATCCCGGCATAGCTTGGCCCCGCCTCATCCTTGACGGTGACCGTCCCGTCGGTTTCCTCATGGCTTTCTTCGACATCGACTGGAGGGGTGACGGCACAGGCACCGACATCCGCTCCGGTCTCTGGCGGCTCAACATCGCCGATGGTGAGCAGGGTCGAGGCTACGGTCGCTTCGCGGTCGAGGCCGTGGCTGCTGAGATCCGCCGTCGCGGCGGCACCCGCCTGACCACCACTTGGCACCCCGGCACGGACGGACCCGAGGGTTTCTACCTCGGGCTCGGACTCCGCTTGACGGGTGAGACCAGCGGAGACCAAACAGTCGGCGAACTGGACTTGCTGCGCCAGGACTCGACCGAACGGACGCCTCCTAGGCGACCGTGAGCACGATCTTTCCGCGGATATGGCCTTGGGCGGCGCGTTCGTGCGCGGCCTTGGCGTCCGCGAGGGCGTACGTGCTGTCGATCGCCACGCGGACCGTGCCCGCCTGGAGCAGGCGCCCCAGCTCGGCGAGTTGCGCGCCGTTCGAGCGGACCTGGGTGCCGGTGACCGTGACGCCCAGCTTCGCTACCTCTTCCTCGTCGAACTCGCCGAAGAACACGGGGAACTGCGAGCCGCCTCGCTTGAGCGTACGCAGGAAACGCTTGCTGTCGGGGCCGCCGACGGTGTCGAGAACGAGGTCGACGTCACGCACGACATCCTCGGGACGGCTCTTGGTGTAGTCGATGAACTGATCGGCGCCGAGCTCGCGCAGGAATGATTCGTGTGCGCCCGACGCTACCGCGATGACTTGTGCGCCCTGCCATTTCGCCAGCTGTAGCGCGAGGTGCCCCACGCCGCCGGCGGCGCCGTTGACGAGCACCGTCGTGTCGGCACCGAGCGCAATGGGGCGGTGTCGCGCCGCCTGGAAGGGCGACGGGTGATCGTGCCCGAGGTCGATCAGGAACTGCCACGCGGTGAGCCCGGCCATGGGCGCGCCCGCGGCGTGCACGTGATCGATGCCGGTCGGCTTGAGTGCCAGGTCCGAGGCGGGCGCGGCGACGTACTCGGCATAGGTGCTGCCGTCGAAGCTGGGGAAGCGCAGGAGGCCGAAGACTTCGTCGCCGACGGCGAAGCCGTCCACATCCCCGGCCACGGCCTCGACGACGCCCGACAGGTCCGTCCCCGGAATCACGGGCAACGCGAACCTCGGCCTCGTCTCGGGAGGCAGGTTGGACATGCCGTCGCGCAGATACCAGTCGGGCGGGTTGATGCCGACCGCGTGGACACGGACGAGTACCTCGCCCGGCCCCGGTTCGGGGATCGGCACCTCCTCGTAACGCAGAACTTCAGGACCGCCGTGTTCATGGAGGCGGATGGCCCTCATCGTGTGTGTCGGCATCGCTTGTGTCGGCATCGTTCTTCTCCTGCCCGCGTCGCGAGTTACGCTTATTCGGATCAGCGATCCACATAAGTGGACCACTGGTCCGAATATATGGACCAGTGATCCGGATAGTCAAGGGGACCGATGCGGGCCGACGCCAGGAAGAACCGCGACCACCTGCTCGCCGTAGCGGGCACCGCCCTCGCCGAGCAAGGCGTCGACGTGTCCTTGCGCGACATCGCGCGCCGGGCGGATGTCGGGCTCGCGACACTGCTGCGGCACTTCCCGACGCGCGAGGCGCTGCTCGATGCCCTGCTGCGCACGAGCTTCGACGCACTGACGGCGAAGGCGTGCGCGCTCGAGACGTCCAGTCCGCCCGAGGACGCTCTCGTCTCCTGGCTGCGCGACTGCGTCGCCTGGACCACCGAATACCGGGGCGTGACCGTACTGATGGCAGCCGCCATCGAGGACACCGAATCCGCGCTCCACGCTTCGTGCGTGACGCTGCGCGCGGCCGGTGCGCGGCTCCTCACGCGTGCCCAGACGGCGGGCCTGGCGCGGAAGGACATCGACGGCGACGACCTATTCGCGCTGGTGGCCATGCTCGCCTGGACCGGCGATCAACCTTCGCTCGCGCCAAGCGCCGAGCACCTCTTCGAGGTAGTGGTGAGCGCGCTTCTGACGACGGCGCGGGGCAGCGATGCCGAGTAGCAGGAGCCCGAGGCGATCCGCCGTCGAACGCCTCACCGCACTCGTGCCGCCCCCGAGCCCTCGCCGCTCACGGGACTGGGCCGCCGTGGAGCGGCAGCTCGGCACCGCCCTGCCACCGGACTACAAGGAACTCGTCGAGGTTTACGGAGGCGGCATCTTCGACGAGACGATCTGGCTGCTGGACCCCGCATGCCCCGACAAGGACTACAACCTCCTGGACGAGGCCAGGGAGCGCGCGGAGATCCTCGCTTCCTTGTGGGAGGTCGAGCCCAAGCCGCCGCAACTCCTGGAAGGCGACGGGGCCGAGGTGCTGCCCTGGGCCTACATCGAGGGCAGCGGCGCCATGCTGTACTGGCTGCGCCGGCCGGGGCAGCAGCCGGAGGAATGGACCACCCTGTTCAACGAGGGCAGGGGCCCGGAATGGGAGTACCACCCTTACTCCTGCACGCAGTTCCTGCTCCGGGTGCTCACCGGCGAAGCCGACACGGTCTACTTCGACGATCTGCCCCCACAGCAGCACCAGTTCGACTCCAACGACGACGTCCTCTGAGGTACGGCCCGCGGCCATGCCTTGAGGGGGTGTCACCCCACCAGATCAGGCGAACGCAGCAGCTGTGGCGGGATGCCCCAGGCGTCGACGAGGTCGGGCGCGAGGGGGCGGATCTTGCGGCACAGGTCGTTGACCTCGCGGCGGATCGCCTTGGAGCGCTGTGTCGTCAGGCGCCCGTGTTCCATGAACCAGGCGCGGTCCGCCTCGATGGTGGAGAGGGCGAAGAGGTCGCACAGCAGTCCCAGTGCGACCTTGTTGTCGCTGTCGGGGAGTCGACGCATCTTGTCCACGAAGGCTTCGAGCACCAGCCGCTCCACGTGGGCGTGGGCCACCGCGATGACGTGGTCCTGCACCTGGGAGAAGACGACCCCGGGGTGGGTTTTCTGGTCCATTCCGCGCTTGAGTCGACGGGCGACGCCGGCGAGCATGTGCTCCTCGCGGAAGCGGAGCATGGCCAGTTGGTACTCCGAGTCGAACAAGCCCGCTTCCTGGTCCCACTCGTCGCCGCCGGGCAGCAAGTCACGTACCCGCTCCAGCAGTTTGTGGGCCGAGGTCTTCTCGATGACCGTTTCTACGGCGAGGTTGGTGACGTAGCGGACCATGCCCAGCTGGTCCAGGTTCTCGAACTCGCTGGCGTAGTGGGTGAGCAAGCCCTTCGCCACCAGCTGGAGCAGCACGTGGTTGTCGCCCTCGAACGTCGCGAAGACGTCGCTGTCGGCCTTCAGGGCGGCGAAGCGGTTGACGGCCAGGTAGCCGGCGCCGCCGCACGCCTCGCGGCATTCCTGGATCGTGCGGGTGGCGTGCCAGGTGCCGAGTGCCTTGGTGCCCGCCGCCCGTGCCTCCAGTTCGCGCCGGGCGAGCTCGTCGTCATCGCCCCCGGAGAAGACTTCGTGCAGCTGTGTGCGGACGACGTCCTGGGCGAAGTGCAGCGCGTAGGTGCGCGCGATGAGCGGCAGCAGGCGGCGCTGGTGCATGCCGTAGTCGAGGAGCACCTGCTCCTCGGTGTCCGAGGCGGCCTGGAACTGCCGTCGGCGCACGGCGTACTTGGTGGCGATCGCCAGGGCGACCTTGCTGGCGTTGATGGCGCCGCCGCCGACGCTGACCCGCCCCTGCACCAGCGTGCCGAGCATGGTGAAGAAGCGGCGGTCGGGGTTGTCGATCGGGCTCTGGTAGGCGCCCTCGGGCGTGACGTCGGCGAACTGGTTGAGCAGCGCCTCGCGTGGCACGCGTACGCCGTCGAACCAGATGCGGCCGTTGTCCACGCCGTTGAGACCCATCTTGCGGCCGTCGTCCTCGATCCGGACGCCGGGGGCGACCTCACCGTCGACGCGGACCGGCACGACGAACGCGTGCACGCCCTCGCGCTTTCCGTCCACCTCGAGCTGGGCGAAGACGACCGCCAGCTCCGCGTGCCGGGCCGCGTTGCCGATGTAGTCCTTCCGCGCCTCGTCCCCGTCGGTGGTGATCACGAACTCCTGGCTGTCGGCGTCGTAGCGAGCCACCGTGCCGAGCGCCTGGACATTGGAGCCGTGTCCGGTCTCGGTCATCGCGAAGCACCCCATCAGCTCCCCGGTGATCAGGCGCGGAAGATAGGCCTCGTGGTGTCGCTCGGTGCCCAGGTGCAGGATCGCACCGCCGAAGAGCCCGAACTGCACGCCGACCTTCACCAGCACCGACAGATCACCGAAGGCGAGCGTCTCGAACGCGGCGATCGACGCTCCGATGTCGCCGCCCCCGCCGTACTCCTTCGGAAAGCCCATGCCCGTCTGGCCCGTCGCCGCCATCTCCACCACGAGCTCACGCACGCGTTCGCGGAACTCGTCGAAGCCGAGCTCCTCCGCTTCGTCCAGTACGCCTGCGTACGTGGTCAGATTGGTGCGAACCAGATCGCGGACCTCGGCGTATTCGCCGTCGAGCAGCTCGGCGAGAGCCTGGATGTCGATGGTGGGCTGCGCGTAGCCGCTGGGGGAGACAGAGCTTTCGGTGACCATGTCGCCCTGCTACCCGCGCGTAAGCGGATCAAATCGGTCGCCTGGTCCATCTGCGCCGCCGCCGTGAGGACGCCCGATGGATGGGCCCGCCGCAGGGGCGGAATCGCCGGTGGGGAGGTGCATGATCGGGCGTATGACATTTGGTTCGCTCGATGCCCTGAGGGCGCTCGCCCATCAGCACCTGTCCTCCGACGTCGCTGAGCGATGGGTGAGCCTGCTCCGTCCGGCTGTCCGGCTTGAGGCGGCCGGGGGAGCGGACACCGTTGTGGGTCGGCTTGGTGGTCTGCCGCATCTCCCGGCGGACGTGGAATGGCCGTCCTGGCAGGGGCATGGGCCCCTTTCCTTCGTGGCCTCATTGGACTGTGGCGCGCTGCCCGTCGCCGCGCTGGACATCGATCTCCCTCCCGAGGGGACTCTGTCGTTCTTCTATTTCGACGGACAGATGGATGACGGCGACGCCATGGTCCTGGCGGAGGATCGCGAAAGCTGGGCCGGCGCGCGGGTCCTCTACACGTCACCCGGCGAGACGTCGGTCGAGCGTGCCGCGCCCCGGGGCCTGCGGCCGTATCCGCAGGTACCGCTCGCCGCCCGGACCGGTCTGACCGCGGCCGAGCCCTGGCATCCTCAGCTCCGAGACGCCTTCGCGCCCGGGGCCCCGCTGGGAAACCGCTACGACCATCCCGTGTGCGCGCAGGATTTTCTCGAGGCGATGTGGGAGTTCGACGTCGCGGCGGGGCACCAGATCGGCGGTCATGCTCACGCGATCCAGAACCCGGTGGAGATCGAGGTGGCGGAAGCGGTCCTCGGCGAGGCAGCCACGGCCCGCGATGCCCGAGTCCTCGATCAGGAAATCAGCGACTGGGTACTGCTGGCCCAGATCGACAGCGATGACGACGCCGCGATGATGTGGGGCGACGCAGGCACGCTGTACTGGCTCATCCGCCCTGTGGACCTGACCGAGCGCCGCTTCGACCGGGCGATGTTCACCTGGCAGTGCAGCTGATCGGTTCGGATGGGAGCGGGTCGGTACGGCCCTGCTCGTCATTAGGCTGGACGCTCCTACCGTCCAAGGAGCAGCGTGCCGCCGGCCTTCGTCCACCGCATCACCAAGTACGACCCCGCCGACCGCGACGAGCGCGGCCACTACACGGGCGCGCAGGACACGGACACCGACCACGGGCCGGTCGAGGCGGCGTACCCAGTGACCTGGTGACCTGGTGACCTGGTGAGCCGGTCCGTGCGGGCAGCGCAGCCGGCGTGGCCCGGCCGCCTGCGCATTGCTCAGCTCGCGAAGTACCTGAGCCCCCGGCACCCTTGCGCCGGAAGCGCCTGCTGTAGTCCGCTGGCCCGCATGGGGAAGAGGAGCATTGCCGCAATGACCGCCGCCCTTGTCGCGGGGGCGCTTTTGACAGGCGTACCGCATGCCGGTGCGCAGCCCGCCGGGCATTCCACCGAGAACTCATCGCCGCCGACCGGGTCGCCGCACGTTTCCGGGGTCGACTTGGACACCGTGACGATTCCGGAGTTGCAGGCGCGTATGGGGAAGGGTTCGCTGACCTCGTCGACGCTGACCAAGGCCTATCTGCGGCGTATCGCGCACGTCGATCCCAAGATTCACTCGGTGCTGCGCACCAGCCCGACGGCCCTGCGTGAGGCGGCCGCCAGCGACGTACGCCACCGACGTGGAAAGTCCCTCGGGCCACTGGACGGTATCCCCGTTCTCCTCAAGGACAACGTCAACACCCGTGACATGCCGACGACAGCCGGGTCGCTCGCGCTGGCCGGGAGCCCACCCGAGACCGACGCCGCGTTGGTGACCCGGTTGAGGAAGGCCGGGGCGGTGATCCTCGGCAAGACCAACCTGTCCGAATGGGCCAACTTCCGTGCCGCGAAGCCGACATCGGGGTGGTCGGCGGTGGGTGGCCAGACCAAGAACCCCTACGTGCTCGACCGCAATCCGTGTGGATCGTCCTCCGGCTCCGCCGCCGCGCTCGCCGCGTCGTTGTCGCAGGTGGCGATCGGCACCGAGACGGACGGCTCCATCGTGTGCCCGGCCGGGATGAACGGTGTCGTCGGCCACAAGCCCAGTCTCGGCCTGGTGAGCCAGTCGGGCGTGGTGCCGATCTCCGCCGAGCAGGACACGGCCGGGCCCATGGCGCGCAACGTGATCGACACCGCGCTCACGCTGTCGGTGCTGAGCGAGCGCGAGGGCTCGTCCGGCGCGTCGGCCAACAATGCGGCGGCTGACCAAATGGCCTTCAGCCTGGGCACCAACCTGGGCACCAGCCCCCGCGGCAAGCGGATCGGCCTGTGGCGCCTGCCCTCGCTGGGACCGGACGTGGACGCTGTGATGACCCGTACGGCGAAGAAGCTGCGCAAGGCCGGAGCTGTGGTCGTCGAGGTGACACCCCCGTACCAGGCACGGCTGGCCGAACTCGAATTCCCGGCGCTGCTCACCGAGTTCCACCGTGACATCGACGCCTACCTCGGCACGCGCAAGGGGCCCCGCGACCTCGCCGAGCTGATCGAGTTCAACCGCGCCCACCCCGAGGAGCAGACCTGCTTCGCCGGGCAGGAGCTGTTCGAGCAGGCCCTCGCCGCGCCGTCCCCCACCGACCCCGATTACCGGGCGATGCGCGCCGAACTGAAGGACCTCTCCCGGCGCTCCATCGACGAGACCATGTCCGCTCACCGCCTGGACGCCATCGCCGCGCCCACGAACCCGCCTGCCTGGACCACGGACTGCGCGCGCGGCGACAACGACGTCATCCCCTCCTCGACCCCCGCAGCCGTCGCCGGATACCCGTCCCTCTCGGTGCCCGCCGGGTCCGTGAACGAACTGCCGGTCGGCCTGCTCCTGATGGCCGGCGACCACCAGGACGCCAGGCTCTTGTCGCTGGGGGCCGCGGTGGAGGACCGCCTGAAGGCCTGGCGAGCCCCGCGCTACCTGCCGACGGCCGGGTCCGGCGCGCAGAAATGACCGGGCAGAAATGACCGGGCAGAAGTAGCTGGGCACAAGTAACCGGACAGGGGGAGTGGGGCCGCCGACGACACGTGATCCTCGGCCCCACTCCGCCTTTCCGATCGACCGTGCGCGGAACGACAACGGCGGAGGGCAGGGCGCCGTATGACCGACGAGCCGAACCTATTCACCTTCAAGAGCGGTGTCATGGCCTATTTGGCCTGATAGGCCCGCAGGAAGGTACGTACTCCCTCGACGATGAGGGGCCGCACGCGTGTGTCCTCCGCGGCGTTGGCCGAACCGAACCTGTTGAGCGCGACGTTGAAGGTCAGCGCGATGAACTGGTCGGCCGCGAGGCGGGCGTCGGGTGCGTCGAGCAAGCCGGCCTCGGCGAGCGCGGCGAACCGCTCGGCGAGTGCTTCGTCGGGGGCGTCGGCCATGGAGTTCTCGCCGCCGTCCGGCAGCTGCCCGGACTGCGTCCGGACCAGCCTTTGCAGTGTGGCGTACTCCGCTGAGCCGAGCATGTCGGTCGCGATGCGCATCGAGAACGTGACCAGCACGTCCTCCAGGTCGGCGGTTTCGGTGAGTTCGGAGGGGTCGGCGAGAGTGTCGTCGAGGATGCGCCGGATCGTGGTGATCAGTGACTGGCCGACGCCGTCGACGACTGCTTGCAGCAGCGTCTGCTTGTCGCCGAAGTAGTCATACACCGTCCGCTTGGACACCTCGGCCCGAGCGGCGACCGCGTCGACGCTGGTGCGGTCGAAGCCGTCGGCGAGGAACAGTTCCCGGGCCGCGGAGAGGATGGCGGCCCGCTTCTTCGTGGACCCCTCGCGCAGTGTCTTCGTGGTTGGCATGGCCGTATCTTAACTCGACTTTACTACACCGTGTAGTGTAATTCTGCGTCAGGGGGCGGGAGACATACCCGTCTCACCCGGCAACGAGGGAAGGGAAGTTGATGACCGTCACAACCCTGGCGCCCCAAGTCCGCATCGGGAAAGCCGCGATCGCGGCTCTCGGCGCGCTGGCGGCCGCCACCGGGGCCCTGGAGTCGGTGGTGACACCGACACTTCCGCTGTTACAGCGCGAGTTATCGATGAGCCGCGCGCAAGGGGCACTTCTCAGCATCACCCTGCTCATCACCGGCGCGCTCGTCACGCCCGTCGCGGGCAACCTCGGTGACCGCTACGGCGGAAAGCGCGTCATGCTCCGGCTGATGGCGGTGGTCGCGGCCGGTGGTCTGGTGTCCTCGCTGGCACCCAACCTGCCGGTGCTGCTGCTCGGTCAGGTGCTGGAGGGCGCCATGGTCGGCGCGATGCCGCTCTCGTTCATTCTGGTGCGCAAGCACCTCTCGACTGGAGAGGCCCAGGTGGCCATCGGGGTGATCAGCGGGCTGTTTGTGGGCGGGGGCATGCTGGGCACGCTGATGGCCGGGCCCATCGCCGAAGGCCTGTCCCGGCACTGGATGTTCGCGATCCCGACGATCGCGGTCGTCGCGGCGACCATGGCCGTCCACAGGCTGATGCCGGATGATCCGCCCGCCCGCACGGACGCCAGGATCGACTGGCCTGGACTGGCGCTGCTGAGCGGCATTCTGCTGACCCTCATGCTCGGGCTCTCGATGGCGCCCGAGGTCGGCAGCCGGCCGCTCGCCCTCGCCGCCCTCGTCGTGCTCCTGGCACTCCTGGTGGCCGGATGGGTCGCCGTCGAACGCCGGTCCCCCTCGCCCATGGTCGATCTGCGCCTGCTGGCCAAGCCCGCGGTCTGGAGCTCGTACGTCGTCACCTTCGCTGTCTGCGTGGGCACCTCCGTGTCGATGTATCTCGTTCCGCAGCTGTTCGACGTGTCCGCCGACGGGTACGGCTTCGGGGCCGACTCCACCGACATCGGACGGTATCTGCTGCCCGGCGCCATCGCGGGGGCGATCAGCGGACCGCTGGGCGGGGCCGCGGCGCGGCGTTTCGGCTCAAGTGCAGTGGTCGCAGCGGGAATCAGCGTCATGACGGCCACGCTGCTCGCCCTGGCGTTCCTGCACGCCGAGGTCTGGCAGCTCATCGTCGGCAAGGCGTTGGTCGCTCTGGCCAGTGGTGTCTGCATCACGGCGATGGTCGTCAGGACCGCCACCTCCGTCGATCACGACAACACCGGCACCGCCACCAGCCTGGTCCTGGTGACGCGCGTGATCGGCTTCGCCGCGGGCGCCCAGATCTCCGGCGCCATCCTCACGGCAGGGACCCGCCCCGGTACGGACGTCCCGGCCGAATCGGCCTTCATCACCGGCTTCGTCATCGCCGGCACGGTCACGGCACTGTCCCTGCTCGTCGTCCGCACCATGAACAAAGGAGCCAAGCGATGACCCACACCAATCAGTTGACGGCCAGTCAGACCCACAGCCAGGTTGAAAGCCAGACGCACAGCCAGGTGCACAGCCAGACGGGCAGCCGTACGTCGTCGAGGCGCGAGGTCCTGATATCGGGGGCCAGCATCGCGGGCCCCGCCCTCGCGTTCTGGCTGACCCGGCACGGATGCGCGGTCACGGTGGTGGAGAAGGCGGCCACACCACGCAGCGGCGGCTACCCCATCGACGTACGCGGCACCGCGCTGGAGGTCGTCCGGAGGATGGGGCTCTTGCCCCGGCTGCGGGACGCGCACATCGACACGCGCCGGATCACCTTTCTGGACGCGGACGGCGGAAAGGTGGCCGCGATCAACCCGCACGCCGTCGCCGGCGGTGTCGCGGGAGAGGACATCGAGGTGCGGCGCGGGGATCTGACCGACGCCCTGTACGCGGCGGTCCGTGACGACGTGGAATTTCTGTTCGACGACTCCATCCACACCCTGGACCAGACCGGCCACGGGGTCGATGTCACCTTCCGCGGAGGCGGCAGCCGTACGTTCGACTTGGTGTTCGGCGCGGACGGCCTGCATTCACATACCCGGCAGCTGCTGTTCGGCCCCGAAGAACAGTTCCACCGATACCTCGGGTACTGCTTCGCCGTGTTCACCATGCGCAACACTCTCGACCTCTCCCACGAGATCATGATGTGGAACACCCCGGGCAAAGCCGCCGCTCTCTACGCCGTGGAGAGCACGGCCGAAGTGCACGCCTTCTTGAACTTCGCCCGACCGGAAGCGCCCTTCGACGCCTTCCACAGTCCAGGAGTCCAGCGGGAGTTGATGGCCTCGGTCTTCGCCGGTGCGGGGTGGGAGGTGCCGGGAATGCTCGCCGCTCTGCGCGACGCGGACGACCTGTTCTGCGACATGGTCAGCCAGATCCGCATGCCGCGCTGGTCCAGCGGCCGGGTCGCACTGGTGGGCGACGCCGCGTACGCACCCTCGTTCCTCACCGGACAAGGCACCAGTCTCGCGCTCGTCGGTGCGTACATGCTCGCCGCTTGTCTGGCCGACCGGGACATCACCGCGGGTCTCGCCGCCTACGAGCACAGCACCCGCGCGTTCGTGACCGCGAACCAGGGAAAGATCGGCAAGGGCGAGGCCTCACTCTTCCCCACCACGACGCACGCCCTCGCCCGGCGCAACGACATGCTGCGCGACCTCAGCACGATGCCCGCGAACCAGGGCCGACGGGCGCACTCGGCTCTCACCCTGCCTGAAGTCACACGTGGCGGTCGGCCGGACTCCCGTCCGCGTCAGCGGCCAGGCCCAGTACCGCGGTGATGCGCTTGCCCGACGGTTCCCGGTCCACCTGGAGCTTGTGGCACACGGCCTGCACGACCTCCAGGCCGTGCTGTCCGAGGCGGCTCGGATCCGGCGCCGAGACCGCGGGAAGTGCGGAGTTGCTGTCCCGTACGGAGACCTCGATGTTGGCGCCCTGCACCGCGAGGGCGAGCAGGCACGGCCCTGGTGCGTATTTGCGTGCGTTGGTCACCAGCTCGCTGACCACCAGTTCCACCATCCCCATGGCCTGACTGGTCACGGGGAGCCCGTATACGGATCGTAGGTCCGTCAAAAAGTCTCGGGCCAGATGCCGTGCGCGTGCGATCCCCTCGCTGCCCTCGAACAGCTGGGAGATCGACACGGAGCCGCTGTCCGCCGACGGCTGGCCGTCTTCGCCCGCTGTCTGATCCATGCAGTCCGCCTTGCTCCTCGATCAGCTCGGCCTATGCGGGCCGCCTACCCCCATAACTGCGCTTAATCCGCCCGGCGCGGGGCGTCGGCTCAGCCTGCTTGTGCCGCCCGGCGCAGAGCTGCGAGAAGCTCCCTGTTGCTGGCGCCCTTGAGTACGTACTCAAGAACCCCCGCGTTTTTCATCTGCTCGATGGAGGCTTTGTCGTCATAGGCGGAGAACGCCACGATGCGGCTGGCCGGTGCGCACTGGGCGATGCCTCTGGCGACATCGGGGCCGCCGCCGGGGAAGCGGACATCCAGGACGACGAGGTCCGGTTGCAGATGAGAGGCGAGTCGAAGCGCGTCCTCGTTGTCGCGTGCGGTGCCCACGACCTCCAGGTCGGGCTGTGCTTGCACGACCTCGCTCAGGGTCTCCAGGAGCAGCGCGTTGTCATCGCACAGGACGACGCTGAATGGTGCACGGGGGCGGCCGTCCGTGGGAGTCGCCGCGGTCACGGCGCGTCGTCCGGGGATGCCGTTGCCGACGGTGGAACAGGAAGGGGGTTAGGCAGCCAGAACTCGACGGTCGTGCCCGCGCCGGGCCGGCTGTGCATGGACCACCAGCCGCCGGCCGTCTCGGCTCTTTCCCGCATCTCGATGACCCCGAAGTGATCACGTGCGCTGTCCCGGGCGATCGGTGCGCCGGTTCCGTCGTCCACGACGCGCGTCACGATGCCCCCGTCGGCGGACGCGACCCGGACGTCGACTCTGCTCCCACGCGAGTGCTTGTGCACGTTCAGCAATGCCTCTTGGACGATGCGGAAGATGGTGATGGCTGTCTCGGGTGAGGGCTCATGATCCAGCTGGTGCTCGAAGGAGTAGGGCATGCCCCAGGAGGAGCCCACGACATCGGCCAGGTGGCTGGAGAGGCCGTCGACCAGTCCATGTCTGTCGATTCCCGGCGGATGCAGCCGGAAGGTCAGGCTGCGCAGGCGGCCGATCGCCTCGCGCACCGAGGTGTCCAGGCGCTGCAGTTCCGCGGCGTACGACTCCGGTACCCGATCCGCCAGCAGTTCCAGCCGCATCGCGACGGCGACCATGGCCTGGATGGAGTCGTCGTGGACATCCCACGCGATGCGGCGGCGTTCCGTTTCCTGCGCCTGGACCAGGTGATCGAACAAGCGCCGACGCTCGCTGAGGGCGTGCTGTGCGGCGCGCCGCTCCGACATGTCACGGGTGACCTTGCCGAATCCCCGCAGTACGCCCTTTTCGTCCCACAGGGCGGTGATGACCACGTTCGCCCAGAAGCGGGAGCCGTCCTTGCGGACGCGCCACCCCTCGTCCTCCAGTCTGCCGTCGGCCACGGCGGTCTCCAGCTCCCACTGGGGCTTGCCGGAGGCCTGGTCCTCGGGCGGATAGAAGACGGAGAAGTGCTGTCCGACGATGTCCTCGGCGCGGTAGCCCTTGATCCGCTCCGCTCCCGCGTTCCAACTGATGATGTGGCCCTGCGGGTCGAGCATGAAGATGCCGTAGTCCAGCACGCCCTGAACGAGCAGGGTGAACGCGGCCTCCGACATCGGAGCCGCCTGCTTGCGCGCGCGTCTCTGCTGTCGCGGCTCCTGTGTCACGTGAGGAGTCCTTCACGCCGCGCGATCGCCACGGCTTCCAGCTGGGAACGCGCTCCCAGCTTTTCCAGCACCCGCTGGACGTGGTTGCGTCCGGTGTTGAGCGCGACCCCCAGCTGATCGCTGATCTCGCTGGTGCTGCGCCCTTGCCCCAGCAGCTGAAGAGCTTCCCGCTCCCGCGGGGTCAGGTTCGCGCCGAGGCTCGGCGTTCTTCCCGCCAGCCGTCCCAGTACGTCGCCCAACAGCTCCTGGCTGAACACCATCTCGCCTGCTGCCACCCGGCGAACGGCGTCCTCCAGTTCGCTCAGCCCGCGGGCCTTCAGGATCAGGCCGGCCCCGCCCGTCTCGGCGACCCGCGCGGCCACCGATGCGCTGCCCTCGCCCGCCAGGACCAGCACGCGCACGTCGGGTCTCAGCGCCAGCAGATCGGCGATGGCGGTGACCCCGTCGCCGTCCGGCAGACGCCGGTCCATCAGCACGACGTCGGGTTCACATTGCTTGGCGTCGGCCAGTGCCGATGCCACCGACGCAGCGTGGCCGACGATCTGCAGATCGGGCGACCGCTCCAGGGCGAGGCGGATGGCCTCGGCCACCATGTCGTGATCCTCCACCAACAGGATTCTGATCGGACGAATGTGCGGGGGAGACGAAGGCATTAGTGCATCCTTGCAGGTGGCGGACTGCACGATCATGCCAGAAGGTCCCGGAGTGGCGACTCGTCGGCGGACGCCGCGGTATCGCGGCGGCTAGCGGCCGTATCGGAGGCGCAGAGGGCGGCTTCCGTCTCCGCGTCCGTAAAGGTGTCGCCCTCGGTGAAGATGCCGTCGGCCCCGATCAGCGCGAGGAGCCGCGCCAACTGGACTCCGACCCCTACGACGAGAAGATCCATGCCTGCCTGAAGGACGGAAAGCCGCGCCGTCAGCAAAGAGTTCAGACCGGCGCAGTCGCAGAAGGAGATGCCGGTCAGATCGAGGCAGAAGCTCGTCGGCTGCTCGGCCAGGCAAGAGGCGACCGCCTCCAGGACGCAGGGCGCGGTGTCGAAGTCGAGTTCACCGGCCAGCGTCACCCGGGCGCGGCCGGACTGAACGACGGCCTGCGACGTGAAGGGAGGAAAGATCACAGCGGTCCGCACCTCTCCGTGCTCACGCGCGGCGCGTACGAGCGCGGTGCGATCCCGCGATCCCTGCCCGCGGAGGGTCCTCCTGCTGTCAGCTGCGGCATCACTACCTCATAGCCTCATAGTGCGAGGGCATCAGTTGAGCTCTAGTGAATCTGCACTAGGCGTGGAAGTCAACACGCGTCAGCGGAGGTTGACGGCGGAGGAAGCCGTGTGCCATGCGGCTGCCGAGCGGCCGCGCGTGGCAGGGCGGACGCCGAAGTAGGCGCGTAGACCGTGGAGTTGCCCGGCAGTCTGCGCCCCGGGGCTGATCGGGCGACCCCTGGTGACGCCTGCCGCGGAGTCGGAAGTGTGCGCCCTTAGCTTGTGACGGGCCGGCAAGGCCCTGGTCTCAAGGAGGAAATATGCGCCCTATGGCGCGGCGTGGTGCTCTCGTTGCCGGAGCGGTGCTGCTGAGCACTGCCGTCACGGCTCCGTCGGGGCAGGCCGATGCTCCTGCCGGTGGTTCCGCCGAGGTGCGGAGGGAGCAGGTGCTGAAGCTGGTCAAGCAGTACTTCGTGGCGCGTGACAAGGGTTGGCTCCAGTCGGAGACGGGCTTGCTCGCGGCGCGACAGCTCGATGGCGGCGGCAGCAGTGGCAGGAGCGGTACGGGCCGTGTCGGCGCCCAGCCCCTCCGTGTGGCCCGGTCCCTCGCCCGCATCGCAGACGAAGCGGCAGGGGAGAGGGGGCTGCGTGCGGTGAAGGTACGCACGGGATTCGGGCGCGATCAGCGGGTGGACTTCCCCGACCGGGCCGCCACAGGGACGGCCACGGCCACCATCACCACCGGCACGCACCTGGCCTGGAATGACAGCGCGCTCAAGGCGTCCGAGCTCAGCGACACGTACAGCGTGCGTCTGCGCCACGACGGGCGCAGGTGGAAGCTGACGCGCGTCTCGTACGCGCCCGTTCCCAGCACGGACGACATCCAGGCGCCGGATCGGCCGGACAAGTCGGACCGCGGAAAAGGGTCGCGGCGGAGCGCAGCGCCGCGGGCGGGAACCTACAACCGAGCCGCCGCGGCGGCGTACGCCAACAAATGGTCGGGGCAGTGGCGAAAGACGGCCGTCGGCATGATGTTCACCCAGGACGTGCACAACCCCGACTACGACCACTTCGACAACGACTGCGCCAACTTCGCCTCGCAGGTCCTGCACGCCGGCGGCTGGCCCACGAAGGATGGCAAGGGGTGGTTCCAGGACCCCGCCGACCCGCTCGTGTGGAGCAGCGACGTCAGTGGGATCCGCGGGGCATCCCGCACGTGGACCCAAGCGCGTTCGCTCCACCGGTATGCGGCCGATCCGGCACGCGGTCAGGCGTGGAAGGCCGGGCTGCCGGGCGACACGAACGACATCTGGAAGCTTCGGCCGGGTGATCTGCTGTTCTCGGACTGGGACCCGAACGGACACTTCGACGGTCAGATCGACCATGCGATGGTCATCAGCGGCACCTTCACGGAACTCGGCTTCACCGAGCCGACGTACTCGCAGCACAGCCCTCACCGCAAGAATGTTCCGTTGAGCATCGGCATCAAGATTGCCACCGCGACGCCGCCGCGGGTGGAACCAGGCGGTGGGATGGGCGGTCAGGGACGGGCGGTGATTCTTCACCCCGTGCACGTGAAGGACACCTACACGGGCTGAGATCGTGGCCCTCAGGGACGCTCGGACAGGCCTTGGCGAGCAGCCAGTCGCTCCATCAGGGCTGCGCTGCGCGCGAGCAACTCGCGCTCTTCGTCCGTGAGTTCGGCCTCGATGGCCTGGGCCAGCCAGCCTGCCCTGCGGCCGCGCTCCGCTTCCAGTGCGGCCCGGCCCGCGTCGGACAGGTCGAGCAGGGTCTTGCGGCCGTCCGTGGGGTGGGCGGTGCGGGTGAGCAGGCCCTGCTCGAGCAGGAGGCCGACCGCGCGGGCCATCGACTGCGGGCGTACGCGCTGGTCGGTCGCGAGGTCGCTGGTGGTCATGGCGCCGTCGCGGTCCAGGACGCCGAGTACGGCGACCTGTCCGTGCGGGATCCGGTCCTCGTGCTTCACGCGCCGGGTGAGCTTGCCCATCGCGGTGCGCAGTTCGGCGGCGACGGTGGCGGCTTGCGAGGTGGGCATGGGGCACTTTAACCCGGATCCACCGTCGTGCAGCAGAACTGAACAGCACGGCTAAACAGCGAAACTGAACAGCTGAACTGAACAGCAATGCTGTACTGTCTGTCGTGTCGGGTCGAGCGCCAGCGTCGTCGCAGCCACGGCCCGGCAGGCGACAACGGTAAGGAACTCCCATGACCGCACCTGCAGTTGAGCCGACCAGCGTCCACGGCGTCACCGCCCGCACCGTCCTCGACAGCCGCGGCAACCCCACCGTCGAGGTCGACGTCGTCCTCGCCGACGGATCACTGGGCCGCGCCGCAGTTCCCTCCGGCGCCTCCACCGGCGCCCGCGAAGCAGTCGAACTGCGCGACGCCGACCCTCAGCGGTGGCACGGCAAGGGCGTCGACCGGGCCGTGGCCCACGTGAACGGCGAGATAGCGGAGGCCGTCACCGGGCGCGACGCCGACGACCAGGCCGGACTCGACGCCGCGCTCGTCGCGCTCGACGGCACGCCCACCAAGGCGCGACTCGGCGCCAATGCCCTGCTCGGCGTCTCCCTGGCCACGGCGAAGGCCGCCGCCCTCTCGCACCGGCAGCCGCTGTACCGCTATCTCGGCGGGGCCGACGCCCGCGTGCTTCCGGTGCCGATGATGAACATCGTCAACGGCGGCGCCCATGCCGACAATCCGCTGGACTTCCAGGAATTCATGATCGCGCCGGTCGGTGCGGCCACCTTCGCGGAGGCCGTCCGGATGGGCTCCGAGGTCTTCCACACGCTTCGCCGCGACCTGCTGGCCGCGGGCCACTCCACCGCCGTCGGCGACGAGGGCGGCTTCGCGCCCGCGCTGCGTACGGCCGAGGAGGCGCTGGACTTCGTCATGGCCGCGATCGAGCGGACCGGGTTTCGGCCCGGCGCGGACATCGGTCTCGTCATGGACCCGGCGTCTTCGGAGTTCTACCGGGACGGCGTGTACGAGTACGCGGGGGAGGGGGTGCGGCGTACGCCCGCCGAGCAGGTCGACTACTTCGCCAAGCTGATCGACGCGTACCCGATCGTCTCGGTGGAGGACCCGATGGCCGAGGACGACCACGACGGATGGCGCGAGCTGACGGCGCGGGTCGGGGAGCGGTGCCAGCTGACCGGCGACGACGTCTTCTGCACCAACGAAGAGCTGGTACGTGAGGGCATCCGCACGGGAGTGGGCAACGCGGTCCTGATCAAGGTCAACCAGATCGGCACGCTGACCGAGGCGCTCGGGACGGTGAGCACCGCGCGGCGGGCCGGCTGGGCGGCGGTCATGTCGCACCGCTCGGGCGAGACGGAGGACACGACCATCGCGGACCTGGCCGTGGCCACGGGATGCGGGCAGATCAAGACGGGTTCGCTGTCCCGGTCCGACCGCACGGCCAAGTACAACCAACTCATTCGCATCGAGGAGGAGTTGGGTGAGTCAGCGATGTACGGATACGCCGCTGGGTGAGCCCGCCGTGAGCCCGGCGGGTCGGTGCCGGCCCCCGAACAATCAGTCGGGCGGATTGAGTTGACCCTCGTATCGTTGCGCCATGACAAGCGACAGAGAGCCGCAGCTCTTCGTGAACCGCTGGGGTGACACGTCAGACCCGAGTCCGGAGTCGCGTGGAGGGCGCCAGGAAGTCTGCTCGTGCTTCAACCAGTACCGTCCGGCTCCGCGAGCGCGGGTCGGGTTTCACGCCGAGCGCCAGGACACCTCCGCGCCGGGCTGGCGACGTCTGCTTGAGCTGATCGACGAGGCCGTTGCCGACGGGCGCGAGGAGTTCCGTCCCCTGGTCGAGCTGAGCCCGGAAGAGCGGAGGCAGATCGTCACCCTGCCTTCGAGCATCGCCCGGCTGACAGCGGTCAGGCATCTCGTGCTCTACGGCAGCAACCTGGTCCGGATTCCGCCCGAGATCGGGGCCATGACCGACCTGGAGGAGTTCACCTCCTACACCTCCTACCGGCTGCATTGGTTCCCCTACGAACTCACCCGGTGCGCGAAGCTGACCCGCAGCACGGTGAGTACGCGCGCGTTGTTCGGCAACTACAAGCTGCGGCCGCCCTTCCCGCGGCTGAGGCTGCGGCCTGGGGAGGACTCCGTCACGGATTTCGACCCGGGCAACCTGGACCCCGGACGCTGGGGCGTGACGGCCATCCACCGATGCAGCGTCTGCGACGGCCCGATCGGGCGTGCCGGACTCCACCAGAGGTGGATCTCGCTGCAGGTGGCCACCGACGTACTGCCCCTGCTGGTGAACGCCTGCTCATCGGCGTGCGTCGCCGCCCTGCCCCGAGGCGCTGACGACTACCTCGCGACTCCGCACAGCGGCGGCCGAGTCGACCAGCCGTCGTCTGACGAGGACTGACCCTGCCGGGTGCAGTCGGGCTGTCCGGTTCCCGCGGCTTCAGTCGCGGAACGCCCTGCGGAGGAGTTCGCCGAACTGGACGGGATGCGTGGTCAGGCCGGTGTGCCCACCGGGGAAGTGCAGGAGTTCTGTGCCGAGGCGCTCGGCCATGAGTGCGGCCGGACGGTAGGCCAGCTCGCCTCGTGAGTCCTGACCTGCGGCGAGCACGAGCTGGTCCGACAGCTCCGCCAGGCGGGGCAGGTCCGGGGTGTAGGGCATGAAGCTGGGAACGATGCGGCCGACGAAGTACGGCAGGTTGGCCATGGTCTGTTCAGCCCGCGCCGCTGCCTGCGACGGAAGCTCGACCTCGGCCTTCGGTTCGACGCGGTCGGTGCCGGCGCCGGTGCCGGTGTCCTTTTTGAGCCCCGCAGCGAACACGTTCATCGCAGGCATGAGCCCTTGCGTGCGGAATACCTCCTGCACGCGTGCCACGAGGGCGAGATGGGTGGAGGCGTCCGGCAGCACCGTCACCGTCGGAGGCTCGTGCGCCACGACGCGTTGGACGCGCTCGGAGCGGGCGGTGAGCAGATGCAGGGCCGCGATGGCGCCCGAACTGGAGCCGAACACCCGGGCCGGCACACCGGGTGACAGCAGTTCCAGCACGCGGAAGGCGTCGTCGGCGTGTTCGGCCACGCTCTGCTCGGCCTCGGGGTCGTCCAGCGAGCTTCGGGACATGCCGCGCGGGTCGTAGGTGGCCACGGTGTATTCGGCGGCCAAGTCGTCGGCGAGCTCATCGAAGGAGGCCGCCCCGCCCGAGCCCCCGGGGATCAACAGCAAAAGCGGGCCTTGGCCGCGCACTTCGTAGTGAAGGGTTGCGCCGTTCACGCGCAGGCGGCCGGTGGTCGGGTCAGTCATGGAGAGTCTCTTTCTCGGGACGGGGCCAGCGCTCCAGGAGGATGTGCAGGGCGTCGAGGGCGCGGGCCCAGGACTGCTGCGGCGCACGCTGATGTGCGAACCCGCCCGCGGCCTCCAGGGCGACAAACCCGTGGAAGGTGCTGCGCAGCAACCGGACCGCGTCGGTCAGGTCAGGTTCGGCCAGGCCGTAGCCGTGCAGCATGCCGTAGGTCAGCTCGACCGCGCGCCGGGGGCCGGGCGCTTTCGCGGCCAGCTCGGGATCGATCTGGATCTGGGTCTGGGTCGCCATGTAGCGGCCCGGGTGCTGGTGTGCGTACTCCCGCCAGGCGTTGGCGAAGGCGACCAGCGCGTCCTTGCCCGAGCGGCCGGCGGTCGCCTCCGCGATACGGATGGTCTTCTCGTCCGCCGCCAGCAACGCGATGCGGCCGCGCAGATCCTCCAGACCGCGCACGTGCGTATAGAGGCTCGCGTCCTTCACGCCGAGCCGCCGGGCCACCTGCGACATGGTCACCTGGTCGAGCCCCGCCTCATCCGCCAGTTCGGCGGCCGCGAACGTCACCCGCTCTGCCGTCAGCCCTGCCCGCACCATGTGCCCTCCACGTCGATCCTAGGGGTCCTAGGATAAACCTAGGGCCCCTAGGAGCGGCAAGTGAGGTACTCGCGTCAGCGCAGCTCCTGCGCCCCGATGACGGAGAGCAGCTGCAGCTTTTCGTGGCTCTCGCTGCCGGGGGCGGCGGTGTAGACGAGCAGGAGATGCGACTGGTGGGGATCGAGCAGCGTCTGGCAGGTGAGTTCCAGCTCCCCGAGCTCGGGGTGGACGAAGTGTTTTACCTCGTGGGGCCGGACGCCGATCTCGTGGTCGTTCCACACCTGACGGAACTCTTTGCTCTGGGCGAGCAGCAGGTCGGCGTAGTGGGCCGCGCGGGAACCGGGGCCGCGCAGCGTGGCCACCTCGCGCAGGCCCGAGACGAACACGCGGGTGAGGAACGGATGGTTGCCGGGGGCGTAGAGCTGTCGCGCGGCGGGGTCGGTGAACCAGCGGTAGCCGAGGCTGCGGGCCGGGCCGCTGTAGCGGGTCAGGTCGCCGGTGAGTGCGATGCCGAGCGGGGTCTGCCGCAGGGTTTCGCCGAGCTCGGTGACGATCTCCGCGGGAGTGTCGTGCAGTCGGTCCAGGATGCGCAGCAGGCCGGGGCTGATGTGCTCGCTGTCGGCGCCCCGTGGCGGTGGGGTCTGGCCGGCGAGCCGGAAGAGGTGGTCGCGTTCATCGAGGGAGAGGTGAAGGCCCTGCGCGATGGAGGCGATCATCTGCTCGGACGGCTGAGGTCCGCGCTCCCGCTCCAGGCGCGCGTAGTAGTCGGTCGACATGTGGCACAGAGCGGCCACTTCCTCCCGCCGCAGCCCGTTCGTCCTGCGGCGCTGTCCGCGCGGAAGACCCACGTCCTCGGGTTGCAGCGCATCGCGGCGACGCCGCAGGAACTCCGCGAGGCCGGTCCGGTCGATCACCCTGTGCGCCTCCGTCACCGTGCATGCCTGCGTACGTGCGTACCTGCCTACCTGCTCATGTCTACCGCTCGCGCACCACGACATCCACGGATCGTCAGTCCCCCCTTCACCGGTTGCCACCCCTACGGAGCCATCCGAGGCTTCGTCTCGTAGCTGCCTGCGAAAGGAACCCGAGCCAGGACTTCCTGATCAGTGGATCGACCGGCCCTGCACACAGCCGCCGTCCCGCGCGACGGTGGAGGCAACCACACACCCCAGGAGTGGGCACATGCCACGCAAGACCATCGACATCACCGTTCCCGACCTGTCCGGCAAGCGCGCCGTCGTCACCGGAGCGAGCGACGGCATCGGGCTCGGCCTCGCCACGAGGCTCGCGGCGGCCGGGGCCGAGGTGCTGCTGCCCGTACGCAATCCACGCAAGGGCGAGGCCGCGATCCGCACGGTCCGAGAGGTGGTCCCGCACGCGAACGTGTCGCTCCGCGAGCTCGACCTGTCCTCACTGGCCTCTGTGGCAGCCCTCGGCGAGACCCTGCGGGAGGAGGGTCGACCGATCCACGTGCTCGTCAACAACGCCGGCGTGATGACCCCACCTGACCGGCAGACGACCGCGGACGGGTTCGAGCTTCAGCTCGGCACCAACCATCTCGGCCATTTCGCCCTGGTGGCCCACCTGCTGCCGCTGCTGCGCACCGGCCACGCACGCGTGACCTCACAGATCAGCGTCGCGGCCAATCAGCACGCCATCAACTGGGACGACTTGAACTGGGAACGCTCCTATGACGGCATGAAGGCCTACAGCCAGTCCAAGATCGCTTTCGGGCTCTTCGGCCTCGAACTCGACCGGCGCAGCCAGGCCAATGGCTGGGGCATCACGAGCAACCTCGCCCACCCCGGGATCGCTCCGACGAACCTGCTCGCCGCACGCCCCGAGGTCGGCCGCGCCAAGGACACCGTGAGCGTGCGACTGATCCGGGCTCTGTCTGCCCGCGGCATCGTCGTCGGGACGGTCCACACCGCCAAACTCCCCGCCCTGTACGCCGCCACCTCACCCGACGCCGAGCGCCGCAAGTTCTACGGGCCGCGCGGACCCGGCCACATGGGCGGCCCTCCCGCAGAGCAAAAACTCTACGCGCGACTTCGCAGCACCGAGGAAGCCCGGCGCGTCTGGCAGATCTCCGAAGAGCTCACGCAGGTTCCCTTCCGCGTCGGTTGAGAGGCTCGTCGCCGCGTCGTGCGTGGTTGTTGCCTGGTCGGCCTAGGCGTCCGTGGCGGGCTGGGTGGGTCCGTGCCAGTCCAAGATCATGACCGTGGCGTCGTCCTTGAGGTTGCCGCGGCAGGCGTCCAGGATCGCTGTGGTCAGGGTGCGAACGGCCTCCCTGGGGTGCAAAGCGCGGGTGTCGCGCACAAGAGAGGCCAGATCGACGGCTGACGCCCCGCGTTCCTGCATGCCGTCGGTGAGCAAAACCAGACGGTCGCCCGGGCTCAACTGCAGCTCCTGCAGCCGGTACGAGATGGGGGACGCCACCCCGAACGGCAGGTTGATGCCCAGCTCGACCTCCTCGACCTCTGCGGAGCCTTCCCGCAGGCGCAGAGGCCAAGGGTGTCCCGCGTTGACCAGGTCGCAGGTGCCCGTCTCGAGGCGGATGCAGAGCAGCTGCCCGGTGGCGAGCCCCCGATTGTGGGCCAGCAAGGCCTCATGGGCACGACGGGCTTGTTCCAGCGCGTCGCAACCGGTGCGGCGGGCACCGCGCAACGCGGCCATCACCAACGTGGCCAGCAGAGCGGAGTCGGTGTCGTGGCCCATGGCATCGGTGATGGACAGGTGTAGCGCGTCCTGGTCGAGCGTGTAGTCATAGGTGTCGCCACCGATGTCGTCGGCCGGGACCAGTCCCGCGGCGAGAGTGAACTGCGGGGCTTCACAACAAGAAGACGAGGGCAGCAGCTGGTGCTGGATCTCGGCGGCCAGACTGGTCCGGGTCGTGCGCCGGCCCGCGTGATAAAGGTCCGTGAAGCGGCGGTCCGTGACAATGATGTAAGCCAGTGCGTGAGCTGCATCGCGGATCTGTCCGAGCACGGCCTCGTCGGCATACTGCAGGCTCACCTCCAGCACGCCGATGCAGTCGCCGCGGTTGGTCACCGGCGAGATCACGCGCCGTCCGCCCTGATGATCCGGCTCCACATGCTGGCGCTGGTCGCGCAGAACTGTCTCGTAGGCACTGCCCCGCAAGTCGAGCGGCTCCGCGGCATCCGCCGCCTCCCCCTCGGCGGGCGCGCTCAGGCGCAGAAGTTGCTGCTCCATGAGATCGACGAACAAGAACGACACACGATCCGCCCCGAACCGCTTGCGCAGATCGTGCGCTATGACACCGACGGACTCCCCGGGCGGCGCTGACTCCGCGGCGGCCAAAAGCTCGCCCAGTTCCAGATCTCTACCATCCATGGCAACCTCCATCGTCTCGTCGCCACTCCTTCCCCGGGATTTGCCGAACTCACCCAGTACGTTTCGTCACGCTCACCCGAGGATCTGTTCCCTCCAGCTGGCCCCTGGGTGTGAGGCGGGGGATATGCCCGTAGCGCATCTACTGCGGTGACCTGCGCGTTTGCCCGTGTGACCGGCCCGAGAGGCGAAGGTGCTCTCGCTCGGTCAGCGAGGAGCGCGCCCAGACACATTCAGAGCATGGAGTTGTCGGCGGTGCCCGGCGGGTTCAACCAAACCGGTTGGTGAAGCCGAACAGGGGTACGTGCCTTCGATAGGGGTGCGGTCGAACGGGCACCCGAAGCGTCATGGCTTGCGGCTGGTTGACGGCGGCAGTCGGGCGACCCTCAGGGGGCTTCGCCTACGTCCTTACGAACGAGCCTCGTCGGCCACTGCGCCGGAGTCCGCCGTGGATGCTCCATACCTGGAGCGGGTCCGCATGCCCCACCGCTCAAGCGGCGGCCCGACGGCGCCCACGGCCGCGAAGAACACGCCGAGGAACAGCCAGCCGGTCGTGCCGTACCCCAGCACGAGGGTGGTGAGGATGGCCGGGGCCAGCGCCTGGCCCGCGCTGAAGCCGAGACCGAGAAGCCCTTGGTACTGACCCTGGGCATGGTCAGGCGCAAGGCCGAATCCGAGGGCGAATCCGGCCGAGGACTCCCAGATCTCCCCGAGACTGTGGACGCAGATCGCCGCGACCGCCAGGCCGACGGCCACCCAGATGGGAGCGTGTGCGGTCAGCGCCATCAAGGGACAACTGACCAGGAAGAGGAGACCCGCGGTGCGAAACGCCCGACCGCCGTCGCGAGGGCTTTCGATACGGGACCCAATTCTGGTCTGCAGCAGGACGCAGACGGCGGCGTTCAGCGCGGACACGGCGGGCACCGTCCAACGTGGTGCGTCCGTGTGTTCCGAGATCCAGATCGGCAGCAGCAGGGACACCACCGGGTATTGCAGTCCCATGGCCCCGAAGAGGGCGGTGAACGTGACGAAGGGGCGATCGCGGAGTGCGATCCAGCGTCGTTGCAGCGGCGGAGGCGCCAGCGCCTTGTAGTGGGGGAGCAGGAACAGGAGAAGGGCGCAGAGCGCGAAGCTGGCGGCGTTGCCAAGGATCAGCACCACGTAGGCGGTTCGGGTGTTGGCTGCCACGGCGAGTCCGGCGCCGACGGTGCCCAGGACGACGCCCAGGTTGACGTAGGTGCGCAGCTTGGCCCGGAAGAGCGCGGGTTGCTCAGTCCCGACCCGGACGACGAGGGCTCCCCACGCCGCTCCTCCCGCGGATGCGGCAAGTTGGTCGATGGTGGCGATGGCCGCGAGAGCGGTCCAGCTCTCGACGAGGACGAGGGCGGACATCGCAGCCGCCTGAACGGCGAGAGCCAGCATCATGATGGTGCGAGGACCTCGGCGATCAGCGAGGTGGCCTCCCGGGATCCCCGCGAGCAGGCCGATCAGTCCGGCGACGGTGAGTGCGAGGCCCACCTGCACGGCCGGGAGTTGCACGACCAAGGTGAAGTACAGCGCTGACGCGGTGTTGAAGAGACCATTGCCGACCCGGTTCACGAAGCTGGCCAGGATCAGCACGCGTTCGGACCGAGTGTCTCCCGCCATGCGCGCTATTCGTCCGGCTGCGGCTGATCTCCCCTTGATCATGGTCCGCAGATTAACAGCGGCCGTACGAGACCTTGGCGGACGCCGGGCACGACCTCTTGTCCTTCGTGGTCACTCGATGCCGAGGGGGCCGAAGCCCAGGTCTTCTCGCATGTGGCGGCGCATTTCGGCCATGGCTGTGCGGCGCTGTTGGACGAAGGCCCTGTCCTCCGCGGAACCGATCTCGACCCCGCGGGCGTAGGCGTCGCGCATCCGACGCAGACTGTGGAACGCCTCGTTCCCGGCCGCGACCACGGTTGGCGGGCCCACGAGCCAGAGCTGCTCGCTGGCCGTGTGCAATCCGGTGCCACGAAAAGCTTCGCGCACCGCCGCGTCGCGCGCCGACTCCGACATGTGATCGCCCAGGGCGACCGCCCGTATCTCTTCCCCCGCGTCCTTGAGGGCCACGGCGTACTCGGTGTACACACCACGCCGCACTTCCAGGGCGTGCCTTCCTTCTTCGCGACGCCACCTGTTGCGATCGGCGACGAGGGTGGCAGCGATGCCGATGGCGGCACCTGTCAGCGTGGAGAGCAGAGGCATCCAGTCCATGCGCCGCATGCTGTCACTTCGGGCGTCGCCTCAGTGGGCGTCGTCGGCCTTCGGTGCGCCGGGGACGCGGCGATCGCCGCCGTTGCGGTCCTGCCACAGGCGGTAGACGTCGACGGCGCCTTCGCGCGGCTCGTGGCGCATCGGCAGGCGGCGCTCCTGCCACGGCTTGGCGAACTCGTCGTAGAACGTGCTCAGTTCGAAGTACTTGCGGTCGTCGACGTAGTGCGGCTCATAGGCGTCGCGGGTCGTGACGAAGACAACCTCGTCGGGGGAGCAGTAGTAGAGCGCGCCCAGGCACATCGGGCAGGGCTGGGCCAGGACGTAGATCGTGGTGCCGGTCAGGTGCTCGGTGCCGAGCCGCATGCACGCGTCCCGGATGGCCAGCACTTCGGCGTGCGCCGTGGGGTCGTGGGTCTGGGCGACCTGATTGCCGCGCTCGGCGATGATCTCGCCGTCCTTGACGATGACGGTGGCGAAGGGGCGCCCTCCGTCAAAAACGTTGGCTCGTGCCAGGTCGATCGTGCGCCGGACGAAGTCCATGAGGTGCCTCCGGTTGGATCGGTTTCACTGCCTTCGGACAGTCTCCAGTGTGGCTGATCTGCTGCTATAGCGTCCAAGACGCGCTGTGCATGCCTCCTATAGATGAGAGCTATATGCGGCGTTACGCTTCGGGGTATGGCCCCTGTGGAACTGCGGCACCTGCGCTATCTCCTCGCCGTCGTCGAGCACGGCACCTTCACCCGGGCCGCCGAGGCGCTGCACGTATCCCAGCCGACCCTGTCGCAGCAGATCCGGGCGCTGGAGCGAACCGTCGGCCTGCCGCTGCTCGACCGGGCCGGGCGCACCGTACGGCCCACCGACGCGGGTCAGGTGTACGTGGACCACGCGCGAAGAGCGCTGCGCGAACTCGCAGCCGCCGACCGGGCCGTGCAGGACGTACGGGACCTCTCGCGAGGGCAGCTGCGGCTCGGGGTCACACCCACCTTCACCGCCTATCTCGTCGGACCGCTCGTGGCCGCCCTGCATGCACGGCATCCCGGGCTCGACCTGGCCGTCCGTGAAGGGACCCAGGAGCACATCGGCGAGGCACTGATCGCCGACGAGCTGGACGCGGGCATCGGATTCACCGGTGAAGCGACGCCCGGCATCGAGACTGAGCCGCTGTTCATCGAGACGCTCGGCGTGGTCGCGGGCGCCGGCGAGGGTGCCGGGCCGCTTTCGGTCGCCGAGCTGGCCGGGCGGGACCTGGCTCTGCTCGCCGGCGACTTCGCGACCCGGGCCCGGATCGACACCTACTTCACCGAGCAGGGTGCCGCACCGCGGGTGGTCGTCGAGGCGGACTCGGCGCTGGCGCTGCTCGAGATCGTGCGCGCCGGGGCGCTGACCACCGTGCTGCCGGACGCCGTTACCCTGGATCGGCCGGGGCTGACGCAGGTTCCGCTGTCGCCGCCGCTGCCGCACCGCACGGCTGCGCTGCTGACCCGGACCGGGGGATACCGCTCGGCGGCCGTGCACGCCTTCGTCGCGTTGCTGCGCGCGCAGGTGATCGAGCGAGGGCTGCCGCCTGCCGGGCCGGGCAAGGAGTGAGGTCGCAGCTGAGTTTCGGCAGAGGGTGAACTGGACTCTGGCGTGCGGTTGTTGAGGAGACAGGTCCTCGGCATGATGGTGCCGTCCACGGTGACTTGCGGTGACTTGACGCCGGCCATTCACGCAAGGACGTATGTCGCGATATAGCGTTGGTCTTCTACGTGCGCGTCGCTCCCTGCGTCGCGCAGAGCGTTCGACAGGACCAGGACGGAAGCATGTCGGGAGAGAATCCGCCCACGGGTAAGCACGCCGGCCCCGGCTCGTCGCCAGGGCTGCGGGCCTCTCATGCGGACCGGGACCGGGTGGTCGATGTGCTGCGTGTCGCGGCGGGGGACGGACTCCTGACCGCGGAGGAGTTGGACGAGCGCCTGGAAACTGCTCTGTCGGCGCGGACTCTGGGTGAACTGGCCGTGCTCACCTCCGACTTGCCGCCCACATCGGTCACGGGTGCGACGGCAGCGGATGCGGCAGAGGTCAAGGACGTCGTCCGGATCGAGCAGGTCCACAGCGGTGCGGTAGAGCGCCGGGGGCGCTGGGTGGTGCCGCGGCGGCTGGAGCTCGCGGTGATCTGGTGCGACGTGACGCTCGACTTCACCGAGGCCGTGATCACTCAGGAGACCCTTCGGGTCGACGTCACCATGGCGGGGAAGAGCCTGACGCTGATCACGGGGCCGGGTGTCGAGGTCGATACCGACGGCATGACCCTGGTGCACTGCAAGCTGGTGGATCACGGCGTGCGGACGCCCTCAGGTGTGCGGACCAAGTTGCGCGTGGAACTGGTCGGACAGAAGGCCCACGGCCGTGTGGTGGTGCGGCCGCCGCGCCGGACGTTCGGGCAGTGGTTGCTGCGCAGGCCCGTGACCTCGGGCTGAGCAATGATTCATCGAGGGGCTCGCCCTTCCGGTACCCGCCCTTCCCGCACGTACATTTACTCTCTTGTGGTTACTGAGGAACTGTAGGAGAGTGGCGTGGGTATCGGTGTGGAAGAACGCACTCTCGGTGACTGGGGAACCCAATGGGCACCAAGCAGCAACTCAAGGGCCTGCCCGAGGACGCCGACCTGAGGCGCGCGGACTCGCTGGCGCGGGAGATCTTCTCGGACGTCGCCAATAAATGGGCGCTCCTGATCATCGAGGCGCTGGGTGAACGCACCCTGCGCTTCAGCGAGTTGCGCGACGAGGTCGAGGGCGTCAGCCACAAGATGCTCACCCAGAACCTGCGCATGCTGGAACGCAACGGACTGGTCAGCCGGAAGGTGTATCCCACCGTGCCGCCGCGGGTCGAGTACACCCTCACCGAGCCGGGCCGCGGTCTGCGCGCCGCGGTCGACGCCATCTGTGGCTGGACCCACCAGTACCTCGGCCACATCGAGGACGCGCGCCACCGCTTCGGCGCCTGACGGCTCACTGGCCCAGGCTGCCCCGGCACAGCGCCACCGTGGTGGGGTCCGTGACACCTTTGGCCATGTCGCACACGATCTTGCCGTCGTAGGTCTTCCGTTGACGCGGAGGGCGGGGCGCCGCCGGTTTGGGACGCCGCTCGGGCCGTTGTGTCACGGGCTGGGGTGGCGGAGCCGCTCGCTGAACCGGTGCGCGGGGAGGGGGTGTTGGCGGGGGTTCGCGGTCAGCAGCCGCTGCCTGGCGGCGTGGCGGCGGCTCCGCGTCCTTCCTGTCCTCCTTGCTCTTCGGCCTGCCCGTACCGCTCCTCACCAGCGCGTCACGGGCCGAGGGCTGGGTGGCGGGCGCGTGAGCCTCCCGCGAAGCCGGCGCCTGGCCACCCGCGGGCTTCAGCGACGGAGCGGGACGCGGCGCCACGGAGGTACACCCCGCGGTACTCAACAGGGCCAGGACGACGAGCGTGACGAAGCGGCGGCGCATCGGGCCACTGTCCCTCAGCGGCAAGTCCGCGCGCAGCCGCCTGGAGCCGAACCACCGGAGTGAGTGACGGGGATGTGAGCGGCTTCTCGCGAAGGGCCGATGCCGGTGGTCGTTCACTGACCCTTCGGTTCGAATGCCTGGGCGACGGCCAGACTGTCCTCGTAGACATGGTGCCGGGTGACAAGACCGTCTGCGACGGTGAGATGCAGAGCGAACCGCGCCTTGTAGGCACGTCCGGTGGGCCTGGCGGTCTGACGAATCTCACCCAAGACGACCGCGTCGCTTCCGTCGACAAGGATGCGCTCGACCTCAGTCGCCACATGCTCCGGGATGTGGTTCTCGGCCAGCTCGCGATAGTGGGCGGCCGCGTCGGCCCGGGTGGAGCGATGACGGATCCACGGCGTGGCAGTGCGGCCGTGCTCGGACTCCGGCCAGTCCAGCTTCCAGTCACCCTGCTCGGCATACAGCTCGGCGATGTGCTCGGGGTTGCCCTCGCCTATTCTGCGCAGCAACTCCTGCACCACAGCGCGCGTGTTGGTGGATGTGGCCATGGACATGGTCGACCTCTCCGTCCTGGTCCGCGTCCTCCGACGCGGAGACGTCACCGACCCTGTCAGCACGGGCACGCAGAGACGATTACCTCGGACGTAATGCGCGCGGATCACCAAGCTCCACTTT
This sequence comes from Streptomyces sp. NPDC050439, assembly GCF_040655335.1. Lineage (NCBI taxonomy): Bacteria > Bacillati > Actinomycetota > Actinomycetes > Kitasatosporales > Streptomycetaceae > Streptomyces > Streptomyces sp. NPDC050439. The sequence goes on from NZ_JBFAJT010000013.1 coordinate 155,803, forward strand.
CGGTAAACGGCCTAACGGCCCAACGGCCCGGCACCCGCTCAGCCTTCCGAACCGGTGGTCTCCGTCGCCTCGCGGGCCGCGGCGAGGGCTCGCTGCCTGACTTCGCCGAACAACTGGATCGTGGTGGCGGCCAGGACGTGATCCCTGCCGATGGTTCGTCCGTCTCTTGTGCAGGTGAGCAGGGGCAGGACGGACTCCGCCACGGACGGGCGGGTGTCAGCCGGTTCGCCCGGCCTCGTCAGGGTGACGGTGCCGAAGCCTTTGATGCCGCCCTCTCTCACGACCACAGCCGCGTCCCGGGCGAGGTCGGTGAGGAACACGCTCGCGAGCCCGTCCAGATCGCGGAGCATCGCCGGGACCGCTGACGTACCCCGGTGGCGCAGCAGCTTCCTGATCCCGGCCTCGAACCTGTGGGCGCCCACCATGGCACTGGGCTTGCGGGACTTGCTGCGTCTGGGAGCGCGTACGGCGACACCCTCGGCGTCGTACACCACGCCGGTCAGCCCCTTGAACGTAGGGCTGTGGCGGTACCAAATCTCTCCCACCTCAAGCTCGACGTCCCGGCCGATGGCCGTCACAAGGTCCTTGGGCAGCAGCTTCTTTCGATCCTCCTCCGCCGCTGCTCGTTGCGCGCCGTCAACGATGCCCGTCAGCACTGTCTGCGTCACCGACGCGGCAGCCCGCGCAGCCGACCGCGAGACGTGCTGAGAAGTGACGTCCCTGAACACCGCCTTGACGAGAGAAGCCTTGAACACTGGAACGCCCATGCCTGCGGCGGAAGCGGATCCGATGCGCTCGGGACGTATGGACTGTGCGGGTTGTGCGGGGCGTTGCTGCTGTGCGGGCATCGGGCAAGACGCTCCTTGATGTCTGTCGGTATGCATCGGGTCCGTCGCTGCCGTGCGCGGCCACAGGGCTGACCGGCTACGGCGAGATTCACCACCGTATGTCGTCCATCAGCTGGCGCCGATGCACTCCTGCACGCACACCACAGTTGCAAAACCGTGCAACAACGCTGCTATGGGGTCGAGTTCCGCCCACCGCAGTCACGATTCGGGTGACCGATAGGCTGATCTTCATGGAGAGCGAGAGGGCCGGGGAGCCGGTGGGTGTGGTGTGTCCGGGGTGTGGCGGTGGCGAGGTGCGGACCGTCGAGGAGGCGCGCGGCGGCAAGGGTGCGATGCGCGAGGACCTGAACGGCCGGCTGGAACCGGGGCCGAACAAGACCGGCGACGGATGTTTGCACTTCGCAGAAGGCATGGTGCTGACCGGCATGGGCATCGCCCTCGCCTACATGGGCGTCGAGGAGGACAAGCCGCTGTACACGGTCGGCGGTGTCGTCCTCGCGCTGATCTGTTTCTTCGGCACCTTCATGGTCGTGCGCGGCGACGGGCGTGAGAAGTCCGCCGCGGAGGCCGGTGAAGCTCGGGCGGAACGCCTGTGGAAGCCCGCGCGTTACTGCTACGGCTGTAGCTCGGTGTTCTGCCCCGGCGGGACTCCATGGCAGGGAGTGCTCACCCCGGAGCAGTTCAAGAAGCTGGTGTGGACCGAGGCGGGCTACGCCGATCAACTCCAGCCGGGCGACAAGGCGAAGGACGCGGAGCTGCCTGCGGACGTGCTGCAGGAACGGGCGTAGGGGCCCGACAGCTCCGACCGAGCGCATGAGCATGCGGCGGACTCGTGCGGACGCATGAGTATCGGGTGGGTTCTTACGGACGCACGAGCGTGAACGTCCCTGTCGCGGCGATGTGCCCGGCGGCGGTGACGAGGACACGCGTACCGCCGGTCTCCGTCGCCACGTCGATCTCAGCTCCACGCAGCGGTACCGGTCCATGCAACTGCATGCGCAGCCCCGTCACGGCTGCCGCCGTCATCCCCGAGTTGAGCAGCGTTGCCTGACGCCCCGCTTCCAGCACCGCAAGCACGGGGAGCCGAGTGGGCCGGCCGGGCAGCAGTACGGGATGGCGGGGATCTCGTGGAACGATCACCACTTTCCCCTGCGGCGCCCGCGCCAGCATCACGTCGAGATCGGCCGCAGCCCCCACTGCGGCGGCAGCGGGGGAGAGACATGCGGGGAGGGCCGGCTCGTCATCGCGGTGCGGGCCTGCGGGGGCCGGACGCGCGAACTGCATCGTGCAGGACGCGAACGGCGTCCCGCCGTGCAGGTATTCGGCCGTGAGACGGTAGCGGGCGAGCGGGCCGGACTGCGGCGCGCGGTCGCTCAGGATGAGGCGGACCGCCACATCGGTGGCACTGGCGTACTCGGTCGGCCGTACACGGAAATCCAGTCCAAGGCTCACCGAGACGGGATCGAGCGGCGGCAGACACGTCGGCGGCAGGTGCCGACGCTCAAGGGCCAGAGCGAGCTGTCGGGTGGATTCCACCACGATCAGTGGGTGGTGCGGCACGGGCACAGCGCGCTCGTTGAGCGGATGGAGCCGGGGCCACTGGCAGCGGGCCGCGAAACTGCGGCTTCCCTGTTTGCGCAGGGACACGACCAGCATCAATGCCATCGCATCAAGTCCGATCGAACTCCAGGTGAGCGGAGCACCCGGTGTGTGGGGCTCTTGCCACCATGGGCCACCGACGCCGCTGTCCTCCGGCCACTGATCGGCAGTGTGCGCCCTGTCCAACGCCACACCACGCATGTGCTTCTCCTGCCGATGAGACCCGACGATCTGACGCGCCCGATTCGCGTGGAGAGGCGCCCACGGATGCAGTCTTTTCCCGAGCCCCCCATTCGGCGGCAGATGCACAGCCCCAACCACAGGACGGGGGTCGCAACGCACGGCTCACCACTCACACATCGCAGAGAGCGAGGAGAGAGGCGACGGCGTCGCCGAGTCGGTGGGGGCGCAGGGTGCCCGCGAGGTGTGGTCCTGCCCAGCCGGGGCCGGCCACCATGACGGCCGACTGCGTACGCGCGCCGGGTACGCCCCATTGCAGCGCGCTGAAGTGCTGGGCAAGGGGGCGGCTGGCGGTGCCGTAGGACTGCGCCCACAGCACGACCGCGGCGGGACCGATGCGGCGTACGGCCTGGTCGAGCGCCTCGGCCGGCACCGAGGACCCGAACATGCTCACCGGAACGCCGCGCTCCGACAGTGCCGCCGCGAGGGCTTCCAGCGGCAGGGTGTGTGATTCGCCCGGCACGCAAGCGAGGAGTATGGGCGAGAGCGAGGCCCCCGCCTCGCGCTGCATCGCGCCGTAAGGTTTCGTCACGCGCCGCAAAGCCGTCGACACATGCCACGACAGCAGGTGCTCGACCTCGACATAGCGCTCGCCGGAGGTCTCCCACTTACGGCCGACCGCATGCAGGGCAGGCATGATCACCTCGTCCCACGCGGGGATCAGCCCCAACTGCGAGATGGCCGTGCTGAGCAGGTTTTCGATGGCCGGGGAGTCGAGCCTCAGCGCCGCACGGCTCAACCCGCGCAGGTGCTGCCGGGCCTGCCCGGGCGCAGCAGGCAGCTGGAGCGGCGAGGGTCGGCCGCTCGGATCAGGGGCCGCAGGTTGCGGCTGGCTCGAAGGCGCCACGGAGGTCTGCAGGGCGGCCCGAGCGGCTTCGGACGGTGGCACGCCCGCACTGGTGAGCCGGCACATGTGCTCCAGGACCGCTATGTCCTCGCGCGTCCACCGACGATGGCGCCCGCTCTGGTGGCCGGCGGGGCCGACGCCGTAGCGCTGGCCCCACGAACGCAGGGTCGTCGGCGCCACGCCGAATCGTCGGGCGACAGCCCCGGTGCTCAGACCTGCCACGGTCGGCAGGGGGCGCTGCAGCTCGGTGTCCCTCATGGGTTCACCGTACGACGCAAGACCGACGCATGTTGCACGGCCCAGTGCGTGATCGCGAGTCTTGGCCCATCACAGCGCGCAAGACGCTTGGTGGAACTGGGCTGCGGTGAGCACTGGCAGCCCCGCCGAGCCGACTGGACCGAGCTCACCGGACCGCCAGGTCCGGCAGGAGGAAACCATGGCGGTGAACGCGGCAGCCGTTCCCACAGCGGTCCCATCACATGTGCCGGTGGAGGAGAGCCAGGACGCCGAGGACATCGCGGCCGGGTTCGTCCGTGGCGACGAACGCTGCGTCGCAGCGCTCTATCAGCGCTGGGGAGCCCTGGTGCACACGCTGGCCGCGCGCGCTCTGGGCGATGCCCGTGAGGCGGAAGACGTCACGCAGCAGGTCTTCCTCGCCGCATGGCGCGGCCGGGCGGGCTACCGGCCCGACCGAGGGCCTCTCTCGGCATGGCTGGTGGGCATCACCCGCCGGAAAACGGCGGATGCGCTCACGGCCCGCACCCGCCGTCTCGCGCTCACCACGGCCGCGGGTGTGCAGGGCGAGAGCGGGGTGCTTCCCCCGCACGATCACCCGGAAGCCGCGCTGGACAGGGTGCTCATCGCGCAGGAGCTCGGCAAACTGCCGCCGGTGCAGCGGCTCATGCTGGGCCTGGCGTTCTACCAAGACCTCACCCAGGTGCAGATCGCCCAGCACACGGGCCTGCCCCTCGGCACCGTCAAGAGCCACATCCGCAGGGGGCTGCACCGGCTGAGGCACACCCTCGAAGGTGCGGAGGATCCCGTGGACGGCTAGCGCATCCGGTGGAGAGGCGCGGAAGCGATGCGGTTTCGGTGCGACGAAAACGTATGCGCGAGTGGCCGGGAACCTTCCCGCACCCCTGGCTCCAGCCCCGCCCGCATCTCCAGCCGGCCGCATTCAGACCCGCTTTCACACCCGCACCCGTTTTCGCTTTCAGGTCCGCATCCGGCCACGCGCCATCGCGAGAAGTAGTCCGAGATCCAGCATCGACGCGCAGAGTCCGCCGCGAAGGGGTGTCTGAGATCTGAGGTGCCGGGCGACGTGAGCGAGATGGACAAGGTGGGCGATCGTGAAGCATGTTGACTCATCGGACCTCGCTGAACTCGCTCTCACAGAGGCCGATGCGGCGCCGTCCGGGCCCGTCGGCGCCCACCTTCGTCAGTGCGGTGCGTGCCGGGCGCATCTCGACGCGCTGCGCCGGGTCGTCGATGCGGCGCGGTCCGCTTCCCCTGCCGATGTACCGACGCCGCCACCTCAACGTGTCTGGCAGGCCATCTCCGCGGAGTTGACCGACGACCACGCCCTGGGCGGCACCTCGCAGCCGCGCGCGCCTCAACCCGCCGCTGCGCAGAACACCGGATGGCGGGAGCCGACCGCACACGCCATCTCGGTGCGCCACGTTGGACGCAACTCCGCGCTGCTGCTCGCGGCGGCCTGCCTGCTGGTCGGCGCCGCGCTGGGGAGCGCCGCCACCCGGTGGCAGGTGCAGGGGCAGGCGCAGGTCCGGCAGGACAGCAGCGGAACTGCCCGCCCGGCTGCCGACCGTGCCGACGCCACTCTCGCTCCGCTGGCCGTTGACCGCGCCAGGGGAGTCGCGCACCTCGTCGTGGACAGCAGCGCGCACAAGACTCTGCGCATCAAGGTGAGGGGGCTGCCCAGCACCAAGGGGTACTTCGAGGTCTGGTTGATGGACTCGGCCCACAAGAAGCTCATCGCGGTCGGTGTCCTTGGGGCCGACGGATCGGCCACACTGCCGCTCCCTCAGGGTGTGGACCTGTCCGGCTACCCCGTGGTGGACGTCTCCGACCAGGCGTACGACGGAAATCCGGCCCACTCCGGCAAGAGCGTCGTCCGCGGGGCCCTATGAGACCGGGGCGGCTTTCGTAAGTACCCATGTCTGTGCATCCAACGGCTCCCTTCGTAGGGAATGCTGGCTGCAAGGGCCGACGCACGGGCAATGTACGAGGGGCGGCATGGACGACGCGGAGATCGCCATCGTGGGCGCCGGCGCGGCCGGGCTGTCCCTGGCCTATCGGCTCTGCGCCCGCCCTCCCACAGGCATCAGGCCTTCGATCGTGCTCATCGATGCCCCGCACGGCCGGCTGAGGCCGCCCGAGCGGACCTGGTGTTTCTGGGAGGGGAGCGAGGGGGAGTTCGACGCGTCGCTGTCCGGCGTGTGGGACACCCTGCGGGTACGCGCCCCCGACGGAACCTCCGTGATCGGTTCTCCGGCGCCGCTGCGCTACAAGATGCTGCGCTCCAGTTCCTTCGAGGAACTGGTCGCGGCGCGCCTGGACGGAGACGGCCGGGTGCGGCGCGTGGCGGCCGAGGTCAAGGAGGTGCGCGACCTGCCGCAGGGAGCAGAGGTGCGCGGAACCACGCCACAGGGCGAGTCGTTGGCCCTGCGTGCCCGGTGGGTGTTCGACTCACGCCCGCTCGCGACGCTGCCGCCCGCGAGGACCACGCTGCTGCAGCACTTCCGCGGCTGGTTCATCAGCACGGACCGGCCCGTCTTCGAGGCCGGCCTGGCCGACCTGATGGACTTTCGCACACCACAGCCCGCGCACGGCCTCTCCTTCGCATACGTGCTGCCCATGACTCCGTACGACGCCTTGGTCGAGTACACGGAATTCTCCGGCGCCGTGCTAGAGGAGCATGCCTACGAGGAAGCGCTGCGCCTGCACGTGACGAAGCGGCTCGGCCTGGAACGCTACGAGGTCAGGCGTGTCGAGCAGGGGGTCATCCCTATGACCGACGCGCGCTTTCCCCGTCGCTCCGGCCGGTCGGTCTTCCGTATCGGCACGGCCGGCGGGGCGACACGCCCATCCACCGGCTACACCTTCGCGGCGGTGCAGCGACAGACGTCCGCCATCGCGGCCGCCTACCACCTCGGACGTACGCCCGAGCCCCCGCCCGTCCACGCCAGGCGCTCGCTGGCCATGGACTCAGTGATGCTCCGGGCCCTGGACACCGGGCGCGTGGACGGAGCCGCGTTCTTCGCCGGACTGTTCGGCAAGGTGCCCATGCAACGGCTGCTGCGCTTTCTCGACGGACGCACCCGTTGGGACGAGGACTTCAGGATCGGTCTGCGTACGCCTGTCCTGCCCATGCTGCGTACGGTCGCGGAGCTGCCGTGGCTGCCCCGCCACCACCAGAAGCATCCCCTGCCGGACCGCCGAACCCCGTGACCGGCAACCAGCCACACATGAAAAGCAACAAACCGAAGGAGACGCCGAGATGACGCTGCTGCGCGACGACGAACTGTCCGCCGCGTTCGACCACGCCGCCCACACCTACGACCGGCTGGTCTCCGCCAATCCCGGCTACCACGCCCATCTGCGACGCTCCGCCCGGCGCCTGGGGCTGGCGGACGAAGGCGCGGGGATGCGCGTGCTCGACCTGGGATGCGGGACCGGTGCGTCGACCGCCGCCCTCCTGCACGCGGCACCGCGAGCCGAGATCGTCGCGGTGGACGCCTCGCAGGGCATGCTGGACCGCGCCGCGGCCAAGCCGTGGCCCCCTGGCGTGCGTTTCGTGCATGCGCCGGCCGAGCAGCTTGCCCGGGCCGGGGTCGAGGGCCCTTTCGACGCGATCTTCGCGGCCTACCTGTTCCGCAATCTCGACGACCCGGATGCGGTACTCGCCGCCATGCACGAACTCCTTGCCCCGCAAGGGCGGTTGGGCGTGCACGAGTACACGCTCAGCGGCCGGGCGCTGGACCGCGCGGTGTGGACCGCCGTGTGCAAGGGCGTGGTCCTTCCTGCCGGCACGGTGGCCGGCGATCGTCGCCTCTACCGGCACCTGTTTCGCAGCGTCGTCGATTTCGACACGGCGCCCGCGTTCGCCGCCCGGGTACGGCGGGCGGGCTTCCGTCAGGTGCGGGTGCTGCCGATGCCGGGATGGCAGACGGGCATCGTGCACACCGTGGTCGCTGCGGCACCGGACGCCGCGCGATGAGCGGACGTGGTGCGGTCAACGGCGGTGCGACGCGGCACGGGCGTGATCGGCGCGCCCGTGTGGTGCCGGGGCCGACGGGGGCGGCGCGTGTCTCCGGCGAGGCTCGCGGCGTGGCGGTCATCGGTGGGGGCATCGCCGGTCTGGCCGCGGCAACCGCCTTGGCGGAGCGGGGCGTTGAGGTGACGCTCTACGAGCGCGACGATCAGCTGGGGGGCAGGCTCGCGGGTTGGTCCACGGAACTGGCGGACGGTTCCACGGTCACGATGAGCCGCGGGTTTCATGCCTTCTTCCGCCAGTACTACAACCTGCGCGGGCTCTTGCGTCGTGCCGACCCCGCCCTGAGCATGCTCCAGGGCCTGCCCGACTATCCGCTGCGGCACAGCGGCGGTCTGCAGGACAGCTTCGCGCGGGTCCCACGTACCCCGCCCTGGAGCGCGCTCGGCTTCGTGGCCCTGAGCCCCACCTTCGGCTGGCGCGACCTGACCCGGATGAGTCCGCGCGACGCGTTGCCGCTGCTCGACGTACGCGTACCCGACGTCTACCGGCGCTTCGACCACATCAGCGCCTGGGATCTGCTGGAACGCATTCAATTCCCTGAGGCAGCCCACCACTTGGCGTTCGAGGTGTTCTCCCGCAGCTTCTTCGCCGACCCGCGGAAACTGTCGGCGGCCGAACTCGCCCTGATGTTCCACATCTACTTCCTCGGCTCCAGCGAGGGCCTCCTGTTCGACGTGCCCCGGGCACCTTTCCCGGCCGCGTTGTGGGAGCCCCTGGCCCGGTATCTGGTCGGCCACCGGGCCGACATCCGTACCGGCCAGGGCGTCGAAAGCATTGAGCCCGCGCGCCAAGGCGGCTTCCACGTCATCACGGCGGACGGGCGCAAGCGGCACGACGCCGTCGTCCTGGCCCTGGACATCAAGGGCCTTCAGCGGGTGGTGGAGCAGTCGCCGCTGCTCGTCGACCGCGACTGGCGTACGCGGATCATGGGCCTGCGCACCGCGCCGCCCTTCCTCGTCTCCCGGCTGTGGCTCGACCGGCGCCCGGCGCCCGAGCGACCCGGCTTCCTGGGCACGAGCGGATACGGGTCCCTGGACAATGTCAGCGTCCTTGCGCGCTGGGAGGACGAGGCGGCCGACTGGTCGGCCCGTACCGGTGGTTCAGTAATCGAACTGCACGCCTACGCGGTCCACCCGGGAGCGGACCGGGCAGCGGAACAGCGCAATCTGCTGGCTCAGTTGCACCGGGTCTACCCGGAGATCCGTGACGCCGAGATCGTCGACGAACGGCATGAGTGGCGCGCCGACTGCCCGCTGTTTCCCGTCGGCGGCTACCGGGACAGGCCCACGGTTCGCACCTCGGACCCGGCCGTCACGCTGGCCGGTGACATCGTGCGCAGCGATCTGCCGGTCGCCTTGATGGAACGCGCGGCGACGACCGGCTTCCTCGCGGCGAACGCCCTGCTCGAACGCTGGGGCGTGGCCGGACAAACACTGTGGACCGTCCCGGAAAAGGGCAGGACGATGGCGCTGAGGGCCCTCAATCAGGTGGCCGGTACGAGATGAGAGGTGAGAGGTGCAGATGGTGGCTCACACACCGGCCGAGCGCGTCCTGGCTCGCTCACACACCTCCGATGACGGCGCGACCCGGTTCCACGTCATAGACCTGACGGGGCACGCCGAGGTGCTGGGTGTTCACGCTGCCCTGGAGCGACCGGTCCTTCGTGGACGTGTTCACCTCGCCCACCCCTGACCCCGAGCGTCTTCGCCAACTGGTGCAGCTGGTGCGTGGCCTGTTGGAAGAGTGGTGGGACACCAAGGGGCGGAACCGTCAGTCCGCGAAGATGGGGCGCCGATGCCCCTGATCTTTCGCGGGCGGTAGTAGGTTTCCGTGGTCGCAGTCCTTCAGCGGTCGCTGCCAACCCCGGTGCTCAGCCCGGGAAGCGTCCGCTGCTGCGCAGCGTCCAGCGCCTCTCCGCGTACGCCATGTCATCACGCCACAGTCGCCCCGCCGCCGCCCGCATGGCGGGGCGCAGCAGCGGTGTCAGGGACCTGGCGACCGCGAAGCCCCGCCGGTCGGACGCAGCGATCACCGCTTCGAACACGGCCGTACGCGGTTGTCCCGCGGCGTCCGGTTCGAGTGGCGTGGCGTGGGTCTCCACGACGGAGCCCGCTCCCTCGCCCTGGGTGATGTGCATGACGACGGTGCGCGGTTCGGGAGCCGTGAAGACGGCCGTGACCGGTACTACCGCGCGTGCGGCGACCTTGAAGGAAACCTCCACGGCGAAGCAGTCCTCGGCATCGTTCACCGGTCCGGCTCCGGGCTCGTCCACCACGCGGAGATCGACGAACGAGTAGGGGTGGAACCAGGCGCCGTGCCAGGGGTCCAGGCGGTTGGCGATGATGTCCTCGGGTTCGCAGGCCCCCGTGGCGGTGCAGACCGCCGACACACTCCCGGCCAACCGCGGACGCTCGGGAATCACCGGACGGTCCAGGGGCTGCTCGCCGCCGACCGTGTCGAGGCGTACCCAGGCCAGGACCCCGTCGTCGTAGGCGGGGTAGGGCTGCCAGCCCGCGCGCGCCGATCCGTCGAGGGCCAGTCCGTGCCAGTGGCAGAAGAGGGTGCCGCATCGCACGACGCTGTCCTTCAGCGGCGCTCCGAGATGGGGGCAGGCGCCGGGTCCGGCCCGTAGGGCTCCCGCGGCGTCGCGCCATGCGATGACCTCGGTGCCGGCGATGGTCCGGCCCATGGGCCGCTCGGCCGTGATGTTGCGGGTGTCGTCAAGGACGTACCAATTGCCGGACGGCCTGGCCTGGGCGCGCTTGAGCGCCTGCGCGATGACGGCCGGCTTCGCCTCGCGCCAGGTCGGCTGCTGCCGCTCCCATGCCACGGGACGGCGCCGCAGGCTGAGCGGATAGCGGCCGGTTCCGGAGAAGCGCCCGGAGCTCATACGGCCTCCCTCCTCGGCTGCCGCGTTCGCGCCTGCGCGGTGTGCGGCATGTTCTGCGGTGGCGATGGGTCAGGCGACGCCTCGGGTGCGCTCGGGACGCTGGAGCCCATGGAGCGGGCGCGCAGGCGGGCCGCGGTCAGGCGGGCCAAACCGTCACAGGCGACCGCCGCCCGGCGGCGGCGAGGTACGACGGAACGTCGGTGCAGTACCGCGAATCCGTCGCGTGCGATGGCGTCGAGGATCGCGCCGTACAGCACGAAGGCGGTGCGGATGCAGGGCCGGGACACGGGGTCGAGCAGCGGCAGGCCGGGCGCTGCCTCGCGGTAGACGCGCCGGGTGAGCGCGGCAGCATCGCGCAGAGCCGCGGTGATGCGCCGGTCGTCGCGCCCGCTGTCCCTGCTCCAGCGCAGGAGGGCGCGGTCGACGCCGTGTGCGGCCAGCAGGTCCATGGGGAGGTAGATACGTCCGCGGTCGAGGTCTTCTCCGACGTCCCTGAGGAAGTTGGTCAGTTGGAAGGCGACGCCGAGTGCGGCGGCGTGTGGGGCGGCTTCCTCGCGGGGAACGACCGTGCCCAGGACGGGCAGCATCTGCAGGCCGATGACGGCTGCCGAGCCGTGCATGTAGTTCCGCAGGTCCGCGTAGCGCGGGTATTCGGTGACCTCCAGGTCGAGCCGCATCGACGTCATGAAGTCCGTGAAGAGCTCCGGGGCGATGGCGTAGCGGGAGGCGGTGTCCGACAGGGCCGCCACCACCGGGTCCGTGCTCGTTCCCTTGCGCAGGCCGATCTCGAGGTCCTGTTGCAGGAGGTGCAGGGCCGTGGCGCGCTCGTCTGCCGTGGCCGTGGAGTCGAGGTCGTCGACGATGTCGTCGGCCCAGCGGGCGAATCCGTACAGGGCGTGTACGGCGGGCCTGCGCTCGACGGGCAGCAGCCGCGTGGCCAGGAAGTAGGTCTTGCCGTGCCGTGCGTTGAGCCGGCGGCAGTGGGTGTAGGCGGCGCGCAGGGCGGGGTCGGTGATGCCTGCGCTGTCGAGTTCCCGGGCGGTCATGGCGCGAGGCCCTTCGTGGTGGTCGGAGCCTGGATCCGGGCGGTCGCTGTCGGCCGCGGGCCGGTGACGCGTGCCGCGGCGAGCTTTCCCGAGATCAGGACGGTCGGTACGCCGACTCCCGGGGTCGTGCCGCAGCCGGCGAGGACGGCGTTCTCGATTCCGCGTACGAGGTTGCGTGGGCGGAAGGGGCCGGTCTGGGCGAAGGTGTGGGCGGCGGAGAACGGGGTGCCGGCCGCGTGTCCCTGCGCGGTCCAGTCCGCCGGCGTGACCAGGCACTCCTCCTCGATGGCGGAGGCCATGCCGTGCAACCCGCGTCGTTCCAGCTCGGCGAGGAGACTGTCGCGATAGCGGGGTGAGAGGTCGCGCCACTGGTCGGCCGAGGGGCCGATGCGGGTGTTGGGGCAGGGCGCCAGGATGTAGTGCAGATGGCGTCCTGCCGGGGCGAGCCCGGGGTCGGTGGCCGTGGGGCGGGTGATCAGCAGGGACGGGTCGGACATCAGGCTGCCCGTGCGGGTCAGTTCGTGAAAAGTACGCTTCCACGCGGAGCCGAACGAGATGGTGTGGTGGGCCAGTTGGGGCCAGGTGCGATCGGTGCCCGCGTGCAGGATCACCGCCGAGGGGGAATGGCTCAGGCGGACGGGGCGGCGCGGCTGAGAGCCGAGCAGACGATAGGCGACGGGCAAATCCGGCGTCAGGACCACGGCATCGCACGGGAACCGCTCCTGATCGGTGACCACGGCCGTGATCCGGCCCCCGCGGCGTTCGAGGCGCGTCACCTCCTGCCCGAAGCGCAGTTCGGCACCGGCGTCGGCGGCGGCCGCCGCCATGGCCCGCGGCAGGGCGTGCATCCCGCCTCGCGGGAAGTAGACGCCGGCGACGGTGTCCATGTACGCGATGACGGCATACGCGGCCAGCGCGCGGGCCGGGGGCACACCCGCGTACAGCGCCTGGAAGGTGAAGACGCGGCGGAGGCGCTCGTCCGAGATGAAACGGCCGATGCGCGCGTCCAGGCGGCCGAAGCCGCCGAGTGCCGCCAGGCGGACCAGATCCGGTGTCAGCAGGCCCAGGGGTGAGTCGAAGTTGGTGTCGATGAACCGGCGCATCTGGGCCTTGTACAGGTGATGCAGCCACGTACGCAGCCTGCGGTACCCGGCGGCCTCCCTGGCTCCGGCGAAGCGCTCGATCTCGGCTTCCATCGCCTCCGCCCGGGTGTGGACGTCCAGGCTGCTGCCGTCGGCGAACCGCGCCCGGTAGGCCGGGTGCAGCTCGAGCAGCTCCACACGGTCGCTGAGCCGGTCGCCGACGGCGGCGAACGCCTCGTCCGCCAGGTCGGGCATGGTCAGGACGGTGGGTCCGGTGTCCATCCGGTATCCGCCGCGTTCGAGCAATCCGGCCCGGCCACCGGGCTCCAGGTCCCGCTCGACCACGGTGACACGTCGTCCGGCGCCCAGGAGGTGCAGCGTGGCGGACAGGCCCGCCAATCCCGCTCCGACGACCACCACGTGATCGGTCGGACCTTGCAGACGCCTCATCGGTTCCTCTCCTCGCGAGCGGCAGTGGCAGTGGCGGTGGCAGCGGCAGCGGCGACGGGGGCGGCTGCGGCCGTGGGGGCGAGTAGGGGGCCCGACACGCCGCTGACCAGGTAGAAAAGCTCCCGGAGTTGCGCTTCGGCCGCCTTCCGGGGGAGTGCGGCATCGGCCAGATGCCGCACGCTCTGCGCGGCGAGCCGTCGTACTCGGTTCTCGACGATGCCGCGGGCTCCGGTCGCCTCCAGCACGCCGCGTACGTGGTCCAGGGCGAGCCCCGTCGACTCGGCCCGGCCGCCGAGGACGGCATCGAGGACGGCGAGCGAGTCATGGTCGGCCCCGGCCTCGGCGCGCTCCCGGGCCACGGCCATCAGGTAGGTCGCCTTGCCCTCGCGGATGTCGTCGCCCGCGGGCTTGCCCGTGTGGTCGGAGTCCGCGTAGACCCCCAGCAGGTCGTCACGCAGCTGGAAGGCGAGGCCCGCGCAGCGGCCGGCCGCGCACAGCGCCCGCGTGGTCCGGCCATCCGTCCCGGCCAGCGCCGCACCGAAGGCCAGCGGCCGTTCCACCGAGTACAGGGCGCTTTTCAGCGTCGCCGTGCGGGCAGCCCGGGACAGGGAACGAGAACCGGTGGCCTGCCCGTGCAGGTCGAGGTACTGGCCCGCGACCATTTCCTCCCGCATGGCCTGCCACAGCGCACGGACGGTTCGTGCCGTGCCCGCGTCGAGCGCCGTGTCGGCCACCAGGTCATCGGCCCAAGCCAGGGCCAGGTCGCCGACCAGGATGGCTGCGGAGGTCCCGAAGGAGGCACCGGCCCCGCGGGCAGTGGTGTTGGTGCGTGTGCTGGCGCTGGTGCTGGTGCCGTAGCGGGCATCGAGCTCGACATGGACGGCTTGTCGCCCCCTGCGCAGTGGCGAACCGTCCATCACGTCGTCATGGACCAACGCACAGGTCTGGATCAGCTCAAGGCCGACGCAGAGGCGCAGCGCGGCCCGGATCTGGTCGGCATCGAGGGTCTCGGCGCACGCCCTCAGCCCCCACCAGAGGAAGCGCGGGCGCAGGCGCTTGCCGCCGCTGGAGGTGAAGTGGGCGACGCGTCCGGCCACGTCTTTGGCGAAAGCGGGGTCGATTCTGCGGGCGGCCTCAAGACGTTCGGCCAGGACCCGTTCCAGCGTGCGGCCGACGGCTGCGGGAACGTCTGCGTCGACGAGGGCCGGATCTCCGAGAAGTTCTGGGGCTGCTGAAGCCTCCGGGATCTCCGGGATCACTGGGATCTCCGGCACCTCCGGGACCTCCGAGGCCTCCGAGATCGCGGGAATCTCTGGCACTTCCGGGGCCTGGGTCATCCCGGATGAGGGGCCGGGATCTCGGCCGGACCTCGCCCGATCGTGCCCGTGGTCGTACGCGATCCGTGGATCGCCCAGGTCAGGGGCGAGGAATGCCTCCGTCCGGGCGCGGTGCATCGCATTTCCTCTCGTCGCATTCGATCGGCATGACGTCTCCTCCCCTTCCGTCCGCCTGCACCGGGCGGATGCAGCTCACATGCAAACCTTTGGGGGAGCAGGTCCGGGGCCAATCGGCTGGGTGCTCCCAGATGCCACCGTCTCGCGGGGCGGCCTGACACGCATGTCGACGAAGCGAGGGAGGAGGGTGGCGCGAAGGGGAAAAGCCGCATCAAGCGCTCTGCATCCATAAGTGCCATTTCGGGCGAAATGGTGGCATGAAGCTGAAAGAAGAACTCCCGGTCGACCACCACTTGGCGACCGTCTACCGCTACGGGGCGGCCTTCTGCGGTCTGGTGCTGCTCGTGTTCGCGGGCCTGGGCTTCGCCGACGCTCTCGACCCCTTCGCCACGGCGGGCGACACGATCGCGGGCATGACCACCAACGTCGCGCTCAGCACGATCTCGGTCATCGTGGGGATCGCACTGCTCGCCGGGGCCGTGATCGGAGGAAACTTCGCCTCTACGCTCAACGTCACCGTGGGCGCGCTGTTCGTGCTCAGCGGCTTCGCCCACATCTTCATCCTCGACCGCTCCGCCAATGTCCTGAACTTCGGGATGATCAACGTGATCTTCAGTTTCGTGATGGGGCTGCTCATCGCGACGTTCGGCATGTACGGCCGGGTCTCCAGCAAACTCCCGCACGACAACCCGTACTGGCGCCGTCGGCATATCGCGTAAGGCGGGAGCCCGTCGGCCGCGGAAGCCCGCCGGTCGCGAGCGCCTCACGCGCGCAAGCATCGCCGCCGCACCAGCACGGTCGGACGGCCGCATCCCCCCACGTCACGGCCGTCCGACCCCATCCAGGTCGGGCCACCGGTGAAGGGGCCGAACTGGAGCTTTTCGTGTTCGCTCACGGACAAGAGTGGCCCAACAGGTGATCTGGGATCGACGTGATTTGGCCTAGCCCGAATAACGACATCTTGATCAGGCTCTGCGCATGCCCCTACGTATCCACTTCACCGCAGCCGACTTGGCCCGCACCCGGCTGGCCGAGGCGCCACGTCCCATGCTGGAGCTGGATATCGCGTTGCGGCTGCTGCAGGAAGGAAGCCACGCGTTTCGGTTCGGGGCCTGGCGCAGGGAATCGTTGCGTCGTCTGTCGCCCAGGGTGAGGCGACTGTTCGACCTGATCCCGCCGACGGGCTGGACCGTGGATTTCCTCGATCAATCGACTGCCGGCAGCATCGACGAGGCAGTGGAGCGAGTGCGGGCCACGCCGGCCACCCGTATCCGCAAAGACACGGAGGCGTGGGCGGCCGGACGAGGCCATCAGCGTGCCGCACCGCCCTGGACGCAGTCACTCGGCAGCGACGGACAACTGCTCACGGAACTGGCCGACACCGTGGCTCACGCCCACAAGCAGGTCATCGCCCCCTATCAGCGGCACATGGACGCGCTCAGCCGTGCCGATCAGGCACTGCGCGCCCGTCAGGCCGCTCACGGCGGCCTCGACATGCTGCTGTCCGGCCTCAACCCCCGTTACATCCGGTGGGAGGCGCCCGTGCTCGAACTCACCATGGCTTCCGGCAGCACCGGCGACATCCATCTCGCGAGCCGCGGCCTGCTCCTGATTCCCTCGGTCTTCGGGGCGGTGTACCCGGCGCTGGACGACACAGCCGAACCCCAGCCGTGGCTGACCTACCCCGTGGGCCTCCGTGACACGGACCTCTGCCTGCCGTCCACCGACACCGCACGAGCACTCAGTACCGTCCCCGACTCACTGACCGCGCTCCTCGGGCACACCCGGGCCGTGGTGCTGTGGACCATCGCCCGGCACCCCGGCTGCACCACCACGGAACTCGCCCGCCGAGCCGGCATCTCCCCGGCCAGCGCCAGCCAGCACGCGACCGTGCTGCGCACCGCGGGCCTCTCCCACACCACACGTCACCACAACACCGCTTTGCACACCACTACGACGGCGGGCGCCGACCTCCTCAACACCGCAGCCTGAGCCCACCATCCCGCCACCTCGCACCGCCCCCCACATGCGTCACCTCACCACCGAGCGTCTACGCTTGTTGATGTCAGCATGAGGGGTGGGTTCATGATCCTTATCCTTATTCCGGTCATCATTGTCGTGCTGTTCTTTGTGTGGACGCTATTGCCGATCATGCTGCCCAGGAACCGGCTCGGAACCTGGATCACGACTGCGCAGCTGATCCTCTCGCTGGCGGTCATTCCGATGGTGTGGCTTGCCGACCCTTCCCTGGTTCCTGGTGCTGCGTTCCTGGCGGGTCTCGGCGGGTTGTTCGCAGCGCTACGTCTGCTGCTGCAGCGGGGTTTGGCCGCCAGTCCGCGATAGCGCCCACGAGAGTGGACTCCACCCTGACCTGGCCCCTTGGAAACGGCAGTTGAGACGGGCTCCTGCCCGGTGCGGCAACTCCTCCCGCGTGAGCGCTTTTAGGGCAAGTAGAGCGGGGGCCGCCACCCTGCTCTACGGTGGGGAGCAGTCCGTCCCAATGCCGCACGGCTGTCCCAGGCATGGCCACCAGAGTCCATTCGAGCGGCACGAAACGGCCTCGTGGCAAGCTGTCTTCACTCACCCGAACGCCCCTGCCGGGAGCTGCGGATCGTCGTCGTCCTCGTCGCTGTCGTCCACATCGGATGGGTCGTGTGCGGACAGGCGATCTCCTCGGCTCTCCGCGATTCGATGGACCTCTCGAAGCGAGTCGGTCAACCGGGCAGTCACGAAGCGGAGTTCCTCGGGCGTGGCCTTGCGGTCAGCGAGCGTGTCGGCCGCATGCCCGAGAAGATCGCATGCCATGCCCAGTTGGACACTCTCGATGTTGTCGGCCAACCGAGCCATGAATCCCGTCCCCGGACCCACAAGAACGCAAGGGTTCCCCTCCAGCGTCGACCACGGCAGCACCCGCACCTGATCACTCATGCCGCCGCCTCCACCCCGTGCAGCGGCTTGGCGACTCGGGCCATACAGTCCGGCATGTTGACGCCCCTTGTCAGCGTTGACCATGCCCCGGGGCCCGTCGCACGGTCGCCGGGGTCTGTCTCGCCATCCTTGCCATCAGGCGTGCGCCAGCGGGAGTTGACAGCCGTTGACAGCTACGCTGGAGGACACGGTCAACACCAGGGGAAGTTCATGAGCGCCGACTTCGGAAGCAAGCTCCGCGCACTCCTCACGGACAGAGGGATGAGCTTGCGCGCCACTGCCCGTGCGCTCAATTACAACGTGGCCTATCTGTCTCGTGTTTCCAATGGCCACCAAAGCCCCTCCGTCCGGTTGGCCGAAATGCTGGACGATTTCCTCCAGGCCGGCGGGGAATTGATGAAGTTAGCTGCACCTGGAAGTGCGGTCCCAGCCATCGAGTTCGCGGGGCCGGATTCAGATGTCTCGCACATAAGGGAGAGTGCTGCATTCACTCTTCGACACGCCGACCAGTACGGCGGGGACTCTGTGGCGCCCGTCGCCGTTCAGGTGTGGCGCTCTGCCCAGCGCAGGCTTGATGACGGAGAGATCCCGGGCGCGGCGCAGCGGCGCTACCTGACCGCAGTGTCGGAAGCCGCGGAAGTCGCTGGATGGCTTCTCTTCGATGCTGGGGAGCACGCCGCCGCCCGCAACGCGTTTCTCGAATCGCACATGCTGGCCCGTCACACGGGTGAGCGGCCTCTTGAGTGGTTTGCCCTGGACATGCTCGCCATGCTCGACACGGAGCGAGATCGTCCGGGGGGAGTTCGCCGCATTGCCGACGAGCTTTTGTCGCAGCGCCGGGTCCCTCCACGCGTGGCACTGCTCGCACGGGTCAGGCGTGGCAGGGCACTTGCGCAGACAGGGGAACGCGGACGCGCCTTGGTCGACCTGAACGCGGCACGTGTGGGGCTCGAGGATTCCCTGGATCCGCGAGACCCAGAGTGGACATGGTGGGTGAACGAGCAAGAGGTCAGGGGTCATTCGGGGCACGCCTTCTTGAGTCTCGGCGATCTGGATTCGGCTATCCACACCTTTCACGAGGCGCTCGAACGCGCCACACCGAGGGGTGCCATGCTTTACCGCATTGCGCTTGTGCGCAGTTATGCGCAAGGGAAAGCGTGGCGAGAGGTCGAGGAGGAAGTCCATAAGATCTTGCCTCTTCTGGGCGTCATCAGCTCAGGCAGGAACCGCCGCCTCTTGCGGGATGCGCTGCAAGTCGTCGGGCAAGCAGCCTCAGTTCCTGCGGGCCTCTCAGCGCTTGTCCGGGACACGTCCGCGACGATCACTCCTTGAGGCGTTAACTCGCCCTCGGTGTCTGGCCCTTGTGCGCTCACGTTAGGGGAGCACTTGGTAACCGGTGCACTTTAGACGGCGAAGCCACGTATGGGTGCGGCTGACCTGGCGGACTGTTCGATCTTTGCGTAGGAGGCCGCGCGGGCTTGTTCGTCGATCTGTTGCTCGTTTTCGGGGCGTACTCCGGTTCGGCCGTCGAGGCTCTCGCGCAGGATGTCGGCGTGCCCGGCATGCCGGATGGATTCGCCGAGGACATGGACGATGACGGCGAACAGGTTCGTGTTGGGAGAAGGCTCCGACCACCACGGCACGTGGCCGGGGGCGTCGAGGGGGAGCTCGCTGATCGTCGCGTCCGAGTGGGTCCACGTGCGCCGGTAGAAATCGATGATCTGATCGCGGGTCTCGTCCGCGGCCGCCCACAGATCGCTGCCGTCGGAGTCCTGCCACCGGGGCAGCGGTTCCGGGGAGGGGCGGTCGAAGACCTCGCCGAAGTACCTGGCCTCGACGGTGGCCACGTGTTTGACCAGGCCGAGGAGATTGGTCCCGGTCGCTGTCAGAGGTCGGCGGACGTCGTATTCGGACAGGCCGTCGAGTTTCCAGAGCAGCGCCGTGCGGTCCCGCCGCAGTCTCGTGTGCAGGTGGTCCTTCGCGAAATCGTCGATCATGCGGCGTGAGCCTGCCATGGGCCGTTCGAGGTCTCAAGATCCCGTAGGTGCCTGTACATCTACGTGAGCCCTCAGTGGCGACAGCGCGTTTTCTGGACGGGGCGCCGCGTTTACTGGGCAGACGGCTGCACTGGCAGAGCGGAAAGATGGTCGCTTGGGCCAACTCGGTGCGCCCAGGCCGGCCGCTTCCCGGACCCCGAACGGCCCGCCTGCGGCGCGCGGTTCGTGTGCCGTGGACGGCGAGGCTCAGCAAGCCGGGCGAAAGGTCGTCCACGCGGCGGCAGTGGGCTTTGCGGGAGTGGGCCCACGAGGACCGCGTGGACGGCGGGTCTGCGGTGGCGGTCGATGTGTTGTCTGTATTGGTGTGAGCGTTGTCGCATGTGCGGCCGTCTCACGCGCGGTGGGTGGTGTTCTGGCGCAGCGTCATGGCCGGGGATTGGCCGAAGGCGTCGCGATAGTGGCCCGCGAAGCGGCTGGTGTGGGCGAATCCCCAGCGCGCGGCGATCTGGGTGACGGTTGAAGTGTCCGGGGTGGCGGCCTGCAATTCGCGGTGCGCCTGTTCGAGGCGGGCTCGGCGCAGGTAGGCGAGCGGTGTGGTGTCGCGATGGCGGCGGAAGGCCTGTTGCAGGGCTCGGGGGGACGCGTACGCGGCTCGGGCGATGTCGGCGAGCGTGATGGTTTGGTGGGCGTGGGCGTCGATGTAGGCGAGGGCGCGTTGCAACGTCGCGGGTGTCGCATCGGTACTGTCGATTTGGCGATGGTCGGCAGTCTGGTGCGGGAACACAGCCAGCAAGGTCGTGGCGAGCAGATGGGCCATCTGCCCGGACAGCAGGGCCGGCACCGACTGCACGCCGTCGAGCCGGTGGGAAGCGAACGAGGTCGCGGCTTGCCACAGCCGGGCCGCGGCAGGGTCCGGAGCCTGCAGTTCGAGAAAGCGCAGCTGGGCGCGGTCTTCGGGAAGGGTGCCCAGCGTGTCGTGGAGGAGGACGGTGTCGATGGTGGTCACTTGCGTCACCGTCGCCTCGCACACCACCCGGTAGGGCTTCCCGCAAGGGGTCAGCAGGGGAGTCGCAGGTCCGGGACGGTCGCTGTGACCCGGGAAGTCGATTCCCAGGTTCCCCTGGCTGGCCACGCTCACCACGAGACGGCTCAGTGGGTCGCAGGCGAAGTGCAGCGTGCCGGGAAGCGCCACGTGGTCGACAGTGAACTGGTCGGTACCCACACGGCAGAACCGCAGGTCCTCGCCCTCAAGGCGGCCGCTGAGCCGCAGGCTCGTACCGTAGGAGGCGTCCATGAACTCCCGGGCGAGCGCGGTCTCTTTGGTGGTGAGAGTGCTCCGTATCAAGCGGACATCCTTCGACGCAGCGCCCACAGCCGCCCCCTTGGCCTAGCGACACGAGCCGTCGATCCTCGCGTCACCGCGTCGACCGGCACACCGAATCTACTCGGAACCGCGGACCGGAGACAGGTACCGCATCCAGCCGCGAAGCCGCTCGGCCCGATGATGTCCGGTGATGTCCGGTGGAGTTATCCGAAGAGGAGCCCGACGTTCTTGTCCACGCAGATCCGCAGGACGGCGACCAACTCGCTGACGTCTTCGATGCGCCGTCGGAGGACGAAGTCACTTTCTTCGGGCTGTGGTTGGTCGAGCATCGCCTCCAGTCGCGGCAACATCGCCGCGCACTGCGCGGGCGTGAGGTCAGGGCCTTCGTCGTCCGGGTGATTGAGCAGGGGCGCCAGCGTGGTGGAGACGTCGGACCACTGGCGGTCGCCGCCGAAGCCGGCCATCTCGGCGAGCGAGAAGCCCTCGGCCTGGGCCAGCCACGTCCTGAACATGCTGAAGCCGGTGTACGACCAGGAGACATCCGGGCCCGCCACGTCGTCGTCCCCGGGAAAGAGCATCAGGCCCATCCCGCACCCCCAAAAAAATCGCCACAGCAGCCACAGCAGCCACAGCAGCCACAGCAATCAAAGTACTCAACCGGTCAGCGAGGCGATCCGCTAGTGCTCACGTGTCAAAGACCCCCAACCGGTGCGCGATCGCCGCGGCCTCCCCGCGGCCCGAAGCGTTCAGCTTGGCCAGGATGTTGGAGACGTGCACGCTCGCCGTTTTCGGCGAGATGAACAGTTCCCCGGCGATCTGCCGGTTGCTTCGCCCGGCGGCGACCAGGCGCAGCACCTCCCGCTCCCGGCCGGTCAGGCCAAGCGCCGCCGCCGGTGTCGGAGGGAGGGACGCCGCCCCTCCCTCGGCCTCGTGCAGCGGTATCCGCGCACGGTCGGCCAGCGCGGTGATCTCCCTCGCGAGCGGCGCCGCGCCCAACTCGCCCGCTACGGCATTGGCCTGTCGCAGCAGCTCGCTTGCCGATGTACGGGAACCGGCGCCGCCCTGGGCGATCAGGCTCTCCGCGAGCCGCAGCCAGGCGGTGGCCACCAGTACCGGGGCCTCCAACTGCTCGCCGGCGGCGAGAGCCTGCGTCCACCGGGCGGTCGCGTCGTACCCCTCGGCGGTGAGCAGTTCGGCCTGGATCATCTGGGACTGCGTCGCCCACAGCGGTACGAACTCCGGCTGGCCCTGCATGGCCTCGCGGATCCGCTGCACCGCCGCCGCGCGCCCCGGCCCGGCGACGGCGAGCCCGCGGGCCCGCGCCTCCGCCGCGGCAGCCTCGTACAGCAGCGGCCAGCCGTAGCGATGGTGGCCGGGGGCGATGGCTTCGCCGACGGCCCTCTCCAGCAGCGAGCGCACGTCAAGGATCCGGCCGTCGGCGGCCGCCAGCGCGATGGCGATCCGGGCGACGGACAGGGTGTGCTGCAGCTCCGGGTGGGCGCCGGTGGCCCGGCCACCGGCGTGTTCAAGGTGGCGCAGGACTTCGGCGTACGCACCTCGGGCCAGGGCCAGTTCGGCCCGTTGCTCGGCGATCTGGGCCTGGGTGCGGGAGCTCACCCCGCGGCGGCCGGACGCCCGGTCGAGCACGTCGTCGGCGTCGGTCCAGCGGCCGAGCTGGAGGAGGGACTCGGCGAGGTTGCCGTCGATGAACGAGGCGACGTCCGGCAGCCCGTACCGCTCGGCAAGCCCGCTGCCCTCTTCGGCGACCTCGAAGGCCTCGCGGTAACGGCCGAGGCCGTGCAGCGCCGTGGACAGGTTGCCGAAGCCGTGCAGCAGGGCGTTGGCGTTGCCGGGCTTCAGTTCCTGGGCGCATACGTCCCGGGCCTGCGCGAGCCCGGTCTCGACGTCGCCCGCGTGGATGGTCAGCCAGGCAAGGGTGTGCCGCGCGGTGAGACCGCTGGTCTCCGCGTCCGTCACACGGCATAGCTCCACCGCCTGCTGTGCGATCTCGATGGCCTTCGCCCCGGGCTGGTGCACGACGTACCAGTGCGCCGCATGTGTGAGTGCGTAGGCGTGGACGACGGACGGCGGCAGGCCTTCGAGCAGCTTCAGGGACTGGGCGATCTCGTCCCAGCCGTCCGAGCGGGAGAGGTCGCGCATCAGCTGGTAGCGCTCGGTCCAGAACCAGGCTGCCCGCAGGGCGTCGGTGTCCGCCAGCTCGCGCAGCGCCCGCTTGCAGATGGCGAGCGCTCGCTCCCGCTCTCCCGTCAGACGCGCGGCGACAGTGATCGCGGCGAGGAGGTCCACGAAGTCGCCGGGCGCGTCCGGAGACATGGCCGGGCACAGGCCGTCGTCGACACCTTGTCGCATCGCCTGGCGGCGCAGCTCCTCGGGAACGTCGTCCCACAGCTCCAGTGCCCGCTCCAGCAGATGGTGCTGCTCGGCGAACGCGTGGCGGCCGCGGGAGGCGCCCGCCGCGGCGAGCACGGCGGGCAGCGCCTTGGCGGGGTCGCGGGCGTCGAACCAGTAGCCGGCAAGGCGTCCGGCGCGCTCCTCGGAGCGTACGAGGGTGGGGTCGGCCTCCAGCGCCTCGGCGTAGCGGCGGCTGAGCCGGGAGCGCTCGCCGGGCAGCAGGTCACCGGCCACGGCCTCGCGCATCAGGGCATGGCGGAAACGGTAGGACTCGCCCTCGTCGGAGGGCTGCAGGACGGCGGCACCGACAGCGGTACGCAGGGCCTCGATCAGCTCGTCCTCGGGCAGGCCCGTCACGGTGGCCAGCAGCCGGAACTCCACCTCGGAGCCGCCCTCGGCAGCGATCCGCACCACGCGATGGACCTCTTCCGGCAGGGCTTCGGCCCGGACCAGCAGCAGGTCGCGCAGGGAGTCGCTGAGGCCGCCGGGGGAGCCCCCGAGGATGCTGCGGGCCAGCTCCTCGACGAAGAAGGCATTGCCCTCGGAGCGGGCGAAGACCCGGTCAAGGAGCTGCTCGGAGGGGGCCTCGCCGTGGAGGGCGGCGAGCTGGCGGCGCACTTCGGGGCGCTCGAAGCGGGGGAGTTCGAGGCGGGTGACGGTGCGCAGCCGCTCGTACTCGGCGAGGGCGGGGCGCAGCGGGTGGCGGCGGTGCAGGTCGTCGGTGCGGTAGGTGGCGACGATCAGCAGGCGGCTGTCGGTGAGGGCGCGCAGCAGGTAGCTGAGCAGCTCGCGGGTCGAGCGGTCGGCCCAGTGCAGGTCCTCGAGGGCCACCACGAGAGTCCGGTCCGTGGAGAGCCGTTCGAGGAGGCGGACGGTGAGCTCGAAGAGGCGGGCGCGGCCGTCGGTTTCGGCGCGCTCCCGGTCCATCTCGCCGAGCTCGGGCAGGAGCCGGGCGAGTTCGCCCTCCTGCCCGGCGACGGCGGCGTCCAGTTCCGCGCCGAGCTGTCGGCGCAGGGAGCGCAGGGCCGCCGAGACGGGGTGGTACGGCAGGGCGTCGGCACCGGTTTCGACGCAGCCGCCCAGGGCGACGACGGCCCCTCCCGCGGCGGCCCGGCCGAGGAATTCCCGAAGCAGCCGGGTCTTGCCCACTCCGGCCTCGCCGCCCAAAAAGACGGCACCGGACTCCTCGGCGTCCGCCCGGGACAAGGCTTCGCCGAGGGTGGCCAGTTCGGCGCTGCGACCCACGAGGACGGGACTTGTATGACTACTGTGCACAGCGCTGAGCATGGCACCTCGTACGCGGTGGAGGACAGCGGGTTCGGTGTCCCCCGGGCCGGCGCACAGGCATGCGGGCAAGTCCGCTCAGTCGACGCAGAATTCGTTGCCCTCGATGTCCAGCATCGGAATGCACGAATCAGTGCCGTCATACAGCGTCTGTACGTGGATCGCCCCGAGCGGGACCAGCCGGGCGCACTCGGCCTCGAGCGCGGCGAGCCGCTCTTCCCCCACGAGTCCGGTGCCGACCCGCACGTCGAGATGCACCCGGTTCTTGGCGGCTTTCCCTTCGGGAACGCGCTGGAAGTACAACCGCGGCCCCTCGCCCGAGGGGTCAACACAGGCACACCACGCGTCTTGCTGCTCAGGTGGCTGGGAGCGCTTGTATTCCTCCCATGTGTCAAACCCGCTCGGCGGCGCAGGTATGACATAGCCGAGCACCTCGCACCAGAAACGGGCGAGGCGCTCGGGTTCCGCGCAGTCGAAGGTGACTTGGAACTTCTTGATCGACGTCATCGGGTCACCGTAGGCGTAGGTGCCGCTCAGCGACACCAGGGATGTCGCGACGTCATGCGCGACAGCTTCGGCGCAAATGGCCCGGGTGTCGGTCAGGTGTGGTCGAGGGACCAGGTCAGGGCGTGGTCGGCGATTTCCTGCCAGCCCTCCTGGGCGGGCATCAGATGGCTGCGTCCCGGATATTCGACGATGTCGGTGACGGTGTTGTCGGACTTGTAGTGCTTGGCGTTGGACTGCTGGATCTTCGGCGGCATCAGGTGGTCGTGCTCGCCCGAGACGAACAGCAGCGGAGCCCGGTCGTCGTTGCGGTAGTTGACGTAGGAGTCGGCGTGGCCGGGGTGGATGTTGGCGAGCGCGCTGCCCCAGAACACATGGCCGGAGGCGGGGATGTGGTAGCGCTCGTACAGGGCGCGGGACTCGTCCTCGGGGAAGGTGTTGGTGAAGGCGTAGCGCCACTGGTCGTAGGTGAACCCGACGGCCTTGTGACGGTTGGCCGGGTTCTTCAGCACCGGGAACGTCGCTTTCAGCTGCGAGAGAGGGACCGTCGTCACGCCTTCGGTGGGCGCGGAGTTGATGGCCACTCCCGCGCTGCCGTAACCGTGGTCGAGGAGGATCTGGGTGAACACCCCGCCCGCGGAGTGGCCCATGATGATCGGCTGGGTGCCGAGGCCGTCGATCAGCTTCTCCAGTGACGAGATGATCGAGGGAACGGAGAGTTCCTCGATGGGGGTGGGGTCGGCGTTGAGCGCCTCCACCTCCACCTCGAAACCGGGGTAGGCCGGGGCCAGTACGCGGAACCCCTGGGACTGGTAGCGGGTGATCCAGTGTTCCCAGCTGCGGGGTGTCACCCAGAAGCCGTGGATGAGGACGATGGTGTCCGGTTTCATGAGCGTTCGCTCCTTCAACGGGTGGCGGCGTGGGCCGCCTTGATGATTTTCGCGGCGGCTTCCGGGTGGGAGATCATCACCACGTGCGAGGACCGGATCTCGGTCACCTTGCTGCCCGCGCGCTTGGCCATGAACCGCTGGGCGGCGGGTGGGATGACCTTGTCCTGGGTCGGGATCAGGTACCAGGACGGGATGGTCTTCCAGCTGGGCACACCGCTGGGTCCGCTGAGGCCCTGGACGCTGCCGGGGCGCTGGGTGGCCGCCATCAGACGGGTCTGGTTGGCGGGCAGGTCGGCGGCGAACACGGCCCGGAACTTCGCGGCGTCGATGTAGCCGTCGGTGCCCGGTTTGCTGCCGGGGATCGGGTAGTCGCGGGGGACCAGGGCGGGGGCCAGTTCACTGCCGGGGAACTGGCCCGCCAGCTGCAGCGCGCTCTCGCCCTCGGCGGGCGCGAACGCCCCCATGTACACCAGGGCCTTGACGTTGGCGTGGCCGCGCGCGGCGTTGGTGATGACGACGCCGCCGTAGGAGTGGGCGGCCAGGATGACCGGGCCGGGAATGGTGTCCACCACGCTGGAGATGTACGCGGCGTCGCCGGCGGTGTCCCGCAGCGGGTTGGCCGGTGCGATGACCGGGTAGCCCGCCTTCTGCAGCAAGGCGATGGTGTCGTTGAAGCCGGAGGCGTCGGCGAACGCCCCGTGCACCAGGACGACGGTCGGCTTCGGCTCCTTCTCCTGGGCCTGCACGGACGTGTGGGAGGTGGCCTGGGCGGCGACCGAGCCGGTGACGAGGAGGACGACTGCGGCCAGTGCCGTCAGCAGACGGCGCGGGGCAGGTACACGCATGACGAACCCTTTCAGGCAGAGGGCTGGACGGTGCGGAGGTGCCGGCTGGGCGATGCGATGGCGTGCGGGGTGCAGGTGCGAGTGCGGGTGCGGGTGCGGTGTGGGTGTGGGGCGCGCGTTGGCGGCAGCGCGATGCGGTGCGGGTCCGCGCCCAGGTGTTGGTGGCCGTTCGCGGCCTGGTGGGGCTCAGGAGGCGAGGAACGCGAGCAGGTCGGCGTTGAACTCGTCCTTGAAGGCGCCCACGAGACCGTGCGGCGCACCCGGATAGACCTTCAGCGTCGCGTCCTTGACGAGCTTGGCCGACTCCAGGCCTGCCGCCACGATCGGCACGATCTGGTCGTCGTCGCCGTGGGCGATGAAGGTGGGGACGTCGAAGCGTCCCAGGTCCTCGGTGAAGTCGGTCTCGGAGAACGCGCGGATGCAGTCAAGGGCGCCCTTGAGCCCGACCTGCATGCTCTGCAGCCAGAACGCGTCCGAGACCCCCTGTGAGACCTTCGCACCGGGCCGGTTGAATCCGTAGAAGGGCAAGCTCAACTCGGCGTAGAACTGCGACCGGTCGGCGGACACACCTGCACGGATGGCGTCGAACGCCTCGATGGGCAGGCCCTGCGGATTGGTGTCGGTCTGGAGCATGAGGGGCGGCACGGCCCCCAGCAGGACGGCCTTGGACACTCGGGACGTACCGTGCCGGCCGATGTAGCGGGTCACCTCACCGCCGCCCGTCGAGTGCCCGACCAGGACGGCGTCGTGCAGGTCGAGTGCCTCGATCAGCTGGGCGAGGTCGTCGGCGTAGGTGTCCATGTCGTTGCCGTCCCACGGCTGGCTCGAGCGGCCGTGGCCACGCCGGTCGTGGGCGATCGCGCGGTAGCCGTGCGAGGCGGCCAGGTGCAGTTGGTCGTCCCAGGCGTCTGCGTTCAACGGCCAGCCGTGGCTGAACACCACCGGACGCCCGCTGCCCCAGTCCTTGTAGAAGATCTCCGTGCCGTCGTGGGTCGTGATGAAGTTGCGCATGGGAGCGCTCCCGTCAGCAGCCGTGTGGGCGTGGATTTCGGTGTGGGGCCCGTCTTCGGTGAGGGGGATCGTGCCAGTGACGGGGGCCCCGTTCTTTGCCGTACGTGCCGAGAACTGTGCCCTGAGCGCCAAGGTGGCGATCGACCCGGTGGCTGCTGTGGCGAGAGAGGAGGAAGCACGCACACGTGTCTCAGCGGTACTTGAATCTGCCTGCCCAAGTCGCCCGCCGTGCTGAAGAATCCGGGAGACGGCACGGCAGCGGGAAGGCCGCTGCCGCCGTCCTGGGGGGCCATGCTGGTTTTGGACACGGAGGACTTACCTGCCGCCGACCGGATCGAGGCATTTCACGCCGTCGCCGTGGGGGAGAGCGGCAGCTGCTCCGTCGAGCAGGAACATCCCGCGGCCGGCGTGCGCAAGAGGCTGGAGGTCTGGAACTTCGGCCCGCTGACCCTGTTCGCCACGCGCGGCTCCGGCATGCGCATCTGGCGCACCCCGCGCCACTCGCGATTCGACTCGATGAACACCGTCTCGATCATCACCCAGAGCCATGGGACGGGGTCCTTCTCCTGGAACGGCCATCAACAACGCGTCGGACCCGACGCGTTGGCGCTGGCGCACAAGACCGCCGGCTATGAGTACGGGTGGTCCGGGGCCGGGGTGTCCGTCGCCTTCATGGTCGACACCGAACGTCTCGGCCTGCCCGAACACCTGGTGCGGACCGCGATACCGCTACTGCACCACAGCAGTGTCGCGCCGTTGCTGCTGCAGCACTTGCGAAGCCTGCATCAGCGCGCCGACCAGCTCAGCGACACCCCCGGTGCCGAGGCGCTCGGCTCGGCCACGCTGGAACTCACCCGCGCCCTCGTCGTCTCGGTGTCCGCCGACGAACGCACCCGGCGGACGGTCGCGAAGGACACCCTCCTGACCCGCATCCTCGCCTACGTCCGCGCGCATCTGACCGACCCCGGGCTCACCCCGCAGAGCATCGCCGCGGCCCACAACATCTCCGTACGGACCCTCTACCGGCTCTGTGAGCAAGGCGGTCTCGGCCTGGAGAAATGGATCATCCGTCGGCGTCTGGAAGGCACGCGCCGCGACCTGGCCCTTCCCGAGCACGCCCACCGCACGATTGAGGCCGTCGCCCGGTCCTGGGGCCTGACCAACCCGGCCCACTTCTCCCGCCGCTTCCACCAGACCTACGGCGTCACGCCTCGCCAGTGGCGCCGCCTCCACCACCCGGCAGCCGGGGCGAGCCCGTCATCGGACGAGTGATGAGCGACAAGTGATGTCCTGTTCGGACATGCGACTGGTCGCGCGGTCCGGCAGTGACTGCCGGACCGCGCGACCAGGATCAGCGATCAGTACTGCTGGGTCTCCACGAAACCGGCGTCCGCGTCGTCCGTGGCGGCGAGGGAGTCCACGGCGGCGACGGGGTCGAAGCCGGGAGGCGAGTCCCTGAGCGCGAGGCCCATGCCGGCCAGCTTCGCCTTGATCTCGTCGATCGACTTCGCACCGAAGTTGCGGATGTCGAGCAGGTCCGCCTCGGAGCGGGCCACGAGCTCACCCACGGAGTGGATGCCCTCGCGCTTGAGGCAGTTGTACGAGCGGACCGTGAGGTCCAGGTCCTCGATCGGCAGCACCAGGTCGGCGGCCAGGGCCGCGTCCGTCGGCGAGGGGCCCATGTCGATGCCCTCGGCGTCGACGTTGAGCTCGCGGGCCAGACCGAACAGCTCGACCAGGGTCTTGCCGGCGGACGCCATGGCGTCACGCGGGCGCATGGCCTGCTTGGTCTCGACGT
>NZ_JBFAJT010000014.1:0-32919 GCF_040655335.1 Streptomyces sp. NPDC050439
GGAGGGGCTGAAAGATTCAGCCCCTCCGGCGTTTGAGGAGCGGGGTCTGGGGCGGAGCCCCAGGTAGGCCCGGGGCGCAGGCACGGTTTTCGGGAAGGGGCGGGGTTGGGGACTATCTCGTTCGGTTAACCCAGCCGCGCGGCAACCGCTCCCAGCAGCCTCACCACACCCCCCGGCCCGTCCACCACCAAGTCCGCCCGCTCCGCCAACTCCGCCACCTCCGCGCTGCCACTGCACACAAGGAGCCCCCGCACCTGGTCAGAGCGGAGTTTCTCGACGGCCGCGAAGGCGGGCAGGTCGCCCAAGTCGTCGCCCGCGTACAGCACGCTCTCCGCACCCACCTCCCGCACGTAGTCCGCGAGGGCCACGCCCTTGTCCATGCCGGGGGGCCGCAACTCCAGGACGAGGCGCCCCGGTTCGACGATGAGGCCGTGGCGGGACGCCAGCTCCGCAAGGGGCTCCCGCAGCGCCTCGAAGGCGGCCTGCGGATCGGCCGCACGGCGCGTGTGGACGGCGACCGCCCGCCCCTTCTCCTCTATCCACGTACCGCGCCACGCGCCCATCGTGTCCAGGAAACCGGGCAGTTCGGCGCGCACGGCCGCCACACCGGGGTGCGGCTCCGCCGCGTGCACGGTGGACGAGACGGCGTCCCAGCGCTCGGCGCCGTAATGCCCGAGCACGACGAGGTGTTCCAGGCCGGGCACGCCCGCGAGGCCGCCGTACCGCACCGCCACACCCGCGGGGCGCCCGGTGACGACCGCGACGGAACACACCATCGGCGCGAGCGCGGCGAGGGCGGGGACGGCGTCGGGATGGGCGCGGGCCTGTTCGGGGTCGGGCACGATCGGGGCGAGCGTGCCGTCGAAGTCGAGCGCGATCACGGCTTTCCCGGGGCGCGCGAGCAGCGCGGCAAGGCCCTCGCGCCCGGCGGCGGTCACGGGCTCGGGCAGCTCGGGCAGCTCGGGAGAGGACGTCGAGTACAGAGGGTCACCCATGGGCCCGACCCTACGCTCAACGCTCCCCGCGCCGGGACTCCCTGACCCGCCGAAGCCGGTTGACGGTGACCGGATCGTGCGCGAGGGCGCGGGGATCGTCGAGCAGGGCGTTCAGGAGCTGGTAGTAGCGGACCGGCACCAGGCCGAGCTGCTCGCGCACGGCCCGCTCCTTGGCGCCGGGACCGGTCACCCAGTCACGGCGCTCCAGGGCGAGGATCGCGCGGTCGCGCTCGGAGAGCCCGGTGTCGGGGAACGTGTCGTCCGGGGCGTCGTCCTGGGCATCCGTCATGCCGGTCACGCTATTCCGAGTTCTCCTCGGTCGCCGCCTTGGACTGGATCTGGCTGAGGATCGACGCCGGATTGCCGTTCGTGTCGACGGCCTTGCCGATGTACTTCTTGACCTCGACGGAGACCTGCGCCCAGGACGTCTTGCCGACCGGGTACAGCTGCGAGGTGGGCAGCTCGTCGAGGAACTCGGCGAGCGCCTTGTCGTTCTTGTTGCCCGTCATCTCCTCGGCGGCGGAGTTCGTGACCGGCAGCAGGTCGTACTCGCGGGAGAAGTCCAGGACGTTCTTCGTGCTGTAGGCGAAGTCGAGGAACTTGCCGATCTCCTCGCCGTTGCCGCGCTGCTTGAAGGCCATCATCCAGTCGGCGACGCCCATCGTGGCCTGCGCGTGGCCGTTCACCCCGGGCATCGGCACCATGCCGTACTTCACGC
Organism: Streptomyces sp. NPDC050439; assembly: GCF_040655335.1. Lineage (NCBI taxonomy): Bacteria > Bacillati > Actinomycetota > Actinomycetes > Kitasatosporales > Streptomycetaceae > Streptomyces > Streptomyces sp. NPDC050439. The sequence goes on from NZ_JBFAJT010000014.1 coordinate 1,714, forward strand.
CCTTCTTCGCGGCCATCTGCATCAGCGTGGGGTGGCCGTTGAGCATGCCGACGTCGCCGCGCGTGAACGCGGCGAAGGCCTCGGCGCGGTCGAGCTTGGCGGGGGGCGTGGCGCCCGTCAGGCCCTTGCCGACGAGCTCGTCCTTCAGCCAGGTGAAGGTCTTCACGTTCTGCGCGGAGTCGATGTCGTACGTGCCGACGTTGTCGGTGTAGCCGCCGCCACCGCTGAGCAGCCACTGCATCGTCTCGGCCTGCGCCTCTTCCTTGCCGAGCGGCAGGGCGTAGGGGATCTTCACGCCGCGCGCCTTGAGCGTCTTGGCGGCGGCCGCGAGCTCGCCCCAGCTCTGCGGCGGGGTGAGGCCGGCGTCCTTGAAGATCTTCTCGTTGTAGAAGAGCAGGCGCGTGGAGGAGGCGAACGGCATGCCGTACTGGACGCGCTTGACCTCGCCCGCCTCGGAGAGCGGGGCCATGAAGTCGGCCTGGGTGGAGATGGAGACCAGGTCCTCGGTGCGGTACAGCTTGTCCGCCGCGGCGTAGTCGGCGTACGCGCCGATCTGGGCCATGTCGGGGGCGTCGCCGGCCTTGACCATTTCCTTGACCTTGCGGTCGACGTCGGTCCAGGAATAGACGCTGACGTCGACCTTGATGCCGGGGTTCTCGGCCTCGAACTTGTCGGCGATCTTGTCCCAGTACTTCTGGGAGCTGTTCTCCTTGGAGTCGCCGTAGTCGGCGGCCACCAGCTTGAGGGTGACGTCGCCGGAGTCGCCCGGACCGCCACAGCCGGCGAGTACCCCCGCCATGCCCAGTACGGCTATCGCCGCGGTCAGTCCTGTCGCGCGCCGCTGCACAGCTGTTCCCACCCTCGATGATCTTCGTGAACTGCGATTTTCCCTCGCGTATGGACACGAGGTCTACACCACCTCAGTATCGCTTGTGCAACGGCGTATCACTGACAGACCACCGGCAAGGAGTCTCGACGCATGTCGCGTACCGCAGCAGAGATAGCAACTCAGCCCGCCTGCTGGCACCGGGCGGCCGAGGCCGCTCCCACCTTCGACGGGCTGCCGAAGCCGGGCGAGCGGGTCGCCGTCACCGGGTGCGGGACATCGTGGTTCATGGCCATTGCGTACGCGGCGCTGCGCGAGGCCGCCGGGCAGGGCGAGACGGACGCGTTCGCGTCGTCGGAGTTCCCGGCCGGGCGGACGTACGACCGGGTGGTGGCCATCACCCGGTCCGGTACGACGACGGAGGTGCTCGAACTCCTCGGACAGCTGAAGGGCGTGGTCCCGACCACGGCCCTGACCGCCGACCCGAAGACGCCGATCATGGAAGCGGCCGACTCGGTGGCGGTCCTGGACTGGGCGGACGAGGAGTCGGTCGTCCAGACCCGCTTCGCCACGACCGCGCTCGCCTTCCTGCGGGCCGGGCTCGGTGACATCCCCGGCGTGAAGTCCGTCGCCGACGCGGCGGTGGACGCGGAGCTCGCGGTGTCGGAGCCGTTGCCCGCCTCCGTGGTCGGCGCCGAGCAGTGGACGTTCCTCGGGCGGGGCTGGACGTACGGTCTCGCCCTGGAGGCGGCGCTGAAGATGCGGGAGGCCGCGGGCGCCTGGACGGAGTCGTACCCGGCGATGGAGTACCGCCACGGGCCGATCTCCATCACCGGTCCCGGCCGGGTGGCGTGGATGTTCGGGGTGCTTCCGGAGGGGCTCGCGGGCGATGTCGACCGGGTCGGCGGTGAGCTGGTGGCCCGCGAGGAGCTGGACCCGCTGGCGGACCTGATCCGGGCCCAGCGGCTCGCGGTTGCACTGGCTGAGTCGCGGGGCTTCGACCCTGACCGGCCCAGGAACCTGACGCGGAGTGTCATCTTGGGCTAATGCTGACCCGCCACTTCGCGGCGGACGCTCCCCACCCACCCACCCGATTGCCCCGCGGGGTGACGAGTGGGTGGGTGGGCGGGAGACATCCGCCGCGAAGCGGCGGTTTAGGGGGCACCCGCCCACCGGGATAGGCGGCGATTGGCCGAAGTGGACTAGACCTCTCGCGGAGTAGGCGCGACACTGTCCCCCGTGAGACACGTCATCGCCCTCGATGTGGGCGGCACCGGAATGAAGGCCGCCCTGGTCGGAGCGGACGGCGCGCTCCTCCACGAGGCGCGGCGGGCCACCGGCCGTGAACGCGGTCCCGACGCCGTGGTCGAGTCCATCCTCGACTTCGCCGCCGATCTGCGCGCCCACGGGATCAAGGAGTTCGGGGAGTCCGCCGCCGCGGCCGGCGTCGCGATCCCCGGGATCGTCGACACCGAACGCGGCACGGCGGTCTACGCCGCGAACCTCGGCTGGCGCGACGTCCCGATGCGTGACCTCCTGAGCCGGCGGCTCGAAGGCATCCCGGTCGCGCTCGGCCACGACGTCCGCACCGGCGGCCTCGCCGAGGGGCGGATCGGCGCCGGCAAGGGCGCCGACCGGTTCCTCTTCGTGCCCCTGGGCACGGGCATCGCCGGGGCCATCGGGATCGGCGGCGGCATCGAGCCCGGCGCCCACGGCTCGGCGGGCGAGATCGGGCACATCATCGTGCGCCCCGGCGGACCGCTCTGCGGCTGCGGCCAGCGCGGCTGCCTGGAGCGGCTCGCCTCCGCGTCCGCGGTGAGCGAGGCGTGGGCGGCGGCGAGCGGCGACCCGGAGGCAGACGCCGCGGACTGCGCGAAGGCCGTGGAGTCCGGCGACCCGCGCGCCCGGAAGGTCTGGCAGAACGCGGTCGACGCGCTCGCCGACGGCCTCATCACGGCGCTCACCCTCCTGGACCCGCACACCCTGATCATCGGTGGCGGTCTGGCCGAGGCCGGGGAAACCTTGTTCACACCCCTGCGGGCGGCCATGACGGAACGCATCGTCACGTTCCAGACCCAGCCCCTCATCGTCCCCGCCGCCCTGGGAGACACCGCCGGGTGCCTGGGCGCGGGCCTGCTCGCCTGGGATCTGCTCGAAGGAACCGCCCCCGGCCCCGACGCCACCCACTCCACGGAGGTAACCGCCTGATGGCCGCTAGCAAAGTTCTCGCCGGTGCTCAGGTGGTCCTGCCCACCGGAACTCTCTCCGGCGGCCGGGTGATCGTCGACGGTGCGCGCATCGTGGGGAGCGCTCCCGCGGACGCGGAGATCATCGACCTCCCGGCCGGCCACTGGGTCGTCCCCGGCTTCGTCGACCTCCACAATCACGGCGGCGGCGGGGCCTCCTTCACCTCCGGCACGGTCGACGACGTCCTCAAGGGCGTCCACACGCACCGTCAGCACGGCACCACCACGCTCGTCGCCTCCACCGTCACCGGCGAGATGGACTTCCTCGCCCAGCGGGCGGGCATGCTCAGCGAGCTGGCCGAGCAGGGCGACATCGCGGGCATCCACTTCGAGGGTCCCTTCATCTCGCCGTGCCGCAAGGGCGCGCACAGCGAGGTGCTCCTGCGCGACCCGGATCCCGCCGAGGTCCGCAAGCTGATCGACGCGGCCCGCGGCCGGGCGAAGATGCTGACGCTGGCCACCGAGCTGCCGGGCGGCATCGACTCCGTACGCCTCCTGGCCGAGCACGGCGTGATCGCGGCCATCGGGCACACGGACGCCTCGTACGAGCAGACCGTCGAGGCAATCGACGCGGGCGCCACCGTCGCCACGCACCTCTACAACGCGATGCCGGGTCTCGGGCACCGCGAGCCGGGCCCGATCGCCGCGCTCCTGGAGGACGAGCGGATCACGGTGGAGCTGATCAACGACGGCACGCATCTGCACCCCGCCGCGTTCGAGCTCGCCTTCCACCACGCGGGCGCGGCCCGCACCGCGCTCATCACGGACGCGATGGACGCGGCGGGCTTCGGCGACGGCCGGTACATGCTCGGCCCGCTGGAGGTCGAGGTGAAGGACAGCGTCGCGCGCCTCGTCGAGGGCGGTTCGATCGCCGGTTCGACCCTGACCCTGGACCGGGCGTTCAAGCGCTCGGTGACCGTGGACGGCCTGCCGGTCGAGGACGTCGTGCGGACCATCTCCGCCAACCCGGCCAGGCTCCTCGGGATGTACGGCGAGATCGGCTCGCTCGAACCCGGCAAGGACGCCGACCTGGTGATTCTGGACGCGGCATTCGACCTGAAGGGCGTCATGCGCAAGGGCGAGTGGGTGGTTGCGCCCCATTAAGCCCAACCGGGGTGATTTCACCACCCGTTGAAGAGACAACGAAGAGAAGGCGGTTGGCCCTGACCTCTGGGCCAACCGCCTTCTGTTTGGCATGATCAGCCCCGGAAAAGGACGGGCGGCAAGCGCGTTCCCGAGCGAACCCGGGGGTGAGTGGCGAGTGATCCTCACAGTGACACTGAACGCCGCCCTGGACATCACCTACCGCGTCCCCGCCCTCGTCCCGCACGCCTCGCACCGCGTCACCGAGGTCATCGAACGGCCCGGCGGCAAGGGTCTGAACGTCGCCCGCGTCCTCGCGGCCCTCGGCCACGACGTGACGGTGACCGGCTTCGCGGGCGGCGACACGGGCCGCGTCCTGCATGAGCGTCTGGCAGGCGAGCCCCGCGTCACGGAAGCCCTGGTGCCCGTCGCCGGCGCCACCCGCCGCACGCTCGCCGTCGTCGACGCGGCGACCGGCGACACCACCCAGCTGAACGAACCGGGCCCGGCGGTCTCGCCCGCCGAATGGACCGCGTTCCAGGCGTCGTACGAGGAGTTGCTGCGCCGGGGCGCCCGCGCGGTCGCGCTCTGCGGAAGCCTGCCGCCGGGGGTCCCGGTCGGCGCGTACGCGACGCTCGTACGGGCCGCGCGCGCCGCCAAGGTCCCCGTGCTCCTGGACACCAGCGGGGAGGCGCTGCGCCGCGGCGTCGCCGCCCGCCCCGACATCGTCAAGCCGAACGCCGACGAGCTGGCCGAGCTGACCGGCTCCCACGAGCCCGCCCAGGCGACCCGTGACGCCCGCCGCAGGGGCGCGCACGCCGTGGTGGCGTCCCTGGGCGCCGACGGCCTGCGCGCCGTCACTCCCGAGGGCACCTGGCAGGCGGCCCCGCCCACCCGTGTGCGCGGCAACCCGACGGGCGCCGGTGACTCGGCGGTGGCGGGCCTGCTCTCCGCCCTGGTGGAGGAACTCCCGTGGCCGCAGCGCCTCGCACGGGCCGTGGCCCTGTCCGCGGCGACCGTCGCGTCCCCCGTGGCGGGCGAGTTCGCGTTCTCGACGTACGAAGACCTGCTCGCGCGGGTCGCGGTGACCGGGGAGGCCACCGCGGCGTGAGATCACGCGTCACCGCGTGGGCGACGCACAACGGGCCGTGCCGGCCCAGGAATTGGGGACATTCATCGTGCCACTCGTATCCACCGGCGACCTGGTTTCCGACGCGCGCGCCACGGGGCGCGGAGTCGCCGCGTTCAACGTGATCACGCTGGAGCACGCGGAGGCGATCGCCGCGGGCGCCGAGCAGGCGGGCTCCCCCGCGATCCTCCAGATCTCCGAGAACGCCGTGAAGTTCCACGGCGGCAGCCTGTCCGCCATAGCTGCGGCGGCAGCGGCGGTGGCCCGCACCTCGTCGGCCCCGCTCTCCCTGCACCTGGACCACGTCATGGACCCCGAGCTCCTGCGGGCCGCGCACCCCGAGGGCTTCAGCTCGGTGATGTTCGACGCGTCGAAGATGTCGTACGGCGAGAACGTCAAGGCGACGGCGGACGCCGTGCGTTGGGGCCACGAGCGAGGCATCTGGATCGAGGCGGAGCTGGGCAAGGTGGGCGGCAAGGAGGGCGAGGCGCCGCTGGACGCGCACGCGCCGGGCGTCCGCACGGACCCCACGGAAGCGGCGGCCTACGTGGCCGACACGGGAGTCGACGCCCTCGCGGTGGCGGTGGGCTCCTCGCACGCGATGACGGAACGCACGGCGGCCCTGGACCACGAGTTGATCGCGACCCTCGCGGCGGCCGTGCCCGTGCCGCTCGTGCTGCACGGCTCAAGTGGCGTACCGGACGCGGAGATCCGGGCGGCCGTCGCGTCCGGCATGGTGAAGATCAATGTCGGCACGGCCCTCAACACGGCGTTCACGGGCGAGGTCCGCGCCTACCTCGCCGCCCACGACACGGGCGTCGACCCCCGGAAATACCTCGCCCCGGCTCGCGAGGCGATGGCCGGGACGGTGGCGGGGTTCCTGGGGCTGCTGAAGCAGCCCCAGGAGTAACCCCGAAGGAGGGGCGGACGGCTCAGCCGTTGCTGCCCTCCACGAGCCACATCCGGTCGATGTTCGCCCCGGACGTCCCGCACAGGTCGCTCTGGGCACAGGTGAGCGTGACCGAGTTGGTGCCCTTGGTGAGCTGGACCACCGCCCAGGTGTTGGTCCAGCCCTTCTCCCAGTCGCCTTCCTTGGCGCCGGCGAAGTTCTTCATGTTCAGGGGACGGGTCTGCTTCTTGCCGTTCACGAGGATCGTGGCGTTGGAGTCCTTGCCGGGGACGCCGTAGTTCACGCGCAGGCTGTACGAACCGGCCTTGGGGATGCCGTTGACGGTCCACGTCACCTGGGCGCCGACCTTGTCGAACCCGGACACGTAGACGCCGCCCTCGGCTTCCGCGCCCTGGACGTCGGAGGCGGTGGTCGTGCCGCCCTCCAGCTTCAGGGCCTTCGCGTCCGTCTTCGGGAGGTCGGCGGCCGGCTTCTCGGGCTTCTTCGTCGGCTTCTCGCTGGGCTTGACCGTCTCGGCCTGGGTGGAGCCGCCGCCCGCTTCCTTCTTGCCGCCCTCGTCGTCGCCGCCGAACATCATCGCGGCGCCGATCCCGATGGCGACGACCGCGACGACCGCGATCGCCGCGATCAGGAGGCCCTTCGTGTTCGGGCCGGAGCCGCGACCGCCGGAGCCTCTGGACGCCGGGGTGTACTGCGGGGCCGTCGGGGCCCCGCCGGGCTGCGTCTCCGGAGCGGCGTAGTGCGCGTTCGGCTGGCCGTACCCCTGCTGCTGCGGCGGCACTTGCTGGCCGTACGTGGGCGCGGCCTGCGTGCCGTAGGTGTTGGGCCGGCGGTCACCGACCGCACGCACGTGGTTGTACGAGGAGCGAGGACCCGGGTACCCGTAGCCACCCCCGCCGTTGGGCGGGGTGGCGCCGGCCGCCTGTCCGTCTTCGTACAGATAGCCGAACACATCGTCGTCGCCCTCTGGCGGGTTCGGCGTCTGGTCGCCGTTATTGCCGGGCGTCATTCCCAGGTCACTCCCTCATGTCGCTGACCGGGGGAGCCTACCCGCTCCTGGTAAGACCACGGGGTGGCGTTTGCCTCATCCGGCACGCCTGTGCTGCTTGGCACGTGAGCGTTTCTCCACGTACATCCGCTGGTCAGCGGAGTGCAACACCTCGTCGGCCGACATCCCGCAGTGCGCCCACCCGATGCCGAAACTGGCACCGACCCGGACCGCCCTGCCGTCCACCCGGATCGGCGGGATGATCGCGTTCCGCAGCCGCACCGCGAGGTCCTGGGCGTCGGCCCGGCCGAGCCCGTCGGCGAGGACGACGAATTCGTCACCCCCGAGCCGCGCGACCGTGTCCCCGTCGCGGACGCCGCTGGTCAGCCGCCTGGCCACCTCGATGAGAACCGCGTCACCCGTGTGGTGCCCGAAGCGGTCGTTGATCGACTTGAAGCCGTCGAGGTCGCAGAAGAGCACGGCGAGGCCCTTCGTGCCGTCGTCCGTGTCCCCGTGGCCCTCGGGCGGCGCGACGGTGTGCACGTGGTGGTCGAAGCCTTCGCCGCCCTGCTGGAGGCTGTGCGCGTTCTGCGAGCCGTAGTCGAAGCTGTGCCGGCCCTCCGCGTCGTACACACCGTCGTAGGCCGCGTCCAGCGAGTCCACCGCGCTCGGCTGGCCCGCGTGCGGCCGGCGACAGAGCCGGGCGCTGAGGCGGGAGCGGAGCTCGGCGGAGTTGGGCAGGCCGGTGAGGGAGTCGTGCGAGGCGCGGTGCGCGAGCTGGAGCTCGCGGCGCTTGCGCTCCTCTATGTCCTCGACGTGGGTGAGCAGGAAGCGCGGCCCGTCGGCGGCATCGGCGACCACGCTGTTGCGCAGGGAGACCCAGACGTACGTCCCGTCGCGGCGCGCCAGGCGCAGCTCGGCCCTGCCGCCCTCGGCGGAGGTCCGCAGGAGGGTGCCGATGTCCTCGGGGTGGACCAGGTCGGAGAACGAGTAGCGGCGCATCGCGGACGCGGGGCGGCCGAGCAGGCGGCACAGCGCGTCGTTCGTGCGCAGGATGCGGCCGTGCTGGTCGCCGCCCATCTCGGCGATGGCCATGCCGGACGGCGCGTACTCGAAGGCCTGGCGGAAGGACTCCTCGCTGGCCCGCAGCGCCTGCTGCTCGCGCTCCAGGCGGACCAGGGCGCGCTGCATGTTGGCGCGGAGGCGGGCGTTGCTGATCGCGATGGCGGCCTGGAAGGCGTACATCTGGAGGGCCTCGCGGCCCCAGGCGCCGGGCCTGCGGCCGTTGCGGGGGCGGTCCACGGAGATCACGCCGAGCAGTTCGCCGCCGGCCGCGCCCGTCGCGTACATCGGGGCGAAGAGGCGGTCCGCGGGGTGCCACTCGTCCTCGAAGCGGGGCTCGGGGCCGTCGGTGTACCACTGCGGGACGTCGTCCTCGTCCAGGACCCAGCCCTCGGTGTATGAGATGAACCTCAGGGCGCCCCAGGCCTCGCCCATGGAGAGCCGCTTCTCCCAGGCCTCGCGGGAGCCGACCCGGCCGGTGATGAGGGCCTCGGCGGCGGTGTTGCCCGCGAAGGCGGCGACCACGAGGTCGCCGTCAGGGCGCACGAGATTGACGCACGCCAGTTCATAGCCAAGGCCGTTGACCACGCCGTCGGCGACGGTCTGCAGCGTGTCCGCCAGGCTCCGGGCCGTATTGAGATCCGCCACCACCTGATGCAGCTGCCGCAGGGTCGCAAGACGGACGTACGGCTCCGACTCGGTCTCCATTGCTCGCTCTCCCCGAGACCTCGACAGCAACTCCAGGATTCGCAGCGCCCTTAGTGTTCTCGTCGTACCTGAGTTCTCTCAGTGTCCGATTGCCACCGTCACTGAATCACAGCGAGCAGCTCACTCGGTACACAGGGTCAACAAAATATGGGTCCTGTGACTCAAGTCACAGATGGGAAGCCTTCGTTGGTCCAGTCCACTTGCCCGATACACGGTCTCTCACGCCCGCTCGGCGCCTCGGTCGCCGGTCCTAGGCCCGGTCTCGGACCAGGGCCCGATGTGGTGGCAGGGGTGGCCGGGCTAGCGTCGATCCCGTGGTTCCCGTACTGAAGACATCCCTGGCGAGCGCCTCCGCGACTCCCCCTGCCCCGCCCTCCCCCCGTGCCCCGTCCCCCGACGGGCATCCTGTGGGGGTGAGCAACGAAGAGTTCCGTGCCGCCATGTCCCGGCTGGCCGCGGGTGTGGTCCTGGTGACCGCCAGAGAGCCGTCACTGGACGCGGACGACCCGCAGGCGCCGGACGGCGAGGACGTCGGCATGACCGCGACGGCCTTCCTGTCCGTCTCCCTCGACCCGCCGCTCGTGCTGGTCAGCCTGCGTGAGGGCTCCCGGATGGACGACCTGCTGGCCGAGCAGCCGCTGTGGGGTGTGTCGGTGCTCTCCGAGAGCCAGCGCCACATCGCGGGCCGGTTCGCGATGAAGGGCAGGATCAGCGACCGGCTGCTCTTCGAGGACCTTCCCTACTCCCGGGGGGAGACGTCAGGGGCGCCGCTGATCGGTGGTGCGCTCTCGACGCTTGAATGCCGGACCGAACAGACGGTGACAGCGGGTGATCACACTCTCGTCATCGGGCGTGTACTTTCGGCTGCCCTGCCGAGCGCCGACGGGGGCCCGCTGCTGTACTTCAAGGGCAAGTACCGACAGCTGGGCTGAAAGGTTCCGGGCTCAATGGTTTTGCGTTGAACGGCCTTTGCTGCCGGGACCGTTTGCTGCGGTGGCCAGGGCCGGGGCTCAGCCCCAGCCCTCGCCCGCGCGGCCGCGCTTGGTCTGACTGCGCTGCTTCTTCTCGCGCAGCCGCCGTTCGTTGATCCCCCGGGGGATCTTCGTGGCGCGCCGGGGCCGCGGCGGCGGCGCGGTGGCCTCCGCGAGCAGCGAGGCGAGGCGGGTGGCCGCCATCTCGCGGTTGCGCCACTGGGAACGGTGCTCGGAGGCCCGCACGCTGACGACTCCGCCGACGAGCCTGCCCGCGAGCCGCTCCAGGGCGCGCTCCTTCCACACCGGAGGCAGCGCTTCCGTGTTGGCCAGGTCGAATCTCAGCTCCACCTGCGAATCGCTGGTGTTGACGTGCTGACCGCCCGGCCCGGACGACCTGGAGAAGCGCCACATGAGCTCGGCCTCGGGCAGGGAGACGGAGCCGCGGATGACATAGGGACCGGACATGGGTCCTATGGTCCCGCGTCTGTCCGGTCCACGTCACCCGTATTAACGGCGCGCCCCGCTTGCGTCGGGAGTGACGCGTGAGATGAGTAAAGAAAGTAAAAGGACCTGGAACCTCTGGGACCCTGGTCGACGTTCATAGAGGTGACGGTAGCTTCGTCCCCAGTACGAAGCCCGTTCGTACGCAACGAGGGAAGGGACTCCCAACAATGGCAGTAAGCCTGTCCAAGGGTGGCAACGTCTCGCTCACCAAGGAGGCTCCGGGCCTGACCGCCGTCACCGTGGGCCTCGGCTGGGACGTCCGTACCACCACTGGCACCGACTTCGACCTGGACGCCTCGGCCATCGCGGTGAACCCGCAGGGCAAGGTCTTCTCGGACCAGCACTTCGTCTTCTTCAACAACAAGGTGACGCCGGACCAGACCATCGAGCACACCGGTGACAACGTCACGGGTGAGGGCGAGGGCGACGACGAGCAGATCAAGGTCAACCTGGCCGGCCTCCCGGCCGACATCGACAAGATCGTGTTCCCGGTCTCGATCTACGACGCCGAGAACCGCTCGCAGAACTTCGGCCAGGTGCGGAACGCCTTCATCCGCATCGTTAACCAGGCCGGTGGCACCGAGATCGCCCGCTATGACCTGAGCGAGGACGCCGCCACCGAGACCGCCATGGTCTTCGGCGAGCTGTACCGCAGCGGGGCGGAGTGGAAGTTCCGCGCCGTGGGCCAGGGCTACGCGTCCGGCCTCGTCGGCATCGCGCAGGACTTCGGCGTCAACGTCTGAGGTTCCTAGGCGAGTTCACGAGGGCCCCCGGCGGATGTCTCCGCCGGGGGCCCTCGCGGTTCGCCGCCGCCTGCCACCCGGCCTGCGGCTAACGTGCGCCGCATGATCCTCGAACCGCTCACACCCGCGGACGACGGCGCGCTCCCCGGCGAGCTGCTCACCGAGCTCACCGCCCTGTACGCGTCGAACCACGCCTTCCACGCCCTCTCCGGGGACTTCCCCGACCCCCACGACATCCGCCCCGAACAGGTCGCCGCCGCGCTCGCGGACGAGCTGGCCGTGCCGGGTGCCGAGGTGCTCGTCGCGCGCTCCGAGGGGCGCGTCGTCGGGATCTGCGTCACCCTGGACCGCCATCCCGACCCCGCCGACCCGGACCCGTGGATCGGCCTGCTCATGGTGGACGCGGACCGACAACGCCAAGGTTTCGGGCGGCAGTTGACGGGCCTGGTCGAGGAGCACTTCCGGGCGGACGGGCGCACCGGAGTGCGCCTAGCGGTGCTCGCGGGGAACGACGCCGGGCTCGCCTTCTGGCGGGCGCTCGGGTACGAGACCATCGACCACCGGCACGACCTCGAGGCGGACCGTCCGTGCGCCGTACTGCGCAAACCGCTGCTGTAGGTCGGACACGCAGACCGCCCTGGCCGTGTGACGGCAGGGGCGGCCGACGGCCTACGGGCGCTTCGGCTTTCCCTCTCCGTACAGCCACGGGCCCCAGATCGCCCGTACCTTCTCGCGCGCCTTCTCACTGCCCGCGTGCTGCTCCACGTACCGCGTGAAGTCCTCGGTGTCCGCGTTGCCGTGGCGGTGGGTCTTCGTCCAGCCCTGCACGATGTCGTAGAAGGTGGCGTCGCCCACCGCCCGGCGGATCTTGTGGATGACCATGCCGCCCCGCTCGTAGACCGGGCTGTCCGAGATGGTCGCGGCGGACGGCGGCTTCGCGGGCGGGAAGGCCCAGATGGCGTCGTTGTCCTCCTTGGACTCGTAATAGTCGCCCGCGTAGATCTGGTCGAAGATCTCCTGCGCGCTGTCGCCGTCGTTGTCCTCCTGCCAGAGCCACTCGGCGTACGTCGCGAAGCCTTCGTTGAGCCACATGTCCCGCCAGGACTTGGGCGTCACGGAGTTCCCGAACCACTGGTGGGCCAGCTCGTGGACGACGAGCTCGGTGTCGGGGGCACCCGGGTAGGTGGGGCGGGTCTGGGTCTCCAGGGCATAGCCCGCGTCCCCCTCGCGGCCGACGATCGCGCCGGACGACGAGAAGGGGTAGGGGCCGAAGTTCAGCTCCTGCCACTCCAGGATCTCGGGAATCCGGGCGAGCGCCTTGGCGCTGGCCTTGGCCTCGGAGGGCTCGACCGCCGTGAGCACCGGTATGCCGGACTTGGTCGTCGACTTCTTCACCTCGTACGGCCCGATCGCCACCGTCGCGAGATAGCTCGCCATCGGCTCGGCGCTGTGCCAGGCGAAGGTGGTGCGGCCGTTCTTGGTCGACTCACGGGTCAACTCACCGTTGGAGATGGCCTTCAGACCCTTGGGGACAGTGACGCGTATGTCGTACGAGGCCTTGTCGGAGGGGTGGTTGTTCGACGGGAACCACGCCATGGAGCCGGTCGGCTCACCCAGCGCGATGGCGCCCTCCTCCGTCCGCAGCCAGCCCTCCTCGGAGTCGTCCGGGTCGGTGATGGTCTCCGGGTTGCCGGAGTAGCGGACGACCGTGCGGAACGTCTCGCCCTCGTCGAGGTCGTCCGGCGGACGGATCGTCAGCTCCTGCCCGTCACGGTGGAAGGAGGCGTCCTTCCCCTCGACGGTCACGCCCTTCACCTCCAGCCCCTTGAGGTCCAGGTTGAAGGCGCTGAGGTCCTGCGTCGCGCGCGCGGTGACCTCGGCGGTGCCGGTGAGGTGCCGCGCGTCGGGGTCGTAGCCGAGGGTCAGGTCGTAGTGCGCGACGTCGTAGCCGCCGTTGCCCAGCCTGGGGAAGTACGGATCGCGCACGCCGTCGGCCCCGGGCGTGCCGTGCACACCGGAGCCGCTGCACGCGGTGAGGACGAGAGCGGTGAGGGCAGCGGCCGACGTGCCGCGCAGCGCCGTGGATCGTGGGTGCACGCCTGTGATCTTATGCGGCATATGTTCGGTCGTGCATCGTGTGCGCCCGCCGCGTCGGCGCTCTACAGGACCACGACGCCCAACGGGCGTTCCCCCGCCGGGAGTCGGTGGGTGTCGCCGTTCTTCACGTTGATGACGGTGATGCCGTTCCAGAAGCCGTCGCGGGTGAAGCCGCCGGTGACGTAGGCGGTGGCGCCGTCCTCGGAGACCGCGACGTCCTCGTGCGGGCCGTCCAGCGGGAAGACCTTCTCCTCGCCGTCCTTCGTACGCATCGTCAGCGAGGGCCCCTCGTCCGTCGAGGGGTCGATGGGCCCCGTGCCGACCGCGAAGAGCGTGCCGTCCGGGGTGATCCGCGCGCCGTGCTGATGGGTGTTGGCCGTCATCTTCTCGATGGCGGACTCGCCGGTGCTCGGGTCGAGCACGACGAGCTTCTCGCCCTCGAAGGGCAGCAGGAGCTTGCCGTCCGACGGGCGTACGGCGGCGTAGTGCGGCTTCAGCCAGGAGCCGAGGCCGCCTTCCGTGCCGTAGGGGGCGACTTCGATGCGGCGCGGTGCGAGGGAGTCCGCGCGTACGACCGTCACGTCGAAGGAGTCGTGGTTGGTCGCGTAGACCTCCTTGCCGTCCTTGGACACGTCGACGTCGAAGGGCCTGCGGCCCACCGGAACGGTGTCCGTGACCTCGCGTTCCCCCGTGTCGATGACCTCCAGGGTTCCCTTCCCGTCCGGGACGTTGACGCCCACGTAGGCGTGCTCGCCGTCCGGGGAGAGGGCGATGCCCATGCCGCCGCCGCGGTACTCGCCGGTCGTCACGGGGCCGCTGTCGGTCTCGTACGGGATGCGGTCGACGCGTTCGCGGGTGCCGGTGTCGACCACGGCCACGGCGTCGGCGGTGGCGACCCAGGCGCGGCCGTCCTCCCCCACGGCGATCCCGTAGGGCGCGGTGCCGACCTTCACGGACTCGACGGGCCCGCGCTCGGGGTCCACGAAGGTGACGGTGTCCGAGCCGAAGTCGGCCACCAGGAGGGTGCCTTCGGGGGTGCGCTGGTCCGCGGGGAGGGTGGCCGTGGCCTTCGCGCGGGTGGGCTCGGCGCCGGACGCGGCGGCGTCCTCCCCGCCGCCAGCGCAGCCCGCGAGGACAGCGGCCGCAAGAACGACCGACGCACCGGCGGCGAAGGGCCGCGCCTTCACGCGGCACCCCGCAACAGCGCGGCGAGCTCGGCGAAACCGCGGCGCTCCGCGTGCTCCAGAGGGGTGACGCCGTCCCGGTCGGCGAGTCCCGGCGTCGCGCCCGCGGCGAGCAGCAGCTCCACGATCTCCTGGTGCGCGCGGCCGCCCTCGCCGAGGATCACGGCCTCCAGCAGGGCGGTCCAGCCGAGGTCGTTGACGTGGTCGACGTCGATGTCGGTGGCGCGCAGGACCTCCCGTACGTACGCGACGTGGCCGCGTTCCGACGCCGGGATCACGGAGATACCGCCGAACCGGTTACGGAGCTTCAGGTCGGGCCCCGCGGGAAGCAGGACGTGCAGCATGGCGACGCTGCCGGTCACGCCGGTGACCAGCCAGGGGCTGTCGGCGCGGTGGTCCTGGGCGTCGACGTCGGCGCCCGCGGCCACCAGGACCCGTGCGGCCTCGACGCGGTCGCCGATGACGGCGAGCAGCAGGGGAGTGCGCAGCTCGGGGTCACGGGCCTCGACGCGGGCTCCCGCGTCGAGGGCGGCTCTCACTTCGTCGGCGTTCCCGGCCCGTGCGGCGTCGAGCAGCCGCTCGTCCTGTGCGGTCCTCGTCATGTTCGTCCTCCTCGTCGTCGTACGGACCGGGAACAGCCTCAGCATCAGCGGCCGAGCGCCGCGACGCCTGCCTTCGCGAACTTCTCGTCCAGGTCGCCGCTCGGGGCGCCGGCGACACCGATGCCGGCGATGGGCGCGTCCTTGGCAGTCACCGGGGCGCCGCCCGCGAGGAACAGGGTGCCGGGGATGTCCTTCAGGTTCGGGGCCTGCTCCAGGCGCTTGGTCAGCTCGGAGGTGGGCGCGTTCCAGGAGACGGCGGTGTACGCCTTCTTCACGGCGGACTCGGGGGACTGCGGGCCGGCGCCGTCGCCGCGCAGCTCGACGATGGTGTTGCCGTTGCGGTCGACGACGGCGACGGAGACGCGCTGGTTCTCCTTCTTCGCGGCGTCGAGGGTGGCCTGGGCGGCCTTGGTCGCGGCGGCGACGTTCAGGTGCGTCGACTGCGTGAGGTTCTTGTTGGCCGCGTCGGCGGCGACGGCGGCCTTGGGGGCGGCGGCCGGGGACTCGGCGCTGGCGGAGACGGCCCCGAAGGTGCCGGCGCCGAGAACGGCGGCGGTCGCGGCGATGGTCAGGACGCGGGTGCGGCGGGAGAGCTTCTGCATGGGGTGCTCCTCAAGTGAAGGTGGAGGTGAAGGCGGGGTCGGGGGAGGTTGTTCCCTCTGCGATCAATCCTCCGGCCGCACCCGGGACCCACCCCTCGACGTACCGGCTGCTGCCTGCCCGCGACTCGGCCGACACAAGGGTCAACCGATCGGTTGACCCTCCGGTGGCCCCACCGGGTCACAATGAGGGTGTTTGCCCAGTTCAGCGGCCCGGCGGAACAGACACGAGAGGGAGGCGCCCGATGGGACAGCGGCAGCGCACGCCACGCACACCGGGCCTCGACCCCCGTACGCCGGACCCCGACGCACGCTGGCTCGCAGCCGTCATGCACACGGCGTTCTTCCTGCTCCTCGGCTCGTCCCTGACCCGTTTCCTGATGCGGCACCCCGGAGAACCGCGTACGCCGTGGATCATCGCGCTCTCCGTCTCCCTCGCCCTGCTCTACGTACTGGGCCCCGCCATCGGCGCCCGCCCCACCGCGCCGCGTCGCCTCACGTGGCTGATCCTCGTGGTGGCCGTCTGGGTCGTCATCGTCATACTCGCGCCGAGCTTCGCCTGGTGCGCGGTGCCGCTCTTCTACACGGGGCTGCGGACGCTGCCGCCGCGCGCCGCGCTGTTCCTGGTGGCCGTCCTGACCGCTTTCGTGGTGGTCGCGCAGTTGCAGCTCGCGGGCCAGTTCGACCCGAACCTGCTGCTCGCCCCGCCCGCCTGGGCGGCGGTCGCGACCGCGGTGTTCCTCTACATGCAGCGCCAGGCGGCCCGCCAGCGCACCCTCATCGACGACCTGATCCGTACCCGCCGCGAGCTGGCCGCCATCGAGCGCCGCGAGGGGACCCTGGCCGAGCGCCAGCGGATCTCCATGGAGATCCACGACACCCTCGCCCAGGGGCTGTCCAGCCAGCAGATGCTGCTCCAGGCCGCCGACCGCGTGTGGGACACCGACCCGGCCAAGGCCCGAACCCATGTCCGTACCGCGGAGTCGATCACCGAGCTGGGCCTCACCGAGGCCCGCCGCTTCGTGCACGACCTGGCGCCCGCCGACCTGGCCGACGGCGGCGGCCTCGACGCGGCGCTGCGGACGCTGGCCGAGCGCACCGCGCAGGACGCGGGCCTCACGGTCCGCTTCCACGCCGAGGGGACGCCCGCCCCGCTCCCCGACCGCACCCAGTCGGCGCTCCTGCGCATCGCGCAGGGCGCGCTCGCCAACGTGACGGAGCATGCCGAGGCGTCCACCGCGGCGCTGACGCTCACGCACCTGGACGATCAGGTGGTGCTCGACATCGCGGACGACGGGCGTGGCTTCACGCCCACGGAGCAGCCGCCCGCGTCCGACCGGCGGGGGCACGGGCTGCCCGCGATCCGCGCCCGCGCGCAGCAGCTCGGGGGCACACTGACGATCGAGTCCGCGCCGGGCGAGGGCACGGTCCTCTCGGTCGCGATCCCCCTCTCCCCCCAAAGGACCACCTGATGTCACAGCCTTCGGTACGTCTCCTGGTCTGCGACGACCACATCGTCGTACGGGCCGGACTGCTGGCCCTGCTGGGCAGCGCGCCGGACATCGAGGTGGTCGGCGAGGCGGGCACCGGCGAGGAGGCGATCGCGCTCGCCGCGAAGCTGGCGCCGGACGTGGTCCTGATGGACCTGCAGCTCGGGGAGGGAATGGACGGCGTGGAGGCGACGCGCCACATCACGGCGTCCACCGGCTCCGCACCCCACATCCTGGTCCTGACGACGTACGACACGGACGCCGACATCACCCGTGCGATCGAGGCGGGGGCGACGGGCTATCTCCTGAAGGCCGAGCGGCCCGAGGAGCTCTTCGCCGCGATCCACGCCGCGGCGCAGGGCCGTACGACACTGTCCCCGCCGGTCGCATCCCGCGTGATGGCCCGCATGCGCAAGCCGCAGCCCACCCTCACCGACCGCGAACTCGACATCCTCGCGCAACTCTCCCAGGGCCTGGGCAACCGGGACATCGCCCGCGCCCTGTTCATCAGCGAGGCCACGGTAAAAACACACCTGGGCCGCATCTACGACAAGCTGGGCGTGGACACGAGGGCAGGAGCGGTATCAGTCGCAAAGGAACAGCGCCTGCTGCCATGAGGACGGGGCGTGGGTCCACGGCTCCGGGCTGGCAGTGCAAGGCCCCCGGCCCGTGACACCATCGACCACGTGCTCGACATCGGCTACGCCCTCTCCCACCGCTTTCCCGACCCCCCGCAGTTCGACTACCGCCGTGCGGACGTCCACGCGCTGCGGCACGACCTGTTCTGCGGGGACGTGTATCTCGCGGACACGAAGGCGGACCGGGAGCTGTCCACAGCCTGGGGATGGGTTCCGGTGCTCGACTTCGCGTGGGCGCTGTGCGACATCGTCGAGCTCCTGGACCAGGACCCCCTGGGGAGCCGGGCCTCGCGCCCCCAGTACGCCGAGCTCGACTTCACGGAGTCCACGGACCGCATGCTGTTCACCCGCCGCTTCGGCTGGGTGGACATCGAGGCGGACTGGATGCGGGCGGAGGAACCCCCTCTCACGTTCTCCCACTCCGAGCTGCGCCGCGAGGCCCGGGACTTCCTCCAGGACCTTCTGGCGGACCTGACGGACCTCCACGAGCCGCTCTCGGAGAACCCGGCGATCTGGACGCTCCAGTCCCGCTTCCCCCGGGCGTAGGGGTCCCCCCCCCGCCTCCCCCGGGACGCGTAGGCCCGCTAGTCCACCCGTACACCCACCTGCGCGGCGAACGCCGGCGCCAAGTCCATCAGTTGCGCCGCACTGATCACCGAACCCGCCAAGCAGTCGATCCCCCGCAGGATGTCCACCTCGGCCGCCTCCCGCAGGTCGACGTCCTTCATGCGCACACCGCTGAAGTCCGCCCCCTTCAGCACGCAGCCCACGAACTCCACCCGTTCAAGGGACGCCTGCCCGAAGTCCGGCTCCACCAGCACGCAGCCCTCGAAGACGACGTCCTTCAACCGGGCCTTGCGCAGGTTCAGATAGTCGATCTTCCCGCCCCGCACGACCACCCGCTCCAGCACACTCCCGTGCAGCTGAACACCCCCCAGCCGCGCGTCCACCACCTCCACGTCCCGCAGCGAGGCCTCCACCAGCTCCGTGCCGACCCCTCGCAGTTCCGTCAGGACCGAGTCCACGAACCGCGCCCGGCTGAGCCGTGTCTCCGTCACCCCGCAGCCCGTCACCGCACAGTCCAGGAACAGCGCTCCCCCGCCGTCCTGCCCCGAGAGGTCGAGGTCCCGGAACTCGACCCCGTCGTAATCCCCGTCGGGCTCCAGCTCGCCCCCGCCGAGCCCCAGCTCCGCGAACCCCCGCAGCGCCGGCAACCGCACCTCCGGCCGCCGGGCCTTCTTCACTGCCGCCGCATCCCTCTGTCCCATACGCCCATCGTGCACCCACCCACTGACAACGCCGCCGCGCCCCCATGTCACGTTCCGGGCACCCCCGTCCGTCGTACCGAGTGAACGCACCGACCACGGCAGGAGCCCAGCCACATGCCCACTCAGCGCACCACCCTCACCGTCATCGGCGGCGGCTTCGCAGGCCTCACCGCAGCGATCACCGCAGCGGAATCCGGCGCCCGGGTCACCATCCACGAGTCCCACCACACCCTCGGCGGCCGCGCCCGCACCGCCGAAGGCCCGTACCGCACGAACGAAGGCCCGCACGCCCTCTACAACGGCGGCCCCCACTGGACCTGGCTCAAGCAGCGCGACCTCATCGGCCCCCTCGCCCCCCTCCCGCCCATCGAGGGCACCCGGCTCCGCCTCCACCACCAGGGCAGGCTCCGCCGCACCCCACCCCTCGCCATGCTGAAGCTCCTGCGCCGCAAGGCCGAACAGGCGCCCGTGGACGAGGACTTCATGACGTGGGCCACCGGCGAGGTGGGCGAGGAAGGCGCACGTGCCGCCGCCCACTACATCGCCGTGGCGACGTTCCACCACGACCCCGGCTCCCTCTCCGCCAGGTTCGTGCACGAGCGCCTGCGCCGCGCCACGAAGCTGCCCCCGGAGGCGCACTACCCGAGCGGCGGCTGGGGCTCGGTCATCGACCGCATGGCGACCTTCGCCTGGAACCTGGGCGTACGGGTGGAGACACTGTCCCGCGTCGACTCCCTCGCGCCGCTCTCCGCCAAGGGACCGGTCGTCGTCGCCACCTCACTGCCCGCGGCCCGCCACCTGCTCCAGGACGACGGCCTGCGCTGGGACAGCGCCCGTACGACCCTCGTCGACGTGGCCCTCACCTCCCGCAAGGGCGACCCGTTCGCGATCTCCGACCTGGACGGGACCGGCTGGATCGAACGGTTCACCACCCAGGACCGCGGCCTCGCCCCCGCGGGGCAGGAGCTCATCCAGGGCCAGCTCCCGCTCTCCCCGGAGGAGTCCAAGGCGGACGGCGTGGCCCGCGCCGACCATCTGCTCGACCTCGGCTTCCCCGGCTGGCGCGACCGCCTGGTCTGGCGCCGCGACGCCGTGTCCAACGGCCGTACCGGCGCGGTCGACCTGCCCGGCACCACCTGGCGGGACCGCCCGGCGATCGACCGCGGCGACGGCGTCTACCTGGCCGGAGACCAGGTCGCGGCGCCCGGCCTGCTCTCGGAGGTCTCCTTCAACAGCGCGCTGGAGGCGGTGACGCTGGCCCTCACTTCCGCGAGGCTCGACCTCAAGTCCGCCTGAATGAGAGGGCCCCGGCGGGCCGGCGGACACCATCACGCCGAGGCGGACCCCAACCCCGCCAACGCCCCATCCGTCAGCCGGTACACGGTCCACTCGTCCTGCGGCAGCGCGCCCAGCGACCTGTAGAAGTTGATCGACGGCTCGTTCCAGTCGAGCACGGACCATTCGAGCCGCTCGTAGCCCCGCTCCACGCAGATCCGCGCGAGCTCGGTCAGCAGCGCTTTGCCGTGCCCGCCGCCGCGCGCCTCCGGCCGTACGTACAGGTCCTCCAGGTAGATCCCGTGCACCCCACGCCACGTGGAGAAGTTCAGGAACCACAGCGAGAACCCGACGGCCTCCCCCGTGGCGTCGTCCTCGGCGATGTGCGCGAACGCGGCGGGCCGCTCACCGAAGAGCGCCTCGCGCAACTGCTCCTCGGTGGCCCTGACCTCGTCGAGCGCCTTCTCGTACTCGGCGAGGTCGCGGACCATGGCGTGGATGACGGGCACGTCGGCAGGAGTGGCGATACGAATCATGACCGCACACTAACCAGCCCGCCCACGACCCCACCCCTCACACCCCAAGCAGCCGCCGCGCCACCTCAAGATCCTCCTCGTCCACCGGCCGCCCGTCCTCGATCTCCCACAAGGCGTTCTGCAGCACCCGCCCCAGCGTCCACGCCCGGGCCCGCCCACGGTCCAGCCCCAGAACCTCGCTCATCGCGTCGAAACGCCACAGCACGTCACCCGGATCGAAACGGTTGTTGAGCGCGGGCCACAGGTCGAAGCCCGGGTCCCCGGCCAGCGGCTTCGGGTCGATGGCGAGCCACGGCTCGCGCTCGGCCGCCAGGACGTTCTCGAAGTGCAGGTCCCAGTGCAGCAGCTGCTCCCCCGGCTCCCCCAGGACCTCCCGCATCGCGCCCCCGCACCGCTCCACGAGCGCCCGCTCGGCCGGATCGGGGATCGCCTTCAAGGCATCCGGCAGATCGTCGAGCATCTCCGCCCCGATGTCCGCGAGCCGCCGCATGCCCGCGGGCGCCGGCACGGACGTGAGCCGTGCGAGCAGCTCGGCGATGACGAGGACCGCCTTGTGGGTGTCCTCCATCGTCGACAACATCCGCCCGGAGTCCAGGCGTTCGAGCAGCATCGTGCCCGTGCCGTCGTCGTGGTCGAGCAACCGCACCGCCCCGTCGCCGCCCCACACCCGGAGCCCCACCGGCTCCCCCTCGGTCTCCTCGTCCAGGAGCTGGAACTTGACCACCGCAGGGGTCCCGTCGCCCCGCACCACGGGCAGCACGAGCGCCGCCATGCCATGCATCGAGGGCCCGTCGACCCGCAGGTCCCACCGCTCGACGAACTCCGCCACGCGCGCGGGCAGCGCCGCGATGAACGCACGGCCCGGCTCCCCGGCGTACATGTGCTGCGACTCGATCAGCTCGTCCGGAATGCGAATGTCGATCACGTCGGCGACGCTACCGGCGTGGGTGAATCGCCGCATGGGGATTAATCGGGCCACGCGAACGGTGCGGCCGGGGGCCTACGTCCGCAGCGCCCCCGGCACGTACATCTGGCTCGCGGTCCTCTTCGTCACGACGGTCGCGATGCACCACATGTCACCGGAGTTCGAGAGGGACTTCCTGCTCCAGCGCTCCACGAACATCCACGAGCTGTCGCAGAACCCCGTCCGGGTCCTGGTCGCCAGCGCGTTCTGGATCGACGGCGGCACCTGGCTGTCGTACGCCCTGCTCTACACCCTCCTCCACGCCACCGCCGAGCGCTGGCTCGGCACCGCCCGCTGGCTCGCGGTGGCCGCGGGCGCGCACGTCATGGCCACGCTCATCAGCGAGGGGGTGCTCGCCCTGGCGATCCGCCACGGCGCGGCCCCGACATCCGCCGTCAACACCCTGGACGTGGGCGTGAGTTACGCCCTCGCGGGCGTGGTGGCGGTCCTCACCTACTGGGTGCCGAGCCCCTGGAGATACGCGTATCTCCTGATCGTCCTCGCCGTGTACGGCACTCCGCTGATCACCGGCAGGACCTTCACCGACCTGGGCCACTTCACGGCGGTCCTGATCGGCCTCGCCTGCCACCCGCTGACCCGGAGCGCCGTACGCCCGGCACCGAGGACGATCCCGCTCAAGAAATCCCGGAAGCCTTGAGCTTCTTGGCGAACGCGTCCTGATCGAACAGCGAACCGCTCTCCGCCTTCTTGCCGTCGATGACGACGGTCGGCGTGCCCTGCATGCCGTCGTCGGTGAAGGCCTGCATGGCCTCACCGACCCAGCCCTTGTACGTGCCCTTCTTCACCGCCTTGTCGAACTCGGCACCCCGCAGCCCGTCCACGTTGTCGGCGATCTTCAGCAGGAAGGCGGGCGTGAAGGCGTCCTCGGTCTCCTGCTCGGGCTGGTTGGCGAAGACCGCGGCGTGGAACTGCGGGAACTTGCCCGCGTCCACCGAGGCACGCAGCGCGTTCGCGGCGTTCACCGAGCCGCTGCCGCCGAGGTTCTTGTCGAGGAACGAGGCGAGCGTGTACTCGACCTTCACCTTGCCCTCGGCCACCGGCTTCACCAGGGCCTGCGCGCCCGTCTCCTCGAACTTCTTGCAGATCGGACAGCGCGCGTCCTCGTACAGCTTGACCGTGTGCCCGGCCTTCGGGTCGCCGACCGTGATCACGCCGCCCTTCACCGACGCGGGCGCCTCGGCGAGCGCGTCCGTACCGGCCGGCGGCTGCTTCGCCGCAGGGCCGCCGTCGGACGCGGACGCCGAAGCCGACGCCCCCTTGTCGTCGCTCCCGCCCCCGCCCGTGAGGTCCTCGGGCCCGCAGGCGGCTGCGGCCCCGGCGACGAGTGCGGTGGCGGCCACCGCGGCGACGATGCGCCCGGCCTTGCGTACGGCCATCTGAACAGTCCTCCTGGATCTCGGCACGCGCCGCTTCAACATCGCCACGCGCCGCACCAACGTATCGGAACAGCCCTCCCCCACCCCGCCTCTCCGCCCCCTCCCCAAAGCCCCCACCAGCGCAGTAACGTCCCGCACATGAGCAGCAGCACGATCAACGGCGGTATCTCGCACTGGTACGCGGACCACGGCACCCCGGCCCCCCGCGAACCCCTGCCGGGCGACGAGAGTGCCGACGTCTGCATTGTCGGCGGCGGCTACACGGGCCTGTGGACCGCGTACTACCTGAAGAAGGCCGCCCCCTTCCTCCGCATCACCGTCCTGGAGCAGAAGTTCTGCGGCTACGGAGCCTCCGGCCGCAACGGCGGCTGGCTCTACAACGGCATCGCGGGCCGTGACCGCTACGCACGCCTGCACGGCAGGGAGGCGGCGGTCCGCCTCCAGCAGGCAATGAACGAAACGGTCGACGAGGTGATCCGCACAGCCGCCGAAGAGTCGATCGACGCAGACATCCACCACGGCGGCGTACTGGAAGTCGCCTACACACCGGCCCAGTTGACGCGCCTGAAGGAATTCCACGCCACGGAACTCGCGTACGGCGAGAAGGAACGCACCCTGCACGGCGCCCGGGAGACGGCCGACCGGATCCGCGTGGCGGGCGCCGTCGGCTCCACCTGGACCCCGCACGGCGCACGCCTGCACCCGGTGAAACTCGTCAAGGGCCTGGCATCGGCGGTCGAGTCCCTGGGCGTCACGATCCACGAATCGACGCCGGTCACGGAGATCAAGCCGAAGCACGCGATCACCCCGTACGGCACGGTCCGCGCCCCGTACATCCTGCGCTGCACGGAGGGCTTCACGGCGTCGTTGAAGGGCCAACGCCGCACCTGGCTCCCCATGAACTCGTCCATGATCGCGACAGACCCCCTCACCGCCTCCCAATGGGAGTCGATCGGCTGGGAGGGCCGCGAAACGCTCGGCGACATGGCGCACGCGTACATGTACGCGCAACGCACGGCGGACGGCCGCATCGCGCTGGGCGGCCGAGGCGTCCCGTACCGCTACGGCTCGAAGACGGACAACGACGGCCGCACCCAACCGTCCACGATCGAGGCCCTGCGCGAAATCCTCACCCGCTTCTTCCCCCAACTCGCCGGGGTCGAGATCGCCCACGCCTGGTCCGGCGTACTCGGCGTCCCCCGCGACTGGTGCGCCACGGTCACCCTGGACCGCGCGACGGGCCTCGGCTGGGCGGGCGGCTACGTCGGCTCAGGCGTGGCCACCGCCAACCTGGCGGCCCGCACCCTGCGCGACCTGGTCCAGCAGGACTCGGGCCAAGCGGGCCCCACGGACCTCACCACCCTCCCCTGGGTCAACCACAAGGTCCGCAAATGGGAACCAGAACCCCTGCGCTGGCTGGCAGTCCAAGGCATGTACGCGACGTACCGCAAAGCAGACCACAACGAACTGACGACCCCCACCACACAGTCATCCCGCCTGGCCCAATGGGCAGACAAGGTCTCCGGCCGGCACTGAACACCGGGGTGCGGCCCGCCCGCGCCCTCCGCCGACAACAGCGAAATCAGTAGCCCCTCCAGCACGGGTTGTCACAGCCTTGTGCCACGATCACCCGATCATTCACTCAGCCTGGGGGGGCTCGATGCCTGAACCACGTCCTTCCGCGAGACCCGCGGCTTCTGCCGCGCTCTTTCTCGCCCTCGCCGCACTGCTGGCCCTGCTCGTACCCACCGCGCTGCCCGCGACGGCAGCCCACGCCGCCGAGCCGGACTGCGCACCGCTGGCTCTCGCGCCGTTCGGCGATCCGGGCACGGCGCTCGGCAAAAGCACCGTCGCAGCCGACGGAACGGCTTGTTACACCTTCACCACCACCGAGGCCGGCATCCACCTGGTCTCGTTCGATGACTCCGGCAACGAAGCGCACACCGAGGTCTACAGCGGTGACACCAAGGTCGACTGCTACGACACCGAGTACCGGGTCGACGGCTGGTGCGACCTCTCCGCGGCGGGCACCTACACGCTGAAGGTCGTCAACGACGGCTGGGAGGACGCCGACGTCGCGGTCACCGTCGTCCCGCTCGGCAGCGACCGTGGCTGCGCCCCGAAGGCCGGCACCAACTGGGACCAGTCGACGCCCACACGTACGTCGGTCAGCCCCGCCGAGATCGACTGCCTGCCCCTCGACGCCGAGCCGGGCGACCGCATCCGGCTCACCCGCGGCACGAAGGTCTACGGCGAGTCCATCGCCTGGATCACCGACGCCACCGGCGCCCGGATCTGCCCGCACTTCCCCGAGGACGGCGAGGACAGCTGCGTCCTGCCCGGCAAGGGTCCCTACCGCGCCCTGTCCCGCGTCACGCGCGCGGAGGGCGGCTTCCCCGCCGAGTTCGCGGTCACGGCACGCCGCCTGAACGACCCGCAGGGCTGCCCGTCGGCCCCGGTCCGCCCCTACGGCCCGCTGACCGCACAGGACTTGACCAAGACGCCCTGTTTCACGGTCACCGCCGAGAGGGCGGGCAAGTACCGCTTCGACTCCGTCGACAAGGACGGCGAGACGGCCTCGGTCCGTGTGCACGACCGCTCCGGCACAACCGTCTGCCGCACCACTGAGCAGCCCTGCCGGCTGCCCTCCGCGGGCACCTACACCGCCTACCTCGACGGCTCGTCGCCCTTCCACGACACCCCGCGCGGCCTGATCGTCCTCGACCGGGCCTCCGCCGACGGGTGCCTGAAGAGCGAAATGGGCACCCACAAGGGCTCGTTCAGCACAGCAGGACAGTACGACTGCCTGAACCTCCCCGCGCCCAAGGACTCCCGGATCGCGGCACTCACCCCGCTCAGCAGCTCCGGGGTCGACGCCGAAGTGGAGGTCCTGGACAGCGAGGGCACCGAGCAGTGCGGGGCGGACCAGCTCGCCGCGGGCGACTGCGCGCTGACCGGCACCGCGCCGTACCGCGCCCTCGTGCACGCCGACGGCAGCCCCCGCACCGGCCCGTACTCGGTCGCCGTGCACCGCACGGATGCGGCTGATGACTGCCCCGTCCTGCCCGCGGGCAGCTTCGCCGCCGACGGGGCCAAGGCCGCCTTCTCCACCGGGGACGGCGTCTTCGCGCGCTGCCTGACCATCCCGGCGGACGACCACACCTCGGCCGAGGCACTGCAACTCGCCGCCACCTCCGGTGACGTACCGGCCAAGTTCTCCGTGCTCGACTCCACCGGCAAGCGCGTCTGCGACCGAACCGCCGCCACCAACGGCTGGACGCTCTGCTCCCTGACACCGGGCAAGGCCCACACCGTCCTGGTCACCGGCCGCGACCAGGCCGCCGACTACACCCTGACGAGGCGCGACGTGACGTCGACGGCTTCATCCGCGGGCTGCACGAAGACGGCGGCCGCCAAGGTCGGCGGCCCCTCCGTGCGGGGCACGTCCGGCATCCCCGGCACTCTCCGCTGCCACCAGGTCACCACGTCCGCCGCCACCGATGTGGTGCACGTCAACGTGCGGGACGCCCTTGGCACCGCCGACATGTACGTCATCGACGGTGACGGCAAGAGCGAGTGCGGCCAGCGCGCCCGAGCCTGCGCCGCCACCGGCAGCAACACCCACCAGGTCCTCGTCCAGACTCCGGCGAACCGCGCGGCAGCACCTGAGTACCGCCTCGACGCACTGCGCATCGCCACCGCCGACGGCCCCGCCGCCGAGTGCACCAAGGTCCCCTCGGTCGCCTTCGGCTACGGCCCGGTCACCGGCACCCTCGACGAAACGCACACGGCCATGTGCGCATCGCTGCCCACGGCCCGCAACGACCACTTCGACGTCGAGATCTCCGACACCACGGGAGCCACCGACGAAGCGGTCCCCGCCCTCTACAACAGCTCCTGGCAGAACGGCTGCGCCGGGATGGTCCCGGGTGACTACACCTGCGGGGTGAACGACTCGCCCACGGACCCGAAGAAGCCCTCCGTACTCGTCCTCGGCCTCCCGGAGAAGGCCTCGGCCACGTCCTACAGCGCCACCCTGAAGTGCCGGTTCAGCCGCTGCGGCGACGAGACGACCACCATCACCGGCGTCACCCCGGCCGAGGCCCCCGGCGGCACCAAGCCCACGGTCACCGTGACGGGCACCGCCATCAGCCCCGACGCGACGGTCCGGCTGACGCAGTCGGGCAAGACCCTCACCGCGAAGACGACGTCGGTCTCCGCGGACTACCGGACGCTGAAGGCGACGCTCGACCTGACGGACATCCCCGCGGGCACCTGGAACCTCAGCGTCATCGCGGGCGGGGAACACCAGCGCGGCACCTTCACCGTGAGCGAGCCGCAGCCACGCAACACCACCGCTCCCAAGGTGACGGGCACGGCGGCGGTCGGTTCCAAGCTCACCACCGACAACGGAAGTTGGACGGCAGCTCCCGCGTCGTACACCTACCAGTGGACGGCAAACGGCACGGCGATCGCGGGCGCCACGGCGTCGACGTACACAATCCCGGCGGCACAGCTGAACAAGAAGCTGGCCGTCACGGTCACCGCCCACAAAGCGGGCCACGAGGACGCCACCGCGACGTCCTCGACGGTCACGGTCGCCCTGGGTGCTGCGCCCAAGGCGACGAAGAATCCGACGGTCAGCGGCACCGCCAAGGTCGGCAAGATCCTCAAGGCCGCGAAGGGCACCTGGTCGCCCGCCCCGGGCTCGTACTCCTACCAGTGGTACGCGAACGGTACGAAGATCACCGGTGCGACCAAGTCCTCGCTGACCCTGAAGTCCGCCCAGCGCGGCAAGAAGGTCACGGTCAAGGTGACGGCACACCGCACCGGCCACCGCGACGGAACATCCACGAGCAAGGCGACAGCGGCCGTCGCCTCCTAGCCGGGAGCATCACCCCCGCGGACACCACGAAGGCCCAGGTCACCTCATAGGTGACCTGGGCCTTCGCCTTGTCCGGAGCCCCCTGTCGGATTCGAACCGACGACCTACGCATTACAAGTGCGTTGCTCTGGCCATCTGAGCTAAGGAGGCGTGCAGCGGTGTGCCCGAGCAGTGTAACCAACCTCGCACGTGGCCCCGTCGAAAATTTCCTCGAAGGTCGCGGGTGCAGGACTACTGACAGATCCGTCCCCCCCGGGGTACCGTCCGAGCAGTTCACTCAGGTGGACTACACCACTCCTCTCTTTACAACGGATCGTCCGGCACGTTCCTGCCGGTGAAGGGGGCCCTCACCATGGCCACTGTTTCGTTCGACAAGGCGACCCGCATCTACCCGGGTGGCGACAAGCCCGCCGTCGACCAGCTTCAGCTCGACGTCGCGGACGGCGAGTTCCTCGTACTCGTCGGTCCCTCCGGCTGCGGAAAGTCCACCTCCCTGCGCATGCTCGCGGGCCTGGAGGACGTGAACGCCGGAGCCATCCGCATCGGTGACCGCGACGTCACGCACCTGCCGCCCAAGGACCGGGACATCGCCATGGTGTTCCAGAACTACGCGCTCTACCCGCACATGACGGTCGCCGACAACATGGGCTTCGCCCTGAAGATCGCCGGCGTCAACAAGGCCGAGATCCGTCAGAAGGTCGAGGACGCCGCCAAGATCCTCGACCTGACGGAGTACCTGGGCCGTAAGCCCAAGGCGCTCTCCGGTGGTCAGCGCCAGCGTGTCGCCATGGGTCGCGCCATCGTGCGTGAGCCCCAGGTGTTCCTCATGGACGAGCCGCTGTCGAACCTCGACGCCAAGCTCCGCGTGTCCACCCGTACGCAGATCGCGTCCCTGCAGCGCCGCCTCGGCATCACCACCGTGTACGTCACCCACGACCAGGTCGAGGCCATGACCATGGGTGACCGCGTGGCCGTGCTCAAGGACGGGCTCCTCCAGCAGGTGGACAGCCCCCGCAACATGTACGACCGCCCGGCCAACCTCTTCGTCGCCGGCTTCATCGGCTCCCCCGCCATGAACCTCGTCGAGGTCCCGATCACCGACGGCGGCGTGAAGTTCGGCAACTCCGTCGTGCCGGTCAACCGCGAGGCGCTGTCCGCCGCGGCCGACAAGGGCGACCGCACCGTCACGGTCGGCGTCCGCCCGGAGCACTTCGACATCGTCGAGCAGGACGGTGCCACGGCGAAGACCCTCTCGAAGGAGACCGAGGACGCCCCGGCGGGCCTGGCCGTCTCCGTGAACGTCGTCGAGGAGCTCGGCGCCGACGGTTACGTCTACGGCTCCGCGGAGGTCGGCGGCGAGCACAAGGACCTCGTGGTCCGTGTGAACGGCCGCCGGGTCCCGGAGAAGGGCACGCAGCTGCACGTCGTGCCGCGTCCGGGTGAGATCCACGTGTTCTCGACGTCGACGGGCGAGCGCCTCAGCGACTGACCTGGCGACTGACCTGGCGACTGACCTGCGGACACGGTCGACGCACAGCAACGACGAAGGGCCCCGCACCTCGGTGCGGGGCCCTTCCCGTGCGCCCACGTTGTCGACAAATACCCCGGCAGACCGGTCATTTCGCCTCGGGCTCGTCAACACCGCTCCAGAAAAACCTCATTCTCCGTCGCTCGACCGAGTGACGTAATGTCGCCAAATCATCACCGAGCGCTACGCTCACTCGCGTGACGCACTCCGCCAACTACACCCAGAAGCCGCGCCGAGCCCACCGAGGCCCCGCCCGACGCATCGGCCGCACGCTCGCTCTCGTCCTGCCCGTGATGCTGGTGCTCTCCGGGACCCTCGCGGTCACCAGCGTCAACTGGTCCGGGAACTCCTCGGATTCGATGCTCACCGCATCCGCCGACAATCTCTCCAAGCCGGCCAAGTCCCGCGCCCCGCAGGACATCCTGCGCGACAAGCTTCTCCTCGAGCTCCAGGAGAAGAACCCGGGCGTCGCGCTCACGCACCTCCAGCAGGAGGTGAACCGCCACCCGTCGCTCGCCAGGCACTGTGTCTCCATCGCCCGTGCCCTCGGCCGCGCGGCCGTCCGGGCGTACGGCCCGACACGCGCCCAGTCGTATGCCCGCCCGGTCTGCGACACGTCCTTCGCGACCGGTGTCGCCGCCCATCAGAACGGCTGATCGGGCCGGCACGTAGGGTTTCCGGCATGACCGGCGACCCTCACGCTCACAGACCCACGCAGGCCGTCGTCCTGGCCGGAGGCCAGGGCTCGCGCCTCCGTCCGTACACCGACGACCGGCCCAAGCCGATGGTCGAGATCCCCGGCACGGGGACCCCGATCATCGGCCATCAGCTTTCCTGGCTGGCGGCCGAGGGCGTGACGGACGCCGTGGTCTCCTGCGGCCATCTCGCCGAAGTGCTCCAGGAGTGGCTGGAGTCGGCGGACCTCCCCCTGAACGTCACCACGGTCGTCGAGAACGAACCGCTGGGCCGCGGCGGCGGCCTGAAGTACGCCGCCCGCCATCTCCCGCACGCGGACCGCCCCTGGTACGCGACGAACGGCGACATCTGGACCCGCTTCTCGCTGCGCGACATGGCGGCCTTCCACGCCGAGCGCGACGCCACCGCGACCCTCGCCCTGGCCCGCCCCCGCATCCCGTGGGGCGCCGTCGAGACGGACGCGTTCGGCCACATCACGGACTTCATCGAGTCCCCGCCGTCCCCGTATCTGATCAACGCGGGCGTGTACGTCTTCTCCGCCTCCTTCACCGCGCTCCTGCCGGACCGCGGTGACCACGAGCGCACCACGTTCCCGCGCCTGGCCCGCGAGAAGAGCCTGGCGGGCTTCCCGCTGCCGCAGGGCGCGTACTGGCGGGCGATCGACACCGCGAAGGACCTCACCGAGGCGGCCAAGGAGCTCGCGGCCCAGAGCGGTTGAGAGCCGCTCGACGACAGGTGAGAGCCGCTCGACGATATTCGGGACCCGTACGCGAACCGGGGCCCCCCCCCCGGGGGGGTTGGGGGGCCGGGGGGGGGGAGGGGGGGTTACTAAGGCCGCCGCCAGGCGCGCCGCCCGGCCGGGGGGAGGGGGGGC
>NZ_JBFAJT010000014.1:32929-143525 GCF_040655335.1 Streptomyces sp. NPDC050439
CGCCGTTCTTCGGCACCGGCCCGCGACCCGGGGCCCCGCACAGTGTCTGTGCGGGGCCCCGGTTCGCGTACGGAGGGAAAGGTCAGCCGCCGAGCAGGCCGCCCACGAGGCGGTCGTTGCGGCCGCCGCCCGTGCTGCCGCCGCTCGTGCCGCTCTCGGGCGCTCCGCCGCCGCTGCCGCCGCTGGACGTGGGTCCGGCGGTCGCGGACGACGGAGGCTGCTGGGGCGAGGACTGCTGGGGCGGTGCCTGGCCGGTGGTGCCCTGCGTCTGGCTGGGCTGCTCCTGGCCGGCGGCGGCGCCCGTGCCCGCGGTCTCGCGCGCCGCACCCGGCGGGGTCGCCGTGGCGCCCTGCGTGGGGCTCGCGGAACTTCCCTGCGTCGGCGCACCGGAGCCGGTGGCCGTGGGGCTCTGTGACTGCCCCTGACCGCGCTGCCGCTGCTTTCCGGGCTCCTCCGGGAGCGGTGAGCCCGGCAGTTCGTTGCGCGGGGCCTCGCCGGGTCCCGGCACGGTCACGCGGTCGGCGTCGCGCACCGCGCCGCCGAGCATCGAACCGATCAGCAGGGTGAGGCCGACGACGAGCGCACCGACGAGGGCGCCGCGCCGCAGCACCCGGCGCCGCAGGTCCCAGATGTGCACGCGCGGCCCGAGCGTGCGCCAGGCCTCGCCGGCGAGGCGTCCGTCGACGGAGTAGACGGGGGCGCCCGCGATGATCAGCGGCGACCAGGCGGCCAGGTAGATGATGTCCGGCGCGTCGTAGGCGGGGACGGTCTTCCAGCTGACGGTGACGATGAGCGCGGCAGACAGGAGTACGCCGACGCCGGCCGCGACCCGCTGCCAGAGCCCGAGCACCGTGAGCACGCCGACGATGATCTGCAGGAAGGCGATGCAGAGGCCCGCGCCCACGGGGTGCGAGAGGGCGAAGTCACGCAGCGGCTCGGCGAGCGCCCAGGGGTGCAGCGAGTTGAGCCACTTGACCATGGAGCCGCGGTCGCCGCCGTCGAAGTACACGGGGTCGCAGAGCTTGCCCATGCCGGCGTAGATGGAGATGAATCCGAGGAAGACGCGCAGCGGGAGCAGCACGACGCCCAGGTTCATGCGGCGGCCGGGGTAGTAGGCGTGCCGGACAGGGTCGGCCCCGTGCCGCCGGGCGGTCTGACGCCCGTCCTCGTCCTCGTCGTCGAAGCGGTCGTCGAACTCGTCGTCCTCGTAGGGGAGTCGTTCGTCGAGGTCGCTCTCCGGCATGGGCATGCGCGGGATGAGCCGGGTTCCGGGGTCGGGGTTCCGAGGACCGATGACGGCGGGCGTGGCCTGCGTGGTCTCGAGATCGTCTTCGTCGACGCGGGGGATGACCTGCGTGGCGCCTCCGTCGTCGTAGGAGGAGCCGCCTGCTTCGGCCGAATGGCGCAGGCCGGTGCCGCGCACCGCCTGCAGCAGTCCGGTGGCTCCGGGGTCGCCCGGCTCGGACTTCCCGCTCCAGACAACGGGCGAGCGGCGCCGTGCGGCGGAGCCTGCCGCGGGGATACGCAGGGTGTCGTCGGCATTGCTCAAGTGCCGTGCGATACGCGGGGATTGGGTCCGCTGCGCGGTGGGGAGCTGCACGCGGAAGCTCGCGTGGTTCACGATGACCTGGGCCGGGTCGCTCGGCACCTTCACCATGCTCAGCGCGGGAGCTTCGTCGAACCCTGACGAGCTTCCCCCCGTGGGATTGCGGGGCGTTCTGGTGTCCACACTCATCTAACCGAGTGATGTGTGTTTAGGACACTGCCTTGACCGTGCGGAAATGTCCGGACCGCGTCAAGATCTACACCGGACGCCGGCCGGCCCGCTGAATCCGGGCCGGCCGACGTCCTGGGTGAGGTCTAGCTGCGGCGCCGGGACGCCTCGTAGAGCACGACTCCGGCCGCGACACCGGCGTTCAGGGACTCCGTGCCGCCGGGCATCGGGATCCGCACGCGGTAGTCGCAGGTCTCGCCGACGAGGCGGGAGAGGCCCTTGCCCTCGCTGCCGATGACGATGACGACGGGACCGGAGAGTGCCTCCAGGTCGCCGACCTCGTGCTCGCCGTCCGCCGCGAGCCCGACGATCGCGAGCCCGGCCTTCTTGTAGGCCTCCAGGACGCGGGTCAGGTTGGTGGCGCGCGCCACGGGCGTGCGCGCCGCGGCACCGGCGGCCGTCTTCCAGGCGCCCGCGGTCATGCCGGCGGCGCGCCGCTCGGGGACGACGACGCCGTGGCCGCCGAAGGCGGAGGCGGAGCGCACCACGGCGCCCAGGTTCCGCGGGTCGGTCACGCCGTCGAGCGCGACGATCAGCGGGTCCTCGCCCTGGTCGTACGCGGCGGCCGCGAGCTCCTCGGGGTGCGCGTACTCGTAGGGCGGCACCTGGAGCACGAGGCCCTGGTGGTTGAGCCCGTTGGTCATGCGGTCCAGCTCGGGGCGGGGGGCTTCCATGAGGTGGATGCCGCCGCGCTCACCGGCGATCTGCAGGGCCTCGCGGACGCGCTCGTCGTTGTCGATGAACTGCTGGACGTAGAGCATCGAGGCGGGCACGCCCTCGCGCAGCGCCTCGACGACCGAGTTGCGGCCGACGACCATCTCGGAGGTGCCCTTGCCGCGGCCCTTCACGGGAGCGGGACGGCGACCGCCGGGACCGCCGGAGGCCTTCTTGGCCGCGGCGTTGGCGATGCGGTTCTTCTTGTGTCCCTTGCGCGCCTCGGCGGGCGGCGTCGGGCCCTTGCCCTCAAGGCCGCGGCGCCGATTGCCGCCGCTGCCGACCTGCGCGCCCTTCTTGCCGGACATGCGGCGGTTGTTAGCGGCCATGACCTACCTGTCTCTGTGATGCGTGCGGCTGTCCGCGTTCTGCGTGACGGCCCACTGCGTGACTGCGTACGTATATGAAGTGTGCCGCCCGGGTCGCCGGGCGGCACATCGCGAGGTCAGACGCTCAGCGCGGGCCGAGAGTCCACCGCGGTCCGGCCGGGCTGTCCTCGATGACGAGGCCGGACTGGTTGAGCTGGTCGCGGATGGCGTCGGCGGTGGCCCAGTCCTTGCGGCCGCGCGCCGCCTCCCGCTGCTGGAGCACGAGTCGGACGAGGGTGTCGACGGCGCCGTGGAGGTCGTCGCCGCGGTCGCCGTCGCCGGCCCACTGCGGGTCGAGCGGGTCGAGGCCGAGCACGCCCAGCATGGCGCGCACCTCGGCGAGCCGTTCCACCGCGGCTTCCTTGTCGTCGGCGGCCAGGGCGGAGTTGCCCTGCCGGACCGTCGTGTGCACGATCGCGAGGGCCTGCGGGACGCCGAGGTCGTCGTCCATCGCGTCGGCGAAGGCGGGCGGCACGTCGGAGGCGGGCTCCACGACGCCCCCTGCCTTCTCCACCACGCGCTGCACGAAGCCCTCGATCCGCGCGAACGCGGACTCGGCCTCGCGCAGGGCCTCCTCGCTGTACTCGATCATGGAGCGGTAATGCGGGGTGCCCAGGTAGTAGCGCAGGACGATCGGGCGCCACTTCTTGACCATCTCGGACACGAGGACCGAGTTGCCGAGCGACTTCGACATCTTCTCGCCGCTCATGGTGACCCAGCCGTTGTGCACCCAGTACCGCGCGAACGCGTCGCCGAAGGCCTTGGCCTGCGCGATCTCGTTCTCGTGGTGCGGGAAGATCAGGTCGATCCCGCCGCCGTGGATGTCGAACTCACGGCCGAGGTACTTGTGGGCCATCGCCGAGCACTCCAGGTGCCAGCCGGGACGGCCGCGGCCCCAGGGAGTCTCCCAGCTGGGCTCCCCCTCCTTGGCCCGCTTCCACATGGCGAAGTCCCGCGGGTCGCGCTTGCCGGTCTCGCCCTCGCCCGACGGCTGGAGCAGGTTGTCCAGCTCCTGGTTGGAGAGCTCCAGGTAGCCCGGGAAGGACTTCACGT
This sequence comes from Streptomyces sp. NPDC050439, assembly GCF_040655335.1. Classification (NCBI taxonomy): domain Bacteria; kingdom Bacillati; phylum Actinomycetota; class Actinomycetes; order Kitasatosporales; family Streptomycetaceae; genus Streptomyces; species Streptomyces sp. NPDC050439. The sequence continues at coordinate 36,839 of NZ_JBFAJT010000014.1, forward strand.
CGAAGTAGACGTTGCCGTCCGACTCGTACGCGTGGCCTCGCTCGATGAGGCCGCGCATCATCTCGACCATCTCGGTGATGTGGCCGGTGGCACGCGGCTCGTACGTGGGCGGGAGGCAGCCGAGGACGTCGTAGCCGTTGTTGAAGGCGCGCTCGTTCTCGTACCCGATCGACCACCACGGGCGGCCCTGCTCGGCCGACTTCCGGATGATCTTGTCGTCGATGTCCGTGACGTTCCGGATGAAGGTGACGTCGTACCCGCGGTGGGCGAACCAGCGGCGCATGATGTCGAAGTTGAGCCCCGACCGGATGTGGCCGATGTGCGGGGCCGCCTGCACCGTCGCGCCGCACAGGTAGATCGAGACACAACCGTCGTTGAGCGGGCTGAAGTCTCGGATCTGCCGGGCGCTGGTGTCGTACAGGCGAATCGTCACCACTCCAGGGTAGTGGTCCAAGGACAGTGCCCTGCGACCTCCCGGGTCAACAGGGCACGGAACTGTGACATGCGCGGGTGCGCGAGGGGGCGTCAGATCCTGCCGACGACCTTGCGCGGGGTGACGCGGACGACGACGCGGGTGTCGTCCTTCGCCGAGGCCTGATTGAACTCGGCGTACTTCAGGCCGGTGTACTTCAGCGCCAGCTCGTCGATGAGCTCCTGCCCGCCCTCGGTGGTCATCGTCGCCTCGCCGCGGATCTCGGCGTAGGTGTACGGGGCGTCGAAGGGCTGGAGGAGCACCGTCACGCGTGGGTCGCGGCGCAGGTTCTTCTCCTTGCGGCGGTTGACCGTGGTGGAGAAGAGCAGGTCGTCGCCGTCGCGCTTCACCCAGACCGGTGAGACCTGGGGGCTGCCGTCGGGCTGGATCGTGGCGACGGAGACGAAGACGGGGGTGTCGAGCAGTGCCTTGAGCTTGTCGGACAGTTCGGCGGACATAGGGACGCCTCTCTCGTACGTCGGTGACTGTCGCTGTTCCGCTGTCGGTGTGTGCCTTACCCGATGCCTTACCGATACTCCCCCGTCGCCCGTCCGCCGGTCAGGCCGTCCGCACGACCAGTGCCGTCGCGATGGCGGCGAGGCCCTCGGCGCGGCCGGTGAGGCCGAGCCCGTCGGTGGTGGTGCCGGACACTGCGACCGGGGCGCCGACGGCGGCGGACAGCGTCTTCTGCGCCTCGTCACGCCGCTTGCCGACCTTGGGGCGTACGCCGATGACCTGCACGGCGACGTTGCCGATCTCGAAGCCTTCGGCGCGCACGATCCTGGCAGCCTCGGCGAGCAGCGTCACTCCGGAGGCGCCGGACCATTCGGGCCTGCCGGTGCCGAAGTGCGCGCCGAGGTCGCCGATGCCGGCGGCGGAGAACAGGGCGTCGCAGGCGGCGTGCGCGGCGACGTCACCGTCCGAGTGCCCGGCGAGGCCCGCGCTCTCGTCCTCCCAGAGGAGCCCGGCGCACCACAGCTCGCGCCCTTCCTCGAAGGCGTGCACGTCGGTGCCGATGCCGACCTGCGGGAGCGTCATGCGCGGCTGCTGCTCAGAAGCCATCGTTGGCCCTCCTGCGGGCGAGTACGGCCTCGGCGAGGACGAGGTCCAGGGGCCGTGTGACCTTGAAGGCCTCTTCGTGGCCGGGCACGACGACGACCTGGAGGCCCAGCTGCTCGACCATGCTGGCGTCGTCGGTGACGTTGTCGGTGACCGTGGCGTGGGCGCGGACGAGGGTGTCGTGGTCGAAGCCCTGCGGGGTCTGCACGGCGCGCAGCCGGGCCCGCTCGGGCGTGGCGACGACGGGCTCGGGCGCTCCGGGCTCGCCCGGTTCGACCTGCTTGACGGTGTCGGTCAGGGGCAGCGCGGGGACGACGGCGGGGGCGCCGTCGCGTACGGCCTCGATGACGCCGTCGACGGTGTCGACGGGCACCAGCGGGCGGGCCGCGTCGTGCACGAGGACGACGCCGATGCCTTCCGGCAGGGCGTCGAGGCCGAGCTTCACCGACTCCTGGCGGGTCTCGCCACCGGGGACCACGACGAAGTCGGTGCGCTCGGGCAGCGCATGGTCGGCCAGGAGGGTCTTGACCTCGGCGGCGCCCTCCGGCGGGGCCACGACGACGACGAGGGAGACGGCGCGGGAGGCGGCCATGGCCCGTACGGCGTGGATGAGCATGGGCGTGCCGTTCAGCGCGCGGAGCGCCTTGGGGGCGCCCGGGCCGAGCCGTACGCCGCGTCCGGCGGCGGGGATCACGACCGCGGTGCGGGATTCCTCAGACATCGCTTCCGTTCAGGTTTGTGTGCTCGGCAGGGCTGGGTATGGCCTTGGCAGAGTGCCGGGCGCAAGCCTTGACCGGACCCTTCCGTGACATCTGGTCGAGCCGGCGGCCCGGCACGCACACACCAAGCAGCACCGAGTACGACGCAGGTCGGGAACGTCAGGAATTCAAGGATTACGCCTGAGCAGGCTGGGCAGGTCCAAGCAGGGCAGGTCTGGGTACGAACATGCCGCAGCGCCCGGCGACACCATTGAGGGTCAGCGGGCACCGCGGCATTTCATGGCGCCAAGACGTATGCGTATGTCAGGACGCGATCAGGACGCGAGGACCTCGTCAAGCAGGGCCTCGGCCTTGTCCTCGTTCGTGTTCTCCGCGAGGGCGAGCTCGCTCACCAGGATCTGGCGAGCCTTGGCGAGCATGCGCTTCTCACCCGCGGACAGTCCGCGCTCACGCTCACGACGCCACAGGTCACGCACGACTTCCGCGACCTTGATGACATCGCCCGATGCGAGCTTCTCGAGATTTGCCTTGTAGCGACGGGACCAGTTCGTCGGCTCTTCGGCGTACGGCGCGCGCAGTACTTCGAAGACCCGGTCGAGCCCGTCTTGACCGACCACATCACGCACGCCGACGAACTCCGCATTGTCCGCAGGCACACGTACCGTCAGATCGCCCTGAGCGACCTTCAGCACCAAGTAGGTCTTGTCCACGCCTTTGATCTGGCGAGTCTCAATGGCCTCGATCAGCGCGGCCCCGTGATGGGGATAGACCACGGTGTCGCCAACCTTGAACGTCATGTGACAGGTACCCCTTCCATGGCTATCCATCCTAACACGAGAATCGCCTCTTCTGAATGGCGTTTTCGCAGGTCAGGGCATATCTCGGGGCTTGACAACAGCAACAGGAACGTGCTGCGAAGGGCTTGTGGAGCGAGGTATTCGCAGGTGGGAGCGGCTCTCCGGGGAAGCGGAAACACGCCCGTCACACCCCCTCCGAGAGCGCTCCACGAGGCTGAACGTCCCGGTTTGCCGGGTTCCGAACGGTGAACTTCCGCTACTCCGTTCGGCCACCGGAGAGAGGTGCGAGCCGGTGTTCGACGTAAATCCGGAATTGATCAAGCGCCCCCGGTGATCAATTCCCTGCACTTCCCCGGACTTCCCTGCACTTCCCCGGACTTCCCCGGGACCGCCATGCATTCCTTACCGGAAATCCGCAGGTCCAGCCGCGATGTCTCTTGACGGCGCTTAAGTGAATGGTGGACGAGATGCCAATGGCGCGGACGTGACGGCAGGGGCGTGTGCGTCGCCGCACGAGCCGCGGGAGAGCAGCTCACCACCCGTAGGGGCGGGTCGGGTGCGGTGGCACGGGAACGGCTCGGTAACCTAAGCCCGCTGACACACACTTAGGGCGGCCTCAGAACCGCCCGCCCCTCCCGTACCGCCCTCGTTCAAGGAGTTGCCGCCGCCGTGAGCCGCAGCCTTCGACGTGGCGCAATCGCCGCCACCGCCATCGCGTTCTCGCTCGCGTCGCTCGCCGCGTGCGGCGCCGGTAACAACGCCCAGACGCACGAGATCAAGCCGGACAACGCCGCCACCTCCGTCGGCGACATCAAGATCCAGAACGCCATGGTGATCACCCAGCCCGACCTGAAGTCGACGGGTCCCGCGGTGATCGCGGCCACGATCTTCAACAACGGCAGCACCGACCAGAAGCTGACCGAGATCGCGGTCGACGGCACCGGCAAGAAGGCCAAGCTCACGCCGGCCAAGGACGACAAGATCTCCGAGCGCGGCGGTCCGCTGACCATCCCCGCGGGCGGCTCGGTCATCATCGGCGGCAAGGACAACGCCACCGCGGTCCTGCCCAGCAGCCGCGAGGCCGTCAAGGACGGCGACGCCCAGCCGGTCACCTTCGCCTTCAGCAAGACCGGCGACGTGAAGATGAAGACCTTCGTGGTGCCGGCCGAGAGCTACTTCAAGAAGTGGGGCCCGACCGAGGTTCCCGAGGCCCCGGGCTCGAAGCCGTCCGGGAAGCCCTCCGGAGTGGCGAGCGGTGAGCCCACCGACGGCGCCTCCGACCCGGCGACCGAGGGCGGCACCGCCAACCCCTCGAACAAGCCGTCGGGCAGCGCTTCCGGTGCGGCCACGGACCCGTCCGGCGACGCGTCGCACGAGGCGGGCACGCAGCACTGACGCCGTAGGCACAGGAAAGGGCGGGAACCCAACACCGGGTTCCCGCCCTTCCTGCTGCCTGCCGCTGTCTGCTGCTGTCTGCTGCCGGGCTGTTTACGGCTCGAACTTGTAGCCCAGACCGCGCACCGTCACCAGGTAGCGCGGTGCTCCCGGGTCCGGTTCGATCTTGGCGCGGAGGCGTTTGACGTGGACGTCGAGGGTCTTGGTGTCTCCCACGTAGTCCGCGCCCCAGACGCGGTCGATGAGCTGCATGCGGGTCAGGACGCGGCCCGCGTTGCGCAGGAGCATCTCCAGGAGGTCGAACTCCTTGAGGGGCAGGTCGACCTTGGAGCCGGAGACCGTGACGACGTGGCGGTCCACGTCCATGCGGACCGGGCCCGCCTCCAGGGCCTGCGGGGCGACCTCCTCGGGCTCGCCGCGGCGGCGCAGGACCGCGCGGATGCGGGCCACGAGTTCGCGGGACGAGAAGGGCTTGGTGACGTAGTCGTCGGCTCCTATTTCCAGGCCGACCACCTTGTCGATCTCGCTGTCCTTGGCGGTGACCATGATCACCGGGACGTTGGAGCGGCCGCGCAGCTGTCGGCAGACCTCCGTGCCGGGCAGGCCCGGCAGCATCAGGTCGAGCAGGACGAGGTCGGCGCCGTTGCGCTCGAACTCGTCGAGTCCGTCGGGGCCGGTGGCCGCGATGGCGACCTCGAAGCCCTCTTTGCGGAGCATGTAGGACAGGGCGTCGCTGAAGGATTCCTCGTCCTCGACGACGAGCACTCGGGTCACGGAAGGACCTCCGGGGCAGGAATGGGTTCGTACGCAGTGGTCTCGTCGGGCCGTGCGGTGCCGGCTTCGCTGCCGACGCCGCCGTGACCGGGTCCGCGGTCGCGGGTCGCGGCTGCTTCGGGCAGCCGCAGGGTGAAGGTGGAGCCCTGTCCCTCGGAGCTCCACACGGTGACCTCCCCGCCGTGCGAGGCGGCCACGTGTTTGACGATGGCGAGGCCGAGGCCGGTGCCGCCGGTGGCCCGGGAACGGGCCGGGTCCACTCGGTAGAAGCGCTCGAAGATGCGCTCCTTGTCCTTGTCGGAGATGCCGATCCCCTGGTCAGTGACGGCCACCTCGATGAAGTCTCCGCCCGGGGCGTTGACCCGGCGGGCGGCGATGCCCACGCGGGTGCGCGCCGGCGAGTAGTTCACGGCGTTCTCGACGAGGTTGCCGAGAGCCGCCGCCAGCTGGCCGCGGTTGCCCCATATCTGCAGGTCGGCGGTGCCGCCCGCGGCCATGGTGATCTGTTTGTGGGAAGCCTGGTGACGGCTGCGGTCGATCGCCTCCGCCACCAGCTCGTCGACACGGACGGGCTCGGCGTCCTCCAGGGGGTCGTCGTTCTGGACCCTGGAGAGGTCGATGAGCTCCTGGACCAGGTTGGTCAGGCGGGTCGCCTCGATCTGCATGCGGCCCGCGAAGCGCTCGACGGCCTCGGGGTCGTCGGAGGCGTCCATGACCGCTTCGGAGAGCAGGGAGAGGGCTCCCACCGGGGTCTTCAGCTCGTGGCTCACGTTCGCGACGAAGTCGCGTCGTACGGCCTCGATGCGGCGGGCCTCCGTGAGGTCCTCCACGAGGAGCAGGACCAGGCGGGAGCCGAGGGGGGCGACGCGTGCGGAGACGGCGAGGGCCTCGCCGCGGCCGGTGCCGCGGCGCGGCAGGTCCAGCTCGACCTGGCGTATCTCGCCGTCGCGGCGGGTGTCGCGTGCCATCTGGAGCATGGGGTCGACGGCGAGCTTGCCGCCGCGGACCAGGCCGAGTGCGTACGCGGCCGAGCTCGCCTTGACGACGCTGTCCGCCTCGTCGAGGACGACGGCGGACGAGCGGAGCACCGAGAGCACCGTGTCGACGCCGGGCGGCAGTACGGGGTCTGTGTGCAGGGAGGTCCGGGTGGGGCGTTTCAGGTCGCGCTCGCTCCAGCGGAACGCCAGCATGGCGATGACACCGGTGCACACCCCGGCGATCGCTGCCGCTGCGGCGACCGCCGCGTTCACGTCCATGCCCCCAGGTTATGCGCCGGATGAGCACCTGCCCCAGCCATCCGGGTGCCCGCTCGAACACTCGTCGCCCAGAGTTCACCGAGGGGACGGTGTTGGTTCACTTCGGCCGAACGGGTTACTCCGGGCCGTGCCGGAGCGGCTCCGGGGCGCGCACCATGCGTCGCCCACAGTTCACCTCGGTGACAGGGACGGTTCATTCGGGATGTCGGAAACGGACGCGTCGGGGCAGCACCGTGGGAGCGTGGGGGTCACCCCCCGGGACGTACTAGAGAGGGACATCCACATGCGGGACGCGTACCACGAGGAACTTGACTCGATCGGCGAAGGCCTGGTCGAGATGGCCCGCCTTGTCGGGTCCGCGATCGGGCGCGCCACGACGGCCATGCTCGACGCCGACCTGAAGATGGCGGAGAGCGTGATCGCCGCCGACCAGAAGGTGGACGATCTGCAGCACGAGCTGGAGGCGCGCGCGATAGCCCTCCTCGCCCGGCAGCAGCCGGTCGCCACCGACCTGCGCATCGTCGTGACCTCGCTGCGGATGAGCGCCGACCTGGAGCGCTCGGGCGACCTCGCCCAGCACGTCGGCAAGCTGACCCGCCTGCGCTTCCCGGCGTCGGCCGTTCCGCAGGACCTGCACGCGACGATCCTGGAGATGGGGCAGCTCGCGCAGCGCCTCATGGCCAAGGCGGCCGAGGTCATCATCACGAAGGACGTCGACCTCGCGCTCCAGCTGGAGCAGGACGACGACGAGATGGACCTGCTGCACCGCACGCTCTTCCAGCACCTGATGGACGACCGCTGGAAGCACGGCATCGAGACGGCCGTGGACGTGACGCTGCTCGGCCGTTACTACGAGCGCTTCGCGGACCACGCGGTCTCGGTGGCGAAGCGGGTCGTCTACCTGGTCACGGGTGAGCACGCGGACGAGATCCAGCCGACGGGGACGCCGGTGGAGGGCGCCTGAGCCTTCTGTTCGTACGCGAGGCGCTGTGTGTGACCTCGTACGCAAGGGTGTGCCCCGCACGGTCAGGTCGTGCGGGGCACAGTCGTGTCCGGCGCCGTTCGGCTCCGCTCCGGCGCGGTCCGGCTCCGCTCCGGGTCAGCCGCAGCAGCCGCCGCACTGGCACGGTCCGCCCGACTGACAGCCGCAGCCGCAGCCCGAGCCGCAGCCGCAGGAGCCAAGGAGCACCAGCTCGGGCAGGCCCGGCGTCTTCGCCGACTGCTCGGGGACGGTTTCGGTCATGGGGGACTCGGCCATGGGTCTCCTCCTCGAAGGCGTACTGCCTGATGCCCATTTCATGCCCACTGGGAGGGGCGCAGCAACGGCGCACATGTGCGCGGGTGTTGAGCGGGTGTCGAGGGGAGAGCAGTGCCACTGCTCTCTACGCGCGGGCGGGAAGGTCGGCGGCCTCGCCGGAGGTGGGGGCCGTGGGGGCGGGAGCCGTGGGGGCGGGAGCCGTGGGGGCGGGGATCACTTCCACCGCCTCCTCCTCGGCGGGCAGCCCCCTCATCAGCGACCAGTAGCCGACGGCGGCGAACGTCCCGATGACCGCGCAGATGCCCCAGAGCCACTCGGCGCCGAAGCGGTCGATGACGAAGCCGGACATCAGCGGGGCGACGAGCGAGGCGACAGCCCACGACAGGACGTACATGCCCTGGTAGCGGCCCCTGCCGTGGGTCGGCGAGAGGCGTACGACCAGGCCGGTCTGCGTGGGCGCGTTGACGATCTCGGCGAGGGTCCAGACGCACACGGTCAGGGCGAAGACGCCGATGGACCCGGCGAAGGCGGTGAGCCCGAAGCCGTAGCCGGCGAGCAGCGCGGAGATGATCAACAGCCGCTGCGGGTCGCGGTGTTCGATGAACCGGGTGACGGGGATCTGGAGCGCGACGATCAGGACGCCGTTGACGGCGATGGCGAGGCCGTAGTCGGCGGGCGTGAACCCGGCCTCGCCCATGGCGACGGGCAGCCCCACGGAACCCTGCTGGAAGATCAGGGCGACGAGGAAGGACAGCCCCACGACGCCCATGAAGCGCCCGTCGCGCAGGACGGTCCTGAGGCCGACGTCCGGGTCCGCCGCCTTCTCCAGGGCGGTCCGCACGGGCCGCGACTCCGGGAGCTTCGCGAAGACGACGACGGCGCAGACCATGGTCATCACGGCTTCGATGAGGAACCCGGCGAGGTAGCTGAACTCGGCGATGAAACCGGCGCCCATGGAGGAGATCGCGAACCCGAGGTTGATGGCCCAGTAGTTGAGCGAGAAGGCCCGCACCCGGTCCTCGGGGCGGACGATGTCGGCCATCATCGCCTGGACGGCGGGGCGGGACGCGTTGCTCGCCATGCCGACGAGGAAGGCGACGGCCGCGATGGCCAGGGGGTCCTTCATGAAGCCGAGGAGCGCCACGGACAGGGCGGTGGAGGCCTGGGCGATGAGAAGGGTGGGCCGCCGCCCGAGCCGGTCGGTCATCACGCCCGCGCCGACCGAGGAGACGACGCCGCCGAGTCCGTGCAGGGCGGCGACGAGACCGGCGTACATGGCGGAGTAGCCGCGGTCGAGGGTCAGGTAGAGGGCCATGAAGGTGGCGACGAAGGCGCCGAGGCGGTTGACGAGGGTGCTGGTCCACAGCCACCAGAACTCGCGGGGAAGACCGGAGACGGACTCCTTGGCGGCGCGTCTCAGGGCGGCGAGTGGCATCGGTGTTCCCCCACGGTTCAGGCAGACGGACAAGCGTCTCTCGTCGGCGTCTCTCGTCAACGTCTTCGTCAGCGCCTCATGTAAGTGTCGCCAGCGCCGGTTGAACATTACGACTGGCTGTCGCGGAGAGCCAGCGGATTAGCGAAACCCGTCAATCGACCGGCCATCGACCGGCCCGCTGTCCGGGGTCCGGGCGGACGCGCGGGGCACCCGGCGGTTCGATTACGCTCAGGGGCATGGCCGACGCACCGTACAAGCTGATCCTCCTCCGCCACGGCGAGAGCGAGTGGAACGCGAAGAACCTGTTCACCGGCTGGGTGGACGTCAACCTCAACGAGAAGGGCGAGAAGGAGGCGGTCCGCGGCGGTGAGCTGCTCAAGGACGCCGGCCTGCTCCCCGACGTGGTCCACACGTCGCTCCAGAAGCGCGCGATCCGCACGGCCCAGCTTGCGCTGGAGTCCGCCGACCGCCACTGGATCCCGGTCCACCGCAGCTGGCGCCTGAACGAGCGCCACTACGGAGCCCTTCAGGGCAAGGACAAGGCGCAGACGCTCGCCGAGTTCGGCGAGGAGCAGTTCATGCTCTGGCGCCGCTCGTACGACACCCCGCCGCCGCCGCTGGACCGTGACGCCGAGTACTCGCAGTTCGAGGACCCGCGCTACGCGACGCTCCCGCCCGAGCTGCGCCCGCAGACGGAGTGCCTCAAGGACGTCGTCGTCCGCATGCTCCCGTACTGGTTCGACGGCATCGTCCCGGACCTCCTGACCGGCAAGACGGTCCTGGTCGCGGCCCACGGCAACTCGCTGCGCGCCCTGGTCAAGCACCTGGACGGCATCTCGGACGAGGACATCGCGGGCCTGAACATCCCGACGGGCATCCCGCTGTCGTACGAACTGGACGCCGAGTTCAAGCCGCTGAAGACCGGCGGCACGTACCTCGACCCCGACGCGGCGAAGGCGGCCATCGAGGCGGTCAAGAACCAGGGCAAGAAGAAGTAAGAGCCCACCGACGTACGCGCACAGTCGTAAGCCCCCTACCTGCGGTTTCCCGTCGGGTAGGGGGCTTTTCGTTGGGCTGGGGTGGCTCGGGGCTCAGGTGCTCAGGCGCTCCAGCCGCCGCCGGTCGCTCGGCTCGCCAGGTAGGAGTCTCGTAGGGCCTTGCGCAGGCCCGGGACGATCTCGTCGTAGCGGGTGGCGAGAGTCTTGAGGGGGGCGTTGTGGGCGCGGAGCTCTGCGCGGGTCCATACGCAGGTCAGCTCCAGTTCGACCGCGAACACGGCCATGGTCAGCTCGTCCAGCGGGATCGACGCCGGGTCGGCGCCGCCGAGGACGGTGTCGCGTACCCGCTTCTGGAGGGTGCGGACCGCCTCCGGGTCCGTGACGGTGACGCGGTCGGCCGGGATGAGTCCCATCAGCTTGCCGCGGGCGACGGTGACCTCTCCCGCCGCGGCGAGCTGGTCGCGGACCGGTGTCTCCGCCGTGTGGGCCTTGTTGTGCACGTAGTTGAGCCAGCCCTTGGGTTTTTCGTCGGGCAGGTCGCCCCACACCCCGGCGGCGAAGGAGTCCTCCGGCGCCTTCCCTGGCCTGCGGATCACCTTGCGTCCCTCGGTGCCGAGCAGCCCGTCCCGGGCCAGCTCGGTGAAGGCGCCGGCCCGCAGCAGCTGGCCACGACCCTGGATGTTGTCGAGCTGGAACTTGCCCTTGTCCACGGAGTAGCAGAGCAGGTAGAGGCTTTGCGGCAGTGTCTGGGTCATGGTTTCTCCCGTAGGTGTCTTGCCCGTACGAAGGGGTGTGCTTATGCCTCGTGAGGCCTGAAGCCCAGGTGTTCGCCCAGGAAGCGGTCCGCCGCCGTGTAGAGCGCGATCACGTTCTCCGGGTTCTCGATCGCGTGGCCCTCGTCCTCCATGACGATGTACTCGACGGGGACACCGCGTGCGCGGCATGCTTCGACGAGCTGGTCGGACTCGGCGAGGACCACGCGTGCGTCGTTCGCGCCGTGCACCACCATCAGGGGCGAGCGGATCTGGTCGACGCGGCTGATCGGGGAGCGGGCCAGCATGTCGGCCTCCTGCTCCGGTACGGCCGGGTCGCCGACGTACGTGAACCAGTTGTAGGCGAGCATCGGCTTCACGAAGTCGGGCTGGCTGCGCATGAAGTTGGCGAGGTCCGAGATGCCGACGACGTCCACGGCCGCGGCGAAGACGTCCGGGGTGAAGGTGACGCCGACCAGGGACGCGTAGCCGCCGTACGAGCCGCCCATGATCGCCACGCGGTCCGGGTCGGCGTGTCCCTGGTCGACCGCCCACCGCACGCCGTCGATGAGGTCGTCGTGCATCTTGCCCGCGAACTCCCCGATGCCGGCCCTGGTGAAGGCCTTGCCGTACCCCGTGGAACCCCGGAAGTCGACTTGCAGCACGGCGCACCCGCGGTTCGCGAAGAGCTGCGCGGCGGGGTGGTACCCCCAGCTGTCCCGGGTCCAGGGGCCGCCGTGGACGAAGAGGACCAGCGGCAGCCCGGACGGCTCGACGCCGACCGGCAGCGTCAGGTGCGCGGGGAGGGTCAGCCCGTCGCGTGAGGTGATCGAGACCGGTCGCATCGGGGCCAGCGACTCGGGGTCGAGATCCGGCCTCGCCCTGTGGAGCAGGCGGCTCTCGCCCGTGGCGTGGTCGTAGAAGTAGGTGACCCCGGGATCACGGTCGTGGGTGAAGCTGACCACCCACCGTCGGCCGCTCTCGTCGGAGGAGACCCCGGCGAGATCGCCGTCGGACAGCTTCTCCAGGTTCTCCAGTACGGCGGCGAAGTGCGGGTCGAGGGCGTGGATCACCTGCCGCTCGCCGAGATAGCGGACCCCGAGGAGCTCGCCCGTGCGCCGGCAGCGGATGAGAGGGGAGGGCAGAGCGGGGAAGACCCGGGCGCGGGTGTCGAGGTCGTACCGCGGGTGGGAGTCGACCTCTTCCTCCTCGCCGGTGGCCAGGTCGAGCCGGGCCAGGCGCAGCCGGTCGCTCCCGCGGTGCGAGCCCAGCCACACGCCGGTGCCGTCCGGTGTGACCTCCATGGGGTAGATCCCCAGCGGCGCATCACTGCCGTCGAACTCCGCCACGGGGTGCAGCGCGTCCGTCGCCCCGTCCCACCGGGACAGTTCCAGGTTGCCCTCGGGCGTCGTCGCAAGGCCGAACAGCTCGCGCTCGCCGTAGAGCCATCCCTCGACCTTGCCGCCTGGGTTCCGGGCGAGGGTCGTGAGGTCGCCGGTGGCCATGTCCAGCTCGACCAGGTCGAACTGGGCCCGGTCGCGCAGGTTCAGCTGGGTGATCACCTTGCCGGGGCGTCCCGCGGGCAGGTCCACGCCCATGGTCCGTACGCCGGGAAAGGGCGTGAGGTTCACCGCGGGGGCGTCCGGGTTCTCCAGGTCGACGCGGTAGAGGTGCAGGTTCTCGTCGCCGCCCTGGTCCCGGCAGTAGAGCAGCCACCGCGGGTCACGCGTCCAGTGGTAACTCACCACGCCGCGGTCCTCGGTCGACACGCAGCGCGCGTCGCCCGGTGCGTCGGTGCTGCCTTCTGCCCGCTGATCGACGCTCTCGATCCAGACGTTCATGCGGTTCTTCCACGGCGCCAGGTACGCCATCTTCTCGCCGTCCGGCGAGAGCGTGACCTTCGCGCGAGGCGGCGGTCCGAAGAACTCCTCGACGGAGATGGGCTCCCGTATCGCCCGTGCTTCTCGTGTCTCCCGTGCCTCTCGTATCTCCCGTGCCTCTCGTGTCTCCCGCAGGTCCATGACGACGGTCCTTCCTGTCGGCGCTTGGTGTCACTTAATGACAGTGTCACTAAATGACATCCGTCGCAAGGGCGGGCGTGACCTCGGCACTCCAGGGCAGGCGGGGAGGTGCGAGCTCGTCGTGTGACCCACGCCACACACGGAAGGGGTAGCCAGTGTGTGTCACTAAGTGTCAATCTAGCGTTAAGTGACGCACAGACATTGCACCTCGTCCCCCACGACGAACTCGGGAGAACTGACCACCATGAAGACCAAGAGCTTCCTGGCGACAGAGACCGACAACACGCAGGCGGAGCAGAAGCAGCAGACGGCGCCCCCGCAGCGGCCTTCGATCCTCGATCAGGCGGGCGGCACCAAGGGAGTCGTTTACTCGGCCTTGCCCGTACTGGCATTCGTCGTCGCCCACAACTTCCGCGGGCTCAAGGCGTCGATCATCGCCGCGGTCGCCGTCGCGGTCGCGATCGGCGTGGAGCGGCTCGTCCGCAAGGAATCGGTGCAGCCCGCGATCGGCGGCGTGTTCGGCGTCGCGATCGCCGCCGGCGTCGTCTGGTTCACCGGCTCCGCCAAGGACTACTTCCTCATCGGCATCTGGGCGAGCCTGGCCGGCGCCGTCCTCTTCGTCCTCTCCGTCCTGGTGCGGTGGCCGCTGGCCGGCGTGCTCTGGAACGCGGCCACCGGCAAGGGCAGCATCTGGCGCGCGGACAAGCGCTCGCGGCTCTACTACGACGTCGCCACGCTCGTGCTCGCCACCGTCTTCGGCGCCCGGTTCGCCGTCCAGCAGTACTTCTACGCGACCGACCAGGTCGGATCGCTGGGTGCCGCCAAGATCGCCATGGGCTTCCCGCTGCTCGCCCTCGCCCTCCTGGTGGTCGCCTGGGCCGCCCGGCGTTCGAACAAGCGGCTGGCCGCGATCGGCCTGCTGCCCGCCAAGCACGACTCGGCCACCTCGCCCGCCTCGCCCGTCCCTCCCACCTCGCCCGCCTCGCCCACCCGGTGACCACGGCACCGACAGCAGCAGCGCTACGAGGAAGGAAGCCACTGTGACCACGAGCCGAGGCGACATCGTCCGACCCCTGGGCGCGTTCGAGCGGACCATCGACTTCTACATGCGCCGCAACCCCCTCCAGTTCTCTCTGGTCGCAGAGCTCGACCGGCCCGTTTCGGAGGCCGAGCTGGCGACCGCGCTGGCGGAGCTGTGCCGTTGGCACCCGCTGCTCGCGGTGACGGTGGACCGCACCGCGGCCAAGGCCGTGTACCGGCGGACCGACCGCGCGATCCCGGTGACGACGCTGCCCGAGGGCACGCCCTGGCAGGCCTTCGCGGCCGCCGAGCAGACCCGGCCGATCCCCCAGGACGCGGGCCCGCCGGTGCGCGCCGCCCTGCTGCCGCGGGGCCCGCGGTGCGACATCGTGCTCACCTTCGCGCACCAGATCGCCGACGGGGTGGGCGGGTTGCGGGCGCTGCTCGACCTGGTGGCGGTTCTGGACGGCGAGGAGCGGCCGCCCGGCGGTGTCCCGGAGGCGCAGGAAGACCTGCTCGCCCGAATGGCAACGCCGTGGGCCACGCTGACCGAGAGTCCCGCCCCGGATGATCCGCGCATGAACGACACCGGCGGACTCGCCCCATACTCCGGGCAGTTGCCGCACCTGCAGTCCCTGGCCCTCGACGAGGAGCTGACCAGCCGGCTCGTCCAGCGCTGCCGCCTGGAGGGCACGTCGGTGCACGCCGCGCTCTGCGCCGCCGCCGCGGTGGTGTTCCACCGGCGAGGACGTGAGTTCGTACGGGTGCTGACTCCCGTCGATCTGCGCCGCGCCGCCGACCTGCCCGACGAGGTGGTGAACCGCTTCGTCGGGGCCAAGACCTCGAGTGAGGCGCACGAGGCCGGCGACTTCTGGAAGCTGGCGCGGAACGCTCGCGAGTCCCTCACGCGCCAGCGCGCCCCGCACGCCCTCAAGGGCGCCGCCGCGCAGCTCACGGAGCATGCCCCGGCGAACGGGGAGGAGGCCGAGGCGATGATGGCCGCCGCCACCGCGGCCGACATCCAGATCACCAACCTCGGCGTGGCCGAACCACGGCCGCGGAGCACGGGCACGCTCACGGCTCTGTGGGGCCCGGCGCAGATCACGCAGTTGCGCGGGGAGCATGTGCTCGGTGTGGTCACCGTCGGCGGGCGGCTCCGGATGACCGAGCTGACCCACGACCCTGTCGCCGGTCTTGTCGGGGACATCGGCGCCGTACTGGCCGAGGCTTGTCGCCACACCGGCCACACGTAGACCAGGGAGACCAGCCCTGCCGTGCTGGCACCGGACGTCACTTAATGTCAATATGACACTGACGCACCGGCAAGAACACGAGCGGAAGTGACCGGCATGGCGACGGCCAAGCGTGGCAAGAGCGGGATGAGCGACCAGCGGCGCCACCGGCTGCGCCTGGAGATCTCCCGGGAGGCGTCCCGCCTCTTCTGGGAGCAGGGCGTGGACGCCACGAGCGGCGACCAGATCGCCGCGGCGGTGGGCCTGTCCACCCGCACCATCTGGCGCCACTTCCGCAGCAAGGAAAGCTGCGCCGAACCCATCGTCACGCAAGGCGTCGAATGGGAGATGAGCACGCTGCGCGGCTGGCCGCCGGAGGTCTCGCTCGAAGAGCGCTTCCGTACGGAGGCGAGCCGGTTCCGCCGCGAGGCCGATGCCGTAGAACTGGCCGACACCGGCCTCGCGATGCGGATGATCCGGCTCGCCGACACGGAACCCGCCCTGCGTACCGCCTGGTTGATGGCCTGTGACCAGGTCGAGCGCGAGATGGCGGAGATCATCGCGAAGCGGCTCGGGCGCCCGGCCACCGACCTTGAGGTACGCCTGCATGCCGCCGCGGCCTCGGCCGCCCTCCGGGTCCTCAACGAGGACATCGGCGCGGCTCTCCTCGACGGCGCCGACCCCGCACAGTTCGCCGACGCCTCGGAACGCATCGCGTCCGCCGTGCGCCGGGCCACGGGAGGCGCCGTGGGGGACCCGGTCGCCACCGTCTAGTGAGCCACTAAATGCCATCGTGACACTTGATGACATAAACTGGTGGCAGACGACCGGCAGACGACCATGTGCCGTGATGAGGTGATCCGGATGGAAGCGCTCACCAGCTCTGGCGCCAGAGGGATGAGCGAGCGCCGGCGCCACCGGCTGCGCCTGGAGATCTCCCGGGAGGCGTCCCGCCTCTTCTGGGAGCACGGCGTCGCCGCGACCAGCGGCGATCGGATCGCCGCGGCGGTGGGCCTGTCCACCCGCACCATCTGGCGCCACTTCCGCAGCAAGGAAAGCTGCGCCGAACCCATCGTGACGCAAGGCGTCGAATGGGAGATGAGCGCGTTGCGGAGCTGGCCGCGCCACCTCTCCCTCGAGGACCATCTCGCCGCGGAGGTCATCAGGCACGAGGACGCCGCCGACGCCGTGGAGCGCTCCGACACCCTCCTCGCGATCAAGATGATCCGGCTCGCGGACCGTGAACCGCCGATCCGGACGGCCTGGCTCATGGCCTGTGACCAGGTGGAGCGCGAAATGACCGCGATCATCGCGAAACGGCTCGCGCGCCCGCCCGGCGACCTCGCGGTGCGGCTGCACGGAGCGGCAGCCTCCGCCGCCTTCCGGGTCGTCAACGAGGAACTCGGCGCCGCCTCGTTGCGCGGCGCCATCCCCGCGGACTTCGAGGGCGACGTGATCGGCCGCATCGCGCGAGCCGTGCGCGATGCCACGGGCGGGGCGATCGGCGACGCGATCGCCCCGGCACCATCAGCAACCCCCACCCCCTAGCCACGGCTCACGGACTGCTCCCCACGTCCGAGATGCCCTGCGCGACCTCACCGACGGCGTCCAAGATCCCGTGCCCGAAGGCCGTCGGGGCGATCAGTACGCCGAAGACCAGCACGACGGCCATGGTCATCCCCGTGTTGATCCGACTCCGGGCCAGCGGACGTCTGCGCCACAGCAGAAAGATGACGACAGCCAGCAGGACCGCGAGATCGACCGTCAGCACCACTTGGCCGGCCCTCCCCATCAGGCAAGAACGTCCCGGTCATCTTGTGTAGCCGGAACCGCGTGATGGGGGCACTCAGTTGGGCGCGGTTGGCGACATAACGCCCGTGGGGGGCCGAATCGGTGGGCTTGTCAGACACGGAATCGTCAGGCGGGTCAGGCGGGCTTATCAGGGGCGCAGCTCCCGCTGCGCCTCGTACAGATTCCCCGGCCGCACCGCATCCGTCGTCCCGTAGAGCTCCAGTCGCGAGTGCAGCTCTCCGGAGAAGTCCGGTACGTCGATCTGGTCGAACTCACGGACCTCGTTGATGCCGACCGTGGCGCTGTAGGGCGCCAGGCCGTCGATCTTCATCAGGCCCGCGCGGCCGTTGGTGACGCGGATGTTCCAGTGGGTGAAGCGGGCCCCGAAGAGGGGGCCCGCGCTCGCGTCCCCGCCGTGGCGGCCGTTGTTGTCGACCGTGATGTCCGTGCGGACGTTCGCGAAGGGCATGCCACGGTGGCTGTCGAACGTGCCCATCTCCATCTCGCCCCGGGACCAGACGTTGTAGGAGGACAGGCCCTCGACGTTGATGCCGTGGAGCTGGGTGCCCGAGGGGGCCGGGACCGTGCGCCGGGCTATACGGAAGTCCTCGGTCAGGTTGTCGTGCGAGCCCTCGCGGCAGAAGTACGGGTGGTGCGCTCCCCTGCCCTCCACCCGCGTGCGGCGCAGCGTGCAGGCCGACGCGCTCACCAGACCGAAGCCGTTGTCCACGTGACGGACCACGATGTCGTCCGCCCAGCAGTCGTACGCGCACTGGAACGTCACCCCGTTGTAGCCCTTGTCCAGGAGGTGGGGCGACTGCGGGGTCTCCACGGCTTCGAGCGTCAGGCCCTCGATCCCCGCGCCGGTCAGCGCCTTGACGTGCGTCGTCAGGCGGGGGTCCCACTCCTCGCGTACGTCCAGGGGGAGCGGGCGTTCGAGGGTGACCGTGCTCTTCTTTACTGAAGTGATGCGGACCGGCCACTCGTAGGGGACGTACGACGTCAGTTTCGTCTTGTCGTCCCAGGTGTACGCCTCGGCGCCCGGGCCGCCGCCCGCCATGTGTTCCAGGAGGGTGTGGCCTGCGTCGTCCGCCAGACGCAGCAGCACCAAGTCGCCCTTGTGGAGGCGCGATGTGTCCTTGACCCGCAGGGTGCGGTCGCCTCGGCGCGCGGGAGCGACCGTCGTGAGGGTCTCCCACTCGTCCCGCTTGTTGCCCGTCCAGCCCTCGAAAGGCCACGCCTTCGCCCTGATGGCGGTCGTCAGCGACTCCCAACGAGCCTGCGGGCACAACCAGATGAGCCCGCCGGCCCAGGACCAGCTCGACTTGTCGCCGCCGTAGCGGGAGCCGTACGGGCCGATGAGTTCCGTGAGGTTCTTCGTCGCGTGGAGGGTGGTGCGGTCGCTGCCCGCGCCTCGCAGGACCACGTTGTCGTGGGCCAGGCGGATGATGCCGTCGATGCGGTACGTGCCGGGCGGGAGGAGCACCGTGCCGCCGCCCCGCTCCCCCGCTTCGGCCAGCGCGCGGTTGATCGCCGGGGCCGCGTCCTGCGTGCCGTCCGGGACCGCCCCGTAGTCCCGCGCGTTCGCGACCACTTTGGGCCGGGGCAGGCGGCGGGTGCCGGAGCGGGCGCCCGCCCGGGCTATGTAGGGGATCTGGGGGTGCGTGTACGGGGCCGCCCTGAACTCCCGCCAGAGGGCGGGGGTTTCGCCCGACCCTGCGTGCGCGGTCCCGCCGGTCACGGCGGCCGTCGCCACGGCTATCGCCCCTCCGAGTGCACCGCGTCTGCTCAGGAGCTCCCTACCCATGCTGCCGCCACCTTCCATGGATGTGAACGTCGTTCATGTCTGCGATGGGCGGGAGCATGCCACGGGCCCACGTCAGAGGGAAGGTGTCCTACGGCTGGGTCAGGTGAGTGAACGCGTCCAGGTTGCGCGTGGACTCGCCCCGCGAGACCCGCCACGCGTACTCCTTGCGGATCGCCGAGGCGAAGCCCAGCTCGAGGAGGGTGTTGAAGGAGCCGTCCGCGTTCTCCAGGACCGAGCCGAGCAGGCGGTCCAGTTCGTCGGGGGTGACCGCCGAGAGCGGGAGCTTGCCGGTGAGGTAGATGTCGCCGAGGGAGTCGATCGCGTAACTCACGCCGTACAGGCGCAGGTTCCGCTCCAGGAGCCAGCGGTGGACCGCGTCGTGGTTCTCGTCGGGGTGCCGGATCACGAACGCCGTCAGCGACAGCGCGTGCTTGCCGACCCGGAGCGAGAGCGTCGTCGACAGCTTGCGGGTGCCGGGGAGCGTCACGACGAAGGAGCCGCTCTGCGGGCTCTCCCAGTCCAGTCCCGCTTCGTTCAGCGTCTGTTCGATGATCCCGATCGCCGCTGCGTCCGTCTGATCAGCCATGATGCGAGCGTACGCGACGCCGGTGTTCGTGCACCGCCGCCGTGTAGACGTCCGCCGTGGCGGACGCGGCCGTGTCCCAGCCGAAGGATTGCGCGTGCCGTGCGGCCGCGTCGCCCATGCGGTCCACGAGGTGCGGGGTCTCGGCGAATTCGCGGAGCACGCGCGCGTAGTGGGCCGGTTCGTGGCCGTCGACCAGGAAGCCCGTCACTCCGTCGCGTACGGCGACCGGCAGACCGCCCACCGACGCGGCGAGGACCGGGGTGCCCGCCGCCTGGGCCTCTATGGCGACCAGGCCGAACGACTCGCTGTACGAGGGCATCACCAGGACCGAGGCCGCCCTGAACCAGTCCGCGAGCTGCTCCTGGCCCACCGGCGGCTGGAAGCGGACCACGTCCGCGATGCCCAGCCTGGCGGCCAGCTTCTGCAGGCCCTCCGGCTTCGCGAGTCCGCTGCCGCTCGGGCCGCCCACCACGGGGACGACGATGTTCCTGCGCAGGTCGGGGCGCTGGTCGAGGAGGACCGCGACCGCGCGGAGCAGGACGTCCGGCGCCTTGAGGGGCTGGATGCGGCCCGCGAAGAGCGGGACGAGGGCGTCCTGCGGGAGGCCGAGGCGGTACCGGGCCGCCGCGCGGCCGTCGGCCGGGCGGAAGCGGTCGAGGTTCACGCCGGGGTGCACGACGGCGACCTTGCCCACCTCGGCCTCGTAGTGGCGTACGAGCTCGTCGGCCTCTTCGGAGGTGTTGGCGATGAGGCGGTCGGCGGCGCGCACGATCTGCGTCTCGCCGATCACGCGGGCCGCGGGCTCCGGGGTGTCGCCCTCCGCGAGCGCCGCGTTCTTGACCTTCGCCATGGTGTGCATGGCGTGCACGAGCGGCACGCCCCAGCGCTCGGCGGCGAGCCAGCCGACGTGCCCGCTGAGCCAGTAGTGGGAGTGGACCAGGTCGTAGTAACCGGGGCGGTGGCCCGCCCATGCCTGCATCACGCCGTGCGTGAAGGCGCAGAGCTGGGCGGGCAGCTCTTCCTTCGCCAGGCCTTCGTAGGGTCCCGCGTCGACGTGGCGCACGAGGACGCCCGGAGCGAGTTCCACGGCGGGCGGCAGTGCGCCCGTCGTCGAGCGCGTGAAGATCTCCACCTCGATGTTGATGGCCGCGAGGCGCTTGGCCAGCTCCACGATGTAGACGTTCATGCCGCCCGCGTCGCCCGTGCCCGGCTGGTGCAGCGGGGACGTGTGCACGCTGAGCATGGCCACCCGGCGGGGACGACGGTTGCCGACCGGGAGCCGGAGCCTGCTGGGCGCTGCCGGCGAGCGACGGCCGAGCCTGGTCACGTACTGGCTCACGTGGCGGTCCTCCTTGTGCGCGCGCGGGCATGTCTCAAGGGAGGGCGTGCACGGTCCTCCGGAGGGAGAACATCGGAAGGGGCGACTCCATTTCCTCTTTGCCAAATCATTACCGGACACAGCTCAACCCATTGCAGTCCGAGACTCGGCCCATGCCCTCACGGCACGTGCCGCGTACCCCCGGCACCAGGGCGCATACCCTTTCCACCATGGCCTCCCGCACTCCTTCCCGCCCCGTGGGAACGGTGACGCGCGGGACCACCAACCCCAACCGGCTGCGCCGCATGGACCGCTGGATCGCCGCCACGCACGGCGCCGGGCTGCGGCGCTCCGCCGACCCCGTCGCGGTCGACCTCGGCTACGGGGCCGCCCCCTGGACGGCCGTGGAGCTGCTCGTCCGGCTCAGGACCGCCGCCCCGCACGCGCGCGTGGTCGGCGTCGAGATCGATCCGGCCCGGGTCGCGGCCGCGCAGCCGTACGAGCGGGAGGGGCTGTCCTTCCGGCACGGCGGCTTCGAAATCCCGTTGCCCGGCAGGCCCGCGCTGATCCGGGCCGCGAACGTGCTCCGGCAGTACGACGAGGAGCAGGTCGCCGCCGTGTGGGAACGGCTGTGCGGGCGGCTCGCGCCCGGCGGGCTGCTCGTCGAGGGGACCTGCGACGAGATCGGGCGGCGGCACGTCTGGGTCGCGCTCGGGCCCGAGGGACCGCGCACGGTCACCCTCGCGACGCGCCTCGGATCGCTCGACCGGCCCTCCGACCTCGCCGAGCGCCTGCCCAAGGCGCTGATCCACCGGAACGTGCCGGGTGAGCCGGTGCACGCGTTCCTGCGCGACTTCGACCGCGCCTGGGCCGCCGCCGCGCCCTACGCCTCGTACGGCGCCCGGCAGCGGTGGATCAGGACGGTGCGGGATCTGACCGCGGACTGGCCGGTGGCGGACCGTCCGGCGCGTTGGCGGCAGGGCGAAGTGACGGTGCGGTGGGAAGCGTTGGCGCCGCGCCACGGGTGAACGCGCGGGGTGCCTCCGGGTGAATTCGCGCGTCGGCGGCGGGTGAACTCCGCGTGCGGCGCGCCGCGGAGGGAACGATCTACGAGTGCCATTCGTCACATGGGGCGGTGGGGGTCGGAGTTGCCGCCGCGCTCTGTCGCATTGCGCGTCGGCATGGCAGCATCCCCGGTGCACTCGTAAGTTACTGACGGTAAATCAGCTTTGGGGGAGGCGGACGTGACCGGCAAGCGGAGTTCGACAGTGGCTGGCCTGGCGCTGATCTGCGCGGCAGTGGTGCTGAGCGCCCCGGGCACGGCCCACGCGAGTCCGGCGAAGCCAACGCCCGGCAGCACCACGTCCCTTGAAGAGCTGCGCAAGGAGATCGAGAAGCTCTACCACGACGCGGGCGTCGCCACGGACGCGTACAACGCGGCGGAGGAGAAGAGCGAGAAGCAGTCCAAGCAGATCGTGAAGCTCGCCCGCTCCATCACCAAGGGCCAGCAGAAGCTGGACAAGCTCAAGTCCCGAGCGGGCGCCGCCGCCCGCGCCCAGTACCGCAGCGGCGGGGTCGCCTCCGAGACCCGGCTGATGCTGAGCGAGGACCCCCAGGAGTTCCTGGACGGCGCCGGGCGGATGCGGCAGGGCCAGAAGGCCACCAAGGGCATGCTGACGGAGATGGAGCGGACGCAGGAAGACCTGCGGATCTACGCCAAGGACGCCACCGCCCAGTGGAAGAAGCTGGAGTCCAACCGCAAGGCGAAGGCCGCGTCGAAGAAGAAGATCAAGAAGAAGATCGCGGCCGCCGAGGAGATGGAGTCCAAGCTCGAGAAGAAGGAGCTGGAGCGGCTCAAGAAGCTCGAGGAAGAGGCCCAGCTCAAGAAGCAGTCGGCGTGGGTGAGTTCGGGCGTCCTCGACGACATCAAGGGCAAGGCGACCGGGCCGGGCAAGAAGGCCGTCGCGTTCGCCACCGAGCAGATCGGCAAGCCGTACGTCTGGGGCGCCGAGGGCCCCTCGTCGTACGACTGCTCCGGCCTCACGTCCAAGGCCTGGGCCGCCGCGGGCAAGGGAATTCCGCGTACGTCACAGGAGCAGTGGAAGCAGCTCCCGCGCATCGACATCAAGAACATGCGCCCCGGCGACCTGATCATTTATCACGCGGACGCCAGCCATGTCGGGATGTACGTGGGTGACGGCGCGATCGTGCACGCGCCGCGGCCAGGCCGCGATGTCACCGTCGCGGGCGCGGGCTCGATGAAGATTCTCGGGGTCGTGCGCCCCGACAAGTAGGCGTCCGGAGACCGTCCGGCCGCCCCGGCGGCCGGACCCGGCGACCTCTGTGTGCCACGTCATGTGACCCACCGCACCTTGGGCGCGTCTCTCAACCCTCCGGGCGTGATGTTCGTCATCCCTGTCGGAGGCTGTCGTGCCCAATTGCGGTCCTTGATGCGGCATATGACGGTGGCTGTTTGCCGCGCGCCATTCCAATCGGGGCTCGCCTAACGCTATGGTCCCCGTCGGTGGAGCGTTCGACCGTCGATCCACCATGCCCTCGGGGGGAGGGAAGGAAACCGAAGCCATGCCCGTACCCATACCGCGGCAGAGAGCGATCCCGGCCGCGGAAGGCGGTCAGGCTCACGCTCTGCCGACGCCGACGCCCGCACCCGTGCAGGCGCCCGAAGCCGTACCCGCCCCCGTGGGGCATCTGCCGACGTCCCGGGACAGGGACCAGCAGGCGAGCGGCCCCGGCCTCAGCCTCCTGGTCATCGAGGACGACCCGGTGGGCTCCCTGAGCGTCCCGCAGATGCTCGACTCCGCGGGCAAGCCCATCAGGGTCCGCACCGCCCGCAACCTCACCGAGGCCGAGCGGCTGCTCACCGACGACGTGCACTGCATCCTGCTCGACCTGGCCCTCGCGGGCCCCGCGAGCACCCCGGAGGAGGAAGCGGACGAGCTCGCCACGCTCAAGCACGTCCTGCGCCTCGCTCCCCGGCACGCCGTCCTCGCGCTCACCGCGAGCGGCGACACCGAGGGCGGCGCGGAGGCCGTGCGGGTCGGCGCCCAGGACTATCTCTTCCGTGACGAGCTGGACGGGCGGCTCCTGAGCCGCGCCATCCGGTACGCCGTGGAGCGCAAGCGCGCGGACGCCGCCCAGCGCCAGCTGACGGAGTCCCGCCTGCGGGCCCAGGAGAACGCCCGCCTGGAGCGCGGCCTGCTGCCGACGCCGCTCCTGGACGGCTCACCGCTGCGGTTCGCCGCGCGCTACCGTCCGGGGCGTTCGCGCGCCCTTCTGGGCGGCGACTTCTACGACACGGTGCGCACCCCTGACGGCTCCGTGCACGTCATGATCGGCGACGTCTGCGGCCACGGCCCGGACGAGGCCGCGCTCGGTGTCGAGCTGCGCATCGCCTGGCGGACGCTGACCTTCGCGGGGCTGTGCGGCGACGAGCTGCTCGGCACGCTGCAGAAGGTCCTTGAGCACGAGCGCGCCGACGACGAGATCTTCGCGACGCTCTGCACGGTCGACATCGCCCCGGACGGCCGCCGGGCCGGGCTCTGCCTGGCGGGCCACCCGTCACCGCTGATCGCGCGCGACGGCCACCTCGCCGAGCTGCTGCCCTACGACACCAACGGTCCGGCGCTCGGACTCCTGCCGAACGCCCGCTGGCCGCGCCGCCAGGTGGAACTCGGCGGCAAGTGGAGCCTGATGCTCTACACGGACGGGCTGATAGAGGGGCGCGTCGGCAACGGCAACCAGCGCCTGGGCCAGGACGGCATGGTGGAGATGCTGCGCCGCCAGATCGCGGCGGGCCTGCGGGGCGACGAGCTCCTGGAGGCCGCGGTGAACGAGGTGCGTGAGCTCAACGGCGGGGATCTGACCGACGACGTGGCCGTACTGCTGCTCGACCGGGACCGCTGACGGCCCCGGCCTGAAGCCCGGCTGTCGATACCGGCTACCGGGCTACCGGGCTACCGACTACCGGCCGCCGTTGTACGGCCCGTAGGGACCGTCGCTGCTGGAGCCGCCGCGGCGTCCACCGCCGCCGCCTCCACCGGTGATCTGCCGCAGCGCGGGGCGTACGTCGACCATGTAGACGATGGTCGCGATGAGCCCGATGATCGGCAGGAACGACAGGATGTTGAAGATCAGGTTCACGATGAAGGCGAGCGCGAGGATGATCAGCCAGAACGGCTTGGTCTTCTTGTCCGCCGCGCGATAGGCGTCCTCACGCCGGACGGCCGCGTCGACGAGCGCGAAGCCGCTGAAGACGATCAGCGCCAACGACAGCAGCCACATGAAGTTTGCGAACCCCTGCATCAGCACAACGTCCACCACCAGTCTCGGCTCTTGAGTACGCGGACACCGTACCCGCTACCCGGAGAACGGGCCGGGCACTTCGAGAGTGCCCGGCCCGGTGCTCGGTCCTACTTCGCGGGCGGCGTGGTCTTCTTCGCCGCGGGCTTGCGAGCGGCCGGGGCCTTCTTGGCGGCCGGCTTCTTCGCCGGGGCGGCGGCCGTCGGCTCGGCGGAGTCCGACGTCACCGACGCGTCGGTGGCGGCCGGCTTCTCCTGGGCGTCCGGCTCGACGGCGACGGCCAGTTCGGTGATCTCCTCGGCGGCCTCGCCGCGCCAGGTCCGCACGGCCTGCTCGCCGTGCTCGGCGACCTCTTCGTACTTCTCGCGCGCCTTCACTGCGTACTCGGCGGCGACGCCGACCGAGCTGAGGGCGAAGCCCTGCGCGCTCTCGCCCAGCTTCTTCAGGTCGGTGTCGAGCGTGCCGAGCAGCTCGGTGAACCGCGTCTGAAGGGTCTCCTGCGCCTCCTTGGCGCGGGCGACCGCCTTGTCCTGGACGGCCTTGGTGTCGGTGTTGCGCACGGCGTCGATACGCGCCGGGGCCTCGGCGATCAGCTGCTCGATGGCGCCCGGCACCTTCTTCGCCTGCTGGAAGGCGAGGTCGGCGGTGCCGACGACGAAGTAGGCGGGGGTGGTGTCGGTGAGGGTGGTGCGCAGGTCGTCCTTGATGGCCATGGCGATGGTCCTCCCGGATTCGCGTCAGCTCGGTCAGCGAGCTCAGGTCGGTCAGCTTGTGGGGTGGTCCTTGGTGCCGGCATCACTGCCGTCGGCAGCACTGCCGTCGGCCGTGCGGGGGCCGTCAGCGGTGGCGTCCATGTCGTCCGCGTCACCCATGTCGTCCATGTCGTCCATGTCGTCCGCGTACTCGGAGACCTCGAAGCCGTTCTCTTTTCTGAACGACTCGTAGATCTGCAACAGGACCTGCTTCTGCCGCTCGTTGATGGAGGGGTCGGCGAGGATGACGGCGCGCGTCTCCAGCTCGTCCCGCTCCTTCTCGTCGAGGATTCCGGCCCGGACATACAGCGTCTCGGCGGAGATCCGCAGCGCCTTGGCCACCTGTTGCAACACGTCGGCACTGGGCTTGCGCAGGCCGCGCTCGATCTGGCTCAGATACGGATTGGACACCCCGGCGGCCTCGGCGAGCTGCCTGAGCGAGAGCTGCGCGTTGCGCCGCTGCTCGCGCAGATACTCACCGAGATTGCCGACGTTGAGTGATGCCATGCGTCGATACTGCACGCCCCTTGCTAACTATTGCAAGCGCCTGCTTGCAAAAGTGTGCCACGCCACTGATCGCGCCGCCGGGCTCACTGTCGGGCTCACTGGCTGACTTACCCGCCGGGCGCGGCGCCCAGGATGGCGCCACGTGGTGCCATTCGGCGCCACCACCCGCCAGAAACCACCGCCCGGCGCGTGAAGCATCCAGAGATTTTGCGGGTGTTGGCGCCGTCGCGAGTCAGCCCCTGACCTGCACATTTACGGGCCCTTGCCACCCCCTGACGCCATCGGCGCCACGCCTGACACCAATAATGACTCGACGTGGCACCAGTCGTGTGCCACGATGGCACCACTGAAGCGGAGAACACGCCGCACGAAGCAGCGAGGGAGGGGATCGGATCATGGAATCAGCACAGCGTCAGCAATCGGCGGCACCCGGCGCTTTCACCGCCTTCGCCCGCTTCGTGCTCTGTGGCGGCGGGGTGGGGGTCGCCTCCAGCTTCGCCGTCGCGGCCCTCGCCTCCTGGCTCCCCTGGGCGCTGGCCAACGCCCTGATCACCGTGGTGTCCACGCTCCTGGCCACCGAGCTGCACGCCCGCTTCACCTTCGGCGCGGGCGGGCGGGCCACCGGGCGTCAGCACGCACAGTCGGCAGGGTCCGCCGCGGCCGCGTACGCGGTGACCTGCCTGGCGATGCTGGCACTTCAGCTGCTGGTGACGGCGCCCGGCGCGGTGCTCGAACAGGTCGTCTACCTGTCGGCCTCCGCGCTCGCCGGTGTCGCACGGTTCGCCGTGCTGCGGCTCGTCGTCTTCGCCCGCGGCCGATCGCAGGCCGCTGCGGTGACGGTGGCCAAGGCCGCCGCCGGCAACGCACCCTCCGTGCGGCCCGTGCACCCCGTGCACCCTGTGCACGCGGCGACCGTGGCTCCCGCCGCGCTCTGCCCCGCGGCCTGACCGACCCCCGCAGCGCGCGCGTTACCGGCCGCCTTTTCCAGGCGGTCGGTAACGTTCGTCGTGTGTCTGTGTCTCTCTCCGACCTCGTCCGGCTCCGCCAGGCCCGTGACCGGATGGACCGCGATTACGCGGAGCCCCTGGACGTCCCGGCGCTGGCCCGGGCCGCCCTCATGTCGCCGGGGCACTTCTCGCGCAGCTTCCGCACCGCCTACGGCGAGACCCCGTACAGCTATCTCATGACCCGCAGGATCGAGCGGGCCAAGGCGCTGCTGCGGCGCGGGGACCTGTCGGTGACGGAGGTCTGCATGGCCGTCGGGTGTACGTCGCTCGGCTCCTTCAGCTCACGGTTCACCGAACTGGTCGGCGAGAGCCCGAGCGCGTACCGCGCCCGCGACCACTCCCACAGCGCCGCCATCCCCGCCTGCGTCGCCAAGACCCACACCAGACCGGTGAAGAACGGGCCGCCGAAGAACGGGCCGCCGAAAAACGCCCCGGCCGAAAACGCACCGATCAGGAACGGAGAAGCGAAACCCGACGCCGGTACGTAGCGTCGTACGCATGGAAATCAACCTCGCACAGTGCTTCATCGCCGTCGACGACCACGACAAGGCCCTCGCCTTCTACCGCGACGTGCTCGGTCTGGAGGTGCGCAACGACGTCGGCTTCGAGGGGATGCGCTGGGTCACCGTCGCCTCGCCCGCGCAGCCGGACGTGGAGATCGTCCTCGAACCGCCGCTCGCCGACCCGAACGCGTCGGACGCCGACCGCCAGGCCGTGGCCGAGCTGATGGCCAAGGGCATGCTGCGCGGCGTCATCTTCCGCACCACCGACATCGACGCCGTCTTCGAGCGGATCCGCGCCGCGGGCGCCGACGTGCTCCAGGAGCCGATGGACCAGCCGTACGGAGTCCGCGACTGCGCCTTCCGCGACCCGGCGGGCAACATGCTGCGTTTCAACCAGCCGCGCGCGAAGTAGTCACACCACCCACGCCCCGGCCCGCATCAGGACCCTGCCGGTCAGCTCGTGCTCGCCGCACCAGGCACGCACCGTCATCGGCGTCACCCGCAGATACACGAAGGAGCCCTCCTCCTCGCGCGGGTCCCAGCCGAACTTGGCGGCGAACCCGTCCCCGGTCTCCCGCGGGACACCGGGGGCCGGGAAGCACTCCGCCTCGCCCTGGACGAGCACCACATCGACGGTGTCCGGCAGGGCGAGGCGCACCCGGGGCTCCTGCCGCGCGTTGCGGACCGTCACGGAGGTCTCGCCGGTGCACATCCACAACGCGGCGCCGTCCCACCAGAACCACAGGGGCACTTGGTGGGGCCCGTGCTCCGAGTGGGACGTCGACAGCCAGATGTCCCGCTCCCGGTCGAGGCGTTCCAGCGTCTCGCGCCTGCGCTCCGGCCCTTCGCGAGACCCTTCACGACGCCCGTCGCGACGTCCTTCACCACGAACGATCTCCGTGTTCCCCATGAGCGTGGACCCTAGCCGGTGGCCGCGCCCGCCCCGAAGGCCCTGCGGTAGTCCCCCGGTGACACCCCCACCTGCTTGAGGAAGTGGTGGCGGAGGTTGTTCGCCGTGCCCAGACCGCTCAGTTCGGCGATCTTGTCGATCGGGGCGGCGGTCGATTCGAGGAGGCTCTGGGCGCGGGCAAGGCGCTGGTTGAGCAGCCACTGGAGCGGGGTCGTGCCGGTGGCCGCCTGGAGCCTGCGGTAGAGGGTGCGCGGGCTCATTGCCGCGCGGCGCGCCAGGTCGTCGACCGTCAGGGGGCGGTCGAGGCGGGCGCGCGCCCAGTCGAGGACGGGTCCGAGGCCCTCGTCGTCGGTCGCGGGCACGGAGAGGTCGATGAACTGGGCCTGGCCGCCGGGGCGGTGCGCGGGTACGACCATGCGGCGGGCCAGCTGGTTGGCGACGTGCGCGCCCAGGTCGCGGCGGACCAGATGCAGGCACAGGTCGAGGCCCGCGGTGACGCCCGCGCTGGTCAGGACGTCGCCGTCGTCCACGTAGAGGACGGAGTCGTCGACCTCCACCTTCGGGTAGCGCGCGGCGAGTTGGGCGGTGTGCATCCAGTGCGCGGTGGCCCTGCGGCCGTCGAGCAGCCCCGCCTCGGCGAGCGCGAAGGCGCCGGTGCAGAGGGAGA
This sequence comes from Streptomyces sp. NPDC050439, assembly GCF_040655335.1. Lineage (NCBI taxonomy): Bacteria > Bacillati > Actinomycetota > Actinomycetes > Kitasatosporales > Streptomycetaceae > Streptomyces > Streptomyces sp. NPDC050439. The sequence goes on from NZ_JBFAJT010000014.1 coordinate 66,195, forward strand.
CCATGCGGGCCCCCTCGTCGTACGCGCGACGCAGCGCCGCCGTCAGGCCGTCCGGCAGCGGGCGGCCGTCCTCCACGCACGCGTCCGGCACCGAGGTGACGATGACCGTGTCCGCCCCGACGATGTCGTCCAGGCCGTAGGGGGTACGCACCGTCATGCCGAAGGCAGCACCCTCGTCCTCGTGCGCGGTGCCACACAGCCGGAAGTCGTACCACTGCTCGGCCAGGTCCGGCTGCGGCTTGCCGAACACCGTGCAGGGGATGCTCAGTTCGTACAGATCCCAGGACGGGATCGCTATCTCCTCGGTCACGACCAGGGCCACGGAACCAGCGCTCATACGGTGAGACTAGGCCGCACCGGAGCCGCCTCGGGGCGTGGCAGGAATTTGGTGGCCGCCGTCACCCCTGTCACTGTCCGACGCCGCCGCCCGCTGCGAGCGTGGTCCGCATGAACGCAGAGAACGCCGCCACAAACAGCACGAGCACAGAGCGGACGAGCCCAGAACCCAAGCCCCCCGTCACCGTCATCGGCCTCGGCAACATGGGTGCCGCCCTCGCCGCCGCCCTCCTGGACAACGGCCACCCCACCACCGTCTGGAACCGCTCCCCCGCCAAGGCCGACCCCCTCGTCGCACGCGGCGCCCGCCTGGCCGCCACTCCCGAAGAGGCCGTCGCCGCAAGCCCGTTGATCCTCGCCTGCGTGCTCGACGACGACGCCCTGCACGCCGTCCTGGACCCGGTCTCCGCGGCCCTCGCCGGAAAGGCCCTGGTCAACGTCACCTCCGGCTCCCCGGAGCAGGCCGGTGAGGCCGCGAAGTGGGCCGAGTCGCTGGGGCTCGGTCATCTCGACGGGGCGATCATGACCACTCCGCCGGGGGTCGGGAACCCGGAGATGATGTTCCTCTACAGCGGCTCGGCCGAGGTGTTCGAGGCACACCGCGCCACCCTCGCCGCGCTGGGCGACCCGCTGTACCTGGGCCCGGAGCCGGGCCGTGCCTCGCTCTACGACGCCGCTCTGCTCGGCCTGATGTGGTCCACGTTCACCGGCTGGCTGCACGGCACGGCCGTGGTCGGCGCGGACGCGACCCCGGCCACCGACTTCACGCCCGTCGCCATCCGCTGGATGCGGCACGCCGTCGCGGGCTTCCTCGACACCTACGCGGCCCAGGTGGACGCCGGGCGCTATCCGGGCGACGACGCCACCGTCGACGTACAGATCGCGGCGATCGGACACCTCATCCACGCGGCGGCCGACCGCGGTGTCGACAACGCGCTGCCGGAACTTCTGAAGGCCACCATGGAGCGGGCGAGCGCCGCCGGGCACGGCTCCGACAGCTATGCGAGCGTGATCGAGGTTCTGCGGACGGATCGGCGGGACACGATGCAAGTGTGACCATTCGGCAACAACACGCGGGAGATCCGTGGCTCCGGGCGCATGATGAAACGTCATCACCACCTGGTGTCACGGGTCTTGGGGGGACCGGATGAACAAGCCGCTGCGCCACATAGCCGTCTTCTGCGGCGTGCTGACGCTCGCCCTGCTCCTGCGGGCGACCTGGGTGCAGTTCGCCGAGGGCGAGTCGCTCGCGAAGCACGACAAGAACCGCCGCGTGCAGATCGAGGCCTTCTCCCACCCCCGCGGCGACATCATCGTCGGCGGCAAGCCGATCACCGGCTCGAAGGAAGTCAGCGGCACCGACTTCAAGTACCAGCGGGTCTTCAAGGAGGGCCCCATGTACGCGCCGGTCACCGGTTACTTCTCGCAGGCCCAGGGCGCGACCTTCCTGGAGGGCGTCGAGAACGACGTGCTCAGCGGCGACGACGACCGCCTCTTCATCCGCCGCACCCTGGACATGCTGACCGGCGAGAAGCGCAAGGGCGGCGACGTCATCACGACCATCGACCCCAAGGCCCAGAAGGCCGCGTACCAGGGTCTGGTGGACCTCGACGCGCGGGGCGCGGTCGTCGCGCTCGACCCGCGCTCCGGGAAGGTGCTCGCGATGGCCAGCACTCCCTCGTACGACCCTTCCGTCTTCGCGGGGATCTCGCAGAAGGAGGGCAAGGAGTTCACGCGGCTCAGCAAGAACAAGGACAAGCCGCTCTCCAACCGGGCGCTGCGCGAGATCTACCCGCCCGGCTCGACCTTCAAGATCCTCACCGCCGCGGCGGCCCTGGAGCACGGCGTGATCGACGACATCGACGACCGCACCGACGCCAAGGCCCCCTACAAGCTGCCGCTCAGCTCCACGACGATCGGCAACGACGTGCCCGGCGCCCCCTGCGACAAGGCCTCGCTGAAGGTCGGCATGCAGTGGTCGTGCAACAACGTCTTCCTGGACACCGCGCTCAAGGTCGGTGACGACGACATGCGCGAGACGGCGGAGAAGTTCGGCTTCAACAAGCAGCAGTTCGTCCCCGTGCGCTCGTCCGCGAGCAGCTACCCGGACGGCCTCGACAAGCCGCAGACCGCCCTGACCGGCATGGGCCAGGGCAGCCTGACCAGTACGCCGCTGCAGATGGCGATGGTCGCGGCGGGCCTCGCCAACGACGGCAAGGTGATGAAGCCGTACCTGGTGGAGGAGCTGCGCGGCCCCGACCTCTCGACGATCGAGAAGGGCAAGCCGCAGGAGCTGAGCCAGGCCGTCTCCGAGGACACCGCGGGCAAGGTGCAGGAGATGATGGAGCACACCGTCGAGGAGGGCACGGCCAACAAGGCCCAGATCGACGGCGTCACGGTCGGCGGCAAGACCGGCACCGCCCAGCACGGCTCGAACGTCAACGACGAGCGGCCGTACGCCTGGTTCGTCTCCTACGCCAAGAACGAGGACGGCTCGTCCCCGGTCGCGGTCGCCGTCTTCGTCGACCCGAAGGACATGAACATCCCGCGCTCGGAGATCGCGGGCGGCAAGCTCGGGGCGCCGATCGCGAAGGCGGTCATGGAGGCGGTCCTCGACGACTAGCCCGTCACCGGTCGGCCTTCGAGGAGGCGCCCCGCCAGCCGCTCGATGCGGGCGTGCCAGGCGGCGAGCGCCTCGTCCTTGGCCGCCGGGTCGTCGAACGGACCGGTCTGCGTGAGGACGAGCCGGGTGCCGTAGCCCGTGCCCTCGCCGAACTCCCAGCGGACCTCACCCTTGGGATGCACGGCGTACGTGAGGAACTCCGGCGCCCGCAGCGCGGTCACCGGGCCCGCGGACACGCCGTCCGCAAGGAAACCGTCGGGCGCGGTGTCGCCCTCCAACGGCACCTCGCCCGAGCAGAGTTCGGCCCACACCTCGTCGGCGGACCGCACCAGCTGCCGCTCGAACCGGATGCCCTCGCCGGTGACCTGCCCGTGGCCCAGGTCGAACTGCTCCAGATACGCCTCGTGCAGCTCGCCCACGTCCCGGCTCACCTCGGCCTGCCCGCCGTCGAGGAACTGGCCGAGCGCCGAGATGCACAGCTGCCAGCCCGCGGCGAAGCTCGGGGCGCCGAAGCGGTCGCCGAAGGTGTGGACGAGGGTCAGGAGCGAGCCACGGCCGTCGGGGCCGTCCGGGGTGATCTCCCAGCGCAGGTGGTCGTCGCCCCAGCTGAAGGCGAAGAGGCGGGGCTCGTCCGCGTCGGTGACCTCGCCGGTCATGCCGGGGCCCTCGTCGCCGGGGAAGTGGAAGCCCATCGCGCCGCCGGGCCGCAGTTCGAGGGTCACCTCGGAGGGGAACCACTGGGCGAGGTGTTCCGGCCGGGTGATCGCGGCCCAGACCTTGGCGGGCGGGTGCGCGAGGCGGCGCTCCATCCGCAGGACGCTGCGGTCGCCTTCCTCGTCGGGGCCGAGGGTGTCGGAGTGCGGGTTCATGAGGAGTCACCGTCCATGACGTCGAGGTGCCGTTCGAGGGCGTCGAGCCGGCCCGCCCAGAGGTGCCGGTAGTGCGCGAGCCAGGCGTCGAGCTCGGCGAGGGGCTCGGGCCGCAGCTCGTACCAGCGGCGCTGCGCGTCCTGCCGCACCCGCACGAGACCCGCGTCGCGCAGGACGCGCAGATGCTTGGACGTGCCGGGCTGGCTCAGACCGAGCCGCTCGGTGATCTCTCCGACCAGGTGGGGGCGTTCGAGCAGCAGGTCGAGGATCTTGCGGCGGCTCGGCTCGGCGAGGACGTCGAACGGTATGGGCATACTCCGAACATAACCCCATGGCTATATAACCGCAACGGCATGCTTACGTTGGCGTCCGCCGAGTCACTCCTCCCACGGCAGCGGGCGGCTGTGGAGCACGTCGAGCCGGGACACCGCCCTGGTCAGGACCACATAGAGCCGACTGGGCCCGCGCTGTTCCGCCTCCGCGATGGCGGCGGGCTCGACGGCCACGACGTGGTCGTACTCCAGACCCTTCGCGACGGACGCGGGCAGCACCGCCACACGCGCGCCGAGGTCGTCGGGGCCGGCGCTGCCGATGCCGGCCGCGTCGAGGGCCGCGCGCAGCCGGGCGGTGTCGGCATCGGCGGCGATGACACCGATCGAGCCCTCGCGGGCCAGCGCGGCACGCACCGCGTCGACGGTGGCGGCGGCGATGTCGACGGCCCGCACCTCCCGGACCCTCAACTCACCGTCCGTACGCAGCGAATGAGCGGGCGGTACGTCGACGTCGAGCGAGGCGAGGACACGGTTGGCGAGCCCCACGACCGCCTTCGGGACGCGGAAACCCGTGGTCAGCGGGGTGACGGTGGCGTCGGGTTTGCCGAGGTGGGCGAGGAGCTCGGGCCAGCCGCGGGCCGCCCACGGGGTGGTGCCCTGGGCGAGGTCGCCGAGGACGGTGAGCGAGCCGAAGCCGGCGCGGCGGGCGATCACGCGGGCCTCCATCGGGGAGAGGTCCTGGGCCTCGTCGACGACGATGTGGCCGTATCCCTCGGGCCGTTCGAGCAGCCCGGCGATCTCGTCGAGCAGGACGAGATCGGCGGCGGACCACTTCGCCGACTTGTACGAGCGCGGGGGCCTTGCCCAGCGGATCGCCCACTGCTCGTCCGGGGTGAGGATGCCGTCGGCCGCGGCGGCGAGCGCCTCCGGGTCGGCGAACAGGGCGGCGAGCACCTCCTCCGGCTTGACCCTGGGCCAGGCCTCGTCGACGAAGGCGGAGACCGGGCGGGCGCGGGAGATCTTCTGCAGCCAGGCGTTGTTCACGGCGCCCGCGCGGCGCTCGGCCTGGTCCTGGATGTGGCGGACGGCACGGGTGCGTACGCGCTCGCGGCCGACGGCGTAAGGCGGCTCCTCGGCGCGCACGTCCGCGATGATCCGCTCCAGGTCGTCGAGTGCGACCCGCCAGGTGTACGAGCCGTCCGGCACCGCGAGGGAGCGGGTGGGCGGCGCGACGCGGGAGTAGAGCGCGCGGCGCAGGACCTCCGCCATGCGGGCGTCGTGCTTGACGCTCGCCGCGGCCTCACCGTCCTCGGCCCGTACGGGTGCGGTCGCCCTGGCGATCTCGTCCGCGACGGTGGACTGCCGCACGCCGGTCTCGCCGAGGGAGGGGAGCACCTCGGCGATGTAGCGCAGGAAGGTGCGGTTGGGTCCGAGGATGAGCAGCCCTGCGCGCTGCACGCGCTGAGGGTGGGTGTAGAGGAGATAGGCGGCGCGGTGCAGGCCGACGGCGGTCTTTCCGGTGCCGGGGGCGCCCTGGACGCAGACGGACGCGGTGAGTTCACCGCGGACGAGGTCGTCCTGCTCGGGCTGGATGGTGGCGGCGATGTCGCGCATGGGGCCGACGCGGGGGCGCTCGATCTCTCCGGCGAGGATGCGGCTGCTCGGTGGGGGTGGGGTGAGCGGGGTGCCTTCGGGCTTGCCGCCGTCGGGCTTGCTGCCGTCGGGCTTGCAGCCGTCGGGCTTGCAGCCGCCGGCCAGTGGCTCGTCCTCCAGGCCGGTGAGGTCGGCGGAGTCGCCCTTGCTGCCGGGGGCCCAGCCGAAGCGGCGGCGGACGGCGACGCCCTGCGGGTCGCGGGCTCCCGCCTGGTAGAAGGCGCGGGAGACGGGGGCGCGCCAGTCGACGACGAGGGGCGGGGCCGAGGGATGTTCGGTGATGCGGAGGCGGCCGACGTGGTAGCTCTGCCCGCGGTGATCACCGGCTTCGGCGGCTTCGGGCCCGTCGGCGGCGAAGTCGAGGCGGCCGAAGAAGAGGGGGGCTTCGGGGAGTTCGCGCATGGCTTTGGCGTGGCTGCGGAACTGATAGCCGAGGACTTCGGCGTCGGCGCCGGACGCGGAGACGTCGGCTCCGTTGACGACTTGCTCCTCGGCGCCGTCGACCATGCCGGTGAGGGCGGTGCGACAGGTGTCGTGGTAGCGGCGTTCGCGGGCCAGGGCTTCGTCGAGGATTTCGTCGAGGATTTCGTTGATGGGCGCCATGAGGACCAGAATAATGTAACCGAGTAACGTTTGTTGCTGAGTTAAATTCGTTACCAGGAATCAACCATGGGATAGGCTCCCGCCATGACGGACACAGAAGAGGCCACGGGCGGGGGCGGGGGCACGGGGGACAGCGGCGCCCCCGGCCTGCGCGAACGCAAGCGGCAGCGGATGTACCAGGCGGTCTCCGACGCGGCGATCGCGCTCTTCCTGGAGAAGGGCTTCGAGAAGGTGCCGGTCGCGGAGGTGGCGGCGGCCGCCGAGATCTCGAAGCCGACCCTGTTCCGGTACTTCCCGGCCAAGGAGGACCTCGTACTCCACCGGTTCGCGGACCACGTGGACGAGGCGGCGCGCGTGGTGACCGGACGCCCCGCGAAACGCTCCCCCCTGGACGCCCTGCAACGCCACTTCCTCGACGGCCTGGAGCGCCAGGACCCGGTGACCGGCCTCTGCGACAACGTCCACGTACTGGCCTTCCACCGTCTGCTGTACGGGACGCCGTCGCTGGTGGCACGGCTGTACGCGTATCAGGAGCGGTCGGAGAGGGCGCTGGGCGAGGCGCTGGGCGAGGCTGCGTCACATGGCGATGCGCTCGGCGAGGCGGCTTCGGACGCCGAGGCGCTGGCCGCGCGGCTGGCCGCCGGCCAGATCATCGCCGTACAGCGCATCCTCGCCATGGAGAACTGGCGCCGCATCGACGCGGGCGAGAGCGCGAAGGCGGTGTGGCCGGAGGCGGTGGTGGCGGCGAACAGGGCGTTCGGGCAACTGCGGTCGGGGTTGGCGCGGTACGCCTGAGGGGGTCGCCGGAGAGGCGCCACGGGAGCGCCAGGGAATCGCAACAGCCCCGCCCCCGAGCAGAGCCCTCAGCGATCCCCCACCAGCACCGCCACCCCATCCAGCACCCGCCTGATCCCGAACTCGAACTCGAACTCCGGGTCCTCGCCGCCCTCGCCGTCCGCGACGTCGAGGACCCCCGCGGCGAGCATCCGCCGCAGCGCCGGGAACCGTTCGGGGGTGGTCGAGGTCAGGGCGTCGACCGTGCGCGCGTACCGCCGCATCGCCTCGTCGGGGCCCTGGCCCCCCGCCCTCATGGCCGCGTCCAGATCGGCCATGAGCGCGACCTCGTTGCGCACGAACCCGCCCACCAGCATGAGCACGGAGAGCTTCCAGCCCTCGTCGATCCCGCTGTCGTCGAGCGCCGCGAGCCCCTGCTCCATCCATTCCAGGGCGTGGGGTGAGGCGGGAGGCGAGGTGACGGGGACACGCAGGAGCCACAGGTTGCGCCGGAAGACCTCGCGCTGAGCCCGCGCCCACCACTCCAACCGCGCCCGCCACCCCGTGATGTCGGCGGGCATCTCGGGCGGGGCGCCGGTCGCCGCGTCCTGCATGAGGACGTACAGCTCGTCCCTGGCGGAGACGTACCGGTACAGCGACATCGTCGAGACGCCGAGCGCCTTGGCGACGCGCCCCATGGAGACCGCGCCGATCCCCTCCGCCGCGGCGACGGCGATGCCCGCGTCGACGATGCGTTCGAGGCTCAGGCCGGGCTTGGGCCCTTTCGACGGCCGCTCGCGCAGCCCCCAGGCGGTTTCGAGGCTCGCGGAAAGCCCCGTGCCCTGGTCCTGCGCGCCGTCACTGTCCGCCGCCATGAGCCGCCACCTCCCTGTTCCCGGTCCGCTCGCCCTCTCTTGACGCACATCGTAGTTCTGCGTAACCCTTACACGGTAATGCGTAGCCCATACGCAATAACGCGTGACGCGCGCCGGGAGAGGTCAACCGCATGCCACCCACACCAGCCCCCACCCCAGCCCCAGCCCCAGCCCCAGCCCCAGCCATCGAAGCGAACTCCCTCACCAAGACGTACGGAGCCGGAACCGGCGCCCGCCGCCCGATCCCCGTACTCCGAGGCATCGACCTCCACGTGCAACCAGGCACCGTCTTCGCCCTCCTGGGCCCGAACGGCGCCGGCAAGACGACAGCCGTCCGCATCCTCACCACGCTCACCACGCCCGACGCGGGCACGGCGCGGGTGGCGGGCCACGACATCCGTACGGGTCGTCGCGAGGTCCGCCGCGCGATCAGCCTCACCGGCCAGTTCGCGGCGGTCGACGAGACGCAGACCGGCGCGGAGAACCTCCGCATGATGGCGCGGCTCGCGGGCCTGTCCCGCCGCACGGCCCGCGCACGGGCGGCGGAACTGCTGGCCCGCTTCGACCTCACGGAAGCAGCCGACCGCCTGGTCCGCACGTACTCGGGGGGCATGCGCCGCCGGGTGGACCTGGCGGCGGGTCTGGTGGGCGAGCCGGAGGTCATCTTCCTCGACGAGCCGACGACGGGCCTTGATCCGCGCAGCCGCCACGAGATGTGGGAGGTGGTACGCGACCTCACGGCGCAGGGCACGACGGTCTTCCTGACGACCCAGTACTTGGAGGAGGCGGACCAACTGGCGGACCAGGTCGCGGTGTTGCACGAGGGAGAGATCGTGGCGAAAGGCTCACCGTCGTCCCTCAAGACCTTGGTGTCGGGCCACCGCCTGGAGGCGAAACTGACCACCCGGGAGGCGTACCTCCGCCTGACCGACCGGGCCACACACCACGCCCCCGAAACCCTGACGCTGGGCTTCCCGACGGACGGCACGGCAGGGGACGTACGAGCGCTGCTGGACGACCTTGACCCGACCCGCACGGATTTCGCGACCTTCACGCTCCGCACGGCAACGCTGGACGACGTGTTCCTGACCCTGACGGGCCCGTCGTCGCCGTCACACACATCGGGACCGGCCCATGTCTGAAGCCCTGATCATGACCGGCCGGGCGATCCGCATCAGCCGCCGTAACGTGGACGCCCTGGTCACCGCCATGGCGCTTCCGGTGATGATGCTGCTGATCTTCGTCTACTTCTTCGGCGGAGCGATCAAGACGGACACGCGGTCGTACGTCACGTACGTGGTCCCCGGGGTGCTCCTGCTCTGCGCGGGCTTCGGCTCGTCGAACACGGCGATCGCGGTGACGGAGGACCTGAAGGGCGGCATCATCGACCGCTTCCGCTCACTGGACATAGGCGGTACGCATATCCTGGCGGGCCACGTCGCCGCCTCGCTGGCCCGCAACCTCATCGCCACCACCCTGGTCCTGACCCTGGCCTTCACGATCGGCTTCCGCCCGACGGCGACCCTGTCCGGCTGGCTGGCGGCAGCGGCCATCCTCCTGGCCTTCATCCTGGCCCTGTCCTGGCTCTCGGCCGCGGTGGGCCTCCTGGCCAAGTCTCCCGAGGCGGCAGGCGGCTTCACCTTCTTCGTCAGCTTCCTCCCGTACCCGAGCAGCGCCTTCGTCCCCACGTCGACGATGCCGCCGTGGCTCCAATCCTTCGCCGAAAACCAACCGGTAACCCACGTAATCGAATCCCTACGGGGCCTGCTCCTCAACCACCCGGTGGGCTCCACACCATGGGTGGCACTGGCATGGTGCACGGGCATCGCGGCGGTTTCGGCGGGGGCTTCGGGGGTGCTGTTCAGGAGGCGGACGGCGTAGGAGTGCCAAGAACGGGCTAGCGGCGCCAGGAAGGTGTGGCCGCCAGACTCCACACCCCCTCGAAGTGACTGATCTGCGTCGCGACGGCCGTCTCAGCGGCTGCGGTCCCCTCCTTGCGGGAGCGTACGGCGAGGTCCGTGTTGTACCCCTTGGGGTCGTAGACCTCGCAGTCGGGATCTTGCAGGGACATGGTGGCGACCACGTCATAGAGGCCGCACAGCACCAATTCCTTGTTGAAGATGCAGACTTTGTCCCGCGGGTCCCCGTTGTACAGCCGGTACTCGCACTGCACCGCCACCCTTCCGTCGGCAGTCAGCCGGTCCGCGAGCCGCGACAGGATCTGGTCGTACTCCCGGCACTTGGCCTCGAGCCGCGCCCGGAACTCGGGGTAGTCGACGGGTCTGCCGTCCGGGCCGACACGCGATGGCACCGCCATCTCCCTGCCGAAGTCCGGTATCAGCATCCTTATCGATACTCGTCTGGTCGGCCCCGGGTCATTCTGAAGGCTCTCGAGCCGGTGATAGAGCTCGTTGTAGAGGGTCTCGCCCGTATAGCCGAGGAAGCAGATTTCCACCTTCCTGGCATGGAAGGCCTCACCCACGAGGCTGCCCAGGTCACGCGAGTTGACCAGGCCGCGGTCGGGTGGCCGGGCTGACACGGCCAGTTCCTGCACCGCGTTGTACAGCACATATCCCACCAGGCTGAGCAGTGCGCCGCCCAGGAACGCCTGGCCCTCCAGAGCGTCTCCGACCGGCTTCACGAACTGTGCGGTCAGGCCGGTCACGAAGATGCCGAGCAACAGGACGCGCGTAGCCGCCGATTCGTACCGGGCCCGGTATCTGCGGAACCATTCGCTGAAGCCACCGCCCGTTGCCCCGTTCGCTGCCCCTGGCACGAGAGCCCTCCCCCGAGCATGCCTCTACGGCGTCGCCCTCAGCCCCCCATGCTGACCGTGCGGGAGCGCCCGGGCAAGATAGGGATTGGCCGTCGGGCTGGGACGGAGCCCCAAGATTGCCTTCGCCGCGGCCAGAGTCATCGCGTACGAGTCCACGGCACGTTGCACGTTGGGGGCGTCCAGATCGGCCCTGGTGACCAATCGGTCCAGGTCCACATAAGCGGACCTGACCACCTCGATCCAGCGGTACACCGTCCACTCCTCCTGCCATCCCACCGTGCACTCGTCGGGCAGGCGGCTGGCCCAGCGGACGAACATGCGCTGTCTGATCTCGGGGCGCGTCGGGGTGAGATGCATGTGGCGGACGAGGTCGTACAACGGGTCACCGATCCTCGCCATCTCCCAGTCGATGACGGTGAGCGGTCCGCTTTCATCGTCCCGGCGTACAAGGTTCCAGGGGTTGAGATCCCCGTGCAGCAAGGACGGGCGTCGCGGTGTCAGCCGGTGACGGCTCAAGAGCTCCCACAATCGGTAACCGTCCGGCAGCCCGAGCTCCCTGGCCAGCTTCTGCGACTCCACGGGCAAATCCATGACCAACCGCGCCAGTTCTTCGCAAAGCCACTCGTAGAACTCCGACCTGCCGCGTGTGGGGTCCAACTGTTGGGTGCCGATGCGGGCCAGCGCACTCAGCTGATCGACCAGATGGTCGGCCTCTGCGGGGAGCAACCCGTCCACGGGGTGATCCGGCCGCAGGTCTCCGACGCCGGCCCCCTCATAGGAATGAATCGCGAACTGGTCCTTCAAGTGACTGGTTCCCAGGGCCAACACGCGGGGCGCCCGCACCGGCTCGCCCGATTCCTCGATGGCCCTCAGCACCGCGTGTTCACTCAGAATGCTGCGCTCGCGACGTTCGGCGGAACTCAGCTTTCGCCGCACCACGACCGGGAACTCGACCCCGTCCACCCTGACCACGGTGTTGAGGTGCGCGGTGCCCTTGAAGACCCGTGAGGCCGGGGCAGCGCCCTCGGCGATCAGCGCTTCGAGCACCGCGGACCGGGGAAAAGCAGGGTGCTCCGGCACTCGCTGGCTCGGCTCCCAGTCGATCGGTGTCAGCCGCCGGGGCCCCTCGGCCCGTCCACCGAACCGGGACGCCCACCAACGGAAGAGGACCCGCTGGATCTCGTCCGTGTCCGGCACTCCCGGCAGCTGCAGCGGAACAGCCGCGGCTTCCAATGCCTTGCGCACCGAGTGGGTCGCTGCGTCAAAGCTCTTCTGGTCGGGCGAAGCCCCCAGTGACTTGGCGGCGCGCATGACGTCCGGGTAGACGGACTGGGCGTACTCAAAAGCGACGTAGTGTTCCAGGTCCCGGGACAGCCCGTTCACGGCCGCGGGTCTCTGGCGCTCCATCTCCTCTTCCCAGGCGCCGATCACCTCGCCCCACTGATCATCCGGGTACTTCATGCGCACCAGATGGGTGGCCAGGTCGTGCAGAGGGTCGCCGTAGGTCGCGAGTTCCCAGTCCACGCAGATCAACGGTGGAGTACCGGTGTAGGAGAAAATCACGTTGTCGCGGTGCAGGTCCGTGTGGAGCAGGCTGTAGGGGCGGCGTGTCATGTTGGGCACGCGTTCCGCCAGCCTGAGCAGGGCGTCTCCAGGAATACCCAGGGCCGCGAACAGGCCGCCAAATTCAGCCCAATTGGGCTGACGGATTTGGCGCTCCGCAAGATGCGCGAGCATCCGCAAGAAAGATCTGCTGCCTCTCTCGGTGCGGGGCCAGCTCTCCGGCAGAAGGGGCAATGCTTCCCGGCGGACCTGGGTCATCTGCGCGAGCAGTGTCGCCAGCGCCTTGATCAGCAGCGAGTCGACCGGCTTGCCGTTCTGGCAGATGCTGGAAAAGGGCACGCCCTCCACATAGCTGTGCACCGCTGAGCCATCGCGTTTGGCCAGGCACTCCGGCACATGCGGCAGCACGCCTTTGATCGCGCGCAGGATCTCCGACTCGTCCTGCCAGGTCCGGATGACGACCGGCAGTGCGTCTGCCTTCCTGAGCCGCACGGTGACGTGCTGCCCGGCTTCGCGGCCGACCAGGTCGGCCATGGATGCCGTCAGCGGAAGCACGTAGTTCTGGTTGTGGTGGCCCCCGCTCACATCCCCGTGCCGCAGCGCATGATCGACGAACCGGGCATACGGATCGTCGGCGTCATCGGCTTCGTCCGCGCCTGCCTCCTCCGCGTGCTCCAGCAACGGGGAACTGGGCAGAGCTGACATGCCGGGCCGCTCCTGAATAGTCACGCGAGGATGGCGAAAGTGATGCGAGCATAGTGGCGCCAGGGGGTGCCGGCGACGTATGGGCCTCCGATTGAGGTAAGTGCCAGATAAGTGCTACTCCCAGAGCCACATCGTTCGAGAAACGCCTGGTTCACGTTCCGTCGTTCAGGCATTCGCGAGGAGCGTCCAGCAGGATTCGAACCAGGCCTGCATGCTGTCCACGAAGAGGGACCCCTGGGACTCCGGTTCGTCGTCCCGCACGTAGTGCGTGAGGGCCGACCCGAGACCCAGCACGTCAAGCGCGTCGATCTCCTCACCGTCGTCGAGCTGAATGCGTCGCTCGATCACCTGGTACGGGCCGTGCAGGGCCTCGGAACCATTGAGCAGGTAGAGCTTGAAGGCGGGCGTCAGCGGCACGTGCCGCACCTCCACGCTCACCTCCGCCACCAGCCCCTCGGTGTGCAGGTCCCGCAGCGCGTTGCGCAGTGAGGCCGTGTGCCTCCGCGTGATGTCACGCAGTCGCTGCTGCGGACGCGGGTCGTCCGGGTCGTCCTTGGCGCGGGGGTACGGGAGGTCGAGGTCTTCGGAGGGCAGCAGGATGCGGACGGCTATGCGTTCCGGGGCGATCTCCTGGATACGTATACGTTCCGCCTGTACGCGGATGTGGGCGTCCAGCGATTCAGAGGTGAGGGTGTAGACGTCCAGTGTGACCTCGGCGGCTTCGAAGGCCGCCCCGATGATCGGGCCGAGGGAGACCCGGCCGACGCCACTCCCCCGCTGCCCTCCAGCACTCATGTGGGCCATCTGCGCCTTGACGACCCGTGTCCCACTCCCCTGCTTGGACCGGACGAGGCCCTCGCTGGTGAGTTCCCTAATCACCCGCTGGATCGTGTCTCTGGAGACGTCAAACTCGGCGGCTAGCTCGCGCTGCGTGGGAAACAGGCTGTTCAGCGAGTACGTCCCGTCGGCCAACCGGGAGTGCAGCGCGTCCGAGACACGCTGGAACTCGCTGCCGCCACCCTCACCGGTCCGCTCACCGACCACAGGGCGAACGTACCTCTGCCGGGTGCCGAACAAACCGCTTCCAGTCAAATTGGAGGCTCCGTACGGGAGTTGGTTAAGCGATCAATCGGTCCGGGCAAACCAATCTCATGTCAACCAGTCCAATTGGACGGAAAGTTGATCGCTTTGCCGGCTTGGCCCGGCGAGCGAAGAGGGGTGGGGACCCGTGATCTTCTACCAACTGCTCTCGGCCGTGATCGGCTTCGGCATGGAACAGCTGCTCCAGTCCCACTACGGCAGCCTGGGGCTCCTCGCCCTGGTACTGCTCGGCATCGGCCTGAAGCCGCAGGACAAGACCTGTCTGTCGGTCTCGGCAGTGATCTTCTTGCTCCTGATGGCTCAGGCCTGATGGCTCACGCCTGACCTCGCAACACCCTCAACACCGGCTCCAGCGAACTCACCACACAAGCCGCGCCCGCCTCCTTCAGCAGCTTCGCCTTGCGCTCGTTACGCGCGTAGCCCAAGAAGCCCACTCCCGCCACCCGCGCCGCCTGGTGGTCCGTGGGGGTGTCGCCGATCATCAGTGCCGCCGCGGGCTCGGCGCCCATCGCGTTCAGGGCGCGGTTGAGGCAGTGCGGGTGGGGCTTGAGGAGGTGGAGGTCCTGGGTGCGGCCGTAGATGTGCGGGGCGAAGCACTGGCTCAGGCCGCGCCCTTCGAGGTAACGGATCACCGCCCGCGGTGAGTTGTTCGTGGTGATCGCCAGTCGGGAGCCGCTCGCGTGCCACGTCATGATGAGCGGGTCCGCGTATTGGGTCGGCCACGCCGAGGCGACCGCCGTCAGCTCCTGATGCGTGAGCCGTTCCTCCAGCTCGGCCACCAGGTCGCTGCCGGGGTGCCTGCGGTCGACCGCCCGCAGGACGGCGTGCGGGTCGGGCTGCTCACGCTCCTCCTCGGTCAGCAGCCCGTGCAGTCCCCTCGCCTCCAGCCAGCGGACCTGATCACGCGCGATCCGCTCCGCCGAGTGACCGGCGAACAGCCGGCAGATGGGGCCGTCGAAGTCGAAGAGTACGTAGCGGGCTCGTTCGATCAGTTCCCGCAGTTTTTCGGTCTCTTCTGCCATCCACTCAGTCTGCGTCGTATCAGGAGTCACTAAGAGAGTGTCAGCTCCGTCGCGATGGTTGCCCAGAGCGCGTCGAACCATTTCTGGGACTCGTCGACGAACGCGGCGTCCCGCGGGGCCGCGTTCCTGTCGAAGGAGAACAGGGGCGACTTCAGTCCGGACACGTCGAACGCCTCCATCTCCGCGCTGCCGAAGTCCAGCATGCTGCGCTCGATCGTGTAGTAGGCCAGGAGCGCCTCCCGCTGGTTCAGGAGGTACAGCTTCACCGGCGGCGTGAACGGCAGCGCGCGGAACGAGACGTCCACGTCGATGCCGTGCGAGGCCCGCAGCGCGCGCAAGTTGTGGCGCAGGACCTGCCCCTGGGTGTTGCGCAGGGCCAGCCAGCGCTGGTGGACCCTGCCGTCCACGTCGCCCTGGCCGTTCACCGGTCTGGGGAAAGCCAGGTCGATGTCGCTGCTGGGCAGCAGGATGCGGACGTTGATCGATGCGGGGCGGATGAGTCCCTCGTGGATGCGCCGCAGCGGGTCACCGAGCGCCAGGATCAGCGTCTCCGCCGTGTACGAGACGACGTCTATCTGCACCTGCGGCTCCGAGAACGCCTCGGCCAGTCTTGGCGCCAGACCCACCATCGAGGCTTGCGGCTCCGAGCCCGCCGACGACGTCGGTCCCGGTGGTTCCGCCGCGATCCGTGGCGGGCTGCCCTTGCTCACGTTGGCCAGTAGTCCGTCGTCCTGCAGTGTCCTCAGCGCCTGCCGCACCGTCCCGCGTTCCACGCCGAACTCCTCCGCGAGCACCGCTTGCGTGGGGAGGCGGTCGCCCGGTTTGAGGTCGCCGGTGCGGATGCGGTCGCGGAGGGTGTCTGCGATGTCCTGGGGAGTGAGTTTTCTGCTGCCGTTCACTGCAACGTTCTCCTGGGTCACGACCAGACGATACAACTCCGCGCCATCTCAGGGCAGTTGTCTCGAAGTTGTTTATGTTGTGGGACCAAGTGGGGACAACTTAAGTGAAGTTGGTTGCCAACTCATTCGAGATGGCAGAAGGGGGAACCATCATGGCCGTCCTCGCCCTCCTCGCAGCAGCGTCCGTCGTCGTCTTCGAGCAGTTCGTGCAGTGGCGGTACGGGCCCGTGGGCATCATCGGGCTCCTGCTCCTGACCGTCGGAATCAAGGCGAAGAGCCCCACCTGCAGCTCCATCGGAGCCGTCGTCCTCGCGCTGACGATGACCGGCCCCGCCCTCTAGCTTCAGGTCAGCACAGCTAGCCGCGCGCCAGTTCCAGGTCCTGGCTGATCGTGCTCCACAGCGCGTTGAACCAGAGATGGGACTGTTCCACGAACGTCGTGTCCCGCAGGCCGTCACCCTGGTGGAAGGGGAAGAGCATCGACTGCGCGCCCTGGGCGTCGTACATCTCCAGGTACTCGTGGTCGATCTCTTCGCTCTGTTTGGTCAGCGTGTAGTACGCGAAGAGCGCCTCTGAGCCGTTGAGCAGATACAGCTTCACCGGCGGCGTGAACGGCAGCGCGCGGAACGAGACCTGTACGTCGATGCCGTGCGAGGCCCGCAGAGCACGCAGGTTGTGCCGCAGGACCTGACCCTGCGCGTTCCGCTGGTCGAGCCAGCGCCTGTGCACCTGGCCGCCCTCGTCGTCCCCGCTGTCCACCGGCGCCGGAAAGGCGAGGTCGATGTTGCGGCTCGGCAGCAGCACCCGGACATCGACCTTGGCCGGTTTCCGCTGTCCGGCGTGAATCTGCCGGAGGGGTTCCCCGATCGCCATGGTGAGCGAGATGGAGGTCAGACAGAGCGCGTCGATCTCCACGTGGGGTGCCTCGAACGCCGCAGCGATGCGCGGGGCGAGACCGACCATGGTGGGCTGCGGCTGCACGCCCCCGGGGCCGGCCAGTGTCTGCTTGGAGGTGACCGCGACCGTGGCCGGGCTCCCCTTGGACACGTTCGCCAGGAGTTTCTCGCTCTGCAGGGTGCGCAGCGCCTCGCGTATCGCGCCGCGCTCGACGCCGAACTCGTCGGCGAGCTCGGCCTGCGTCGGCATGCGCTGGCCCGGCCGCAGCGCACCGGACCTGATCCGGTCGCGCAGTTCGTCGGCCACCTCGTGGTGCGACCTAGGTGGCCTCTTCATCCCGTTGACGGGTGCAGGTTCCGGGCTCACAACCAAACAGTACAACTTCGCGCCATCTTTGGGGAGTTGCTCGGAAGGTGGTTATGAATCGAGCCATCGCGGAGATAACTCAGATGAAGTTGGTAGCCAACTTAGGCAACCTGGCAGGAACCCCAAGGGGTTGGCCGCCAGTAGTCCGCCACCGGATGGCCACCGACCGGATGGGACGGGGTTTGCATGCCCCGTCCCGAAAGGGGGAACGTCATGCCGCTCATCGCCATCGTCATCGCCGCCCTCGCCATCGGATTCGAGCAGCTCATCCAGTGGAAGTACGGACCGTTGGGCATCGTCGCCTTCGTCCTGCTGACCGTGGGCATCAAGGCCAAGAGCACCAAAATCAGCGGCGTCGGGGCTGCGCTCCTCGTCCTGCTGCTCGCCCAGTCGGGCTGACAGAGCTGGTTGGCCGGGCCCCCATCCGGAGGGGAGCCGGGAGCCCGGTCAGCCATCAGCGCAGCCAGCAAACAAACAAGCAAGCAACCCGGGCTAGAACGCCGCCCGGATCTCCCCCACCTCGGCCGCGCCACCCAGCAGGGGCGCGCGCCCGACCCGGGTGAGTACGTCCTCCTGTACGCCCGCCAGGCGCAACGCGCGGGCCAGGACGGGGCCAAGCGCCCGGAGCCCGCCGTCGTCCACCTTGAAGGCCAGCGCACGGCCGTCCGGCAGCGCGAACGCCTGGACCGCCTCGGCGCCCATCTTGGAGAGGACGCCCGGGATCTCCCGCATGAGCCACGTGTCGGGGCGACGCGTGCCGGCCACGTACTCCGGGTGGGCCCGCATCGCGTCCGCGACCCGGCGCTCCGCCGAGCCCTCGGGGGCGAGGACGAAGTGGCGGAAGGCGCGGGCGAGGCCGGTCAGGGAGATCGCCATGAGGGGCGCGCCGCAGCCGTCCGTGCCGACGGCCGCCACCCGCTCCCCCGCCGCTTCCTCGACCACCTGGAGGATCAGCTGCTGGAGGGGGTGCCGCGGGTCGAGGTAGGAATCGGTGGGCCAGCCGTTGAGCTCGCACACCGCCAGCATCGACGCGTGCTTCCCGGAGCAGTTCATCGTTACCCGGTCACGAACGGCACCCGCTGCCAGATATGTCTCGGCCTCGACCGCGTCGAGCGGGAGATCCGGCGGGCACTGCAGGTCCGCCGCCGTCAGGCCGTACTCGGCCAGCATCTTCTGGACGAGGTCCCGGTGGAACATCTCCCCGGAGTGGCTCGCCGCGGTCAGCGCGAGGCGCTCGCCCGCCAGGTCGAGCCCCGCCCGCAGCACCGCGGCCGCCTGCATCGGCTTGTTCGCCGACCTCGGGAAGACGGGTGCCGTCACGTCCCCCATCGCGAGCTCCACACTGCCGTCCGCCGCGAGCAGCACCAGACTTCCCCTGTGACGGCCCTCGACGAAGCCCGAACGTACGACCTCGGCGAGGACCGGGGATATGACAGGGGTGGCGGCGGACTCGGCGGACGTGGAGGTCATCTTCGGCCTTCCGGGGCGGGGGTGGCGTCACGGGCCGCCCGCGGAGGCCGGGATCACCGGGTCACGCGAGCAGGTCGTCTACTTGTGCTTCCCCTTCACGGTACCTGCGGGCGATCTCCGCGCTGCAATCGTCCGCCGTGCGCTGCAGCTGCTGGCGGCGCCGGGAAACCTGCTGCTCGTAGCGGACGAGGCGCCCCATGGCCGTGTGCAGCTCGTCGTCCGTGCGGGCGTCCAGGTCGGAGAGCTCGACCTCGGCGAGCATCTCCGTCGCCAGGAGGCCGACCTCCACGCTGTGCGGCGTGCCGAGCGTCACATGCCGGGCCGACGAGCGGTGCCGGGCGGGCCCGTCCGTCAGGATCTCCGAGAGCCGGTGCACGAGCGGCCCCTCCGGCTGCGGCGCCGCCGGGTCCTTACGGCGCGCCACCTCGGCCCGCAGAATGTCGATCCGGCCCTGCAGCAGGCGCCGGACATAGCTCAGGTCCGCCTCGCTCTGCTGCGCGTCCCTGCGCAGCTCCCGCAGCTCGCGCAGGAGCAGCGCGGCGAGGTCGTGCACGGGCTGCTCGGACAGCACCGCACTGCCTGTGACCGCACTGCCTGTGACCGCACTGCCCGTGCGCTGCGCGGGCGGGCGCGCCACGTTCGTACGTCGCGCGACGCCCATGCGGGTCAGCGACACAGATCCGGGCGGCTGTCCCGTACTTGGTGTGCTCATGTGGCTCTACCGTCCCCTCGACCGGCGCGGTACACCGCGTGTGAGCATGGTGCCACCCCCGGTGGCCGCTATGTGAGCGAGTGCCCCCAATCGGCCCCAGATGGGGGGTTCAGGAACCCCCATGGCGGCGCATCCGGCGGCGCGTCACGGCCGTTCGGAGCAGGCGCCCGAGCAGGCATGATGGGCCGTATGCGTGCTGTGGTGCAGAGGGTGGACGGGGCGAGCGTCGTCGTCGAGGGCGAGAACGGCCCCGAGACGGTCGGCGAGATCAACGGCGAGGGGCTGTGCGTCCTGGTGGGCGTGACCCACGAGGACACCAAGGAGAAGGCGGCCCAACTGGCCCGCAAACTGTGGTCCGTTCGCATGCTCGCCGACGAGAAGTCCTGCTCGGACATCGACGCGCCGCTCCTGGTCATCAGCCAGTTCACGCTGTACGGCGACGCGAGGAAGGGCCGCAGGCCCACCTGGAACGCCGCCGCACCCGGCGATGTGGCCGAGCCCCTCGTCGACGAGGTCGTCGCCCAACTGCGTTCACTGGGCGCGACGGTGGCGACGGGGCGCTTCGGCGCACAGATGCGGGTGTCACTGACGAACGACGGCCCGTTCACGGTGCTGCTCGAGATGTGACGGGCCGAACTGAACCGCCGCTTCGCGACGGTCTTTTCCCGCCCACCCACCCGGCACCCCGGGCTAACCGGGTGGGTGGGTGGGTGGGAAAGATTCGCCGCGAAGCGGCGCATAGCCCCGTCGCCGAACGACGGCAGAACGCAGCCCGCAGCCCGCAGGGCAACCAGCCCACCGCTCAAGGCCGGCCGCCCAGGCTACGGCTCGACCACTACCTCCTGGGCCGCCGCCGTGCCGCCCGCGCTCAGTGCCGCGTCCAGCGGCACGTTCCGCTTGACCAGGGCGAGCGCGATCGGGCCCAGCTCGTGGTGGCGTACCGCCGTCGTGACGAAGCCGAGCTTGCGGCCCTCCTCGCCCTCCGAGGCCAGACGCAGCTCCGTACCGGCCACCGGAAGATGGACCTCGCTGCCGTCCAGGTGCAGGAAGACCAGACGGCGCGGGGGCTTGCCCAGGTTCTGGACACGGGCGACCGTCTCCTGGCCGCGGTAGCAGCCCTTCTGCAGATGCACCGCCGTACCGATCCAGCCCAGCTCGTGCGGGATCGTGCGGTGGTCCGTCTCGAAGCCGAGCCGCGGCCGGTGCGCCTCCACGCGCAGCGCCTCGTAGGCGAGGATGCCGATCGCGGGGCCGTTCTCCTCGGCGTACGACTCAAGGGACGCACGCGGCAGGAAGAGGTCCCGGCCGTGCGGCGTCTCGCGTACGACGACACCGTCCGGGACCGGGGCGATCGAACCGGCCGGCAGATACACGACGGCGAACTCGTCCGTACGGTCGGCGACTTCGACCCGGTTGAAGAACTTCATGCTCTCCAGATACGCGACAAGGGCGTCCTGCGTGCCGGGCTCCACATGCGCCCACACCGTCTCGCCGTCGTCCACGAGATAGAGGGCGTGCTCGATGTGGCCGTTCGCGGAGAGGATCAGCGCCTCGGTGGCCTGGCCGACGGGCAGCTCCGTCACATGCTGGGTGAGCAGCAGATGCAGCCAGCTCAGCCGGTCGGGCCCGGAGACGGTGACGACACCGCGGTGCGAGAGGTCGACGAGACCGGCGCCGTCGGCGAGGGCGCGCTGCTCGCGGAACAGGTCGCCGTAGTGGGCGGCGACGCCTTCGTCCACGCCCTCGGCGGGGACGGCGCCGGGCAGGGACAGGAGGGGGCTCTTCATGTTCACCCACACTACGACCTGCCGGTACGCGTACTTATTCCTTGCCCGAGCCCTCGGGCTTCGCGCCGGAGCAGTTCTCGCAGCGCCCGAAGATCGCGAAGTGCTTCAGGTCCGTGTCGAAACCGAAGGTCTCCCGCAGTTTCGCGGTGAACTCCGCGGCCACCGAGACATCCGCCTCGATGACGTTCGTGCAGTCCCGGCACACCAGGTGCAGATGGTGGTGACGGTCCGCGAGGTGGTACGTCGGCGCCCCGTGCCCCAGATGCGCGTGGCTGACGAGCCCCAGCTCCTCCAGGAGCTCCAGGGTCCGGTACACGGTGGAGATGTTGACCCCCGACGCCGTCTTCCGCACTTCGGAGAGGATGTCGTCGGGGGTCGCGTGCTCAAGGGTGTCGACGGCTTCGAGGACCAGCTGGCGCTGCGGCGTCAGACGGTAGCCGCGCTGTCGCAGGTCGCTCTTCCAGTCGGAATCGGTGCTCGCCACACAGGCAGTCTAGGCCAGCCGGAGCCGCGGCCTACTTGAAGAAGGCGATGCCGTCGTCCGGCAGATCGCCCAGACCCCTGGCCATCTCGGCGACGTCCTCGGGCGTGACGACCTTCTTCAGCTGCGCCGACATGTACGGACGCAGCGGCACCTCGGGGGTCTGCTTCTCGCCCACCCACATCAGGTCGCCCTTCACATACCCGTAGAGGCGCTTGCCGCCGGTGTACGGGCCGGAGGCCGCCGTGCGGGCGACCGCGTCGGTGACCAGGTCGATCTGCGGCTTCTGGTCGGCGAGCTCGCCGTACCAGACCTCGACGACGCCGTCGTCGCGCACCATCACGGTCTCGACCTTGCGGTCCTTGTCGATGCGCCAGAAGCCCGACTCGGACTCCAGCGGCTTCACCTTGTTGCCCTCGGCGTCGAGCACCCACGTGTGCGAGTGGTACTCGATGAAGTCTCGCCCGTCATGGGAGAAGGACACTTCCTGGCCGAAATTCGCCTTCTCGGCGCCGGGGAAGTCGGTGACGCCCGCGCCGGCCCAGTTGCCGAGGAGCCAAACGAGGGGCACGAGGTCGGGGTGCAGGTCGGACGGAATCTCGATCATGGGAAGCTCAGACGATCTCTAGGTGGCGTACGGGGCGTACGGGACTCAGCGCTGACCCTGGTACAGCTTCTTCACGGTCAGACCGGCGAACGCGAGAACGCCGACGCAGACCAGAACCAGCAGGGCGGAGAAGAAGGCCTCAAGCACGGGGTGCTCCTCGGTGAGCTATCGGGGCAGGTATCAGAGCCGGTCCCACTGTAGTCGTGCGCGGCCCGCCGCTCGCTGCTAGGTGGCCTTACGGGTGACCGCGGGGCGAGCACGCGGATGGCCATACGATGCGGGCATGGCGAAGAAGCTCGTGATCAAGGTGACCGCCGGGGCCGACGCCCCCGAGCGCTGCTCGCAGGCCTTCACGGTGGCGGCGGTGGCCGTGGCCAGCGGCGTCGAGGTCTCCCTCTGGCTGACCGGCGAATCCGCGTGGTTCGCGCTGCCGGGCCGCGCGGCGGAGTTCGAACTGCCGCACGCGGCACCGCTCCCCGACCTGATCGACTCGATCCTGGCCGCGGGCGGCATCACGCTCTGCACACAGTGCGCGGCGCGCCGCGACATCACCGAGAAGGACGTGCTCGACGGAGTACGGATCGCGGGCGCCCAGGTATTCGTCCAGGAAGCCATGACGGACGGCACCCAGGCGCTCGTCTACTGACGGCGCCGGTCACTGACGGCGCCGGTCACTGACGGCGCCGGTCACTGACGGCGCCGCTTTCCGTCCAGCTCGTCCCACCACTCGTCGGACTTCGAGTCCCCCGACGGGTCGTCCCACCAGCGGTCATCGGCGCCGCGCCGGTTCGCCACCATCGCGGCGACCGGCGGGATCACCATCGCCACGACACACATCCCGACGGCGACGGGGATGGACCAGAGCCTCACGACGCCCCACGCCAGGACGAAGAGGGCGATGCACGTCCCCATCATGGCGAAGTAGGCGTGCCGCCTTCGCGCGTACATACGTCCAGCGTAAGCCGGAGGGCCGCACCCCGACCCGGTGGCGTCCAACCCCCTGGGGTGCGGCCCTCCGGCCGTCAGTGATCCGCTGCCGTCAGACTGCGATCGCCACCTCGGCGAGGCCGCCCGTCTGGGCCACCACCGTGCGGTCCGCCGTGCCGCCCGGGATGAGGGCGCGCAGCGTCCACGTGCCCTCGGCCGCGTAGAAGCGGAACTGGCCGGTGGCCGAGGTGGGGACCTCGGCGGTGAACTCGCCGGTCGAGTCGAGCAGGCGCACGTAGCCGCTGACGGGCTCGCCGTCGCGGGTCACCTGGCCCTGGATGGTGGTCTCGCCGGGCTTGATGGTCGAGGCGTCGGGGCCGCCGGCCTTCGCTCCACACATATTTCGATTCCGTCCTTCAGGCCTGGTGGGTTACTTGTTGGCGCCGAGCTCGATCGGCACGCCGACGAGGGAGCCGTACTCGGTCCAGGAGCCGTCGTAGTTCTTGACGTTGGTCTGGCCGAGCAGCTCGTGCAGGACGAACCAGGTCAGGGCCGAACGCTCACCGATGCGGCAGTACGCGATGGTGTCCTTGGCCAGGTCGACCTGCTCGTCCTCGTAGAGGGCCTTGAGCTCGTCGTCCGACTTGAAGGTGCCGTCGTCGTTGGCGTTCTTCGACCACGGGATGTTGCGCGCGGACGGGACGTGGCCCGGACGCTGCGACTGCTCCTGGGGCAGGTGCGCCGGGGCGAGCAGCTTGCCGCTGAACTCGTCGGGCGAGCGCACGTCGACCAGGTTCTGCGAGCCGATCGCGTTGACGACGTCGTCGCGGAAGGCGCGGATCGAGGCGTCCTGCGGCTTGGCCTTGTAGGACGTGGCGGGGCGGCTGGGGACCTCGGAGCCGTCGACCAGGTCGCGGGAGTCGAGCTCCCACTTCTTGCGGCCGCCGTCGAGGAGCTTCACGTCCTGGTGGCCGTAGAGCTTGAAGTACCAGAAGGCGTAGGACGCGAACCAGTTGTTGTTGCCGCCGTAGAGGACGACGGTGGTGTCGTTCGCGATGCCCTTGGCCGAGAGGAGCTTCTCGAAGCCCTCCTGGTCGACGAAGTCGCGGCGGACCGGGTCCTGGAGGTCGTCGGTCCAGTCGATGCGGATCGCGTTCTTGATGTGGTTCTTGTCGTACGCGGAGGTGTCTTCGTCGACCTCCACGATGGCGACCTTCGGGTCGTCGATGTGGGCCTCGACCCAGTCGGCGTCTACCAGGACGTCGCTGCGGCTCATACTTCTTCTCCTCCGGGGCAGTTACGGCGGGGCTTTGGTGCTGTACGAGGGGTTCGTGACGGGTACGTGCGGTGACTGCGCTGTAGCGCGGCGTACGCGGCACGGGGTGGCCCTGACGGTGTCAACGGGCCGGGGGATACGGGAGTCGGAGCTCCCGCTCAGAAGGTGCGACAGAGCATGGCGGCGACGCGGCACAGGTCTACTGCCCGCCGCTTCGTGAGGTCCGCCTGTCGCTGCATGCGTCCGATCGTAAGGACGCGAGGGCGGCCGTGTCACCGGGGTGTCGGATGGTGAGACGGGATCATCCACGATGTGGGATGCGTGGTGGATGCGACCAACGGAAAAGCCGCCCGCGCGGGGGCGGGGAGCGGTGTTCGCTCCTGTCGCATCCATCGCGCGGACGGCTTCGTCTCGCACTGCGGAACGGCCGCTCTTGGCGGCCGATCCTGGCGGCCGTCAGGGCGGCCGTCAGGGCGGCCGCCGCGGGCCTCAGCCCGCGAGCTTCACGTTCGTGCCCTTGACCGAGATGTCCACGCCGTCCTGCGCCGGCTCCACCCCGTCGATCTTGATGCCGCCCGGCAGCCCGCTGACCTTCTCCTCGAAGTCGGTCACGTCCCGGACCATGCCCTCGGGGAGCGGGATCGAGACGCCCATGACCTCGAACTTCTTCGGGATCTCGTCGGCGTTCACCTTGATCGTGTCCCCGTCGACCGTCACCGAGCTCAGCACGTGCACCGGCTTGGGCAGCTTCGCGCCGCCCTTGCTCACCTCGACCTCGACCTTGATCTTGTTGCCGCCGCCGTCCGAGAGCCCGACCACCTTGCCGGTGGCGCCGAGCGGCAGCTCGACCGGCTCGCCCTGGGCCTGCTTGAGCAGCTCGTCGTACGAGATGTGGGCGGTGCCCGTGGCCTTGTCGGCGGTGGCCGAGCTGTAGTCGCCGGAGAACTCGACGCCCTGCATCCGGGCGTTCAGGTCGGCGATGCGGATCTTGTCGGAGCCGGAGGCTGCGTCGTAGTCCTTGATGCCGATCTCGACGTCGTCGAGCGTGCCGCCCGCGACCTGGGTCAGGAAGGGAAAGCCCTTGATGGAGACGTCGGGCGTCTCGCTGAGCCCCTCGCTGGTACGCAGCTTCTCCGCCGCCTCGTCCTCCGCGAAACCCACCGCGAGGCGGTCGGCGCCGACGAAGAGACCCCCCAGGATCACGAGGACGATCAGAAGTATTCGTACGGAGCGCTTCATGTCCGGTGTTCCCCCACCTTGTACCCCCGCTTGGCTGTCGTTGCCGCGAGCCTAAAGGACAGGTCCCCGGCCACAGTGCCCGGCCGGGGACCTGTCGATCAGCTGTGACGATCAGCCGATGGCCCTGCCCAGGAGGTAGACGGCCGGGGCGGCGGCGGCGAGCGGCAGCGCGACACCCGCCGTCATGTGCACGAAGCGCGACGGGTAGTCGTAGCTGGCGACCCGGTGGCCGATCAGCGCGCAGACACCGGCGCCGAGGCCGAGCAGCGCGCCCTTGCTGCCGAAGTCCGTCATGCCGCCGACGGCGATACCGGCGCCAGCGGCGGCGAGCAGCGCGACGACGACGGAAGCGGGCGTCGGCAGGGGCAGCGCGCGGGCGATCACGGCGACCGCGACGGCGATGCCGCCCACCGTCACGGCGTCGTCCGACGCCGCGAGGTGCCCGGTCGCGATGATCGCGAGCGCGGCGGACGCGACGGTCGCCATCAGGCCGGCCATCCGCTCGTCGGCGGAGGCGCGGCTGCGCAGCTGGAGCACCAGGACGAGCAGCACCCATACGCCGAGGGTGCCGAGGATCGCGGCGGGCGCGTTCTCCTTGCCGGTGACGAGGAGGGCGATGTCGGCGACGACGCCGCCCAGGAAGGCGAGCGCGATGCCCTGCCGGGCGGGCCACATCCCGTTGAGCCGGAACCATCCGGCGGCGGTGACGGCCTGCAGCAGGATGAGCGGTACGAGGAGTGCGTACTGCCCGACGGCGGCCGTACCGGCGAGCAGCAGCCCGAGGACCGCGGTCAGCGCGGCGGGCTGGATGCCCGGCTCTATGATCGGCGACCGCCCTTCGGCGCGGGCGCGCTGGGCGTCGGTGACGCGGGGGTTGCCGGTGGTGGTGGCGGGGCCGTAGGTGGCGGGGTCGGCTTCGGCCGCCTCGTCCGCTGCCGCTGCCGCTGCGGCGACCGGCGGCTGGGGCTGCTGGGGGTGCGGCTGCGGTTGCTGCGGCTGCCCGTACCCCTGCGGCGGCAGATAGGCCGTCTCCGTCACGTCCACCGCGGGTGAGGGCTGGATCTGGGTGTCCCAGGTCTGCCCCTCCCACTGCTGGGTGTACGCGTCCTGGGAGTACGGCTGCTGCTGAGGCTGCGGGTACTGGTGCTGATGCTGCTGCTGCGCGTACTGCTGCTGCGCGTACTGCTGTTGCTGGTACTGCTGCTGGGCGTACTGCTGCTCGGGAGAGTAGGCCTGCTGCTGCTCGGGTGCAGGCGGGTACTCCTGCCGGTACGGGTCCTGGTCCCCGTACTGCTGGTCCCCGTACTGATGCTCCCCGTACCCGTCGTAACGCGGATCGCTCATGTCGCTGCTCACCCTCCTGCGAACGGCGGGAGCACCTCGACCGTGCCGCCCTCGGCCAGCCGTACCGTCTCATGCCCACGGGTACCCACGGGGTCGCCGTCGATGAGGAACGAGCATCGCCGCAGTACACGGACCAGCTCACCGGGGTGTCGCTCGCGTGCCGCGTCCAGCGCCTCGGCCAGCGTCGTCGCGGCGTACGGCTCCTCCGCGACACCTGCGGCTGCTTTGGCCGCGGCCCAGTAACGAATGGTGCCGTTCACCATCACAGCTCCTCTCCTTCGGCTCCTTCGGCGGTTGCCGACGTCCATGATGCCGTGGCCCACCCGGCGATCCGACCGAGCAGGACGTCGTCCGCCGCGTTCTCCGCGTGCCCCATGCCCGTCTCCAGCCACAGTTCCGCCCCGCCGCGGGCGGCGGCGGCCAGCATCCGGGGGTGGTCGACGGGGAAGTACGGGTCGCGGTCTCCGTGCACGATCAGCAGCGGCGTGGGCGCGATCAGCGGGACGGATTCCACCGGGGAGAGCGGGACGGGGTCCCACTCGTGCGGGTGGATTCGTGTGCGCAGGCCCAGCCGGCCCACCACACGCCCCACGGGCCGCGTCACCACCCAGTGCAGCCGCCGCATCGGCGCCGTCCCCCGGTAGAACCAGCGGGCCGGAGCACTCACCGCGACGACCGCGTCAACCCGCGCTTCCGTGCGCCCCCCGTGCGCGGTCCCGGCGAGGGCCGCGTGCCGGAGCACCACGGAACCGCCCATCGAGAAACCCACGGTCACCACGCGCGTGTGGCCGATGGACCGCGCCCACTCGACCGCGGCCGCCAGATCGAGCACCTCGCGGTCGCCGACCGTGGAGAGGCCGCCGGACGCCCCGTGGCCCCGGAAGGAGAACGTGATCACGGCCGCGGCCTTGGCGAAGACCTTCGCGGCACGGCGCACGTGCGGCCGGTCCAGATCTCCCGTGAAGCCGTGCGCGATCACGATCGCGAGGTCCGTCCCGGGGTCCGGACCGGGCTCGTACAGGGCGTCGATCGCGACTCCGTCCCGTGTACGGAGCGTTGCGCTCCGCTGAACGTGAGTGATCGGTGGCACAGAAGATCGCGCGACTTGACCTGCCGGACCGGAACTCATGTGGGCTATTCTCCTTGGCAGAGGATCCGGGCAGCGAAGCCCCCGGGTCCTTTCGTGCTTTCAGACGCGTGGTGATCCACAGCGCGCCAGGGCCCAGGGCGCGGGCCCCGGAATCACGGCAGTACCAGGTAGTAACAGTACGAAGCAGTGCCGTAAACGTCCTCGCAGGGACCGAGGAGGAACCGACGTTATGGGCGAGCGAAACGTGCACAACCGTATGACGACCCAGGCAGGTGGGCGGCGATGAGTTCTCTGCTGCTCCTCACGAATGCCCTTCAGCCGTCGACGGAGGTGCTTCCCGCCCTCGGCCTGCTGCTGCACAACGTGCGGGTGGCCCCCGCCGAAGGCCCGGCCCTCGTCGACACCCCTGGTGCCGACGTCATTTTGATCGACGGCCGCCGTGACCTCCCGCAGGTCCGCAGCCTCTGCCAGCTCCTCCGCTCCACGGGACCCGGCTGTCCGCTGGTCCTCGTCGTCACGGAGGGCGGCCTCGCGGCCGTCACCGCCGACTGGGGCATCGACGACGTCCTTCTCGACACCGCGGGTCCCGCCGAGGTCGAGGCGCGGCTGCGGCTCGCGATGGGCCGCCAGTCGATCACCGCCGACGACTCCCCCATGGAGATCCGCAACGGCGATCTCTCCGTGGACGAGGCGACGTACAGCGCGAAGCTGAAGGGGCGGGTCCTGGACCTGACCTTCAAGGAGTTCGAGCTGCTCAAGTACCTGGCGCAGCACCCCGGGCGCGTCTTCACGCGGGCCCAGCTGCTCCAGGAGGTGTGGGGCTACGACTACTTCGGCGGCACGCGGACGGTCGACGTCCACGTACGGCGCCTGCGCGCGAAGCTCGGCGTGGAGCACGAGTCGCTGATCGGCACCGTCCGGAATGTCGGCTACCGCTTCGTCACGCCGGAGAAGGTCGAACGCGCTGCCGACGAGAAGAGGGCGAAGGCGGCGACTCCGCCGGCCGAGGGCGAGCACCGGGAGATCCCGACGCGCGCGGCGGCACCTGCCGCGTCCGCCGCGAACTCCGCGCCGAAGGAAGCTGCCGTACGCCCTGCCCAGCGGTAGTTCCATCCGCGTAGACTCCGCGCGTGGCCAAGGTGACTCGGGATGACGTTGCGCGACTTGCGGGTACTTCGACCGCCGTCGTCAGCTATGTCATCAACAACGGACCTAGGCCGGTTGCCCCGGCCACGCGCGAGCGTGTACTCGCCGCGATCAAGGAGCTGGGCTACCGGCCCGACCGGGTCGCCCAGGCCATGGCGTCGCGGCGGACCGACCTCATAGGCATGATCGTGCCGGACGCGCGGCAGCCGTTCTTCGCGGAGATGACGCATGCCGTGGAGCAGGCGGCCTCCGAGCGCGGAAAAATGGTGCTCGTCGGCAACACGGACTACGTGGACGAGCGCGAGGCCCACTATCTGCGGGCCTTCCTCGGCATGCGGGTCTCCGGTCTCATCCTCGTCAGCCACGGTCTGACGGATCAGGCCGCCGCCGAGATCGACGCGTGGGACGCGCGGGTCGTGCTGCTTCACGAGCGGCCCGAGGCGATCGACGACGTCGCGGTCGTCACGGACGACCTCGGCGGCGCGCAGCTCGCCACCCGTCACCTCCTCGAACACGGCCATGAGTACGTGGCGTGTGTCGGCGGCACCGCCGACACCCCGACCGTCGGCGACCCCGTCTCCGACCACGTCGAGGGCTGGCGGCGTGCGATGCGGGAGGCCGGGCGCTCGGTCGAGGGACGGCTCTTCGAGGCTCCGTACAACCGGTACGACGCGTATCTGATGGCGCTTGAGCTGCTTGCCAGGCCGGACCGGCCGACGGCGATCTTCTGCTCCACCGACGACCAGGCGATCGGCATCCTGCGGGCGGCTCGTGAGCTGCGGATCGATGTGCCGGAGCAGTTGGCCGTGGCCGGCTTCGACGACGTGAAGGAAGCGGGGCTCACGGACCCGCCGCTGACGACGGTGGCCTCGGACCGCCCCGCGATGGCGCGCGCCGCGGTCGACCTCGTCCTGGACGACGGGCTTCGGGTCGCCGGTTCGCGCCGGGAACGCCTGAAGCTGTTCCCGTCGCGTCTCGTGGTCCGGCAGTCCTGCGGCTGCAACTGACGTACCCCCGCCCCGGGCGGCTTTATATGGGGCATACGCACTTCTACCGGTGTTCTCAGGGCGCACTCAGCCGCCTCTCATGAACGCCGCGCAGCCTTGAACCCATGACCGAGACCTTCCGCCACAGCGGCGAGTACCCCCAGCAGCAGCAGTCGTCAGCGCCTGTTCACCATGGCGGTACGCAGGGCGCGTACCCGCCCCCGCCCGCTTTCGCATCGGAAGAGCCGCGGCCCCCGAAGCCGCCGCGCCGACGGGCCAAGGGACCCATGGCCCTGCTCGCCGCGGTCGCCATCGCGGCGGCGGCCGTCGGCGGCGGCACCGCGTACGCCTTCCAGGAGCTGACCGGCAAGGACGGCACGTCGAGCAGCGCGACCAACACGAACGTCGTGCCCACCAGCCAGAAGGGCACCGTCGCCGGTGTCGCCGAGGCGGTCAGCCCCAGCATCGTGGAGATCAGCGCGAAGTCCGGTTCGGGCGAGGCCACCGGCTCCGGCGTGATCATCACGAAGGACGGCGAGATCATCACGAACAACCACGTGATCTCCGGTGCCTCGTCGGTCAAGGTGACGACGAACGACGGGAAGACGTACGACGCCGAGGTCGTCGGCACCGACAGCAAGAAGGACCTGGCGCTGATCAAGCTCAAGGACGCCTCCGGGCTCAAGCCCGCGAGCCTCGGCAACTCCGACAACGTCAAGATCGGCGACGACGTCGTGGCGATCGGCTCCCCCGAGGGCCTGACCGGCACCGTCACCAGCGGCATCATCTCCGCCCTCGACCGGGACGTCACCGTCTCGACCGACGAGGACCAGGGACAGCAGCAGCAACAGCAGGGCGGCGGCAACTGGCCCTTCGAGTACGGCGGCGAGCAGTTCAACGGCGACACCGGCTCGTCGAAGACCACGTACAAGGCCCTGCAGACCGACGCCTCGCTCAACCCGGGGAACTCCGGCGGCGCCCTCATCGACATGAACGGCAACATCGTCGGCATCAACTCCGCGATGTACTCGCCCAGTTCGTCGCAGGCCGGCTCCGAGTCGGGCTCCGGCAGCGTCGGCCTCGGCTTCGCCATCCCGATCAACACGGTCAAGGCCGACCTGGACACCCTGCGGGCCGGCTCGACCGACTGACCCCGACCACTCCCCCCGGAGCACCTGGAGGCCGCCATGCCCGGACCCCTGATCACCGTCAACCGCGCCCGGCACGCCCTGGCCGCCACCCTCGGCTGGGGCAGCACGCCAGACACCGATCCGGCGGGCCTCGGCCTCCCGCTCGCCGTGGCCGGGGAACTGCACGGCGCCTCCGCGTCCCGCGCCCCCGAAGTGGCCACGGCCACGGCACCGTCCTCCCGGCCCGCCGCACGCCGCAAGCCCCGCGCGCGCGTGCGAGGCTGATACCGGCCCCGTCCACCGCCCGCACCCGAGGAAGTAACGAGCCGATGAGCCCCGCCGAAGGCGACCGCGAACAGCTGCGCATCCTGATCGTCGACGACGAGCCCGCCGTGCGGGAGGCGCTGCAGCGCAGTCTCGCCTTCGAGGGGTACGGGACGGAGGTCGCCGTCGACGGCGCCGACGCGCTGGAGAAGGCGGCGGCCTACCGCCCCGACCTGGTCGTACTCGACATCCAGATGCCCCGCATGGACGGCCTCACCGCCGCCCGGCGCCTGCGCGCGACCGGCTCCCTGACGCCCATCCTGATGCTCACCGCGCGCGACACCGTCGGTGACCGTGTCACGGGGCTCGACGCGGGCGCCGACGACTACCTGGTCAAGCCGTTCGAGCTGGACGAGCTCTTCGCCCGCATCCGGGCGCTCCTGCGCCGCAGTTCGTACGCCGCCGGAGCGGGGCAGGCCGAGGAAGGCGACACGCTCGCCTTCGCCGACCTGCGGATGGACCTCGCGACGCGGGAGGTCACGCGGGGGGCCCGGACCGTGGAGCTGACCCGCACGGAGTTCACCCTCCTGGAGATGTTCCTCGCGCATCCGCGTCAGGTGCTCACGCGGGAGCAGATCCTGAAGGCGGTCTGGGGCTTCGACTTCGAGCCGTCCTCCAACTCCCTGGACGTGTACGTCATGTACCTGCGCCGCAAGACGGAGGCGGGGGGCGAGCCTCGCCTGGTCCATACGGTGCGGGGCGTGGGGTATGTGCTGCGGCCGGGGTCCACCGGGGTCGGCGAGTGAGCGGGTTCTTCCATCGCTACCGCACGATGCCGTTGCGCTCGCGGCTCGCGTTGCTGGTGGCGTGCGCGGTGGCACTGGCGGTGGCCGCCGTCGCGGTGTCGTGCTGGCTCCTGACCCGCTCGCAGCTGCGCGAGCAGATGGACGACTCGCTGCGCAGCCTCAACGTCGGCGGGCCCTACCTCGCGGACACGGTCGCTCCCTGTCGTGACACGCACAGCTCCCCCAACGACGAGACGGCGCCCGGCACCACGACGGTCTTCGTGCAGGTCGTCCAGCCGGACGGCACGCGCTGCGTGGGGCGCGGCTCCACACCCGTCGTGGTGGAGGGCGACGATCTGCAGGTGGCCCGGGGCCTTCGGGAGCAGACCCTGCACGACGGCGAGACCGACGACGGCGAGTCGGTGCGCGTCCTGACGCAGATGCAGGGCGATTTCACGGTGTCCCTTGCCCGCCCGCTCTCCGAGGTCGACGCCCCCCTGAACAGGCTCGCGCTGCTGCTCGCCGCGGCAGCGGGCATCGGCGTCATCGGTGCGGGCGCCGCCGGCCTCTGGGTGGCCCGCACCGGCCTGCGCCCCGTCGACGAGCTCACCGCGGCCGTCGAGCACGTGGCCCGCACCGAGGACCTGGACCTCAGGATTCCCGCCGAGGGCGACGACGAGATCGCCCGGCTCTCCCGCTCCTTCAACTCCATGACCGCATCGCTCGCCTCGTCCCGCGACCTCCAGCAGCAGCTCATCGCCGACGCAGGGCACGAGCTGCGCACCCCCCTCACCTCGCTCCGTACGAACATCGAGCTGCTCGCCCGCAGCGAGGAGACCGGGCGGGCCATCCCGCCCGACGACCGCAAGGCGCTGCTCGCCTCCGTGACCGCGCAGATGACCGAACTGGCGGCGCTGATCGGCGACTTGCAGGAGCTGTCCCGCACGGACAGCGGGCAGAGCGGAAAGGTGCAGGTCGTCGCCCTGCACGAAGTCGTGGACGCGGCCCTCGAGCGGGCGCGGCTGCGTGGCCCCGAGCTGACCTTCGAGGCGGACCTCGCCCCCTGGTACGTACGCGCCGAGCCCGCGGCCCTTGAGCGGGCCATCGTGAACATCCTGGACAACGCGGTGAAGTTCGGCCCCCCGGGCTCCTCCGTCGAGGTGGCCCTGAAGGGCGGCGCGCTGACCGTCCGCGATCACGGCCCCGGCATCCCCACCGACGAACTCCCGCACGTCTTCGACCGCTTCTGGCGTTCCCCGTCGGCCCGCAGCCTCCCCGGATCGGGCCTCGGCCTGTCCATCGTGGCCCGCACCGTGCACCAGTCGGGCGGCGAGGTGGAGCTCCGGCCCGCCGGGGGCGGCGGGACCGTGGCGACGGTCCGCCTGCCGGGAGCGCCGACCCCGCCCCCCACCGCCGTGTGAGCCGCTACTTGCCGATCCCCAGGCCCGTACCGCTCAGCCGCACCCGGATGCCGTCCTGCTGCACGCTCACGTCCTGCAGCCAGACGTTCCCCTTGCCCGGCAGCTTCGGCAGCTGGAAGGCGAGCGTGAGGCGGTCGGTGAGGACGGGGCGGGTGAGCCCGGCGAGGCCCTTGAGGAGGCCAGGGTCCAGGCCCAGCTTCTTCAGGAGCTCGGGGTGGCCCATCGCGACGTCGATGAGGTTGAGGCCCATCACGTCGTTGATGAAGCGGGGCGATCCGACGAGATCGTGGAGCTTGGTGTCGCTCTTCAGGGCGCCGCTGACCACGGAGTCCGGGACACCGAGCCGCTTGACGATCGACGGCACGGAGAGCAGCGCCTTCGCCTTGGCGGTCTCCTCGGCGAGGCGGTCCGCGGACTTCTTGCTGAGGTGCAGGCCCTCGGACTCGCGGGTGCCGGGGCGGTAGGTCGCCAGGTCGCCGATCTGCAGGCTCATCCTGCCGATGTCGGTGGAGATGCCGCGGTCGCCGTTGCGCTGGATGCGGGCGTCCGCGCGCAGCTTCAGGTCGTGGCCCGCGACGGGCAGCGTGCCGCGGGCGAGGACCTGGTCGCTGCCGTGGCCGGTGAACGTGACCTGTGACGCGCCCAGTTCACGGTTCAGGTCGTCGAAGGAGAGCAGCACCTCGCCCTTCATCTCGCGGATGAGGGCGCCCTTGATGTCGGTGGGCCCGTCGCCGGTGATCGTCACGTCCTCGGCGGTGGCGGAGACCTGGGCGAGCGAGATCCGGTCGGCCGCGACGTCCGGGACGGTGACCTTGACCTTGTCGACGCGCTTGTCGACGACCTGGGTCAGGAAGGGGAAGCCCTCGATGTCGACCTCGGGGGTGGCGCTCAGGTGCAGGGTGTCCTTGAGCTTCTCCGCGGCCTCGTGCTCGGCGTAGAGCAGGGCCCAGCGGTCACCGAGCCCGAGGAACGCGGTGGCGACCAGAAGCGCCACGACGGCCTTCGCGGCGAGCGGGAGCCCGGCGAACCGGTTCACGCGGCGGCGGCTGCCGCGGCGGTGGTTCGGGGGCTGCCAGGGGGCGTCGGCCTTGTCGGCGCCGGCCGCGCTGTCGTCGTCGTCCGTGTCGCGGAGGAAGTCCTCCAGCGGGTTCGGCGAGGCGAGGGCGCCGAGCTCGTCGTACGGGTTGAGCGGGGCGGTCGTCTCTGCCGCCGCTGGAGCTGCTTCGGGGGGAACCGATTCGGCGTGCCAACCATCAGACGGATTAGCCTGGTTGTGATCGGGCGGAAGCGTGGCTATGCGGTGGGGGGAACGCATCAGCTGATTTCACCATACGTTCACACCCCACCCCAAGCCTTACGCCCAGTAACGACCGATTTGGGCCGCCTTCTGAGTGCGTCTGTTAACGCGTCATTCACTTCACGACGGTGATCCTGTCCGCCTTGGGCGGCGCGATCGGCTTGTCCGCCGAGGAGTTGGCGGTCAGGTAGTCGTTGAACGCCTTCAGGTCATCGCTGCCGACCAGCGGCTTCGTGCCCTTGCCGAGCTCGGCGAAGCCGTCGCCGCCGCCCGCGAGGAAGGAGTTCATCGCCACACGGTACGTGGCGGCAGGATCGATCGCCGAACCGCCCAGCTTGATCGAGTCCGTCACCACACGGTCGGCGCCGGACTTCGTCATGTCGAGCGTGTACGTCAGGCCGTCCGAGATCTGCAGAATCTTCGGCGATGCCTCGTTCGACCCGCTCACCTGCTGCTTCAGACCGGTGATCAGCTGCGCGCCGGTCAGGTCGACCAGATTGACGGTGTTGCTGAACGGCTGGACGGTGAAGCCCTCGCCGTACGTGACGACGCCGTCGCCCTCGCTCCCGCTCGCCTTGTGGACGAGGTCGGAGCGGATGCCGCCGGGGTTCATCAGCGCCAGGTCCGTCTCGGGGTCGAGGGACTTGCCGTGCGCGAGCTGCGCGTCCGCGATCAGGTCGCCGAGCGGCGCCTCGGGCACTGACGCGCCGCGGCCGGGGATGTCGGCGGAGATGTAGCCGACCGGCTTGTTGGCGACGGGCTCGGCCAGCTTGTTCCAGCGCCCGATGAGCGAGGTCATGTCCTTGGCCTTGGCCTGCTCACGGCTGACCACGTGGTTCGCCGACTTCGCCGACTTCACCGACGTACGGACGATGTCCTTCGTCTTGCGGTCGTACGTGAGCGTCGTGTCCGTGTAGAGCTTCCCGTAGGACGAGGCGGACGTGACCATGCGGGGCTTGCCCGACGGGTCGGGGATGGTGCAGACGTACGCGGAGTGCGTGTGCCCGGTGACCAGGGCGTCGACCTTGGGCGAGATGCCCTTGGCGATGGTGGTGATCGGGCCGGAGATGCCGTCGCCGGCGCCCGGCGAGTCGCAGTTGTAGTTGTACGTCTGGCTCGCGGGGGCGCCGCCCTCGTGGATGAGCGAGACGATCGACTTCACGCCCTGCTTGTCGAGGATCTTGGCGTACTTGTTGACCGTCTCGATCTCGTCGTGGAACTTCAGGCCCTTGACGCCGTCGGCGGAGACGATGTCGGGGGTGCCCTCCAGCGTCACGCCGATGAAGCCGACCTTGACGCCCTTGTGCTTCCACACCCAGTACGGCTTGAGGACGGGCTTGTCCGTCTTCTCGTCGGTGACGTTGGCCGCGAGGTAGGGGTAGTCGGCCCCCTTGAACTTCTTGCCCTTCTCGAAGCAGCCGTCCTTGGGGTGACAGCCGCCGTTCTGCATGCGGGCCAGCTCCTTGGCCCCCTCGTCGAACTCGTGGTTGCCGACGCTGGTGACGTCCAGGCCGAGCTTGTTCATCGCCTCGATCGTCGGCTCGTCGTGGAAGAGGCCGGACAGGAGGGGGCTCGCGCCGATCAGGTCACCGGCGGCCGCCGTGACGCTGTAGGGCTTTCCCTTGCGGGCCGTACGAAGGGACGTGGCGAGGTACTCGGCGCCGCCCGCGTCGATCTTCTTCTCGGTCCCGTCGGCCTGCTTCTCCGTCACCTGGCCCGAGGACCCGGCCGGGGGCTGCAGATTGCCGTGGAAGTCGTTGAAGGACAGCAGCTGCACGTCGACGGTGCGCTTCTTGCCCCCCGCACCCGCCGCGCCCGCCGCGTCCTGTCCGGCGGACTGCCCGGCGTTCGCGGGCAGCGCGGCGACCAGCGCACCGAGCGTGGCGAGACCGGCCGCGGCGGCGAGCACACGGGTGGCGCGGCGTCTTGGCCGACGCGGCTGAGGAGTGACTGGCACGTGTCCCCCTGGGAGAGGTCTGAGACGGGCTGAGGGTGGTGAAACACCGCGCAGCCTAAGGTCAACGCGCGTAGCGCGACAGGGGGTTACGGGTTACGAGGTGGTTGCCGTCAGGGGGCACGTCGGGGGCGTTGCGGACACTTCGGTCACTTCGGGCGGTCGCGCAGGGGCGTACGGGGGCGAAGCCGGCCGGGTGCGGCGACAGTGGCGCGCACGCCGTCGTGCACTCCCCCGCGAGCCGTGAGTACGTCCGTGATCTGCTGCTCGACCGGCCGCCGCCGTACCCTCGACTCCATGACTGACGAGCAGCAGCCTCCCGCCACCATGCGGCAGATCGACACCGTCGCCGCCCTCACCTCCGACCAGGCCGACGCCGTGCTCGGCCTCATCGCGGAAGCGGCCCGCTCGGACGGCCAGCAGGCCGTGTCCGAGCAGGGGCGGTTGCAGCTGCGGGGCGGCGCGCGGGACGGGGTGCGGCACCTGCTGCTCGGCCTCAACGGCGATCTCGTCGGGTACGCGCAGCTGGAGGACACCGACCCCATCGAGGCGCCGGCGGCCGAGCTCGTCGTGCACCCCGCGCACCGCGGCCGCGGGCACGGCCGGGCCCTTGGCACCGCGCTGCTCGCCGAGTCCGGCCGCCGGCTGCGGATCTGGGCGCACGGCGGCCACTCGGCCGCGCGGCACCTCGCGCAGGTCCTGGGCCTGACCCTCTTCCGCGAACTGCGTCAGATGCGCCGGTCGTTGAGTGACCTGGACCTGCCCGCACCTGTCCTTCCCGAGGGTGTCTCCGTACGCCCCTTCGTCCCCGGTCAGGACGACGCTGCCTGGCTCGCGGTGAACGCCGACGCCTTCGCCCACCACCCCGAGCAGGGCTCGCTCACCCAGCGCGACCTGGACGACCGCAAGGCCGAGCCGTGGTTCGACCCGGCGGGCTTCTTCCTGGCGGAGAAGGACGGCGAGCTCGTCGGCTTCCACTGGACCAAGGTGCACGCGGACGAGGGCCTGGGCGAGGTGTACGTCCTCGGGGTACGGTCCGGCGCGCAGGGCGGCGGCCTCGGAAAGGCGCTGACGACGATCGGCCTCGACCACCTGGCGGCGGCGGGCCTGCCCACCGCGATGCTGTACGTGGACGCGGACAACAAGGCGGCGGTGAGCGTCTATGAGCGGCTCGGGTTCGTCACGCACGAGACGGACCTGATGTACCGCACGGAGTCGTAGGCGTACCCGCGAGCGAACTCCCACAGGGGCGGCGTCACTTGACGCCGCCCTTTTCTTGCACCACCCTTTCACTACTCAATTAGTGAAAGGGTGGTGCAAGGGCATGGTCGAGTTCCGTATCGACCGGCGCAGCGGCGTCGCCACCTACCTCCAGATCGTCCAGCAGACCCGACAGGCCCTGCGCCTGGGCCTGCTGGAACCGGGCGACAAGCTGCCCACGGCCCGTGAGGTCGTCGAGGCGACGGCCATCAACCCGAACACGGTCCTGAAGGCCTACCGCGAACTGGAACGCGAGGGCCTGGTGGAGGCCCGCCGCGGACTCGGCACCTTCGTACGGAAGTCGCTGGGCTCCGCGCCCGCCGACTCACCGCTGCGCGGCGAGCTGAGCCAGTGGGCCGCCCGTGCCCGCGCCTCCGGTCTGGAGAGGGACGACGTCGCGGCGCTGTTCGGCGCCGTGCTGGAAGAGCAGTTCACGCAGTCAGAGCACGCAACGCACTCGGAGCAGCACGTGACCAAGGGGGACCCCGCATGACCGACACCGCCATCGAGGCGGCCGCGCTGGCCAAGAGTTACGGGCGGCAGGGCCCTGTCCTGCGCGACTGCTCCTTCCGGCTGCCCGCCGGCAGGATCTGTGCGGTCGTCGGACCCAACGGCGCGGGCAAGTCGACGCTGCTCGCCCTGGCCGCCGGGCTGATGAGGCCGACCGGGGGCACGCTCACCGTGCTCGGCACCGACCCGGCCGCCGCGCGGGAACACATCGCGTACGTCGCCCAGGACAAGCCGCTCTATCCGCAGCTCAGCATCGCCGACACGCTGCGTCTTGGCGCCGAGCTGAACCCGGGGCGCTGGGACGCCGCCCTCGCCGAACGTGTCGTACGCGAGGGTGACCTGGACCCGAAGCTGCGCGTGCGGACGCTCTCCGGTGGGCAGCGCACGCGGGTCGCGCTCGCCCTCGCGCTCGGCAAGCGGGCCCAACTCCTGCTCCTGGACGAGCCGATGGCCGACCTCGATCCGCTCGCCCGGCATCAGCTGATGGGGACGCTGATGGCCGAGGCCGCCGAGCACGGCACCACCGTGGTGATGTCCTCGCACATAGTCGGCGAACTGGCCGACGCCTGCGATTACTTGCTGCTTGTCTCCGGGGGGCGGGTGCGGCTCGGCGGGGGCATCGACGACCTCGTGGCCGCGCACGCGCTGGTCACCGGGCGGCGCCCGGTCGAGGAGCTCGCCCCGCACACGGTCGTCGAATCCCGGGCCACCGGGCGCGGCCTGACCGCACTGATCCGCCCGGAGGGCCGGGTCACCGAAGACTGGGAGCTGGAAGAACCTTCCCTGGAGGAACTGTTGCTGGCACATCTGCGCTCGCCGGACGCGCCTGAACTACTGACGCCGAGCACCGCGCCCGTCTCGCGTCAGCGCGAGGTGACGGCATGAGCGCCCCTCTGCTGCGCGGCTCCCGCTGGGCCGACGTCCGGGTGCACCGCGGCGCACTGCGCACAGGCCTCGGTCTCGTCGTTCTCGCCGCCGTGGTGACGGGCTTTCTCCGCTGGGCGAATTACGCCTACCCCGAGCCGACCGGCCCCTGCACCTCCAACGGCACCTGCGACACCTTCCTCGGCTTCTCCAGCGCCCGGACACTGCTGTACGAGTTCCTGAAAAACTACTCCCTGGGGATGCTCCTGATCCCCGTCCTGATAGGCGCCTTCGTCGCCGGCCCGGTCATCGCCCGCGAAATGGAGTCGGGTACCCACAAGCTCGCCTGGACCCAGTCGGTGTCGCCCGCGCGCTGGCTGATGTCGAAGCTCACGGTCTTCGCCGTGACGAGCGTGGCCGGCGGCCTCGCCCTGATGGCGGTCTTCTGGGGCGGCCGGTCCGGGATCGGCGGGATGTGGGACCTGGGGTGGGCCGACCGCGGCGTCTACGAGTCCATCGGCCCGGTCCTCGTCGCGTACTGCCTGCTCGGCGTCATGGTCGGCGCACTCGCCGGTCTCCTGATGCGTCGCACGCTGGTGGCGCTGGCCACCGGAGGCCTCGTCACCGGGCTCGTACTGCTGCTCATGGGCAATGTGCGCTGGCAGCTGTTCCCGGTGAAGACCCTCTCCGGGCCCGCGTCGGGCACGTCCACGGACTACACGATGCACGAGGTCCCCGTGGACTCCCTCATCATCGACATGGGGGTCCACAACGCCGCCGGGGAACGCTTCCTCACCGGACAGTGCTCCCCGGACCTGAAGGCCAACTTCCCCTGCCCGTCCGACACCAAGGTCGCCGGCTGGTACGCCGACGTCCACCCCCATTCCCACTTCTGGTACGTCCAGTTGATCGAGACCGGCATCGTCCTCGCCCTCACCGCCGCAGTCGCCTACGCCGCTTTCCGCGTGCTGCGGCGCCGCGCCGCCTGAGTTGCGCATCGCCCCCGGACGTGTAGACGTCCGGGGGTCTCCCGCACATGTCCCGCACGTCATGTCGCCGTAACCAGTGATTCAGACTGGCTTGCGACCCTCGCTCAATGCAGCCCGCCGTGCCCGACCCTCCCCCCATGAACGGGAAGCTCGTCATCGCCCCGGCACTCTCCGACGCGCCCATCGGGGTCCCCGCGCGGAAGAATGGGGCCATGAGCCAGCCCAGCACGCAAGGTGTCCAGCACGCCCAGCCCTCCGTGGGCTCCATCGCCGCGCACCGCCCGCACACGCTGTCGGCGGCGGTGTCCGACCTCGACCCCGACATCGACGCCGATCTCGACGCGTACGACGAGGACGGCCAGGTGGGACACGACGGCCAGGAGCTGCCGCAGGGCCGTTTCCTGGACCGGGAGCGCAGCTGGCTCGCCTTCAACGAGCGCGTCCTGGAGCTCGCCGAGGACCCGAACACCCCGCTCCTCGAACGGGCCAATTTCCTGGCGATCTTCGCCTCGAACCTGGACGAGTTCTTCATGGTCCGGGTGGCAGGGCTGAAGCGGCGCATCGCGACCGGCGTCGCCACCCGTTCGGCCTCAGGCCTGCAGCCCCGCGAGGTCCTGGAACTGATCTGGAACCGCTCCCGCGAACTCATGGCCCGGCACGCCGCCTGCTACCAGGAGGACGTCGCCCCCGGCCTCGCCGACGAGGGCATCCACCTGGTCCGCTGGAACGAGCTGACCGAGAAGGAGCAGTCCCGCCTCTTCACGCTCTTCCGGCAGCAGATCTTCCCCGTCCTGACCCCCCTCGCGGTCGACCCGGCGCACCCCTTCCCGTACATCTCGGGGCTCTCGCTCAACCTCGCCGTGGTCGTGCGCAACCCGGTGTCGGGGCACACGCACTTCGCGCGGGTGAAGGTGCCGCCGCTCCTTTCCCGCTTCCTTGAGGCCTCCCCCCAGCGCTACGTCCCCATCGAGGACGTCATCGCCGCTCCCGCGCACCTCGCGGAGCTGTTCCCGGGCATGGAGATCCAGGAGCACCACATGTTCCGGCTCACCCGGAACGAGGACCTGGAGGTGGAGGAGGACGACGCCGAGAATCTCCTCCAGGCCCTGGAGAAGGAGCTCATGCGGCGCCGCTTCGGGCCGCCCGTGCGCCTCGAGGTCGAGGAGTCCATCGACCGGAACGTCCTCGACCTGCTCGTACGCGAGCTGAAGATCAGCGAGGCCGAGGTCTACCCGCTGCCGGGCCCCCTCGACCTGACCGGGCTCTTCGGCATCGCGTCCCTGGACCGGCCCGAGCTGAAGTACCCGAAGTTCATCGCGGGCACGCACCGCGACCTCGCCGAGGTGGAGTCCGCGTCCGCGCCGGACATCTTCGCCGCCCTTCGCGAGCGTGACGTGCTGCTGCACCACCCGTACGACTCGTTCTCGACGTCCGTGCAGGCCTTCCTGGAGCAGGCGGCCGCCGACCCGGACGTCCTGGCGATCAAGCAGACGCTGTACCGGACCTCGGGCGACTCCCCCATAGTCGACGCTTTGATCGACGCCGCCGAGTCGGGCAAGCAGGTGCTCGTCCTGGTCGAGATCAAGGCGCGCTTCGACGAGCAGGCGAACATCAAGTGGGCGCGCAAGCTGGAGGAGGCGGGCTGCCACGTCGTCTACGGCCTGGTCGGCCTGAAGACGCACTGCAAGCTCTCGCTCGTCGTCCGCCAGGAGGGCGACTCGCTGGTCCGCTACTCCCACGTGGGCACCGGCAACTACCACCCCAAGACGGCCCGGCTCTACGAGGACCTGGGGCTGCTCACCGCCAAGCAGGAGGTGGGCGCCGACCTGTCCGACCTCTTCAACAGGCTCTCGGGGTACTCGCGCCGCGAGACCTACCGCCGCCTCCTGGTCGCCCCCAAGTCCCTGCGCGACGGGCTCATCTCGCGCATCGACAAGGAGATCCAGCACCACCGTGCGGGCCGTCCCGCCTATGTGCGCATCAAGGTCAACTCGATGGTCGACGAGGCGGTCGTGGACTCGCTCTACCGCGCCTCGCAGGCCGGTGTGCCGGTGGACGTGTGGGTACGCGGGATCTGCGCGGTGCGGCCCGGCGTCGCGGGGCTCTCGGAGACGATCCGGGTGCGCTCGGTGCTCGGCCGCTTCCTGGAGCACTCCCGGGTCTTCGCCTTCGGCAACGCGGGCGAACCCGAGGTGTGGATCGGCAGCGCCGACATGATGCACCGCAATCTCGACCGCCGTATCGAGGCGCTGGTCAGGGTCACCGACCCGGCACACCGGGCGGCGCTGAGCCGGCTCCTGGAGACCGGCATGTCGGACACCACCGCCTCCTGGCACCTGGGCGCCGACGGCAACTGGACCCGGCACGCGCTGGATCCGGAGGGCCAGCCCCTGCGGAACGTACAGGAGATGCTCATTGACGCCCGGAGGCGCCGGCGTGGCACAGCTAAACCATGAGACGACGACAGGCGACGTCCTGTCGGCCTATCTGCAGGGCCAGGCCACGGAGTTCCTGCGCTCGCTGCGGCTGCACCGCGAGTCGTCGACGGACGCGCAGGGGGCGGAGGAGTCCCTGGAGGCGGCCCGCGCCCTGCGCCGCGCCGCCCGCCGCATCGGCGGCACCCTGCACACCTTCCGCCCGCTGCTCGACCAGGAGTGGGCGGCGGGGCTGCGGCCCGAACTGGCATGGCTCTCCGGCACGTTGGCGAGTGAGCACGCGTTCGCGACCCGCCTGGAGCGCCTGCTGGACGCGCTGCACCGCCTTTCGGGTACGCCGGGGGTGCCGGCACCGGGGGGCCATGACGTCCTGGCCGTGGGCAGGCGTTCCGCACGGCGGAACGGGTGGGCGCAGCCCACACCGCCGGGCGCCGACGAACGGGGCGGCGCACCGCGGGGCCTGACGGTAGGCGCGGCCAAGGCCGCAGCACTGCTG
Source organism: Streptomyces sp. NPDC050439 (assembly GCF_040655335.1). Classification (NCBI taxonomy): domain Bacteria; kingdom Bacillati; phylum Actinomycetota; class Actinomycetes; order Kitasatosporales; family Streptomycetaceae; genus Streptomyces; species Streptomyces sp. NPDC050439. Next base: position 109,999 of record NZ_JBFAJT010000014.1, read on the forward strand.
GAGCGCCAGCTGACCCTCGCCCGCACGCGGGCCCACTCCGCCGCGCTGCAAGCGTTCGGCTCCTCCCGCTTCCACGCCGTGGCGGACAACGTGGCCGTACTGGCGAGCGAGGTCCCGCTGACCCGGGCGACGGAGGACCTGAAACCGCTGGCCGCAACCGCCGAGGAGAACCTCGCCGAAGCCGTCGCCGCGCTCCCCCTGGGCCAGGCGGGCCACCCGTACAACGCGGAGGCGTTGACGCACGGCCTCGCCGCCGACACCGCCCCCGAGGCGCAGGACGCCCCCTGGCTGACGACCCGCGCCCTCCTTCGCCTGCACAGGTACGCCCAGGAGGTCCTCACCGGCGGCCCGGGCGGGGACCTGCGCCTCGCGGACGCCGGGCGGGCGCTCGACCGCCACCGCGAGGCCGCGGACGCCGCGTCGGCCGCGGCGACGGCCGCCCGCACCCCCCGCATCGCCCCGGCGACCGCGTACGCCCTCGGTGTCCTGCACGCCGACCAGCGCCACGAGGTGGAAGCGGCCCGCTTCGCGTTCCACCAGGCCTGGCTCCGGGAGACGGAGGGGGCGAGTACCCGGTGACGCGCCCCGAGGGCGAGGTCGTCCGCGCCGCGGGCTGCGTCCTGTGGCGCCACTCCCCTTTCGACGGCCGCCTGGAGATCTGCCTGGTCCACCGGCCGAAGTACGACGACTGGTCGCACCCCAAGGGCAAGCTGAAGCGAGCCGAGACTCCCCTGGCCGGCGCCCTGCGCGAGGTCGAGGAGGAGACCGGCCACCGCTGCGACCCCGGCGCCCGGCTCCCCACGGTCCGCTATGTGGCCCAGGGCCGCCCCAAAGAGGTCAGCTACTGGGCTGCCGAGGCGACGGACGGCCACTTCACGCCGAACAGCGAGGTCGACCGCATCCTGTGGCTCTCGCCGACCGCGGCCCGCAACCGCCTCACACAGCTCCGCGACCAGCAGCTGGTCGACGCCTTGCTCGGCACCCTTAACGTGGCGTGACAGATCCACCACGTTCCGTGACACCCTGCCTAACCAGGCCGACCGCCGAGGTTCACCCGCCGTTCACTCATGCCCATCGGCCGCTTCACCTGCCCTGCCTAATTTCAGCCTTACAACACAACGTACGACCGCAGGACAGCACGGCCGCAGGACAGCACGACCGCAGCACCGGAACGACGAAGACCTCGCACGCCGCCAGCAAAGGGCCGGCGGCTCCCGGAAGGAAGACCCGAAAGTGAAGCTTCAGCGCAAGAACCGGCTCCGCGCCCTCTCCCTCGGCGCCATCGCCGTCTCCGGCGCCCTGGCCCTCACGGCGTGCGGCTCCGACGACACGAGCGGCGGCAGCGGTGGCACCGGCAAGGAGACCAACGCCAACGCCAACATCAAGTGCGACGACGCCAAGGGTCAGCTCGCGGCCTCCGGTTCGTCCGCGCAGAAGAACGCCATCGACGCCTGGCGCAAGGTCTACTCGACCGCCTGCAAGGACGTTCAGCTGAACTACAACCCGACGGGCTCCGGCGCCGGCATCACCGCGTTCATGCAGGGCCAGACCGCCTTCGCGGGCTCCGACTCGGCGCTGAAGCCCGAGGAGATCGCGGCGTCGAAGAAGGTCTGCAAGAACAGCCAGGCCATCGACCTGCCGATGGTCGGCGGCCCGATCGCCGTCGGTTACAACGTGCCCGGCGTGGACAACCTCGTCCTGGACGCCGAGACCCTCGCCAAGATCTTCGACGACAAGATCAAGACCTGGGACGACAAGGCCATCCAGAAGCTGAACCCGGACGCCAAGCTCCCCGGCACCAAGATCCAGGCGTTCCACCGCTCCGACGAGTCCGGCACCACGGACAACTTCACCAAGTACCTCAAGGGGGCGGCCCCCTCCGCCTGGTCGTACGAGCCCGGCAAGTCCTGGGAGGCCAAGGGCGGCCAGTCCGCCAACGGCTCCTCCGGTGTCGCGGGCCAGGTCAAGCAGACCGCCGGCGCCATCTCTTACTTCGAGCTCTCCTACGCCTCCGACGGCATCAGCACGGTCGACCTGCAGACCGACGCCAAGGAGCCGGTGAAGGCCACCGTCGACAACGCCTCCAAGGCCATCTCCGAGGCCAAGGTCGTCGGCAAGGGCAACGACCTCGCCCTGGAGCTGAACTACAAGCCCACCGCCGAGGGCGCGTACCCGATCACCCTGGTGACGTACGAGGTCCTGTGCGAGAAGGGCAACAAGGCCGAGACCCTCGCCGCGACCAAGTCCTTCCTGACCTACATCGCCAGCGAGGACGGCCAGAACGTCCTCAAGGAGAACGACTACGCGCCGATCCCGGCCGAGATCATCTCCAAGGTCCGCACGACCGTCGCGGGCCTGAGCTAGTCGAACCGAGTGCGGCCGGCCCCGCTTTCCAGGGCCGGCCGCACCGTCCGGTGCACCGCCGCCAGGAGCAACTCCCGCTGCAGAAGCGGTGATCGGCTCCGCAGACCGGAGAATCCTATGGATATACCAAGCAGTACGACAGCACCCCCACCCCTCAATGACGTGAAGCCCTCGGGCATCACCCCCAAGAGCCCCCGCCGCGGCGCGACCCGCCCCGGCGACCGGATCTTCCTCGGTCTCTCGCGCGGCTCCGGCATCACGCTCCTCGTGATCATGGCCGCCATCGCGGCCTTCCTGACCTACCGCGCGACGCTGGCCCTCGCGGACAACACGGGCAACTTCCTCACCACCTTCGAATGGGACCCGGCCGGTGCCACCACCGGTGGCAAGCCGTTCTTCGGCATTGCGGTCCTGGTTTTCGGCACCGTGGTGAGCTCGGTGATCGCCCTGGTGATCGCCGTCCCCGTGGCCATCGGCATCGCGCTGTTCATCTCGCACTACGCGCCGCGCAAGCTGGCGACCCCCATCGCCTTCGTGATCGACCTGCTGGCCGCCGTGCCGTCGATCGTCTACGGCCTCTGGGGCGCCCTCGTGGTCGCACCCAACCTGACCGGTCTCTACAGCTGGCTCGACGACTACTTCGGCTGGACCGGGATCTTCGAGTACCAGGGCGGCGCCCCGCGCTCCCTGATGACGGTCGGCATCCTGCTCGCCATCATGATCCTGCCGATCATCACGAACGTCAGCCGTGAGGTTTTCCTCCAGGTCCCGAAGATGCACGAGGAGGCCGCGCTCGCGCTCGGCGCCACGCGCTGGGAGACCATCCGCATGTCGGTGCTCCCCTTCGCGCGCTCGGGCGTCATCTCCGCCTCGATGCTGGGCCTCGGCCGCGCGCTCGGCGAGACGATCGCCGTCGCCACCGTGCTCTCCCCGACCTTCCTGATCAGCGCGTCCGTGCTCGACCCCGGCGGCGGCACCTTCGCGCAGAACATCGCCAGCAAGTTCAACGAGGCGACCGAGTACGGCCGTGACGCGCTCATCGCCTCCGGTCTGGTCCTCTTCATCATCACGCTGCTGGTCAACGGCGCGGCCCGCATGATCATCGCGCGCCGCAAGGAGTACTCGGGGGCCAACGCATGAGCGCCACCATCACCAAGCCCGCGAGCCTGCGGGGCGCCCGCCTGCCGCGCTGGACGCCGGCCGTCGTCGCGCTCGGCTCCGCCGCCGTCGCCGTCGGCATCGGCGTGGGGGCCGGCCTGGAGAGCCGTATTCAGTGGGGCCTGATCGCGGCCATCCTCTTCATCGGCGTCTCGTACGCCGCCGCGGTCACCGTCGAGGGCGGCCGGCAGGCCAAGGACCGGCTCGCCACCTCGCTGGTGTGGGTCATGTTCCTGCTGGCGGTCGTCCCGCTGGCCTCGTTGATCTACGAGACCGTCGAGCGCGGCTCGACCGTCTTCAACGGCTACTTCCTGACCCACTCCATGGGCGTCGTCGCGGACGACGAGCCCGGCGGCGGCATCTACCACGCGATCATCGGAACCCTGGAGCAGGTGCTCCTGGCCTCCGCCATCGCCGTGCCGATCGGCCTGCTCACCGCGATCTACCTCGTCGAGTACGGGCGCGGGAAGCTCGCCAAGGTCGTCACGTTCTTCGTGGACGTCATGACCGGCATCCCGTCGATCGTCGCGGGCCTGTTCGTCCTCAGCTTCTGGATCCTGATCCTGGGCTTCGACTTCTCGGGCTGGGCCGGCGCCATGGCGCTCGCCATCCTGATGATGCCGGTGATCGTGCGCTCCACGGAGGAGATGCTCAAGCTCGTCCCGAACGAGCTGCGGGAGGCGTCACTCGCCCTCGGCATCCCGAAGTGGCGGACCATCCTCAAGGTGGTCCTGCCCACCGCGATCGGCGGCATCACCACGGGCGTCATGCTCGCGGTCGCCCGTATCGCGGGCGAGACCGCGCCGGTGCTGCTCCTGGTCTGGGTGAACCCCATGATCAACACGAACCCGTTCGAGGGCTCGCAGGCCTCCCTGCCGCTGTACATCTACCAGCAGTACGGGGCCGGCAACCAGGCAGGTTACGACCGCGCCTGGGCGGCCGCGCTCGCCCTCATCGGCTTCATCATGATCCTCAACCTGGCGGCCCGCGGCGTAGCCCGCTGGAAGGCCCCCAAGACGGGTCGCTAAGGCATCCATGAGTCGGCTCCGCCGACGGAGGCCACATCAGCGACCCTCTCGCAATCCCCTTAAGGCAGTGATCCACATGGCCAAGCGAATCGACGTATCGGGCCTGACCGCTTACTACAGTGCCCACAAGGCCATCGAGGACATCTCGATGACCGTGGAGCCCCGCTCCGTGACGGCCTTCATCGGCCCCTCCGGCTGCGGCAAGTCCACCTTCCTGCGCACCCTCAACCGCATGCACGAGGTCACCACCGGCGGCCGCGTCGAGGGCAAGGTGCTCCTGGACGACGAGGACCTCTACGGTCCCGGTGTCGACCCGGTCGCCGTGCGCCGCACGATCGGCATGGTGTTCCAGCGCCCCAACCCGTTCCCGACGATGTCGATCTTCGACAACGTGGCGGCGGGCCTGCGGCTCAACGGCTCGTACAAGAAGAACGAGCTGAACAACATCGTCGAGAAGTCCCTGAAGGGCGCCAACCTCTGGAACGAGGTCAAGGACCGCCTGAACAAGCCCGGCTCCGGCCTCTCCGGCGGCCAGCAGCAGCGCCTGTGCATCGCGCGTGCGATCGCGGTCGAGCCGCAGGTCCTGCTCATGGACGAGCCCTGCTCGGCCCTGGACCCGATCTCCACGCTCGCGATCGAGGACCTGATCGGTGAGCTGAAGGAGCGCTTCACGATCGTCATCGTCACGCACAACATGCAGCAGGCGGCGCGCGTCTCGGACCGCACGGCCTTCTTCAACCTCGCGGCGGTCGGCCAGCCCGGCAAGCTCGTCGAGATCGACGAGACGGAACGGATCTTCTCCAACCCGTCCGTACAGGCGACCGAGGACTACATCTCGGGCCGCTTCGGATAATTCCGGCAGAGCACAGACTCCCCGCGGTGCTGCATGGCGGTGCCACCGCAGGGGCAACAAGAAAGGCCCGCCCCCTGGCTCCCGGGGGGCGGGCCTTTCCTTTGTCTCAGTTCACCGCTGTCTCACTGCACCGCATTGCTACAAGAACGCGAGATTGACCAGCCAGAAACTCAGCGCAGCGACAATCGCCGCGGCCGGCATCGTGATGAACCAGCCCAGGATGATGTTCTTGGCGACGCCCCACCGCACCGCGTTGACCCGCTTCGTGGCCCCCACACCCATGATCGCGGAAGTGATCACGTGCGTGGTGGAGATCGGCGCGTGGAACATGAAGGCGGTGGTGAACATGATGCCCGCGCCGGTGGTCTCCGCGGCGAATCCCTGCGGCGGGTCCAGCTCGATGATCTTGCGTCCGAGCGTACGCATGATGCGCCAGCCACCCGCGTACGTACCGGCGGAGAGCATCAGCGCACAGGCGATCTTGACCCAGATCGGAATGGGCGCGTCGGCGTCCTGCACATCGGAGATGACCAGGGCCATCACCACGATGCCCATGGTCTTCTGCGCGTCCTGCAGACCGTGTCCGAGCGCCATTCCGGCCGCCGAGACCGTCTGCGCGATACGGAATCCGCGCTTGGCCTTGTGCGGGTTGGACTTCCGGAACATCCACATGATCGCGCACATCACCAGATAACCGGCGACGAGACCGACAAGGGGCGAGATGAACATCGGAATGACGACCTTGTCGAGCACTCCGGACCAGATCACCCCGATACCACCGGCGAGCGCGGCTCCGACCATTCCGCCGAAAAGGGCATGGGACGAGGAGGAAGGAAGCCCGAAATACCAGGTGATGAGGTTCCACACGATGGCGCCCACCAGGGCGGCAAAGAGGATCCACATTCCCTTGTTGCCTTCGGGCGTCTCGATCAGGCCCTTGCTCACCGTCTTGGCGACCCCGCTGCCCATGAAGGCACCGGCGAGGTTCATGACGGCGGCCATCGCGAGTGCCGCGCGAGGCGTCAGCGCACGCGTGGAGACGGAAGTGGCAATGGCATTCGCAGAGTCGTGAAAGCCATTCGTATACGTAAATCCGAGCGCGACGCCGATGGTCACGACCAAAGCGAAGGTGTCCATGGAGAGGCCTCAGGACTCCTTGACCGCGATGGTCTCCACCGTGTTCGCGACATGCTCGAACGCGTCGGCCGCCTCTTCGAGCACGTCGACGATCTGCTTCAGCTTCAGCACCTCTATGGCGTCGTACTTGCCGTTGAAGAGCTGGGCGAGAAGCTTGCGGTGGATCTGGTCGGCCTGGTTCTCCAGGCGGTTGACCTCGATCCAGTACTCGGTGAGGTTGGACATCGTCCGCAGATTGGGCATCGCCTCCGCCGTGAGTTCGGCGGCCCGCGCGAGCACCTCGATCTGCTGCTCGACGCCCTTGGGGAGTTCCTCGACCTGATAAAGGACGACCAGGTCGACGGCCTCCTCCATGAAGTCCATGATGTCGTCGAGGGACGAGGCGAGGTTGTAGATGTCCTCGCGGTCGAAAGGCGTGATGAAGGAGGAGTTCAGCTGGTGGAAGATCGCGTGGGTGGCGTCATCTCCAGCGTGCTCCGCGGCCCGCATACGCTCTGCGATCTCGGCTCGGGCGGAGGCGTCAGCCCCGAGCAGTTCCATCAGGAGCTTCGAGCCCGTGACAATGTTGTCCGCGGATGCGGCGAACATGTCGTAGAAGCTCGTCTCCCTGGGGGTCAGACGAAAGCGCACGTGGGGTCCTCGGGGTGCTTTGGATTCGGTCAGGCTGATGCTAGGCGCATCATCCGGCCACGGCTAACCGGCCAGACCCCAGTGTCGCCCATCAGGCACAGTGATCAGCACGCCCCCCGAGCAATCGAGTATCCTATACCCACTAGGGGTATAGGAAGCCAGGCGAGCCAGTGGCTTTTCCTATCACTGCCCAGCGAAGTGACTGTCCAAGCAGGAGGACGCGATGACGACCACCGATGCGGCCGGTGTGGCCATGAACACCGAGGCGCCCTCCGAGCCCGGCCACGACCAGGGCGTCCACGGCTACCACAAGCAGAAGGACGAGCACCTCAAGCGGCTGCGCCGCATCGAGGGGCAGATCCGCGGCCTGCAGCGGATGGTCGAGGAAGACACCTACTGCATCGACATACTCACCCAGGTCTCGGCCGGCACGAAGGCCCTGCAGTCCTTCGCCCTCCAACTCCTCGAGGAGCACCTGCGGCACTGCGTGGCCGACGCGGCGGTCAAGGGCGGCGACGAGATCGACGCGAAGGTCGAGGAGGCCACCAAGGCCATCGCCCGCATGATGCGCACCTGATCCTTCGCGTGACGCGGCAGGGGCTGGGCCGCGCTCCGCACCCCGGGAAACCGGGGGCCCGGGTCTAGTCCCGGTTATTGCCCAGCTGCTCCACGTCGCTGAAGACGTTCAGGACCTCGTCAATGCGGTCGGCGCTCAAACGCTCCGCGGCGGCGGACGCCGCGATGATGAGTTCACCGCACAGCTCGATCTCGGCAAGGGCAACGTGGTCCTGAACAGTCGTACCGCGCACCAGAGCCACGTTCATCACCTCTTCCTGACCTTGCTTCCTGCCGGTACCGACTTCCTAGAGTAGGGAGCGGCCTACACACCGCGCATGGCACGGACGGACCATTTCCATACCCCCGGGCGCGACTAGCCGTGCACCCTACTTCTCGGCGATCTTCCCCGCGAAGATGTCCTCGCTCGCCGGAAGCCGCACGTCCACCCGTACCCCGAAGTCGAACAGCAGCGTGGTCGATGCGACCTCGGCGTTCGCGACGCTGAAGTGCTGCCGCAGCTTGCGCAGCCGCCCCTGCTCGTCGAGGTACGCGTCGAACGGCACCCCGCCCTTGCTGAACCCTTTCGCCGCAGCGCCCAGGGCCCGCCGCTGCCCCTCTGACGCGGACTTCGCGGCAGCCGGCAGGTCGGCGGTCCCGCGGTAGTGCCGCACCTGGACGCCCGCCACCGCGGTCTCCCCGACGTACGACGCCTTGCTCACGCCCCGCAGCAGCTCCGCCGCGGCGAGCGGATCGGTGGCGCCGCCCGTGACCAGGTTGCCGTCCGAGAGCGACGCCGTGTCGATGCGCACCCACTTGTCGGCGGGCACCCCGGCTCCGCGGTTCTTCATGTAGAGCGCGCCGCTCGCCATCAGCTCGGTGATGGGCCGGTGCTCCTCGTCCCCGGCGGGGTCCTTGGGCAGCACCACCACGAACCGCCCCACCTGCCGCCTGAAGTCGTACGCACCCTGCCCACGGATGGTCACGCGGGTCCCGCCGCTGGCCATCTCCATGGACGTACGCGCCTTGGAACTGCCCGCGCGGACAAGGGCGTCGGCGGAGTCCCGCACCGCGTCGACGGCGTCCTGGGGGGAGCTGCGCCCGTCGTCGGCCGCGGCTCCGCCGCCCGCACAGCCCGTGGCGACGGCCATGAGACCCACCGCCGCGGCCGTGACGGCCGTTCCGCCCGTGCGCCTTCGCTGCTGACCCATCGCCCGACTACCCCCAAGCCTTCCCGCGAGGTTTGTAGCCCCCTGTCGTTCCGTGTAACGACCGGTACGTTGACCCGTCACGCGGAAGAGCGTTAACCCGGCATGGGTACCGTGGGTCCGTGGCAGAGGAGCAACAGGACGAACCCCACCGCACGACGACGGTCGAACAGGGCCGCTTCTGCGCGGCCAGGTGCAGTTGCGGCTGGCGCGGCCCGGCCCGCAGAGCGCGCAGCAAGGCCAGGACGGACGCGGAGTCCCACTCCTCCCACGAATAGCCCGCCACCCGGCCGCCTTGCCGCTTTCCGCACAACTCCCCTTGCCGCTCGACGGAACCCATGGGTCCCGCACGCCGTCTCGTACTCCGGGAAAGCAACGGGAGGGGCGACATGGAACGGCGTACGTTCATCGGCACCACGGCGGCGGCCGCGGCGGCCTTCGCGGCGGCGGGCTGCTCCGGGTCCGGCTCCGGCACAGGCGGCACCGGCAGCGGCGCGACCTCACGCAGCGCGGACGGCTCCCGTTCCGGCACCCCCATCCGTACGTCGAGCGCGGCCGCGTCGGCGGCGGCGAACCTCACCGCCCTCGCCAAGGACCTGGACGGCGCCCTGGTCAAGCCGGGAGAGGCCCAGTGGGCGGCGGCCCGGCAGCTCTACAACACGCGCTACGACAGCCTGAAGCCGACGGCGGTCGCGTACGTGGCGAACCCGGACGACATCCGCACGACCCTGGCCTACGCCCGCGCGCACGACGTCCCGGTCTCCATACGCAACGGCGGCCACTCCTACGGGGGCTGGTCGTCCGGCACGGGACGCCTGATCGTCGACGTGTCGAAGCTGAACAAGACGCGGGCCAGTGGTTCGACGGCCACGGTCGGCGCGGGCGCGAAGCTGATCGACGTCTACCGCGCGCTCGCCGCTAAGGGCGTGACGATCCCGGCGGGCTCCTGCCCGACCGTCGGCGTCTCGGGCCTGACCCTCGGCGGCGGCCACGGGGTGGTCTCGCGGGCGTACGGCCTGACCTGCGACAGCCTGACGTCGGCGACGCTGATCACGGCTGACGGCAAGCAGTTGACGGCCAGCAAGAGCGAGAACAAGGACCTGTTCTGGGCGCTGCGGGGCGCGGGCAACGGGAACTTCGGCGTGGTGACGGAGCTCCGGTTCCGCACGCACGCGGCCCCGCAGGGCGTCTCCGCGTACATGAGCTGGCCCTGGTCGAAGGCGGCGGCGGTCATCAAGGCGTGGCAGGAGTGGGGCCCCGCCCAGCCGGACGAGATCTGGTCGTCGGCACACCTGGCGAACACGCCGGGCGGGACGCCCACGGTGTCGGTGGCGTGCTTCTCCCTGGGCACGTACGGCGAACTCCAGAACGCGGTGGACCGCCTGGCCGACAAGATCGGCGCCCCGGCCCGCAGCGTGTCGTTGAAGCGGCGCTCGTACGAGGAGTCGATGGAGGTGTACGCGGGCTGCTCGTCGTTCTCGTCGGACGCCCAGTGCCATCTGCCCGGCACGACGCCGGGGCGCAGCCCGCAAGGCGCCCTGAACCGCGAGACGTACGCGGCGAGTTCGGACTTCTTCGACCGGTCGCTGTCGGCGGCCGGCATCCGCACGCTCCTCACCCAGGTGGAGAACGTGACCGGCGCGAGCGCGGGCAGCATCGCCCTCACCGCCCTAGGCGGCGCGATCAACCGGGTCGACCCGACGGCCACCGCCTTCGTGCACCGCCGCTCCCGGATGCTGGCGCAGTACATCGCGGCCTGGCGCCCGGGCACGTCCGGCAAGCCGGCCCAGGCTTGGCTGAAAACGGCTCATGGGGCGATGGGCCGGTACGCGTCCGGAGCGGCGTACCAGAACTACGCGGACCCGACCCTGAAGAACTGGCGTGAGGCCTACTACGGTCCGGCGGCCCCCCGCCTGAAGAAGCTGAAGAAGCAGTACGACCCGAAGCGCTTCTTCGACTACGCGCAGGCTCTCTGACTTCGCGCAGGCTCTCTGACGTCCGGGCATTCGGGCGGGCCCCGCCCTGAACCCTCCGTTACCCCGGACGGCGTCCCCGGCAACCCGAACGGCCCTGCCCGACACGCCCTCGGGTGGCCCACTCCACGGCACCCGGCTGCTCTGAGGGTATGAACCCGCGAATAGCGACAGCCGCAGCGTCCACCGCCGCCCTGCTGGCGCTGACTGCCCCCGCGGCCCACGCCGCCGACGCCGCCACGCACCCCCAGGCAGGCCCCCTGGCCGCCATCTCCGCGGGCGTGACCGTGGCGGCGGCCGGCACAGGCTGGTGGCTCCTGAAGCGTCGCCGCGAGGGCGTTCACCGTGAAGGCGTCGAGCCGCCCGCTACGCCGCGAGCTTCCGCTCGTCCGGCCCCGACGCCGCCCGCTGCGGAAGCTCGGCCACAGCCTCGTCCCGCGGCTCCGCCCACACCAGCCGAGCGCCCCGCCCCGTCCGCCCGACAGCCTTGACCACGGGCGTGAGCAGGGCCATCGCCAGCGGCGAGAGCAGCAGCGTGACAGCCGTTCCGAGCGCGAATCCGCCGACGACGTCCGTCGGATAGTGCACGCCCATAAAGACCCGGCAGAAACCTTCGGACAAGGCGACGGCGATGCCGACAAGACCGAACTTCCGGTTCGCCACGAAAAGCCCGACGCCCAGCGCCATCGCGAGCGTCGCGTGGTCGCTCACGAAGGAGAAGTCGGTCTTTCCGTGCACGAGGATCTCAAGGCCGTCGTGGTCCTTGAAAGGCCGTCGGCGCTCGACGAATCCCCGGATCGGCACATTCACCATGACGGCGATCCCGGCCGCCAAGGGCGCCCAGACAACAGCGGCGACAGAAGAAGCGGCATCATCCAGCGTCTCGCGCTTTCGCTGCCCCCACCAGCACCAGAGGACCAGCAGAACAAGCGCGAGCAGGAGTCCGTACTCGCCGACGAATGCGATCGACTTCGCCAGCCAGGCCGGTGAATCCTCGGCAAGGCCGTTGATGTCATAGAGCAGGCTGACGTCGGGGTTCGACCCTGTGGTGTCGAGTCCAGCCATGGTGCTGCGGCCCCTTGTCTCCTCGCCTCGGACGCACCTTGCCGTGCGTCCTTCCGTCAACCCCCGTGGCTACAGTCAAGGGAACGCCCGGTCCCCTTCCCCACGTTCCGCTCTCCACCGAATGATCACGCAGACGTTATCGAAGAGAGACACATCACCGCAGCTCAGAGAAGTGTACTGACGGAGAGTTCAAGCCACGTCACGCCCCGCGAACGGCCTCCGCACCGTCCTCGGTGACGCGAGTCGCACCGAAGTAATCCGGTGTGTCGATCGGGTCGAACCGGATCACCGCGCCGGGCCGCGGGGCATTGATCATGTAGCCCCCGCCCACATAGATCCCGACGTGCCGGATGGCACGGGAATTGGTGAGGTCGTCCGAGAAGAACACCAGGTCACCCGGGAGCAGTTCGTCCCGTTTCGGATGTGGTCCGGCGTTGTACTGGTCGTTGGCGACACGCGGCAGATCGATGTCGACGCTGCGATAGGCGGCGAGAGTAAGACCGGAGCAGTCGAACCTGCCGTTCTGTTCGGCGGTTCCATTGCCGCCCCACAGATACAGCGTGCCGAGCTTCTTCTGCGCGTAATAGATCGCGCCCGCCGCCTGCTCAGAGGGCTGCACCCTGCCGATGGGCTTGGCGAAGCTCTTCTCCAGGTCCGTGATGGTCTTCACGTAATTCTGGGTCTCGCGGTAAGGGGGAACGCCGCCGTACTTGATGACGGCGTACGCACCCGCGTTGTACGCCGCGAGCATGTTCTCCGTCGGGCTTCCCGGGGCGTCCTTCACATAACCGGCGAGTTTGCAGTCGTACGAAGCGGCGGACGGGATGGCGTCCTTCGGGTCCCAGACGTCGCGGTCGCCGTCGCCGTCGCCGTCCACCCCGTGCGTGGCCCAGGTCCCGGGGATGAATTGCGCTATCCCCTGGGCGGCGGCCGGGCTCTTCGCCTTCGGGTTGAACCCGCTCTCCTGATACAGCTGCGCGGCGAGCAGGGCGGGGTTGATCGCCTTGCAGAGGTTGCCCCACTTCTGCACGAGCGGCTGATAGGTGGCGGGTACGGCGCCCTTCGCGAGGCCCACGTTGCCCCCGCCGCCGCCGTTCGTCATACTCCCCGCGGCCATGTACGTCCCCACGACGAGCAGGGCGATGAAGCTCATCACCCCACCGATGCCGACGGCCGCGGCCAGCCACGCCTTACGCACCGTCAACCACCCCTCATCGCGCGGGAGTCCACCCTCGCTCAGTCTAGAGGCGGCACCTGTGCCTTCGGGGGATCACCGCCAAGCTCCGCCCAGAGCAGTTTGCCGCCTCGTGCGGCGCCGAGCGAGTAGGCACCCCAGGAGTCGGCACAGGCCTGCACGAGATGCAGCCCCCGTCCGTTCTCGGCATCTGCCGCCGGGGCGGGCGAGATACCGGATTGCCCGAACCCGGGCGGGATCTGCGGGCTGGAATCCCACACGGCGACGCGGACGCCCTGCGGGGAGGAGTGACGCAGACGGAGGGCGTAGGGACCCTGGGTATGGCAGTGGACGTTGTTGAGCATCTCCGCGGCGAGGAGTTCGGCGGTGGGGGCGAGTTCGGAGAGGCCGTACGTGGCGAGAACCGTGCGGAGGGTGGCACGGGCGATGCCGGGGGCGCGGGGGTCGTGCGGGAGTTGGAGGGTGTAGGTCCAGGGCGGGGATACGGTTGACGGCAGCATGGAAGTCTCCGTTCGGGGTGGGGAGTTGCCGGGTTCGCGCGTGTGCCCGGTGACGCTGTCGCTCCGTCGAGCGGGGTGCTTCCGGGCGGGTGGCCTGAGACACACACTAGGGTCAACGCAAAGTATCTTTGTTACTATTCGAGAAAATCGATGCGGGTTCCCTCGTGTGAGTGACGAGCTCAACAGGGTGTGTTGTAGGAGGAGTTGGATGGCAGCAAGGTCAGCACCGACGGCCCGCCGCATCCGTATCGCCACCGAGCTACGCAAGCTTCGGGAGCGCGTGGGGATGACCTCCACGGAGGCAGCGAAGCAACTGGGCACTAGCTCCGGTCAGCTCAGCAACGTGGAGACGGCCCGGTTCGGGGTGAGCCCCGAACGAGTCCGGGCCATGGCCCGCCTGTACGACTGCCCCGACCAGGCATACATCGATGCCCTGATCGACATGGCGACGGACAAGACGCTGGGCTGGTGGGAGACATACCGCGAGGTGCTCCCTTCGGGACTGCTCGACCTCGCGGAACTGGAACACCACGCCACTGCTGTACGCACCGCGTACACGACACACATCCCCGGGCTGCTCCAGACCGCCGACCACGCACGCGAGATCTTCCGCCACGTCATCCCGGCCCCCACACCTCCCGAGGTCGAGCACCGCGTCTCGCACCGGATCAAGCGGCAGGACGTCATCTACCGAGCGAATCCGCTCCCCTACGGAACCGTCATCCACGAAGCCGCCCTACGCATGCAGGTCGGCGGACGCGACGTGGCACACGCTCAGCTCCAGCACCTGCTCGACATGAGTGAGCGGGACCACATCTCGGTCCAAGTACTCCCGTTCGACGTCGGAGCGTTCCCAGGGTCGGGCCAGTCGATCAACTACTTGCAGGGCCCGGTTCCACGACTCGACACCGCCCAACTGGACCAGTTCCACGGCCCTGTGCTCCTGGACTCCGAAGCCCACTTGGAGAAGTACCGACGGCTGCTCGATGTCGTCGAGGACACCGCACTCGGCCCCGAGAAGTCACGGGACCTGATCCGCAGCATCGCCCAAGACCTGTGAAGGGAACCCACATGCTCACGCACAGCTGGCAGAAGTCGTCCTACTGCCAGGAAGGCGACGCCTGCGTACATGTCGCCGCCGCCCCCACCGGAACGGTGATCCAGCTAACCGAAAGCGCCGATCCCACCGGAGCGATACTCACCGCACGACCCGCAGCCTTCGCGGCCCTGCTTCGATCCTTTGGCTCCGCCGGCGTTTGAGGAGCACGGTCTGGGCGGATCAGCGGCTGGAGTGGGATTTTCCTGCACTCCGCACCCCAACCCTCCGCCCAAACATGGGCATACCAGCACACCGCCCCCTCCTCTCCTCACCCATGCCACAAAGTTCCCACGAAGGAATTCGACCGTGACCGACACCCCGCCCCCCGCCCCCGGCTCGGGCCCCACCCCCGAGATCCCCCCCAACCTCGACTGGATCCGAGCCGCCCCCGAGGGGGAGGAAGGCCCGGGCCCCTGGATCGAGATCGCATACGGCCCGGACGACGCCGTCTACCTACGGGAAACCAGTGACCCCGAGAACGTCGTGACGACGACGCGGAAGAAGTGGGACGTCTTCGTATTGGGCGTCCAGGCAGGCGAGTTCGACCACTTCGTGGAAGGCGTGGAATGACAACGCCCCACCCCGGCCAGACATCACCGCCCGGCAACCCCAACCCCCTGGACCCGCACGACGAACCCGACAAGCCCGATGCCTCCGTCGCCTCCCCGGCCTCCGACGCGCACCCCCAGGCGCCATGGTGGTGGGGGATTGGCCCGATCGGGGCCGGTCTCCTCATCCTCGCCGGGATCGCGTGGGCGCTCTGGGGGACCCTGGGGCTCGGCGACGCGGACGACTTGGTGGCGGGCTACCACGGGAGCAAGGTCGTCGCCCTCGGGCTCGTGCTGCTCGGCGGCGCCGTCCTGGAACGCCTCCGCAGCCGTCGCTCGAGTACGCATGAGGCAGAGGACATGCAGAACGACTAAGACTCGCCCTCCACGAACTCGTCGGTCAGCAGGCAGCCGTCGATCAGCGCGGGTGCCGTGGACACATCGCCCTGCGGCTCGAAGTTCGGGTTGCAGTTGAGTTCCAGGAGCGACGACCCCGAGAGATCCCGGAGCGTCTCGTCGTCCGGCACGATCACGGCGAAGTCCTTGCCGATGGCGAAGCCGCCCCGTATCCCGGCGCGTTCGTCGGTCTTCATCCGCTCGGTGATCTCCGCCTTGTAGGCGGTCTGGAACTGCTTCATGTCGCTGGTCTTGAAGACCCGGATCCAGCCGTCGTCACCGTCGTCGCAGGTACCGCGGAACTGCACGCCCCAGGTCATGTCGAACTTCTCGTCCATGGGGTAGTAGCGCTCGTCGGCCGGATCGATGCTGTAGCGCTCGCACGTGGTGAAGCGCTGGAGGTACTCGCCCGCGGCCATGACGGTTCCCGCCTGGGGCAGGTTCTCCAGCATCCACTTCTGCCGGACTTCGGGACCACCGCTGGTGCCGCCGTTGCGGGCGGGGGCGAGGTCGGAGCCGGAGTCTGTGTCGGAGCCGTCGTCCGGGCTCACGCTGGGCGTGGCACTGGAGTCGGCGTCGGTACCGGTACCGGTACCGGAATCCGCCCCCGCGACAACGCCGGCTCCGACGCCGCCCCTGTCCCCGTCCCTCGACGCAGAGGCACCCCCGCCGTCATCGCCGTCACCACCCTCGCATCCGGTCACGGTCAGAGCGAGAGCCGAGGCGGCGACGACTGCGGCCAGCCTCAAGGGCGTACGCGTACGCATGATGGTGTGATCCGTTCCCCCGCCGAGTAGTGACGCCGGGACCCTAGATCACCTGCATGTCCATGATCAAACCCCCCGCTGTACGTCCCACCTCACCGTCCCAGGCAAGACACATTCGCGCAGGTCACAGCCCTGCAACCATTCCAGCGTCCCGCATGCCGCGGTGTTCCTTGCCCGCTCCAAACCCCGCCCCCTTAGCTGTGATCACCACAGCCGAGCACTACTCCGGGGGAATCCCATGAAGCACACCCGTAAGGCCGTCGCAGCAGTCGTCGGCCTCGTCGCCGCTCTCTCGCTCACCGCGTGCAACGGCGACGACAACGCGTCGGCGGACACCAAGCCCAGCACGTCGGCCACGGCCTCGGACTCGGACTCGGCGGGACAGGACGACGGCACGGGTGACGGCTCCGGCGGCGGCGAATCGTCGGGCGACGGCGGCGGGCAGGCCTCCGGCGGCGCGGGCACAGACGACACGGACGACACGGACGACACCGGCGCCGACACGGCCAAGACCGGCATCTGCCGCACCGACGAGCTCGAGGTGAACGCCACCGACAACACCACCGATAAGACGGAAGGCGTCGTCACCGTCGTCTTCAAGAACGGCGGCGGCCGCGACTGCACCATCAAGGGGTACGCCGGGGTGGACCTGACGGCGTCGACCGGCGACACCCTCTCCGTGAGCCGCAACGGCGAGCAGCCCACGCCCGGCGTCCTGAAGGACGGCGAGTCGGCCGCCTTCAACATCACGTTCCCGTACAACAACTCGGGCGGCTCCGGCGTCCGTATCACCAGCCTCGTCGTGACGCCCCCGAACGAGACCAAGCACGTCACGCTCGACTGGCCCGCGGGCACGCTCCCGGTCTCCGACGGCGAGAGCGGGGTCAAGCTGGAGATCAGCCCGGTCGGCAAGGTCAGCGACTCCCCGGCGGGCTGAAACCCCCGGCCCCGGCCCCGCCCCCGTCACCTGCTCAGGCAGCCCGCGGACGGACCACCTTGAAGCCGAACCCGTACGAGCCGATCGCCTCCGCCACGCCCATGAACAGATACGCGGCGTGCTCCTGACCGCGCGCGGTCCGGATGCCTCCCAGGTCCAACTGGGAGGCATCGGCCCATCCGAGGTCGCTCAGCAACTGCCGCGTGGTCCGCTTCGCGGCGGCATCGTCCCCGGAGAGGAAGATGGTCCCCGGCTCCTCCAGACTCCCCGGGTCCTTCATGACGACGGAGTCGACGGTGGCCAGCGTCTTGACCACGGCCACGTCGGGAAAGGTGGCTTGAATCTCTTCGCTGAGGCTGTAGTTGGGGTGGGAAAGCTCCATGTCCCCGGTGAACCCGACCCCGATGTCGACCAGGACTTTCCCGTCCAGCGCGGCGGCACCGATCTCGTTCAGCACGTCCATGGAGGCGGTACCGGGCGTGGCATTGACGAGCACGTCCCCATGCCCCGCGACCTCCCGCAACCCGCGTACGACAAACCCCTTCAGCTCCTCCGCTTCCCCCCGCTCTTTCGGGTCCCGCGACCCGAGCACGACGTCATGTCCCGCCCCGCGCCAGCCACTTGCCAACGCACGAGCAACATTCCCGGTCCCAAGCAGTCCGATTCGCATGAGCAAGAAGCTAGGCATCACCCCCCGAAAACGTATCCGCCGGGGGCCCCGCCCACCCTGGGTAAATCGACGTACGCCCATAGCCTGAGGCGCGACCCGGGCCCCAGGGCCCCGGGCCTCACACCTCGAAGGCAATTCGCCCCGTTCCGCCTGGCCCGTGCAGGTTCATGCCTCCGTGAAGCAAACTTCGCACTAGCGAAACCATGCACCCCGTAGATAACGTCGGTGATCCAAGACCGCCGTAGCCCCCACCGGGATTCGAACGCGGCACACGATCTGTCCGATCGTGAATCACGCCGACTGGACCCCAGGGGCAGGAATGGCCGAGAGGCTGAGGCTCGACGCAGTCGAGCTCGAAGGATTCATGAAGCTGCTCGACGGCTCAGTGACGTCCCTGAAGGGCTTGCGCAACGCCCTCTCCGGGGCGACCGTGGGCGGCCTCGGGACGGACGACCTCGACAAGGCCTGCGAGGACTTCCAGGAGGACTGGAAGTACGGCGCGCAGCAGATCGGCGAGCAGGCGGAGGACCTGAGCAAGATCATCGAGCAGAGCAAGGACGCGTTCCTCGAGGTCGAGGACGCGCTGGTGAAGGCCTTGCACAAGCCTGGGAAGACCAATGACGACATGGTCGAGGTGCCGAAGTGACAAAGGCCTCCGCCTACCCGGACCTCGGCTTCGATCCGGCCCCCGGAGACTGCGACACCGTCAAGGAATTGCGCAAGAAGCTGGGCGACTGCGTCACTGTCCTGCGCGACACCCGGAAAGTCGTCACCAAGCTGATGGACGGCAGCTACTGGGAAGGCGACGCAGCTGTAGCCTTTCGCGAGGCCGTCAAAGACGGGCCACTGTCCCTGAACCTGAAGAACGCCGCACGCTCCATCGAGAAAGCCGCCACGCAGCTGGATCGCTGGGAAGGGGACCTGGACGACTTCCAGCGTCGGGCAAGAGCTCTGGACGGGAAGGCCAAGGACGCCCGGGAGGCGCTGAAGGCCGCGCAGGGCCACGCCGACACTGCCGGCGATGATCCCGACCTGGACAAAAAGGGCAGCAAGCAGGACGACGCGAAGAAGTCACTGAAGCTGGCCAACGGGAAGGTCGAGGACGCTCAGGCGGAGCTGGACCGGATCCTGGGCAGGGCGCGGAGCCTGGAGCACGAGCACGGCGAGAGGTCCGATCACCGCGCGACCATGTCGACGGCGGTGAGAGCAGCGTCACCTACCTGTTCTCCCTCTTCACCCTGTCCTGGCGGGACATCGCCGTAGCGGCGCCCGCCGTCACCGCCGCCCGGGCCGTCACAGGCGCCGAGGGACACACGAACATCGAGTACTTGGAGCTGCCCTGCGGGCCGGCGTCGTTCAGCGAGCTCGTCCGCGTCCCGAAGTCGGACTCCGCTCCCCCGCAGACCCCGCTCCTCCAGGTCTTCGCCCACCTCCCCCACCCGGACGGAAAACGCCTGGTGACCCTCACTCTGGGCACCACCGCAGTGAACCGGCGCGCGGAGTACCGGAGTCTGCTGCACCACATCGCCGAGAACGTCAGCTTCGAGAACCCGCTGCTCGAAGCCGAGGCGATCAGGCGTGCTGCGGCCGGACGGGGCTAAAAATCTTGTCCAGGTAGTAGTCCAGCGTGCCGCGTACGTCATCCAGCGTGCGGGCGCCCGTGCAGTACGTCCCCGCCCAGACCGACCGCCGCTGCCACCAGCAGGTCGGCCTCCCCCTGCGCGTCCAGGCCAGGGGTCGTCGCACTCTCCGGCGGCCTACTCCTGACCGGCTGGTCCCACTCACAGGCGAAGGCTCTCGGTCGGCGTGGCTGAGGGCGAGGTCGTGGGCTCAGCGCTGCGCGTGCTGTTGACGGGTGTCCAACTTTCCCCGATCGTTGGGGAATTGAGCGCAAATCAAGGCGCTGCGTTGTGACGGCTGGGGGGAGCCGAACATGCAACCTGGGGACGAGCACGCCACGGGGGCAGAGCCCAACGACGCCGTGCCCGGCGGTCCGGGGCCCAGCGACCCGGGCCCGGCGAGCGGGGAACGCGCGGGCCACGACGCCGGTTCGGGCGAGCAGCAGCGCCCGGCGGCGCCGAGTACGCCACCGGCAGGTCAGGCGCAGGCCCCCGGAGGGAATCAGTTCGGGCCCCCGCCCCCCATGGCACCGCCCGCGACGCCCCAGCCCTCCGCGCCACCACCTTTCCCGCCTCCCCCGCCACCGCCTCCCGCGTCCCCACCCGCCTACGGCCCGCCCGTAAGCCCTCCCCCACCCCCACCCGCCTACGGCCCGCCCGTAAGCCCTCCCCCACCCCCACCCGCTCCCCCAGCCGACCCCGACCCCCTCCGCGCCCTCTCCGCCGCCCTCCTGAACCTCACCGGCCTCGGCCTCGGTTACGTCCTCCTGAAGCGCTGGCTCCTGGCCGCCCTCTGCTGGGCCGCGACCGCCGCGCTCCTCTTCGTGGCGCTCCCCGCCGAGGTCGACGGCGTCCCCGGCGGCGTAGTCGTGGGGTTCGTGGCCTTCCTCGCCCTCGCGGCGGCCGACGGCGCCCGCCGCGCCCTCCGTACCCACCAGACCTGGCCGCTGCGCGCACCGCTCGCCGTCGGGCTCGGGCTCGTCCTGCTCGCCGTGCCCGCCGGCGGCGTCATCGCGTACGACGCCGCGCGCGACGAGGCCGTGGAGCAGATGCTGCTGGACCGGCTCGACAAGGCCGACAAGATCGTCACGGCCGCCGACGGCCGCACCTTCGACGCCGCCGAGGACGACTACCGCTCCGCCCTCGCCATCTACCGCGACCTGGGCGACGACCACCCGGACTCGAAGGCCGCCAAACGCGTCCCGGACAGCCTCGCCACGTACTACAAGTCCGTCGCCGCCCCGTACGACGAGCGCAAGTACTGCGACGCCCTCGAACCCCTGAAGTACCTCCGCTCCCTCCCCGGCACCCTCGGCAAGGACCGCGTGGGCACCCTCGCCACCTGGCCCGACGACCGCCTGGCCACCTCCCTCTACGAATGCGGCAGCCAAAGCCTCGGAACCAGCTCCACGGCGGCCGCCGGAGGCGCGGACGGCGGCGAGTTGGGCGAGCTCCTGCGCACGTTCCCCGACTCCGACCAGGCCGGCAAGGTCGAGCCGGCCATCCGCGACGCCATCGACGCGCGCTCCTCGGACCTGAAGGGCTCCGACCCCTGCAAGGCCACCGAGGAACTCCGCGGCATCGGCTCCACCGCCAAGGCCCTGCCCGACGGCACGGGCGACGGCCTCTCCGACGACGCCGCGAACGCGGTGGAGTCGGGGGTGTACGCGTGCGGCGTGGATGAGTTCAAGGACGGCAAATACAGCCAGGCCGCCAAGACCCTCAACGACTTCACCGGGACCTACAAGAGCAACGGCAAGCGCGACCGCGCCAAGGACATCGCCATCGCCGCCGAGATCGCCGCGGCCCGCCCGGCGGCGGGCGGCAGCCTGCCGCCGACGAAGTCCC
The DNA here is from genome assembly GCF_040655335.1 of Streptomyces sp. NPDC050439. Lineage (NCBI taxonomy): Bacteria > Bacillati > Actinomycetota > Actinomycetes > Kitasatosporales > Streptomycetaceae > Streptomyces > Streptomyces sp. NPDC050439. The sequence continues at coordinate 131,549 of NZ_JBFAJT010000014.1, forward strand.
CGGGCGGCGCGAGGCTCACGTACGTCGTCGAGAACGGCGGCCCCGGCCCGCTCGAGGTCCTCTACACCGGCCCGACCACCGGCAGCATCAAGCTCGCCGCGTGCGGCAACTGCAAGACGTACACCAGCAGGGCCCAGGGCAAGAAGGCCTGCCTCGCGGGCAACGGCTACCCGCAGAAGACACTCCGGCTGCCCCCCGGCGACTACCACTTCCTCTACAAGCGCGACACGAGCAGCGTGGGAAGCGTCCGCAACAACACCGAGGGCAGCAAGATCCAGCCCGGCTACCGCTACACCGACTGCTCGTACGTCGTGACAGGAGGCGGCCTGGGGGATCTCGACGGGCTTGACGGCCTCGACGGGCTCGACGGACTCGATGACGCGAACGACCTCCGTGGCCCGGATGGCCCCGACGGGCGTACATGACCGATGATGTGAGTCTCCGTCACCGGACCCGGTCAGAATGAGACCTGGTCAGAGGGCTCGCCGGGCCGTCATTGCCCGGCGTCACTCACCGTGATACACAGAGTGACCATACGTTTCAGCCAACGAATGACGCCAAGTCGACATGCACTGGCCCATTTGTCGGCGAGAATGAGCTGTCCTCTGTACTGCGGTAGGCAGAGGTGACGGAACAACCCACTAGGGGCGGTGAGTTACACATGCTTATGGCAGCCGAAAAGGGCGACATCACCACCATCATCGGCGGGATCGCCCCCGACTGGGGTCCCTTCGGGAGCCTGGGCAACGAGGCACGGGTGATGATCGAGGTCGTGATGGCGATCGCCATCCTCCTCTGTCTCGGCATTGCGATCTGGGGCGCGGCGAAGCAGCGCATCGGCGCGACGGCGCTGCGCGACACCTTCAGCGCGGAGCAGGGCAAGGGCCTGATCATCGCGGGCCTGACCGGTGTCTTCATCATCGGATCGCTCGGCACGGTCTTCACCATCGTGTACGGCATGGCGGTCTAGCCCCCGCCACCCACTTACGTCACATACGTCCCCGTCCCCCCACCCCCTGTCCCCCTCCGACCCACCCATCCGTCGTGCCCACCGGCTGAGGTTGCAACTCCCTGATGTCGAGTCACCACACCGCGCCCGCGCGGGAACCAGCACGGCTACCGTCGTACGTGGCGGTACACCGAGAGGTTGAGGGGGCGTACGCGGCATGAGTCTCGACGACGAGCGAAACGGCGGCCTCTACGGCGGCTCGGGCGAGACCCGGACACGGCTCCCCGAGGGCGAGGGGGGCGGCCAGGACGTGTACGGAGGAGGGCGCAGATCCGGCCGTTCTTCGTCACGGAGTCTCGTGACGGTGGTCGGTGTGGTGGTGCTGTTGATCGCCGCCATCGCCTTCGCGAACCGCGGCGACAGCGGGTCCTCCTCCGGAGAGGGGGACGGGAAAAAGACGGCGGCTGATCCCACGGCCGCGTCCGGGGAAAAACCTGTCGACGGCAAGACATCAGGCATCCCCTCCGGCTTCGCGAAGAGTGAGCAGGGGGTGCAGAGCGCCGCGTCCAACTACGCGGTGGCGCTGGTTTCAGCCGACATCCTCAAGCCCGCCCGCAGGGCCCAGATCGTGCGCCAGATCTTTGTCCCCGACAGGGTGGACGCGCTTGAGCGGGACTTCGCCAAGACGTACTCCAAGGAATTCCTGGACAAGGTCGGTCTGGACGCCAACGGCAACCCCGCGCGCGGCGAGACCTACGTCTCTCGCACCGTGCCGGTCGGCACCAAGACCACCGCGTACGCGGCAAGCTCGGCGACCGTCCAGGTCTGGTGCACCGGCGCCTTCGGCACAGCCGGTCAGAAGACGACAAACCCGGTCAGCAACGACTGGTTCACCATGACGTTCAAGTTGCGGTGGACCGGCGGGGACTGGAAGGTCGAGCGGTACTCATCGAAGGACGGCCCGGCTCCCGTGAACGGCGACAACAAGGTCTCCACGGCCGACGAGATCGCCAAGGCCGTCCAGGAGTACGGAGGGTTCACGTATGCCCGCTAGCCGACGTGCCATGAAGCTCACGGCCGCGGCTGCGGCCGTGCAGTCCGCGGCTCTCCTGCTGGCCTCGCGTGCCTACGCGGCGCCCGAGCCGGACGACGACAAATGCGACCTCATCGTCGGCCCCGCCAAAAAGTACTGCGAAAAAGGCCAAGAAAGCGGCAGCGGCGACAGCAGCGGCAAGTACCCCACCGACGCCCCCCTGGACTCCACCGCCGACCCCCTCTCCTCCCTGGCGAAGGGCTGCGCCGAGGCCGCGTCCTGGACCGTCGACAAGCTCTCCGAAGCCGTGAAGGAGACCGCCGAGGTCGACTTCACCAACCCCAGCTTCCTCAAGCAGTACGCGGTCGTCTTCGCCGCGTCCACCATCCTGACCCTGCTCCTCTGGCTCCTCGCCGTCGCCAAACGCGCAGTGAGAGGCGTCCCCCTCACCACCGCGCTCACCGAAGCCATCGGGTTCCTGTGGCTGACGGTCCTCGCGTCCGCCTTCACGCCGTTGATCCTCTATACGGTCGTCTCGGCGACCGACGGCGTCACGGACGTCATCGCGAAGGCCACCGGCGGACAGACGGACACCTTCTTCGGGACGTTCTCCGAGGCCCTGAAGAAGGGCGAGGACTTCGGCGGCGGGCCGATCATGCTGATCGTCGTCTCGCTCGTGTCGATCCTCGCGGCCGGCGTCCTGTGGCTGGAGCTCGTCATCCGGGCCGCCCTGCTCTACGTGGGCGCCCTGCTGGGCACCGTCGTGTACGCGGGCCTGGTCGACAAGAACCTGTGGACGCACGTCCGCCGCTGGGCGGGCATCATGATCGCCGTCATCCTCGTCAAGCCGATCATCGTCATCGTCCTCGGCCTCGCCGGCGCGCTCTCCGCCGACGACGGGCCCGACGCCTTCTCGGCGGTCGTCTCCGGGCTCTCGATCATCCTGCTCGCCATCTTCGCGAGCGCCATGATCTACCGCTTCGTCCCCGGCTTCGGCGACGAGATCGCCAACTCCCGGAACAACCGCATCTCCCAGGGTGCGGAGAACCGCGCCGCGGCCGTCATCACCTCCCCCGCGTCCCTCGTCTCCCAGGGCATCAAGACCCACAGCTCCCGTGGGGGCGGCGGCGGAGGCGGCAACAACCAGGCCCGGCCCTCCAACCCCGCCAGCGGCGGCGTCGCCGCCCACAGCAGCCGCCCAAGCGGAGGCGGCGGCGGCTCATCGAACGGCGGCGGATCTGTCCCCTCCGCCGCACCCCCGCCCCGGGGCAGCGCGACCAGCACTCCGCACGCGCGCAACCGCGGCTCGGGCAACGGCTCCACAGGTTCCACTGGCACTACCAATCGCTCGGGAGGTGAAGGGCGTTCATGACCACCCAGTCCCACGTGTCCCATCCGGTCGCGCCCCGCCGTACATATCTGATCGGCCGCGCGCGGCCGAACGCGATCGTCGGCAAGAACCGGGAGACCGGCGAGATCGCACTGATCATCGTCGGCGCCTTCATCGGGATGATGTGCGGACTCCTGGTCCCTGTCCTCTCCCTGCGCATCGTGCTGCTCATGGGCTTCCCGATGCTGGCGATCGCCGCGGTCTACGTCCCCTACAAGGGCCGCACGTTCTTCAAGTGGTTCGAGATCAACCGCAGCTTCAAGCGCTCCCTCAAGCGCGGCACCGCCTACCGCTCCGCCACCCCCGAGGCGGGCATCCGCTTCGACGGCAGGGAGGTCGAGGTCGGCCCGCCGCCCGGGATCGGCCGCATCAGCTGGCTGGCCGCGCCCTTCGGGCCGGATGAGATCGCCGTACTGCTGCACGCCGACCGGCGGACCGTCACCGCCGCCATCGAGATCGAGGGCCCGGGCGTCGGGCTGAGGGACTCCGAGGACCAGGAGGCCCTCGTAGACCGCTTCGGCACGCTGCTCAAGCACGTCGCCAACGGCGACGGGTTCGTGACGCGGCTGCAGATGCTCGCGCGCACGCTTCCCGCCGACCCCGACGCCCACGCCAAGGACGTCACCGTACGAGGCGACGACCGGGCACTGCCCTGGCTGCAGCAGTCGTACGAGCAGCTCCAGTCGATGGTGTCCACCAGCAGCGAGCAGCACCGCGCGTATCTCGTCGCCTGCATGCACTACTCCCGCGACCTGGCCGCCGAGGCCCAGGCGATGGCGCGCGCCAGCCGCCCGCACGGCGGCCGGAAGCTCGACAAGGACGCCGGTCTCGCGGTCGTCATGGCGCGCGAGCTGACCGACATCTGCTCACGGCTCCAGGAAGCCGACATCCGGGTGCGCCAGCCCCTCGGTCAGGGGCGGCTCTCCTCGCTCGTGCACTCCATGTACGACCCGGACCACCCCATCGACCACATCCAGGCGATGACCAAGCGCAACGCCTGGCCCGCCGAACTCGACGCCATGGAGCCCACCTACCTCCAGGCCAAGACCCGCGAGTCCTCCACCCGCGCCCCCTGGTGCCACGCCACGGCCTGGGTGAAGGAGTGGCCGATGACCCCGGTCGGCGTCAACTTCCTCGCCCCGCTGCTCGTCCACACCCCGGACGTGATCCGCACGGTCGCGGTGACCATGGACCTCGAACCCACCGAGGTCGCCATCGAGCGCATGCTGACGGAGAAGACGAACGACGAGGCCGAGGCCAGCCGCCAGGCCAAGATGAACCGCACGGTCGACCCCCGCGACATCGCGTCGAACTCCCGTCTGGACCAGCGCGGCGAGGACCTCGCGAGCGGCGCGGCCGGCGTCAATCTGGTCGGTTACATCACCGTCTCGTCCCGTTCCCCCGAAGCCCTCGCACGCGACAAGCGCACCATCCGGGCCTCGGCCGGGAAGTCGTATCTGAAGCTGGAGTGGTGCGACCGCGAGCACCACAGGGCCTTCGTCAACACGCTGCCGTTCGCGACCGGCATCCGACGCTAGAGCTGAGGGCTGCCAACCATGCGGGATCCGCTGACCATCCTCACGGACGCCTTCACGTCCTTCCTGTTCGGGAAGGTGGAGACGACCAGACTCCCGGTGCGTACGTCGACGGGGCAGGCCCAGGCGGTCTATCTGCCGACGGCCGCCCCCGGCCTCGGCGACTCCGGCGTGATCATCGGGCGCGAGGTGTACTCCGGCAAGGGATACATCTACGACCCGTTCCAGCTGTACGGCCAGCAGCTCCCGGCCCCGCACTGGCTGGTGCTCGGCGAGTCGGGCAACGGCAAGTCGGCGCTCGAGAAGACGTACGTCCTGCGGCAGCTCAGGTTCAAGGACCGGCAGGTCGTCGTCCTGGACGCGCAGGGCGAGGACGGCGTGGGTGAATGGAACCTCATCGCCCAGGAGCTGGGGATAACCCCCATCCGCCTGGACCCGACGGCCGCGCTCGACATGGGCATCCGCCTCAACCCGCTGGACCCCTCGATCACCACGACGGGTCAGCTCGCCCTGCTCCGAACGATCATCGAGGTCGCGATGGGGCACGGGCTCGACGAGCGCTCGGGCTTCGCGCTCAAGGTCGCCCACGCGTATGTGAACGAGACGATCGTGGAGCGCCAGCCCGTCCTCACGGACATCGTGGAGCAGCTCAGGCACCCGGAGCCCGAGTCGGCCGAAGCGATGAACGTCGCCATAGACGACGTACGGGCGTGGGGTCTGGACGTCGCGCTCGTCCTGGACCGCCTGGTCGACGGTGACCTGCGGGGCATGTTCGACGGCCCGACGACGGTGGGCATCGACCTGGACGCCCCGCTGATCGTCTTCGACCTCTCGCACATCGACCGCAACTCGATCGCCATGCCGATCCTTATGGCGATCGTGGGCGTCTGGCTCGAACACACGTGGATCCGCCCGGACCGCAAGAAGCGCATCTTCCTGGTGGAAGAGGCCTGGCACATCATCAACTCCCCCTTCGTGGCCCAGCTCTTCCAGCGGCTCCTCAAGTTCGGCCGACGCCTCGGGCTCTCCTTCGTGGCCGTCGTCCACCACCTGAGCGACGTGGTGGACGGAGCGGCGGCCAAGGAAGCGGCCGCGATCCTGAAGATGGCCTCCACGAGGACGATCTACGCCCAGAAGGCGGATGAGGCGAGAGCGACGGGCCGGGTGCTCGGCCTGCCCCGCTGGGCGGTGGAGATCATCCCCACCCTCACGCCCGGCATCGCCGTATGGGACGTCAACGGCAACGTCCAGGTGGTCAAGCACCTGATCACCGAGACCGAACGCCCCCTGGTCTTCACCGACCGCGCCATGACGGAGTCCTCGGCGGACCAGCTCCTCGCCGACGACGCCCTGCGCGCGGCGGAACTGGAGGCGGAGGAGCGAGCGGCGTACATGGAGCAGCAGATGAACGATCCTTCGTCGTCGTCGCGTTACGGGGTGGCGTGAGCGATGGCATACCGGGGGCCTGAGCCCGAGTACCGCGACCGGGGCGGACGGCGCGAGTCTCGGGAGCGAGGCATCCCCGACGGCCTCCTAGTGGGCGGCCTCGCCTTCGTGCTCGGCCTGACGGTCCTCGTCTGGTCGGCCACGGGCCTCGCGGGCCTGTTCTCGCACGGCTCCTGGCCGAACAACGTCACCTTCGGCAATACACCGGTGGCGATGCGGCACCTGGTCCAGCAGCCGCACGACATCGCGGGCGCCTGGCCGGCCACCCCCGCGGCACAACTCACGGGCTACGGCCTGTTCTGGGGCCTGCTGATCGGCCAGCTGATGGTCCTGGTGGTCCTGACGATCTTCGTCATGGGAACGGTGACGCGCTGGCGAGCGGTACGAAGAGCCAGGCGCGAGGCGCCGGCTGAGACGGCACCTGCCCCGGCGTCCTCCCCCACACCCGTGCCGGTGGAGGACACCCGTCAGGCCGCCCCCGCTGTGGGCAATCGTCCCGCAGGGCGGGACGGGTGGGCACAGCCCACAACGGCGGGTGCGACTGACACGGACCCCGGCCCCCCAGAGGGACACAGCACCGAACCCCCGAGCACAGAGAAACTCCCCGTCCCCACCCCCCGTACGCCTTTGGTGCTCGGCCCCGCCGAAACCCGCCGCGAGCACGCGATCCAGGCCATCCGCGACGCGGAAAGCGCAGCCCTGGTCCTCACCTCGGACCCCACCCTCTGGGAAGAGACAAAGGACGCCAGAGCGAAGCTCGGCCCCGTCCTGGTCTACGACCCCTCCCACCTCTGCGACACCCCCGCAAGAATGCACTGGTCCCCCACCTCCGCCTGCGAGGACAAGGCGGTGGCCGCCCAGAGAGCCACCGCCCTGCTGGCCGCCATAAGGCCCAGCGCCAAGCTGGACAGCACGGTGGCCGACACAGCGGAAACGCTCCTCCGCAGCTTCCTGCACGCCGCGGCGGTGGACGGCCGCCCCATCAAGCACGTGCACCGGTGGGCCCAGGGGTCCGGGGTCCAGGACGCCGTACGGGTCCTCCGCACGCACCAGAAGGCAGCCTCGGGGGCCGCGGGCGAACTGGAGGCAGCGCTCACGGCGTACCCGGAACGGCGGGACATGGCGCAGGAGTTGACGGCACGGGCGCTCTCCGCCCTCTTCACCCTGAACGTACGGGAATCGTGCACCCCGAACCGAACCGATGCCCTCACCTTGGATTCCTTCATCGATGAAGGGGGCACGCTTTTTGTGGTGGGTGAACCCATCGAGGACCCCAAGTCGCCCCAAGGACCCGGCGCGATGCCGCTCCTCACGGCACTCGCCTCAAGCGTGGTCGAGCACGGCCGGCGCATGGCCGAACGGTCATCCTCCGGTCGGCTCGACCCACCAATGACGCTGGTCCTGGACGACGTGGCCGCCGTGGCCCCGCTCCCCCAGCTCCCGGAGCTCCTGTCCACCGGCGCGGACCGCGGCCTGCCCACCCTGGCCCTCCTCCGCTCCCGCGAACAGGCCCGCACCCGCTGGCCGCACGCGGAACTCCCCGGCTAGACCAGGCACCCCCGGGCCGCCTCTCAGGGTCGCCGTCCTACCCCGGTACTACCCCCACCCGCCCGGCTCCCGCCCACGGTCCGACGCCCCGCGGCCCCGCGCGCGCCAGCATCAGAAGCATGATTCGGGCATACGAACTCACCAAGCGCTACGGCGAGAAGACCGTCGTCGAGGACCTGTCCTTCACCGTCCACCCGGGCACGGTCACCGGCTTCCTCGGCCCCAACGGCGCGGGCAAGTCCACCACCATGCGCATGCTCCTCGGCCTGGACGCCCCGACCCGGGGCCGCTCCACCGTCGGCGACCGGGCGTACGCGACGCACACCGCACCCCTGCACGAGGTGGGCGCGCTCCTGGAGGCCCGCTCCGTGCATCCGGGCCGCACCGCCTTCCATCACCTGATGGCCCTGGCCCACACCCACGGCATCCCACGCCGCCGGGTCGACGAGGTCCTCGACCTCGTGGGCATCCACGAGGTGGCCCGCAAGCGCGTGAAAGGCTTCTCGCTCGGCATGGGCCAGCGCCTGGGCATCGCCGCCGCGCTCCTCGGCGACCCCGCGGTGGTCGTCCTCGACGAGCCGGTGAACGGTCTCGACCCCGAGGGCGTCCTGTGGATCCGCAACCTCCTCAAGTCCCTTGCCGCCGAGGGCCGTACGGTCCTGGTCTCCTCGCACCTCATGAGCGAGATGGCGCTGACCGCCGAGCACCTGATCATCATCGGCCGCGGCAGGCTCCTCGCGGACACCACGGTCGAGGCGCTCGTCCGCGACTCGGGCACCGGCTCCGTCAAGGTCGTCACGCCCGAGGCGGGACTCCTGGGCGACCTGCTCGCCCAGCCCGGCGTACAGATCACGAGTGACATGCCGGGTGTCCTCGACGTACGCGGCACCGACGGCGAACACATCGGCCGCACGGCGGCGCGACACGGAATCCCGCTCTTCGAACTGACCCCGCACGCCGCCTCGTTGGAGCAGGCGTTCATGGACCTGACGCGGGAATCGGTCGAGTACGTCGCCTCCGTGTCCGCAGCCACCGTCCCGGAAGGAGCAGCGGCATGAGCAGCGGCATGAACACCGCGACGACCTCCCCCACGACCACCGCCTCCTCCGCCCCCTACCGCCTCACCTCACGCGGCGTCCTCCGCTCCGAGTGGCACAAGCTGTGGACGCTCCGCTCCACCTGGATCATGCTCGGCCTCGCGAGCGTCCTCACCGTCATCCTCGGCATGATCGTCGGCGCCACCTACACACCCGACTCCGGCGACGAGATCGACCCGGTCACCTACGCCCTGCTCGGCAACCAGATCGGCCAGGTCGCCGTCGCGGTCCTCGGCATCCTCGTCACCGCGGGCGAGTACGCGACGGGCATGGTGCGGGCCACGATGGCCGCGGTGCCGCGCCGCCTCCCGGTGCTCCGGGCGAAGGCCGCCGTGTTCGCCGCGGTCGCGCTCGGCACGCTCCTGGTCACGAACTTCCTCACGTTCCCGCTGGCCCAACTGTTCCTCGGCGGCACGGATCTGGAGGCGTCCCTCGGCGACCCCGGCATGGCACGCGCCGTGGTCGGCTCGGCCGTCGGGACCACCCTCATCGGCGTGATCGTGCTCGGCCTCGGATCGGCCCTGCGCAGCGTTCCGGGCACGATCGGCGCGTACGTGGGCGGCCTGATCCTCCTGCCGCAGCTCGCCATGATGATCCCGAACGACACGGTGCGGGACCTCCTGAACTACTTCCCGCTGCCCGCCGCCGAGTCCCTCGCGACCGTGCACACCACGTCCGGCGACCTCTCACCGGGCGCAGGCCTGCTGACGCTGTGCGCGTGGACGGTGGCGTCCCTGGCAGCGGCGGCGTATCTGCTGAAGCGACGGGACGTATGACCGGATCGCGTACGAGGATGAAGCGGTGACCCCACGGACCGCGCCGAAGGGCGACGACGGCGGCAAGGGCGACAACGGCCCCAAGGGCGTCCCGGAACAGGCCTGGTCCGCGGACGCCCAGCCGCTGACGCGCCACGTCGAGCGCGGCGTCCAGTGGGCGCGCGCCCTCGACCGGCGGCGCCCGCTGATCTGGAACGCCCTCCTGACCGGCTTCTTCCTGATCGTCGGCCTCGTGGACCTGCTGGGCGACGGCTGGCGGTACATCGCCCAGAACACGGACCTCCCCGCCTGGCTCCTCTACGCGATCATGCTGACCGTCACGGTGCCGCTCCTGTGGCGCCGCACGCACCCGCTCGCCGTGTACGCGGTCATGGTCGCGGCGACCCTCGTCAACAACTGGACCGGGGCGGTCCTGCAGAGCTCGCTCAATCTGCTCATCGTGGTCTTCAACATCGCGATACGCCTGCCGACGCGCACGCTGGCCTGGACGTACGCAGTGGCCCTGGCGCCGCCCGTGCTCGGCCACATCCGCTATCCGCAGGGCAGTTGGGACCAGCAGATCGTCCCGATGATGATGAGTTACGCCATCGTCGCCCTGCTCGGCATCGCGGTCCGCACCCGCCAGGAGTACACGGCGTCGCTGGTGCAGCGCGCCGAGCAGCTCGAAGTGGAGCGCGACCAGCAGGCGCAGCTCGCCACCCACGCCGAACGCACCCGCATCGCCCGGGAGATGCACGACATCATCGGCCACAACCTCTCGGTCATCACGACCCTCGCGGACGGCGGTTCGTACGCCGCCGCCAAGTCCCCGGAACGTGCCGCCCAGGCCCTCACGGCCATCGGCACGACCAGCCGCCAGGCCTTGACGGAACTGCGCCGACTCCTGGACGTCCTGCGCGAGGACGACCCCGAGGCTCCCCCCGAGGCCGCCGCCCTGGCTCCCCAGCCCGCACTCACCGACCTCGACCACCTCATCGCCGGGGTACGGGCCGCAGGGCTTCCGGTGCGCAGCACGGTGCGCGGCAACCCGGACTCCCTCACGGCGGGACGCCAACTGGCGGTCTACCGCGTCGTCCAGGAGGCCCTCACGAACACCCTCAAGCACGGCGGCCCGGAGGCGACGGCGTACGTGGAGGTCGTGTACGGCGACGACGGGGTGCGGGCGACGGTGACGGACACGGGGGCAGGCGGTCCCACTGGAACGCCCGGCCCTTCACTCGGTGATTCGCCTTCGCCGGGCCGGGGTCTCACGGGAATGCGTGAGCGAACGGCCTTGTACGACGGGACACTTGAGGCAGGCCCGCTGCGGCAACCGGCACACGGCTGGCAGGTAAGACTCCATCTCCCCGAGGAACTCAAGGAATCCCCCCAGTGACGACCGTGCTCATCGTCGACGACCAGCCGATGCAACGCTTCGGCTTCCGCATGCTCCTGGAGAGCCAGGACGACATGAGGGTGGTGGGAGAGGCCGGCAACGGCAGCGAGGCGGTCCGCATGGCGGCCGAACTGCACCCGGACGTCGCCCTGATGGACGTCCGCATGCCGGGTCTCGACGGCATCGAGGCCACGCGCCGCATCGTGGCCGCCGGCAACCGCACCCGCGTCCTGATCCTCACCACGTTCGACCTCGACGAGTACGCGTACGCGGGTCTGCGCGCGGGAGCCTCGGGCTTCCTCATCAAGGACGCCCTTCCGGAAGAGCTCCTCGCGGGCGTCCGAGCGGTCGCCACGGGCGACGCGGTCGTGGCCCCGAGCCTGACCCGCCGTCTTCTCGACGCGTACGCCGATCGTCTGCCGCCACGGCCCGGCGAGGACGCCGACCCGTTCCGGGACCCGCGCCTGGCCACATTGACGGAACGGGAGCGCGAAATCCTCACGGTCATCGGGCAGGGCTGGACGAACGCGGAGATCGCGGGCCGGCTGCACGTCGCGGAGTCGACGGTGAAGACACACGTGGGCCGCATTCTCGCGAAAACGGGGGCGAGGGATCGGGTACAGGCGGTGATTCTGGCGTACGACACGACATTGGTGCGGCCGGAGTGAGGGGTGGGCAATTGTTTTTGAACGCAGAAAACCCCCGCACCCAAAGGGTGCGGGGGTTTCCCGTCAATAATAGTTCGGCGGCGTCCTACTCTCCCACAGGGTCCCCCCTGCAGTACCATCGGCGCTGTGAGGCTTAGCTTCCGGGTTCGGAATGTAACCG
>NZ_JBFAJT010000015.1:0-130512 GCF_040655335.1 Streptomyces sp. NPDC050439
CGGTGAGGTACACACCGTGGCTGTTCGGGCAGGGCGATGGACCGGGTTCCGAGGCCGCGCGCGAGATGGCGGCCCGACTGGACCGATGCTTGCGTAATGAGTTCCCAGATGTAGAGGCCACCGCCCCCGGCATGTCCGGACCCCAGTACGGAGATCTGTGGACGTCGACGACGCCACCACCGTGGACCCGCCGGCCCCGCTGCAGCCGGTGCCGACGCCGCTCGCCGTTCTGTTGCTACGGCAAGTGGATAGCATCAGGGCCAGAAACCGATACCGCGGATCCGGCCGACCGAGGACAGGGGAGGCTGGTCGACTGCATCGGGGGAGCAGCACTGTCGCACCGGTCATAACCCACGGCGCCCGGGGCGGTCTCGCCCGCCCCCGTCAGGGCGTTGTTCACCTCGAAGCCGAGCTCCGCAAACGAGCAGGAGCATGGCGGTGGTGGTGGCGGTACGAACGCGTATTGGAGCCCCCAAAGTTGAGCGAGTCGGGACACCGTAGGGCGGAAGCGGCAGGCGGGGGAGGGGGTGCGCCCCCGCGACCTACTGCTCGGCGACGCGATAGCTCGCATGGCCGGGATCGGTCTTCATGATGAGCCCGGCCTCAGCTACGTCTCGAAGGGCCTGCCGGGCGCGCTTCTCCTGCTGTCGTCGATCACCGTCTCCGCACCCCGCGTCCTGCAAAGCGGTGCCGGCGCGGCTCGTGTCCCAGGTACCGCCGAGGGCGCGGATGACATCGGCGAGGACCTCCGCGTGCGTCAGGAGGAGAGTTGCCCGCTCTCGCTGCGGGGGCCCGCTCGTGCCGGAGTTGGGTTCACCGAAGGGCGCTGGCCCGATAGCGGAACAGCCGCTCGTGCTGGGGCCACCGGTGGCAACGAAGGCGCTCTTGCGGCCGTCGGGCATGCGGAGGAGTCCCGGGCAGGCGCCTCCGAGATCCACTCGCGACCCTTCGTCGAAGAGCCGGACGCTGCCGGACCAGGTGCTCTCCTCGTCGGACTCGTGGCTGTCCGTGCGCGTCGGGTTGCACCGCAGCACGAGAGATGCGGTGACTTCGACTTCAGGCTCCGTCCGGGAACACGACCGTGGCGGGACCGACGTAGCGGATCCGGCCATCGCCCGGGTGGAAGGGTGCTCGATCCGTCATGGCGGGAGGGTAGCGCCAGGCCCCTTTTGATGACCCCGTAATCGAGAAGGCCGCACGTAACGTTCCGCAAAGCGCGGCGTGTTGGGGGGGGGACAGAGTGGGGTGCGAGGTCCCTTCATCAAACGGTTAAGACGTGAAAATTGAGACGGGCAGGAACTGGATGACATGCCGGCCCTGCTGCCGCAAGTCTGGCTGCACTGGGATCACCAGACCACAGAGGCCGGCGATGCGAGGGCCAACAGCAGTGCATCCGCATGAACTTCCTCATGATGCTGCCCCGACGACAGCGCGTGCTCTGGAAGTCGTCGGAAGCCAGCACTACACCGGTCGCGGCGGAACCATCGCCGACACGCGCAAACACGCCGCCACCTTGGCCGCTGACCGGGACCCTGAGCCTTGCGACCACCCGGCGTCCGGGCGTGCAAGCCCGCACCGTGACGCCCGGCTGCACACCGCGGACGGGCTATGTCATCAACTCGATGTGCGGATGCTCGGGATCCGCCGGGCAGACGAACAGGTGCTGCCGGTAGCCGCTGCCTATCTGGACCCCGGTCGCGTTGTAGCCACGGTGGCCGGGATAGGGTCCGGCACCTGGGTGGGGGTGCGGAGACCAGCTGTCCCCGGCGTCGTCCCCTTCCTCGAACGTGGCGACGGTCATCAAGACCTCCATGCGCGTGCCGCACTGGGAGCAGGGCTGCCTGCTGGGGTCGGTGGAGTCCCAGGCAGGCCAGCCGCCGACCTTCCATCCCGGCGCGTTGGACAGCACACAGTCGTAGTACGTGTCCGGGTCCATGTCTTCGGCTGCTGCCTGCGGCACACTCCACTGCTTGAGCTGCGCCCGCAGTTCTTCGCTCAGCTCCAGATGGTCGGGGTACTCGGTGATCTGCTCCGGTTCGAGCACGCACGGCTCCGGTAGATAGCCGTCGAACTGCACTGCGGGCGGCTCGGGAGGCGTGTCGAGGATGTCGGTGACGGAGGTTGCCGAACGCCAAAAGAGCAGAGTCCTGGGCATGATCGGATGATCGAAGGGGCACCACATGACCTGCAGCAGGTCATTGCCCTCCGGCGGGCTCAGATCGGGCACATCGCGTACGTACAGCTGCGCGACGGGCAGCATCGCTACGGGACCCTCGCACGCCTGCACCGCCAGCCTCACCGGATACGTCCGAGGGGGCCGGATCCGCTCGAGAGTCTTCCGTTCCTGCGCAGTCAGGTCCCGGCCGTGCGCGGCGGCGAAGATCCCTCGCTCCAGACGCAGATCCGCCGGGGACTGGGCCGGGTTGATGCCGTCCACCACATGCGGTTCCTCGCAGTGCGGCCACGGCTCTTCAGCGGGCCACAGCAGCGGCCCGCCGATCGAGCTGTCGTGCCACGTCGGCGCCCCAGGGCGGGGGTGCAGACGCGTCGCCGTGCGGGCCAGCGGGGCCAGTTGGGGAAAGACCTCGACCACGTCGATCGGCCGCGGCGGAGTGACAGGAGTGACATTCATGAACGCAATCTTGCCAACCGCCTCTGACAACAGCCCTCGTGGCCACCCCACGCGGAGCTCCGAAGTGGGTGATCAGGCAGGTGGCGAGGGCCGAGGAGGGCTTCGTGGATATCGTCGCGTCGTTCCCAGCGGATGCGGGGACGGCGGAAGCCGTGCAGCCAGGCGATCGTGCGCTAGACGACGGAACGGAAGATGCCCAGGCCAGAGGCGTGTTCGACCCCTCGTTCGGCGATCACCGGGCGAATGCTGCGCTGCCAGAGCAGACGACGGTACTTGTCGGCCACCGCCGGAAACTTGTCCATCAAGGGCAGCAACTGCGTGATGTCGTTGCGGGTTCCGCCGGTCAGCTACACCGCGAGCGGGATGCCCTGGCCGTCGGTGACGACGTGGTGCTTGCTGCCCGGCCGTGCTCGGTCGGCCGGGCTGGGGCCGTTTTTCGGCCCCGTCGGGCCGCCCGAACATGCAAGGAGTCGATCACCGCCCGGGACCAGTCCAGCTGGTTCTCGACCGCAGCTTCTCCAGCAGCACCGCGCGCAACTCGTCCCAGACACCGGCCTCGTTCCAGGCCGCCCGGCGCCGCCAGCAGGTCATTCCCGAGCCGAAGCCCTACTCCTGGGGCAGGTACTCCCATTGGATACCGGTGCAGCACGAACAAGATGCCGCACAGGGCCTGCCGGTTCGGCACCCGCGGTCTGCCCTGCACCAGTTTGGGTCCCGGCTCGGGCAGCAACGGTTCGGTGAGCGACCACGGTTCATCCGACACGATCCATGGCCGCGACTGACGTTTCGCCACAACCAGACCAACGAGCGGACAGGCCAAGAGTCACATGATCAACCGCTTTTGTTAGAACCAGTTAATGAGGAGGCGCCTTGCGGCCGATGAACGTCATGTGGGGAACTCGCCCACCCAACCGCGCTGCAGCAGGTGCTGGGGCAAGTATTCCGATTCGACGTCGATCGGAATTCCTCCGTCGTAGGCGAGGCAGGCGATGGCCAGCGGTCCCAGGGCAACGCTTCCATCAATGTCCGCTTTCCGGTCATCGTTCAGTGTCCAATAAGCCTTGTGCAGCTTCAGGGCTTCCAGAAGGGCGGGGCTGAAGCCCTCCTCATCCTTACGTATGAGGCGGTAGAAGAGAATGATCGGTGGGTAGAGCAGGCCATCCAAGAGATCGCGCGGAGCGATCCGCGCCACGGCAGGATCCGACGCCTGGAACGTGGCGGTGAGCTTGTCCACCAGTCCAGGCCTACGCAACCAGTAGGTCTGCAGGGTGTCTACCCAGTGGTAGATGTACTCGTCGTACTTTCCCTCGCGTGCGCGCAATCGCTCCAGGGGGATCTCGCACAGTTGCGTCATACGAGGCTGATCACGGCAGATGACAGCAAGCCAGTAGGCCGTCAGCCAGCTTCCCGCATCGGCGGTCGGCATCGGACCCACGGCTGGAAGGGTTCGCATCTTCCGGTTGATGCGGCACTCGAACGGGCCCTCAGTCGTCGTCGTCACGGCAAACAGGGCTGACCCCAGTTGCATCGCATTGACCGTGGCCTCCCATGTCTCCAACGTTGCCGCTCGGGGATCGACCACACAGTGAGCGCGCATCACCAAAAGCCCGGTATCGAAGTGTGAGTCGATCAAGCTCGCGGAACCGGCGGAGTCCGCAAGGTGATCGATGCCGTCCACCAAGTGAGCGCCGAGGCTCTGCGCCAACTGTTCGGGGTCAGGTTCCGCCGACAGGTCATGCCGAAAGACTTCTACGGTCACGAAAGGGTCCCCTTGCTGAAGTCGAACTATCGCGAAGAAGTATTCCTTGCTGCCTTGGGACACCCTTCCGCCAGGTTACGCAGGAGTAAGACGTGGGTGGCCGCCGCTTTCTCGGGCTGGGCAGGGCTCGATCTTGGCCTGGTCGAAGCGTGCGGAGCCGGTACCGAGGCGCCGGGTAAATCCGTTTGCGTCGCCGGCCGGCTGGCCTACTCTGTCGGAGGTCATGTGCGGCGGGGTCCCTGCCGCACCGTTCGGCGCGTAAGGCGTCGATGCGTACCGTGTGCCTGGTCGGGAGGAGGTGGGAAACATGGACTGGAACTGGACAACGAGTGTTGCGGCCATAGTTGCCCCCGGCCGTGTGCCCCCGTTCGGCGCGCGGTAGGACTCTTAGCCCCCCTTTGCGGCAACTCATGGTGGTGTTCGCTGCTCTCGCGATCTGTTGTGTCGCGTCACGGGGTGTAGGACCGCGCGTTGGCTCCTACACCTCCGACACAGAATGTGATCGCCTTGACCAAGCAGTCCTCCCCTGGGGACACCGTGCCCACGCCGGTCCCCGACACCCCCGCGCACGCGGCCGAG
This sequence comes from Streptomyces sp. NPDC050439, assembly GCF_040655335.1. Classification (NCBI taxonomy): domain Bacteria; kingdom Bacillati; phylum Actinomycetota; class Actinomycetes; order Kitasatosporales; family Streptomycetaceae; genus Streptomyces; species Streptomyces sp. NPDC050439. Next base: position 4,971 of record NZ_JBFAJT010000015.1, read on the forward strand.
TTGCCCGATCCGAAGCGGTGGTGGGCCCTGGCCGTCATCGCGGGCGCCCAGTTCATGGTGATTCTCGACGGCACGATCGTGAACATCGCCCTGCCCTCCGTCCAAAACGGATTGGGCATGTCGGACGCGAACCGGCAGTGGGTGATCACCGCCTACTCTCTGGCCTTCGGCGGCCTGCTCCTCCTGGGCGGCCGGATCGCTGACCTGGTCGGCCGCAAACGCACCTTCATGATCGGCCTGGTCGGCTTCGCCGCCGCCTCCGCGCTCGGCGGCGCGGCCCAGGGTCCCGGGACGCTGTTCGCGGCGCGGGCCCTGCAAGGGGCCTGCGCGGCCGTCCTGGCCCCCTCCGCACTGTCCCTGCTGACGACGACGTTCACCGACCCCGCCGAGCGCGGCAGAGCGTTTGGGATCTACGGGGCGCTCGCCGGGGGCGGCAGCGCCATCGGGCTGCTGGTGGGCGGCCTGCTCACCCAGTACGCGACCTGGCGCTGGTGCCTGTACGTCAACGTCCCCATCGCGCTGGCCGCCCTCGGCGGCGCGCTGGCCCTCCTCAAGGACCGCCCCGGCCAGCGCGGGGTGCGCCTCGACGTGCCCGGCGCGCTGCTCGCCTGCGGCGGGCTCGTGGCGATCGTGTACGCCTCCAGCGACGCCGAATCCGCAGGCTGGGCCGACCCGTTTGTCCTGGCCCTGTTCGCGGCCGGTGTGGTCCTGCTTGCCGTCTTCGTGTGGTGGCAGTCCCACGCCAAGCATCCGATGCTGCCGCTGCACATCGTCAGGGACCGCACCCGAGCCGCGGCGTTCGTGACGATGGGCCTGGCCACCGTCGCCATGTTCGGCGCCTTCCTGTTCCTGACCTACTACCTCCAGGCCATCCTGGACTACTCACCCCTACGGACCGGACTGGCCTTCCTGCCGATGTCCGTCACGATCGTCATCGGCGCGACGCAGATCGCCGCCCGGCTCCTGCCCCACACCGCCCCCCGCAACCTGATGGCCCCCGGCATGCTCCTCGCGGCCGCCGGCATGCTGCTCCTGACCCGCCTGAGTGTGAACTCCGCCTACGGCACCGGGGTGTTGCCCGCGCTGGTGCTGCTCGGCCTGGGCATGGGACTGACGTTCATGCCGCTCTACGCGACGGCGACCGCTGGGGTCGCCCCGAAGGACGCCGGGGTGACGTCCGCGACCGTCTCCACCTTCCAGCAGATCGGCGGCTCCCTGGGCACCGTCTGGTTGAACACGCTCGCCACCTCCGCCGCTACCCGCTACCTCCACGCCCACCCCTCTGGAAGCCGGGGCCAGGGGGAGGGCATGGTGCACGGCTTCACCGTCGCGGCCTGGTGGTCGGCGGGTGTCCTGCTCCTTGCGGCGTTGGTCGCGGCCATGGCCACCACGCCTGAGAGCTCCTAGCGAAATGATCTCCGAGGTGGTGGGACCGCTGCGGACCGGATGGTGTTCCAGGGCATCGTGTTCGCACTTCACACCCAGACCGCCGGGGAGTACCTGCCGCGGGAACTCGGTTGCGGCTCCGGCATGACCTGCTGACGCCGCTTGGCCAAGTGGACCTTGTGGGCCGACGCGGGTGTGTGACCCCGGCTGCACGAGGTCCTCCTCGCCGAGCTCCGCAGCGCGAACGCGCCGGACATCGCGGGCCGGGGCATGTGGTCCCCTGCCCCGCGCCCGGTTGCCGCCCGGCGGCGCCTGGTGGTGATGCTGTGGAACGGAACACGGGGGAGCTCCCGGAGAGGTTCGAAAGGGCCGATGCCTGCCCACCGGCCTCGACCGGCTTGCCGATCACACCGGCCCGACCACGGTGAAGAACAGGTAACGAAGAAGTGATCGGGGTGCGGTAGCCGCTACCGCACCCCGACCACAGAGATCCGGCCGCCACAAGCCGTGGCGATGGTGAGGGATGCGCATCGTTCACGGGGCAGGCGATCAGAGGGCCATCGACCGTGGGCGGTGCGCGTAATCCCTCCTGCGCACCGGCGGATACAGCGCATCGCCCGGAGTGCGCAATCGCGTCGTAGGAGCTCGGCGCCCGCATGGCGATGGCCGGTTGCGGGTGGCCGTCGTTAGGGCTTACCGGCGAGTGCGCAGTCTGCCGACCATCGCGGTCCACGCCCGGCAGCCGGGCCACCGTCGTCGGCTGCGCAATGCTGTGACCTGCGGTGGTCGGGCCGGACGGAGAGTGGGCGGGGCGATGACGGCACCGTGTGGTCGCCCTCTACCACCACCTCACAGGGCGAGCCCCCGTAGGTGACCACTGCGCATCGCGGTGCGCAGCGGAGCCCTTCATGAGGCCCTGTACCGACTGACGGCCGCTGAGCGCCGCATGGACCGCAAACAGCCCCCGCTCATGCGCGAATACGACCTGATCAGTGGCCTCACCGGTCTGGGCGCCTATCTCCTGCCCCGCGGCCGTGATCACGCCCTCGAGCACAGGTGCACCTTCGTGTCGTGCTTCTTGGCGAAGGGCTGCACACACGCATCCCCGCTCGGGGCCCCTGTGATGCTGCCCGACGGGAACGCTTCGTTCGGGCCGCCCTCGCTCTTCTTCATGCCGCCGCTGTTGTAGGAGGAGGCGAAGGCGAACGCGTCACAGTTCAGCTTGTCCGCCGCGTCGTTCAGCGCACTGGCGTCACCGTTTGCCGCAGCCCACCCCGTGGGGCAGATGCGACCCCGGCTCGTGGAGTTCTGCGCACTGTCACCCATGTAGTACAGGGGCTTGCCCTTGGCGCCAGCATGGTTGGGCAGCTGGGTCTGGACGAGCCATGCATGCGCCGCAGCCTGCGGGTATCGCTTGGCATCGAGCACGTAGGTGGGGGCCGAGTTGACGAAGACACAGCCCGTGGTCCCGTACTTCAGCTTGAAAGTATCGCAACGGATGTGGTCCAGATCAGGGTTGCCCTTCGCGTAGCCCTTGCTCCACTGGTGGTTGAACTTCTGAACGCTGCCGGGCGAAAGGACCTGTCCTTCGATCTTGACGTCCGGCTTGAACAGCTAGGACGTGTCCAGTGCGGATGAATCCCAGGTGTACTTCGTGGTCAGCGACGCCCTATGCGTGTCGCCGGGCTTCCAGGTGGTCGAGGCCGTCCAGTCCCCGTCCTGGGGCTCGATCAGCTTGCACGAGCCCTGACAGCTGGGGCCGATGAAGGCAGACAGGCTGATGCCACCGTCGAACATCCGCGATCCTGACACCCTCGAGGGTGAGGGAGCACGCGGGCTCCGACGCCTACCTGACGCCCTTCAGCTGCTCCCAGAAGTGCCCCACGATTTCCTCCAGGAATTCCCGACCCCCGGCCTCGCCCCCCGCGTCACCTGCGCCCCATCCCAGCGTCGCCACCATCTGCCCCTGGTAGTTGGCGTGCAGCCGCGGGAGCACGCCCTCCAGAGCAGTGCGCGGCATGAGCAGGAGCTTGGCGAGCGGGCGTACGTATGCCTGCCAACGGGTCGTCACCGCGCTCTGAAGGAGCTCCGCCAGTTCCTCGTCGCGTCCGGCGGCGGTGGCGAACTGTTGGGCGGACAAGCCGAGTTCGGTGGCGAGTGCGGCAGACTGGCGCTCGGTGCCGTGCCACCGGCGCGTCTCTTCCATCCGTGCGTACGCGTCGACGCCGATCCCGATCCGCTGAGCCAGGTCGGCGGCCGCGAGCCCGCGCGCCGCGCGGTGCTCGCGCAGGGTGCGGGGTGCGTGCTGGAGATCGCCGGAAGCGCACCACAGGACTCCGGCCAGTGCGATCAGTTCACGTGCGTCGGGGGCGTGCATCCCGCGCTCCCAGGCGACCACCAGGCCCGGACTGGCCTCGATTCCGTATTGTGCGTACAACCCGTACGCGACGTGCTCGGGGCCCATTCCGAGTGCCTCGCGCAACCGGCAGGCGGCGAGGCCGTCGAAGGGCAGGGCGTTGAACGGTGTAGTGGGGTGCACGGGCACACCGACCTCTCACTCCAGTTGCCGCGACTGCCTGCAACGCATCCACTCGCCCGGTGGCCCGTGCCTTCGGGCCCGGGGTGACTCACCCTCTCTACGATCACCTCAACACCACCGAGCTGGAGCACGCCGAGCGGACCGCGCACCACCAGGGGTATCCGTACGGCGGGGGCAGGGTTACACATAGGTACTTTTTCGTGGGTTACAGCCTCACAAGCACAGGACCAGGAAGATCTACGAAGGTGGCCCGTACGGCCCACCCGGGCCTGTCCGGCAGCCGTGCGGGGAGATGTGACACAGCTGCTGACCGGCTTGCACGGGTGTCCGTCCCAGAACCGGGCCCGGCGCGCGCGGTGGCGGGCGCATCCATTGGCTGGAAAACGGGGTTGTCGCCCGCCGTAGAACGATCGGTGATTGGTCGCCCTTTTGCCGCGACCCGGTCCGCGGAGGAATCGCGGACCGGCGACGCCCGCCCGCATCCTCGTGACGTGAGGTGCGGGGGGCTGGATGAGAGGTGTTCAGGCGGCGCACTCGAAACTGCTGGCGCTGTTAGGGGCCCCGGTCAGGTATTTCGGCCAGCGGGGGTACTCACACAAGGGGCGAGTGCGACCGTTGGTCGCGTCGGTGACGACGGGGTTCTTGGGCTTTTGGTCTTGTTCGGACCAGGCTTCGAGCGCAGTGAGGGAGTCCCAACTGGCGGCGAACGCCGGGCTGCCGGTGTTTGCGTGGTTGGCGCCGGGGATGACGTAGTACCGCATGAACTGCTGTGCCGTGTCTTGTCCGACCGTGTTGGTCACCCGCGTGTAGTAGTCGCGCGTCGAACGTTCCGAGACCAGTTCGTCGGCTGCGCCATGGAGAAGCAGCAGTTTGCCGCCGGCCTGCTGGAAGGGGCGCAGGTCAGCGTTGTTGCGGTCCTGGATGGTGGACAGTTGGCTGATCCGTGCGAGCCACGGGCCTGGCTGGCTCGGATTGATGGCCAGAAAGTTCTGGGCGGGATTTCGGGTCAGGAAGTACTTGGTCCACTGGTCCCAGTACTGCATCCCGAATCCGCTGGTGAGTGGCATGGGGGTGGAGGGTGCGGTCGTGCCGAGTCCCAACAGCGGCGTCCTCATGTCGGCGCCGGAGAGGAACGGGAATCCGGGGTAGCTCTTCTCCCCGCTGGCGACCTTGTAGGGCCAGCTCCAGGACGAGGAGACGGCGGTAATCGCGGCGATCTGGCGGTCGGACAGGCAGGTCGGGCCGCTGTCGCCACCGCCGGGGCAGCGCAGGGTCTGCGGGGTGAAGTTACAGGACTTCGGGTCCGATATGACCTTGTCGGCGAGTCCGTCCTGACCGTCGCAGGCTTTGATGACGCTGTTGTAGAGCAGGGTCTGCTTGGCAGGGCTGGGGAAGGCGCCGGGTCGGGCCAGCTGCCGCGTCGCGTGACCCAGGTAAAGCGCTTCGGCGAGGTTGTTCCACGCCGGGTAGGCGGAGATCACTCCGTTGAAGGCGGTGGGCCAGCGCTGGGCGACGACCAGTGCTTCGCGGCCGCCGGTCGATCCGCCGGCGAAGTACGTGTGCGCAGGCCCCTGCCGGTAGTGCTGCTTGATCAGGAACTGAGCCGCGTCGTGGGTCTTCTTGAGCGCATCGCCGGCTGAGAAGTTGCGCAGCGCTTCGTCATTGACGGCGAAGGATCCCTCCAGCGACGAGAGGGGGTGCCGGGTGGGGTTTGCCTGGTGGCCGGAGTCGCTTGCGTAGGTCGCATATCCGCGGGACAGCGGGGTGCCGCCGCCAGACGGCCCGAAGGGGACGTTCGCCCGGATGTCGGGGATGGTTCCGTTGAAGCCGCCCCCGCCGAACATCATGGACCGTTGGTTCCAGGTGACCGGCAGCGCGACCCGCATGAGGATGTAGGGGGTGGCGCGGTGGCTCGGGGCGAGCGCGGCGTCCACACGACAGTAGGTGACGCTGGTACCGCTGACGGTCTCGGTGATCTGAGACGCCGCGGTCACTCGTCCGCCCCGGGTGGGTAGGGAGATTACGCTCGCGGGGATCCACACTCCCGTCAATGCCGCACAGCCGCCTCGGGCTGCGGCGGGTCCGGCCTCGGCGGTGCCCCCGTAGATCAGGGCGCCGATGACGGCAGCGAGGGCGGTCAGGGTAATCCCTACCTGTGCTAGTGGACTTTTCTTTCTGGCGTGCATGGCCTTGCTCCTCCGCAGTGGGGTGTGTGCGTCAGGACCTTGCGTGGCGCTGGGCCTTGGGCGGGCGGCCGACTATCGGCTCGGCATCGGTGATGCGTTGGGCACGCAGTTCGGACCTGCGGACCTTGCCGCTCGGATCCCGCAGGGAGTCGTGGACCAGTTCGATGGTCTTGGGCAGCTTGTAGCGAGACAGACGCCCGTCGAGGAAGGCGCGGATGTCGTCCGCTGTGACGCCTGCACCCTGTTGCGTGTGGACGATCGCGTGGAGTCGGTTGCCGGTGTCGGTGTCCGGAAGGCCGATCACGATCGCGGTCAGCACCTGCTCGTGTTCGACGAGTGTGGCTTCGATCTCCGCCGGGTACACATTGACGCCGCCCACCGTGATCATGTCCGAGCGGCGGTCGAGCAGGTACAGGTAGTCGTCGGCGTCGAACTGTCCCATGTCGCCGAGCGAGGACCAGCCGTCCTGCAGGGTGGGTTCGGCGCCGATGTAGCGGTAGGTGGGGTCACTCCCCGGAGTGACCCGCATGTATATCTCGCCGGAGACGTTCGGCTGCGTGATCTCGGCGCCGTTGTGGTCGAGCAGTTTCATCTCGCCCCAGGTCACCCGTCCCACCGAGCCGGGGTGGTCCAGCCATTCGTCGCCGCGCAGGGTGCATCCGGCTTCGGCCTCCGTGCCGCCGTAGAGTTCCCAGATCCGTTCCGGCCCCAGCCAGGTGATCCACTTTCGTTTCAGCCAGGCGGGACATGGTTCGGCGCAGTGCCACACGGAGCGCAGCGAGGAGAGTGCGTACCGCTCGCGAACGTCGTCCGGCAGGGCAGTGATCCGGCGCATCATCGTGGGCACCAGATATACCCAGCTGACGTTGTACTCGTCGATCGCGGCGAGGGTCCGTTCGGCGTCGAACCTGGTCAGCAGCGTCACCGAGCCGCCGAGGAACAGCGTCGAGAGGGCGGTGACGAAGGGGGCGTTGTGGTGCAGCGGCGCGGTGATCAGCGCTTGCTGTCGGGGTTCGATGCCCCACATGCCGGGATCGAAGCCAGAGGTCACCGCGGCGCGGCCGGACAGGATGATTTTCGGGCGGCCGGTGGACCCGCCGGAGGTCGGGGCCTTCCACGACGGGGCGATGGGTGCGTCCACATTGTCGGCGGGCTGCCCCGCCGCAAGGCTGTCGATGCTCACCGCACCCGTGCGTCCGCTGACCTCCCCACCGGATTCGGTGACCACCGCGGCGGGGTCGGAGAGGTCCAGGATCGCGTTCAGCTCTGCCGGTTTCATCCGCGGGGACAGGACCTGGGGGGTGGCTCCGGCTTTGTAGCAGGCGAACACGGCCAGGATCAGGTCCGTCGAGTTGGGCAGCAGCAGGGTCACGATCCGCCCGGTGACCGCCGCGGTCTCCAGCAGACCCCGTGCGACCTGGTTGCTGGCGCGGTGCAACGCCGTCCAGGTAAGCGCGTCGGTGTCGGCGCGCACCGCTACGTCGTCGCCGATCTCGGCGGCGTACGCTCCGGGGATCTCGGCCAGCGGGAATCCGTCCTGAGGAAGAAACGTCACTTGATTACCTCCGGGTCGCGCTCGATGGCGCGGGTCGTGGGGGGAACGGCGGGAGTGGCTGCGCCGTCCTCGTGGCGCAGCGCGCGGCGCAGCGCGAGAGCGAGGGCGCCGCCGATCAAGGACACGACGATGACGATGGAGAAGCCGGAGGTCGGGTCACCCGAATCGGATTCGGCCAGACCGAACAGGTAGGGCCCCACGAATCCGCCGGTCAGACCGATGGTGTTGATGAAGGCGAGGCCGGCTGCGGCGACGATGCCCGACATCCGGGCCATGGCCACCGACCAGATGACGGGCAGCGTGCCGAAGATGATGGCGGACATGACGCCGATCAGCGTGATGCGTACGACGGGCGACGACACGGCCAGGAACAGGGCCGCGATCGCTGCGGGAGCCGCGGCCAGGATGCCGATGGTCAATGATTCGCGTGGGGCGCGGCGGAAGACGGCCGGTACCACGAGCACGCCGACCACGCCTCCTATGCCGGTCACGCCGCTGAGCAGACCGATGAGGATCGACCCGCTCACGTCCAGCGACTCGATGATCGAGGGCACGTTGAACGTCACGCCGTTCATCGTGATCTGGTTGAGGAAGTAGATGAACCCGATGATCAGAATGAAGGGCCTGCCGAACGCCTGACCCATGTTGCCCTTGAGGAGGTGTCCGGCTCGGGGATTGTCCTCCTGCTCCGCCTGCTCGCTCAGCGCCGCTGCTTCGTCCGTGCTCAGCCAGTGCGCATCGGAGGGCACTTCTGGCAGGAAGGCCAGCACCACCAGGCCGATGGCCATCGTGATCAGCCCTTCGGTCAGGAACATCCACTGCCAGCCGTGCAGTCCGGCCAGGTCGTCCAGCTCCATCAGGCCCCCGCCGAGCGGACCGCCCAGGAGCAGGCCGAGCGTGGGCGCGAGGTAGACGAACCCGACCGCTGTCGCGCGGTCCTTCTGCGCAAACCAGCGGGTCACCATGAACATGATCGCCGGGTAGAGGCCGGCCTCGGCCGCGCCGAGCACCAGCCGCCCTATGTAGAAGGTGACGTCGTTGTGGATGAACATCATGAGGGCCGTCACCGCGCCCCAGCTCAGGGCGATGCGTGCGATCCAGCGCCGCGGTCCGACCCGGTACATGATCAGGTTGCTGGGAACCTCGGTGAGCGCGTAGGTCAGGAAGAACAGACCCGCGCCGAGGCCGAAGGCGGCCGCACTGATGCCGACGTCCGCCTGCAGGTGGGTCTTGGCCAGCGCGATGTTCGTGCGGTCGACGTAGGACATGAAGTAGGCGATGCACAGGAGCGGCAACAACCGCAGCATCGCCTTTCGGCTCGCGGCGGCATACAGGCCGCCGACGGCAGGAATCGACATTCTTGTCCCCATGGGGTCAGGCCCGGACCCGGGCACTCAGTGGTTCACCGGCTGCGCGTGTCTGCGGTCTTTGTGACAGCTGATGTGCGTCGTACGGCACAGCCATGTTTCCGGTGAGGTTAGGGCGGCTGGCCCTCCCTGGGAGATGGAAAAGCGTCACACTCTTTTCCGTGGGCAGGTGTGCAAACATCACACCTGTCGAGCTGCGCATGGCACCGAAGGATTGCGGCGCGGCTCACGATGTCGTCGGCGAGCTGACCATCACCCCTGTAGGCCCGGGCAGGTTGCTGATCGATCGCCGAGGGTGGGTGGCGCGCCCATGAGCCGATCGGACACGACCGCAGGTGCTGCGACCTCATGTGGCGCCTTCGAGCCATAGGGATGTCTGTCGGCGCAGCGCCCGCGGGCACGTCTCACCCGCATTCTCGCCAACCCTCGCCTCTGGGGCGGCGGTTGCTAGTGCCGGCTCAGCCGCCGCCCGGACTCATGGCGCCGACCGACCCCGCATCGACGCCCGCCCGAACCGAAAGCAACTTGATCGACAGCTTCCGTGAAGGCCTCGACGACTGTCGTGTGATGACGCCGTAGCTATGGGCGCTAACCGTCGAGAGGTCGCCTCTTCATCCGGCGGCCGCAAAGCAGGTGGTGCGCGCGAGCATCTCGACTGCCCCCGCAACTCTTGACGCTGATCGCCTCCATGAGCATGATACCCAGTAGTATCCCAGGTCAGAGAGGCCGAATTATGGATGGATTCAAGGATCAAGTGGCCATCGTCACCGGCGCGGGCGGGGGGCTGGGCCGTGCTCATGCACTCGCGCTCGCCGAGCGTGGAGTGCGGGTGGTCGTAAACGACGTCGGAGGTGACGGCTCGACAGCCCGTGCCGTTGTTGCCGAGATCGTCGACGCCGGCGGTCAAGCGATGGCCAGCAGCGCCGACATCACGGACGTCCCCGCCGTGCAGCAGATGGTCGAGAACGCCGCGCAGAGGTGGGGACGCATCGACATATTGATCAACAACGCTGGAATCCTGCGCGACAAGAGCTTCGCCAAGATGCAGTTGTCCGATTTCCGCAAGGTGATCGACGTTCACCTCATGGGCTCTGTCCACTGCACGCAGGCGGTCTGGCCGCACATGGTCGAGCAGGGCTACGGCAGGATCCTCATGACCACCTCGGCGTCGGGAATCTACGGGAACTTCGGGCAGTCGAACTACGGTGCGGCCAAGTCCGCGCTGGTGGGCCTCACCAACGTGCTCGCCATCGAAGGAGCCAACAAGGGAATCCGAACCAACGCACTGGCCCCTACCGCCGCGACGCAGATGACAGACGGGCTGATCTCCGACGAGGCCGCTGCCAGGCTCGCCCCGGAGACGATCGCACCCGGCGCGGTCTTCCTGGTGTCCGCGCAGGCACCGAACGGGGTGATCCTCGGGGCCGGGGGCGGCGTCTTCGCGGTTTCGCAGATGGTGGAGACCCAGCCGGTCTTCCTCTCCGAGTCACAGCGCACCGCCGAGGTGATCGCGGCCCGCTGGGACGAGATCTCCGACGTCAGCAACCCCCACGTTCTCGGGTCCGCCTTCGACCAGACGAACCTCTATGTCGAGCTGGCTGAGCGCGAAAGCGATGACACCCCGGCCTGACCGGCAGGCGGGGAAGCACCACGGCAGACAGCTTGCGTTCGCGCACGTGCGCGCATCCGGCGATGCGGCATCACGAGTCGCTCGTCAGACGTGCCTACGCCCGCAAGCTACGGCCACCGGCATCGCGCACCACCCGTTTGGTAGAGGCAGGAATTATGCGAGAAGCAGTAGTTGTGTCCACAGCCCGCACTCCGATCGGCCGGGCCTATCGGGGGTCCTTCCGCGACACACCGGGGCAGACCTTGGCGGCCCATGCCATCGCCGCGGCAATGGAACGCGCCGGCATCGCTCCGGGCGAGGTGGAGGATGTGATCCTCGGCTGCGCCATGCAGGAGGGCTCGACCGGCTACAACGTCGCCCGGCAAGCCGCGCTCCGTGCTGGGCTCCCAGTCTCGGTTCCCGGGATGAGCGTCGACCGGCAGTGCGCGTCAGGCCTCATGGCCATCGCCACGGCAGCGAAGGAAATCATCACGGACGGACTTCGAATCGCGATCGGCGGCGGCGTGGAGTCCATCAGCCTCGTGCAGAACGAGCACCGCAATTCCTTCCGAACGCAGGATCCCTGGCTCGTCGAGCACGGCTCCGACGTGTACGTCTCCATGCTGCAGACGGCGGAGAACGTGGCCGAGCGCTACGGCGTCACGCGCGCGGCACAAGATGCCTATGCTCTGCAGTCCCAGGTCCGCACCGCGGCCGCGCAGCAGGCCGGGCTCTTCGCCGCCGAGATCGTGCCCTTCTGTGGCACCAGGGTCGTCGACGGCGACGACGGCGATCCGGTGACCGAGGAGTTCCGGCTCGAGCTGGACGAAGGCAATCGCCCCTCCACCACCGCGGGTGGACTGGCCTCTTTGCGGCCGGTGCTGGCGGACCACGCCGGCCATGCGGCGACGATCTCGGCGGGCAACGCCTCGCAGCTGTCCGACGGCGCCGCCGCGGTCGTCCTCATGGAAGCCTCCGAGGCCGCGAAGCGTGGCCTGACTCCGCTCGGAACCTACCGAGGCATAGCGATCTCAGGCTGCCGACCGGACGAGATGGGCATCGGGCCCCTGTTCGCCGTCCCCAGACTGCTGGAGCAGCATGGGCTCAAGGTCGAGGACATCGACCTGTGGGAGCTGAACGAAGCCTTCGCCTCACAGGCGCTGTACTGCCGCGACCAGTTGGGCATCGATCCGGAGAAGTACAACGTCAACGGTGGCGCGATCGCGATCGGACATCCCTACGGCATGAGCGGCGCCCGCATGGTCGGACACGCGCTGCTCGAAGGACGACGCCGGTCCGCCCGGTACGTCGTGATCACCATGTGCATCGGCGGCGGCATGGGCGCTGCGGGCCTCTTCGAACTCTGACCCGACCAGTTATGCTGCGCGCCGGCCATGGCAACCACCCCGGAGAAGCACGATGACAAGCGCACAGTTCAGTGTCGACGAGACGGCACGTGACACGGCTCGCACCCAGATCCTCGACGCGGCCGCCGACGTGTTCCAGCGTCTGGGCTTCGACCGGGCCACCATCGACGACATTGCTGATGCCATCGGTGCGACCAAGGGGAGGGTGTACTACTACTACCGGTCGAAGTTCGACATCTTCCTCGCGGTGTACGAGCACGGCATGCGCAGGGTGCGTGAAGCTGTCGAGCCGCTCGCGGCCGGGCCGGGCACCGGCCTCGAGCGGCTGACAGCCATGGCCGTCGCGCACACCGAGAACCTGATGGTCGACCTGCCGTACCACAACAGCGTCCACCAGGGTGTGCGCAGCCAGGCAGCGTCCGCACTGAAACCGCGCCAGCGTGAGGCTCTCGCGGAACTCAATCAGATCCGCGCCGACTACGAAGAGTTGTTCCGACGCGTGGTGACCGAAGGCATGGCGGACGGGAGCCTGCGTCGCGAGGACCCGAAGCTGGCGACACGCGTCCTGCTGAGCAGTCTGAACGCCACGGACATTTGGGTCCAGCAGCGGCCCGGCCAGAGCACCGGTGAACTCCACGACCTCGCGCTACGGGTCGCCCGTCTCGTCATCGGTGGACTCGAATGGAAGGAGTAGGTCGGCGACTGTTCACCGTTGGACACATGCGCGGTGCCCGGTCCGGCGCCATCGGACGTTATCGTCCGTGCGGCGGCGGGCCGGGCACCCTTACGTCACCCGACAGGTGGCGCGGACCGCACCTTGGAGGCCCGGTCCCCGGCGTCGAAGACGACGCTGCCTGGCCACTGCCGCCATTGCGTGCCCAGCCCGGCGTGCTGCGGTGTCCCCGTGCGGACGAAGGTCTTGATGCTGTCCATCATCAGGTGTGACAACCGCACCCGCCCCGGCTCGTTCTTGCGGCTGAACGCGAAGGTGAACAGGCCCTCGTCGAATGTGTGGAACACGAAGGGCAGGTCCATGGCGTGGGCCGCTCCATACACCTGATCGAATGGTGCCGGTTCCTGGTTCCAGGCGAACTGGTAGTAGTAGACCTTCTTGTTCCCGGCGGCCTGCACCGAGGCGAGGGAGTCATGGGTGATCCCGGTGAAGATCAGGTCGGTCAGGTTTTTCGCGCTCTCGTTCCAGCCTCCGGTCCGGTCGACGGGGAGGTAGGCGTCCGTGATGAAGTCGCGCACCGTGAACGGGGAAGGCTTGTCAGGGTCGAAGAAGTACTGGGCGGTGAAGCGCTGGTAGTCGGTCGGGCGGAACGCGCCGATCGACGAACCGAACAGTTTGCCCTCCTCGAGGGTGTTCCCGGCGAGAACGGGGACGTTGCGGAACCGTCCTGCCTTGATCGCGGCGTGGTAGTCCACGGGCAGGACAGTGCCGTCCGGGATGACCGCAGGCGGGTCGCCGACTCTGGCGCCCAGGCGCACCTGTGCCCGGATGATGTCGTTGGCTGCCATCGAGCGCAGTCGGCGCACGACGGCCGCCGGGTCCGCGCTCGCACCGCCTGTTTCGCTGACAAGGCCGTTGGCGTAGGTGCGCGCCTTCTCGGGGGTGGTGAACTGGAGTCCGCCACTGAGCGGGATCGCCTTGTCCAGCAGCCCTTTGCTCAGTGGGGAGACCATGAGAGCCCAGACGTTGACGGCGCCGGCGGACTCGCCCATCACCGTCACGTTCGAGGAGTCTGCGCCGAAGACCGCGGCGTTGCGGTTGACGAAGCGCAGGGCCTCGATCTGGTCCAGCGTGGCAAAGTTGCCGGAATCGTTTTCCCGCTGACCCGTTTTCAGTCCCGGCAAGTCGAGCCAACCGAGCGCCCCGAGACGGTAGTTGACGGTGACCACGACGGCGTTGGCCCGTCGTGCCAGAGCGTTGCCGTCGTACATCGGATCGGCCGAGTAGCCGACCACGTTGCTCCCACCGTGGATGAACACGATGACCGGCAGTTTCTTGCGGGCGTTCGCGGGGCGGAACACGTTGAGGGTAAGGCAGTCCTCGGACCCGACCGGCTTGCCGAGGCCGTCGCGGATGTCGAGCCCGTAGTGCGGGCCGGACGGTGAGGGACTGAACATGCGTCCTTGCTGGACGCACCCTTGCCCGAAGTGCTTGGCGTCTCGCACACCGTTCCATGGCTGGTGCGGGACCGGGGCCTTCCAGCGACGTTGCCCCACGGGGGGCTTGGCGTAGGGGATGCCCAGCCAGGACTGGGTCCCGGTCGACCGGGTTTGATCGAGGCCGCGGACCTTCCCGAGGTCGGTCTGTCGCACCATGGACGCTGCTGCGGGTACCTCGTGGGCCGATGCCGTGCTCGTGGACGTGGCCGCCAGGACCATGCCAAGGAGAAAGGCGCAGACTCGTCTCATCGGCGTCACCGCCGGCCCTCCATCTCAAGACCGTGGACTGCCTGCGTGCCCGGCGACCCCTTTTGGTCCTCGTTGCGGACCATGCGCCGCAGCAGGGGAAGGAGCAGTACTCCCAGGAGCGAGCCTCCGATCAACACGGCGTGCCCGCCCGTCTCACTGCCTCGCCCCTCGGCAAAGCCGTACAGGTAGGGGCCGGTGAACCCGCCGAGCAGACCGATCATGTTGATGAAGGCGAGACCCGCCGCGGCCATGAGTCCGGACATCCGCGCCATCGCGACCGACCAGTAGAGCGGGAGGACCCCGATCAGAAGCATCATCGCCAGGTCGATCAGCAGGATGCGGGCGACGGCACCGTCGGCGAGGGTGTAGCCCACGGCCACGAAGACCGTGGCGATGGAAACGCCGTTGAGGACGCGGAGCTCACCGGACGCCCGACGGTGCAGCCAGGGTATGACGAGCACTCCGATGAGGGCGCCGATGCCCGCGCTGCCGCTTACGAGCCCGATGAGGAATGAGCCCTTGACACCGAGGTCTTCCACGATCGACGGGAAGTTGTACTGGATCGACACGCTGTTGAGCTGGTTGGCAAAGTAGATCAACGCGAGAACGATGATGAATGGCCGACCGAACGCCACCCTGGCGTTGCCCTTCAGGGTGGCGTGCGCCGGGGCCGTCCGCCCGACCGCCCGCTCGTTGAGCACCTCGGCCTCTTGTGGCGAGAGCCATGGCGCATCCGACGGCTTGTCGGGCACCCAGCGCCAGACGACGCCCGCGATCACGATCGTGATCGCGCCCTCGATCAGGAACATCCACTGCCAGCCGAACAGCCCTGCTGTGCCGCCCAGTTCCATGAGCGCGCCGCCCAGCGGACCGCCCAGGGCAAGGCCGGCACATACGGCGAGGTACAGGATCCCGACCATCGTCACCCGCTGCTTCTGCGCGAACCACATGGTGACGACGTACATCAGGGCTGGGTACAGGCCGGCCTCCGCCGCTCCCAGGAGAAGCCGGACTATGTAGAAGGAGAACTCATCCTGCACGAACATCATGCAGGCACAGAGCGTGCCCCAGGTCACTGCGATACGGGTGATCCATCGTCGCGGCCCTACCCGGTGCATGATCAGGTTGCTGGGCACCTCCAGGAGCGCGTAGCTCAGGAAGAAGATGCCTGCACCGGTGCCATAGGCGGCGACACTGATGCCGACATCCGCTTCCAGCGAGGTCTTGGCCAGGCCGACATTGGTGCGGTCCACGAATGCCATGAAGTAGGTGAGGCACAGAATCGGCAGAAGGCGGAATGCGGCCTTTCGGCTGGCGACCGCGTGAACGCGGTCGGTGTCGTCGTGTGTGTGCTGCTGGCTCATGACAGGTGTCCCGGGGTTCGAAGCCGGATGCTGTCTTCAGCCACCAGACGTGTAGCTGGTGCGATTCTCACGAGGGCTCCCTTGGTCAGGCGGTCTCCGCGCTGCCCGATGTGGTGGCCGTCACTGTAGAGATCCACGCACGGTGTTATGAGGTATGTGTCATCCACACTTGCCGCAGACTTGGTGGAAGGAACAACCACCACGATTGGAGTCTCTGCCGCACGGGCGTCACGACCGCACGACGTGCCTGAGCCGCTCAAGGCGGGTCGCCAGACGCAGAGACAGATCGTCCACGGCCCGCCAGTCATAGCCCAGGACCGCGGAGATCCGGTCGAGTCGCTTGAGCAAGGTGTTCAGATGAACCTGGAGGACATCTGCGGTACGACGCAGGTTGCCGTCGTGGTGGAAGTAGACGTCCAGAGTGGCGACCAGTTCGGTCGACCGGCTGGCGTCGTAGGCCAGGAG
Source organism: Streptomyces sp. NPDC050439 (assembly GCF_040655335.1). NCBI lineage: Bacteria > Bacillati > Actinomycetota > Actinomycetes > Kitasatosporales > Streptomycetaceae > Streptomyces > Streptomyces sp. NPDC050439. The sequence continues at coordinate 21,230 of NZ_JBFAJT010000015.1, forward strand.
AGGGCCGAGGGAGTCGGTCAGGAACCGGTCGAGTTCGGCCTCGCGGTCACCGTCGAAGACGAGGGCGTAGAGGGCGAACCGGTCCGTCGCCGCCCCCAGGTCGGCCCATCCGAGGTGTCGGGCGACCGCCATGCAGCCTGTGGCGCGGAAGAACGACCGCGCCCAGTCGCCGCCACCGACCCTTTCACCGAGGACCATGACGGATCGTCCGAGTTCTGTACGGAGACGTTGTTGCACGGCGCGAGCGAACTGCTCGGCGTCCTCGGCGGCGGTGATGAGCGTGGCGTGACCCAGATGCTCCCCCGCCAGCCCGGCCTCCTGGCGGGCGACGGCGTGCAGGTGGCGGACGAGTTCGCCCGCCGGCATGCCGTGAGCCTCGACGTTGACGATCACGTTGAGCGCATCGAGGTCGATGCCGCGCGAGCGGGCCCGCGTCCGCTGCGTCACGCTCAGGGCGGGGCCGGCAACGATCAACTCGGTGAGCAGTTCGTCGCTGAGCCGCTCGGCCGCGTCGGCGGCAGCGTTGTCCTTGAGGATCAGCAGTCCGACGACGTGCGTCGCGAGCTCCAGACTCCGCACGTCCATGGCGGAAGGGTCTTGGCGTTGGCTCCACAGCACGGTGCCCAGGAAGCTGTCGCCGGCCCGGATCGTCGCCGCGCTGTGCCGGCGGTCATCCCCACCCGTCGTCGTGGCTGCGCGCCCCGTACTGCGGGCCCGCTCGATCACCTCGGCAAGCACCTCGCCTTGCGGCTCTTCGCCCAGCGGACTTTTTGCCTCGCTACTGCGGGCGAGCAGGCTGCCGACGCGGTCGAGAATGACGACCTCACCCCCCAACTGCTCGGCTAGTTCACAGGCCACCACCTGGGGCTCGCCGCCCGCAAGGACGACCTCGGTCAGCGCCTCGTGCACCGACTGGGCCCGCTGCATCACCACCATCTGCTCCTCGATGGTCCGGTAGGCCGACTGCAGCTCGGCCAGTGCACTGCGGCTCTCCTCATAGAGCCTCGCGTTGTCGAGGGCGACCGCCGCGTGGTCGGCGAACGCGCTGAGCAGGGCGATCTCGTCAGCGCGGAAGCGGCGCTCGCTGCGGTGGGCGGCGAAAAGGGCCCCGATGACCTCGTCCCGCACGAAGAGGGGGACTCCCAGCAGCGCGACCAGCCCCTCGTTTCCGACCACCGCGTCGAAATCGGGGTCGTGTCGTAGCCCTTCGACATTGCGGTAGTCCCCCACCCAGTGGGGGGCGCGCGATTCGGTCACCTTGCCGCCCAGTCCGACGCCCGGCGGAATCCGAGCAGAGCGGAATGCGGCCGAGATGGTGCCCTCGCTGGCAGTAATGCGCAAAGACCCGGTGTCGTCGAGCAGGGACAGATAGGTGAAATCGGTACCGATCAGGTCGTGGGCATGCCGGACGATGGACTCCAGTACGTCGTCGACGTCGCCCAGAGCGGTCAAGGACCTCGCCGTCGCGTACAGAGATGCGAGCTCGCGCTCGCGGCTCGGGCGATTGTTCGCGTCTGCTCGTTCGTCCATGTCCCCTGCGTCGTAGGTAGAAGGGTGGCGGCACACACACTGTGTGCCGCCGTATTGGAGCGGTGGATTATCCATCCCCAACCAAGGTCATGGGGCACGAACATGCCCTCTCAGCGACTGCAGCGACCCGAAATTCACGTATGCGCGAGTACCAAAGAGCCTATCGTCGCGCCCACAGAGAGGCGGGCGCCTCGGTAGGTGGGGGCGCTGGTGAGGGGCGGCGCCGGTGAGTAGCCGCGCGATCGCGAGGGGTGGGGCGTGCGCTGCGCGTGGAGTGAGCTACATCCCTGTTTCCAGCACTGTCCGTGCAGCGTGGATGAAGCCAGTACTGAGCTTGCTCCGCTTTGACGGACACCATCGGTGTGGTGGTCAGGCGGCGAGTGCGGTCTCATATTCGGCGGGACTGCGGTAGCGGAGGCTGTTGTGGAGCCGGCGCAAGTTGTACCGGCCCTCTGCAGGACCGCGTCCAGGTCGCTGCTGTCGCCCGGCAAGCACCCGTAGAACCTCACAGGCTTCGCCGAGTTGGATGGCTTCGGCGCGGTAGCCGAGAGCGATGCACTGGATGGCAAGGTTGCGTTGGGCGGCGCCGGCACTTCGGGGTCGCGGGCTTCGTCTGCGAGCCCGTAGGTGTGGGCACCCCGCGGTATCAGCCGTGCGATGTATGGCACCTGCGGGGACTGGGTGTATGTCCTGGAGGACGGGTTCGCCGCTACCTGGTATTTCGGCTACAGAGGGGTGCCCGCCGTAGCGCCCCTGGTGGGTGAGGAGGTCATCTGTCTCACGCTGAATCACCACGATGCCCCAGCTCTGCTCCTTCACGCGCCGGGTGATGGCCAGACCCGGCAGGCGGAGTTCGGAGAGGCCGCCGAGTGGTCTCCGGCACTGGAGGCTGCGCTGCGCGCTGCAGACGCGGTGTTCCCCTCGGCGTATGACGGCTCCGGTACCACTGCGGAAGAGGCGCAGCAGTACTTCGAAGAGCACCGCGCAGAGCTCTCCCCGGCCGTGTTCGCCGCTGTGGGACGGTACTGCGGCCTTCACGATCGACCGCGGCATGGTCGAGGCTGGAATGCTCCCGCAGGCCAAGATCGCCTTGCCGACAGTCTGGCCCCGCGACCGGTGGGGGCGCCCCTTGCAGCAAAGGCCAGGGCTCCGGCGATGAGAACTTGTCCGAAGCCGAAGGCGGCGCCGAGCAAGGGTGGGCAGAGGAAACGGCTTTGCGCGCTGCTTGATCGGCATGGATGCTGGCTCGCTGGAGGTATGGAAGATGAGCAACGTCGTATTGAAGCTGTCAGATCGTGATCTGGTACACGCGGACCTGGCGTTGTGCGGCTGGGCAGGGTCTGACCACCACCTGGCCGGCATCGCCGAGCAGTTGGAGCGTGTCCGGCTCGGCGAGGTCGACTACCTTGCGGTCTGCCCTGCAACGGACATCCCCGTGGCGAAAGGAGGCGTTGACTACCAGGTCAAGAAGGGGGCCGGCACTCTGTGGCAGCTGGCAGTCCACCCCGCACTGCAATCGTGCGGGATCGGAACGTTCCTTGTTGAAGCCGCAGAACGGCGGATCAGGAACCGCGGTCTGCGATGGTCCGAGCTCGCTGTGGAGGAAAACAACCCCCGGGCACGTGCGCTATACGAAAGGCTGGGTTATGTCGCGTATGACCGTCAGCCGGACTCGTGGGACGAGCAAGCCCCTGATGGAACGTTGCGCCGCTACGAAACGATGTGCACATTGATGCGGAAGGACTCGCGTAGCTCCGGGATGACTCAGCGACCGCGGCGTCCCAGGTCATGTAGCCCGGGACGAGCCAGCCGGGCAGCAGGTCGAGGTAGAACCAGCCCAGCAGCCCGAAAGCCAGGACCTGGTATACCGAGTTGAGCGCGACCAGGATGGCGGCGGCCTGGCGGTCGCCGCAGGCGAGGTCGTTCCAGATGCAGACCATGGCGATGCAGCGGGCGAGTCCGACGATGATCAACCCGGTGCGGTACCCGGGCACTTCCAACCACGGTGAGGGCGTTGAGGCCGAGGACAGTCCGCGCCGGTCGCTACGTTGACGGCGCCGACCTGCTTGGACTGCGGCGTTCGCTCGTGATCTACGCTGACGAGCTTGACGAGCTTGACGAGCTTGACGGGCGCATGACGGGGACGGGGGGCGGGCGGGGCGGAGCCGGTTGTGGCAGGCGACGGCATGTGGCGGGATCGGACTGAGCCTGTACGCGGGCTGGCCGACGGCCGATGATTTTCGGGATCGGGCGTCGAGCGAACGGCAGATCAGCCAGGCCTGCGACGGGCTCGCCCCGGGGGCCGCGGTGAAGGACTTGCAGGGCGGGATGGTCCGGGCCAAGGCCAGGCACCAAGGCCTCCTTGACGCGCGGTCGCTGCCCAGTGACTGCGTGATCTACCGGGTCCCCGGCCTCGGCAACTCGCAAGGACTGTTCACGCTGACCGCCGCGAGCGGCGGCGTCAGGGATGCACCCTTGCACGAGATCGGCGATGCGAACCTCCTCGCCCCCTTCTACGACAGGGCTTCCAGCCTCGTCGGCAAGCGGACGTCGGATGTCACCGCCGGCGCAGGCCATGCCGAGCCACGGCCGATCGGTGACGGCACGCTGGGCTGGTATAAGGACGCCCGTACCACTGTGCGGGTGGTGTGCGGCCCCACAAGCTGTAGCTCGGCGCCGGCCCTGCTGAACATCACCGCCCGCGCCGACTACGAAGACGTTTCAGCGGATGACTGGCAGCGGCTTGCCCGCCTCGCGCACTCCGCCGCGGCGAAGCTGGCCGACCGCACCGGCTGCACGACCCGCCTTCGTCCCCTGCCCGCTCCACTTGGCGCGGCCAGCCCGAAACTGCACCCCGCACGGACCGTCGGCGGCTCCTGCCGCTGGTTTGCAGACCACCTGCACGCGCGCGGCCAGGACCGGCTGCCCGATCGCGCGCTGGGTGCTCCCACCCGGCACAGCAATCCCGCCGAGACCTGCCTCATGGCAGTCAGCCCCGCCCAGGTTAAGAAGGTCGCCCCCCCCACGTGGAGGTGGAGAACCGCAAGGACGCACGCAGCGCGCTCACCTTCGCACCCTGGTGGCTGCGCACCGCCTCCTTCGTCGGCCCCGAGGTACAGACCGTCGGTTCCCGGGGACTCGAGCACAAGAGCCAGATCAAGGCAGGTACCGCCGACGGCAACCTCGACGGTGTCTTGTGGGCCTCGTCCGTCTCTGACGGCAAGCCCGCCCTGCACACCCTTGCCTCCAACTACACCTACACCACGGTGCTCAAGCCCACCGACCTATCCGCCCTCTTTCGCGCTTACGTCGATGACTTCACCAAGTAGCGCGGCTGCACCCACGTGGCCCTCCCCGACGTCAAGGACTTCGCCACCTCTGACTCCGCCCACGGACGAGACAGACCGTCTCCACGGGCTGGAATACCACGCACTCCGCATACGTGACGGGTGCGAGCACTCCGAACTGACCTGAGCCACGCCGATCTGGCACGGTACGGCGAAAACGACAGCCGCCCGCCGGTGTGAGTCAGCGCTGCTCGCCCTGCAAGCCCAGTAGGCAGAAATGGCGCCTTATGGGAGAGATGGGCGCCGGCATAGCGCTGCCCATTTCTTGCCTGTCCGACAGCCAGAGCGGCTACCGTAGAGGTATGCCCAAGGAGATCCGTTTGCAGATCGACGATGAGACCTATGCGGAACTGGTGCGTCAGGCCGCCGGCGGCCACGTCGAGCCCGACCGCTACGCTCAGCAGCTGCTGACCGCCGATCTCGCCCGTCCTCGCTTCAACGCGGCCGCCAAGGCCTTCGCCGCCGAGCACGGCCCGGCCTTCGCCGCAGAGTTCGGCACCAGCACTACCAGCACCGCGGCCTGACGTGGCCTTCGTCCTCATCATCGACGAACGCTGGCTCCTGGAAGCCGCACAGACCCTGGTTCCCGGTGATCCAGACGTCACCGATCACGGTGCGATCGGTGCCGCGGTAGCCCGCCACCAGCATGCCGTGATGGGCACCCTGGTCTACGACGCCCCACACCACCGCGCTGCGGCGCTCCTGCACTCCCTGGCCAGGGTTCCGGCGTTGGAGCACTCCAACGAGCTGTTCGCCGCCCAGGTCGCCTACGCCTATCTGCACGCCAGCGGCATCAAGGCCGAAATCAGCAGCAAGGACGCCATCGCCCTGGTCGCGGGGGTCGTCGACGGGCGTCTCGGCGTACGTGACGTGGCTGCGGCGCTCAAGACCTGGATCTGACCGGCGCCACCCCGGCCTGTCCTCGGCCCGGGTGCATTCCTCTCGCTGTCAGATCTCACTGTGTCGCCAGGGTTCCTGCCATCCCGCCCACGCCGGGGCCGGCAACGAGGACAAGGGGTGTCGTTCTCGCCGGCGGGGGTGCGTGGGGCCTTCGCGGATAGCGATCGATCGTGACTGAGTACAAGAATTCCAAGTCCCTCGCCCGCAAGCTGGCCGCGCGTGAGGGGATCTCCTACACCGCTGCGCGCCGCCGCCTGCTGGAGCGGACCGCTCCCAGCTGTGTGGTCGCGACGTATGCAGTACCTCGTTACCCACGTGGCGCGAGGTGCCGCCTAAGCCGCTGGCAGTGCGGGTTGCACGGCGTTGTTGATGTGGTGGCAGAGCAGGCGCTGACTCTCTTCTCCGCCCACGAACGTTCGCTCGGTTGTTCAGCGGTTGGGGCCCCGGGTGGACCCGACCTGTTGTTATTCGCTGCGGACTTCGGCAAGTTCGCGGCATTTAGCGGTTAGCGACGTCGGGGCAGGCCTAGGTATTGCGCCATCGCCGGTAGACGTGCGGCCTCTGGGCCAGCACAGTGCGGCTCGGGCGGTGGGAGCTGCCAACGACGAAGGCTTGTAAGGGACCGAGCCGGGGTCCGACGGGTTGGCCGCGCTGGCGCGCTGGCGCGCTGGTCGCAGGTTTGCGGCCAAGGCGCCAGCGAGGTTCTCGAGATCACGCGCTTGACGATCGGCGGAAAGGGCGTTCACCGAGCAAGGCGCTCTCCGCTAGGTATCTGGATCCTTCTGCGGTATCAGAGCCAGGGGGGGCTTTCGCAACGCCTCGTCCAGGAAAGTCGATAGGGCTCTTTAAGATTCCCCACCCCCTGCTCAGGTATCGACAGACCTGCTCATCTCGATTCCCCACCCTGGGGATTGGCTGCGGTACTGACAGAGTTACGTCGTGCCGGTCTCGGTCGAACGGACGAGAGCACTACGGGGCTTTGGGAGAAACTGCGAACCGAGATGCTCGGGGTTTGGCATGCGAGTCGAGGCGGAAATGCGATGAGCCTGATCGTGGCGTTGACCGCAGTGTCATTCTCCGACCTGGGCGCGCATTGGTCGATCGCGGTCAACCTGCTTGCCGGTCCTGCTCGTCTCGGCGTTCAAGACCGTCCACCACGCTGCTTCGCGACGCACACTTCACGAGTCTGTCCTGGCTGTCGGGCTACCACCGCCTCTGCCCCCGCTACGAGCGAAACCCCCGCAACTACCTGGCCTTCCTCGGACTCGCCGCCGTCCTGTGGTGCTAACAAACGCCTCATCCGCCTCACCACGTAGGACACCGTCGTAATGAGCACGAACGTCAGCTCTCGTGAGAGTTCTGCGCGGCGTTCCGGAAGGTAAATTGGAGGGTAAGGCCCCTAGAGGAGGGCGATTCCATGCCGTGGTACGTATGGCTGCTCGCCGCGGGGGTCCTGGGTGCCGCGGAGTTCTTCACCCTGACCCTGGTCTTCGGATTGCTGGCGGGCGCAGCGGTGGTCGCCGCCATCGTCGCCGGCGTGGGCATCGGCATACTCGGCCAGCTCGTGGCCCTCGGCGCCGCGGCGGCAGCGGGTCTGCTCATAGCCCGCCCTGTCGCGCTGCGGCACCTGGCGCAGCAACCCCTCATGCGTGACGGCAGTGACGCTCTGATCGGCAAGCGGGCCGAGGTCCTGCAGGAAGTCACCGCGACCCGCGGCCTGATCAAACTCTCCGGCGAACAGTGGTCCGCCCGCGCCCTCGACGAAAGCCTGGTGATCCCGGTGGGAGCGCTGGTGGACGTCATGGAGATCGAAGGCGCCACGGCCGTCGTCTACCCCCGTGAACTTTTGCCATGAACGGCTGAACGTACGTATAGCGACGGAGGCACAGTGGATCCCGTTGTCATCCTCATTCTTGTGGCGGCCCTTGTTGTCGTCTTCCTTGTGGCCTCCACCGTGCGGATCGTTCCGCAGGCGCGCCGCTACAACATCGAGCGCTTCGGCAGATATCGCCGGACGCTGCAACCGGGCCTGAATCTGGTCCTGCCGGTGGCGGATCGCGTCAACACCAAACTCGACGTACGCGAGCAGGTGTATTCGTCCGACCCCAGACCGGTGATCACCGAGGACAACCTCGTGGTCAATATCGACACCGTGCTCTACTACCAGATCACCGACCCGCGTGCGGCGGCATACGAGGTAGCTGACTACCTCCAGGCGATCGATCAGCTCACCGTCACCACCCTGCGCAATGTCATCGGCAGCATGGATCTGGAAGGGACGCTCACCGGGCGTGAGGAGATCAACGCTCAGCTCCGTGCGGTTCTCGACGATGCCACTGGGAAGTGGGGAATCCGGGTCAACCGCGTTGAGATCAAGGCCATCGATCCACCGACCACCATCAAGGAAGCGATGGAGAAGCAGATGCGGGCCGAGCGTGACAAGCGTGCGGCCATCCTGCACGCAGAAGGGGAGCGCCAGGCCAAGATTCTCACCGCGGAGGGCACGAAGCAGAAGGACATCCTTGAGGCACAGGGCACGCAGCAGGCCATGATCTTGCGCGCCGACGGTGAGGCGAAGGCAGTGGAGCTCGTCTTCCAGTCCGTCCACCGCAACAATGCCGATCCCAAGGTCCTGGCCTACAAGTATCTCGAGACGCTGCCGCACCTCGCGAGCAGCGACAACAACACGTTCTGGGTGATCCCAGGGGAGCTGACCGAGGCGGTACGCACCGTCAGTCGTGCATTCGGTGATGAGTCGACTCCGGGCGCTCCCAAAGCGGCGCAGCCTGAGGAAGCAGGCGCCGCCGACACGGACGGCAAGTCGGACGACAGCCAGGCTCCGGAGCTCGACGCAGCGTCGACGCTCTCACTCGACGCTGCCAGGGCCGCTGACGAGGCCGAGAAACAGGCCGCCGCGGCGGTGAGCGACGCCAAGGCCGAGGCCGAGGCCGCGCAGTCGCCCACGCGCCGGGGGCAGACCTCCGGCGATTGAGGCGGACCAGCAGCTCTGCCTCCTGCGGAGCTCGCGACGTCGGAGCGCGCACGGGTGCTGAGGAGCCGCTGCCCGGCGGCCTTGCCTTGGCAGCGATGTGGTTTCGAGCGGGACATCGACATGGTCGTTACGTTCTACGCTCCTGACCTGCGGAAATAAGTGCACGATGAACGGACAGCCTGTCCGGATAACGGTCGCGTCACGCTTGCAGGGCTTTCGCCGAGTCGCCTCCTGATATGTGACGTGTGTCACTCTGTGTTCGGGTGTTCGCGTGGTAGGAATGCGCAACTCCGCAGGTGGTGGCACTCCTGTCGCCTCCGCGGAGCGTCGGCAACACCGGCAGTACGACCAAGGTGATCACGTTTCGCGTCCGCGGAGCCGACCCCCGGGTCGCCGATCGGACAACGGCGTTCGCTCAAAGCCCGCACATCCACTGGCGCAGTCCTCCCCGCGCGCCGGTCCTGCGCCATCGAGGTTTTCCCGTGTCTCTCGATTCCTTCACTCAGTCCGTGGACGATGCCGTCAGCGGCTTCTTCGAACCAATAGCCAGCACGCTGGGCGAGATCGTCTTCTACTCCGTCCCCGTCGCAGGCGCGGAGCTTCCGCTGATCGTGGCGTGGCTCGTCGTGGCCGGCCTGGTCTTCACCGGCTGGTTCGGGTTCGTGCAGCTGCGCAAGTTCCGGCTCGCCGTCGACGTCGTGCGCGGGAAGTACGACGAGGAGGGGTCGACCGGTGAGGTCAACCACTTCCAGGCGCTGACCGCGGCCGTCTCAGGGACCGTCGGCCTCGGCAACATCGCCGGTGTCGCCGTCGCCGTCTCCATCGGCGGAGCCGGCGCCACGTTCTGGATGATCCTGTGTGGTCTGCTCGGCATGGCCACCAAGTTCGTCGAGGTGACGCTCGGCGTGAAGTACCGCGAGGTGCATGCCGACGGCACGGTCTCGGGCGGACCGATGCACTACCTGCCCAAGGGGCTCGCCGAGCGCTTCGGGACGCGGGGCAAGGCCTTCGGCAAGGTGCTCGCGGTCCTCGCCTCGTTCATGATCCTGTTCTTCGGCCTCTTCGGTGGCAACCTCTTCCAGGTCAACCAGTCCTACGCCCAGCTCGTCTCGGTCACCGGCGGTGAGGACGGTGCCATGGGCTCCTCTGCGGGCGCCCTCTTCTTCGGCCTCCTGATCGCCGCGATCGTCGGCATCGTGCTCCTCGGCGGCATCCGCTCCATCGCCTCCGTCACCAGCAGGCTGGTGCCCGCCATGGCCGGCATCTACATCGCCGCGTGCCTCATCGTCATCGGCGTGAACGTCACCGCCGTGCCCTCCGCGTTCTCCGCCATCATCGAGGGTGCCTTCAACCCGCAGGGAGTCGCCGGCGGTATCCTCGGCGCGCTGATCATCGGCTTCAAGCGGGCCGCGTTCTCCAATGAGGCCGGTCTCGGCTCGGCCCCGATCGCCCACTCGGCCGTCAAGACCAAGCACCCCGCGAGCGAGGGTCTCGTCGCCCTGCTCGAGCCGTTCATCGACACCGTCGTCATCTGCACCATGACCGCCCTGACCATCGTCATCGCCAACCCCGCCAGCTGGGCGGCGGCCCGCGAGGACCAGTCCATCGGCGGCGTCACCATCACCTCCGACGCCTTTGGCACGGTCCTGCCCTGGTTCCCGTACATCCTCACGGTCGCGGTGCTGCTCTTCGCCGTCTCCACCGTGCTCACCTGGGGCTACTACGGCCTCAAGGCGTGGACACATCTCTTCGGCCGCAGCAAGGCCAGCGAGACGACGTACAAGGCCCTCTACACCGTCTTCGCGGTCGCCGGCTCGCTGCTGACGCTCCAGACGCTGATCGACATGGCCGACGCGGTGCTGTTCATGCTCGCGGTCATCAACATCATCGGCCTCTACTTCCTCGCACCGGTCGTCAAGCGCGAGCTCGACTCGTTCCTGACCTACGTCCGCAAGCGCGACGCCGGCCTGGACACCGACGGCGCCGCGGACGAGGAGCCGGCTCAGACCACCGTCTGACCGTCCCACGGCCCGGCTCCGAAGGGGCCCGCTCCCACCTCGCGCCTTGGTGGGGGCGGGCCCTTCCCGTTCCAGCAGGTGAGAGACGCCTGGTGAGGCTCCCGAGCACCCGTTAGGGTGTGAACAACGCGTCAAGACACGACGCTGGTGTGCCGGGAAGTCTGGTCGGCGTCCGAGGGCCCGTGTGCCCCGATGTAGATAAGCCCCGGAGGCCCTTTCATGACGCCGTCACGCCCACGCAAGCCCCTCCTCGGTCTGCTGCCGTGGACGGAGCGGCAGACCGTCACCGAAGCCCTGCGTACGGAGACCGTCGGCGGACTGGTCCTCCTCGCCGCGGCTGTCGTCGCGCTCGTGTGGGCGAACAGTCCATGGAGCGAGGCGTACACGGGTATACGCGACTTCCACTTCGGGATACCCGCCCTGGGCCTTGACCTCTCGGTCGGCCACTGGGCGGCCGACGGCCTGCTCACCATCTTCTTTCTGATCGCCGGAATCGAGCTGAAACGCGAGCTCGTCGTCGGTGAGCTGCGGACTCCCGCCACTGCCGCCCTGCCTGTCATCGCCGCCGTCTGCGGCATGGTCGTACCTGCCGGCCTCTACGCCCTCACCGCCACGGTGGGAGGCGGAAGCGTCGACGGCTGGGCCGTACCGATGGCCACGGACATCGCCTTCGCCCTCGCGGCCCTCGCCGTCATCAGCACCCATCTGCCGTCCGCCCTGCGGGCGTTCCTCCTCACCCTCGCAGTCGTCGACGACCTCGGCGCCATCCTCGTCATCGCGGTCTTCTTCACCGCCGATCTCAACTTCTGGGCGCTGAGTGGGGCGTTCGCCGGGCTGGTCCTCTTCTACCTCCTCCAGCGCCTCCGGATACGCGGCTGGTGGTGGTACGCACCGCTGGGCATCGCCACCTGGGCGCTGATGTACAACTCCGGAGTGCATGCCACCGTCGCCGGCGTCGCCATGGGCCTCATCCTGCGCACCGTCCGCGACAAGGGTGAGAAGACCACACCGGCCGCCCGCGTCTCCCTCCGGCTGCACCCCGTCTCCGCAGGCGTCGCAGTCCCACTCTTCGCCCTTTTCGCCGCAGGTGTCACCGTCTCCGGTGATGCCTTGACCAGGGTATTCACTGATCCCGAGCCCTTGGGGGTCGTCATCGGGCTCGTCGCGGGCAAGATCCTCGGCGTCTTCCTCGGCACCTACCTCGCCGCACGCTTCACCCGCGCCGAGCTCAATCCCGACCTGGCGTGGGCCGACGTCTTCGGGCTCGCCGCCCTGGCCGGCATCGGCTTCACCGTCGCCCTCCTGATCGGCGAACTCGCCTTCCCGGCCCCCGGGGAGGCCGAACACATCAAGGCCGCCGTCCTCGTCGGGTCATTGCTCGCAGCTGCCCTCGCCGCGGTACTTCTGCGCCGCCGCAACCGCATCTACAAGCGGTTGAGCGAAGAGGAAGATCGCGACGAGGACGCAGACGGCATCCCTGACATCTACCAGAGGGGGGTTGCTGGCAGCGGGCGATGACCCGGCAGAGGGCTGCACACTCCATGCCAGGGGCTCATCGAGGGTGTTGAGGAGGCCAGTCCACTCCTGCGGCCGCCAGCTTCGCGCCGTGCTTCTTCCGTCGGCTTCGCGTGAGGGGCAGGCCGATGAGGTACAGCACGAAAAGGGCGCCCCAGAGGCAGCCGACAACACGTACGCGATCGCTGGTGTAGCCCGAAAAGCCGAGGAAGACGGCCGCGAGGATCAGCAGCGCGATCAGGTTGCCCAGGACGCGGGCGTTGTAGCGGCTGCAGGCGTCGAGAATCATCCGGGAGTGCAGGAGATCCACTTCGGCCTGGGCCCAGGGGAGCGGGCGCAGGCCGCCGCCGGGCTTCATCCCTGGGAGCGCGCCGCCGTGCAGCAGGTCGGGGTGATCGAGCACGGTGGCCTGCGCGCGCTTGCGGGCATCGCAACGGCGGCGGAAGGAGAAGTACGGATGGTTCGTCGCACCAGTCCCCGGCGCGTGGCCCGCGTAACGGTAACCGAGCTGTTCGGCGACGTACGCGAAGGCTGCGAACGATTTGGTACTGAGGGCATACGGCCGCACGGAATACTCGATGTCACCACGGGACCCTGCCTTCAGCAATCCCTTCAGCATGCGCTGCACGTCCACGACGGTGCCGCCTCCTTGTCCGACGAGGGTCGGGGTCGTCATCCGCGAGCATGAAGTGGTCGGCGAGTTCACGTGCCGACACGGCCGGTTTCCTTGCCGGTGCTGAGTGGGGCCTTCTCTGTGTCAACGCGCTGGCCCGGTACGTCGGCGAGGTCATCGACGTGGAAGAGGCGGGCGATGGGTACGTCGGTGCTGCTGTGGGCGATGATCGAGAAGGCGATACAGACGGCGATGAGGGTGAACGCCTGTTCGCCTTGCGGAATGCTGGCCTGCAGAACGAGCAGCCCGTAGACGACCGAGGCGAAGCCCTTGGGCCCGAACCAGGCCGCCACCAGTTTCTCCTTGCGCTCGAAGTGGGTCCCGATCAGGGAGAGCAGCAGCGAAGCGGGCCGGATCAGCACGATCGCGAGCACCACGGCGGCGTATCCGCCGAGTGTCAGGTCGCCGAAGAGCTGCGGCGTCAGCAGTGCGCCGAAGACCAACAGGGCTGCGAACTTGGCCAGTTCGGCCAGTGCTTCCCCCAGCGGTTCGAAGGCTGTCTTCGCCTCTGCCGAGCGTGCGGTGAGCACCGCGCCCGCGGAGAAGGCGGCCAGGTAAGGATTGGCGTGGGTGAGGTGGCACAGGGCGTAGAGGATCACGCCGATCGCGAGCGGGAGCAGCGGTTGCAGTCTCGGTTCGGCCCCGAGGTGGCGGAAGCGTACGAGTTCGATGACCGCCATCGGGAGGACGACACCGAATACGAGCCCTAGCAACAACTCCAGACCGATTTTCCCGAGCGATGCCTCCGCATCGCCGGAGGTGGGGCCGGCTGCGGCGATGAGGATCAGCACGATGGGAAGAGCCAGACCGTCGTTGATGCCGCTTTCGACGTTCAGCAACTGCCGCAGCTTGGAGGGGACTTCCTTGCGTCCCACGATGGCCGATGCGAACACCGGGTCGGTGGGCGCGAGAACCGCGCCGACCAGGAACGACGTCGTCCAGTCAAGGCCGACCAGGTAGTGCGTGGCCAGCGCCATGAAGAAGAAGGCGAGTGGCATGCCGAGACCGAGAGCGCGGGCCGGGTTCTTCCAGTTGGCGCGCAGCTTGGAGAAGGAGACGTGCATGCCGTCCGTGAACAGCACGGCGAACAGGGCCAGATCGGCCGTCACGGACACGATCTCGCTGTCCGGCGTGATGTGGATGAGCCCGAGGAATCCATCACTGACGAGCGCGCCGCCGACTAGGAAGAGGAAGGAGGTCGACAAGATGGTGCGGGCCGCGAGGCCGGACAGGAGCACCGCGATGAGCAGTGCGACTCCGAAGACGACGATGAGCACCATGGCCGGGATCCCCGATCAGTAAAGAGAGCTGTCTCAAGACCGCCGACCAGGCTTCCCGGCACACCGCTGGGAACCCTACACGTTCTTGATGCGGCATTGACAGGTTCTTGACGGGCATCTGGGTCGCCAGGAGATTGCCGGAATACGGCATGGCGGGGTCACGGACGGGCCGCCGGATTCGAAGATCTTCCCGATCGCCGCGGTGTACTGGCCGGGCAAAGGGAAGAGCCCATTCACCCGTCGGCGTCAGGATCTCGTAGCGCTCGGTAGAGGCCGACCTCGCGCAAGGTGGCTTCCACCCTGCCTCCGGCATGGGTGATGACGAGGCGGGAGCCGCGGCTCCGAGCGGCGCGGAGGGCCGTGAACAACGGCGCGGTGCCTGCCGGGCTGAGGTAGGTCACCTGTGTCAGATCTACCTCGAGCACTTCCGGCCCGGCGCTCAGTGCGTCCAGCAGACGTCGGCCCGTGGCAGTGACGCTCCGATCGTCGATCTCACCTCGCAGCCGAACGACCTCGTGGGCACGCCAGGGTCTTGGCCTGGACCGACGGCGACGGCGGAAGCGGGGCATCGGCACGGTGATCTCCACAGGGCAGGGAAACGCGTCCGCCGACCAGGCTTCCCGGCACACCACGGTCAGCCTAGAGGCCGCGCGGCTGCTACGCCTGTTGTGCAGGGCCGTCCCCCGTGGCCTTTGCGACCACGTGGCCGGTGACGTTCCGGTGCGGGCGAGCGGGAGCGAGGGTGCTGCGTTCCGGCAGCAACAGCGCTCAAAGGATGCGCGGTTGTGGCCATGCGGTGGGTGTAAGGCCTACGGCAGGGTCGTGGGGAGGGTACCGGGGCCGAGAACCACGTTTCTCGGCCTCCGGGAAAGGGCCACCTGGGGCAACACGAAGACACGGAGTGAGGATGCACCGACTCTTCTGCAGCCGAGGGGTCCGCTCCGTGTCGACCTCGCGTCCCACGTCCTGCACGGCGGCCCGGATCGGCGGCTCCTTGTGACGGCAACGCCGCCCGGCGGGCCGGCTTGCCCGGCCTCCTTGCCGTATCCGGGCACCGGTGACCGGGCCGGTTGGCACATGCCGCCACGCGATGCGCTAGAAAGGCGTTACCAGCGCATCAGGAATTCAGGAGCGGGCATGGCAGCAGGCGAAATACCCGAGGAGTATCTGGACGGGTATGCCCATGTGCTCGCCGACGCGGCGAAGACCGGGCGCAGGCTGACACGCGACGAACTGGAGTTGCGCCGTGCTCTGGGGGAGCGGGCCGCCGACGCGGGCTTCGGACTGCGTGCGCTGGTGGGTGTGCACCTGGCAGCAACCCGTGCCCACTGGCCGACGACGGACTCAGCCTCCTATGACGGCGTACTCGCCGCTGTGGAACAGGCCATCGACGCCTTCGCGGAAGGCTACGAGCGGGCCCAGCGGCTGGCCGTCCGCCAACAGGAGGCGATCCGGCGCGAGTTCATCGATGACCTGCTGTACGGCCGAAGCGATCTGGGACTGCTCGCCGAACGGGCAGAGCGGTTCGGTCTGCGGCTCTCCTTCGCACACGCCGTTGCTGTGGCCCAGGGTGCAGTCGCTTACGAAGAAGGCGACCCCGCGCCCCGCGAGGTGGAGCAGGCGCTCATCAGCCGGTTCGGCGACCGCAGCATTCTCCTGACCACCAAGGACGGACGCCTGGTGTGCGTCGCTCCGGGTGATCAGCACGAGGTGCTGCGGTACTTCGCCAAGCAGGCGTTCGCGGCCACCGGCGGTGGCCGCGTGGCCATCGGCCGCCCGCAGCCCGGTGCGGGCGGCGTGGTCCATTCCTACGAGGAAGCCCTGAACGCCCTCGATCTCGCCGAACGCCTTGACCTCGACGAGCCCGTGCTGCACTCCGCGGATCTGCTCGTCTACCCCGTCCTCACCCGCGACCGGCAGGCCATGGCAGAGCTCGTGCTCGCTACTCTCGGCCCACTGGCGAAGGCCCGTGGCGGAGCGCAGCCGCTGATCGACACGCTCACCGCGTACTTCGACTCCGGGTGCGTGGCGGCGGAAGCGGCCCGTCGACTCTCGCTGAGCGTGCGCGCCTTCACCTATCGCCTGCAGCGCATCCACCAGCTCACCGGCGCGGACCCAGCCGACCCGGTCCATCGCTACACCCTGCAGACCGCTGTGATCGGCGCACGGCTCCTCGACTGGCCGGCGCAGGAGTTCTGAGAGCCGGGGACGGGCTGTGGGGCCGCAAAGGAAGTCCTCTGCCGTCTCACGGAGTGCCGGCGCGGCTCACCGCCGCCGCGGCCATTTAGGCCAGAGCCTGATCGGCTTGTGGCCGTGGAGGGGCGTCGAGCCAGGTCGGTGGGCTGCGGAGCGCCGTCGTGACGTGCTGGAAAGGGCGTTCTTCTTGCTGGAGAAGGAGCAGCAGCGCTTCGTCGCGCAGGCCGCTGAGTCCGCTCGCCGCATGCCGGTCGAGTTCGGTCACCAGGGCGTCGAGTAGCGCCGCAGGTGGTCGGTCGCCCAGCGCTTGTGCCAGCTGCAGCAGTGGGAAAGGGGAGCCGTCCTGGTCCATGGCGTAGCCAATGCCGTCGGTGTGGACCAGGAGTTGCTGGGTGTTTCGAAGGGTGAAGGACGTGGTGAAGACCGTGCAACCGTGGGGCACGAGGCTGAACAGTCCGAGTGGTGGCAGCGGGGCGAGGGGGCTCACCTCCCGGACGCGCCCGCCCTCGCCGCCGAGGACGAGTGGCGGCGGGTGCCCGCAGCACACGAATTCCCCACGGCCGTTGTGGAGCGTGATGAGCAGTGTCTTGGCGAATCGGTCGGAGCAGGCGTCGAGTTCCGCGTCGAGGCGGCGCGTGATCTCCGCGAGGCTCGGCTCGCTCGCGGCCAGATGCCTCCAGCTCTCGAGTAGATGGTCACCCGCGACTCGAGTGGCGTCGTCCTTGCCCATGAGGTCGGCTACGAGGATGCGCGTTCCGTACGGTGTTTCCCGCACGTCGCACATATCGGCCACCATGGTCGTGCGGTTCGCCTGTGGAAGGCTGCACAGCGCCATCGTGGCTTCGCCCAAGTGGAATGTTCGAGAGGTCCGCGGGGGCGTCGGCATCGGCGCTGTGGGTCGGGGCGAGGCCGGTGACGAGGACGGGGCAGCTGAGGGGGTCTCGGCGGAAGGGGAGCCGGGGGGCGTCCGTCTGCGTTGCAACTGACCGGTGACGCAGGTCAGGAGGACGATGTTGATGATCGTTGCGAGCATCACAACGGGGCGGTCACGCCAGTCCACCATGCTGCTCACCAACGCGCCGGTCAAGGCGAGACTGCCGACATAGTAGGGCTGACCTGCTCGCTGGGGCCCGGACAAGGCCAGGAAGATCGCGGGGACGGCGACGAGCCCGACCACGATGCCACTCCGCTGCTCGTGGAAGGTGACGTCCAGCGAGGTGAGCAGAGCTGTGAGTGCCGCTGGGGGGAGGTAAGCCATCCACGCCATGTTTTCAACGCTTTTGTGAAAACGCATCGCACGCTCCCTCCCGTATGTGAGGCACATAGTAATGAGCATTGGGCGAAAGCAGGGCGGGAGTCCAGTACTGCGCAATTCTGATCAGTGACGCCCCGGTGTTCGTCCGGACCACCTCCGAGGCTCTGCGGGGCGCCCGCGGACGCCGATGACCGCGTCGGTCCAGGGAAGGCTCCGCCGGGGCGGAGACTCAGGGCTGGTGCGGTGGTTTGCGTGTGCTGAAGAAGCATGCCGGGTTGTCCTGCTCATGGGGAAGGAAGTGTCGGGGGCAACCCGTCTGACGCTTCCTCGGTCTGCTGGAGCGTGACCCCACCCGGGAGGTCGCTCTCCGGGCCCGTCCCGCTGGGCGGGCGGGAGAGCGCGGCCAGCATGGCGATCAACACGACGGCGGCACTCAGTACGCCCGAGGCGCGGCGCACTCGGCCCCAGCCGTCCAGGTCGTGCCAGGCGGGCTGGTCCTGTGAGGGCGCGGGCTGCCAGAGTTCGCCTATGGCCTCCAGGGCGTTCGGCGGGGGCTGTTGCGGCGCGCGACCGGTTTCCAGCCGTTGTGCCGCAGCCTCGATCCGCTCCTGCGCCGAAGCCTCTTGGGGGGCGGTGCGGCGTATGTCGTCCTCGCTGTCCTGCAAGAATCTGTGCCACATCGCGTCCGACTGGTCCATTGATCTGCCGTCCCCCGATTCCTGTGTGCTGCCAGTCTGTTGCTCTTGGCTGCTGGCGTCCCGTGAAGTCCGTCAGGGCAGGTGCTGGTCGGGCGCGGCGTCGAGGCGTACGAACGGGATGTGACGGCCGGCCTGTTGGTAGGAGCGAGTGCTGCCGTCTACGTCGAAGCCCATGAAGGAGCACAGGCGGCGTGCGGTGCGGGGGTGGGCCGGGGCGTAGCGTGCCATGACGTCTCCACCTTCTTCTGAGCTGAGGAAGTGGGCGGTGACGGCGTAGTGGTGGTTACCGATCTGAATGGTGGTCTTCGGGGTGGTGCGCAGGTTCTGGTACCAGGCGGCGTTCGGGCCGAAGCCGGAGGCGAGGATCAAACGGCCCTCCTCGGCGTTGTAAGCGATGACTTCCAAGACCACACGCCGGTCCAGGCCGCTGGTCCGGCCGGTGTGATGCAGGAGCAGCAGGCGCTTCCCGAACAGCGGACCGAGGCCCACACGGAAGAAGGCGATGGGGAGTCTCGCGAGGCGGCGTCGCCAGCCTCGCGGAACGGGAGGACGCTGGTGCGGCAAATGCTGAGGTGTCGTCATGATGTCGCCTCCTCGGGCTGCCCCCATCGGACTCGATGGTGTGACGGATGTCGGGTCATGATCTTTAGTCTATGCAAGCGTTGCATAGACTAAATCATGGACGCTCGGCGCAGGAGACTGTTCCAGGCGGCTACCTCCTGCGCGTTGCCTCGTACTCCAGGTGCCGGTGGTCGGCAAAGTCGCGACGGCCAGGCCGAACACGCAGGCGATGAGGCGGCCAGGGTCCAGCGCAGACGGTAGGGGAAAAGCGAGCCGAGCCAAATGCCCCGCCCCGCGTGGCGCCCTGAAGGCAGACGGAGCCTCCGTGCGTGGACCATTCCAAGACGGCGGTTCGCCCGCCGGTCGCGAGAGCAAGCGTGTGGTCGTCCGGCAGGAGCCGCAACCCCTTTGGCCCGTGTCGTCGCCCGAACCCCCACCCCTGTCCGGTCGTTGGTGGTGGCAGAGAGTGGGCCGAGGGTGCACACAGCGGCGTCGGCGAGCTCTCCACGTCACGGCGGGGTGCCGCCCGCTCCAGCTGTTTCGCAAGGCCCACCGTCCGCCGGAACCAGAGGTGCGCCCCCCTCTCCGGGGAGTGCCGTCCGGCATTAACGGCGCGTAAAGATTGCCGCTTTCCGGCAATGCGCCAGTCGTACAGGTCGAGCCAGGATGGTGGAGGCAGGAACGGGGGCGAGTTCGGGTGCCGGGTTCCGGAAGCGGAACCCGGCAGCCGGACACGCGTCCGTCAGCACTGACGGGCAGGGGGATGGGCCATGAAAGAGCTTCTCGGCGCGGCCGCGGGATTTCCGGGTGTCGTCTTCAGCGCCGCCCTCCTGGTCGTTATCGGCTTCTGGCTGCTCGTGCTGCTCGGTGGCTTCGACGCGGACGGCTTCGACGCGGATGCCGACATGACGGCGCTGGGGCTGGGCGGTGTACCGGTCGCGGTCCCTGTGTCCCTCGTGGTCGTGATCGGCTGGTTCACCAGCGTGACCGGCTCGGTGCTGCTCGGGAGGGCCGGGATCGAGGGCCATGCGCGTCTCGCCGCCGACGGCAGCGCGTTCTTGATCTCTCTCCTCATGGCCTGGCTGCTCACCAGATGTGTCGTACGGCCGCTGGCCAAACTGTTCCCCGATGAACCCGGGCCGTCCCGGCAGGACTTCGTCGGATCGACCTGCGTCATCCGCACGGGGCGGGTGGACGCGGGCTTCGGCCAGGCGGAGGTCACCGCACGGGACGGCTCCACTGCAATCGTCCAGGTCAGGCAGCAGGGTGCGGACGCCCTCGGTGCGGGCAGTACCGCGCTGCTCTACGCCTATGACGAGTCCGGCGAGTTTTTCTGGGCCGCGCCATACGAAGTGGCGCTCGACCCCGGTCCCGGCAACGTCGGCCGCGCCTGAACCACGTCCGTCCGCACCGAAGGCCGCCCGGCCAGGCGCATGCCTGGTGCGGCCCGTAGATCTCCTCACCTTTCTTAGGACTCCACATGGATGCCATCACTCTGGGCATCGGCGTGTCAGTCGCCGCTGTCCTGTTCATCGTCGTCGTGCTCCTGTTCACCGTCACCCGCTTGTTCCGCAAGGTGGAGCAGGGCAAGGCGCTGATCGTCTCCAAGATGCGAAAGGTCGATGTGACGTTCACCGGGCAGGTCGTGCTGCCCGTGCTGCACAAGGCCGAGGTCATGGACATCTCGGTGAAGACCATCGACATCATGCGGACCGGCAGGGACGGTCTCATCTGCCGGGACAACATCCGCGCCGACATCCGCATCTCGTTCTTCGTACGGGTCAACAAGACCGTCGAGGACGTGATCCGGGTCGCGCAGGCCATCGGCACGGCCCGGGCCAGTGATCAGAACACCCTGCAGGAACTGTTCAACGCCAAGTTCTCCGAGGCCCTGAAGACCGTCGGCAAGCAGATGGACTTCGCCGACCTGTACACCAAGCGCGATGAACTGCGCGACCGCATCATCCAGGTGATCGGAACCGACCTGAACGGCTACAGCCTGGAGGACGCGGCGATCGACCACCTCGAGCAGACGCCGCTCTCCCAGCTCGACCCGTCCAACATCCTGGACGCGCAGGGCATCCGCAAGATCACTGAACTGACGGCGGTCGAGCACGTACGCACCAACGAGTACACACGGCACGAGGAGAAGGAGATCACCCGGCAGAACGTCGACGCCCGCGAGGCCATCCTGGAGCTCGAGCGGCGCCAGGCCGATGCGGAGATCAAGCAGAAGCGCGAGGTCGACACCGTGCGGGCCCGTGAAGAGGCCGAAACGGCACGCGTCGTGGAGGAGGAGCGGCTGCGGTCGCAGGGCGCTTTCCTCGCCACCGAGGAGAAGCTCGGCGTGCAGCGCGAGAACCAGGCCCGTGAGGTCGCCGTGGCGCAGAAGAACCGCGAGCGGGTCATCGCCATCGAGAACGAGCGCATCGAGAAGGACCGGCTCCTCGAAGTGATAGCCCGCGAGCGGGAGACGGAGTTGACCCGGATAGCGGCCGAGAAGGAGGTGGAGGCGGAGAAGCGGGAGATCGCCGAGGTCGTCCGCGAGCGCGTCGCCGTCGATCGCACGGTCGCCGAGCAGGAGGAGTCCATCAAGAAGCTCCGCGCGGTGGAGGAGGCGGAGCGCGAGCGGCAGGCCGTGATCATCGCCGCTGAGGCGCAGGCGCAGGAGGGTCTGGTCAAGAGCATCAAGGCGGCGGAGGCGGCGGAGCAGGCAGCCACTCACCGTGCGGCGGAAGAAGTCACGCTGGCCGAGGCCCGGTTGAAGGCTTCCGACCTCGACGCGCGGGCCAAGCTGCGCCTGGCGGAAGGCGTCCAGGCCGAGGCGGCAGCGAAGGGCCTGGCCGCCGTGCAGGTCCGCGAGAAGGAGGCCGATGCCATCGAGAAGGCGGGACGAGCGGAGGCCGAGGCCACCGAGGCCCGCATGCGTGCGGAGGCCGAGGGCGTCGAGGCCAAGCTGAAGGCGGAGGCCGCGGGCCTCACCGACAAGGCGGCCGCGATGGCCGCGCTCGACGAAGCGTCCCGCACACACGAGGAATACCGGCTGCGTCTGGAGGCGGAGAAGGACATCCGCCTGGCCGGCATCGAGGTACAGCGGCACATCGCCGAAGCGCAGGCGACCATCCTCGCCACCGGTTTGGAGAGCGCGGACATCAGCATCGTCGGCGGCGAGTCCGTCTTCTTCGACCGCCTCGTCTCCTCGATCTCGCTCGGCAAGGGCGTCGACGCCTTCGTCCAGAATTCCGAGACCGCGCAGGCCCTCGCCGGACCCTGGCTGGACGGCACCGCGACCTTCACCGACGACCTGGCCAAGGTCATCGGCTCGGTCTCCACGTCCGACGTGCAGAACCTGACCGTGTCCGCGCTGCTGATGAAGCTCATGAACGGCGGCGGCGGGCAGACCGGCCAGCTGCGTGAACTCCTGGACAAAGCTGGACAGTTGGGATTGGCCGACATGCCGATCATTGAACTGAACGGCACGCACAGCGGCTCGTCCACGAGCTGACACCGACCGGCCGGGGCCGCTGCACGGGGGTCAGCGGTCCCGGCCAGACTCCTCCCTCGCACATCCAGCTGAGACATCACTGACGCCACACGGAAGGAAGCCGGACATGGACACCCAGACCGGGGCCGAGGCCGAGGCCGTCCCCGGCACCGGCATGGACGCGGGAACGTATGAGGTACTGCGCGACCGGCTCGTGGCGCAGGCCCGGCAGCTGGCCGAGCGCGCCACCGCCCTCAACGAGCGCCGCGTGGCGGCTTTCGGGTCCACCGAGCTGATGCTCACCGGCAGCCAGAGCATCCGCACTGCGCACCAGTGCCTGCCCCGCGACATCATCGCCATCGGCGATACTCTCCTGTTCGGCCACAACGACCTCACGGCCGCAAAGCCGGAGACCGTGATCGGTGACGTCTTCGCCCTGCACGACCGCGACCTGAACCGGCTGGCTGACGACGCGGTCCCCGGCCTCCTCGACGACCCCGCCTTCGTACGCGAGTTCAGCGCACTCTTCCGCTACTACCGCGAGGCCAGGCTCCTCCAGCTGAGGCATGTGGAGGGCAAGCTTCTCGCCGTGTTCCAGACCGGTGAGAAGAGCGAGGACATCCGCGTCCTGCGCTGGACCCTGACGGCCGACGGCCGCGCCGATTTCCTGGACGCGCGCGGGGAGCGGGACCATGTCTTCCCGCCGTCGCACGACTTCGAGTGGACGGTGACGACCCGCGACAGCCATGTCCTGGGCCGAAACCCGCACATCTCCATCAGCGGCGAGATCTTTGTCGCGACGGTCGGCGGCTCCCTCACTCTCAAGATCGACGACGACACGGAGACCGGTCACGGGGTCTACGAGGAGCCGGTCGACGAGCCGCTGCAGTCCCTCGCCGACGCCGACGTGGAGCACGCACGCGTGGGCGCGTTGATCCTGCTGCGCGTACGTCCCTACAAGGAAACCGTCTGGCGCCACCTGGTCTTCAACACCCTGACCAGGACCGCCGTACGCCTGGACGGCATCGGACAGGCGTGCCGCCGCCTCCCCGAGGACCAGGGCATCGTCTTCCCCGGCGGGTACTACCTGGCCACGGGGGCATACAAGACCTTCGACGGCCTGGACACCGCCGGACTCGAATTCGAGCGGATGACGCGCTCACCCAACGGTGAGGACGTCCTGTTCGCCTTCCACGCGCGAGTGGAAGGGCACAACCTCCTGCTGCCCTACAACATGATCCGCAAGGAGGTGGCCACCCCGCTCTCCTGCCACGGCTACGCGCTCTTCGGGGACGGCGCGCTGATGGTGCTGCGCGCCGGTCGTTCCGACGAACCCGCTCGTGTGCACCCCCTGCAGATGTGGCAGTCCCCGTACGTCGCCGATACCCATACCTCAACCGGCTCGGACGACGGCGAAGGGCCGCTGGCCCGCATCGGCAACGCAGATCTCGTACGCGGCGTGTCCGACTGCCTCTCCATCGCCCGTGCCGTCACCGAGACCACGCCCACCGCGGGCGTGTACGAGGCGCTCGTGGCCTCCTGTGTACGCGCCGCCGACTCCTCCCACTGGCTCAAAGACGCGGAACTCGGCGACCTGCGCTCTGTGGTGGAGGCCATACGCTCCACCGCCCAGCAGGTACTCACCGAATTCGAGACCGTCCAGACCCTGACCCGGCAGGCCGCCGATGCCCTCACCGAATCCGCCGCGCGCGTCGCCGCCCTCGTACGGCGCATCCGCGGCGAGGCGCCGCGCACAGCGACCGAGTGGGTCGAGCGGCTCACCGAACTACGGCACGCGCACGGCCACTTGCTGACGCTGAAGGAGCTGCGATACGCCGACACACACCACATCGACGAGATCGCCGGCGAGCTGGCGGGCGACATCTCCTCGGCGGGGCAGCGCGCCGTCTCCTTCCTGAAACGCGCGGACGCGTTCGTCTCCCACCATGCCGAGCTCGAACAACTGACGGCCGACGCCTTCGGGATCGGCACGGCCGCAGAGGCCACCCCGATCGCCGGTCGCCTCCAAGAGCTCACCGGGCAGCTGCAGACCGTCACCGAGGTCGTCGCGGGACTGGACATCGGCGACGCGACCGTGCGCACCGCCATATTGGAGCGCATCGCAGAAGTCATCGCCGGCATCAACCGGGCGCGCGCAGCCCTCGATGCCCGCCGCCGCGAACTGACCGCCGACGAGGGGCGTGCCGAGTTCGCCGCCGAATTCTCCCTGCTCGGCCAAGCCGTCACGGGCGCACTCTCCACCGCGACCACCCCCGAAAGCTGCGACGACCAGCTGGCCCGCCTGCTGCTCCAACTGGAGAACCTGGAGGGCCGCTTCGCGGAATCGGATGAGTTCCTCGGCGAGCTGGAAGCCAGGCGCGCCGAGGTGTACGAGGCGTTCGCCTCCCGCAAGCAGGCCCTCGCCGACGCCCGTGCCCGGCACACCGAACGCCTGGCGACCTCTGCGCACCGCGTCCTGGAGACGGTCTCCCGGCGCCTGACCACACTCACCTCCAGCGACGAGATCAGCACCTACTTCGCCTCCGACCCGATGGTCGGCAAGGTCCGCCGCACCGCCGAGGAGCTGCGTGAACTGGGCGATCAGGTCAGGGCAGAGGAACTGGAGGGCCGCATCGCGGCCGCCCGCCAGGAGGCGGCCCGCTCCCTGCGCGACCGCACCGAGCTGTACGCCGACGGCGGCCACACCATCCGACTGGGCCGCCACCGATTCGCGGTCAACACCCAGCCGCTGGACCTCACCGTCGTCCCGCACGGCGACGGCATGGCCATCGCGCTGACCGGCACCGACTACCGCTCGCCCATCACCGACCCGTCCTTCACCGAGCTGCGCCCCTACTGGAATCAGCTGCTGCCCACCGAGAACGACGACGTCTACCGGGCCGAGTACCTGGCCGCGCGGCTGCTCGACGAGCACGGGGCACAGGCGTTGCACACCGAGGACGACCTGTCCGCCCTGGTCCGTTCCGCGGCAGAACTGGCGTACGACGAGGGCTATGAACGGGGCATCCACGACCACGACGCGACGCAGATCCTGAACGCGTTGCTCCGACTGCACGACGCGGCAGGACTGCTGCGCTACACCTCACGCGCCCGAGCGGCCGCGCAGTTCTTCTGGGCGTATGACGCTATGGGGGAGGAGCGGGAATTGTGGCGCCGTCGTGCGCTTTCCCTGGCGCGGGCCCGCGACACCTTCGGTCTCGCCACGGCGATCGAGGACCTTTGCGCCGAGCTGGCCGCGCGTATGACGGGCGATGCGGAGGCCGCGGCCTACCTCTTCGAGGAGCTCACCACCGGGCCCGCCGGCTTCGTCGTCGCGAGCCAAACCCGCACTCTCCTGGACAAGTTCCGGCGCGCGGTGGACAGCTCGGCGTATGACGACGACCTGAACGCCGTCCACGGCCCTACGGCCCGGCGACAACTGGTCCAGGCGTGGCTGAGTTCCTACTTGAGTGCCACTGGTGAGAGCGGCGATCTGGAGGAAGCGGTGGCCGTCGAGCTGTGCCGCGACCTGGAACACTACGACTGCACCGCCCAGCTCACCGAGACCGTCCGGGATCTGCTCGGCACCCACCCCCGCATCGGCGGTCGTGACCTGCCGGTCCGCATCGATGAACTCATCGGCCGCACACGTCGGTTCCGCACCGTCACCACACCCGGCTTCCGCGCCTACCAGTCCCGCAGGGCAGACCTCGTGGCAGTTGAACGCGCCCGCCTGCGCCTGGACGAGTACCGGCCCAAGGTGATGTCTTCCTTCGTGCGCAACCGTCTCGTCGACGAGGTGTACCTGCCCCTGATCGGCGACAGCCTCAGCAAACAACTGGGCACGTCCGGCGGCCTCCTGTTGCTCGTCTCGCCGCCCGGCTACGGCAAGACGACCCTCATGGAGTACGTGGCCGACCGGCTCGGCATGGTCCTGGTGAAGGTCAACGGACCTGCCCTCGGCCACGGGGTGACCTCACTCGATCCTGCCGAAGCGCCCAACGCGACGGCACGCCAGGAGATCGACAAGGTCAACTTCGCCCTGGAGGCGGCCAACAACGTCCTGTTGTATCTGGACGACATCCAGCACACCTCGCCCGAACTCCTCCAGAAGTTCATCTCGCTGTGCGATGCCCAGCGCCGTATGGAGGGTGTGTGGAATGGCACCGCACGCACCTACGACCTGCGCGGCAAGCGCTTCGTGGTCTGCATGGCGGGCAACCCCTACACCGAGTCGGGGCAGCGCTTCCAGATCCCCGACATGCTCGCGAACCGCGCCGACGTATGGAACCTTGGTGAGGTGCTGACAGGCAAGGAGGACGCCTTCGCCGTCAGCTTCGTCGAGAACGCCCTGACCGCGAACCAGGTTCTCGCCCCGCTCGCCGGCCGTGACCGTGGCGACCTGGACCTGCTGCTCCGCATGGCCGCCGACGATCCCACGGCGCGCGCCGACCGTCTCACCCACCCCTACTCCACGGCGGAACTCGGCCGGGTCACCGCGGTGCTGAGGCACCTGCTGACCGCACGAGCCACCGTTCTCGCGGTCAACGCCGCCTACATCGCCTCCGCGGGCCAGTCCGACGCGACCCGCACCGAGCCTCCTTTCCGCCTCCAGGGGTCCTACCGCGACATGAACAAGATCGCGGCGCGCATCGACCCGGTCATGAACGACGCCGAGCTCAACGCCGTCATCGAGGATCACTACACCGGCGAGGCCCAGACGCTGACCTCGGGCGCCGAGTCCAGCCTCCTCAAGCTCGGCGAACTCCGGTGCACTCTCTCCCCGGAGAGCGCCCGGCGCTGGGCGGAGATCAAGGCGGCCCATGTCCGCGCGGCCCGCCTCGGCGGCCAGGACAACGACCCGATGACGCACGCCGTCGCCGCTCTCGGCCTGCTCGCCGACCGCCTCGCCGCGGTCGAAGGGGCCATCACGCGGGCGGCGGACCCCCGCAATGCCCTGGCCAACCCGACAGCCCGGCACGCCAAGGGGACCTGAACACGCCGTACTCGTGAGGCAGGTGCTGCAATCGAGGCCGGTGCATGCCCGCCGTCACCATGTCTCTGTTGATAGATCGGCGGGTGGAGTGGCTGTCGCGGAGGTCAGCGGAGTATCGCCTGGTCATTTCTGCCCGTCGGGGCGCCGGAATCCTCGTACGACGGCGTACTCAAGCGGAAGGAGCGCGCGACAGCGACGGTGCTCACCGCCACCAGCACGACGGCGAGTACGCCGAGCTCGGCCAGTGGCTTCCCGTCAGGGCGGGGGCCCTCCGCCCCTCTCGGCGCCACCCGGCCGAGCGGGTCGAACACCACGGCGAGCGTGTCTCCCGGCTGGGTCGACTCCCGGCAGCCCCGCCAGATGCGTACGCTCAGGGGAGATCCATCGGACCCCTGCACCGAACAGAGGTACCGGTCCCGCCCGGCGGCCGGCGTGCCCGTCCCCTCGACCCCGGTGACCACTGCCTGCCGTTCCTGGCCGCGGTGCCCCAGAACGAGCCCGGCGGCCACCTGGGGAGTCAGCAGGGCCAGGCACACGCCGAACAGGGCGACGATCCCCACCAGAGCTCGGCCGGCCCGGATGGCGAACAAGTAGCAGGCGAGCAGGCAGGTGACGGCGATGCCGGCTTCGCCGCTGCTCAGCGCGGGCGGCCCGACCCACATCCCCAGGGCCCCGGTACCGATGACGGCCCCCGCGCCGACGGAGCCGACAACGAGTCCCTGGGCCGTCAGCCATTTGGGAGGCAGCCCCACGAACTCCGCCGGTCCCCACACGAAAGCCCTCATGTGATCCAGCAGACCGGCTTCTCGCCCGGTCGGTTGCCTGCGCAGCCGACGCATCCGCTCCTCCCCTCGGATCGGTCCCGTACAGTCAGGCGCCGCCCGCCGAGACGTCGGCCCACCCGAGCGGATGCACTTCCGGGCCGTCCGTGTGCGGGGCGGGAGGTTCTCCCCCCGCGTTGTTGAACGCGTTCAGTGCTTCGATGAGCGAGGCGCGCTGCTCCGGTGCGAGGCGCTCGACGATCGCTGCGATCTCGGCGCGGCGCCGCCCCGTGACATCGGCGACGGTGCGCATGCCCTCGTCAGTGAGCCGGAGCAGGGTCTCGCGGCGGTTGGCGGGGTTGATCTGCCGGTCCGCGAGACCGGTGGCGATCAAGCGGTCGATCATTCGCATGGCGGTCGAGGGCGCGACGTGGAGCAGGTCGGCCAGAGCCACCAGTTTGGTGGCTCCACGACTCGAAAGGACCACCAGCATGCGGAACTGGGGGAGCGTCACCCGCTCCTCGACCTCCGCGAGAGACCGGGCGGACACCGCCACCAGAAGCCGTGAAGCGGTCAGCACCGCACCCGTCACCGCATCCACATCATCCACGCCCCCGCACGGGGCCCCCTGCTCGGCCATGGCCCCCTTTCTACCGTCGGCGGAGACGGCTGTGTTCACCGCCCCGCCCCCGCGTGTCTGTGGTAGCGCAGCAAGAGCATCGCTGCGTCGTCGTGCGGCGGGCCGTCGCCATGCCGCACCAGGTCCGCCCGCAGCGCCTCCAAGGCGGCTCCCTCATCAGGGTCTTTGAGCAGGAACGCCCGGTCCTCCAGCGGATAGAAGGAGCCTGCCGCATCGCGTGCCTCGGTCACCCCGTCGGTGTAGAGCAGGACCTGCTCGCCCGGAGCGAAGCCGACGCGGTAGGGGACCGGAGCATCGCCACCGTGTGCGCCAAGACCGAGCGGCAGCGCGAACTCAGGTGGGGTCGGGAAAAGAACGCCACCGTCCTCGCGTACGACCATGGGGGCGGGATGACCATAGTTGAGGAAGACCACGCCATCGCCGTCCAGGCTCACCTCGGCCAGTACAGCCGTCACGAACTTCTCGTCCCCCAACTGCCGCGAGACACTACGCTCCAGCCGCTCGCCGAGCCCCGACAGGTCCGGTTCGTCGTACGCCGCCTCCCGGAACGCGCCGAGCACCACGGCCGCAGTTTCCACCGCCTCAAGTCCCTTGCCCTGCACGTCACCGACGATCACCCGCACCCCGCGCGGCGAGGAGACCACCTCGTAAAGGTCCCCGCCGATCTGCGCCTGCGCGAGGGCTGAGGTGTAGGAGACGGCTACCCGCAGCGGGCCCGCACTCAGCGGCACCGGGCGCAACAGCACGCGCTGCGCCGCCTCGGCGATGGAGCGGACGCTGTCCAGCTCCGCCTCCCGGCGGCCGCGCATCACGGCAGCGGCGATGCCCGCGACGGTCACGCCCGCGACCGACGCCATGGCCGTGTACCCGCGACGGGTCGAGAACAGTCCGTCGTACAGCCCAAGGGCGATGCACAACAGCAGTGCCACCGCGCCGATCAGCGCAGTACGCCGCCAAGAGCCGACCAGCCCGGCGAAAGCAGGCCCGAGCGACACCAGCGGCAGGAACCCCACACCTGGCCCCGCAGTGAGGTCCACGGCGGTCACGACCGCCATCACCATGACCGGCAGCCACGCGAGCACGATGGAACCGTGCTGCGGCTTGTTCTCGATCATGACGCTCCCAGTGACGTGTGGCGACGCTCAAGAACCGCCTCCCCGGGCGCTCCTTCCCCCATGTTTTAGACTATGCAAAGGTGCGCGCGTCGAAAGAACTTCACAACTGCCCGTTATCTGATCGATGCTGACAGGCGGACCTCGGGCGCGAGTCCCTGCTGGAGCGCGTGTGCGGCTACGAGCAGGACGCGTCCGAGCAGGTGGAGAAGCTGCGTACGCAGCTGGCACGCGCCGAGGAGTTTGCCGCCACCCTGCGTGAACGCCTCACCCGCGTGACCGCCCTCTGAGCTTTTCCCCCCGAGGCCGCGCCTCGGCAGGGCGGTTGGCCTGACCGGCTGCGGATTCCGGGCTCGGCGCCGGGTCTGGGAACAGTCTCTCGAGGTGGGCGCGCAGGATCTCCATGGCCACACCCGCAGTGCGCTGGCCGACCAGGACGCTGGTGCCCAGACCGTGGCTCAGCGAGAGCAGGTGGGCGGCCTCCATCGCCGCATCCCGCTGCCAGCCCAGTGCGCCTTCTCGCTGGGCCTGTCGCAGCACTGTGGCCAGCTGTCCCTCGAGGCGGTCCGGGCCGGCGACGAATGGCTGCGCGGCCAGTATTGAGGCGGTTGAAGCAGCGTTCGACGACGTTGCGGCGCCGGTAGGCCTGCCTGTCGAAGCCGCACCGTCGTTCGCGGCGTCGTGCCCGCCCGGCAAGTTGGTCGGCCCGTTCGGGAATGGTGGCTTTGATACCGCGGCGCCGCAGGTGTGCGCGGATCGCCCGGGACGAGGAGCCCTTGTCGGCGACCACCTGGTCGGGGGGCTCCGTTCGGCCGCGCGCCAAACGGAGCCCTTCGATGCGGGCAACGTCAGTCAAGGTCGTGCGTATCCGCCGGCGTCAGCAACACTGCCGTGGTGCCGAGCCGCGGCACGGGTACCGGCAGGGAGCCGTCGGTGTCGGCCTGCAGTGCGGGACCCGCGGAGCCGAGATAGTCGGTGGACGTCGCGGCGGTGACGGGGAAGCCGGGCGTGAGTCGGCATGTGAGAGGTTCCTCGGCGAAGGACTGCAACCGCACCAGCAGGCGTCCCGGTTGCGGCACCGTCAGGCCCACGACCCGCACGTGTGGGTCATCCAGTGCCAGCAGCGCGAGGGAGGCGCTGGGGTGGGGTTCGGGGGCACGGCCGGCTCGTACGGGTATCAGTGGCCGGCTGCCGACGGCGGCTGTGCGCATGCCGAGCACCGCACCACCTGCGGCGGGTGTCTCCTGCCATCCGACGCTGTAGCGGAAGACGTGGTCGAAGGCCTGCTCCGAGGGGAAGTTGGTGTCCCAGATGTTGTTGTGAACCCACGAGAACACCGTGCCCGGCTCCTCCTGGGCCAGTGACTGCGGGTAGGGCACATACGGGATGGCCACCCCGCCCACCTGGATCAGCGGCGCATCCCGGGTGGCCAGGGCGGCGCTGGTGCCGTCCTCCTGGAGGCTGACCCAGCGGCGGATCGCCCGCATGTGCCGGGCCGAACCGGGCACCGTGGGCAGCCCCGTTCCGGTCACTCCACCGGTGGCTTCCATCCGTAGGACCGGAGAACGCATCGCGAAGGGGAAGGCGAAGAACGCACTCTCCTTGGTCAACGTCGCGGCCTTGTCGATCCGGTTCTCCAGGTCGATCCGTGCACTCGCGTGCGGCAGGTGGACCTTGACCCGCAGTCGCCGGGTGCCGGCCGGAGCGCACTCGTAGACCAGCGTCTGCCCGGTCGCGTCCGACGTCCGTTCCACCAGGGCCGCCGGGGAAGCCGTATGCCGCGTGGCCAGCAGATGCATCGAGGCGTTGGCCGTGGTCTTGCTGGACTGGTGGTTGAATCCGCCGGCCGTCGCGTACTCGTCGTACAGGTAGCCGTTGAAGCCGACGGTGGAGTCCTGCCGGACCAGCTCGGCTCCCGTCCGCTTGTCCAGGATCGAGTCGATGCAGGCGGACGCCAGGTCGACGTGGACGCGCAGGCACTCGTTCTCCAGAACAGTGGGGGCTTCGTCCGGTGTGTGCTCTTCCTTAGGGCGCCCGGCCGACAGGGCGGACTCGACGTCCACGCGTACCGCGCCATGGGCCGGTACGTCAGCCAGCCGGAACAGGAGGAAACGCCCGGCCGCCCGGTGCAGTTCGTTGCTCTGCTCCTCCTGCGTCACCTCCAGAGGTGTGCCGTCGCGGGAGTCGACGACCCGCACCGGGTCGTCGAGGGGCACGGTGCTCTCCGGCAGGAAGAGGCGGACCGCCTCGGACCGCTGCCAACTGCACGTGTTGACGATGTAGTAGCCGGCGAGCGTCCCCGCGCGCGGAGACAGCCGTTCCCCCAGTGCTGCGTTCGCGGAGTCGAGCAGCGTGCGGGCGCCGTCGTGGGCGTGCAGGGCCTGGGCGTACTTCCAGTGCCACTGCCGCTCGCCCGAGGCATGGCCGTGGTCGCCGTGCGTCCAGGGGTCGCCCGCACCCCAGGTGTGCTCGTTGAACAGGGAGGCCGCGCGGTACACCTCAGGCGCGGCGCCGGTGATCCGTGCCGCGTCCGGTGCGCCCAGGATTTGGGCGTAGCCCGCGACGGTCTGTGCGTCGGCGAGCGCCGCCTGCCCGTCGCGCGTGGCGGCCAGCGGCACGGCACCCGCGCCGACGCCGTCGACCCACCAGTCCGTCCAGTCGCCCTCGAACGTCTCGAGCCGGTCGCCGAGGCGTTCCTCGGCGTCCTTGAAGAAGTCCTCGTTGCGTGAGGTGCGCAGGACGGGGAAGGCCCACTCCTCGTTCCACCTGCGCACGGTGTCCGCGATGATGCGGCGCGGCGGTCCGTTGTCGGCGAACTTGCCCAGGACCCGCAGGTGCAGGATGTCCCACGGGTAGGGGTCGCCCTTGAACTCCTCGTCCAGGATGGGGAATCCGGGGATCCCGCGACCCTCGTGCGGATACTGGTGACTGGCCAGGGCAGAGAGATAGTTCGGGAGTAGATCGTCGACGCGGTCGAAGGATTCGTCGAAGCCGAGGATCGACCCCTCCATGTAGGCGAGGCCGTGCGGGGTGTCCGTGCGCCACACGAGCACCTCGCTGCCGCTGGGGGCCCGCCAGCGGAACAGGCGCGGCAGATTCTGGCCCCCGACGTGGTGCGGGACCGCTCGTCCCGCCCAGTTGTGGGCGACCGAGAGATAGCGGATCCCGCTGGCCGCCAGGACGTCGGGGAGCCCGACGACCTGACCGGGCACGTCTGTCTGCATGGCGGTGGTGATGTCGATGCCGTGCTGGTCCCGCAACTGGCGTATCGGGCGCAGCAGTTCGTGCAGCTCGTCGGTGGAGCAGGTCTCGGTGTGCAGGTTGAACGGCATCGCGGCCAGCTCGATGCGCCCCTCGCGGACTCGGTCCAAGAACTCCGCGACTTGTCGCGGCGGCCGGTTCTGTGACCAGTTCTCGTAACTGAAGAAGCCCTCGACCGCCCAGCGGAACTTCGACGCGTCGGGCCATTCGTCCGTGGTGCGGCACAGTTCGAGCAGGGAGTCGAGGTACTTGCGCCCCTCGGCGAGCACGGTGCTCTGCGGGTCCGTGTAACCGATGTCCAGGTGGGCGTGCTGGACCAGGTGCAGCGTCCAGTGGCGCTGTGGGGTCAGCAGGACCTCGATGCTCTCTCCGTCGGCCAGCTCGGGCAGCTCGACCAGGACGGTCGTGGGCGTGTCCGCTTCCGGAACCAGGAGGCGGGTGTCCGCCCCCGGCCCCGACAGGACCTCGCAGCGCAGGGTTTGGCCGGCAAGGGTGGTGACGCGGGCGCGGGTGAGCGGTCGGCCGGCCGTCACGCGGACGGATTGCAGGAGGCCGCCCGCCCCGTCGTGCCGAAGGAGGGGTTCGCAGGAGATCGTGATCCGGTGTCCGCCGAGGGACCCCTCGGCGGACACCGCGCGCTCGCGCAGGATGTCTCGGGCCATGTTCGAGTCCCACCAGGAGGGACGGGCAAGTGCGGGGCGGGGCATGGGAGAGGTCTCCACTCGTGTGTGGTGCCGGGGCGTGCTGTTCGAGGCGTGGGGCGACGAGGGGTCAGGAACGGTCGGTGGCGAGCCCGGCGAAGATCTGGATCATCGCGGACTGGTGGAGGGTTTCGGCCTGTGCGTCCGGGGCGTGGTCGCCGCCGCCGGAGGGCTGGAAGCGGAACAGGCCGTCGGAGGGTGTCCGGTTGTCCTTCCAGGTCCGATCGGCGTAGGCGGCGGCCGTCTTGCGGTACTCGCGGTTGGGTCGTACCTCATCGAGGATGCGGAGATTGTCGAAGTAGAAGGCGTTGAAGATCGCCGGCTGGTCGTGCAGCCGGTCCGCCTGGTTCCAGTACGCGAGCGAGCCCTCGGCGTCCTGGACTGCGCGGTCGAGGTATGCGCGGTCGCCGGTGGCGCGGTAGAGCGTGGTTGCGGTGCCGATCATCGCGCCGGAGTTGTACGTCCAGAGGGTCTTGTTGGTGCTGCCGTCGTCGTCACGGCTGTTGTCGTACAGACCGGGGGACCGGCGCAGGCACGACCAGTTCCACTCGTACCACTTCTTCGCGTTCGCGAGGTAGTGGTCTTCGCGCTCGATGGCGTAGAGCTCCGCTGCCAGTTGGGCGGACAGGCCGGTGACGTTGGCTGCGCGCATGTAGTCGTCGGGGGAGTCGACCCAGTGCATGCCGCCGACGCACGGCTTGGCCGGGTCGGTGTCCCATGCCCGGGTGACGACTCGGTAGGTTTCCGCTGCCCGCTCGAGGTAGAGCTTGTTGCCGGTCGTCCGGTACTGGTCGAGGAAGGTGAGTCCGACGACGGCATTGTCGTCGTAGAAGACGTCGCCGCCCTGGTCGAGCGGTGCGGGCAGGTAGGAGTCGTATCCGGGCCTGCCGTCGCGGGGGTTGAAGTAGAGCCGCAGGGTCGTGAACCGCTCGGCGGCGTCACGGTCGTAGCGGTCGCCGATGCGCGGCAGTTCGGACATGTCGACGGTGGCGGCGGCCGCCTCACGCAGGGGCCAGAGGTATGAGTGGGCGTTCTCCTCTTCCGTGCGCGGCGTCTTCTCCAGGTACAGGCCGTGCTCCTGCGGTCCCTGGTAGAGGTGCTGCTGGAGGGAGCGGTAGCTGGCCGTGGCGCGTTCGGCCCAGGTGGAGGGAGCTGTCTGCCGGTCGCTGTCGGCCGCGGCGGCGGGGGTGGCCCACAGCGCTCCGGCGAGGACGGCGAGGGCCAGTGCGGCGGGGAGGGGTGTTTTCACCACGGGCTGCCTTTCAAGAAGGTGGATCGGTGAGGGGCGGAAGGAGTGCGGCTCAGCCATGGAGCTTGAGGCTGCTGACGAAGAAGCGCTGCGCGGAGAAGAACAGGACGACGGTCGGCAGCGAGACCAGCAGCGCGCCGCCGAGCACGACCGGCGGCCCGACATTGGAGTAGTTGCCCTGGAGTTCGGCCAGCGCGGCCATGACGGGGCGGATGTTGCTGCTGGTGGACAGCGTGATGCCGAACAGGAGGTCGTTCCAGACGGCGACGAACTGGAAGACGAAGGCGGCCACCATGGCGGACCGGGACAGCGGCAGGTGAATCTGCCAGAGAATCCGCCACCACGAGGCACCGTCCATCCGGGCGGCCTCGATGATCTCCGGCGCGAGGGTGAGTGCGAAGTTGCGCATGATGAAGTACGCGAAGGGGATGGCGATCGCCACGTACACCAGGAACAGCCCGAGCTGGGCGTCGTAGAGCCCGGTGTCGGCGTAGGCCAGAAAGAGGGGGCGCAGGAAGACCTGGAGCGGCAGCAGGGTTCCGGAGTAGATCAGCCAGAACCACAGGGTCCTGTGCTTGACCGGCATGATGACGGTCGCGAAGGCGGCCGTGGTGGCCACCAGGATGGCGGCTGCGGCGCTGGTGACGGCGTAGAGGAGGCTGTTGCCCATGGCGGGTCCCAATTCCGCCTGCGTCCAGGCTTGCGACATGTTGTCGAAGAGGCCGAACCCCTGCGGCCACCAGTGGGGCGCGCCTCTGTAGTCGGCGGTGGGCACCAGGGCGTTGACGATCAGCAGCCAGGTGGGCAGTGCCCACACCAGGGAGATGATCACCAAGGTCGTGTTGCGTACGATCCGGCCTGCCGTGGGCCGCGGCCGTGGGGCACTTCTGCGCGGGGTGCGAGTAGGCATGATCAGTTGCCTTTCGGAGTCAGCTGGCGCCGCAGGTACAGCCACGAGGCGAGGAGCACGATCGCGGTGAGGACCACCGCGACCGCCGCGCCTGCTCCGGGATGCAGGGCGAGGAAGGTCTCCTGGTACATCGAGACCGCGAGCGTCTCCGATTGCCGGCCGGGCCCTCCCTGGGTGAGCACCCAGATCAGGTCGAAGGACTTGAGGCCGCCGACCAGGCTGGTCCCGACGACGATCACCGACACGGTCCGCAGTTGGGGCAGGACGACGTACCAGAACTTCCGCCAGCCCGCCGCACCGTCCAGGGAGGCGGCCTCCAGGGTCTCGGGCGGGATGGTCTGCAGGCCGACCAGGAAGAGGATCACCGCGACGCCCGCCGCCTGCCAGGTGTTGGCGATGATCATAACCAGTGTGTTGCCCGGCCATTCGAGGAGCCATCCCTGGGCGAGTGCATCGAGGCCGAACGCCTTGAGTACTTGGTTTGCGGCGCCGTCGGTGGTGAGGACGAAGTTCCACACCACCGCGACGGCTGATCCGGACAGGGCATAGGGAAGGACGACGAGCAGGCGGGCCACGCGGGACCATCCGCCGCTGTGCGTCAGTACCGCGATGGCCAGGCCGAGCATCATCGGCAGGGCGACTGAGCCGACCACCCACATCAAGGTGTTCTGGATCGAGCGGGTCAGTGTCGGATCGTTGAGGAAGAGGAGGTAGTTGTCGAGTCCGGCGAAGCCGGAGATTCGCCGGTCGTCGAAGAGGCTCCGGTAGACGGTGGTGGCGAACGGGAGCAGCAGCAGTGCGCTCACGAAGAGCACGGCAGGGGCCAGGAAGCCGGTCGCGGCCAGCTTGCCCGCCGGCCGCCGGGGGCGCGTGGGTGTGGGGGCTGCGGAGTGCGGATCGGGGGAGGAGCCAGGACCGGGAAGCAGCGGTCGCCGTTGTTCGACGGAAGAACTCATGCTTCGTCCCTCTCCCATGCGGCCCACTCCTTCGCTGCCCGGCCGGCCATGCTGCGCAAGGTGGCGTGCGGGGAGGATGCGCCGGTCATGAAACTGCCCAGGTCATCGGTGTTTCCCTGGATGAGGTTGGGCGGGCCGGACTCGCCGTAGCGGGGAAGCTGTGCCCAACGTTCTTTGCGTGCGCGCTCTTTGAGGCTCGCCATCACCGGGTTGCCCGGCCGGGAGCGCGGATTGGCCGAGGCGTCCTGCAGGAAGTCGGTCCACACCTGCTGGACCTTCGGGTCGAGCCAGTGCGCCGCGTTGGCCATCGCCGCGTCGTGTGAAACGGCCTTGCGCGGGACGGCGAGAACACCGGACTCGGTGATCACGGAGCGGCGGGTGGATGTTTCGACGGGGGGCAGAACGAAGGCGTCGAAGTCCGCGCCCGGCTTCATGCCCGTGGCAGCGATGCCCTGCGACTGCCATGAGCCGTGCAGGAACATGCCGACGCGCCCTGCCTTCAGCGCGGCAGGACCGTTGTTCTGGTCGAAGTCCGCCGGCGTCATCCAGCCTTTGCGCATGAAGTCCTGCCAGATCTGCAGCGCCTTGTGCGCCTGCGGGTCGGTGTACTGCGCCTTCCCGCTGATCAGCTCCTTGTAGAAGTCGGGATCCACCTTGCTGACCAGCTCCTGGAACCACTCGTAGGCGGGCCAGTTACCGGTCTGGGTGGCAACGAAGGGGATGACTCCGGCCTTCTTCAACACTGCGGCGTTGTGCAGCAGCTCGTCCCAGGTGTCGGGAGCCCGCAGCTTGTGCTTGCGGAAGAGCGCCGTGTTGTAGAACAGCACGTAGTACGACTCGTAGAGCGGTATCCCGTAGACGGAGCCGCGGTAGGACATCGCCTCACGGGCCTGAGGGGTGACCCACTCCTTGTCCTCGTAATCGGCCCATATCGAGGAGAGATCGCTGAGCTCCCCGGTACGGGCCAGCGACTTGAGGAAGTAGCCCGAGGCCCACTTGATCATGTCGGTGGCCTTGGTCGTCTGCAGCGAGATCTGCGTGACCTGCTTGTACGACGTCGGGTTCGGATTGGACAGTGGCCGCAGCGCGTAACCGGTGAGTTTCTTGAGCTCCTGCCCGGCCGCGACATAGCCCTGGTCCCAGGTGGCGTTGTCGTTGGCGAGCGAGGTGGTCCCCGGCTTCACCGCGGTGCTGTCGCCGCGGGCGCAGCCGGCGAGCGCGACCGCGGCGCCCGCTCCGATGCCCGCGAGGAGGCTGCGGCGGCCGAGCGGGTGGGGCGGCCACTGCGTCGCCCCGCCGATTGATCTCATGGGTGCCCTTCCCTGCGGATCCCGGCCGGGATCCCTGGCTCTGGGGTGTGATGGGTGAGAGGGCCTGACGCCCTCCGCGAGAGATCTCGCCGTACCGCACGGCATCGGCGGTTCGGATGGCCAGGATGTTAACGACACCATGAGGCCGAAACAAGACTCTGTTGCGGGAATCCGTCTGCGCACCGCCACTGTCAGCAGTTATGACTTGTCGCTGAGCGGCAATCTTGTGCACTCTGATTGGTATCGATAACATTCCGGCTGCCCCCGCTCACCTCTTCTGGAGTACCTGTGCACTCAGAGCCCCGCCCCTACGAACGCAACCCCCGCTACCCGGCGGCCACCGGCACCGTGGTCACAGGGTGGAACGACGCCGCGGCGACCCTGCCCGACCGGCCGACCGTGCTCGCCCTGGACGGACCAGCAGCCCTGGACTGGAACACGGCAGCACAGGGCCTCGCCGCCGCCCTGCGCGCCCAGGGCACCGAGGTGGCGGTCCTGGATGCGCGCGAGCACTGGTCACCGGCAGCCGTCGATCAGCTGTGCACCCCTCACGACGGCGGCGACGCATTCTTCCTGGCGCTCGCCGAGTTCACCATGGCCGACCTCTTCGAGGGCCCGCTGCACGTCAATCGGCCCGCGAGCGGAGTTCTGCTGGTCTTCGGCCCCGGCTCCGCCCTGTGCTCACCCGACCTGCTCTGGTGGGCCGACCTGCCCAAGCGGTACGCCGAGAGCGCAGTGGCCTCCGGAACACTGCCCGTGGGCGTCAACCTCGGGCACCCCGACACCCCCGGCGAACTGCGCCGCCTCTTCTACACCGACTGGCCGGTCGCCGACCGCCACCGCGACGCACTGGCGCCCACGATCGACCGATGGGTCGACGTACAGAACCCGCAGGCCCCCGCCTCCCTGGACGGCGAGGCCTTCCGCGCCACCCTGACCGCCCTCGCCCAGCAGCCGGTGCGCACCCGCCCGTACTTCAACTCCACCGCCTGGGGCGGAAAGTGGGCCGCCGAGCAGCTCGGCTTCGAGCCCGAGGGCGGCAACACCGCACTGGGCTACGAGCTGATCGCCCCCGAAGCCGGGGTGCTCGTCGGCCAGGACGCCGAGGCCCAGGTGGAACTGCCGTTCCAGCTGCTGTGCGTCCTGCATCCCGAACGGTTCCTCGGCGCGGACGTGCACGCACGCTACGGCACCTCCTTCCCCATCCGTTTCGACTACCTCGACACGGTCGGGGGCGGCAACCTCTCGCTGCATTGCCACCCGCAGGAGCAGTACATGCGGGAGAACTTCGGCTGGTCCTACACCCAGCACGAGACCTACTACGTCACGGCGAGCGACCCCGCATCCCAGGTCTTCCTCGGACTGCGGCAGAGTACAGACGTGGACATCCTCCGTAAGGAAGTCGAGGCGTCGGCGGCGCACGGCACGCCGCTGCACGTCGAGGACCACGTCCAGACGTTCCTTGCCGACCCCGGCCAACTGTTCATGATCCCGGCCGGGACCCCGCACGCATCGGGCGCGGGCAACCTCGTGCTGGAGATCAGCGCCACGCCCTACCTCTACTCGCTGCGCCTCTACGACTGGCTGCGCCGCTCCGACTCCGGAGTGCCCCGGCCGCTTTCGCACACTCACGCCTTCGCCAACCTTGACACCGACCGGCGCGGCACCGAGGTCGTCGAGGACCTCGTCCCACAGCCGCGCATCCTGCGCGAAGGCCCGGGCTGGCGCGAAGAGATCCTTGGCGCACTGCCCGAGATGTTCTACGCGGTCCACCGCCTCGTACTGGAGGGAACGGAGCCGGCCGACGACGACACCGAAGGCCGTTTCCACATCCTCAACGTCGCCGCCGGTGACGGCGTGGTGGTGGAGACCGCCGACGGCCGGCGCCACGACCTGGCGTTCGCCGAAACCCTCACCGTGCCCGCAACCGTGGGCGGATACCGTCTGCACCCGCTCGGCACACGCCCCGTACAGGTCGTCAAATCCCTGGTGAGGCCGTCATGACCCGGGTGCCCGTGCTGGAGATCGGCGGCACACATGTCACCGCCGCCGTGGTGGACATGACCCACGGTGTTCCGGTCGCCGATTCCCTAGTGCGCAGGCCGGTGTCCGCCGACGCGAGTGCAGCGGAGATACTCGACTCCTTCGCCGCAGCTGCCCGGCACACGGCAGCGCCCGCCGACGCGCCGTGGGGCGTCGCCCTACCGGGGCCCTTCGACTACGCCGCCGGGTTCGGACGCTTCCGCGGCATCGGCAAGTTCGAGTCGCTGCACGATGTCGACGTCGGCGCGGAACTGCGCGAGCGGCTGCCCAGTCCGCGCACCATCCGCTTCCTCAACGACGCCGACGCCTTCGCCATCGGCGAGCACCACGGGGGAGCCGCAGAAAAGCGGAGCCGGTCCATGTGCATCACGCTCGGCACCGGCGTCGGGTCCTCGTTCCTGCTCGACGGACAGCCCGTCACCGAAGGTCCCGCCGTGCCGCCCGACGGCCGGGCCCATCGCATCACCGTCGATGGGCTGCCGCTGGAGGAGGTCATCTCGCGACGGGCGATCCGCACGCGGTATGCCAGGGCCGCGGGCCTCGCACGAAGGTCCCGGGGCCCGGACGTCAGCGACATCGCCGCACTGGCCCGCACCGGGGACCTTCGGGCCGCAGCGGTGATCCTCGAATGTTTCGGCACGCTGGGGCGTGCCCTTGCGCCATGGTGCGGCGCCTTCCGGGCGGACGTGATGGTGGTCGGTGGCTCCATGGCCGCATCCTGGGACCTCATCGGCCCGGCGCTGCGGAAGGGTCTCACCACCGCAGCCGAGGCCGCCGGGCACGAAGTGGCTGCCGTCATCGCCGCCATGGACCTGCGCACCGCCAAAAGGCCTCACGACGCTCCCTTGATCGGCGCCGCTCACTGGGCCCTGGAACGTCGGCCTCAGGGCGAGGGGCGGGAGACCGGAGTCGTCGCGCCCCGCCCCGCACCCGTTGACTCCGGCTGCGTGGCTCCTCCGTGAGGAGACAGCCGGGCCTCGCCACAGGCCGGCACCGGCCCGGGCGGACGCCATGGGAGGCGGAGAACTTCTCTAGAATGACGGCGCCCGCAGCTCCGGCAGCCCGCCGATGACAATGACCCTGCGAAGGCACGAAGGAAGGACCGGCCGTGGCGCAGCACCGACCGAGCGACGCCGCCGCGCCGACGATGCGTGATGTCGCCGCTCGCGCCAAGGTCAGCGCGATGACCGTCTCCCGGGTCCTCAAGGACGACCCCCAGGTCACCGAGGCCACCAGGCAGCGTGTGCTGAACGCCGTCGACGCGCTCGGCTACCGGCGCAACGAAACCGCCCGCCGTCTGAGGGTCGGTGGCAGCGGGATGATCGGTCTGGTCGTCACCAACCTGGCCAACCCCTTCTACTCACGGCTGGCGCTCGGTGTCCAGGAGGTCGCCTACGCGCACGGCCTGCGGGTCCTGCTCGGCAACACGGCCGAACAGGTCGACCGGGAGCGGGGGTTGGTGGAGGATCTCGCCGCCAGCCAGGTCGACGGGATGATCGTGGTGCCCGCGAGCGGCAGCCACCGGCACCTGACCCCGGCCGCGCTGCGCGGCATGCCCCTCGTCCTCGCCGCCCGGCCGCCGGCAGGCATGGAAGCCGACTGCGTCCTGGTGGACGACTTCGGCGGAGCCGAGGCGGCGACCGCCCGGCTCATCGAGGACGGTCACCGGCACATCGGGTTCCTCGGCAACCCGCCGGCGCTCTACACCGGCGCCGAACGATTCCGCGGCTACTGGGCCGCGCACGAGGAAGCCGGCCTGGAGCCCGACGAGCGCACCATCCGCCGCGGACCTTCCGACGTGGCCGCAGCCGAGCGTGCCGCCGTGGCGCTGCTGCAGCAACCCGATGCCCCTACTGCCCTGTTCTGTACCAACAACCGTCTCACCCAGGGTGCCGTCCGAGCCGTCCGCACCCTCGACGTTCCGGTGTCGCTTGCCGGATTCGACGATTTCGACCTCGCGGACGTCCTCGGGCTCCCGCTGACGATCGCGTCCTACGACGCCGACGAGATCGGGCGCAGGGCCGGCCAGATGCTCATCGACCGCATCAACGCCGGTCCCGGCGCCGCGCTGCCCGTGCGACGTTCCATGGTCCCCATCGAAGTCATCCGGTACGGGACCCACCACACCTAGGCCTTCCGCCGTCCGCCCCCCTTTTCCCGGGACACGGCTGTCCCACGACGGGCTCGGCGGGCCAGTCTGCCGCCATGCGCGGAACTTTGGACGGAGTCATATGCACGACGACCGCACGCTGACCGAACGCCGGCTCGCCCGGGTACTCGACCAACGCCTCAGGCCCGCAGTCCACGCACGCTGCCTCCCCCTCGAAGTGAGCGCCCACCACACCTTCGGTGAACCCCTCCCGGTGAGAGAAGGTATCGCCGGGCCCTACGAGCCGGTCGCCACCGGCACCTCCTGGGGGCCTGCCTGGTCCACGAGTTGGTTCAAAATACGCGGCACTGTCCCCGACGACTGGGCGGAGGAGAGGGTCGAAGCCGTACTCGACCTCGGCTTCGCCGCCACCCAGCCCGGCTTCTCCGCCGAGGGGCTTGTGTACCGGGCGGACGGGACACTGGTGAAGGCGCTCAACCCACGTAACACCTGGCGCACCCCCTGCTGCCGCTGCGGGTCCTGTTCGACCGCAACCGCGGTGCCTCCTACCTCGCCATCCTGATCAGCGGCACGGGCATGTTCGGCGTTTTCCTGTTCCTGACCTACTACATGCAGCAGACCCTGGGATACACCCCGGTCAAGACCGGCCTCGCGTTCATGCCGATGGTCGCGGCGCTGATGCTCACGACCGCACTCGCCAACAACCTCCTCCTCCCGCGCATCGGCCCCAAGCCGGTCGTGCCCCTCGGCATGGGCCTCGCCGCCGCCGGGCTGGTCTGGATGACCGGACTCGACCTGACCAGCGGCTACACGGCACACGTCATGCCCCCGCTGATCGCGATGGGCCTCGGCCTCGGCCTGATCATGGCCCCTGCGATGAGCCTGGCCACCTCCGGCGTCGCCGCCGAAGACGCCGGCGTGGCCTCCGCCACCGTCAACACCATGCAGCAGATCGGCGGATCCATCGGCACCGCCCTGCTCACCACGCTGTCCGCGAGCGCGGCCACCGACTACCTGACCGGCAAGAACCCCAAGGACCCCGCTGTGCTCGCCCAATCCGCCCTGGAGAGCTACGCGGCCGCGTACTGGTGGTCGGCCGCGTTCTTCGCCGCTGGCCTGGTCCTGAGCGTTCTGCTCTACCGCCGCGGCGTACCCAATCAGGATGAGAACGCCGCCCCCGTCGTCCACATGTAACCCCGGACGAGGCCGCGGGTAGCGGACGCGGCCCCCGGACGGCGGCGGGCCAGGGGGCGGGCCGGCGCCGTCCCTCACGGTGGCCGTCAGATGGATAGGACCACAACGTCGTCGTGTTTGCCGCTGCTCGCGCGAGCGGCCAGCGAAACCGAACAGACTCACCCCTGCCCGGGTCGTCGCGGGTTCAGGAACCTGCGGGCGAAGACCGGCACGCCAGCCGGTGCACCGAAACCAACTCGCCCCGGCCCCGGACGCCCACTCGGATCGAAGAACCGCCACCCCGCCACCTGTCATGACGTGGGCCGGATCCTTGCGATCGGCGAGGCATACAAACCACCCGCCCACCACGAGGTCGGCACGAAACCCCGACGTATCACGCCAGTTCCCAGCTGACGAGCGTCCGCCTACATCCGGTCCTGACGCCATCAAGCAGGATGGGCAGCATGGACGCGAACAGAAGCCGGCCCCTCGATGGCCTCGTGCGCTGGAACGGTGAGCTCTCCGAACTCATCAGAGATGCCCGGCACAGCGAACCGACATCAACTGTTACGTTCCGCCGTGCCCACGCCGTATCCGCTGTTGAGAAGGTCACTGCAGGACTCGCCAGCCCAGGTCAG
This sequence comes from Streptomyces sp. NPDC050439, assembly GCF_040655335.1. Classification (NCBI taxonomy): domain Bacteria; kingdom Bacillati; phylum Actinomycetota; class Actinomycetes; order Kitasatosporales; family Streptomycetaceae; genus Streptomyces; species Streptomyces sp. NPDC050439. Next base: position 65,539 of record NZ_JBFAJT010000015.1, read on the forward strand.
CTCGTCGACTGGGGACAGGCCCTGCACTTCGAGGAACAGGTGCACGTCGAGGAAGCACACCGGGATCTGCTGACCCAGTTCCTCGTCGAAATCTCGACCCCCGAGCTGTTCGAACCAGTCACCCGTGAAGTCTGCCAACGGTGGCTACGTGTCCTACAGACATCGATGGCTTCCGATCCCGAAGTGGCCGGACGTTAAATTACAAGCTCAGAAGCTGTGCCATGTCTCTTGATCTGTGACCGTCGGTAACGGCCGGGAGGCCAGAGGCGTCTGATGCGGCCATGGCAGGGGGCCGGACGCGGGAAGACGTTCCTTGTAGTGGTGATGCGCGGTGGGCCGAACTGTCGGAACGAGGCTTGAGGAACATCGGAACGGAGACCGGTGCTAAGCCCTCATCGTCCCTGGTGGGCGGCCCCCGTCGTGCAACTGTCGGCCGGGAACGCGTTGACCGCCCGCGCGGCGGCCGACGGCTTCCTCGGGTCGCTCCGCAATACGATCCGCCTCCGGGTGACGTCCGCCGCTGATCGGCACCAGTGCGCCTGGCTCCGGATCCGTCTGGACTCAGGCCGTGGGACCGAGGTTCTCCCTCGCCCACTCCTCCACTGTGGTTCCGGGGCGCCCCAGAACGGTCTGGACATCGTCGCGGACGACGGCCTCAAATCCCATGTTGCCGAGCACTGTCTGGCGCATCGTCGCGACAGCGCTCTCCATGTAGAGGCGTTCGGCGGCTGAGGGGACTGAGCTCACGTACGCCGCCAGGTCGTCGGGGCCCGACACCGAGCACGTGATCTCGGTTCCCAGCACCTCGCTGAGGGTCTTGGCGACCTGCGGACCTGTGGCCATTTCCGTGCTCAGCCAGTAGTTCTTGCCTCCGTGTTCGTCCGGTCCCTCGCGCAGCGCGGCAGCTGCGACCGCGGCGATGTCGGCGGCGCACACCCATCCGCGTGCGCTCTCCTGCCAGGGGACGTTGAACGAGCCGGTCTCGGCGACCGTGGACAGCACCGTGTCGGTGATGACGTTGGGGTGCAGGTGCGTCCACGCGATCCCGCTGGCCTCGATGTAGGTCTCGATGAGCTCATGCCAGCTGTAGTGGGGAATATCGTGGCGTCCGGCGCTGAAGACGCCGAGGTGGACGATGTGGGCCACCCCGGCCTGCGCGGCGGCGTCGACGAACGTCTTGCTCTGGTGGAGCATGTCCGCGGTGTACCCGGTCAGGAGGAAGACCCGGTCGACCCCGTCCAGTGCTTCGGAGAAGCGCTCGGGCCGGTCCAGGTCCAGCAGGACGGCTTCGCGCCCCTGCGCGCGCCACTGCTCGGCGACATCGGCGCGCCGTGTCGCGAGGCGGACCGCAAGTCCCTCGTGGTCCTTGTCCAGTTCTTTGACCAACTGCGATCCGACGGTTCCGGACGCGCCGATGATGAGGGTCGTTGCCATGGGGGTTGCCTTTCAATTCTGCGTGCGCCCCGTCGCCTCGTTGGTGCGACGGGGTGGGGTCAGGCCGCGGCCGCGTTCTTGGTCAGCGCGTCCATGAGGAGCTCGACGAGCCGGTGGGCCTGCTCCCTGGTGCTGTGCTGTGCCGAGGCGGCGGCGCTGCCCACCAGGAGCAGGGCATCGCCCGGGGTGATGTCGGCGCGCAGGGAGCCGTCCCGGGCTCCGGCGTCGATCAGGGTGGTGACGGCGTCGTTCAGGAGCGTGTGTGTATGGGCATAGGGGTCGGCATCGGAGGCGAGGGCCGCATTCAGGGCCGCGCACATGTTGCTGTTGGCCATCGCGTGGTCCAGAAAGTGATCCAGCCATGCCCGGGTGGCCTCGGCGCCAGTGTGCCGGACTGCCAGGTCGCCGGCCTTCTCGCACACGAGGGCGATCTGCCGTGTGTGGGCGGCAACGAGGAGGGCCTCACGTGTCGGAAAGTGCCGGTAGAGGGTGCCGACTCCGACGTCCGCCTGCTTGGCGATGGCGGCCGGCGTGGCCTCCGGGCCCTGCTCGGCGAAGGCGTGTGCGGCGATCTCCAGCAGTCGCTCGCGATTTTGCAGAGCATCGCTCCTGGTCCGGCGAGGGGCGGCGGGCATGCGGCATCCTCCTTCGATCACCCCGACTCATCTTCCGGAACGCATTCCGTTTAAAAGATTAAACGGAATGCGTTCCGCTAAAACTGTACACCCTGCTCCGGAGGATGCCGCGTGCGCGATCCGGGCAGGCGTGAGCAGTGGGAGCCGGCGCTGCCGACCCCCACTCTTGCGCGACGCGACGTGTCGAGTAGAGATCAGCCGCCGGACTGCACGGGCTCCAGCTTGATGCTGAAATGGCGAAGGATCGGCGACTGACCCACGATGCGGTAGCCGTGCACCGATTCGGGGTTTTTGGCTATGTCGGCCAGGGTGGCGGCGACATGGTCGTAGTGGCTGCGGGTGTAGACCCGACGGGGGAGTGCCAGCCGCACGAGTTCATAAGGTGCGGTCTTGATGGAGTTGCCTTGTTCGTCCTCTTCCCCGAGGTACAGGCTGCCCAGCTCCGCCGAGCGGATGCCTCCGCGTCGGTAGAGCTCACAGACCAGTGCGGTGCCCGGGTACTGGTGCGGGGGGATGTGGGGCAACAGCCGCCCGGCGTTGACGTAGAGGGCGTGCAGGCCTGCCGGCTCCACGATGTCGACTCCGGCCTCGCCGATGCGCGCGGCGAGGTAGGCGGCTATGTCGGCGCGTTCGGCGAGGTAGGCCGATTCGGTGACTTCCACAAGTCCGCGGGCCATCATGTCGAGGTCACGGCCGGCCAGGCCGCCGTAGGTGGTGAAACCCTCGGTGGCGATGAGCAGACCCGCGCACTTCTCGGCGAGTTCAGGGTCCTTGAGACCGATGAAGCCGCCGATGTGGACGATGCCGTCCTTCTTCGCGCTCATGACGCAGCCGTCCGCAAGGCGGAAGGCTTCCTCGGCGACCTGCCGGGGGGTGCGGTTGGCGTAGCCGGGCTCGCGCTGGATCACCAGCCAGGCGTTCTCCGCGAAACGCGCGGCATCCAGGATCAGGGGGACGTCGTGGCGGCGGCACAGTTCGGCGGTCCGGTACAGGTTCTCCATGCTGACCGGCTGGCCACCGCCACCATTGTTGGTGATGGTCATCAGCACGGCCGCCACGGGCGCTTGATGCGCGTTCTCCAACGCCTGCTCAAGGGCGATCAGGTCGATGTTGCCCTTGAACGGGTAATCGCTGTCGAGGTCCTTCGCCTCGGCGCAGGGCAAGTCGTAGGCCTGGCAGCCGGTCAGTTCGACGTTGGCGCGGGTGGTGTCGAAGTGGGTGTTGGACAGCACGCTGGTGCCGGGCTTGAGCAGGGCGGAGAACAGGATGCGCTCGGCTGCGCGGCCCTGGTGTGTCGGCAGGATGTGGGGATATCCGGTGAGTTCGGAGACGACCTCGTGCCACCGGTAGTAGCTGCGGCTGCCGGCGTAGGACTCGTCGCCGTGCATGCCCGCGGCGAGCTGGTCCGCGGAGATGGCACCGGTCCCCGAGTCGCTCAGCAGGTCGATGGTGACCTCGTCGGCACGCAGATCGAAGGGGTTGTAGGCGACCCGCTTCAGCGCGGCCTCGCGCTCCGCTCGGGTGGTGAACGCGATCGGTTCTACAACTTTGATGCGATACGGTTCCACGAGACTTCCTTTGGTGCGGTGTGCGGGATGGCATGATCGGCAGCCTTGCGACCGGAGTTCAGAGCGCTCTGGGTGCGTTGTGCAGCTAACAGGCCGACTTGCGCGTACTGCTCTGTCGGCGCCCTGGTCAGATAGGCCTCTGAGGACAGATAGGCCGTGATGCGGGGCTGCCGGTTTCGCTCGTACACCAGAGCGAGGTAGGCGATCAGCCCCACACCGTCGGTGAGCTGTCGCTGTGTCAGAGCGCGCAGGCTCCGGCGCAGGACCGTGGGATCCATGCCGAACCGGGTCAGCAGGGCGGTTGCCCGGTCGAGGGCCTCCTCGTCGTCGCGCACGTAGTCACGGACGGGGATGTGGAGTGTGAAGCCGCTGGGGTCGCGGTCGCCTTTGGTGAAGGAATGGCAGGTGAGCGCGGGCCGCCGCAGCAGGCGCGGCGTACCGTCCCCTTGCTGCCCGGATGGCGGGAGGGGTCCGGCGGCCGCGTGGAAGAAGTGGCGGATGTCTGGCGCTTCGGCCCCGGAGGCATGGCTGAGCGCGCAGGCGTCGTCGGCCGACATATGCGGGTGCTGCACGTAGACCTTGACGCGAGGTGAATCCCAGGAGCCCAGGTCCAGTGCGAGGAACGGATAGCCCGCCGCGGGGGGAAGCTGCGCGAAGGCCTTGTCGTAGCCAAGTCGGCGTAACGCCTCTTGCACGGTGTGTGCAGCGTGCTCGGGTCCGGCGGCGGAGGGGTTCAGATAGACCTTGACGCCGGGGACCCCTCCCGCGCGCAGATCGAGCGCGTACCACAGCGACAGCGGCCCCTGGGCCGTAGCGGGGAAGAACAAGTCGTGCAGGGCGTCGAGTTGATGGGTGGAAAACTTCCAGCGGGCGGCCATCGCGTGGATGGCCTCGAGTCCGGCGCGGCCGCTGTCGCCCATGTCCTCGTGGGTCCATCCGGGCTCCACGAGCACCCGCAGTGCCGGGGCGGCGTCCGACGTGCAGGCCAGGGAGAACTCTACGGGGGTGTGGTCGTCGGAGAGGAAGCTGGGCGATGCCGGGGGCAGAGACAACGGCCGCCGGACGGAGTCCGCGAGGGAGTCGAGCAGGACCTGCCCGTACAGCGCGGTGTTCGCTTCGCTCAGGCCCACCGCGGCGCCCAGGCGCTGTAGTTGACCCAGCACGTGATCGCCGAGCGTGGCCTTACCGGGTTCGTCTGCCGGTATGCCCGCCTCCGGCTGGGACATCATCGCGTTCCTCGCACGGCACGGCGCAAGAAGCCTCTGTACGGCGCGGAGGCAGGGAGACGTGCTGCGCCAACGAGGCGGCAGACGAGGGCCGATCCGTCGTAAGCCACGGGTATTCGGCCCTGCGCCTTTTCGGGGTCGTCGCACCCGCACGAGTTCCTGCTGCGGGATGTGGTGCGCCGCTGGCCCGGCCGGTTGCCTGCGGAACGGGGCGCGGAGGTTGCGAGGTTCACTGCCTCTCCTTCATCTCGTGTCACTCCAGACACTCCGCGCTGTCCTACCCCAGCAGTTGATCTTTCATGCAGGCTACAACAACTGCCCGTGTCGCCTGCATCACAGGGGGTGCACCGGCTACTGGCCCGTCAGCCACCTCACGAAGCTGCTCCAGCGCGCCGGCTTGCCGGTGGCCTGCGCCTCCGCGGGCGCGGGCGTCGGCGCCAGGGGAGGATGCGCCTGGTGACCAGGGGACGCGGCCGTCGGCTCAGGCGCGGCCGCGGGGCGCGGGGTGACCGCACCGAAGCGGACGGGCAGGCTGGCCAGAGCTCGGTTGAAGGGGCCGGGCCGCCAGGCGAGGCTGTCCGCGGGGACCGCGAGTTCAACGTCCGGCAGCGCATTGAACAGAGCCTCTAGGCCCGTCAGGGCGATGAGCCTGGCCGGTTCCTTGGACGGGCAGGCGTGTGGACCTGCGCTCCAGGCCAGGTGACCGCGGGTGTCGGCCCCCTGGTCCGCGAGCGCCGTATTAGCGGCACCGAAGGACACCAGGACCAGCTCACCGGCGCGGACCTTGTCGCCGGCCACGTCTGTGTCGGAGACCGGGTAGTGCGGCGCGTAGTTGGACATCGGCGCATTGCGCCACAGGGTGTCATCCAGGGCCTTGTCGAACTGCCCGTTGCGCGCGTACTCCTCAACGGTCAGCATCGTGTAGAAGGCGTTGCCGATGAGGTTGCCTTCCGGTTCGCCGCCCGCGCCGAGGAGCAGCACCAGCGTGTGCGCCAGTTCCTCGTCGGTCAGCTGTGCCGGGTGCTGCATCAGGTAGGACGTGATGTCCTCCCCGGGATGGGCGCGCTTGAGTGCCACCAGCTCGCCCACCGCCTGGAGCAGGACCTGGCTGGCCTGCTCGGCATTGACGCCGTCGAACATGCCGGAGATGCCGAACAGGACCCGGTCGCCGATCTCCGCCGGGCAGCCGAAGAGTTCGTTGAAGACGTACAGGGGGAGCTGTTGCGCGTAGTCCCTGAGAAGGTCGGCACTGCCGCGAGCGCTGAACTGGTTGATGAGGAACTGGGCGGCCTGGTTGACGATGCGGCTCAGCCGGCTGTTGCTGACGCGGGCGAAGCTCTCGGTGATGGCCTGCCGCAGCCGCACGTGCTCGGCGCCGTCGGTGAACATGCAGTTCGGCCGGTAGGCCAGCAACGGCAGGACCGGGCTGTCGGGGCGGATGAGGCCCTCGTTCAGCGCACGCCAGCGGCGCGCGTCCTTGCGGAAGGTAGTGGGATCCTGCAGCAGCTCAAGAGCCGCGTGGTAGTCGGTCACCAGGGTCGCCTCCACGCCGGGCGCGATGGTGACCGGCGCCGTGGGGCCCAGCTGGTGCATGTAACGGTAGTACGCGTGCGGGTTGGCGGCGAACTCCGGGGTGTCAAGGGATATGCGCTGCCCACTGCCGTGTGCGGGGCAGCCGGGCGGAGGTACGGGAGGGGTTGTCATGCGTGCTCCAGGGCGGCGCGCTCTTGCAGATAGCGGACCATGGTGATCAGGGCGTTGACGGACGACGCTTTGTCGCGCGCGTCGATGGTGACGACCGGGGTGTCGGGCAGCAGGTCGAGCGCCTCCCGGACTGCTTCGGGGGTGTGTACCGCGCTGCCGTCGAACTGGTTGAGGGCCACGGCGAAGTCGAGGCCGTAGCTTTCGACCAGATCCATGACCTCGAAACTGTCGGCCAGCCGCTCGGGGTCCACCAGGACCAGGGCGCCCAGCGCTCCGCGGGCCATGTCGTCCCACAGATTGACGAACCGCTGCTGGCCCGGTGACCCGAACAGATACAGCACGATGCGCTCGCTGAGGGTCAGGCGACCGAAGTCCAGGGCGACCGTGGTCGTGGTCTTCCCCTGCACTCCCTTGAGGTCGTCGACTCTCTCCGAGAGGCTCGTCATCTGCTCCTCGGTGGACAGCGGCGCGATCTCGGAGAGTGAGCCGATCAGAGTGGTTTTGCCGACGGCGAAGTGCCCGACGACCAGGATTTTCACCGCAGTCTGCTGTGCACCGCTGCGCACGTAGGCGTCCTCAGACAGAGAGAGCCTTGAGACCATCGAGCACCTCCTGAAGCAAGGCCTTGTTGGCGAGACGAGCCGAGGGCACCGGCGCACGGGTGACTAGATAGCCCCCCTCGGCGAGGGAACTGAGCAGCACCTTGACGACACCCAGAGGCAGCTGAGAATGGGCGGCGATCTCAGCGACCGAGAGGTAGCCGCTGGAGCACATCTCCAGGATCTGCTGCTCCTCGGGCGAGAGCCGCTGGGGGCGCTGCTGATCATCGGTGGATGTCGTGACGAGAGTGATGAGGGCGAACGCGCCCTCGTCGAGCAGGTCACGCCCACGGGTGATGACATAGGGCCGGACTAATTCTCCGGCCTCGGACACGAGCTCGGGCTCAGTACGGTCCGGATCCGTCATGAGGTGACCGTGTCGGTGCGGCGGCCGGTCGACATGGCCTTGCCCAGTCGGCTGACCAGCTGCTGCATCCGATACGTGATGTCTCCCATGTCGACCTCGGCGGACGCTGCCACGGCGAGGTAGGAGCCACCTCCTGCTGCATTCAGGAACACCCAGCCACCGTCGAACTCGATGAGCGTCTGGCGCCAGGTCGTGCCGTCGTCACCGCAGAAGAATCCGACGGACCGGCTGAGCGACTGCAGTCCGCTCACGGCGGCGGCCACCTTGTCGGCGTCGTCCCGGCCGATCTCCGCGGTGCGGGACATCTGCAGGCCGTCAGCAGAGATCAGGACCGCGTGCAGGGCATGGGGTATCGCCAGCGCGTCCTCGAGCATCCAGGACAGTTCGTCGCTCACGGGGCATCGAATCCTTCGTGTGTATCGGCAGGAGTGTCGCGTTCAGCGGCCGGTACCCCCGCACTTCGGCCGCTGAGAGTGCCGCGCTGAAATGCGCCCATGGCCGCCACCCGTGCCTCCGCCGACCGGGCCGGCGGCGCAGTCGCTTCATCGGGCTGGTTGTCCGGCACGAGTGCCATGGCGCGGCGCTTGTTCTGTCGCCGGGGCAGGTCGCCCGCTGTCGTCACGGGAGCCGAACCGCTTTCCCCTGTGCCCGCGTTGGCTCCTTGCGCTGCGGCGGGCCTCGCGGGTTCCGGCATGTCGGTCAGCAACTCCTTCGGCACCATCACCACCGCTCGGACGCCGCCGTAGGGAGAAGTGCTGTCGATGGTGACGGTGAACCCGAAGCGCGCACACAGCGCACCGATCACCGCGAAACCGAACGCGGGAGGATTGCCGAGTTCGGAGACGCTCACCGCAGACCCACTGGACAGCAGAGCTGTGGCGGCCGTCTTCTCTTCCTCGCTCATCCCGACGCCTGCATCGTCGATCACGATGCACATGCCCTTGGGCACCGTCCGCACTTCGACGTCGACCATGGAGGACGGCGCCGAATAGCTGGTGGCGTTGTCGAGCAGTTCGGCCACCGTCAGCGCGACCGGCTCGACGGCGCGGCTGGTCACCGCGATGTCCACCTGCGAGGCGATGTCGATGCGCTGGTAGTGCCGGATACGGCCCTGAGCTGCGCGGATCACGTCGTAGATGGATGCCGCATCCCGCTGCCGGCCGAGCCACCCGCCGCAGAGCACGGCAATGGACTGTGCACGCCGGTTGAACTGCGAGTTCATGTGGTCGACGTCCAGCAGATCTCGCAGCACGGCCGAATCGCCGTACTTCTTCTGCAGCCCGGAGATGGCCCGCTGCTGTTCCGCCGCGAGGCCCTGAAGGGTCTGCATCGCAGACTTCAGTACGGTATTGGTGGCGTTCTCCGCCTCTTCCTTTGCCTGTCGGACCACCTCGTCGTAACCCCTGCGGAGCTCTGCGATGGTGGACTGGAGGTCAGCGTGGCTGCCCTGAAGTTCGGTCAGATCGCTTTCGAGTCCCCGCTTCTGACGGCGCAACGACTCACTCGTTTTTCGCTGGCGAACGACCACCATGGTGGCGACAGGGACGCCGGCAGCGAGCGCCCAGACCGTCGGATCCTGCAAAATTGTCATGTGACTCTCTTTGAGCGGCTGGAGTCCAGCTCTCGGAATCTATCCATGCGGACTCTCGACGTGGGCAGTCTTCACCACCCGGAGAGCCCCCTGACTGTAGCCAAGCCGAGGAAAAAGCCCACGTGGCATGTGCCCGCGATCGTAACACCAAACGATCATGACACTTTGTCAAGTACGCCACGCCGTGGCCGTGTTGGCGAAAAAGCCATGCTCAGTTCAGTGAAGGAGATGTGAGCGTGACGTGGAGACTCACAGCAGCCGGCCGCGCACTGCGTCGCCCAGCGGTGTGCTGTCCGAGTTTCCGCAGCACAGAGAGCCCTCACCTTGTGACCGGATGCCCGCACCGGCACACCGGCCGGCAAGGCGAAGCGCGGACGAGAGGCGTCCGCTGAGCGCAAGATGGCTAATTTGGGCGCGGCTGGGGAGCGTGGGGTGTCGACGCAGGCGTGCGCGCAGCGGGGCATCAAGTCACCACGCCCTGGTGGACCTTGACGCCCTCGTGGGCCTGGGATTTAGAGGTCAGTAACAAAGACGTTGGACGTGTCGGTGGGTGATCAGGCAGGCAGCGAGGCTGAGGAAGACTTCGTGGATGTCGTCGCGCCGTTCCCAGCGGGTGCGAAGGCGGCGGAAGCCGTGTAGCCAGGCGATCGTGCGCTCGACGATGTAACGGAAGATGCCCAGGCCAGAGCCGTGTGGCTGGCCTCGTTCGGCGATGACTGGGCGGATGCCGCGGTGCCAGGGCAGACGGCGGTACAGGTCGTAGTCGTAGGCGCGATCAGCCAGCAGGGCGTCCGGCCTTCGCCGGGGCCGGCCGACGCGTCCGGCGACAGCCGGGATCTTGTCCACCAGGGGTAGCAGCTGCGTGACGTCGTGGCGGTTTCCGCCGGTGGGCGACACCGCGAGCGGGATGCCCTGGCCGCGAGGCGGACCAGGCCTCGGGCGGCCAAGGCCTGGGCGAGCACGGTCTTGCCCGAGCCCGTGATACCGGCCAGCAGCACGGCCAGTGGCACTGACGTGCTCACAATCATCCCCCCGTCGGGCGGGTTCGTGCTGCCATTGTGGCCGGTCGTGGCCGGTGTTACGTCAGGCGTCGGCCAGGAAGGCAGTGGCGCGTGCGTCGAGTTCCGCGGCGGGGCGGATGCCGCGGGCGCGGAAGCGGCGCAGATCGCGCTGCATGTTCTTGACGGCCTTGAGGGTGCGGACGGAATGGACGCCTTTCATATGGTCCATGGACCGGTTCCATGTGTCGCAGGCCTGCTCGATGCGTCCTTGCTTGAGTTGCATCTCGGCTTCGGCGACGAGGTCGAGGGCGACGATGCGGGCGTAGGTGATGGCGGGGCGGGCGGCAGCGGCGCGGCCGAACTCTTCGGCGGCCCTCTTGTGCTCGCCGAGGGTCTCGAAGACTTTCGCGGCCCGGGAGTGGACAGAGGCTCGAGGTGGTCCCCAGGCCAGAGCCCAGAAGGGGACGTCGTCACCCTGTTCCGTGGCGAGCAGGGTGCGGGCCCTGTCTGTCTCGGCGAGGGCCGCTTGTCGCCTGCCGGTCTTGGCCAGGGTGTGGGCGTGGACGATGCAGAAGAGTGCCTCGGTCTGGACGTCGACCTTGCCCTTGGCGCGGTTCAGGCCGGTCTCGGCGAGGCCCTGGCAGTGCTCGGGCCGGTTGAGTTTGAGCCCCTGCATGGCCATGGTCCGCATGACGAACCCGTCCTGGCCGATCAGCCCGCCCTCGGCGGCGAGGGCGTAGGACTGGAGGTAATAGCGCTGCGCCAGCGCCTGGTTGCCGGCGTCGTAGGCCTTCCAGCCGACTAGGTGCACGCCGCGGCTGGCGGCCGACAGCATCTGCTGTCGTACCTCGTCGGTGCGGAACCGGCCCCGGCACAGCGGGGCGACGTCGTCGCGCAGGTACTGGATGAGGGCGCTGCGACCGTGCTGTCCGCCGTGACGTTCGTCCATCTCGGAGAACAGGTGGACCATGTCACGCACCGCGGCGACCTCAGCCATGCCGACGACGGCACCAGTGCGGGCGCCAGCCTGGGTGCGTGAGGCGATGTCGACGACGGAGCCCAGCGGCAGGGCGGCGGCCGCCACGGAGTAGGCGGAGGTGGCGAGGAAGTTGCGTCGGTCCAATTCGCCTCTCCACATCGGCATCAGGGCGTCGATCGGATCGTCGCCCAGGGATAGCCCAATGCTGTCATCCTCCATGCCGTGTGCGGGCCCCGGACCGATATCTTCGGCCGTGAGGAGCCGTCCGAGCCTGCGGGAGAGCGCGATGGCCAAGTATCGCCCGGTGCGGGAAGCCGGGATAGCGCCGGAGATCCAGTGCTCGACAGCAGACTTGTTGGTTCGTAAGCGCTCACCGTGCTCGACGGCCACGGCCCGCACTGCTGCGGCGAGGACCGCATACGTCAGCCCCGAATCGGCGACGAGCTGTCTCAGCTGGTAGTTCGGCGTGCGCTGGGTCATCGGTTCCCGCCCTCGTATACCCGATATACCGCTCTGCGTGCTGTCCACGCTACCCGCCAACCCTCTCGCGCACTTCACTAGTTGGTGAAGCCCGGTGACGTTGTGTCGACCGGGATAGGCCAAGGAAGGGGATCGCGATGCAGGACCAGACGTGTCCGTGGGAGTCCGTGTTCGCTGGCCCGGAGATCACTGCAGTGCCGGGCGGTGAGGCCCGCTTCGATGAGAAGGCCGCGGACACCTCGGACCAGGGCCGGTTCGAGGACTGACGGTTGATTGCACAGCGCCACCAGGGCCCGCGCCTGGCCGAGAGCCGCGCGGGCCCCGTCGTCTTGGCGAATACAGAAGGAGTTCGGACATGCTGAAGTGCTCGGTCGACCTGCGCACCGTCGCGGGGCCGTGGCAGTGGAGCGGTGCGGAGACCGGTTGGGCCCGGGGCGAGGACCGGATCCTGCCGCTGTCCCACCCAGCACTGGAAGCACGGTCGGTCACCGACGATGCCAGAACACTGATGGTGGTGCGCGAGCGGGCCGCCGGCCGGGCCTCACTGCTGCGGTCGATCGGGCCGACACTGGTGGACGAGGCGGCGTACGAGTGCGCTGTCCAGGAGTGCCGCACCTGGCCGGTCCAGAGCATCTGGATTGAGGCGGGCCCGCAGGGCGTGCGACTTCAGACGGGGCTGGGCGGGGTGTGCCCGCTCTATCTCGCCTACACGAAGGGAACCTTGACCGGGTCGTGGGAGCTGATGGATCTACGCGCGTGCCTCTCTGCCGGCGCGCTCAACGAGCGGGAGGTGATGCGGCTGCTGGTCGGCCGGCCCCGTTACGGCCACGGCACGCTGTTCTCCACCGTCAAGCGGCTCTCTGAGCACTCCACCGCGTACGCCGATGCCCAGGGACTGCGCCTGACCTACCCTGCCGCCGCCGCGCATGCCCTGCCCTCCGAGCTGGCCGAGAACGCTGACGGCGCGGCGCTGGTGGATGCTTTCGAGTCGGTCGTCGACCATGTCCTTGCCCGCCGCCCCCTCGCCCCTGGCCGCACTGCAGCGCAGCTGTCGGGCGGGATGGACTCCACCAACCTCGCCATCTCCCTCGCCCTGAACCACCCCCAACTGATCACGCCCTGCGCCATGCTGATCGGCGGCGACGCCGGAGGACAGCAGGTAGCCCGGCGCCGCACGGTGATCGGCCACTTCGGCTTCGCCGCCGATGTCACCGTGCCCGCCTCGGCACATCCGCCACTGTTGCCGGCCGGTCTGCGCCGCTCGCACCCTGAGGCGATCAGCCCGTTGGACGAGCCGCACCTGGAGGCCGCCGACGCACTCGCCCGGGCCCTGCGAGCCCGTGGGACCACCACGGTGGTATCCGGGTTCGGGGGCGATGAGGTCGCCTGCACCCGCCCCCCCCCGAAGGCGGCACCAGGCCGGCACCGTCGGCCCCGCAATGGTGCGGCGAGCGCGTCCGCGACCTGCTCGGCGAGGTCAATACCGGCATCGCGCCGCCCACCGTGGCACCGGAGACCGCGCTGGTCGCCCTGGAGGTCGCCACTCCACTGCTCGCCCGCCGCGGCCTGTGGACCCTCGCCCCATTCACCGACGCCGACCTGGTCCGCTTCGGCCAGCGCCTGCCGACGGTGTGGAAGAAGGACAAGCTCCTCCTGCACCAGCGCCTGGCCACGCGAGGCCTGCCCGAGTTGGTGGTGACGCCGGCGCTGCGGGAGAACTTCGGCCACTTGATGAACCGCGCGGTGCACGAGTACGCCACCGGCCTGCTGCGCGGGTGGGGCAAGGACCTGCACCTCATCGATCTGGGGTATCTCGATGCCGCGGTGCTCGCCGAGACGGTCGAGCGGGCCGCGCTGAGCCCGGCCGAAGCGGCCCCGTATCGCACGGGACTGTTCCTGATCACCGCCGTCGAACTGGCCCTTCGGGCCCTGTAGACGTCCTGTCCATCACACGGGCGACTTCGGCTCAAAGGGCCCCAGAGTCTTAGGTGGACACACCAGGATGGGGCGGGTGACGCAGTCCTCACCCGCCCCGAATTCCTCCGGCTCCCCGCAGCACGTCGGCTACCAGAGCGACCCGCGCTTCGAGGACATCGCGAACGCCTCCTGGTGGGCCATGGCCGCCCGCCTGCCACGCACGATCGGCGCCGCCACACGGCTGGGCTGGGCCGTTGACCGCCCCGCCGTGCTCTGGCTCGCGCTGTGCCAGCTCGTCGTCGCCCTCGCCTCAGCCGTCGCGCTCGCCGCGCTGCCCGGTGCGATGAACCACCTCTTGACCGGCGGACCGGTCGCCGACCGGGTGAGTGCTGCCACCGGCTCGCTGATCGTCGTCGCCGTCGCCACCGGGGTGCGGGCCGGGGCGGACGCGCTCGCCGTCTACGCCGCCGCCCGCCTGGCCCCGGAAGTCGCCACCGAAGCCGACCTGCAGATCCTGGTCGCCACCCCACAGGTGGAGCTGGAGGCATATGAACGGCCCGGCTTCACCGACCGCCTCCAGGCCGCCGGCAAGGGCGCCGAGGCAACAGAGACCCTCATCGGCGACGCCCAGGCTTTGATGTCCGCCCTCGCCCAACTCATCGCCGCGGCCTCCGTCCTGACGATCCTGCACCCGCTGCTTCTGCCGCTGCTCGTCCTGGCTGTCGTGCCCAAGGGCGCGGCCGCCATCACCACCGCCCGCATCCAACACCGTGCCGACTACCAGAACATCTCCGACAACCACCTGCGCTACCTGGTGCGCTACTACTCCACCAACCAGCGCACCGCCGCCGAGGTCCGCGCCACCACCATGGCCGGCTTTTTGACCACCTGGTACCGGCAGATCACCGACCGAATCAAAGCCACCCACCGCCGCGCGGCCCCACGCGTCCTGCGCGTCACCCTGCTCGGCTCCACCCTCAGCGGACTGATGCTCGCAGCCACCTGGGCCGCGCTCGGGTGGCTGGCCGCCACTGGGCGGATGGAGCTGGCCATCGCCGCCACCGCGGTCATCGCGGTCCGCACTTCCACCGGCGCCCTGACTTCCCTGGTCATGGCCGCAGCTCGGCTCTTTCGCACCTCCCTGTACCTGGAGGACTGGCAGTCCTTCCTGCGCAGCGCCACAGCCCTACGCGCCGAACGCGGCACCACCAGGATTCCCACAGGGGCACCCGCACAGATCCGCGCCGATAACGTCTCCTACACCTACCCCGGCGCCGACGTCCCGGCCGTCGACAAAGTCAGCCTCACGCTGCGCCGCGGCGAACTGATCGCGCTGGTCGGAGAGAACGGCTCGGGCAAGACCACCCTCTCCGCCCTGCTCACCGGCCTGCGCGTTGCAAACACCGGCGGCAAGGTGACGTGGGACGGTGTGGACCTGGCCGAAGCCGATCCGCACAGCCTCTGGCCCCGAGTGGGCCTGGTCCCGCAGGACTACACCCGCTGGCCCATGAACCTGCGCGACAACATCCACCTCGGCCAACCTCGCACCCAGGACGACGCTTTGCTCCTGGCAGCCGCGCGGGCCGCCGGCGCGGACAGCGTCATCGGACAAGTCCCTTACGGCCTGGACACCCTGGTCGCGAGCTCCAACTGGGGTGGCACCGACCTGTCCGGCGGCCAATGGCAGCGCATCGCGGTCGCCAGAGCCTTCTACAGGGAGGCGGCCATGCTGATGCTGGACGAGCCGACCTCCGCGATGGACGCCCGAGCCGAGCACCTAGTGATCAGCCGGTTCAAAGGGCTCGCCGAAGGCCGGGCCGCCGTCTTCGTGACGCACAACCTTGAGAACGCCCGGATTGCCGACCGGATCATCGTCCTCGACGGTGGCCGGGTGCATGAAGAGGGCACTTGGCAGGAGCTTATGGATCGTGGCGGGCTTCTCGCCGAGCTCTACAAACTGGCACAGGACCGTTGAGGCTAGACACTGCACCGCACCGCCGGACAGGCGGTGAGCCGGTCCTGGGAGGGATTGGGGTTCAAGTGCGCGCGTGATTCGGTAACTTGAGTGCATGGCCGATCCTCCGCTTCCTGCCCCGCCTGACACTGGGCGCGAAAGGGTGCGTGATTGGTTTCGATCGCTGTCCCGGCTGAATCGTGCCCAGTACTGGTTGCTTACTCGAGCTGTCCGGTGGGTTGCCGGGTTCGGCGCGCTCTACGTCGCGGGCGCCCTCGTGCTGGGCTGGACGACCGCATACGAGGTCATGATCGGCATCACGTCTCCCAGCGATACCGCCCACCCAGGGTTGGCAGTTGTGTTGTCGCTGACCGGATGGCTGCTGGTGCCTGCGTTCGTCGGAGGCGCGGCGGGCTATCTCGTCAGCCGTGAGATCGATAGCCGGCGCACTACGCCGGAGCCCGAGGTCATCGACCGCATGCGCAGTGAGGCTGGCGGCCCTGGTGAGCCGCCGGCCGGTGGCGCGGTATGAGATCCCTTCTCGAGCTCAACGCCGCGGGTGGGGACGAGCGCCGCTTCGTTGAGGAGTATGTGACCAAGCCGCACGGCGGCGACTGGTCCCTGGCCAAGGATCACTGGACGCAGACCATGCGCCACATCGCCGACCGGGTGAAGGAGCTCGAGGACATGAAGCCTGACGAAGCCGCGAGATACACAGAGAACTTGTCGCGCACGCTGGCGATGGGGCTGGCCCAGGCCTATAAATGCTGGGCTTGTGGCAGCAGCCGATGAATCGCGCACGCAGGGCTACGGTGAGGTCATGACGCAAAGAGTCCCGGCAGAGCAGGTGATACGCGAAATGATCACTGCTGCCTGTCCGGACGCCGCGCCCGAAGAGGTCCGCGAGCTCGCCACCGACGTAGTCGATACAGGTCTCGTAGAGCAAGTGAGGCCGGCAGACTTGCGACGAACGGCTGCCAAGATCGCCGGGACGGTGCGCAGCGATACCCCAGCGCGGCTGGTCGAGTTCCGTGTGCTGACCGCCGCCCTCCGAGTCCAGGTGCATGGCGCGGACAAGACCCCTGCAGCTGCCAAACAACGAGCTGTGCTGATGGGAGTCCTTTTGCGCGAGGGCCAAGCCAGCAGCGACCAACTCATCGAGGACCTTTGGGGGAATCACCCACCGCAGAACCCCTTGGTGGTACTCCGGACGTACGTGTACCACGCGCGCAAGGCTTTCGCTGTCCACGACAGCCCGGATCTCTCTGCGGCCAGCCGCAACATCCTGCAGACGACTGTCGGGGGTTACGCGTTGAACATGGAGCTCGTGTCCAGCGACCTCCAACGTGCCCGGGCGCTGGAAAAGCAGGCCCGGCGTGAACAGCAGGCAAGAAGCTACGAAGGGGCTCACGGCACGTTGGACAGAGCCTTGGCGCTGTTTGAAGGCAGGCCTCTCACCAACGAAGCGGGCGCCTTCGCCAAGACTCAAGGAGCCCTCCTCGACGAATGGCGACTGTCCTTGGAAGAAGATCTGCTTGATCTAGCCGTGAAACTCGGCAAATACGCGGAAGCCACCGCCCGGGCCTGGGCGCTCACTGCCGCGAACCCCTTGCACGAAGACTTCCACCGACTTCTCATGACCGCCCTGCATCGCAGTGGACGTCCGCAGGCCGCACAGAGGGTGTACTCCAGCTTGCGCAGCCGATTGGTCACCGAGCTCGGAGTCGAGCCCAACAGCGAAGTCCAACGCCTCTACCAGCAGATGCTCAAGGACGGACTGCAGCGAGATGGCTCACCGTCCCCCTCTGAGCATGACCCGGCAAGACGAGGGCCATAATGGGGGCACAGGGGCGGGCGTGCGGTGGAGGGCGTTTGGCGCGTGGTGATGTCGGGAGGTTCTTCGCGGGTAACCAGGTTCGGGTCATGTGGCCGTGGCTGCGCGGTCCCGGGCGGCGGGAAGCACCAGGCCGTGCTTCACCCGCATACACGGGCCGGTTTGTTGCCGCCGTCGGTGGGCCTTGTCCTGTGCCGGGATTCTTGACTATCGAATCCTCAGTCGCTTCCTTCAGTGGGCTGGTGTGGCTGGTGCTGGGGAAGGTGTGTGATTGTGGCGCTTACGGCCAGTCCGAGGGTGATTCCGGCTGCGGAGGCGATGTTCTGTGTCCAGGCTTCGTTGAGGGAGTCGGGTAGGAGGGTGTTGGTGAGCCGGCTGGTCGCCCACAGGACTGTTACCGCGGTCAGGGCGGCTGGCCAGCGGTGGCGTACCGCGTCGATGATGTCGCCGTAGAGCAGGAGCAGCAGTGCCATAGCGAACATTGCGTCTAAGGCGAGCGCGGTGAGTCCGGCCCCCAGGGCGAGCGCGAACAGCCAGAGCCCGGCCAGTTGCCGGGCGAAGGCGGGCGGCTGGCGTCGTGTATCACGCGGGGGCCCAAGAAGCCGCGTGAGGTGCTGGATGATCGTGTGCTTGTGCATGGCTGGGTCCCCATCCCCCCCTGGGGTGGCCGGCTTGTGCCGGCGCTCAGTAGTGGGACGCACGGGAGCGGGACGCGGTTGTGGTGAAGGACCGCAGCAGGTGATCCCCCCGGGGGAGGGGCTGTTACTCTTTGCTGGTGGTGACAGCCCGGCTGCCGCCTGGGCATGTGCGGCCAGCCGCGTGCTCTGCCCGCGGGCAACCAGGCCGCTTCAACCACACCTGTACCCCGGCTCGTCCGGTGTCCCTGGTGACCGCTTGCCACCTTCGGCTCCTGCGTGACGGAACGCTCCGGACCCGCCCAGATCCATGATCACCTCTGTCCCCGTCTCCCGGGTGATCCGCAGCCGCGACCATGCCTCCTGCTCGCCCTCCAGACGGGCAGTCAGCCGGACGAGCTCCGCTTCGAGTGCCTCCATCCGGGTCCGGGCCGTCGCCTTTCGCGCCTCCAACTTTCCGGTCAACGACCTCATCAGTGTCGCCTCCGGCACCCTCACGGTAGGGATCCGGCCAGGTGGCCGCCTCTCATGCGCGGTTGTAGGTCAGTTCGCGCGTTCGTAGGTGAGGATGGTTTTGGGGTGGTTGCCGATCGTGCGGAGGCGTAGCGGGCCGTCGGGGGATTTCACGTCGAAGGAGAATTTGGTTTCCTTTGGTGGGCAGTTGAGGGTTGTGGTGCCCTGTTCGAGGGTGAAGTTGCTCAGGGACAGGTCGTGCTGGTCGATGCCGGAGACAGTGGCGCTGCCCTTGCATCGCGGGCCGGTGCGGGATTCGATGACCATGCGTGCGCGCCTGTCCGGTTTGACTTGGTGGAGGGTCAGCTGCTGGCTGCCGTCGGTGGCTTGCCATCGGCCCACGAACCAGGGGTGGATGGGCTTGTACGTGGTGGTCGCCTGGGCGAATCCGGAGTCTTTGCGCCAGGTCAGTGTGGTGGTTTGCAGCATGCTGGGATCGATGAAGTCGACTCGGGTGCCGCCGTCGCGGATGCGGGCCTTGGGCCAGGTGGTGGTGTTTTTGGTCGGGTCGGTGGTCCAGGAGGACAGGTCCCCGGTGGCGACGGCCGCGATCACCTCCTGTGGTTCTTCGCCGTCCCGGCAGTACGCGCCGAAGCCGGCCGCGAGCCATACGGTGTCCCGGTACGCTTTTGCCCTGATGCCGTGGCACGGTGGGGTGCCGGTTTCATAGACCGTTTTTGGGGCGGACCAGGCCTCGTCCAAGGTGTGGCGGTGCTGTGCCTCCAGGCCGCGGCGGGTGAAGCGCAGGGACAGCTGCCGGCCGTCGGACAGTTCGAGGACGGTGTGGTCCTCGTCGCCCTCGACGACCCGTGAATCCGGCTTGTCCTCCGCATTGCGGGGGGACTTGGTGTGCTGCGTGCTGGCGGAGGGTTTGTTGTCCGATGGCCCGGCGCAGCCGCCGAGGGCTGCGCCGAGCATCAGCACTGCTCCCGCCCATGCCGCTGCGTTCTTGGTTCTCATGCCGTGTCAGCTCTCCTGTGGGCCGTGCCGCGATGCCCGGGCCGGTGGGTGGCACGAACGCGGCGATGCTAGTCGGTAGGCGGCCCGCCCCGCTCGGCCCCCGGCACGGAACTCGCCGGAACCTCCACACCGTGGATGTGGTCGAAGGGGTATACCGCTACTTCGGCGCTCCCCGGTTGTTGGCGTGGCTGCATCACGGCCCGCTTCGTCGTCGGAGCCGAAGTTCCGGTCCTCGTAGCCGGTTACCGGGGGGATTCCTTCCGGCCGGGCTGCCGGTACAACGAGGTGCTGCGGCTCAAGGGCATCACCGGTAGGACGGGTGGTGCCCGGGGCGCCTGCTGTGTGGGGGACTGCCACTCGATCTGGATCAGGGGCCCGGGCCCCTCCCAGCACCGTGGGGTAGTCGGCTTGAGTGAATCCGTCGGCAGGCGGAGCGTGTCCGTGGTCGCCGGTAAGGGGGCGACTACCTACTGGCGGTGTGCTGGGATGCCGCCTGCAAGAAGGTCTCCAGCCTCGGCCTCGGCCATGGCCTCTCCTCTTGCGCCCGCTTTCCCCGGCTGCGCGCACGAGGAGAGTCTGTGCCGCCCTGCCGTGGCATTTCGCCGGCGTGGGGTAGCCGGTCGTGGTGGGGTTCGGTCTGTCGAGGAGAGGAACGTCTTTTATGCGTGCTCGGAACATTGGCGCGTCAGCCGCCGCGGCGTTGGCGCTGGTGGCCGCCCGCGACCTCGTGCAGAAGAAGCACGCACTGCTGAGGAACTTTCCCGTGCTGGGGCATGCCAGGTATGTGCTGGAGAGGATCGGTCCGGAGCTGCGGCAGTACGTGGTGACGTCCAACGATGAGGAGCGGCCTTTCAGTCGTGATCAGCGCCGTTGGATTTATGCGTCGGCGAAGGAGGAGAACAATTATTTCGGGTTCGGTACCGACAATGATGTCGAGCATGGGCAGGGTCATGCGTATGTGAAGCAGCGTACGTTCGCCTCTCGGCTGCCCGCTCTGCCCGATCTGCGTGATGTGCAGGCGATGTTGCCTTCGGCGAAGGTGCTGGGCGGGCCGCGGGGCCGTGTGAAGGCGTTTCGTCCGGCGAGTGTCGTCAACGTTTCGGCGATGAGTTTCGGTTCGCTGTCCGGTGCGGCCGTGACGGCCTTGAACAAGGGGGCGGCGCTGGCCGGGGCGATGCACAACACCGGTGAGGGCGGTCTGTCGCCTTACCATCTCAATGGTGGGGAACTGGTCCTGCAGATCGGTACGTCGTACTTCGGCTGCCGTGATGAGGACGGGAGGTTCAACCTCGATGACCTCAAGGCGGTGGTCGCGAGCGGGCCGGTGAAGGCGATCGAGATCAAGCTCTCGCAGGGTGCGAAGCCGGGGCTGGGCGGCTTGCTGCCGGGTGCGAAGGTGACCGAGGAGATCGCGGCGATCCGCGGTATTCCCGCGGGCCAGGACTGCGCGTCGCCCTCGCGGCACACCGCGTTCAACGACGTGGACTCGATGCTTGACTTCGTGGAACTGCTCGCCGCGGAGACCGGATTGCCCGTCGGG
This sequence comes from Streptomyces sp. NPDC050439, assembly GCF_040655335.1. Lineage (NCBI taxonomy): Bacteria > Bacillati > Actinomycetota > Actinomycetes > Kitasatosporales > Streptomycetaceae > Streptomyces > Streptomyces sp. NPDC050439. The sequence goes on from NZ_JBFAJT010000015.1 coordinate 86,476, forward strand.
ATCAAGTCCGCCGTCGGGGAGATGGGCTTTTGGGAGGAACTGGCCACTTTGATGGAGCGAGGTGACCGAGGGGTCGACTTCGTGACCGTGGATGGGGGCGAGGGCGGCACCGGGGCTGCTCCCCTGATCTTCGCCGATTCGGTGTCCCTGCCGTTTCGCATGGGCTTTGCCCGCGTCTACCGCGTGTTCGCCGAGCACGGGCTGAGCGACGACGTCACTTTCATCGGCTCGGGCAAGCTGGGCCTGCCCGAGAACGCCGTGGTCGCGTTCGCGCTGGGCGTCGACATGGTCAATGTGGGCCGTGAGGCGATGTTGTCCATCGGCTGCATCCAGGCGCAGAAGTGCCATACCGATGCATGCCCCACCGGCGTCGCCACCCAGAACCCGTGGCTGACGCGTGGTATCGACGCACCCTCGAAGGCGATGCGGGCCGCGGGCTACCTGCGCACCCTGCGCGGGGAGTTGCTGAGGGTTGCGGGCGCCGTCGGCGTGGCCCATCCCGCGCTCATCACCCCCGCCGACATCGACATCCTCAACGGCGACTACGACGCCCGCACCCTGGCCAGCGTGTACGGCTACCAGGACGGCTGGGGCTCGCTTAGCCCCCAGCTCGCCGATGAGATCACCCACCTGCTCACTGCCTGAGCCCGGTCTTTGCCCCCGCGTCGGGTCTGCGCAGAGACCACTGCCGCCTGCTCAGCACGCGACGTCACCAGTGGGCGCAGTCCTGTCCGGGGCGGTCCTCGGGGCGGTCTTGGGGGCGGTCCTGGGGGCGGGATGCTGCGCGCGAGGCGTGACAGCGGCCCCGCGCGGCGCGGCCCGTACGGGGGGTGGGGCCGCGCCGCGCGGGCGGGCGGGTCAGAGCGCCGAGTCGAGGTGCCCCAGGTGCTCGATGAGGTTCATGTTCTCGGCGTAGTCCACCGGGCAGTTGATGATCGACACGCCCGGGTCCGCCAAGGCCTCACGCAGCGTCGGCAGCAGCTCCCCGGCGGTCTCGATGTGGTAGCCCTTCGCGCCGAAGCTGGAGGCGTACTTAACGATGTCCGGGTTGGTGAAGTCGGTGTTGGAGCTCTCCCCGGCCTCCAAATCCATCTTCCACTTGATGAGCCCGTAGCCGTTGTCCTGCCAGATCAGCACGGTCAGCGCAATGTTCTCGCGGACAGCCGTCTCGATCTCCTGGGAGTGCATGAGGAACGAGCCGTCGCCGACCGCCGCCAGCACCTTGGTCTGCGGCCTGGCGAGCTGCACCGCGAGCGCGCCGGGCAGCGCGAAGCCCATGGTGGACAAGCCGTTGGAGATCAGGCAGGTGTTCGGCGCATAGGTCGGGTAGAGCCGGGCCATCCACATCTTCAGCGCGCCGGTGTCGACCAGCACGATGTCGTCGCGGCCGAGCGCGGCGCGGGTGTCGGCGATGACGCGCTGCGGGGCCAGCGGGTAGCGCTCATCCGCGGCGCCCTGCTCAAGTTCCTTGGCCAGCAGCGCGCGGGTGGCCGCGGTGTCCTTGTCGTCGATACTCCACCGCAGGCCCTCCAGTGCGGTGGCCAGCGCGTCGAGGGAGGCGGCGATGTCGCCGATGATGCCGACATCGACCGCGTAGCTGTCGTCCACCTGAGCCGGGAAGCGGTGAATGTGGACGATCTTCTTGTCACCGCCGGGGTTGATCCGGGACGGGTCGAACTCCTGCAGCTCGTAGCCGACGGCGATGACGACATCGGCCTGTTCGAACCCGAAGTTGGTGTAGTCGCGCCGCATGAAACCGAACGTGCCGGTCGCACACGGATGGTCATCGGCAATCACGCCCTTGCCGTGGAAGGTGGTCGCCGCCGACACATCCAGTGCGCCAGCGAACGCCGCCAGCGACTTTTCGGCGCCGCCGCGCGCCGCGCCGTGCCCGGCCAGGATCACCGGCCGGCGGGCCTGACGCAACAGCGCAGCCGCCCGCTCGATCTGCTTGGGGGACGGCGCCTCGGGCTGCACGACATCCCGGCGCAACGGACGCAGACCCGCGCCGTCCGCCGCCTCGTCGACATCCTCGGGCACCGCGAGGTAGACCGCGCCGGGCCGCTCGGACTCCGCGGTCTTGAACGCACGCCGCACCATCTCCGGAATGGCCCCGGCGGCCGGGACGCCCGCCGACCACTTCGTGATAGGGGCGAACATGCTCACCAGGTCCACGAACTGGTGGGACTCCTTGTAATTGCGCTCCTTGCCCACCTGCGCGGAGATCGCCACGACGGGCGTGCTGTTCGTCATCGCGTCGGCGACGCCCAGCATCAGATTGATCGCACCGGGCCCCAGCGTCGCCGACATCACACCCGCCGAGCCGGTGAGCCGGCCGTACATCTCCGCCATGAACGACGCGGCCTGCTCGTGCCGGACAAGGACGTAGCGGATCTTCTCCGAACGGGCCAGGGCATTGGTGAAACGGATGTTCTCCTCGCCGGGCACACCGAACACCACCTCGACGCCCTCGTTCTCCAGACAGCGCACCAGGAGTTCGGCCGCTCCGTCGGGGGTCTGCTTTGGGTGCTCGGCATCGCTCACGCTGATCGTGTCCTCTCCCGGGTTGCGGCCGCGCCGACGGGCGCACCGCTCGCTCATCTACCCCGGCCCACCGCTCAGACGCCTGCGGCCCGGGTCTGACGAGCCAGACCCTCAGATTCCTGATCGCCGCCCAGCGTTCCTTGTCGGCAGAGACCGCAGCCAGAATCTGGCGGGTACTGGACGCCATTGCAGAGCATCGGTGCTGCTCAGGCCACCAGTTGGCCACCCACCGATACGACTTCAGGGTGTTGAGGGTGTTGTAGGAACGTGAATGCGACGGGCCTGTGCAGGGCACCACGCGCATCGCCGTGCGGGCCTGCCGGATCGGCGGCATCGACATCGAGGCGGGGCAGAGGGTCGTCGCCTTGCTCGCGGCGGCCCACCGCGACCCGGCCGCCTTCGAGTGGCCGGACGACCTGGTGCTCGACCGCTCCCGAACCGTCACCTCGGCTACGGGTGGGGGCCGCCCTCCTGCCTCGCAACGACGGCCGCCCAGGCGGGCCTGCGCGCCCTGGCCGCGGCCCTGGCTGGGCACTCCGTCCGCCTGGAGGCCGCGGGCGACGGAGTGCGGCGGCGTACCGCGACCACCCTCCCCCCTTGTTGGGGAGGACTTGATCCAGAGATCGACCAGGAAGCCGTTGGTCGGATCACCCCACGCCGGTAGGGAGGACGATCTGGTTTCCATCAACCAGGCAGCCGAGTACGGAACATCCCCCCACGCTATTGGGGAGGGCCAGGGCGCTCTTGGATGCTGCCGGCTCTGGCATCGCGGAGTCCACGGGCAGTGTGAACCTGCCTCGAAAAGCCGGACCATCGTGCGCCTCCGCAAACCTCCCCGGCCAGGCCGTGTCGGCGCCAGTCGCACGGAGTGTGAGGGGGCCGACCGTCCCGCGCCAAGGGCCTTCCTCAGAGAACCACCCCCGTGCTGTACGCTTTGCTGTACGGTCGGAGTATGTCGAAGTCAGTGACGATCCGGGTCCCCGAAGAGCTCCACGCGCAGCTTCAGGCGCGCGCCGAGACGGAAGGCACGTCGGTGACCTCACTCATCACCGAGGCCGCCCGCAACGCCGTCCGGGACCCTCGCCTCGAGGACGCTGCCGACGTCTTCCGCGCCTTCATCACCGAGAACGCGGACGCCTTCGATGCGGCGTTCCCCGACGACGCACCCGCCCGCACCGACGCCACGCGAGCCGCCTGAGATGGACCTGTCGATCGACATCCGCTGGCTGCTGGAACGCCAGGCCGAGGTACTGCCCAAACAGCCGGAGATCCACGACTTCTCCAACCTGGTGGCCGCCGTCGCCAAGCACCGCGTCAACACCCCGCAGGTCGGCACCGTCGTCGACAGCGCGTGGCGGGCTGCAGCCCTGATGTACGCCATCCTGCGGCTGCATCCGCTCCCGGCCCGCAACGCCCTGTTCGGCGCGGGCATCGCCACCGCCTATATGAGCGCCGCAGGCGAGACCCTCGATCCTCCGTACGGCGCCCTTATCGATCTCGCGCGGGATATCGACGCGGGCCGCGCCGACACGTATGACGCAGCAGACCGCATCCGCTCCTGGCGGATCTGAGACCGGGCCACCGGCAGCAGCCGGATCGGACTCCCCCTGCAAAACGCCCGGTATGCCGCCGCCTGGCGGCCACGGCACTGCTGGGTGTCTGTACGGATCTGTCTGACACACGGATGCTGGTACCGCCCTCTGGGCGGTACCAGCATCCGTGGTGCGCCTCGCGCCAACGGGGCCGCACGTTATCCCTGTCCAGTTTGTGGTTGGAGCCGAGCACTCAGGGGGCTTGCCGCCCGAGAGCAGCTGCTGCCGGATGGTGACATCGCGGTTCAAAGCGAAGCAAGCGAAATCGGGGCAGGGGTGAAGGAACGAACTCGGCGTCGGGGGGAGTCGGATTCGCTCCAGTGTGCGAGCAGGTAGGCGGTTCCAGGTCAGGCGGTTGGGCCTTGCCTCTGTCATTGCCCCACTGCGTCAAGAGGGCGTCCCGGACCCGTGCTCACGCTTTTGGAGGGTGAGACAGGCATGCATCAACGCGGCGTGGAAGGCGCTCGGGACTGGCACGATGCTGTCCGCCACGCGTTACTGGGCGGCGCCAAACGCCCTTAGCTGTATACGAGTTGGAGCTAAAGCGCGGTGTCCGGTGGTCAAAATGCCGCCGGACACTGCGAGCGGTCCAGCAGACTGGGCATGCCCTCCTGCTCGAACCGCCGCCGCCGGCTGTAGGTGCCGTACCGGGCCATGACCTCACCGATCGGAGAACCGCCGAGCACTTCGCGGACAGCCCGGTAGCGGTACTCGGCCGACTGCTGTACATCCACGACTCTGACGGAGGCACCCCTGCCGCACTGGCAGTTGGGAGATGGCGGCCGTTCAGCCGAACGTGTCAACGATGTCCAGAGCACGAACGGTCAAGCATCGCCTGAGACCTCACACTGGCAGCCGGAATCGCCGCATAGGTGAGGAGAAGCCACGGAGGGGCTGCGACCGGTGGTGGTCATGGGTGATCCTGCGGGGTGTGCTCCCCCAACCTGATACGCAGCCGGGAGCGGCGCGGTCTGCGCCTGTGGCCCGTTGGTATCGCGTTGTCCTTATCCTTCGTTGCTGCGGTCGTGGTCGCCGCCGGGGTGTTCTTGGCCGGGTGGGACCTGCGCGGCGCCCGCGGCCTGAAGACCGAGCGGCGCCTCGACGCCTCGACGCTCTTCGATCTTATGAAGCTGTCGTTCGGTGTGGTGGCCGGAGCCGGTGCGTTGGTCGCCCTGGTGGTGGCCTACCGTCGCCAGCGAGTGGATGAGGACGGCGCGTTGCGCGAGGCGACCCGGCTGCACACCGAGCGGTTCACCACTGCGGTCTCCCAGCTCGGTGATGAGACCGCGGCGGTGCGTCTGGGCGGGGTGTATGCGTTGGCCGGGCTCGCTGACGACGCCCCTACCCGGGGCCTGCGCCAGACGTGCCTCGACGTGCTGTGCGCGTATCTCGGCCTGCCCTACACCGCCGAGACCGACCTCCCGCCGCACGACGTTCCTGCCCGGCATGCCTTCTTGGCCGGACAACGGGTCCGGCACACCGTCATCCGCCTCATCCGCGACCACCTGCGGCTGCCGACCGAGCATCCGCACTCCTGGCGCGGCCACGACCTGGACTTCACCGGCGTCGTCTTCGACGGCGGCGACTTCAGCGGCGTGGTGTTCTGCGGCGGCACGGTCGACTTCTCCGGCGCGCAGTTCTGCGGCGGCACGGTCCACTTCAACCGCGCGCACCACCGGCGTCTGCCCGCGCCGCCCCCAGGTGCGGGCCCGTGGCGGGGTCATCCCGAACCCGGCCTCATCCTCGAAGACGATGAAGGCGCCCAGCGCCGCCGCAGTCATTCCGCCTGCGGCCACACGCCCTTCTTCCACAACTGAACCGCGTGCTCGTCGCGTTCCACGGCCCGGCGGGCAGGCGACTGCCAGGACCAGCCGTGCCGGTGCAACAACCGCCATACCGCCGCCGGCGAGACCTCCACGGCGAACTTCCACAAGATCAGTGCCCGGATGCGGGCCAGGGTCCAGCGCTGGTCTTCCCAGCCGTGCACGGCCGGCCCCCGGGCCAGTTCCTGTTCCAGCTCGGCGAAGCGTCCGTCGCTCAGCTTGGGCAGTTTCGGCGGCCCGGCGGAGGCCAGCGCGGCGGTGCCGCCCTGGCGCCAGGCCCGCCTCCATCGCTCCACCGACCGCTCACTCACCCGCAGTTGTTTCGCGATCGCCACGTTCTTCTCACCCTGTGCGAACCGCTTGCCGGCCTCGAACCGGATCTGTTCCCTCAAGCTCCGTCGCTCGGCGGTCAGCCCGCCGCCCTGTGCGTAGCGCATACCACCGGCCTACCGCAGGGATCATCACCCGTCACCCACCCCGACAACATCCCGAACAGATCAGTAGTCCGGGTCAACGCCGTCGGTGGCCGGAGCCACCCCGCTACCCCTGGACCAGATCTCGTCGCCCGCTCCAGGACACGTTCCAGGAGGCACAGCAGGTCGAGGCGAGTAAGCGGAAGATGATCGTTCACACGTTCGTTTCTATGGCCACGCCGACACCATGGGTACCGGTGTATTCCCGCGGCACCGGCGCCCATGGGCGGGCAGCACCGCCCGTGGAGGGGGCTAGTCGCGGGCGGTACACCCTGTCTCCACCCTTCGGCGCCAGCGAAGGGTGACGGGGTGAACGCCTGCGCATCTTCGCTACGTCACCTAGCTGCCGCTGAAGAACGACGGACTCCGGCGTATACCGCAGGGTTTGAATACGTATCCGCTACCAGCTCCGCGCCCCGACATCGCCGTTGCGGACGTGCCGCCCTTCGGTGCGAGGGGCGCCCCCCTTTTCGGTCTGAGCATTTAGACCGTGGGCGCCCGACATGTCCTGCGTCACATCGTGAGTAAAGGATCTCCTCCCGAATAAATGCGCACGTTCCGGAACTGACCCTGCCGCCGGGGCAATCCAGCCGTTAGCCTGCAAGAGTGCGGATGCCCCATCCGCCGAGGGGGGTCTGCCATGTCAGGTGGAAACGGGGACACGCGCGGTGATCACGCCCGCCAAGTGGGCCTGCTGTTGCGTGAGTTGTATTTCAACCGTACGGGCGTCCTGCTGCTCGTCATGAGTCTGGCCGCGGCCGGAATGTATGCCCTGTCCGTGCGCAGCACGGGGCGGACCGAGGAATTCTGGATTGCCCTCGCAACCGGTGTTCTCGGCGCGGCGATATTCGCCTTCGCCCAAGTCGCCCTCACCACGCGGCAGTACGAGCGGTTCCTCGGGACCACCGTCAAGGACGCCGTGATCGCGGAGATAGCGAAGGCGGGTGAGGAGCTGACCCGCACCTACCGGTCCATGCAGGAGCAGTACGTACCGACCACGCAGTACCCGGCAAGCCAAACACCGGACGTCCGGTTCAACCGCGACGTCAACCTGAGCATGCGCTCTTCCACGCAGTACACGTTCCGCGGCCTCACCGGGAAGTACGCGATCTGCCGCCTCGCCTCCCTGAACACCATCCCCAGGGACGTCCGGCTCATCATCGCGGACCCCACGCGGCCCGCGGCCATGGACAGCCGGGCACGGCGCGAGATGGCCTACCGCGACGGCCTGACTTTCGAACAGGCGCGCCAGGCCCTCGTCGACGGAGTGCACCTCACCCTGGTCGGCGCCTATTTGACCCGCGTGCGCTTCGACCGCTGCGAGATATGTCTGACGGCCGACCCGAACCTGGACCGCGTCGAGATCTTCGACGACGACATCTATCTGGCCCTTTTCACCGACACGGAGAACGAGACCTTCCCTTTCCCCCTCGGGCTGCGCTTCAACAAGGGTTCACTTCTGTACCAGACGAATCAGCGGGAATGTAGTCGGCTGCTCGCATCGCCGTACGCGATCAAGTTCGAAGTCCCCAAAAACCTCTCGGAGTTCGAATACTGCGCCTTCCTCCAGCAGCTCGGCGTCCAGCTCAGCCATGCCGCGTTCCTGGAATTCCGTGACCGGTACGAGGAGTTCCTGCGGGACACCGCGCCGCAGATGATGACGGCGAGCGGCTGAGGTCCGTCGGGTACGCGAAGGAGCACGCATAGCGATGACGCAGGCCCTCCCCGAGGTGTACGAGCTGGCCCGGTCCCTCGAACGGCTGGCGGGTCCCGACGACGACGGCGAGCACGTCCGCGCCGCCCTCGCCGGGTTCCACGGCCGCCTGGAGGCGCTGCGCCGCAGCCTGAACCGATTACCCAGGACCGCGTTCGAAAGCATGCTCGTCAACTCCCGCGAGACGCCCACCCACTTCAAATGGAATCTCTACCGTGGCCCCTCCTCCGGGCTCACCCTCTGGCTGCACGAGTACAAGCCGCCCGACCTGTTAGACGCCGCCTACGTGGAAGCTCCGCACAACCACCGCTACGGCTTCACCTCGCTGATCCTCACCGGCGGCTATCTGCACACGCGCTTCCTGGTCGAACCCGCGGGCCGGGACCGGGCGCGCGTCACCGAAGTCCGCCCGGAGTTCCTGGCGCCCGGCGCCACCTACACCCTGACCCCCGACGACTGGCACAACGTCACCCGCGCCCGCGAGGGCACCGTGACCCTGATCGCGCAGCAGCGCCCGACGCGCGCGTACAGCACCTCGCTCAGCACGCCATCCGACACATCGCTCGACGCACGCACCGGCACGCTGCGTCATCACTATCCTGTGGAAGCCCGTTGGCGCGCCTTGCGTTCGGTACTGGGCCACCCCCACGAGAGGAAGAGCCAGTGACCGCAAAGGACTTCGAGACTGGGCGTGTGGCCACGCTGCGCGGCATCGTCCGCAAGCTCTGCGCAGAGCACGACGACCGCCTCCCTTTCCACGGTTGGCACCACATCGCCTTCGTCACCGCCAAAGGGGTGGAGTTCGCGCGGCGCAACGGCTCCGACACCGAGATCGTGGCGGCCGCCGCCCTCGTGCACGACCTCAACTACCTGGTGCGCAAGAACTCCGAGCCCTCCGCGGGCGAATCGCTCCGCGCGGACCAGCTGCGCCGCAGCGGATTCACCCATGCGGAGATCGACCGCATCGAAGCCGTCATCACCGAGTCCCACACCGCGTCGCGCACCTGCGAGATCTCCCCCGAGGGAGCGGCGCTCAGCGACGCCGACACGCTCTTCAAGGCCGTACCCATCACCCCCGTCGTCCTCTCCCACCGCTATCTCGCGGAGAACGACATCAGCCTGGGGCAGTTGGCCCGCAAGATCGTCGACGAGCAGGCGCCGCTGGTCGAGGAGGGCATCTACTTCTACGACCCGGACGCGCGCGACCGCTACCTGCCGTGGGCGACCGCCAATCTGGACCTGTGGAAGAGCCTGCTCGACTCCCTGGACGACCCGGACGTCAAGGAACTGCTCAGGTCCGTCAACGTCCGCTGAGCATCAGCTCGTTAAGGCCGCGGGGCGCCCTGCGGGCGGGGCCAGACGGAGGCGAGCAGCGCGCCGATCAGGGCGAGCAGCACCCCGAGGGTGAGGCGCCCCCTAAAGGGTGTTGCACAAGGGTCAGCCAGTTGTAGCCGCGTGTTATGTCGAGGTACCACACGGGGTTGGGCGCCCATGCGTCGCGCGAAAGTGCGGGTGAACGCCAGGCTATAACCGCTGGACCTCATGGTGCGGTTAGGAATCTTCTCGCACATCATCCATGCAGGTCGATTGCCATGCCGAAGACGTTGCGAGCCTCGATCGCGCGATCTTCCAAGATCGCCTTCAAGTTGTCGCTGGCGGTGGCGCGTGCAGTGGCGCGAGTGAAGTGAACTACGAAGGCGGATAAGTCGGTGCGTCGGTGGAGCAAGGCCTCGATCGATGGCATATACGCCTCTCCTAATAGGACTCCGTTATGTCTGTCTCTGTCTCGGTCTTGGTGTTCGCGTGGCCAGGGGCTGATGGCAGGTGGTGCAGATGCCGGTCCAACACCTCAGGGTGTTCTGAAGGGCGTCGAGGATTTGGTAGAGGGTGAGTCCGGCCCGGGCGCTTTTGGGGACAGGCGTCGTTCGGTGAGAAAGGCATGGGCGGCGGTCACGAGGGTGACGTGGTGGTGCCAACCGGGCCAGGATCGGCCTTCGAAGTGGTCCAGGCCCAGACCGTGCTTGAGTTCGCGGTAGTCGTGTTCGATGCGCCAGCGGACCTTGGCCAGCCGCACCAGATCGGCCATCGGGGTTTCCGTCGCCAGGTTCGACAGCCAGTATTCGGTGGGTGCTTCGGCGTCTTCGGGCCATTCGACCAGTAACCAGCAGTCGGGCAGGACCCCGTCCCACCAGCCCTGATCGGCAGAGGCAGCGGCTTTGATCGGACGCTCGACAGCTTTACCGGCTGGCCGGACACGGACAGCCGCGAAGCGGGAACGTAGCTCCCCTCGCGAGCCATGCCGCCAGGTGAGCGTGGTGAACGACGCTGGCTCGAGTCTTGCGGCGAGGGCCGCCACTGAGGGTGCGGGGCCCCGGTAGCGGGGCTGGGGCCAGCAGCCGACCGTCCCCTTGCGAGCCGGGGCTTGAGGTTTGGCATCGAACGGGTGGACCGTCACATCGGCGCGGATGGCAAGCACGTAGGCGAGTTGCCGGTCGTCGAGTGCGGCCCGCAGGTGTGCGTTGGTGCCGTAGGCGGCATCGGCCATCACTGCCGGCGGTGTCATGCCCCAGTCGGCGAGGGTGTCGAGCATGTCCAGTGCCAGACGCCACTTCTCCCGGTGTGTGACCTCGGGCGGGACGAGGGTCTTGGCCCGACGGTCGCTGTCCCGGGCCCACTCCTGGGGAAGGAACAGCTGCCATTGCAGCGGGCAGGAGGCGGTGTCGCTTGCCGCGTGGACGCTGACGGCGACCTGGCAGTTGGCGCGTTTGCCCAGGGCTCCGCAGTACTGCGGAGCCGTCGCGACCGACATCCGGCCGTCCTTGGGCACCGACACATCGTCGATCACCCACGCCGCCGGGTTGACCAGGGGCAACAGACGTTCATTGATCCGCCGCTGCACCGGCACCGGATCCCACGTCGACTGGTTCACGAACTGCTGCAGGTTCTGCTCGTTGCCGTCCGGCAGCCGCGACGCCATCGCCTGGATCGACTTACGAAGGCCATCCAGCATCAGGCCCCGCAGATAACAGTCACCCTTGGCCCGCTGGTCCTTACGCGGCACCGAGGCGAACACATCTGCCACGAACAGCGCCAACGTCGCCCGAACACGGTTCACTTCATGCGCGTCCACCCATCCAACATGCTCCTGATCAGGGGCATCCGGAAGACGTAACGGAGTCCTACTAGCCACAGAGCGGGTTTTCGTATGGCTCGCTGGGTGCGGCTCTGGTCGGCGTGGGCATGCAGCCAGGGTTCCCAGCCCAGCCCCCCAGGGACTCGTGGTGCGAGGTCAGTGCTGATGTATTGCGCTGCGAGAAAGGCGAAGTGCAGCTCATCGGTGTACCTGGTGCTGATGAGGTACGAACTGAACGGGATGATCACCAGCAGTCCGGCTCTGCTTGGCGAGGCAGCAGCGAAGCTGAAAATAACGGCAGCTGTGGTGAGGTGAAGTGCCATCAGGGTATGAGCAGCGGTACTGCGGCGCGCGATCTCCTGTCGAAGGGCGACGAACTCGGCTAACGGGCCCTCGTGTCCGGTCACTGCAGCCTCCCCCATACCCGGAGGTTTCCCGCCAAGATGATGAGATACTCCGGCCCGGTAACCGCGTTGGCCTTGCGAGTGCCGGTGACCGAGGAGCTCTGCGTAAGAACTGGTCTCCAGGCTGAGGCGGGCTGCAAGACGGTGTGGGCGGCGAGGCTGGCGGTGCGGGCGTCGGATGCCGCCAGTCTGCCTGCAGCGAGGCCTGGCTGACGACCGGTCCGCCGCCGGGGACCGTGGGAGGATCTGTCGCCCGGGCGTAGATTGACCGAGCAGGTCGCGGTGACGAGGACCTCAGAGGCCGTGGTCAACCCCGCTGTGCACGTGAGAGGTTGATCGCGTGGACATCGACATAACTGTCGCGCTGATCGGTGCGATCGGTGTGGGCGGCACCATCGTCGGGACCTTCGCCGGCACGGTGTTCGGCGCCCGTATCCAAGCCCGCGTCGGACACGACCAAGCCCAGGCTGCACGCGACGCAGCGACCACCACCGCAACCGCCGCGGCGCGTCAAGCAATGGTCGAACGCCGTTGGGCGATCCTCGCCGAATACCTCCGCGCAGCCGCCGCCCTCCACGAGAGCGCGAATCGGCTCTACGCACTGAGCGCGGATGTCCGAGTCGCTGGAAGTCTGATCACCGCGGACGGACCGGCTGTTGAAGCCGACGTCGAGGAGCGGCGGCATGCCCTCCTCTACGCGTACGCCGAGGCCGAGCTCGGCGCACCGGCCGAGATGCGCCCCCTGATCTTGGATCTGAAGGGCAGAACGTTCTCGCACGTCGAGCAATCCATCAGGGGCAGGGATCTCATCTACGCCCATACAGTCCTGCGCGACCTCGCCGCCGCGCAGGGCCGCGACTCACCAGCCGGTCGAGCACACCTCGCCGTGACGACGCCGTCCGCGCCGCATCCGGTCGACGACACGACACTGGAGGACCTCGCGCGGTGGCGTACTGAAGCCGCGAGGACCTTGGAAGCGGTCCGCGAACTGACCTTCGAGCAGCGCCATTTGCTTGCCTACCTGCCTGATGAGGACCAGACCCTCATCATCATCGAGGCCGGGGACCGATACACAGAAGCATGGGACGCGCTGGTCAGCGCCGCACGCCAAACCCTGGGGACCGACCGGACATACTGATGGTTCCACAATGAGGTCCGGAGGCGGCGAAGGCATATGAGGCTGCAGGCCAGTTCGAGCAGGGCTTGCTGGCACGGTCCCGCTCGTCGCGGCCCTCCCAGGAGAGCCCCACTCGCTGACGGTTGCCCCATCACGTGCGCAGTCACCGTAGAGGCGCCGCCCCACGGGCGTCCGACGTGGCTGTCTCACGCAGGTCGCTGCTGGCTGCGCTCAAACAGCTCCAGGAGGAGCGACACGCCGGTTGCCGTGAGACCGCCGCCCGGGGGGCAGCGGTCGGGGCCTGGTCCCGCAGCTGTCACCTTGGCGTGGTTGCTGTGTCTGCGGGCCGGGCCGGCGGTGTGTGCGAGGGGTGCGCACGCCGTCTGAGCGGCGTGGACGGCTGTGCGGGCTCTGCCGGCAGCCGTAGTTGGGCCGGGCACGGCGGGCGGGCCTGTTGGCGGAGTGCCTTGTTGCACGTGGTGGTTGCTGGCGGGTGGGATCGTGGGTCAGGTGGTGGTGATCAGGTCGCTGAGGGGCTGGGCGGTGTCGGTGCCGGAGTGGCCCAGGGGTGCGTCGAAGCTCCAGACGAGGAAGAGCAGGAAGACGATGAGGGCGCTGAAGGTGGTGGCCAGGATGAGTTCGCGGGCGGAGCGGCGGATCTGCAGGGTGTAGAGGAGTGCGAGGGTGATGACGGCGCCGGCGATGAGGCCGAACCACAGGGCGCCGGGCAGGGTGGTGCCGGCGCTGTCCAGGCGTTGGTGGCGGGCGTCGTCGGCGGCTGCTACCTGGTCCAGGAGGGGCTGGTAGGCCTGGGCCTGGAGCTCGTTGGCCGGGGTGTGGTGGGCGATGTCGCCGCGGATGCGGGCCAGCAGGTCGGCGCCGGTGGTGTCGAGGGGGGTGTCGTCCTTGAGGGCGGGCCATTCGGTGGTGACGGCGTGCCGGGCGTAGGCGTCGATGTGGTCTTTGACCTGATGGCGGAAGGCGGCCGGGTAGACGCTAAGGCGCTGGTCGACTTCGTAGAGGGCCTGGGCTTCGCGCTGGACGGTGTCCTCGGCGGCGCCGCGGGCCTCCCAGACGCCGGCGATGGCCAGGCCGAGCACGATGGCGTAGACGACGCCGACCATCATGACCATGTATTCGAGCACGTCCGGGGTCTGGGAGGTGTCCTCGTCGGCGTCCACGCGGCGGTGGCGCATGAGGGTGGCGGTGATGACAAGGACGCAGACCAGGATCGAGGCCAGGGTGTAGACGAGCCATTCCGGCACAGCACAACTCCAGGACGGATGAGCGGGCGAGGGAGCGGGCGGGGGAGCGGGCGGGAGGGGGAGAGCGGTGTGGGGTTGTGCAGTTTGCCCGGACGCGGGCCGCCTCGTGGCGGTCAGCCGCGGCGGGAGCGGGGTCGCAGGGCGGCCGCGGCCAGGATGCCCGGCAGGGTGATGACGAGCGTGGTCATGGTGGTCGGCATGCCGGCCGGTACCGGGCGTGAGGGACCGCCGGTGTAGTGCGGGCGGGGCACCCACCCAAAGGCCTTTGTCGCCGCCGTCTTGGGCCGCTCCGCGACGGGGGCCGGGGCGGGGGCAGGGGCAGGCGGCGGGCCGGTCGGCGGCGCGGACGGTGCCGGGGGTTGGGGCGCGGCGGCTGCGATGTCCGTCCGCTGCACGAGCGGGGGCACCGGCGGCCGGGGCGCAGGCGCGAGGTGTGGCACCGGAGCGGGCTTGGACGGCGCCGGCGGCCCCGGCGGCGGGGGTGTGGACTGTGGCGGGGGTGTGGACTGCGGCGGTGGAGGGGGCTGGGGATGGCGGTGACTGAGCTCGACCCATACATCCGGGGCACACACCACCAGACGCTCCCCGGCCGCAGTGTGCTCCACGGCAACGGCCGCGCCCTCGTGGTGCGGCAGTGGGCACAGCGCCGCGGCAGCTCCCAGACCGATACCGATCCAGCCGCCCATCCGCCACCCTCCCCGCCACGCCCTGACCTGCCCCGCTCTTGGAGCAAGCCGGGACACCGCCGCCCTCTGGCGCCGGCATCCCGATCAACGATCATGAGTCGGGGCGGTCACGGATGATGCCGCTCGTGTTCACCGCCACCGTGCCGCAGGTGCGTTGAGGCGTCCGGCCTCCCGCTCACCGCCGCCCAGCGCGGCCCTGAGTGGATGCTCCGCTGGGGCTGCCTGCCCTGGTGCGTGACCGACCATGCCGCACCCTACGCCGCGGAGTGGCACAGCGCCTTGCCGGCCGAAACCAAGCTGCGGAGACGCCGCAATCGACCCCAACGGACGCAGCGGGAAGGGCGACGGGCTGCCGTGGCTGTCCGCGCGGGTCGTCGTCAGCAACGACCAGCTGCAGGCGTACGGCCGCCACACCCAGGTCTGGCTGGACTATGGCCTCCATACCGGCGAGTTGAGCCCGGCCGAGGCGCGCGGGGCCATGCAGGAGATGCGCTGCTTCGTCGAACGGCTGGAGCACGTGGTCGAACAGGCGGAGGACGTCGCGCAAGCCGACTTCGAGGGCGACCCCGAGATCGCGCATCTCGACCGTGAGGCGTCCGACCGCCGGACCCAGGCTCTCCGGAACTCGCCTGAGTGGACAACTCGGTCCACCTCCACGACAGGCCCAACGACCAGGGGCAGTTCGTGAAACTGGTGCACGCACTGAAGAACCTGGACCAGGCTCCAGCCTGGTCACGCACCGCGCCCGATCCCCACACGGGTGCTTCCCGCCTTCGGGGCTTGCGCCGCCAGTGATCGGCTATTGGAGCTTGTTGCGCCCTGTGGTGGGGGAGGGATTGGCGCGACGCCCGCGGGCGATGCGGCCGGGCCTTCCGCGCCGTACCGGGCCCTGCACACCGGCCGCGCGCCGCGCCCACTTCGCGACCGTCTCCTGGGGCACGCGGATGTAGCGCATCGAGGCGGTGACGGCGGAGGCGCAGGCGGGCATGCCGCAGTGCACGGGGGAGGCGTCGATGCCCAGCAAGGGGTAGGTCATCGAGGCGGGCGGCAGGTACTGGGCCGCGCAGCCCAGGCACACATAGATCTGGCGGCGGGGCGGGTCGGTGTCGTGCATGGCTCTCCCTGGTGGTGCGGGTGCCGCCGGTGGTGCGGTGTCAGCTGATGCCGCTGCCGTTGCAGGTGCTGCAGGGTCCTGTCCATCGGCGTTCGACGGGGACCAGGTTGCCGTCCTTGTCGGGCTCCGAAGTGTGTTCGATGTGTTCGGTGACGCGGTCGCCTCCGCAGGCCGGGCAGGGCTGCACAGGCGGCTGTTCGTCACCGGACACGCTTCCAGCATGGACGCTCCAGGGGGTCTGCGTCAGCCCTGCGGCCAGATCCGCCCCGTTTGCCGTGAGCCGCTCGCGCCAACAGGCTGAGCGTGTACCTGTCGGCGACGGCGGGGGCAAGAGAAGGGGCGTCGCGTGGAGTTGGGGTTCGTGCGGCTGTTGCGCAGAGGAATGCCTTTCGGTACGGCGCGCGAACCAGGTTCTTGGAACAACCCGTGGAGGACTTCGGTGAGTTCGATTATGGGGGCGTGCGGCGTGAGGTTCACTACCCCGCCCGGCCTGTGGTCGCACCCTGACCGTCGCCGACGTCGCGGGTCGGTGGTGGCCTGCCGAGGCCCTCTGGCAGGTCACCACCGGACCGCCGAAACACGGCGGGACCGCGAGGGCCCTCTGCGCTTGTGTGAACCCCACGAAGATAGAGATGGCGTCGGCCGGACCGCGGAGGTCGTGGAGGGGGTGACGGCGTGTCAGCGGTATCTGGTGAACTGGCTGCTACAGGGCCGGGGGTGCTCTCTACGGGTCGCAGGGGGTGGGAGCGTGGAGGTCGAGGCGTTCTTCAGCAGCGGGGACGGCTGGGCCGAGCTGTGGGTGCTCGATGTCGAGCTGATCGAGTCGCTGCGGTTCGGCCCTCCGGCCGGCCGCACCGACCTGGAGGTCGCCGTCGCGCTGACCCGGCTTCTGGAGTACGACTTCGTCTCCCACGGCACCGACGGCAAGGGCAGACACCTTGATGACGAGAACGTTCCCCTCGTCATCAAGGCTCACCGCGCCGTCCTGGAACGCCTCGCTCTGAAGCCGCCCACCTGGCCGTTTCGGACGTTCGACGGGCCGCGCGGCTTCGGCACCTACTGGCGTGACAACGACATGCGAGGCAGCTGGCAGGCCCGCCGGGACTGCATCGAGCAGATCCTCGGGCCGACCCGCGACGCGCTGGAGGATCTGCAGGAGCTGGAGTACGAACGCCGCTTCTCCAAGGGGCCGTCGGGCACCTTCAAGAACCTGATCTTCGCCGCCGACGGCGCGAAACCGCAGATCGTGCTGCGCGACGCGGTGAACAACGATGTGGAAATCGTCCGCCACGCCGACACCTGTCTGGTGTTCACCGACCCCCTGCCGCCGCACGGCCTTACGTGGCGGCAGATGGTCGCCTGGTGGATGCACAACCACCAGCCCGACGCCGACGAGGAGAGTGCCGCCGACGCCCTCTACCGGCGTCTGTACCGGTCGCTGGACTCACCGCCCGAACAGCTCCTCATGATCACCTACTGTTCTCGCTATGCCGAGGATGGAGGCTTCGACCTGCCCGCGCTGATCCCGCAGGTCTACCTCCACTACGACCCCTACACACGGCGCAGCGGCAAGCAGCCCGGGGCGCTCTACCGGCAGAGGATGGATTTTTTACTCTTGGCGCCGGACCGCTCGCGCATCGTCCTCGAGGTCGACGGGGTGCAGCACTACGGCCGTCCCAACCCGCCCGACAAACAAGGGCGGGTCACTCATACCGCCACGCCGAAGCTGTATGGGGAGATGGTTGCCGAGGACCGGCGGTTGAGGTTGGCCGGATATGAGATCTACCGCTTCGGCGGCTGGGAACTGTCCAGGCCGGGCGGTGAGCAAGTCCTGACGGACTTCTTCACCGAACTCCTCGCTCGCCATCAGAAGCCGACCCTGTGACGGTAGCTCCCGGGGTGCTATGACCAGACCGGTGCCGGGCGGTCAAAGGAGCATCGGCGGTCTCGTTGGCGCAGTCGCACGGCGATACACCCGCCGCTCGGAACATGTACGCGTCGGCGGACAGGACGGTCAATGGCACGGCGCCCTGGCCCCGGACGCCGGAGCACCCCCGCCTGTGCCCCGCTGTCGCCTGAGCGCTGTAGCAGCCCTGCAACCAGACGTGATCGCAGAGATCCACACGTCCCCCGGGCGGCAACAATCTAGAGGTGCAATTCTCGGGTCGTTGGCAGGAGGCCCAACTCGCGGGCGGTGCGCAGGTCTTGGTAGGCCGTCGCCCGCTCGACTCGGGTGCCGGGACACACCCGGTCCTTGATCACTTGCCGGATGGACATGCTGTCGGGTGCGTCCCACACGATCTGCGCGGTTGCCTCGATGCGAGGCAGATAGATGCTCCACCATTTCGCTCCCGTACGGCGCCGGAGCTCTTTGACCAGCGTGAGTTGCGCGCCGGGCATGGCATCGCTGAGCCGTCCGATCGGCGGCGGGGCCCACTGGGCAGCAGCCCACTGCCAGCCTGACTCGGTGCGCCGGACGGGGCCGTAGGGCATACCGGCCAGCGCCAGAGGCACAGCGAGTCTCCGGGCGCAAGATCGGATGAGGTCCTTCTCCCCGTCCGAAGCCGCGCCACTCACGGTGGTGGCGTTCTCCGGCTCGATGAACCCTCCGCGGTCGATCTCGAGCGCGATGCACATGTCGGCGCCCGTCGCGTTGCAGCGCATCCAGATGCGAAAGCGGGGTGGGAAGGCATGGCCGGCGACCGTGACCAGGCCGTCAGCGAACCACGACTCGTCGCCATCGTGGGGAGAGGAGGGCTCGACGCGTAGTCCCTGCGCCCAGTAGCGGTTCATTCAGGTCCCTGGCTGTAGTGGTCCCTGAGTTCGCTGAACAGCAGCAGGCACAGTGTGGTGGTCGTGGCGAAGGCCACGCTGGCGTCCCGGGCTGCCGTGGTTGCCGGTCCGCGGTCGATGACAACAAGGATCACGGCCACGGCGGACGCGATCAGCCCGAGCAAGATGGCCACCAGTACACGGTAGTGAGTAACAGTCACGGCCTCACTCTGATGCCAGGGGCTGTGCCAATCCAGCGATGGGCGGTCTACAGAACCACGGGCCAAGAATTGGACAGCCTTGGACCTGCGCAGATGCATATCTTTGCGCGAGAGCGGTTGCCGCAGATGGCGTCCCAGCGGGTGGTGTAGCGAGGGTGTGGAACGCGCGGGCGTCTGTTCGGGGCATGCACCCGTTGAAGGTGACTGCTCCCTCAGCAAGGGCGGGCCATCGCGCAAGTCTCCGTGATGAACGGCCAGTTCAACCATGGAGGACGCGATGGCCCTGTCTCAGTCTGACCTGATGCGGCTGCTGGAGTCGATACGTACGGCCGACGGGGTCGGGGCGTCAGGGTTGCGTGCGAGCGCATGCTGCAGGAACTCATCGGGGCCGAAGCGGCCGAGGCCGTAGGCGCGGAGGCGGCGGTTCTCCCGCCGCAGCGCGGCCAGTTCCTCGCGCTCACTGCTGTCAGTCCGTTGCGTTCGCCCGCGTCGACCCCGGCCTGTTTCGCCCAGTCCCGCACCGCGGTCTCGGTCAGTTCAAAGTCCTTGGCGATCTGGCCGAACGAGCGGTCACCCCCACCGGCATAGCCCGACGATCCCAGTCTTGAACCTCCGGCTGAACGAGCGGTGAGGTTTCTTTTCCCCATGTTCTCCGTGATGGACATCCTCCCGGGGCTGAACCTCTGATCTCGAATGTCCGTCGAGGAGCAAACTCGCGATGCCCGCTATCTCTCTACGGTTGTCGTGAGTTGAATCTGGGTTACAGCTCGTTGGATCAGTTCTTTACGAACGGGGTCCCAGAGAACGTAAATGCCGGATGACTGTCCTAGATACAGCATCTGCCGGGGTTCATCGATCACCTTGCCGCTCGAATTCAAAAACTGAGCTTCGACTGGGCGGACCCGGACGCCCAGCATGTATGGAAGTGTGGTGGAGTATTCTCCGGCAGCTAGTTCATCTGCATTTCGCGCCATCACCTGACCGAGAGCGTACGCAGCCCCTGCCGTGACCGTCAGGATGAGGAAAGCGCCTGCGAGAAGTCGACCGATTCCGTGAACTCGAGACAGGAAGATGACGGTCAGGTAGATGAGCCCTGTGCCCAGAAGCCACAAGGGCCAGCGGGGAAAGCCCGGGGTGGTGGCAGGACTCTCGGCGTAACTCATCAGTACCCATATGAGCCCGACCGTCATGCTGGCGAGCAGCTTGCGCAGCCAGGAGTGCCGTTTAATGAATTCCCCCACGCCTCCGAGGAGTGGCTCGCCCCAAGCGGAAAGGAAGGCCATGGCGGGCCACACAGCCAAGGCCGGAACGACGAAGAGAACTGCGAATACGCCGAAGGTCACGACTGCCCGTGTAGCCAAGACTGCGACATCCAGGCCAACCTCCTCGGGAGCGAGTCCGCCAAACCGTTCGAAGAATCGGTCCACTGCCCAGTATTGAATAAGGGTTAGTAGGGCTCCACCGATTGCAAGCGCGGCCGCGAAGTGCTGGAGGACATGCTTCAGGCCGAGCGGATTGCGCTCCGAGTTCGCGTTGGAGCCCGCATCTCCATGCGTAGTTTCCGGCATGCCGTCCCCCATTGAACCGATCTTCTGGCCCGCCAACGGTATATTGCGATCGGCCCCCGGCGATCCGTTCCACATACCCGGCGAGAGACCTCCGGGGCCAGCTCCACGTTTGGCAGGGCTCAACGATCGGGATGAGTCAGCACGATACGCGCTGCGGTGGCTCGGTCCTTCTGGTCGGTGAGGGCGAACAAAGCCATCAGCACGCTGGCCGCGGTGATGTGCCCCAACTCGTCCACGCGGGCGCCGGGCAGCGAGTGCACCCCGCCCAGGCGCACCGCGGCGGACTACTCGCCCAGCTGGGATACCGCGGTGGTGAACCGTTCGGTGTGCAGCGGGCGGCCTCGCGCAGTGCGCCGTGCACGTCTACCCGCTGGCGGCAGTAGGCCACGCCCAGGGCGATCAGCGCGCCTGCCCCCGTCGATGCTCCGAACGCGAGCTTCACCAGGTCGAAGAGCGTCTGCGAGGCAGGTTGACGCTGCTCCTTGAGACCCCGGGCGCCGAGCAGGTCCCATCCCGCGAAGAACACTTGCGGCGGCGATGGTGAGTGTAGTGACGAAGGCCAGGGCGAGGCCGACGTTCCACGGCTGCAGGCCGTGCCGTTTTCCGGCGTCGGCGTATCTGATCGAGGATCACACCGCGGGGCCGCCCACGATCGCCCCCGCCCGCTGCGCTGTGCGCCGTCTGGTCTGCGCTGCAACCCAAGGGAGGCTCTGAACTGCGGTTCTCACAAGTGCGCATACTTTACTCAGCTACTCACTCATGCACTCCGTTTGTCTCGCCACCGTCACCCTCCGCCGCGCGGGACGGAGCGGCGTACGGTCGGGTGGGGCGTCACCGTACGGGGACGGGCAGGAGGGACATCTCGCCGTCGTCGGCGAACAGCCGCACCGCCAGGGCCTTGGCTTGCACCAGCAGGTCCTCGAGCAGTGCGAAGTGCTCGGGAAGGCCGGCAAGGTCCGCCTCGTCGATCCCCTCCATATCCGCGATGCCGTCCTTCACGCACCCCACGTGGCGGCGGACCATGTCGAGCGCGCGCAGCGTGGTCGGGCCGTCCATCGCCCGTTGGCGGGCAGCGCCGGCCAGGATCCGCAGCAACCCGATCGCGGCTTCCAGATGAGCAAGGTGCTGGGGCTCTTCAAGTCGGCACCTCAGCATCCGTGTCGCGCGCCCCGCCTCGGCCAGGACATCCAAGAGCTCGGCCAGCAAAGCGTTCTCGCAGTGCGCGGCGTCGGCGGACCGCTGGTGGGCCACCATGTACACAGCCGCCGCGTCGGCGAGCAGGGTGGAGGGCTGCGCGCGGGTGTACTGCGCGCGGGTGTGCAGCGCGCGCTGGCCGGCGGTCCGGTCGAGGCCGCCTTCCACTGCGGCGAGCACGGCGTCGTCGGCCCCGGCGAGCAGGGCGTCCAGGGCGGCATCGCTGTCGTAGGCCGTCATCGTCCGCCTCCGTCACGCTCATTGAGCAGCAGCTGCTTGAGCCGGGCCCGGGCCCGGCAGAGGTTCTGCCGCACCGCTGCCTCCGTCATGTCCAAAATCCTGCCGATCTCGGCGGTCTCGAACCCGTCGAGGACCCAGGCCAACACCCGGCGCTGCAGCGGCGGCAGCCCGGCCAGCGCCGCATACACCCGGGCCTCTTCCTCCCGCAGCTGCACCGCGGTCAGCGGGCACACCCCGCCGGGCAGGTCCGGGATGTCCGCAACCGGCTCTTCGCGCGCCGGGCGGCGCAGGTACTGGCGGTAGGCGACCCGCCGTAGCCAGGCGGGCGGGTGCGTGATGAGCGGCCACCTGGTGAGAGCCTCGGCGAAAGCGGCCTGGGCCGCCTCAGCCGCCTCATGCGGCGCCGCGCCCTGCCGCATCAGGTGACGGACCAGCGGCCCCATCTGCTGCTCGTAGCAACGGGTGAAGTCCTCATCGGTCTCCCGGGCGGGCCGCGGTGGTGTCGCCGTCGGCGTGGGCGGCGGCATCAGCGCCGGGCGCCCCACCCGGGACGTCCCCTTGATCTCCACGGCCACGAAGGACGTGCCGGAGCGGAAGTAGTAGTCCCCGAAGTCACCTTGCACGGGCTGACCCGCCCTTCGCACCGACCTCGACGCGCAGCTGCCCATCGGCCCGCGTCTCCACCAGCACGCTACCGGGCGGCAGCAGCCGCACCCGCTCGCTGGCGCCCTGCTGGTGCACGCGGGCCAGCTTCACCCGGGCGCGGCTGCCGATCCACCGGTACAGCACCCGCGCACCGGCCAGGACCACCAAGCCCCCCAGCGCCATCACACTCTCGATCACGATCCGGTCCTCGCCGTCCACGCGGCGCCTGGTGCACCGCTTCTGCAGGTAAGTGCACCAGAGCCCCGTATCTGTGACATCGCCTCCCGCACCAGGCACCAAGCCCCGCCCGCACCATGCGCTCGCCAACTCCATACTGATACAGGGCGGCTGCGGCATCGGCGTGGTGTACCGCTACGCGCAGGCTCTCGACGCCGGTTGCTGCTGGGTGCAGTGGCCGGCGTGACCGTGCCCGTGCTGCAGCCTGGCGGTGCGTCGGCCCGCCGGTCCGACCGTCTGCGGCGTGGAGCCAAGGCAACCGCCGCGCGATGACGGGCATCGTGCCGGCTGCACGCACGGCTCTCGCCGCCTTGTTGAACGTCCTGCGATGAGCGCGGCTTGAGTCTGGAACCGTCACTGCTCTCAGCGTGGAAGTGGGCGGACAACACCACCGGGCCCCGGCTCTCGGAGCCCAGGCTGGTGCGGTTTAGCGTGCGAGTTGGACGGCGATGGGTGTGTTGGGGCAGCGGGTGGTGTTTTCGGCTAGGGCGGCTTCTTCGCTGGGGTCGATGGTGAGCTTCCAGCGGGTTTTGACGGCGATCCACTGGCTCACGTACTTACACCGGTTGCCGTCGGCCGGCGGCATCCAGGTGGAGGGGTCCTGGTCGGACTTGCTGCGGTTGGATGTCGCGGTGACGGCGATCAAGGCCCGTGTGTCGCCGAGGTCGTTGGCGTAGGCCTGGCGCTCGGCTGTGCTCCAGTGTTTGGCGCCGGAGTCCCAGGCCTCTGCGAGGGGGATGCGGTGGTCGATGTCGAGCTTGGCGGGCCCTTCCACGTACTGGTCGTCGTACTCCGAATACCAGCGGCCCCCGGTCAGCTTGCACCGGGGGCCCTGGTCCGGGGCACTGAGCGCCTCGGCCTTGAGGACCTCGGCCCGGGTGGTGCAGCCGTCCTTGTCGGCATCCACCCAGTGCTTGAACGAGGAGCGCTGATAGCCGGAGCGGTCCTCATCGGCGATGGTCAAAGACTTCAGGGCCACCTGGAGCGGCTGGGTGAGCCTCTCCCCGGCCCGGGGAGCCGGAGCCGGGTTGCCGGCGGGGGAGGCCTGAGCGGTGGCGGCAGGGATGATCAGAGCCGCGGCGGCAGTGAGCAGGACAGCGGTGCGGGCGATGACGGGCACAAGTCTCCTCGAAGGATCACGAAGTGTTCGTGATCTTCGTAGCGAGCCGGTGCTCCCCGCCGTGCCGTAGAGGGCGTTGGTGTCACCCGCACGGGCGGTAAGTCAGACCGCAGCACTGACGGCTCCGACGCCGTGTGTGCGCTGGTGACGTTGAGTGGTCTGTGAGCGGAGGCCTACTGGCCGCCCGCCTGCACGGTTTTTCACGAGCCGGGTAGGCGCGGGCCGCCGGGATGGTGGCCTTGCTTTGGTGTTCTGTGCGGAGGAGGGCCCGCAGGTCGGTCACCGACGTGCCGTACGTGACCTGCTCGAGCCTGTTGATTTTCGAGGGGACCAGTCCAGGGCGCTTGCCGCCTCCTTGTGGGTCATCGCCGTTCTCTCGCGTGCCGGCTGTGTGGCTTTCCATCGTCATGAGGCGCCCTGGCCGAGGTGGCGTCGGCCTGGGGTCGAACAGGGGATCGCCAGGATGGCTTGATGCGGTCGGGCTGGCCAGGCTCACCCCCGCTTGCCGAGCCACGAACCGCGTCGCGCACCCGCTCGATCGAGATCTCGTCAACTCCTGTATCTCCGGGTGCCGTTGGTGTTTCTCGGTGGTGAGGGTTCGCGCACCGTGGAATGGCCGTGAGAGCGTGGGCAGGCTGGTGTCCTCCGTGGCGGGGGGTTTTGGTGGTGCGTGTGAGGGGCTACCGGTTTTGGGTGGTGGGCGCGGTGGTGGAGTGTGCGGGTTTGGGATCAGCGGGTGTGTTGCTGCTGTCGCCCGGCCCGCCGGTAAGGGCCAGTAGCACCAGAATCAGGAGCAGGAAGCCGCCCCCGGAGCCGGTGGCGACGGCGACGGTGCGGGGGGATATGGACCGGTGGTGCCCGCGGACGTGCGTGCCGTCGGCGCGGGAGTAGGGGGCGACGTAAGTGGTCGGTCCGGTGGCGGCCGGCCCGGGCCGTGACGGACTGCGCCGCGCAGGGGCGGGGGAGGGGGACGTATACGACTGCGCGGCGCGGGGCCGGGTGCGGCGGTGGTGGCCTTTGACGTAGGTGCCGTCGCGGCGTCGGTGGGGACGTACGTAGGTCACGAGCGGGTCCTCGGCGGAGAAGGGGGCGCTGGCCCAGAAGGAAGCCGGGTGTTCGTCGGCCGTTCGTTAAACGGTAGCGGCGCCCACTGACAAGGCCCGTCCGCCAACTCGGCGCCCCTACAGGGGCGTTGGTGATCGCCCGGCGATTTCCGGCCGGTGATCGCAACGCCGGATGCTCACATGGAACACGGCAGGGGGATGCCTCTCGCGCAGGAGTTCCAGGACGCCGGGCCGATGCCGCACGGCGGTGGCGGTTCTCGGACGGGTGAACCGTGGGATAGATGCGAACTGCCGCTGCCCAAAGGGGCGTCGGTGCAGGCATGACCCGTCCTGCTGCGCATCTCGTTCATTCCGGCTTGGCCCGCATCACGGTGGAGGCCGCAGACGAGCAGACGGCGCTCGCCGTGGCGCATCGCCTGGTGGCCTGCCACAACCTCACCGGGGCCTCGGAGCCTTTCCGGGTGCCGGGCCAGGAAGGGGTCTGCGTGCGTATGTACGGCGACGCGGTGCCGCTGTCTGCTCCCGGCGCGAGGGCCGGCTCGTAGCTGGCTGCGCGCTCATCGCGGCCGGATCTGCGTGCTTCGCTCTGCCCGGGAGCCAGTTGGGGCAGGGGCAGGGGCAGGGGCTGTCGGGGTGCGGGGAGGCGTGGCCGAAGAAGCCGGTCCTCTCGTCGCGGTGGGCGCCGGTGATGTGGCCGGGCGGGTGGCCAGGGCCTCATTGCCGGGTGGAGTTTCTTCGATCTGGGCTGCGCGCGTGGCGGCGCCGGCGGCAGCGTCGGCCAGGGCGCTGGTGGGCGGCCTGGCCTTGTGGGATGGCTGTGGGGCCGGCAGCACCTACCGGGGCGTGGGGGTGTGGTCGCGCCCGGGCTGTGGCCCTGCACGAAAGGGATGGCCGGGTGAGGGAAGGCAGAGCCGATGGCTGCTCCCGGTCGTGCCGTTGATCGACAGGGAGGGGCGGGCGGCCTGTCGGGGGCGAGGAGGGGGTCTCGTGGTTGAGGTGGGTGGCGGGCTTTTGGCGGGCCGTGATGGCCAGTTGGCGCCGTGCGTGGTCGCCTCGGTTTGGTCTCGGGCGGCGGCAACCGGGAGGGGCGGGTCACGGGCCCCCAACCGCCGCAACGGCCACTGGGCCCCCCATCGAGGCGAAGTGGCTCGAGGGAGAGCTCGGCGACGGCGAGTTCGAGGACGATTTCATCGTCTTCGTCATCTGTGACGACATCGGCGACGGCTGCGACGGCTGGGAGTTCCCCGGCAGCACCTACACCATCACCTGAGGCTGACGAGCGTGGGGCAAGCCCACGGGGCGACGGGCTTGGCGAATACGACGGGCGTCGCCCGCTGACCCCGACGGGTACCAACCTTCTCGGCCTGATCAAGCACTTGTCGATTTTGGAAACCAGGTACTTCGGCGAAGTCTTCGACCAGCCATTCCCTGAAGCTATGCCCCGGTGGGACAGCGCCGAAGAGCGCGACGCTGATCTGTGGGCAACAGAGCACGAGGCACGTGCAGAGATCAACGGCCGTTACCGCCGTGTCTGGGAGCACTCCGACGCGACGATCAATAAGGGGAGGACGACGGCTGACGAAGCGTCGTTCGCCGGCACTGGCCGACAGGAACCCCGCTCAGACATGGCCGACAACACGGTACAAAAACTGGATGCCTCCGGTGATCCTGTCGCGCACCACGCGCAGCGAGATACGGAGTGAGGGGTTCAGCCCCATCGGAGCCCAAATGGGGATCGAATATTCCCATGCCTGAACGCCGTCCCCGCCACTTGCGGCCTCGCCGGTCCTCCGGCCGGACATCTCAGAACAGGGCCCGATCGCGCGTACCTGTCGGCCAAGAGCCCACTGGGACTCGGCTTGATTGGGCTCGCCGGATCGAGTTGGTCTCCGTTCTCGTTGCCTCACTCGTGGCTGTCGCTGGTCTGTGGTACTCGAACGTGCAGAACCGCCAAGCGAACGAAAACGCCCGCCAGGACAGGGCGCTTGGTAGGGAAGGTCAGATCACCGATCGGTACAGCGCGGCAGTATCCAGCCTGGGCGAGGACAAGCTTCAGGTACGCCTGGGTGGCCTCTATGCCCTCCAACGCATCATGCATGACTCGCCCCGGGACCACCCCACAATCACAAACGTGCTGACGGCCTACATCCGTACCCACGCCAGTACTCCCCCCGCGAAGGGACGGTCGATATCTGCGGACGTGAGCGCCGCCCTCTCGGTCTTGACCCGTCGCGATGCCAGCCGCGACGGAGAGCTTCAGCTCGATCTACGCGACAGCTGGCTCCCTGGCCTCGATCTGAGCCTGCGTGATCTCGACCCCGATGGTGATTCTGGCAAGCGCATTCCTCTAGCAAGAGCTGATCTTCGCGGCGGCCATTTACCCAAAGCTGATCTAGATCGAGCTGACTTGTACGACGCAAACCTGCGCGGCGCTGATTTGAGCGGTGCGAATCTAAGGTTCGGGGACCTACACGGCGCCAACATGGAGAACACGAAATTAAACGATGCCAACATGTACGGAGCAAATTTACGTGAAACGAGTATGAGGAACGCGGACTTAGCCCGTGCCAGTTTCTCTGGGGCAAACATGTTCGAGGCAGACCTGTACGAAGCAGACCTGTTTCACGCGGATTTGGGGGGAGCGGACCTACGGGACGCAGATCTGACAAGGGTGAACCTGCGCCACGCAGTCCTAAATGGCGGCGGAAGCCTGCGCGACGCTAGCCTGCAAGAAGCGGACCTGCGCGGTGTGGACCTGGGGAATGTAGATCTGCGTCGAGCAGACTTGCGCGGTGCAGACCTGCGCGACACGTACGCCGAGGTGAAGGACGTCGTCCCAGCGTTTATCGACTCGGACACACAGATGGATCCCCGGCTAGCCAAGGATCCGGCAATCCGGGCTCGAATCGCTGAAGTCGAAGCACCGGATTTCAACTACACTTAACCGTAGGGCCGTTAGGGGGCGCTAGCATCCCTGTTGGACAACACCGGCCTAAAAAATCCACTGGGTGATCGAGCAGAAGATTCCAAGCTCCGGCAGTCCGAATAGCGCCTACATACCCAGGACGGGCAGTGCCGGCGGATGGCTCTCAGTCATGCCGGGTCGCCGCGTCGGCGGGCCACCGCTGTAAACGTCCGGCGAGCCAGTCCGCGGCGGTGACGAAGCAGAGATTGCCCCAGGCGTCCCCGGCCGGACCGGGCAGTTGGACGAAGCCAAGAAGGGCGTCCGCATGCGCTTTGGCCTGGCCGCGCGTTGCTCGTGCCCGGCTCACGGGCACCCGGTGCGAGGGATCCGGGAGGTGAAGAGCACGCCAACGGCGGACACCATCACCGATCCGGCCGTAGGGCTGCGCCAGGTGGGCGTCCCGGGCGATCCTGCGGTGTGATTTTCGATCAGATGCGCCGACGCCGGAAGCGGCGCGGCCTGCGGCTGTGGAACGTTGGCCTTGTCCTGTCCCTGACCTTCGTCGCCGCGGTCGCCATCGCGGCCGCGGTGTTCTTTGCCGGCTGGGACCTGCTTGGTGCCCGGGGCCTCAAGGAGCAGCGTCAACTCACCTCGCAGACGCTCTTCGACCTGGTGAAGCTGGCATTCGGAGTGGTGGCCGGGGCCGGTGCGCTGGTCGCCCTGGTCGTGGCCTACCGACGCCAGCGGGTGGACGAGGACGGCGCGCTGCGCGAGGCGACCCGCCTGCACACCGAACGCTTCACCACCGCCGTCTCCCAACTCGGCGACGAATCCGCCGCAGTGCGCCTGGGCGGCGTACACGCACTGGCCGGGCTCGCCGACGACGCCCCCACCGACCTGCTGCGCCAGACGTGCATCGACGTGCTGTGCGCATATCTGCGCCTGCCCTACACCGCCGAGGCCGACCTCCCCCCAGACGACACCGCCGCCCGGCACGCCTACCAGGCCTCGCGCGAGGTGCGGCACACCATCATCCGCCTCATCCGGGACCGCACGTCGGTCGCCTCCGAAAAGACGCATCACTCCTGGCAGGGGTATGACCTCGACTTCACCGGCGTCGTCTTCGACGGCGGAGACTTCTCCGGCGCGGTGTTCACTGGCGGCACGGTCCACTTCGTCGACGCGGTGTTCACCGGCGACCGATTCGACTTCACCGGCACGCGGCTCTCCGCTGGCCGGGTCGACTTCACCGGCGCTGAGTTCTCCAACGGTGGGGTCCACTTCGTCGACGCGGAGTTCTCCAGCGGCACGGTCGACTTCTCCGGCGCGCGGTTCTCCGGCGCCACGGTCAACTTCGTCGACGCGCAGTTCTCCGGCGCCACGGTCAACTTCGTCTTCGCGCAGTTCTCCGACGGCACGGTGGACTTCTCCGGCGCGGCGTTCTCCGACGGCATGGCCGACTTCTCCGGTGCGCGGTTCTCCGGCGCCGAGGTCCTCTTCGCCGACGCGAGGTTCTCCGGCGCCGAGGTCCTCTTCACCGCCGCGGAGTTCTCCAGCGGCACGGTCGACTACACCGCCGCGGAGTTCTCCATCAGCGGCACGGTCGACTTCGTCCACGCGCGGTTCCGTGGCGGCTTCCTCGACCTCGCCTCGGCGGTGGGCCGCGCGCCGGACCACCTGCTGCCCCCGCCCGGGCAGCCGCTGCCGCCCGGGCTCCGCGTGCCTCCGCGGTGGCGGTCACCGGTGCCCTGACCGCCGTCTGCCGCGGCCTACAGCACCCCTTTGTGGCTCGCCTTGCTGCCCCAGAGCCAGCGAGACGCCGGTGAACCGCATTTCATTGCGTCTTTGGTTTCGGGCATGGTGACGGTATGTCACCCGAAGATTCCTGCCGCGATGAGCCCGTGCCGGGCGACGAGCACAGCGCGGTGCTCTCCCGGGCAAGCGCTCTGGCCGCCGAGGAGTCCTGGAAAGGGAAGTGAACCGCCTTTCCGCCAAGCCGCAGGTTGCTCCTACCGCTCTCAGCACCTGTACCTGGCATGACGCGATGGCGCCCTACGCAGCATGGCGAGGCCTGTGGTCCGCGCATCGCCGCTCCTATCGCTATCAGCCGTTGGGAAGCACGTACAACGCGGTCGCCAACTGTCATCTGCTCCTGGACGCGATGCAGCAGATGACCAGGCGCAGGTAGCTGTGGTGAGCGTGTCCTCCATCCTGCGGGTGCGGCGGGGCGCCCCCGCAGACGCGCCATCCGGCCTGAACCCGGCGAAGCGATGGCACACGCCGACACCCAGAAGAAGTCCGGGCCGGAATCCAGATCCGGCTCCATCTACCGGGTCCCTGGGACAGAATCGTGAACAGGGCGCAAACCATCAGGTAGCGCGTGGCCAAGAGCGAAGAAGCGCAGCGTGGACGACGAGCAGGATTTCCTCATCCGGTATGGCCAGTGGGTGAGGGACGACCAGGCGCCGCCCGACGTGCGATCGGCGGAGCTGGCCGCGCTCATCGCTGTGCTATTGCGGCGAACTGTGGCCCATGACGCGGTGCAGGTGATCGATGTCGGAGGGGTCCGGGCGGTCTCCTTCGATCATGAAGGCAGGGACCACTTCGTAAGCTGCGTCGTGGAGGAGTCGGGAACCCGGGAGAATACGGTCGCGCGCATTGTGCGTGCTGCCGGCCTGACCGGGCAACGAGGCGACACCCGGTGGGCGCATCTGTCCTGGACGCGTGCACAGAGTTCAAATGAGGAACTGATCGAGGGTGTACGCGGGTTCGGCGTGGTTCTCGACTCTACGCACGTGGACGCCGCGGTCGCTGGTCTGCTGCCGCTGGCAGACCTCATCCGTGACGTCTTCCGCCGCCGTGAGACGTACCTGCCGCTGGCTGCGCTGGTGACCCGGCCTGCCGCGGACACTCCGGTGCCGACGATGGCCGCGGCCGCACGCTTGAGCACTCCTGCCCAAGTGCCGAGCACAGTGTGGGCGGGCGCCGCGTGCGAAGTGCTGCTCGTCGGGGGAGCACAAGAGCGCCATGCGACCGGGATGGTCTGGCGCGGCTTCCGGTCGCTGCTCGCCACCAGCCAGGACGGCGTTTGCGACATCGACCCGGTCACGGGCGACTCCCGCTGGCTCCTGACGCTGCCCGGATGCCATGGCGCGCCGCTCGTCGCCCCGGACGGCTCTGTGCTCGTGATGTGCGGCCCGGCCCTGGTGCGCTGGCACCAGGGCGTTGTCAGCGCCCTCGCGGGAGGCTTCGACCCGGGTGCGCAGCTGCTGGCCGGACCTGATCAGGAGCCGTGGGTGCTGTCCGGCTGCGGCGTCACCTTCGGTACAGGGGAGGGAACACTCGCGCTGACCTGGGCCGGCGATGCGGTGGGCAACCAGATGCGCTACCCGGTCGCCTTCGAGGCCGCCGTGCGGTCGGCCGTCTGGCTCGGCGACCGCCGGTTCTTCCTTGCCGCCAGCGGACACAGCGCGGTGGTCGACCTCAGCCGCACCACAGAGCTCGGTGGGCGGGACCAATGGATTCCCACCCCCGGCCACTATCCGGCTCATCTGCTGGCGGCCGGGCCGGACAGCGTGCTGAGTGCGTCCGCCGACGGCTCTGGCAATGGCATCACGGTGCACCGCACCGCAGTGGGGGAGCGGTCGAGTGAACCCGTTGCCGACCTGCGCCTTGGCCAGGTATTTGGTCTCACGCAGGAGCCCCGCAGCGGAAGCGCCTACCTCCTGGCGTCCCTGCCGACCAACGCGACGACCCGCATCCAGCCCGTCCTGGTCCGCCTCTCCGGCTACCGGCCCACTGCCGCAGACCTGCCGTCCGAAACCGACCAGCCCACACCAGGTTTCGACCTGGTCAGCCGATGCGCCCGCGGCGTACAGAAGGACTACCGCTTGGACCGGCTGCCGCTGGCCAGCGAGGGCCAGGGCGAAGTCTTCCGCGCCGAGCACAAGAGGACCGGAACGGAGGTCGCCTACAAGAGAAGCAAGGGGAAGGGCACCAAGAATCAGCGCCGCATGAAACGAGAGGTCGCCATCGCGCAGATGCTCGGCGGGCACCCTCACGTCATGCCGGTCCTCGACTTCAGCCCGGCCTACGACTGGTTCGTCATGCCCATGGCCCAGGCGACTGCCCAAACGCGGCGCACCGAACTGCAGAACGACGACGCCCTGCGCGAACTAGTGGACGCCGTGGCCTCGGCACTGGCCAGGGCACACGAGGCGGACTGGATCCACCGAGACATCAAACCGGCGAACATCCTGCTCCTCGACGGCCGCTGGACCGTCGCCGACTGGGGCATCGTGCGACGTGCCCGCGGGCAGAGCAGCGCAGCCGGTCCGCTCACCGGCGCGGAGATCGGCACGCTGGGATTCGCCCCACCCGAGCTGTCCACGGACCCGCACGAGGGCGCCACCCCGGCCAGCGACGTCTACAGCCTCGGGCAGCTCATCGGGTGGATTCTCACCGGAACGTGGCCACAGGCCAATGTGCCGCTCCTGCCGCCGGCGGGCCCTTGGCGAGGCGTCGTACGCCAGGCCACTTACCTGGATGCGGCGCAACGGCCCCAGACCATGGCTGCCTTCCTCGCCCTCGTCGAACAGGAGATCGCCCCACAGACCGATCTGCCCATCACACGAGCGCAGACCCTCCTGACGGCCATCGCCGACGGTGACGAGGACGCCGCAGCCCAGCTGCTCGTCCTCGCCGCGAACCAGCCCGACAACTACGAGCTCTATCTCGACGCCGTCACCCGCCTGGACATGGACAGCGCCGAAACCGCACTGCTTGCCAACCCCGTTCAGGCCATCGGTCTCACCGTTGCGCTGGCATCTCACGTCAAGGGCGATCGCGGTCAGTGGCCCACGAACATCGAAGCTGACCGGGCGATCTGGTGGCTGCTGGGCGTGGCCCGGACCGCTGCCCGCGAGGAGGAGTGGGGCCTGCTCGACGCGGCCGCACAAGGCATGTGTATCTGGGACGGAGCCTTTGATCAGTGGAAACCGCAGGATTCCATCAATGACTGGTTGCGTCGTCTTTCCGGGCCCGCTGCCTCCGCCGTCGCCTCGGTCCTGCGTGAACATCCCAGCAGCGCCCGGCACTTCTGGGAGCTCGAGAGCGAACGAGGCGTCGACACTGGTCTGCGCAGCGTCATCCGGGCCGCGGTCTCGCCGACGCCGAATGACCCGCAGCGCCAATCCGATCAGTAAAGCTACGGTCGCCTACCCGACTGTCCATACGAGCGGCCACGCAGCCACCAAGAGCGCCAAGACGCTGACGGATGTCAGTGGTGCAGGAGAGGCTGACCGGCATGGCAGACGACTCGGAGCCGAAGGACCAGGAGCACGGCGAGCGGCGCGCGTCCCGGCCCCTTCCACCGGCGACCCAACGCATGCTGCGCGAGAAAGGCACAGCGGCGGCGATGCGCCCTTACTACGCGTCAGCCCTCGCATCCTTCACACGACCTGACCTCCTTCGGGCCCGGACCTTGAACACCGAGAAACTGCTGCTCCGCGCCGCGGCACAAACGGTCGCCGCAACGGCCCTGCAGGCAAAATTGGACACGCTGCACCGCCCCGCAGTCAGCAGCGCCCTGGACCGGATGGCTGCGGCACTCGGACGGATCCAGACCACGCCCGGCTCCAGTCAGCTGTATCAGGCCATGAACGGGAGCCTGGCCGGTAGCCACGCGAGCGCGTGGCTGGGCCGTCGCGCCCTCGATGCGCTGTCTCCCGCCGCTGTGGCAGCCGAGCGGTTGGCCGCCTTTACAAGCCACTCCGGTGGGCTGCCGATCGATGCGGGCGCCATGTCAGCTCTGGCCGCTTTCCGGGCCTCGGCCATGTCCCCCTCGTGGACTTCCGCGCTCCAGCAGGCCGCTGGGCGGGCTCAGGCGTTCTACCCTCAAGGCCTCCTGGGCCGCCTGACGTCCCTCGAGCGTCGTGTGCGCGACCTCCTGCTGCCGGAGAATCTGCTCAAGACCGAGGTCTCGTCCTGGCCGTGGCTGCTTCGGATCAGTGTGAAGGACGGAGTGTGCCTGGCCTGGGCGCCCCGCGCGGAGCTCATCGAAGACCTCATGTTGCTGAAGACGACCAGGCAGCGTCATCGCCTGCTCATCGATCGACGCGCCGACGTCGTCGACGACGTCGAGGAGAGCCTGGCGCATGTTGACCACCCGGCGCTTTCCGGCGACGTGAACTTCACCCTGGAGGCCGCCGAATGCGTGCGCGCCGGGCACGACGCAGCCGCTCAGGCTCTTCTGGGCAACCTCCTTGACACGCTCATGCGCCGCCATGGTCACGCCTGGCTGCAAGGCCACTTCCCCCAGGCCCAGTTCGCTGGCACAGGGAGTCACAAAATGGTCGCCGGAGCTCTCGGCACACGCTCTGGGGCAGGGGACTTCAAGGTGCTGATGCTCGCCCCGTACCTGGTGGTGAGTGCCATGAAGAACATGTTCTTGAACGGCGTGGACCAACAGGACACCTTTAATCGCCACCTGGGCGCGCATAACGCGTCGGTGGACTCCTGCCGTAGCGAGTTCGCGCTAAGCGCCCTGCTGACCGTGCAGGCTCTTCTGCGGCAGCTCGACATGTACCTCTACGCCGAGGAGGAGTAGCTGGCGCCGGTGAAGCTCGCGGCGCGGCAGCGGCTCGGCTCACTCGCGGTCCGGCGCACGGTTGGAGGGCCACGCGCTCGTGAATGCTCTGAGCTGCTCTCGTCGCCGTTCTTCCTGGGCGATGCGGGCGCTAAGGACGGACGGATCGATGTACGGGGCGACGGCGGCAAGGACCAGGCGCTGAAGCTCTGCAGGATCGAGTGCCTCGACTTCCCACTGCACCGGCCGCAGCAGGCCTGGGTGGCGTGGGTGGACCGCACCGAACTGCAGATCATGGCGGGCCGGTGCTGGGCGCAACCGCCGCGCTCCTGTGGGCGGTCCCGGCCCTGGAAGCCGTGCCCCCGGCGCCGGTGTGGCGGGAGGTCTATCGCCTTTGAGCGGTATGGGCTTGGTGTCTTGCCCTCGGGTGTTTCCGGTCGGAATCCTGCCGTAGAAGTGGCCGCGCCCCATACCCTGACGGTGCGACCTGTTCAGAGACTGGGGTGAGAGCGTGCCTTCGAATGTCAGCCCCGACCCGTACGGCGACCCGCTGCGCTTTGGCCAACGCGTGCAGATTCTGCGCGAGCGGCGCGGTATGACGCAGGGTCAGCTCGCGGACCTCGTCGGCGTGTCGCCTCACACCCTCCGCAAGATCGAGAACGGACAACAGAAGGCACCTGGCCTGGAGATGGTGATGCGTATCGCTGAGGCGTTGCGGGTCGGTGACCTGGGCGACCTGACAGGCCACCCGGACCTGCACGTTGATCTGTTCATCGGCCCCGACCACCCGCGGCTGGCCGCGGTCAAGGCCGCCATCGACAGCTTCCCGCTGTCCTCCGCCGTCGAGCCGCCCCCCGTGGCACACGTTGAGGCCCGCCTGCACGCCGCATGGAAGGCACGCCACCGTGCACCGAACCACCGCGAGGTCATCGGCAGGCTGCTGCCCGACCTGATCCGGGACGCGCAGTTGCTGGTGCGGCACGCCGACACCAGCAGCGACCGCCGCGCAGCGCAGGGACTTCTCGCCCAGACGTACTCGCTGTCGCAGTTCTTCATCGCCTACCAGCCCGACTCGAGCCTGCTGTGGCGGGTCGCCGAACGCGGCATGATCGCAGCGCAGGAGTCCGAAGACCCACACGCCATCGGCGTCGCAGCCTGGCTCATGGCCCAGGCGCACCGCGACAGCGGCCCCCGCCACTTCGACGCCGCCGACGCGGTCAATCTCAAGGCTCTGCAATTGCTCGAGCCGCTGGTGCCGGACGCCAGCGACGACGTCCTGGCGATCGCCGGCGCACTGCGCTTTGAGCTGGGATACACCGCAGCCCGCCGCCGGGAAACGGGCACCGCATGGGCCCACTGGGACACGGCCAACAACATGGCCTCTCGCCTCGAGGTGGACTACTACCACCCGGTCACCTCGTTCTCGCAGGCCATCATGGGCGCCCACGCCGTCACCGTCGCCGTGGAACTCCACCAGGGTGCAGAGTCCGTCCGCCAAGCAGCCCGCGCCGACGAGCACGCCATCCGCTCCAGGCCCCGCCGCGCACGCCACCGCATCGAGGAGGCCAGGGGCTACGCACTCGACAACCAACCCGATGTCGCCCTGGCCACCCTTGAGAAAGCGCACCGCTCCGCGCCCGAGACGATCCGCTACAACGGCTACGCGCGCAGCATCATCATCGAGGCCGTCGAATCTCCGCAGGCTCCCCGCCGACGCTGGGCCTCCCAACTCGCGACAAAGATCGGGCTCCTGGCCACCTGAAGGCACCGACCGCAATCCGGTCGGAGGTCCTCAACACTCGCCCCTACGGTCGTCATCAGACCTGATTGACGACGATGACGGCAGGGGCAGACGGTGGACACGCAGCACTCAGACAGAGCCATCTCGCAGTGGTTCGCGCAGGCCCAACAGGGCCCCGCGCAGGCCTCACGCGAGTGGACCGATCGGGGTGTTGCGCTGCTCCCGTGCGGTACCCGTTTCTGCGCGGTGAGGCTGCCTGGCCGCCTCGTGCATGCGGCGTGCGGCACCGACCTCACCGAGAGCGTGCGCGGGACGCTGGCCCGCACGCTGGCGGGACCGGTGATCTGCGACGCCTTCGCCACCCACTACTACGTCCTGGTGGAGCCCACCCCTCGTCGGGCCTGGCAGCACCAGGACGTGGCGCCTCTTTTGGGGGCCGGCACCTATCTGGGCGTGCCCGCGACGCACCTGACCGCGCCGCCGGGAACGTACTGGCTGGTGCTGCCCGAGCAGCCGGGCGATCTGTGCGATCTGCCGTCCGTGACTGCCCTGATCGACAGGGGCCGTCACTGCCTGGCCGCTGGGGAGTTGGAGGAGACCGCGGCGGCGCAGGCCGTCTACTGGGACTGCGTCGCGCACCTGGACACCTGCCCTGCGTGCCGGGCGCAGCAGACTTGCCGGGCCGGGACCCGTCTTCGGCTGGCGCTGCGGGAAGCCCGCGCCCCTACGCACGAACAGGGCACCCGATGAGGCAGGGCACTCAGTTCTGCCGGCACGGCGACGAGCTGATCAAGGAGGCACCGGCGGCATGCGCGTGCGCAACGAACCGCGACCGACCGTGCGCCCAAGTCCCTGCGGGCTGCGGGGATTGGCGAAGAGGTCGAGCACCGGAGCATCGACTGCCTCGCATTTTTACCTGGTACTCACAAGCGGCAATACATACTTCTCGTGGCGCATGCGGTTATCTACGCCCTAAACTGCCAAAAAGTGAATTCGGGTTTCGCTCTAAAACGTTCCGAAATCAAGGATCAATGCCTAATTTTGAAGTCTTCGAGAGAGTAATACGTCTAGACCACACAGGAAAAGGCGCCGGTCAGGAGATTTCTCTCCCAACCGGCGCCTCGTGGTCGCGCAAATATCTATCGGTGCGAGGCTTCTCCGGTAACCCGCTGAGCTGGAATGCGGACCTTACCGAATCCGGCGAGGGCAGCTTCCGAGGGGAACTGGAAGGTCCGGTAGCCGGTGACCACCAGGTTTTCCCTGCGGAGCAACCGCAGGGCGGATTCGACGGTGGCCCGGCTCAGGTTGAGGGCCTCGGCCAGGTCCGTCTGGGAGGGCCCCTCGAGCATCCGGCCGAAGGCCGGGCAGGGCACCGCGCAGATGCTGAGCAGATGCGTGAAGAGCCCGGCCAGACGCTCCTCGGGGCGCAGTCCGACGCGGTTGTACACACGCTCAGAGGTCACCAGGCGGTCGGTGACGGCGGTGCCCAGCGCCGCGCTGAAGACGGAGTTGTTCTCGGCCAGGAGCCGCATCCGTTCCATGGGCAGCGACATCGTCGTCGTGGTGTTCAGGCAGCGGGCGGTGGGCGTGGGCAGTGTCTCGTCGAAGACCTCCAGGTCGCCCAGCACGGATCCGGCTCCCAGGATCCGTACCGTCGAGGTCTCCCCGTAGGAGGCAGACTCGACCACGCAGCCGCTGAGCACGACGTGCACCATCGCGCTGGCGGAGCCCCGCAGGGGATCTTTGCGGGGGTAGATACGGCGCTGGAACGTCGCGGCGAGGTCGTACCGGTGCGCGTACGGCAAGCGCTGGAAGAACGCGTTGTGGTCGAGCATCGCGTCCAAGGTGCGGGTGGCCTCGAACTGGACGCGGCCGGTCGTCTCGTCGAGCTGGTACAGCGAGTTGCCGATCAGAAGGGGGCGGGCCCGGTCACGGGCCCGGTTCTGGGCCAAGGCACGGTCGCGGTCCCCCCGCCGACGGTTGCCCGCCATCACAGGGCCTCACCTCCCGGGCGGCCGTGACCACCCGAGTAGGCACCGGGCACCGCCTGCGGGGTCCCAGATGCGGTGCCCGGCGCCTGCGACGCCGGGGACGAGGGGGCCGGGTCCGGGGCCGGCGGGGCGGTGCCCGTCGGCGGGGCCACGGGCGTCGTGGGCGCCTGCACGCCGGGCTCGGCGGCCGGGTCGGCGGGGCGCAGGGCGTCGAAGAGCGGCGGCAGCGCCACGACCAGCGCCGTGATGGCGGTGATCACCGCGACGATCCGCATAGGGGTGGATGAGAGGTTCTTGATCGCATAAGCGACAAGAACGGCCACGATCGCAACGATCGCGACCACGGCAACGAGGAACCCGGTCACGGGTACTCCTTGGCTGATGTTGAGTTTCTTATTGACGAGCTGTTGGTGGGCCTAGCGGAAGATCAACGAGAAGATCCACGGATTGGTGGTCCGTTAAAAACAGGACCTTCTCGATCGCAGCAGGATATAGCACGAGTGTGGGCCTACAGAAACTGTCGCCCCGGACCAAGGATTCCACATCGAGGTGACGTTCCTTTCGTGTCCGGGAGGGGCGCACGCGCCCGTGCGCGCGCCCTTCAGGAGCATGCCGACGGCATTTTCCCTCTACCACCGCCCAGAGGTTTACCGGACGACAAAATTCCCTGCGCCCAAGGCAAGTGAGTGAATTCCCTGAAATCATGGAATGCTGAGGCCGGGTGCGGCGTTACAGTCATCGGGCTGACGTTGAGCCTTGGTGGGCCTAGCGCAGCTGTCGTGTGGGGCCCCTTGGGGGTGGTGCCCCTGGGGCCCCCCGACTCTCTGAGCAGGGAGGACGTTCGACGAATGACAGGACTCGCAACCTGAGGGGCGGCGCCAACGGCGCCGCCCCTCAGTCATTCCGGGACCGCGCCAAACACCTACCGGATAGTCACTTCCGGCCCGCAACAGGGCAGTTCAGCGCCTTCGTGTGACGTACTTCACCTGCAGGTCTTGCCGGTTCGCTGCGGAAGAGCGGCCGCCTCTGGGGTTTCCTCGTGCCACTGCTCATACGCTCCGCACCATCACGCTACGGCACGGCACTGACAATCGGCCCGACCTCTCGGACAGGGGCTGGCGGCCGCGCCCTACGCACTGATGGACGCCGCCGCCCTGAGCTTCGGTCCCGGCGCCGTCACCAGGCGCCGGGACCGAAGCTCAGGCGAGGGCAGCCGGTCTCCGCACAACGGTCCGTTGCGGAGTGCCCGCCGCCCACTCAACGCGAGGCTGAGTGGCTCGACGTCGGCTTCGGTGCGGGCTGTTCACTGCTGCCGCTGTTCGCCACGACCAGCAACAATATGAGCAGCAAGAGCAGCAGGCCGCCGCCACCTACGGCGGCAGCACCCGAACGACTCGGCCGAGCCGTGCCGACGGACCGGGACGCCGTCCGGTACTGGGCTCGGCGTTGCGATCCCGTGCCTCGGTGAACGGTGCGGTAGTGAGGGCGGACGTAGCGGCCGTTGCGGAGATGGCCACGCACGTAGGTCTGCGCCATGGACGGGGGTTCCTTTCCGGGGGCGGTGACGGCGGGCGCCGTCGTCCTCTGTCGACGGTAGGAACCTGCCTGCCGCCAAAAGGCGACCAACAACGCGGGGGTGCAGCAGCCCAACTGCGTTGCACCCCCGCGTTGTTGGCCCCGTCGCGTTGTCAGTGCCGTGCCGTAGCTTCGTTACTTATGCCACGAAGCGCGCCCAGCCGGGCGGACAGGGAACTGATGGCCGAGGTAAGCGCGGCCGGCGTGACGGTGAGCACCGCCCAACTGGAGCGGTGGCGACAGTGGGGCCTGCTCCCACGAGCGACCCGGGCCTGGCAGGGGAAGACCGGCAGCAGCTCGATGCTGCCGGAGGGCAGCCGGGAGCTGGCCATCGCGATGGGCCGCCACGCCCGCCGCGGCCGGGGGTGGGTACAGCTGGCCGTGCTCGCCTGGTATGACGGCGCTCCGATCAAGGACGCCGTGCTGACCCGGGCCCTGCGGGAGACCGGCACCCGTTTGGTCCGGGAGATCGTGGACAGGTTCCAGCAAGAGGCACAGGCCTGTTCAGTGCCGGAGGGGTTCGAGCTCGACCCCGCGTTCGAGGCAGCCGAGGTGATGGCCCGGCTGATGACGCGCCACAGCAGCCGCCACTGGCAGCAGATGCAGCGCGAGATGCGAGCCCGGCTCCGAGCCCACGGCCACGACGCGCCCCGCGACATCTGGCGCGACATCCTCACCGCTCTGTGGGGAGGCGTGCTGCGCGGGGCCGACGACGAAGCGATCGAGCGGTGGCTGGTAGCGGTAGGGGTCTACGAAGACGAACTCCCGCAGAGCGCACGGCAGACCCTTGAGGTCTTGCTGTTCGCCTTCGGAGTCGAGAAGCTCACCGGTCATCGGCTGCACGAGCTGTTCGACGCACAAGTCCACGCCCTGCAGGAGGGTACCGTCTCAGTGAGCCGGACCGAACTTGTCGAGGCCCGGGACGACCTCCGGGATCTGCTCGACGCCTTCGGTATCCCCGAGGAAGCACGTTGCGACCCGCGCAAGAACGAAACCACCGCCCTGCTCATGGCCTACATATGCACCATCTGGTGCCTCATCCGACGCCAGTTTCCGGTGGGTGCGCGGGCAGTGGACGCGCTGCAGGCTGGCCGCGGATTGGTCTTTGACGCGCGTAAGGGACCGGGTGAGCTGACCGCAGCTGCCTAAGAGCCGGACTTCGACGGGCCCTCGGATCGTTCTGAGCCTCCCTCTCTCGCTGAGGGAGGGAGGCCTTCTGCTGCTCGGCCGCTCACCCCGTCTGGACTCCGGATAAACGCTCCCCATATCCGGAAACCACATGCTGCGAACCGTGGTACGGAAAAAGGCGCGTGACGAACACTCAGGTGAAGACCATGACGAACGCGGATCTGTCGGTCAGTGTGAGCACCACGGACCGTCAGATCGAGGCAGCTGTCCGTCCCGCGCCGTTCGACGCCGCCACCCAGGCGAAGCTCGACCGGCTGACCGCGAGGCGACCGCCCACGTCGAGGACAACCGCCCGGAGAAGACCCGGACCGGTTACGGCGCCTACTGCAAGGCCTGGCTCAGGTACTGCGCCGAGAGCGAGCTCCCGCCGGCGGCCGTGCGCACCGGCACCCTGGCGACGCTCGTCGATTGGTGCTGGACCCAGCCCGGCCGCGGTCGCGGCACCCTCACCGCACCGACCACCATCGACCGCCGCCTCACTGGTGTCGTCGTCACCGCACGCCGCCAGTACAAGCTGCAGCTGGCCGAGGGCATCGCCGAGGAGGCCCGCGCCCTTCTCCAGGCGAAGGTCAAGCAGATGGCCAAGGACGGGGAGACCCGCGGCCGCGGGTCCGCCGACGCCCTGCTCGTCCGGCACATGGAGAAGGGCGCCGCCACACTGCCCGACAACCCGGTTCGGCGTGCGCGACCTCAGCCTGATGACGCTGCACTTCGCCGTCGCCGGGCGCGAGCACGAACTGGCCCACCTACGGGTGCGCGACGTCATCGAGGACTCCGAGGGTCGCAGCTTGGTGGTCGACGTCCGCGTCTTCAAGGTGACCCCGCAAGTGGTCGCCGTTCCGTTCGGCTCCCGCGCCTACCTCTGCCCCGTTCGGGCCTGGCGACGTTGGCGCGCGGAGCTGGGCCTCGACACCGCCCCCGATCCTTCGCCTTCCGGGCCCTGCACAACCGCTGGCACACCGTGCTGCCCAAGGGGCTGGAGCCCGAGACGGTCGGCGACATCCTCGAACGCATCGGGGGCCGCGCCGACCTGGATGTGCGGCCTCACCGGGCACAGCCCGCGCCGGGGCCTGGTCACCGAGTCCTCCCGGGCGGGCAACCCCGACGCCGTCATGGAGAAGCAGGGCGGATGGTCGCCCGGCTCCAAGGTCATGCGCCGCTACCGTGAGGCTGACTAAGGGCTGTCCCGTTTAAGCGTGTGAGCTGGGACGTTGGCTGGCTGTACGGTCGTTGCGTGGAGTCCGAGAAGCTGAACCAGTGTCCGTTGCACGGGTCCGGCGCACGTCCTGAGATCTTGATTGGGCGCCGGTTGGAGGAGGTCTTCGTCGCGTGGCATCGGAGCGGAGACGACGAAGCGGAAGGTCCGCTGGACATGTGGCTGATCGACAGCCATGGCCGTTCCGTGCACATCACGACTGGCTCGGACTGGTGCCTGATCCTGGATTCCTCAAGTCCGCACGAGGGATACGACATGGGCAAGCTGGGGACGCGTCGAGGTAGCTTCGGTTGGTGATCGGACGCCGTTTGCCGCCCACCTCGGAGAAGATGTCCTGGCGGTGAGGGAAGAGTTCGAGCCCGAGACCGGCCGCATCGCACTTGAGGTGGCCTTCGCCTCCGGCCGGGTTCGCTGTGACAGTTGGGCCGGAGATCTCCGCCTTTCCACGTGAGGTTTCGCATTCAGTCTCGCCGGGCTGCGATGTGATGATCTTGGTGTGGCTGGTGTGATCACGGCGTCCGAGCCGTCCCGGATAACCCCCTTCACTGGGCTGAGTCCCCGCTGCTTCGGCAGGTTGGTGACCGCGCTGCGGCGCGAGGGTGCTGAAGAGGTACGGCGGGGTCGACCGTGGGGCCTGACACTGGAGGACCGGGTGCTGCTTGTGACGGCTTACTGGCGCACGAACTTGACGATGCGCCAGCTCGCCCCGTTGTTCGGCGTCTCGAAATCTGCGGCCGACCGGATCATCGGGCATCTCGGTCCGCTTCTCTCGCGCTTCAGCCCAGACAGCGTTTCGCGAAGGACACCGTCCTCATAGTGGACGGCACTCTGGTGCCCACCCGCGATCATGCGATCGCCGTGCAGTCCAAGAATTACCGGTACTCCACCAACCACCAGGTTGTCATCGACGCCGACACCCGTCGCGTCGTTATGGTCGGCCGGCCTCTGCCAGGAAACCGCAACGACTGCAGAGCTTGGGAGGAATCGGGAGCGAAGGCCGCCGTCGGCAAGACCATGACGATCGCCGACGGCGGCTATCCAGGAACCGGACTGGTGATGCCGCACCGCCGCCGGGCCGGCGAGGAACTCCCAACTGGAAACAGGAACACAACCGCTCCCACAAGCAGGTCCGCGCCCGCGTCGAGCACGCCTTCGCTCGCATGAAGACCTGGAAGATCCTCCGCGACTGTCGTCTCAGGGGTGACGGCGTCCACCACGCCATGCTCGGCATCGCCCGCCTGCACAACCTCAACCTCTCCAGATAGGTTCGGCCGTCACACCACGACCAGACCTCATCCGAAGATCATTGCGGGACAAGCCTTAGGAAACCGCCTGCGGGTGACTGCTCCGCCAGGCCTGTCGGACCGCCGGACCGTAGCGGCTGCCTGTCGTGCGCCGGATAACAACGTTCGCGGACTGCGCAGTCAGCCCTGGTGCGGGCGGATCAGGTTGCCCGTGACACCAGCGCGGAATATCCGCAGCCGTCCATCAGGACGACGATGCTTGTCCGATGATTCACGACAGGGCCGACGGGTGAGTTCCTCTTCGCCCGCCTGATGCGAAGTTCGCTGCCTGGTGCGTGTATTCGAACGTCGCCCCGG
Source organism: Streptomyces sp. NPDC050439 (assembly GCF_040655335.1). Taxonomy (NCBI): domain Bacteria; kingdom Bacillati; phylum Actinomycetota; class Actinomycetes; order Kitasatosporales; family Streptomycetaceae; genus Streptomyces; species Streptomyces sp. NPDC050439. Next base: position 130,205 of record NZ_JBFAJT010000015.1, read on the forward strand.
CAGTGCGGAGTCGTTGGTCTAATGGAGGCGGTCTGCGAGAAGGCCCATGCTCGCGGCTGTATCTTCCTGCAGATCCAGCCAATCCAAATGGCCACCGGGACATCGGGGACACAGGGCATGATCCTCACGGTGGCTCCGGTCCTGAGCGTATTGTCGCTGGCTGCCCTTCTGCCCGGGCGGCCTCCTCGGTCGCCGTTGAGAGTGTTGCGGGGGGTGGGGTGTTCTTGAGTACCGCTGATCAGCAGCTTTGGTGAGTGTGTGGTGATCGTTGCCCGTTGTGGGGTTGATCGTTGCCCGCGTCTGGGGGC
>NZ_JBFAJT010000016.1:0-111797 GCF_040655335.1 Streptomyces sp. NPDC050439
CCGATGGGTCCGCTCCGCTCCCCCACCTGACGGCCCCTCCGGCTTCGCCTCCTGGGCCCTACTAAGGCCCGCTGACGCGGGCCCAGCCAGCTACGGGGTGGGTACCCGGGTGCTTCTCAGGAATCAGTGTGAATCTCTGTGAGAATATTTGCATCATTCTAGGGCTCAGATAAGATCTGGAATCCTAGTCCACCCCTCTGACTCTGCTCCTAAGGGCTATCGAGATCCATCCCGAAGCCTTGCTGATGACCATGATGGGCAGAGCAGTGAGCTGGAACCTCAGTACAACCCCACTCCCCTACGGATCCTCTTGAGCTGGTCGCACCCCAGCCGAAGGTAGGCGATGCATGTCCATCACAGGCCGCACCGACCAGCGAGAAGCAGCCCAGCGAGAAGCCATTGACGCGGTCGTGCGCGCCCTCGAATTGCCTGCAAGATCACTTGTGCCGGAACGAGGGCTCCGAACGCAGGTGATCATGGCGACCGGGTCCGGGAAGACTCGGGTCGCGGTTCGCAGCGCACAAGAGCTCCACGCAGGCCGCGTGCTGGTGCTCGTGCCCTCGCTGGATCTCTTGACTCAGACCGAGGTGGCATGGCGTGAGGGTGGCCGCCGGGGGCCGATGATCGGGGTGTCCTCGCTGCGGGGTGAGGAGGCAAGCTTCGCCAACACCACGGACGTACAGGAACTGGTCGACTGGGTGCGGCCGTTCGACAAGGTCACCGTGTTCGCCACATACGCCTCTCTTGGACTGGGCACGCTGGAGCGCGCGCACAGAGCCGGCCTTCCGGGCTGGGACCTGATCGTGGTCGATGAGGCACACCGGACCTCGGGGCGGCTGGGCAAACCGTGGGCGGTCGTCCACGACAACACTCGCATCCCCTCCCTGCGCCGCCTCTACATGACCGCCACACCCCGGCTGTGGCAACTGGACGAGGATGCCGCGGGCATGCCGGGCGAACTGGTCGCATCGATGGAGGACGCCGCAAACGGGCCGTTCGGCACCCGCTGCTACACGCTGACGCTCTCGGAAGCAATCGACCGAGGAATCTGCGCCCCCTACCAAGTGGTGTGCGTAGACATCATCGACACCCAACTCCAAGCCGCACAGCTCCTGGGCGCCGAGGGACGCTCGGACCAGGTCCGCGGGACTCGGCTCGCAGCCCTCCAGACCGCCCTGCTCAAAGCATCGTCGCAAGAGGCCTTCCGACGCACACTGGTCTTCCACCACGTCGTGAAAGAAGCCGAAGCGTTCGCGACCAGCCTCCCGGACGTCGCCGCCAAACTGCACGCCGTCGACCCCGAGCCATACCCAAAGAAGATCTGGGCCAACTGGCTGTGCGGGGAGCACAAGCCGGGCCACCGGCGCCGGGTGCTGGGAGAGTTCGCGGCCGGGATCACAGATGACGGCACGGTCGTGGAGAAGGGCTACCTGAGCTCGGTGAAGGTACTGGGCGAAGGCGTCGACACCAAGAACTGCGACTCCGTCTACTGGGCCGACGTGCACGGCTCCATGCCCGACCTCGTCCAAGCCGTCGGCCGCGCCCTGCGCATGCAGCCCGGCGAAGGCAAGGTCGCCTCCCTCGTGGTGCCCGTCCTGCTCGGGCCGGGTGAGACAGCGGACAACATGCTCACCTCCAGGGCATACAGCGGGCTCGCCAAACTCCTGGAAGCCCTCAGGGCGCACGACACCCGAGTCGTCGAGCAGCTCGCCGAGCAACAGGCGCCAAGCTACGACAACGGCGTCCAGAGCCGTAGCGCAAAGGACGAGGGCGAGAGTCACCGAAGCGACCAACTGTCGGCGCCGGCTCGGGAACTGCTGAAGTTCTCCATGCCACGCGACCCTGCACAGCTGGCAGCATTCATTAACCTCCGCGTCCTCAACCCCGAACACCAGCACTGGCGACGCGGCATCGAAGCCGCCGTCGTCTACACCCGCGAGCACGGCGATCTGAAGGTGCCGTTCACGTTCCGCGTCCCGGCTATCGACGACCAAGCGGCAGAAAGCGAGGGGTGGCCGGCCGCACTCGCCGGATTCCCCCTGGGGCAGTGGACCGCCGACGCCCGCCGGTTCTACGCCCGCGGCGACATGGACGCCGACCGCATCGCCCAGCTGGACAAGCTCGGCATGATCTGGTCCCACTACGACGTCGCCTGGGAGGAAGGGCTGTCTGCCGCGCGCGGGTGGGCCGCCGAACACGGACACCTCCTGGCCCCACTGGACGCCACCTACCAAGGCTCGAAAGTGGGCATCTTCCTGAAGAACGCGCGGGCAGCCGCCCGCAAGGCCGCCGAGAACGAACGACGGCGCGCCGAAGGGCTGCCGGTGGAAACGTCGGCCGGGGCCTTGTCGGACGAACGGCGCGAGCAACTGGAAGACATCGACGCGTCCTGGTGCCCGAGCTGGCCGGTCACCTGGCAGCGCTGCTTCCACCTCGTCCGGATGTACCTGGACGCCGGTGAGACGCTGCCCACCGAGGCGGGCGAGGTCCTGCGCCAGGGCGAGGATCTCGGGCGGTGGGTCCGCGCGCAGCGGCTCGGGTGGGACCAGCTCACCGCCGTCCAGCAGTGGATGTGCGAGCAGGTCCTCGGCATCCAGCCCGCCACCGAAGACGAGAAACCGAAGCCACGCACCAGCCAAGCCACCAAGTGGGCGATCCACTACGCCGCCGCCCGACAGTACTTCGAGCGCGAAGGACACCTTCGCGTACCAAGAAAACACATCGAAACGATCACCGACCCAAACCAGGAAAAACGAGATCTTCGACTCGGGACGTGGATCAGCAACCAACGCAGCAGAGCCACGACGCTCGCCCCAGAACGGGTAGAACAACTCTCCACCATCGGCATGCGATGGACGTAACGACCTGCGCTCATTCCGCCATCCGCACTGGCGCCGCTTAGCAGTTTGACCAGCTGGTCCGTGGTCGCTCCTGCTGCCACTGGCGCCCCGTCAACCGCGCGACACGCGTGGAATGCTCTTTCACTCCAGTCACAGCGGTTAGTAAGGTACCCACATGACCGTCCCATACGATCCCGATGATCGGGAAAAGGTAGTCGCCAAGCTACCGGGCGCCCTCCGCCAAGAACTCAAGGTCCGCGCCGCAGAGTTGGGCGTGGACATCAAGGATGCTGTGACCGAGGGCATCCACGCGTGGCGTGCTGCTTCCTCACCCCGCTCTCAAGTCGACACCTCGGGCGGCAGCTCCTTCTCGACATACGTGCCGACCGGCTTGTATGCCGGCCTCAAGAGCGACTGCAAGTCCCGTGGGATCGCCATCAACCAAGGGCTGGCGCAGGCCATCCGTCTCTGGCTGGACAGCTCCCCCTCCCCTCGCCGCACTCCGCGGCCGACCGGAGCGCGTCGTCTGGTCTTCGGCAACCAGAAGGGAGGCGTCGGCAAGACCGCCACGTCCGCCGGCGTCGCCGAAGCTCTCGCGGAGTCAGGGCAGCGCGTTCTGCTGATCGACTTCGACCCGCAGTGTCACCTGACCAAGCAGCTCGGCTATCCGATGCTCGGCATCGACGACCCCAGCCTGGCCAAGCACATGCTGGGTGAGGGCAAGGGGAAGCTGCGCGACCTGCTCGTCCCGATAGAGGAAGGCACTTTCGGCGGCCGTCTGTTTCTGCTGCCCGGCTGCAAGGACGCCTTCCTCCTGGACGCCAAGCTGGCCACCACCCGGCACGTGCGGATCAAGGAAACGGCGCTGGAGAAGGCGCTGGAGCCGCTTGAGGTCGAGTTCGATTACATCGTCATCGACTGCCCGCCCAGTCTGGGCTACTCCATGGACACCGCCCTGTACTACGGACGCACCCGCGACGATGAGGCGCCGGGCACGTCGGGGGTCCTGATCCCCGTGTTGGCCGAGGACTCCTCCGCCGATGCCTACGACATGCTCTTCGATCAGATCGAGGACCTGTCCGAGGACCTCGACATTGAGATCGCCAAGCTGGGCTTCATCGTGAACATGTACGACGCCCGCAAGGGCTACATCGCCACCTCCTCCCTCGACAGCTGGAAGTCCATCGGCGAACCCCCGGTGCTCGCTGTCATCCCCGAGCGCAAGGAGCAGCGTGAAGCGGCCCGCCTCAAGCAGCCGCTGCTGTTCTGCGCACCCAACTGCGAGCAGTCCGACGCCATGCGCACCATCGCCGTGGCGGTGAACGGATGAAGGCCGCCGACCGACTGGGTACCGGCTCCTCTTTCGGGAAGGTGCCGCGCGGCCGCAGCGACCGCGGCCGTGCCAAGGCCGTCGCGCAAGGGGACGTGCCGGCCTACGAGCTCGTACGGCTCCACCTCGATGAGGTCGCCCCCACTCCCCTCAACCCTCGGCGGAACTTCGGCACCGACGACGAGAAGTCCCGTTTCGGTGAGGAGCTGCGCCAAGCACAGCTCGCCGCCTGCGTGGCGGTATCCCGGGACGCCTACCTCGCGCTGTGGCCCGACCACGAGCCGCAGATCGGTACCGCAGAACATGTCCTGGTCAACGGTGAACGCCGGTATCGCAGCGCCGTGCACGTCGGTCTGGACGTACTTGACTTCGTGGTTCGCGACGATCTCGCTTCCTCCCGGGAGGAGTTCGTCAACCACCTGCTCAAGGAGAACCTTGACCGGGAAGATTTCGACGTCATAGAGCGTGCCCGTGGTGTGCAGGAACTCGTGGGGATCTGCTCCGAGCAGTCCTCACGGGGAGCCCGTACCCGAGCCGCGGAGCGTCTCGGCAAGGACCGGTCCTGGATCACCAACCAGCTAGTGCTGCTGGAACTGCCGCACGAGGTCCAGTACATGCTCAGCTCCGGGGACATCGCAGAGCGGGACGGGCGCGCCCTGGCCCGCCATCTGAAGGACCACCCTGGCCTTGAGGCGGCTGACCTCGTCGCTCATCTGAAGGCAGTGAAGGAAGGCGAAGCTCAGGAGAGGGCGAAAGAGAAGGCCATACTGCAGGCGGCCAAGACGGCCGGTGCGACAGCTGAGGACGTGCCGTTGTTGTCCGCGGACAACAACGTTGATACCGCTCCCCCGCAATCATCCGAGCCGCCCGCGTCGACAAGTTTGTTGTCCGCGGACAACAAGCCGAGCAGCCCGCAGTCGGTAGGAAAGTCTGCCAAGCCCAAGGCGGGTACGCCGGGGGGTGGCCAGGAAGCGGGTTTGTTGTCCGCGGACAACAAGTCGCGCCCCCGTCGGGCTGCCGACCCTGTCGCGGACCAGGTTGTCGCCGTACCTCACCAGGCCGGCTCTGAGCTGGTAGATGCCCTTCCCTGGACGGACCCGGCCTGGGTCGATCGACAAGTACGACGCTGCATGAGCCGGGAAGACCTCAAGAAGTTGGTTTGGCTTCTCCAAGCCGAAGAGGACGAGTAGGCCAGAGTCGCGCGATCAACCATCGAGAGGGCCCCTCCGGATCGATCCGGTGGGGCCCTCTCGTGTTGCCTGTCACGCCTTCTGCGGCCCGCCTCTGTAGGCCATGTCCCATCCCCCAGCCGCGAGACGCACCTGATGGCACGGGGCAGCAGGCATCGGCCGTGTTCGGCAGTGCCACCTGAAGGTGCGTTTGTTGTCCGCGGACAACAAGCCGGACCGCAGTTGGTTCCGGGACCGGGAACTCCCCTAGCAGCGGACAACATCTAGCCGACGGGCAACACAGTTTGGGGTTGTGCCGACAGAGACATCGACAGACCCATCTACTGCCTGACGGACAACCGGGACGTAACCATGTATCGGCTGGGCGCCCTCTTGAGCGCCAGCAAGAAACGCGTCGACGACGTCATCGACGCCGAGTACTCGCCGACCGACCTCGTCATTAAGTGGGACTCGAGCCCCTCGTACAGCGGCGGCTCCGAGACGGACATCGTCTACCAGCAGGCCTCCATACCACCCCCGGGACTCAATGCCCTGACCTGGTGCAACGATGCGGTCACCGGCACGAAGTGCGATCAGCACTACAACCGCTTCAAGCACGAAAGCTTCAGCAAGTCACTCGCCTGCCACGAGACGGGGCACGCAGTGAGGCTCTGGAACCCGGCCACACCTACACCATGGCTTTGGTCAGCGCACCGCAGCACGATGAGTGGAACACCCTTGAGCTCTTGCCCTACGACGGCAGCATCATCGGCAAGGGTGAGATCGAGGGGGAGCAGGTTGTCCCGGGCCAGCGGCACGGTCTCAGCAAGGTGGCAGGTGCCGTGGAGGGCGACCCCGCAAACGAGCTAACCGACCTTCTCAACCGGACAGAGCCCGATGAGCTCGCCCTCAAGTACTGGGATCTGCCGGGCGAAGAGCGCTGGACCAAGGTGTCCGAGTAGCGAGCAGGGGAGGGGGGGCTAGGAAGGACGCTCCCGCCCGGACCGGGCTGAAGCTTGGTCGGCAGCACGAACGACATAGGTCGCCGGGGGAGCAGCTCGTTCAGCGCTACGCGTCTCCTCCACTTGCCGCGAGTTTGTTGTCCGCGGACAACAAGGTGCAGGTTCTGGAATTGCGCCGTCCCCGAATGAGGCGTCGCCCAAGCCTCGCCCGGGCCGCCGCACTCGTCCGGGGAACAGCAGGAGGCTGACGCGAACAAGCGCTGTCTTCTCCGGGATGAAGGATTGTTCCAACGAGTGCGGCCGAGAATGGCCGGCCCCAGCATCGTCCTTCGTCGGCGAAAGCACAGGTTCCCGAGCGCACCATGGTTGTGAGCTTCCCTGTCGGTAGGGGAGTACCGGCACTTGATCGGTCAGGTGCGCCGGACTGCGTAGCTGCCTTGGCGCGTACCCACGCGGATAGTCCGCGCGCGGGGGAGTGGGGCCAGGGCGATGCTGTGGGTGGCGCTGATGAACAGGCAGCCCTAGTCGACGCCGTGATACGTCCACTCCCTTTGGCGACGGCTCTCTACGGGGCGGCGGCCGGCCCCAGGCTCGTCGGAAGGAACAGTAAGCGGGCAATGATTCCGGCCCTCGCTGTCAACGGCTGCCAGGCTTGCGGCGCAGGAGAAGGACCTTGAGGTTTTCTCGGGACCCGTTGCTCGACGACGCAGCCTTCCTCCTCGCAGCAGAGGAGGAGAACTTGCGGACGGAGCTCATCGAGAGGCGCGCGTGACGTGGCCCGGGGCGCCCCCTCATCGGCCCTGGGCAACACTGTGGGCGCACCTCGGTCTGATCAACGACGACCGCCCACAGCTGCCGTGCCACTGGCGTCCAAGCCGCGGCGGGGGCCGAGGTGGATGGGAAACCAGCACTGGTGCACAGCGGGTCAGGGCACCTCGTCGTAACCGGGCTGTCCGACGGTCAGCACCTTGCTCGGCTGGGGGCAGCCAGCGCCTACCGCGCTGAGGAGGACTTCGGCGACGAAGGCACCCGCGCCGCCGCGGTTGACGCTGGGCTGGCCGGAGGGCGATTCCACCAGTTTCGCAACGTCTCCTGGATGAGGGGCGGGGCGGCGGCGGGCGGTGACCGCTCGGTGGTGGTCGCGGAGTTGGGCGGCTAGGTGCATTTTCCTCGGCTTGGCCTCTGACTCACCGGTACACCCGATCGGGAGGCACCCCGGCAAGTGGTCGTGACAGTTGCCGTTGGAGAGGTGGCTGCCGGCCCGATGCCGGCTGACCGCCGGGAACTTCGGCAAACAGCAAACGGCGAACTCAATATCTGGGACCTGACCATCCGCCAGTTGATCCGGCGAAGGCGCACCGGACTGTCCTCTGTGCACGCGGCCCAGACCGTGCTCGAGCTGGAGCTGCCGACTTCTCCTACGGGGAGATGGACATACGTGGCCCCATCATGTGGCCCGAGGCAAAGCCGCACGGGGCTGACGGGACTGAACTTCGCACATGGCAGGGACATCCGGGTGGTCGGGGCTCTGAGTCCCGCCTCTTTTCGGTCCCGCTCTCAGTCCCGCAAAGAAAGAGCAGGTCAGGAGGCATATCGCCATCAATTACGGGACTGACGGGACCCAACCTGACAGTTATCACCTGAACAGAACATCTCCAACACGCGCCCGCACATGTACAAGAGGATCTCTCCCAGCAGCTTATAACTACTGATGTCGGTCCCGTCAGTCCCGTTGGTGGCCATCACACCGCCCTGACCAGGCCATTTCGTGGTGCGGGACTGAAGCGCTCCGCCCGTTGCGGGACTGAATCCCCTGCGCAGGCCCGCTCCGGTCTCCCGCCCCTGCGGGACTGACGGGACCGAGAATCCCCGACACGCAGGGGTGTTCCCGTGTCGGGATCCTGTGTGGGCTACGCTCGTGCCGCAAACCTGAATCCTCAGTCCCTTCAGACCCGTTGGTTCCGCTGGAGACCGCTCCTGACCGGAGCCCTGCTGCAGGACGAGGGATGTTCAGAAACCGCCCCAAAATGTGACAAGGACGATCCGGTGATCCGCCAGCCCTCGACCGCCCCGTTGGTCCCGGGCGAGGCCGTGCACGGAAACGCGATCGCCCGGTGGTGTGCCCGGGCAGGGTGGCCTGTGCATCCGCTGGCGCCGCTGCAGAAGGTTCCGCCGGCCAACTGCCCGGCATGCAAGAAGGATCGGCACAGCCCTGTGTCGTGCCCGTGCAAAGCGGCCGGACGCTGGTGCCACGGTTTTCACGCTGCGACCACCGACCTCGACCGCATCGATACCTGGTGGCACGCGGAGTCCCGGTTCGGCGTCGGTGTCTCCTGCGGCCCCGCGGACCTGGTCGTCCTGGATGTGGACGCCCATGCAGCGCAGGTGCCCGAACGGTCCCGTCTTCTGCCGGGGATCCCGATCGCCCCGCAGGTCAACCTGGACGGTCTGGCCACGGGCTTCGACACTCTGGCGCTGCTGGCAGCGCTCCGTAGCCAGCCCAGCCCCGTGGAGGACACCGGGACTCTGCGCGTGCGCACGCCGTCCGGCGGGCTGCACATCTGGTACCGCAACCCGGACCCCGCCACCCGCTACCGATCCTCCACGGGGTCGAGCCCGAAAACGGCGCTGGCCTGGCAGGTGGACGTGCGTTCCGACAACGGCTACATCGTCGCCCCCACGACCCGGACCGCCGCGGGCAGTTACCGACCCGTGGGAGACGCACGCCGTCCCGCACCGCTCCCCAGGTGGCTGGCCGAAGAACTCGTCCGCACCCACCATGTCCCTGCCCCGATCCCTTACCCCGCCGCCGTACCCGGTGCTCCGCGCCGGCGGCGTTCGACGAAGGGATCCGAGCGCTTCCTGGATCCGCTGCTGGCCGAGGTCGCCGCCTGCGCGGCCGTGCCCGAAGGCGCCAGCTTCACGGAAAAACTCAACCGCGCCGCCTACACGGCCGGCGGCCTGGTCCAGGGCGGCCACCTCACGGAGACAGAGGTGCGGGAGCTGCTGCGGGAAGCGGCTCACACCGCACGCCCTGCCCAGGAACACCGCAACCGCACGATCATCGAGTCCGCTCTGTCTGCGGGCGCCCAGCGCCCCCTCCACCCCCGAGGACGTTCATGAGCGCCGAGCCTGCACGCTTCGATGCCGAAGCGGCCGCCGCCCAGATCCACCAGCAGAGCCTGGACTTCACGCTGCCCGATGCGCATCCCGGCCTCCCGGCCCAGCAGACCGATCGTTACTCGCCCGCGGCCCCGGCCCCGGACGTCGTGATGCCCGGTTCCCTGACCGATCGCGGCAACGCCAAGCTGTTCGCCCGCCTCTACCGCGACCAGTTCCGCTACGTGATCGGGATGGGCTGGCACTCCTGGGACGAATACCGCTGGAAGCTGTCCGGCGGTGATGAAGCGGCGGTGTGGGCGGCCGGCGAGATGGCCGAGCAGATCCCCGACCATGACCCCTCTGGTCGGTTCACCGACCGCCAGCTGGCGGCGCACCGTCGGCACTCCGAGTCCACCTCCGGCCTCAAAGCCCTGCTCTACCAGGCACAGGCCGCCCCCGGGCTGCGCCTGGACCCGGAGATCCTGGACGGCGACATCTACGCCCTGTGCACCCCGGCCGGGGTTGTCGACCTGCGCTCCGGCACGCTGCGCAAGCCCGATCCCCTCACCGACATGCATTCCCGCGCCACCCTCGTGGCACCGCACGCCATGCCGATCCCGCGCTGGGACAGCTTCCTGCGTGACACCTTCGGCGAGGACGCGAAGGGCCTGGAGACCACCCGTTTCCTGCACCTGCTGCTCGGCTACTCCATCACCGGGGACGTCGGCGCGCAGGTGCTGCCCTTCCTCTACGGGTCGGGCGCCAACGGCAAGAGCGTGCTGCTGGAGGTGATGACGCAGATCCTGGGCGACTACGCCAACGCCGCGCCGCCCGGGTTCCTGATGGAGAAGGGCAAGTTCACCGAGCACTCCACCGAGCTGACCGAGCTGCACGGGCGGCGCATCGTGGTGTGCAGCGAGCTCAAGCCCAACGACAAGTTCAACGAGGCCCGCGTCAAACTCCTCACCGGCGGCGACACCATCACCGCGCGGCGGATGCGACAGAATTTCTTCACCTTCACCCCCACGCACAAGCTGTGGCTGCTGGGCAACCATCGTCCCGAAGTAGGCACTGGCGGCTACGCGTTCTGGCGGCGCATGCGGATCATCCCCTTCGAACGCAGCGTCCCCGACGAGCGGAAGATCGACAACCTGGCCGCCGAACTGGTCCGTGACGAAGGCCCCGGCATCCTGCACTGGCTGATCGAGGGCGCGAAGCGCTACCTGGCCACCCGCGATCCGCTGACCGGCCCGGCCTCCGTCCGCGTGGCCACGGCCGCCTACGAGACCACTGAGGACCACGTGGGGCGCTTCCTCTCCGAATGCTGCACCAAAGGTCCGGACGGCGGCTCAGGCTCGGACCTGCGCGTGGAGCAGAAGCTCCTGTACGAGACCTACGGCCGTTGGTGTTCCGACGAAGGCATCAGGCCCTCCACCAGCCGCGCGTTCGCCAGCCGCATCCGGCAGGAACTGGGCCTGGCTTCACCCGCCGATATGATCAAGAACAATGCGACCAAGCTGTACCCCGGCCTGGCTCTGCTCACAGACGACACTCCCGCCGGTGGTGGGGGACCGTGGCAGTGAGCGAACGCCGCAGTCCCTGTGAGCTCGCGCGCCGACCGTACGATGGACGACGCCTGCTTCTCCCGCTCGCCCGTAACGGAGCAGGGAGTGCGGGCCGCGTGGATGCGACACCCGAAGGCCGGTGCCCGGCCGCCAAGAGCCAGGAGGCCTGATGAGCGCGATTCCGCAGGAAGGCGATCTCGTCCAGGAAGCCGAGGTCGTTTGGCTGGAGGACACCGCGGACATGGACTACGTCCGGCAGGCCCTGGACAAGGTCGGCACCCGCAAGGGAAAGCCGCGCTACGAACGCGACGGCCGGATGATCGGCTACTCCAACCTGGCGCCGAACGCGTCGCGCAGCGCCGACAGTGGTCTCTTCTCCCGCCGCACGTTCTATCTGCTGCCGCACGACCGTCCGAACCGGCCCGACGACCCCGAGTGCCCGTACCGGGTGGGCTCGCCGCTGGAAGCCGTCGACCCGCGAACGGTGGCAGCGGGAAAGGCTGGATCGAAGACGCCCCGGTCCCAGGCGACCGGCGACATAGTTCCCGCTCGTTCGTGATCTAGCTCTGAAAAAGGGCTGTCGGCAGCGACTGAAGGGCCAGCTACCGAGCGAGCTGTTGGGTCGCTCTCTTCGGTCTACTGGATACATGCAGGTCAGAGCGGTGTGACGGGCTAAACAGCGACTCAAGCGACTCTGAGTCGAGTATATAAAGACATTCGCGTGTGCGCGTGTGTGCGTTATAGATAGGGACCTTGAGTCGCTTCAGTCGCTGTTTTGGTCAGCGTAGCTATTCTGACCTGGGGTTTTGTGGTGACTCGGAGAGCAGCGACTGAAGGCTCCTCGGTCGCTGCCGCATTCTTGAGTCGCTGAGGAGGACAGGACGCCGTCGGCTCAGGGAGCGGGATGCTCTCTCCTCGGCGGTCCGGCGCGTGGCTTTCCGTATCGGCTCCGCCCGCCTGCCGGGATCCTTCGATAATCTATGTCCTTCGTTGAGTCGCTTCGGTCGCTGATGGGGGAACTGAATGTCTGCTGAGCTGCGGCTTTTTCGCAGCGACTTACAGCAGCCACCCTTGGACGAAGCTCCGGTCGCTGCGAGGTCGTTGACCACCGCCCGGGCGTGCGCGGCACGCGGCTGGCCGGTCCATCCGCTGGCACCGGGACGCAAGACCCCGGCCGCCAACTGCGAGCGCTGCCGCGTGCAGGGCCACTCGCGGGCCGACTGCCCCTGCACGGCGGATGGCCGCTGGTGCCACGGCTTCTATGCGGCCACGCTCGATCCTGAGCGGATCACCCGGTGGTGGGGTCCGCGGCCCGGCCTCGGCGTCGGAGTCGCCTGCGGTCCGGCCGGTCTGGTCGTCATCGACATCGACGCCCACCAGGCCCAAGTCCCTTCCCGGGACCGGATCCTGCCGGGTATCCACATCGGCGAACACATCGACCTCACGGGTCTGGCGAACGGTTTCCACACCCTGGCCGTCCTCGCCGCGCTTCGCGGCATGCCCGACCCCGCCACGGACCATGCGACGCTGCGCGTCCGTACGCCGTCGGGTGGACTCCACGTCTGGTATCGGACCGACCCGGCCGCGGGCTGGCAGTGCTCGACCGGCTCCGGCCGGGGCCGTGCCCTGGCCTGGCAGGTCGACGTCCGTGCCCACGGCGGCTACATCATCGCCCCGCACACCACCACGACGTCGGGCACGTACACCCCGCTGGAAGGCGCCGAAGAGCCGGCCGCGCTGCCCGACTGGCTGGCCGGCGACCTCGAGCGCACCGGCCATCGGCCAGCCCCACCCGTACCAGAGCCCCGGACGGTCCCGCCGCGCGCCCGCGCGGCGGTCCTGGCCGCCGGCGGGGGCCAGGACGCCGTTCAGCACACCGTCACGGCCGCTCTCGCCGATATCGCCGCCTGTGGCCAGGTCGCCGAAGGCGCGGGCTTCTCCGACCGGCTCAACCGCGCTGCCTACACCTTCGGAGGGCTCGTCGCCGCCGGGCTCCTGCCCGCAGGCACCGCAGAACGCGCCCTGCTCGACACCGCCGCCGCGGTCCGTCCCGGACAGGGCCGCAGGGCGGCACAGATCATCCGCGGCGGTCTGGACGCAGGGATGCGACGTCCCCTCCACCCGGGGAGGCGCCGGTGACCTCCTCCGAAAAGTCCGACGTACTGCCCTGCTTCGACCCGGAGGCCGTTGCCGCCCAGATCCGGGCCCAGGCCGCCCCCGTCTCTCTGCCCGCTCAGGCCACCGGCCGTGCGGCTCCGGCGACCGGTGCGTCGGCGGCAGGGCTGCTCCCGGACACGCTGACCGACCGCGGCAACGCCAAGCTCTTCGTGAAGCTGTACGGCGCCGAGTTCCGGCACGTGCCCGGGCTCGGCTGGTACCGCTGGCAGCGCACCCGCTGGCAGCCCGACGAGGACGACACCGTCGTGTGGGCCGCGGGCGACCTCGCCGAAGCCTTCGCGACCACCGACCCCCGTGGTGTGTTCACCACCTCGGCGCTCCATCAGTACATCCGTCGGGCGATGAGCACCACCGGCATCAACGCGATGCTTGCGCAGGCCAAGTCCGCGCCGGGCATGGTGCTCAACGCGGCGCTCCTGGACGCCGACCCCTACGCCCTGTGCACCACCGAGGGCATCGTGGACCTGCGCACCGGCCTGCTGCGCGCCCCGGACCCGAACAAGGACTTCCACTCCCGCTCCACCACCGTCGGCCCCGAGCGGACACCGACGCCGCGCTGGCAGCGCTTCCTGACCGACACCTTCGGTGGCGGCCCCGGCGACCAGGAAATGATCAACTTCCTGCAGCTGCTGCTCGGATACTCCGTCACCGGCGACGTCGGCGGCCAGGTCATGCCGTTCCTCTTCGGCTCCGGCAAGAACGGCAAGTCCGTTCTCCTGGACGTCCTGATGAAGCTTCTGGGTGATTACGCCGACGCCGCCCCTCCGGGCTTCCTGATGGCCAAACCCTTCGAAGGCCACCCCACCGACCTCGCCGAGCTGCACGGGCGCCGCGTCATCGTGTGTTCCGAGGTCAAGCCCGGGGACAAGTTCGACGAGGCGCGGGTGAAGCTCCTGACCGGCGGCGACCGGATCAAGGCCCGCCGTATGCGGCAGGACTTCTTCAGCTTCGCCCCGACCCACAAACTGTGGCTGCTGGCCAATCACCGGCCCGAAGTGGGCACCGGTGGCTTCGCGTTCTGGCGTCGCATGCGACTTCTCCCGTTCGAGCGTGTCGTCTCTGATGACCGGAAGATCGACAACCTGGCGGACATCCTGGTCACCGAGGAGGGCCCCGGCATCCTCAACTGGCTGATCGAAGGTGCCCGCCGCTACCTGGGCGGGGACAAGGACCTCACCGGGCCCGAGCGCGTACGCATCGCCACCACCGCGTACGCGGAGACCGAGGACCACATCGGCCGCTTCTTCGACGAGGCCTGCCAGTTGGGCCCCGACTGCCGTGCAGAGCAAGCAGGCCTGTACGCCGAGTACAAGGGCTGGTGCCGGCGTGAGGGCGTCCCCGTCATCTCCTCGCGCGCGTTCGCCGCTCGGGCCCGTGAGCTGGTCGGCCTGGCCTCGCCTAAGGAGATGATCCTGTCGAACTCGCGCAAGTACTACCCGGGCATCGGGCTGCTCGCCGACGAAGCAAGGGCATGAGCTGCCCGATCACCCAGAAACCCCCTCCGGCAGGCCGTCGGGAGGACTTCGATTCTCGGTCGCTTCAGTCGCTGCCCAGACCGAGCCGAAAACCGCTTGAGAACCGGTGGAGGCGAAGGCGACGGAGCGACGAGGACCGACGCTGTTTCCTGCAGCGCCGAACGGCTGTTGGTGCTGGTGGGACAGGAAGGGCGGTGTCCGAACGGGCAGTTGGTCCCGTCGTCAACAGCACGTACAGGCCTTGACCTTAAGCGCGCACCAGTGGTCAGGACTTCGCTAATCTATGTCGGTCATTGAGTCGCTTCGGTCGCTGATGGGGGGCTAGATGGGTGCTGATCTGCGGTTTCCGCGCAGCGACCCGCCGCTGAAGCCGGGCCCGGACCGGAGCGGCATCTTGGTCGACTTCGACGCGGAAGCCGTCGCGGGCCAGATCCTTGCCGCTCACGAGGCCGTCCACGAAGTAGCGCACGAGGGCGGCCAGTTGCCCCTGCCGATCGGTGAGGCCATGGCCTCACCGGAAAGTGTCGCCACGCCTGCCGGCCTGCTCCCTGACAGCCTCACCGACCGCGGCAACGCCAAGCTCTTCGTGAAGCTGTACGCCGCCGATTACCGGCACGTGCCCGGGCTCGGCTGGTACCGCTGGGACACCACACGCTGGCAGATCGACGAGGACGACACCGTGCTCTGGGCCGCGGGCGACCTCGCCGAGTCCATCGCCGGGAAGGACCCCCGCGGCCTCCACACCACCACCGAACTGCAGCAGCACCGCAGGCGAGCCCTGAGCACCTCCGGGATGAACGCGATGCTTGCGCAGGCCAAGTCCGCGCCGGGCATGGTGCTCAACGCGGCGCTCCTGGACGCCGACCCCTACGCCCTGTGCACCCCCACGGGAATCGTGGACCTGCGCACCGGGCTCGTGCGCACCCCTGACTCCAACAAGGACTTCCACTCGCGCTCGACGTCGGTCGGCCCCCGGCCGATGCCGACCCCGCGCTGGAACCGGTTCCTCGCCGACACCTTCGGGGACGACGACGAGGGCACCGAGATGATCGGCTTCCTGCAGTTGCTGCTCGGCTATTCGGTCACCGGTGACGTCGGCGGTCAGGTCATGCCGTTCTTGTTCGGCGTCGGCAAGAACGGCAAGTCGGTTCTCCTGGACGTGCTGATGAAGCTGTTGGGTGATTACGCCGACGCCGCCCCTCCGGGCTTCCTGATGGCCAGGCCATTCGAGGGGCACCCCACCGACCTCGCCGAGTTGCACGGGCGCCGGGTCATCGTGTGTTCCGAGGTCAAGCCGGGCGACAAGTTCGACGAGGCGCGGGTGAAGCTGCTGACCGGCGGCGACCGGATCAAGGCGCGTCGCATGCGGCAGGACTTCTTCAGCTTCGCCCCGACCCACAAACTCTGGCTGCTCGGCAATCACCGGCCCGAAGTGGGCACCGGTGGCTTCGCGTTCTGGCGCCGCATGCGACTCCTCCCGTTCGAGCGGACGGTGTCCGACGAACGGAAGATCGACAACCTGGCGGACATCCTGGTCACCGAGGAAGGCCCCGGCATCCTCAACTGGCTGATCGAAGGTGCCCGCCGCTACCTGGGCGGGGACAAGGACCTCACCGGGCCCGAGCGCGTACGCATCGCCACCACCGCGTACGCCGACACGGAGGACCACACCGGCCGATTCCTCGGCGAGAGCTGTGCGCTCGACTCGGATCGACGAGCGGAACAGGCGCAGCTGTACGCCGCGTACAAGGCGTGGTGCCACAATGAGGGTGCGCCGGCCATGACGTCCCGCTCCTTCGCCGCTCGTGTGCGCGAGACCATTGGGCTGGACTCGCCCAAGCAGATGATCCTTTCGAACCAGCGCAAGTACTACCCGGGCATCGGACTGCTTGCCGACGAGGAGGATGCCTGATGACGGTATCTAGCCAGGACATCCGGCCGACCACGACTCCGGCCGCCATATTTTTGCCATCTGATGGGTATCTGGCCCATGGACCCCGGCAGATGGCGGCGGACATGGCACGAGAGGGTAGGACAGCATGAGTGCGCTCATCGACCTGGATGAGATCCGTGAGGAGACGGATATCGTCTGGCTCGAAGACTCCACCGCGCTGGACTACGTCCGTCAGAACCTCGACCGGCTGCCGACCCGCAAGGGTAAACCGGCCTACCACCGCGACGGCCGCATGGTCGGGTACGCGGTGCTCGGCCCCGGCGCCAAGGCGTCGCGCTCGTCGGGCACGTTCCGCCGTCGGGTCTTCTGGCTTCTGCCGCACGATCGCGACACCGACCCGAGCGGCCTGTACGCGACCGGGGCCCCGGCTGAGGCCGTCGACCCCCGCACCCTCGCCCCCGGCGCCAAGGGCTACAAGACGGAGCGTTCGGAGGGCGGGCCGCCGTCCTCCGCGATGCGGGAGCTCGGGATCACGCTGCCGTTGTAGGGCCGGGGACATGCGAGCGAGCCCCGTGTACGGGCGCCGGACGCTCGACCGGTTCTCGAGCGGCTCTCGACCGTCGCCGTGCCAGACTCCCGATCATGAGCGAAGCTTCAGAGGGGACCGACGCCCGATTGCGGCGGTGGATCGCGGCCCATGGCGGGGTGGCGGGCACGGTTCATGCGCGTGAGGGCGACGACATGCTTCTGGCCGCCGCCGTGAACATCCCCCCGCCGGTCGCCGCGGTCGTACGTGTCGTGCCGAAGGGCAAGGGCATGGCGGGTCTGGCCTTCGAACGTGGTGTGGCGGTGTCCACCTGCAACCTGAAGACCGACACGAGTGGTGACGTACGGCCGGGAGCCAAGGCCGTGGACGCCCAGGCCGCCGTGGCGATTCCCGTCCACGACGCGGCCGGTGAGATCCGGGGTGTCGTCGGGATCGCCTACCAGGGGGAGCGCGCCATGGACGACCTGGAGCTCGCCCTGCTGACGCGCGAGGCAGAAGCACTGTGGTCGGCGTAGTGAACCGGCATGCGTAAGCCTCCCTCCAGCGCCGCTGGAGGGAGGCTTACGCATGCCGGTGCTGTGCGGTTGCGCGCGGCCACTCAGTTCGCTGCGGCGCCGGTGGGGGGTGACGGCAGATCCGCCGATGCGATCTCACGCCCGGCGAAAGGCGTGCCGCGGCTGGTGACGATGGGGCCCGAGAGTTGGGTGCTGAAGGTCTGGTGACCATTCTGATGGCCCGTCACCAGGGCGTGGAGCACACCTGGTTGCCGTGCCGGCAGTTCGGTGGCTTCGATCCAGCAGGGGCTGGTGAACTCGACGTACCGTTCAAAGAGGTTGACCGTCGCCGTGGGGATGACGGTGAGGCCCGGTCCGAGCAGGGCACATGCGCCCTGGCGTGCGGCTTCGAGCAGGACCATGCCCGGGACGTGATCGCCGGCGTGGTCGAACATCACCGGATGGGCGGGGTCGGGGTTCAGCAGCCAGAGGCCAGGCCGGTCACTGGCGGCGAGGACCAGGTCGCTCGGGAGCGTACGGCCGAAGTCGGCCGGGTCCTGACCGGTGGGGCGGTAGTCGATCGCGGAACCGGCGGCGGCATTGCGCAGACGGCGGTAGGCAGCGGGGGAGACGCAGGTGAAATGCCCTTCGCCTCTTGCCACCAGGTGTTCGCCGCGCCGGATGGTGACGTGTACGCCGGACACCAGGTCGCGCCGCTGTGAGGTCCAGCGGGCTTCGATCATGAGATCGCTCGGCGTGTGCCCGATCCCCATGTGCTCGGGGTAGGTGGTGGCGGATATGTCCCGCATCACGAACTGATTGCCGAGGGGGACGCCGAACTCGGCGTGGGCGAGGTACAGGCCGATCTGACGGACCGTCTCGACGGCCTGCAGGTGATCGTGGCTCCGGCCGTCGGGGCTGCTGAAGAAGGTGTGGGCGCGTGGCCACTGTCCGGTGAGCGTGAAAGTGCATTCGCTCGTCTTCTCGCAACTGGTGAGGAATACCTCGGCAAGTGAAGCCCGGTGCACGTATTCCTTGGGCACGGTGGTGGTGAGCCGGGGAAGTTCGCTCGGTTCGGTCCGACTGGATCTTCGAAGGGTTTCGCTGATGACCCGGTGATCTTTTGCCTGGGGCGCTACCGCACCGCTCATGAACCTGTTCCCCCCGGGAGGCGATGAGAAGGTGGCAAAGATACATACTAACCGGTTTGATTTTCAAGGGGTTCTGCCAGGGCCTGAGTTGAGGCGTGCATTCCGTGACGCACGGTAGCTGGAGGGGCTTTGCTGCTCCATTGAGTGACGTCGGAATGCGTTGATCTTGGTCTGTTCCGGACGGACGGCTGCCCTTGCGAGACCGGGCGTGCGGTTATGGGGCCTCTGTGGACACCGAAGAGCCGCCCCGCGGTCCGTCTCGGTGAAGATCGGAATCTATGGAATGCGGGGCGGCTCGTGGGCCTTCTTTGCGATTCAGTATTTCCGGAACATGTCCAGGGCCACTGCGGCCGGTGTCGGCATGGCGGCGATTTCGCGGCCGAGTTCCTCTGCCGCGGCACGGTATCCGGGCTTGTCGAGCAGCAGTTCCACGGAATCCCGTACCAGCTCGTGATTGTCCTGATCGGCCACGGTGTCGAGAGTGATGCCCGCACCGACCGCCTCGAGTTGCTCACCCAATGCGAATTGATCCGACCATTGGGGAAGCGTCAGCTGGGGCAGGCCGACCGTGGCCGCGGTGAGCATGGTGCTCGACCCGCTGTGGTGCACCATCGCGTCGCAGCTGTCGATGAACAGGTGCAGCGGAGTGGGCGGCACGAGCCGAACCGCGGACGGCATCGGGCCGAGCGCGTCCCAGTAATCGGGGCCCACGGTGGCGATGACCTCGACGTCCGGCACGCTCGCGGTCGCCTGGAGCACCCGGCGCACGTGCGGCACGCCGTTGAGCTGCATCGTGCGGGTGCCCAACGTCACCACGACCCGGCGCGCCCGCGGCTTCTTGCGCCACGCCGGCGGTTCGCCGAACCCGTTGAACGGCACGTGCCTGATCGGCGCCCCCACGCTCGTCGAGTCCAGCTGCAGCGACGGCGGGCAGGGATCGAGCGTCTGGGTCGGCATCGGCAGTTCGTCGAGGCCCAACTCCTCGGCCACATCGGCGAGTTCGACGCGGGCCTCGCGCAGCGCCAGGTCGGAGATGGGGTCGACGCCCCAGCGGTGGTGCACCACGGGAATGCCCAGCACGCCCCCGATGAGCAGCGAGGAGTACTCCACCTGGTCCGCGATGATCAGATCCGGTCGGAACTCGCGGGCCAGCTGAAGGTACTCATGGACGTTGCTCCGGGCCTGGTCCATCCACACGCGACCGTAGAAGCCCATCTCCTCCGGCGCGAACCGGGTGAAGCTCTCCAGCGGGCGCTTGCCTTCGGGCAGGAAGGCGATCAGGTGCTTGTCCCCGTCGAGCATCTCGCCGACCGGGGCGCCGACGAGCCCCGCCGAGCGGATCATGGGCATGACATCGGGTTGCGCGGTGACCAGCACCTCGGCCCCCCCGGCGCGCAGGGCCCAGGCCAGCGGCACGAGCGGGGCGAAATGCGTGGGCACCGGGGTACTCATCATCATCACGCGCATCGGTGTTTCCTCCGGACTCTCTCAACTGGTCGACGGACGTCGTCTTTGCTTGCTGTGCGACCTGGCCGACCTCGCGGGTGCTCGCTCGGCGGCGAGCATGTCCGTGAGCGAGTCGTCCAGGTTCCGGGTCGGCTGCCAGCCGAGCAGGTGACGGGCGCGGGAGATGTCCAGCTGCTGCCATGGCATCGGTTCAAGGACCGAGCGGCCGGCCAGCTCGACGATCCGGGCGGGCACCCCGGACAGCGCGATGAGCCGGTGCACGAGGTCGAGGACCGCGGTCGCGGTGCCACCGGCGATGTTGAACACCTGGCCGCTGACGTCCGCTGCGGGCACGGTCGCCGCGGCCACGACCGCGTCGACCACGTCCCGCACGTCCACGTAGTCGCGCCAGCAGGTCAGCGGGGAGAGCCGCAGTTGCCTCTCACCCGCCGCGAGCTGCCGGGCCACCTTGCCGGGCAGACTGTTGCCGCCCGCGCCGGGGCCCGCCACGTTCGCCACCCGGAGCACCACGCCGTCCACCCCGTGCTCGAGTGCGGCACGCCGTACGGTCTCTGTGCTGTGCCGCTTGGTCACGCCGTAGAAGGAGGTGGGGGCAAGTGGGTCGTCCTCGGTGGTGCTCACACCCACCGCGCCCGGCCCGTACTCGTAACTGCTGCCCAGCTGGACGAGCCGAGGCCGCGGGCCGGCGAGCACCTCGACCAGCCGGTCGACGAACTCCACGTGCAGGGCCCGCATGGCTTCCTCGGTGGTCCGCCACACGACGGTGGACGCGTTGACGACGACATCCGCCCCGGCAAGCGTCCGGCGCAGCCCGCCGGTGTCAACGGCGGTCAGGTCCAGAGCCGTTGAGTCGATGCTGCTCGGCCACCACGGCGCGCGTGCGCCGGACCGGGACACGCTGAGCACACTGCAGCCCGCCGCGGCGAACTCCTGGCACACCCGGCTGCCGAGGGCGCCGCTGCCGCCGAGAACCACTACGCGCCTCACGTGCGCCACCTGCCGGCGGCCGCCAAGGGCGCGACAACGAAGATGAGTCTCATGACAGGCGCAGCCGATCCTCTCGGTGTTCGTGGCGCCGCGCCCAGGCAGTGCCTGAGCACCGTGGGCTGGGGGACCGGTGGCCGGTGCCGGAGAAGAGGCGGCCGCGCCGGGCGTGCCCGCCCGGCGCCGGCCTGGTCACACGAGGGACAGCGGCGCCGGAAGCGGGAACACCAGCTTGCCGCCGCGGGCGAGGAAGTCCTGCTCCCGCTCCACGTAACCGTCGCGGTAGACCCACGGCAGCACCAGCAGTTGGTCGGGCTTCTGGGACAGCGCCTCCTGCTCGGAGACGATGGGGATGCGGGTGCCCGGCGTGTAGCGGCCCGACTTCTCCGAGCTGACCTCGCCGATGCAGGGCAGGTCACGCTCGTCGATGTCGCAGTACTGCAGGACGACGTTGCCCTTGGTCGACGCACCGTAGCCCAGCGTCAGCTTGCCCGCCGCCCGGGAGTCGGCCAGGAACCCGCGCAGCTCCGAGCGGTGCTCGCGCACCCGCGCGGCGAACGCGTCGAACGGCGCCGCGGTGTCCAGACCGAGCGCGTCCTCCTGCTTGCGCAGCCGTTCGACCGCCACGTCGTCGACCTCGTGCTTGGTCCCGGACTTCGCGAGGGTCAGGCACAGACTGCCGCCGTAGACGTCGGTGACCTCGGCGCGGATGACCTTCAGGCCCACCTGCTCGGCCATCCACTCGATGGGGCGCAGCGCGTAGTACTCGAGGTGCTCGTGGCAGATGACGTCGTAGGCCGTGGCCGCCAGCATCGACGGCAGGTAGCTCAACTCCAGCATCCACACGCCGTCGTCGGCCAGGACGTCACGCACGTCCCGCATGAACTTCACCGGGTCGGGGAGGTCGTAGAACATGGCGATCGACGTGACGACCTTCGCCTTGCGCTCGCCGTAACGGGCGCCGAACGCCTCCCGCGAGAAGAAATCGGGGATCAGGTCGATGTGCTCGGGGTAGTACTGGCGCCACTTCTCCCCGGTCGGGTCGATGCCGACGAGCTTCGGGCCGTCGGCCGGGTAGTGGCGCAGCAACGTCGAGTCGTTGCTCCCGATGTCCAGGACCAGGTCGTCGGCCTCCAGGTCGACGGTCCGTCGCACGGCGTCGACCTTGTCCCGCAGGTGGTTGATCATGAACGGCCGGATGCCGGAACGGTAGCCGTAGCTGTCGCCGTACATCACGGACGGGTCGGCCGTGTGCCGCAGCTGCACCAGGCCACAGCCCTCCGGCGAGCACCTGATGAGCTCCAGCGGCGCCACCGGGACCTCTTCGTCCCGCTCACGGGGGAAGATTCCGGTCAACGCCTGCGAACCGAGGTCGAGTACGGGAAGCAGGGAACGGTTACCGCACGCGCGGCACTCAGCGATCGCCATCTGGTTCTCCAACCGACAGGATGAAACTTCGTTGGTGTGTATGAAATCGCCTGCGTCGTCAATGGAACGGTCCACATGGGACTCGGCGGCGAGCATGTGCATTCGTAGTGCGAGCCAATGAATCCGGCCGGCGCCGGTGTCGCTTCATCAGCGAACGCTGGGCGGTGACAAAGGCGAAACTGCTGTGCGACGGGGGTGAGGTGTTGGCTTTCAGAACACCGCAAAAGCATGTCAGACGAACGTCAATCGGCCCAAGTGTTCAACCGCGGAAAGGACGTCGTTGAGCACCTAAGCTGCCATGTCACCGCCTCTCGCATGCCCCGGTGGTCTCGTGCTGTAGGGAATCTTGACCGGATGTGCAGCCCCGCCTGAGCGCAGTTCATGAGATGTGGCCGGGAGGGAGCACGAAATCACGTTTTCCATGCGGGCCCGAACGCGAGCAAAAGGAAAGACAAATGGGCCGGCCGAGAGATCGCGAGGATCTCTCGGCCGGCCCATTCGCCACTGCCCGGTCAGGGGTGGAGTGCCATGCCTGGCTCAGCCCCAGGTCTTGCCCGCCGGCTCCTTGATGATGCGGTTGAGCCGGTTGAAGAAGTTGGTCGTGGCGATCTCGAGGTTGATCGCGCCGATCTGCTCCTCGGTGAAGTGGACGTTGATCTCTTCCCAGACCGCGTCGCTGACGCCTTCCGCGCCATCCTGCAGCCGGGTTGCACCCTCGGCAAGTGCCAGTGCCGCGCGCTCCGCGTCGGTGTAGAAAGGCGCCTCGCGCCAAGCCACCACATTGTGCAGACGGTCGTCGGTCTCACCGGCCTTCTTTCCACCGGCGATGCTGGCGTAGATGCACGGCGCGCAGCCGTTGATCTGGCTCACGCGCAGGTGGACCAGCGTAAGAAGCTTCGGGTCGACGCCACCGGCCGCAATCGCCTTGTGCAGGTGCTGGACCGCGGTCCACACATCGGCGTTGTTCGTGTCCTTGTTCTTGAGTCGGTTTTCCATGAGTGCTCTCCTTCATCGGCTTTATGTTGTGGGCCTCTCGTGCCCGTTACCCATATGACGGAGCAGCTTCAAAGAAGGTAACAACGTGCTCCGAACTCATCTCTCACGCGGCGACCTCGATCCGTGTGTGGTCCCCGACGACCAGCCGGTGATGCGGTGTGTGCCCGTCCGCGGGACCGACGCTGGCCATCCGGCCGATGAGCGAACTGTGCAGGCCTCGTACGTCCGTGACCCTGGCGCCCTCCAGGGCGATGGATGAGTCGATGTGTGTGTGCCGCAGCACGCAGTTGTCGCCGATGGAGGTGTTCGGGCCTATGTGGCTGTACTCGATCGTGGTGCCGGCGCCGACGATGACGGGCCCCACGATGCGCGATCCGACCACGCGGGCGCCCTTCTCCACGACGACCGGGCCGATCAGGACACTGGCGTCGTCGACCTCGCCCTGCACCGACGGCAGCAGTCCCTCCAGCAGCTTGCTGTTGCACTCCAGGACGTCCTCGACGCGGCCGGTGTCCTTCCAGTAGCCGCCGTACTCGCTTGCGGTGACCTGCGCGCCCTCGGTCACCAGCCACTGCACGGCGTCGGTGATCTCCAGTTCGCCGCGCGGGCTCGGGCTGATCGCGGCGACCGCTTCGTGGATCGCCGGCGTGAAGAAGTAGACGCCGATGAGGGCGAGATCGCTCTTGGGGTTCTGCGGCTTCTCCACGAGCCGTTCGATGCGTCCTTCATGGTCGAGCTCGGCGACGCCGAAGGAACGGGGGTCCGCGACCTTGTGCACGACGACCTGGGCCGCGGGACGCTTCTGGGTGAACTCCCGCGCGATGTCCGTGACCCCGTCCGGAAGCATGTTGTCGCCCAGGTACATGACGAAGTCGTCGTCCCCCAGGAACTCCTGGGCCAGGACCACGCAGTGCGCCAGGCCCAGTGGCTCGTCCTGATGGATGTAGGTGATGTCGAGTCCCAGCCGGGACCCGTCACCGACCGCCGCGGCGATCTGCGCGGAACGGTCGCCGACGATGATGCCGACTTCGGTCACCCCCAGCTCGCGCACTCCGTTCAGGACATGCTCCAGAACGGGCCTGTTGGCAATCGGGATCAGTTGCTTGGGCATGGAATGGCTGAAGGGGCGCAGCCTCGTCCCCGACCCACCCGACAACACCAGTGCCTTCATCACACGTGCTCCTTTCGCGCATACGGTTCAGGACATTTCGTGACGGTCGCGTGCCGCCGGTCGGAGAGGACCGGCGCCGCGTCATGGGCGAGCAGACACTCTTCGAGGAAGGCCAGGACCTTGAGGTGGTAGGTGCGCGCGGCCCAGCCGAGGCTGATGTTGTGACCGGCGTCGGGCAGGCGGTCGACCGTCGCCTTCGGGGCTGTCAGCGGCCGCAGCAGCTCGGCGACGGCGGCGTCGTCGTGCAGCCACCACCGCTCCTGTTCGGCGAAGGTGAACCGGATCGGGACCTTGATCCGGGCGGCGAGCCGCGGATACAACCGCGGCCAGTCGAGCGCCTCTTCGGCCTCCGTTGCGGGAACGGGCGCGATCAGTTCGCGGCCGAAACGGAAGGCGTCCGGCGGATACAGGCGCAGAGAACCCCAGTGCCGCCGCCAGTCGCCGTGTCCGCCCGGCCCGGGCAGTTCGTCGCCTCTCACCGCCATCCGGGTGCCGATCCCTGAGACGTCCACCCCGATGAGCCCGGGTGCGCGGTCATGGGCTGCGACGGCCAGGGCGAGCTTGCCGCCGTTG
Organism: Streptomyces sp. NPDC050439; assembly: GCF_040655335.1. NCBI lineage: Bacteria > Bacillati > Actinomycetota > Actinomycetes > Kitasatosporales > Streptomycetaceae > Streptomyces > Streptomyces sp. NPDC050439. Next base: position 25,327 of record NZ_JBFAJT010000016.1, read on the forward strand.
GAGTGCCCGACGACGAAGAACCCGGCGCCGATGTCATGCGAACGGGCATAGGCGGCAAGGCAGTTGTGCAGGACCCCAGCCTGTTCGGCCAGTGGGATCCCGTGCGGGAAACGGTCGGCGGAAAGACCGTAGCCGGGGCGGTCGACGGCCAGGACGGTGTAGCCGAGCTGCGCCCCGATCGCCAACAGGGACAGACCGGCGCGCGCTTGGCTGTCGAAGTAGCCGGCGCGCATCCCGCCGCCGTGCACGGCGACCACCACGGCGTTCGTGACGCCTCCCGCGGGCCGGGCGAGCAGGCCGGACAGCTGGACGCCGTCGGCGTCGAGAACGACGGCGGTGGTCTGGGGGACCTCACGCGCGGCAACGGTCATCGAGGAGTGGCTCATGGGCGTCACTGCGGCGCGTTGCCGTGTTTGCGCGAGGGCAGATCGGTGTGTTTGGCACGGAGCATGCCGAGCGACCGGATCAGCACCGCTCGCGTCGACCGCGGATCGATGACGTCGTCCACGAGCCCGCGCTCCGCCGCGTAGTACGGATGCATCAGTTCCTCTTTGTATTCCTTGATGCGTTTGGCACGGACGGCCTCGGGGTCGTCGGCCGCGTTGATCTCGCGCCGGAACACGACGTTGGCCGCGCCCTCGGCACCCATCACCGCGATCTCGTTGGTCGGCCAGGCCAGCGCCAGGTCCGCGCCGATGGACCGGGAATCCATGACGATGTAGGCACCGCCGTAGGCCTTGCGCAGGATCAGTGAGATCCGCGGAACGGTGGCGTTGCAGTAGGCGAACAGCAGCTTCGCCCCGCGCCGGATGATTCCGTTGTGCTCCTGGTCCACCCCGGGAAGGAAGCCGGGCACATCGACCAAGGTGACCAGCGGAATGTTGAAGGCATCGCAGAACTGCACGAACCGGGCGCCCTTCTCGGACGCCTCGATGTCCAGGACGCCCGCGAGGCTGGCGGGCTGGTTGGCCACGATGCCCACCACCTGGCCGTCGAGCCGGGTCAGCGCACAGACGATGTTGGTCGCCCAGGCCGGGTGGACCTCGAAGTACTCGCCGTCGTCGACGATCTCCCCGATGACGTCACGGACGTCGTACGCCTGGCCCTGCTCGGTCGGTATCAGCTCCAGCAGCCGGTCGTTGGGCCGGTCCACGGGATCGTCGGTGGGTACGACGGGCGCGAGCTCCCGGTTGTTCGCGGGCAGCAGGGACAGCAGGAAGCGCACTTCTTCCAGGCAGTGCTCCTCGTCGTCATAGGCGAAGTGGGCCACGCCGGAGTTCGCGGCGTGCACATCCGCGCCGCCCAGCGCGTTCTGCGTGATCTCTTCGCCCGTCACGGCCCTGACCACGTCCGGCCCGGTGATGAACATCTGCGCGGTGTCGCGCACCATGAACACGAAGTCGGTCAGTGCCGGGGAGTAGGCGGCGCCTCCGGCGCAGGGGCCCAGCATGACGGAGATCTGGGGGATGACCCCGGACGCACGCGTGTTGCGCCTGAAGATGCCGCCGTAGCCGGCGAGAGCGGACACCCCCTCCTGGATACGGGCTCCCGCGCCGTCGTTCAGCGACACCAGCGGCGCCCCAGCCGCCTCGGCCAGATCCATGACCTTGTGGATCTTCTCGGCGTGTGCCTCGCCGAGCGCCCCGCCAAAGACCCGGAAGTCATGGGCGTACACGAACACGGTCCGGCCGCCCACGGTCCCCCAGCCGGTGACGACCCCGTCCCCGTCCGGTCTCCTGTCCTCCAGGCCGAACCCCGTGGCCCGGTGCCTGCGCAGCTGCTCCACCTCGTTGAACGAACCCTTGTCGAGCAGCAGGTCGATGCGTTCGTGGGCGGTCAGCTTGCCCTTGCCGTGCTGACGCTCGGTGGCAGCGGCGTCGGGGCCGTCCTGCGCGGCGCGTTTGCGGTCCGTCAACTCCTCGACTCGATGGTGCAGGCTGCTGGTTGCGTTGGGCATGGGGTCCTCCTCAGTCGGAGAGCATCGGGATTGACCACAGAGCCGGCGGGGTGGTGGCACGGCCCGCCACCGCCAGGGGGACGCGCAGGCCCGCCGGGGCGTCCTCGGTGCGCCAGGCGTCGGAGGAGCCCAGCCAGTGCGCCGGAACACAGCGCACGCCCGCCTCGGCGGGGCCGGCGTGGGGGACCGCCACCGCGGCGACATGGTCCGCGAAACAGGGGATGCCGTGCACCGTCCAGCCCGCCGGATGCTCCGATCCGCGGGCTCCCAGGTAGTCCTGTGCGGGCCCGCGGCCGAGGCCGACGCCCAGCCCTTTGAGGTAGGCCTCCTTGCGCGTCCACAGCCAGCCGAACACGGCCCGGCGATCGGCCGGCGACACCGCCGCGAGCTCGGCGCGTTCGCGCACGTGCAGGGCGGGCTCGCAGGCCTCGACGGTTTCCTCCCTCGGCATCCTCTCCACGTCCACGCCGAGCGGCACGGGGGCGAAGCCCAGCAACGCCACCCCGAAGCTGTGGGACAGCGAGAAGTGCAGCGGTACCGGCGGGTCGGCCAGCGCGGGGCGGCCGTGCGCTCCGCCGCAGGCGGGGCACGGCTCGCGTGTGAACCGCACGCTGCGCGGCGCCAGACCGGTGTACCGGCTGAGCAGGCGGCGCAGCGCGGCGTGCGCGGCGGCGTACAGCAGTCCGTCGGCCTGCCGACGAAAGCTGTCGGTCCGTGTCCGCTCGGTGTCATCGAGCTCGGACAGGTCCAGGGCGGGCTGTGCGCCGCTGCTGGGGGTGCGGATGAGCCACAGGTCGAGCTGATCCGGTGCCATGGCTGACCCCGGCGGCGGCCACGGCCCTGATGGCATGATCGGCCACATCGCCATGGTGGTCTCCGGTTCCTGGGGGTGGTGGTGGCTCGGCGGCGGCCGCGCGGACCGCCGCAAGATCGTGCTGTACGTCCCGGTCGGACGGACGGGTGAGGTTTCACGGCTGGAGTCTGCTGGCCTTCCAGCCGCCGGCAGTGCGCTCGTAGCGCAGCCGCTCGTGCAGCCGGTCGGTGCCGTTCGCCCAGAACTCGACGCCGGCGGGGACGAGCCGGTAGGCGGCGAACGTCCCGGGGCAGGGCAGCGCTTCACGCGAAGTGCCCAACTCCTTTGCCCTGGAGCGCAGTGCATCCACATCGTCCAGGCTGTCCAGGGGCCTGCTCTGCCGCGAGGCCGTGCTCATGGCGTGGGTGAACACCGGCCGCGCGTGCCACAGGCTCTCTGCGTGCGCGTCGGGCAACCGGTGCACGGGACCGGCCAGCGTGATCTGCTGGCTGGTCTCCCTCCAGTACAGGACGCCCGAGGCCCAGGGGTTCTCGGCCAGTTCCCGTCCCTTCCGGCTGTCGGCATGGGTGATGAAGTCGATCCCGTCCCGCGTCGCCGAGCCGAGCACGACGACGCGGGACGACGTACGGCCCCGGGCGTCGGCCGTGGCCAGGGCCAGGGCGCGAGGTTCCCTGACGCCCAGGGCGACACTGCGTTCGAGCCACGTGACGAGCAACGCCATCGGGTCGGCCGGCGGCAGGCGGTACTCGGGGAAAGGCATCTCCTCGCTGGCGGTCAGCGACTCGGAACGCGTCGGCGCACGGCGCCCGTTCGCGGCGTCCGGGGTTCTGGTCGAGGAGGCCGTCTCGGAGTCAGACATGGAGCACCCCCTCGGCGGCGACGACTCCGTGCCCCGAGACCTCGACGGAGTCGACCCGGTCGCCCTGCCCGTGGACCCGTGCCTCCATGAGCGAGGGACGGCCCATCTCGACACCCTGCAGGATGCTGACGTCCTGCCCGTAGGGGCTCAGGCCGTGCCGCGCGAGATGGATGGCGATGGGACCTGCGGCCGACCCCGTGGCAGCGTCCTCCACCACTCCGTAGGCAGGCGAGAACATGCGGTTGCGCCATGAACTGCCGCTGCCTGCGATGCAGTTGACGGCCATGTCGGGGAAGCGGGACAAGGCACGGTGGTCGGGTTCCACCTTCGAGAGGGCCTCCACGCTCTCGAATCCGACGAGGACGTGCCGCGGACCGTTCACATAGATGTCGACGGGAAGCGTCGACGAGCCGGTGTCCAGCGCCTGGAGGAGTTCGTCGCTGCGGTCGAAGGGCTGCCAGCGCGGCACCGGCTGCCGCATCGTGGCACGGATGACCCCTTCGTCGGACCGTTCGAGTGTGAAGGGAATGACACCCATGGCGGTCTCGAGGCGCAACTGGTCCGCCTCGGTGAGGCCGCCCAGGGCCACGGCGGTGCCGAGCATCGGGTGGCCCGCGAAGGGAAGTTCGTTGACGGGGGTGAAGATCCGCACATGGGCGTCGCTGCCGGCCGCACGCGGTCGCAGCACGAACGTGGTCTCCGAGAGGTTCATCTCCCGGGCGATGCGCTGCATCTGATGGGCGCTCAGGTCATCGCTTCCGAAGAAGACGGCCACCGGATTGCCGCTCAGGGGTTGCTTGGAGAACGCGTCGACGACAACGTACTTGTGCATACGCTTCCTCACTCGTCACAGGGCTGTGCCGTGGCCGGGGCGTTCACGGGAACGATCGGCCGGCCGTGTCTGATGGGGACCGGCACGTCGGCCAGGCCACATTTCACGATGGGTGACCCGCCTTGAGAGAGCACAGATTCCGGCTGGAACCCCGCCGCACGGACGATCGGGCGTGAGCCACGGCGTGGGCCGCCGCTCATGCGTCGAGGCCCTGGTCGCGGACGGCCTTGAAGCCGTCGCCCGCAACCAGGGCCTCGATGTGTCAAGTATTCCGCTCTGCTGAAGAGTCCGGCGAGCGCATTCGAGTGGCGGCCCGTGGGCCGGTCACAGCTCGCGAGCCATCCGCAGTTCCGTCTCGGACAGCGGGATGTCCGGCCGCATGCGCTCGGGATGACCGGGCGGAAGACCGCGGGGCTGCGCCGCCACCAAATGAAGTCCGCCCGGCGCGTACCCGGCGAAGGGGTCATGGGCGTAGGGGCCCGACGTGTTTCTGGCCACTGCGTAGTGGTACACGACCGGCCCGGTGTAGATGGCGCCCACACACACCAGGGAACGCCAGACCATGCGCCAAAAGCGGGCGGGCCACGCCCGCGTGCGCTCCTCGGACTGTTTCATGCTCGCCCCTTCGCGTCTTCGTGTCGCATGCCGGGGCACAGGCTGCCAAGTGCCGCTCGCGTCCCGCTCGAACACTCGGCGCGCTCGGACGCGCGGCCGCAGCGGTCAACGGCTTCGGCCGTCAGTCGATGCCGCGCACGACGTTGGGCTCCGCGATGTCGTCGTCGTCGACTCCGGCGAGCCGCAGCACGCGGTACAGGGAGGGCTCGGTCGCTTCTCGGGGGTCGATTCGGTCGTCCTCGGCTGTGTCGTACACCTGTTCCTCCTGCTCGCTCGGCTCAACGGCGGTGTCCCGGCCGCCGATGGAGTGATCTGGTTCACAACCAGCATGCGCGGCCGCACAACAGGGACGCTCGAAGCGCGCTGGGGGCGGGGCGTCGACCGCCGACGCCGTCCCGGCAGCGTTCGGACCTGCCTGTGCCGGTTCACGCCCACCTGAGAAGGGGCGGGCGTGAACCGGCACGACCGGAGGGTCACAGGCGAAACGCGGGGGCCCTTGGCCGCCGGGGTCAGCGGGCCGAGAACTTCAGGAGCTCGCCGTTGTTCGTCAGGGTGTTGTTGGTGACGTAGATGTCGCCCTTGGGTGAGACGGCAAGTCCGGTGGGCATGTTCAGCGGGGTGTCGCTCTTGATCGGGGTGAGGGCGCCGGTGCGCCTGTCGATCCGCGTCAGGGCACCGGAGGGAACGCCCGGCGCGCCCGTGGCGTACGACAGGGTGATCAGGTCCCCGTTCGGGGCCACGGCGAGGTCGATGGCGTTCGACAGACCCTTGGCGAAGACGGTCGGCTTCTCGCCCGGCACGTAACGCCAGACGCGGCCGAGGTCGTTGCGGGCGCCGCTCAGGTCGGAAATGTAGAACGCGCCGTCACGGCCGCGCACGATGCCGGTGGGCACGCCCTCGACCTCGGTCGCCTTCGTGTCGCTTCCGGGGGCCGCCGGCAGGACGTTGTTCGGGATGACCAGCTCGGTCTCGGTGGTGCCGTCGGGGTGCACCCGGATGACCGTGTTGCCCGCGGCGTCGGTCACCAGGAAGTCCTTGCCGTCCCGGACGTAGCGCTGCGGGTTGGAGGCGTCCGGCTGCGTGTTGCCCAGCGGCGCGTCGGGGTCGTGGGCCGCCTCGTGAGCGGCCAGGTCGCCCAGGACCTTGCCGTTGACGATGCTGAGCGTGGCGAGCGGCTCGCTGCCGGCGCCCAGCTCGGGGCGGGTGGAGGGCAGACCGATCAGACCGTAGACCGCACGGTAGGAGCCGTTCCGCAGCGCCTCGACCTGGTTCGGCCCGTACATGGAGCCGCTCGTGCCGCCCGGCGGGACGAGCTCCTGGGAAGGCAGGCCGGTGACGACGCGGCCCTTCTTCTTGCCCTTCACCTTGTAGATGGAAGCGGTCAGCCCGAAGCACCGCACGGGCATGTTCGGCTTGCCCGGGCACGCCTTGCCCGAGCCGGTGCCGGACTCCGCGACCAGGACCGAGCCGTCGTGGGAAACGGTGACATCCCGGGGGCTGTGCAGACCCGTCGCCAGGACGACGGGGGTGGACGCCACCCCGGTCCGCTTCTTGTGGGAGGCGGGGGTGGGCGCGGCCGAGCTCGGTATCGAGGTCGCCGCAAGGCTGACCGCGATCGCCGCTGTCACGAAGGCACCGGACCAAGGCTTGAATGCTCTTGACATGCTTCTCCTCGAATTGACATGCCCCACGTATGAGGGCGATTTCGACCGGCGCCACCATAGACGGCAAAAACCGGGTCCGTCCTCCGGCTGAATAGCCTCTGCCTGCGCTCAGTTGTTCAGAATCTGGTGCGCGGCATCGAAATTCCTCCGGCGATATGCCATACGCCCAGGTACGGCGGCGGACTTTTCCCGACTGCCCGGTGGAACCATCTCCACTAGAATTTCAGCGCTTCTCGACCGGCCCTCGATCGCTGGCCCGCCCGAGCGCCCTCGTGGCCACCGGCGCGACCCGGCGCGGGGGACAACGGGCCGCCGCAGGCGGGAGCTTCCTGTGCCCAGTGCACTCCCGGCGGGGTCCAGGCGGCGTACCGGTCGAAGGTCGAGCCACGCCGCGGCCCCGCGACCACGTCGAGATTGGGGTCGACCGCGAGGATCGCCTGGTGCAGTCGCTGGAGTTGCGGTGAAGGCTCCACACCCAGATCCTCGATCAGCCGCTCGCGCATCTTGCGGTAGACGTCCAGGGCCGACGCCTGCCGTCCCGACCGGTACAACGCGACCATCGCCTGCGCGTGCAGGCCTTCGTGCTGGGGGTGGCGGGCGGTCAACTCACCCAATTCCGCGGTCAGTTCGGCGTGCCGTCCCAACCGCAGGTCCACGTCGACCCGCCGCTCGACGGTGACAAGGCGGGCCTGCTCCAGGCGCAGCACCTCGATCGAGAGGACCGGGCCGCGGCGTACGTCCACCAGGGCAGGTCCCTGCCACAAGGCGAGCGCCTGCCGGAAGCAGCGGGCCGCCCGCTCATCCTCGCCCGCGTCGAAGGCCTGCTGGCCTTCCGCGACCAGGTGCTCGAACGTCTGCACGTCCACGGACTCCGGTGGCGTCCGCAGCAGATAGCCGCCGTGCCGAGTGGCCAGGATCTCCTTCGCCGCCCCTGCCGCGTCGGGCCCGAGGGCGGTGCCCAGGCATCTGCGCAACTGCAGCATGTACGTCTGCAGCGTCGTCATCGCGCTCCGCGGTGGTTGGGTTCCCCAGATTTCCTCCATCAGCGTTCCGACGGACACGACGCGGCCCGGATGCAGCGCGAGCAGGGCAAGAACTTGTCGGGGCTTTCCGGCAGTCGGGACCATCGACACGCCGTTCACGGCGGCATGCAGAGGCCCCAGAACTTTGATCTCCATTGCTTCCTCCGCCATTCGACAGGCAATCTCCGGGCACACAAGCCATCGGCGAGCGGCACGCTAGCCGGGGAACGACCTGAATCCCCGCTTGTTTGAGCGCATATCGAGTGGACCTAAAGAGGGCACGGAGCGAAAATGCTGACCGCGAATCCTGTCAGCCGCAGCGAGCGAGGTCCTCGGAGCGGGGGACCACGGGCCGGCTGAGCGCGGCTTCCGGCCCCGACTTGAGGATCTGGCGCTGAATCCGCTGCAGTTCGGCGGACGGTTCGAGTCCGAGTTCCCGGACCAGCGTGGCGCGCAGGTGCTGATACACCTCGAGCGCCTCGACGCGCCGCCCGGAGCGGTGCAGGGCCAGCATGAACTGGGCGTGCAGACTCTCGTGCGCCGGATGGCGGCTGACGAGAACAGTGAGTTCGGCGAGGAGATCGCGGTGCCGGCCGAGCCGGAGCTCGGCACCGATGCACTGATCCACGGCGCAGAGCCGGATCTCCTCCAGGCGCATGATCTCCGTCTGGAGCTGCTCGCCGGTGTGCACATCGGCGAAGGGCGGACCGGTCCACAGATCCAGGGCCTTTCTCAGCTGCCGTGCCGCGCCCTGGTGGTCCCCGGCGTCGGCGGCGCGGTAGCCCGCAGACGCCAGCTGCTCGAACTCCCTTACGTCGCTGCTGCCTCCACCGCTGTCGAGCAGGTAGCCGCCCGGCACGGTGGCCAGGACGGATTTGGCCGTGCGCCGCACTTCGCCCCTGGTCTGTCCTCGCTCAAGGGCCGTCTCGATCAGCTCACGCAGCTGAAGTACGTAGGTCTGCAGAGTGGTTCGCGCACTGCGCGGCGGATTGCTGCCCCATAGCTCCTCGGTCAGGGTCGCGACGGAGACCGGCTGATCGGCATGGAGCGCGAGCAGGGCGAGCAGTTGTCTGGGCTTCGGTGCGGTGGGCGTGATGGAGACACCGTTCTCACGGATGTCCAAAATGCCCAGTACTTCTATGTTCACGCGATCTCCCCTGTCCCGTGCGCAACTGACTCTGAGGCTGCATCAGGTGCTGGCCGTAGCCTAAAAACCGCACGAGCAGTCTGTCAATACTAAACCGCATGACCTGTATTTAACGCGCTTCCCATCTGTCGGCAACGCAATTTTATGCTGAATATCCTTTATGATGCCGAACTTCGGCGGAACATGAACGTCAAGTTCCGCTTCTTGGAGTGAGGTTGGCGAAGGTGGGTCAGTGAAAGGCGCTTGTTAACGGACCAAGTGGTCTAATATTGCCGGGTCGTTGCGCGGTCGCAGGCCGGTCAGTGCCCGGCTTGTCGGCAAAAAGCCGCGCCCGGTGTGCGACCACGTGGGGACGTGGTCGCACACCGGGCGCGGGAGGCGGGAGGCGGGTCAGGAGGGGATACGGATGCCGGAGAGGTGGGTCCTGAACACCTGCCGGCCGCCCTGGTGGCCGGTCACCTGGGCGCCGAACATTCCCGGTCGCTGTCCGGGCAGTTCGACGGCCTCGATCCAGCAGGGCTCGCCGAACTCGGCGTACTGCTGGAAGGTGTTGACCGTCGAGGTGGGGAGCACGGAGGTGCCCGGTTCGAGCAGGGCGCAGGAGGCCTGGCGCGAGGCTTCGAGCAGGACCATGCCGGGCATGTGATCGCCGCCGTGGTCGAACATCACCGGGTGGTCGGGGTCCGGGTTGAGCCGCCAGACGCCGGCGCGGTCGGCCGGGGCGAGCACCACGTCGATGGGGCGGGTGCGGCCGTAGCCGGACGGGTCCTGGCCGGTGGGGCGGTAGTCGATCGACGTCGCGAGTGCGGCGCCGCGCAGTCGGCGATAGGCGGCGGGCGACACACAGGTGAAATGCCCGTCTCCCGTGGCCACGACGTGGCCGTCACGCCGAATGGTGATGTCCACGCCGAGGACGGTGTTGCGCCGTTCTTTGGTGAAGACCGCCTCGATCATCAGGTCGCTGGGCGTCTGTCTTATCCCGAGGTGCCCGGGAAAGGTGGTGGCGGAGATGTCCCGCATCACGAACTGATGGCCCAGGGGAATCCCGAATTCCGAATGCGCGAGGAATATGCCGACCTGACGGACCGTCTCGACGGCCTGCAGATGGTCGTGGCTCCGGCCGTCAGGGCTGTTGAAGAACGTGTGGGCGCGAGGCCACTGGCCGGTCAGCGCGAAGGTGTCCTCGCCGGTCTTCTCGCAGCTGGTGAGAAACACCTCGGCAAGTGATGCACGGTGCACGTATTCTTTGGGCACCGTGGTCGTGAGCCTGGGAAGTTCGCACCGCGCGGCCAGATCGGATCTTTCGTCGGCAGAACTGTTGCTCCGGGCACCTTTAGTCAGAGCCGCTGTCGCACTGCTCATGAATCTTCCCCCCCAGGAAACGATTAGAAGCGCGTGGCCCGTAAACTACATACTCACCGGTTTTATTTTCAAGGGCTGATTTATGACGCCCCGTCATGGAGCCGCGCCGGCGTACGTGATGCCCTGTCAGAGGGCGTTTGTCCCCACGGGTTCGGCCCTCCGGGCCGCTGTGGTTCCCGGTGCCTTCCGGCGATGCTCAAGGGATCCTTGAGTCGCCTTTGAGCGGCGAGGCCGACGGTGTTCCGGAACGAAAGGGAGGGACGCCGTGGGTGACGCCCAAAGCAAGGACGCGCTGCTGAGGATCGAGCGCGGGAACGCCACGGAAGAGGAACTGGCCGCCGTCACCGTGACGCTCCTCTCGCTGGCCGCCGGTCGGTGCGAGCCCCGTGCGGAGGGTCGCGGAGAACGGCGCGGCGCACTGTGGAGCCGCCGGGAGCGGACCATGCCCTACCAGGCACCGCACAGCTGGCGCTGACGCTTCAGAACCGGACGGTTGGTTTCGGGCGGTCGGTTTCGCCGAACAACTTGGCTTCCGTGCACGGGCGTTGGGTCGCAGAGGTCTGAGAGGAATCCGGGAGAGCCTGAGGGGAGCGGGGAGAGGGCAGCCTGTGGTCCGGGGGCTCGGCAAGGCACGGATGTGCCGCCGAAACATTCTGCGAACACGTCTTCGCAGGCGGGTATGGGCGGTGAATCCGGCGCGCGGCCAGCGACACCGGTCGGGACCAGAGTGTGCAAATGGTGCAATAACCCCTTGATGTGCGCTCGCGGGCGGGTGGTTGGCCGCCTGCGCGCCGGTGGCGCCCCACTAGAAACCAGCTATCCGGTTTTGTATTGACAGGGTGCTGTGGATCTAATTGAATCTGGGTGCGGTAGAGGTGGCCGCGTGTGCGGCACCGTCCAGGTTCAGGGGGGAAGCTGTGGACATCGAAGTGCTCGGTACGTTCTCGGTGCGGGAGAACGGGTTCTCCATCACACCAACGGCCCCCAAACCCAGACAGGTTCTGGCACTGCTGGCGCTGCACGCAGACCGGGTGGTACCCGTCTCCGCGCTGATGGAGGAGCTCTGGGGCGCCAACCCGCCGCGCAGCGGCCGTACGACCCTGCAGACATACGTCCTTCAGCTGCGCGAACTCATCACCCTGGCCGCGGAAAAGAGCGAGGCGCAGCAAGCCCTCGGGGAGGGGGAGCGGCGCGCCGCGAAGGACGTGCTGGTGACGATGCCCGGCGGGTACCTGCTCTCCAGCGGCGACGGGTGCAGCGACGTGCGCACCTTCGAGCACCTCGCGGGACTGGGATACCGCGCCATGGACGCGGGCGACTTCGCCGGTGCGGCGCGCCAGTTGCGCGACGCGCTGACCCTGTGGTCCGGGACCGCCTTCGCGGACGTCCAGGCGGGGGCGCAGCTGGAGATGGAGACCAAGCGTCTGGAGGAGAGCCGACTGTGCGCGCTGGAGAAGCGCATCGAGGCCGAACTGCGCCTGGGACGCCACCGCGAGGCGCTGGCCGAGCTGACCGTGCTGGTGAACCGGTATCGCACGCACGAGAGTCTGCACGCCCAGTTCATGCTGGCGCTGTACCGCTCGGGGCGGCGCAGCGAGGCCCTGGACGTCTACCGACGACTGCGCGCCACGCTCGTACGGGGCCTTGGCCTTGAGCCGTCCGCGGGGCTGCGCCGACTGCAGCAGTCCATCCTCGCGGCCAACGACGAGCCCGCGGCCGAGCTTTCCGGCTCGCCCAAGGCCGCCGCGCACGCGGTCCACGCGGCCAAGGAGCGGCTCGCGCCCGTGCGTTGATTTCCCGGCCGGGCAACGCAGCCCGGGAGGCAAGGTCCTCGCGCTCCCGGTCGACCCGGGTTCCAGGTGCGCTCCAGGGATGCCGGGGCGCGGCACGGTCTGCTGGTGTCCCACCCACCACCGTTCTGGAGTGCCATGTCCCGCTCCCTGTTCACCTCGGAATCCGTGACCGAGGGACACCCCGACAAGATCGCCGACCAGATCAGCGACACCATCCTGGACGCCCTGCTCAGCCAGGACCCCAGCTCGCGCGTCGCGGTCGAGACCCTCATCACCACCGGTCAGGTGCACATCGCCGGCGAGGTGACGACCTCCGCGTATGCCGACATCGCCCAGCTGGTGCGCCGGGTGATCCTGGACATCGGCTACGACTCCTCGGCCAAGGGCTTCGACGGTGCCTCGTGCGGTGTGTCGGTGTCGATCGGCGCGCAGTCGCCCGACATCGCGCAAGGTGTCGACACGGCGTACGAGGAGCGGGTCGAGGGTGCCTTTCGCGCGGAAGAAGGGGATGAGCTCGACCAGCAGGGCGCAGGCGACCAGGGCCTGATGTTCGGCTACGCGACGGACGAGACACCCACCCTGATGCCGCTGCCGATCGAGCTGGCCAACCGCCTCTCGCGGCGGCTGACGCAGGTGCGCAAGGACGGCACCGTCCCCTACCTGCGCCCGGACGGCAAGACGCAGGTCACCATCGAGTACGTGGACGACCGTCCGGTCCGCCTGGACACGGTCGTCATCTCCTCGCAGCACGCGAGCGGCATCGACCTGGACACGCTGCTCACCCCGGACATCCGCGAACACGTCGTCGAGCACGTGCTGGCCCAGCTCGCCGACGACGCCATCAAGCTGGACACCGACGGGTACCGCCTCCTGGTCAACCCCACGGGCCGTTTCGAGATCGGCGGCCCGATGGGTGACGCGGGTCTGACCGGCCGCAAGATCATCATCGACACGTACGGCGGCATGGCCCGCCACGGCGGCGGCGCCTTCTCCGGCAAGGACCCCTCCAAGGTCGACCGCTCGGCGGCGTACGCCATGCGCTGGGTCGCGAAGAACGTCGTGGCGGCGGGTCTCGCGGCGCGCTGCGAGATACAGGTCGCCTACGCGATCGGCAAGGCCGAACCTGTGGGCCTGTTCGTGGAGACCTTCGGCACGAACACGGTCGACACCGACACGATCGCGGCCGCTGTCACGGAGGTCTTCGACCTCCGCCCGGCCGCGATCATCCGCGACCTCGACCTGCTGCGCCCCATCTACGCCCAGACCGCCGCCTACGGTCACTTCGGCCGTGAGCTGGCGGACTTCACCTGGGAGCGCACCGACCGCGCCGACGCCCTGCGCAAGGCGGCCACAGCGCTCTGAGGGGCGCACACCCGCCGGGGCAGCCCGGCGTCTCGACCAGCGGTGCGCGGTCTCCCCCGGCCGCGCACCGCTTCCCCTCCCGGCCCCGACGTCGGCCCGCCGCCCCAGGTCCAAGGAGTGCTTCCCGTGCGTATCGCCGTGACCGGATCGATCGCCACCGCCCATCTGATGGTCTTCCCCGGACGCTTCGCCGAGCAGCTGCGCAAGGAGCAACTCGAGCGCGTCTGCCTGTCGTTCCTCGCCGACCGCCTCGAGGAGCGCAGGGGAGGGGTCGCCGTCAACATCGTCTTCCGCCTCGACCCGATCCTGGTGGGAGCGGCGGGCGTCGACTTCACCGAGTACGACACCTGGCTGCGGGCCAACGGCGTCGACACCTCCGCGGTGCGGGTCAGCCGGACGCTGCACACCGCGCGCTTCGTCTGCACCACGGACATCGACCAGAACCAGATCGCCACCTTCTACGCGGGCGCCATGGCCGAGGTCATCGGGCGCACCGGCAGACCCGCGCTCGTCCTGGTCGGCGCCGACGACCCCGCGGTCATGCTGCGGCACACCGCCACGGCGCACCGCCTCGGCATCCCGGTCGCCGCCGACCCCTCCCAGCAGCTCGCCCGCCTCGACCGCGAGCAGGCACGCCGATTCTCGACGGCGCGCGCCGGCTGTTCACCAACGAGTACGAGGCCGCCCTCCTCGTCGAGCGCACCGGCGGGACGCGGCAAGACCTGCTCGGCCGGGTCGGCACCTGGATCACCACACTGGGCGAGGCCGAGGTCCGCCTCGACCGGTCCGCGGCCCCCGTCCGGCGGGTCCCGGCCGTACCCGCGCAGAAGATCGCCGACCCCACGGGCGCCGGCGACGCCTTCCAACGGCGGCCGGACCGCCGGCGCCGTCCTCTTTCCACACGGCAGGGAGCAGGCCATGACGACGTACTCCTTCGAGTTCTTTCCCCCGAAGACGGCCAAGGGCGAGCGGGCCCTGTGGGAGGCCATCCGCCGTGTCGAACCGTTCGCCCCCGACGTCGTGTCCGTCACCTATGGCGCGGGCGGGTCCTCACGCGAGCGCACCATCGACGTGACGCGCCGCATCGCCGCCGAGACGACCCTGCGCCCGGTCGCCCATCTGACGGCCGTCGGGCACAGCGTCGCACAGCTGCGGCACATCATCGGTCAGTACGCCGACGCGGGGATCCGGGAGGTCCTGGTGCTGCGCGGCGACCCGCCGGGCGACCCGAACGCACCCTGGATCCCACACCCGGACGGCTTCACCCACGCCCACGAACTGGTCGCTCTGGTAAGGGAGTTGGGGGACTTCCGGATCGGCGTGGCGGCGTTTCCCGAACGTCATCCGCGTTCGGCGGACTGGGACAGCGACATCCGGCACTTCGTCGCCAAGTGCCGGGCAGGCGCCGACTACGCCATCACCCAGATGTTCTTCGACGCGGAGGACTATCTGCGGCTGCGCGACCGGGTGGCGGCCGCGGGCTGTGACACCCCGATCATCCCCGAGATCATGCCGGCCACCGACGTCCGCCAGATCGGCCGCTTCGCCGAACTCTCCGGTGCGAGCTTCCCCGCGGACCTGGCGCGCCGCCTTCAGGCCGCACGCGAGAACCCGGCCGACGGACACCGCATAGGGGTCGAGCATGCCACTGCCATGGCTGAGCGGCTGCTGGCCGAAGAGGCCCCCGGCCTGCACTACATCACCCTCAACAAGTCCACGGCGGCCCTGGACATCCACCGCAACGTACTGAACCGGGCGAGCGCCCCGCAGGTCCTCGCGGGGCACCGCTGACGTCACGGGTCTCAGCGCCGCTTCTCGGCGTACTCCTTGGCGTGCCGGAGCGTCGCCGTGCTGTTGGTGCTCAACGCGGTACGGACGTAGTCGCGTGCCTGCGCGACATCGGCGTCCGGGCCCAGGATCCTGGTGATGTTGTCCGTGTTGAGCACGACGGTGTGCTGCGAGGACGCGGCCACACCGCCGTCGGTCTCCTTGAACGTCCAGATGCCGGTGTGCAGCGTCATCAGGGCGGGCAAGGTGATCTGCTTGTAGGCGATCCTGCGGTGCGGGAACGTGACCCGGTACGACGTGGTCGTGTGCGTCGAGCCGTCCTTGGCCCGCGTGTCCATCTCCAGGGTCTGCAGGCCGGGTGTGTCCTCGGTCAGGCGCACCCGCGCCACGTGCGGCAGCCGCTCCTGCCACCGGTGCGCGTCGTTGATGAAGTCGTAGACGTCCTTGGCGGATCCGTCGATCTGCACCGTGTCGGTGAACGAGAAGGTCCACCCCGCCGCGGCGTGCGCCGACTCCACGCCGGACCTGAGGGCGGCCAGCTCCGACCGGCAGGCGCCGTCCACCTCCGCGTGGATCCGCGCCAGGTCACCCGGATCGGCCTCAGGGGCCCGGTAGTTGTGCAGCAGACGCACCCTGGACTCGGTCGCGGAGCGCGGCTCGATGATCCACGTGCCCTCCAGCGACGTGACTGGCAGGCCGGGCTCCTCCCTGCGGAACTCGACGCGCAGCCCGTACGGGTCGAACACCCGGTGCGTCGTCGAGGTCTTCGCCTCGCCGTTCACGGCCTCCCAGATCCTGACGGTGTCCCCGCGCCCCACCGTCGCGACCTGGTCGACGTAGACGGTCGCGGGGAAGATCCTCGGCCAGTTCGCCTCTTTGGAGAGCAGCCGGTAGACGACGGTTGCCGGGGCCGAGACCACGACCTCGTGCTCGACCGCGTTGCTGGTGGATGTGGCGTAAGAAGCAGGCATGCTCATGCTCCTGAAGTCGAGGAGGGTCGAAGGACGACGAGAACTCAGACGTTCCGGGCCATGACGACGTCGACGGCGACCTCGATGACCGCGGCGCCGGGCGGGTTGAGCCATTCCTTCCCGTAGCGCTCGACGTACCGCCGTGCGCCGTCCGCCAGCCGCTCGGGGTCCTCGCTGACCGTGCCGGTGCCTTCGAGGGTGACCCAGGAGGAGATCTGGTCGCGCTGGCACAGCGCCACCCGGCTGCCCGGCGCCGCGACCAGGTTCCGAGCCTTCTTCGACTTGGCCCCGGTCAGGACTCGAGCCACGCGCGCCTCACCGTCCCAGGTGAAGCTCACGGGCACCGCATGGGGTGTGCCGTTGGGCCGCTGGGTCACGAGAATGGCCTGGTTCGGCTCGGCGAGGAAATCCTCGATCTCAGCGGAAAGGGGCCAGGACTGCGTGTCCCGGTGGCCCTCCGGCATTCCGCCGACTATTGGCTTGCTTCGAGAGCTGGTGGTCACGGGATGCGTTCTCCTTCAAGATTTTGATCTCCGCGGTATAGCCGGCCGACGAGGCCTGGAATGGCAATACTGCTGGCTGTCGATGGAGCGAGCCAAAGTTACATCAGCGCGACAGGTGTTCAACTGCGAGAAACCGCGCTCGGACATTGACGGCTACCGTGGCCCGCAGCGCTGTCCAACCGGGCGCGGAACTCGGTTGAACACACCGATATTTGGTTATCGTGCCTGAGAACGCCGCCTTACCGGCGTCAGGTTGCGCTCACGCCGACGGCATCCATTTGCACGAGGAGTAGAAAACGTGACCAAGGACGCGATCGTTGTCGGCGCCGGGCCGGTCGGGCTGATGCTCGCCGGTGAACTGAGGCTCGGCGGCGCGGATGTGGCCGTGTACGAGAAGCTGCCCGCGCCGAGCGGTGAGTCCCGCGGAGTGGGGTTCACCCGGCGGGCGGCCGAGGTCTTCGACCAGCGGCGCCTGCTGGAGCGATTCGGCGAAGTGGAGTGGGCCCAAGGGCATTTCGGCGGCGTGCGCATCGATTTCGGCAAGCTCGACGACAATCACTTCAGCGTCCGGGGAATTCCGCAGTTCCACACCGAGGAGATCCTGGAGGCCTGGCTCCGGGAACTGGGCGTCGTGGTCCACCGAAGCCATGAGATCACCGCCTGCCGGCAGACCGCGGACGACGTCACCGTGCGGTTCGAGGGCCCCGACGGGCCCGGCGAGGAGACGGCACGCTACCTGGTGGGCTGTGACGGGGCCCGCAGCCTCGTGAGGAACCTGGCAGGCATCGACTTCCCCGGCTGGGCCGCCACCCGGGGGATGTACATGGCCGACGTGGTCGGCAGCGGCGTACGGCCAAGGCCCATCGGCGAACGCGTCGACGGCGGCATGGTGATGGCCTTCGACCTGCAGAACGGCGTCGACCGAATCGTCATTCACGACGAGAACCTGCGCCCTCACGAGGACCGCAGCAAGCTGCGGTTCACCGAGATCGCCGACGCCTGGCAGCGCATGACGGGTGAGTCCATCCACGACGCCGAGGTCCGCTGGATCAGCTCGTTCACCGACACCACCCGGCAGGCATCCGCCTATCGGTCCGGCCGTGTGTTCCTGGCCGGGGACGCCGCGCACATCCACATGCCGGCCGGGGCCCAGGGCATGAGCGTCGGGGTCCAGGACGCGGTGAACCTCGGCTGGAAGCTTGCCGCCGACATCGCCGGGTGGGCTCCCGAGGGGCTTCTCGACACGTACCACACCGAGCGGCACCCGGTGGGACAGATGCTGATGCGCAACACCCGGGCCCAGACACGGCTCTACCTCAGCGGCGAGGAGATGGAGCCGCTGCGCGAGGTGATGGGCGAACTGGTGGGCATCCCGGAAGTGGCACGGCATCTGGCCGGCATCGTCAGTGGCCTCGACGTCCGCTACGACATGGGCGAGGCGACCCACCCCCTGGCCGGACTGCGGCTGTCGCCCGACCTGGTGCTGCGGCGTGCCGGAGACGGTGCGGTGCGCGTGGCCGAACTGCTGCACTCGGGCCGGCCCGTGCTCGTCGTCGAATCCGGCAGCGACGAGGACGAGATGCTGCGGACGGCCGACGGCTGGGCGGACCGGATCGATGTGGCCATCGGGACCTGGGACGCCACGACCGCGGGCGACAGGCCGCTGCCGCGAGCGGCTCTGCTGCGCCCCGACGGCTACATCGCCTGGGCCGCCCCGAGCGGCGACAGCCTGCCCCAGGCACTGGAGCTCTGGTTCGGCCGGCCCCGCGCCGCCGTCCCGGCGGCCTGACGCCTTCCCGGCCGCCGCGGTCTTCCCGGCCGGCCGGGGTCTTCCGCCTGCCGGAGACCGCGGCGGCACCCCCTTGTTATCTGACGGTTTCCCCAACTCGAGGCGTCTTTCGTCTGCGTGAGGAGCGTGAAAATGTCCCAGGGCGTGATCATCGTCGGCGCTGGGCCGGTGGGGCTGATGCTCGCCGGTGAACTGCGGCTGGCCGGCGTGGACGTCGTCGTCTACGACAAGCTGCCCGCCGCCACCGGCGAATCCCGAGGCCTCGGTTTCACCGGGCGCACCGCCGAACTGCTCGACCAGCGTGGCCTGCTCACGCGCCTCGGCGAATTCAGATGGGGCAAGCAAGGCCATTTCGGCGGCGTCCGCATCGACTTCGGCAAGCTCGCCGAGAACCACTTCGGCGTCATGGGGCTGCCCCAGTCCCGCACCGAGGAACTGCTCGAGGAGTGGTCCACCGGCCTGGGCGCCACCATCCGCCGCGGCTGCGAGGTGACCGGCTTCACCGAGACCGACGACCAGATCGTGGTCACCTTCGAGGGCCCCGACGGTCCCGGGCAGGACTCGGCGCAGTACCTCGTGGGCTGCGACGGCTCCCGCAGCACCGTGCGCGCCCTCGCCGGCATCGACTTTCCCGGCCTTGCCGCCACCCGCGGCATGTACCTGGCCGACGTGGTCGGCGCCGACCTGCGGATGCGCCCCATCGGCGAGCGTGTGCCCGGCGGCGGCATGGTCCTTTCGGTCACCCTGGAGCCGGGCGTCGACCGGATCGTCATTCACGAGCCGGGCATCCGCCCCGACCACGGGGTCGGCGACCTCACGTTCACCGAGGTCGCCGACGCCTGGCAGCGCATGACGGGTGAGTCCATCCACCACGCCTCCGCCCGCTGGATGACCGCCCTCACCAACGCGACGGGCCAGGCCGACCAGTACCGGCGCGGACGCGTCCTGGTCGTCGGCGACGCCGCCCACGACCATGCCCCGCTGGGCGCGCAGGGACTGAGCGTCGGGCTGCAGGACGCGGTGAACCTCGGCTGGAAACTGGCCGCCACCGTGAACGGCTGGGCGCCCGAGGGGCTGCTGGACACCTACCACGACGAACGCCACCCGATCGGCGAGGAGTTGATCCGCAACACCCTCGCCCAGTCGCTGCTCTACCTCAGCGGCGAGGAGATGGAGCCGCTGCGTGAGGTGCTGCGCGAACTCGTCGAGATCCCCGACGCCGCGCGCTACCTGGCCGGCGAGGTCAGCGGCCTGGGCGTCCGTTACGACGTGGGAGGTGGCGGCCACCCGCTGCTGGGCAGGCGCCTCGACCCGGCGCTGGAGCTGACGGGCCGGGACGGTACTCCCGTCACAGTGGCCGAGTTGCTGCACGCCGGCCGCGGTGTCCTCATCCTCACCGGCGCGGGGGAGAGCGACACGGAGTCGGCCGATCTCGCCAAGGGCTGGTCCGGCCGCGTCGACGTCATCGCCGGATCCTGGAATGCCGCGGGTATCACCGGGGACGTCGGTACTCCCGAGGCGGTGCTGCTGCGCCCGGACGGTCACGTGGTCTGGACCGCTTCCGGGGACGACAAGCTCCGTACCGCCCTCGAACGCTGGTTCGGCGCCTCGGCGTGAACCAGGGGAACGTGCCGGGGCCGCGACGGCGTCTGCCGTCGCGGCCCCGGCACGTCAGGCCCCTGCACGTACGTCAGCCGAGCAGCGAACCGCCGGTCGCGTCGATGACGCTTCCGGTGATCCACCGGGCTTCGTCGGACACGACGAACGCCACGACATCGGCGATGTCCTCGACCTGGCCGACGCGCTTGAACGCCGAGAGCTCGGCCATGTGTGCCACGGCGGCCGGGTTGGAGAAGAGCGGACTGCCGTTGTCGGTACGGCCCGGCGCGACACTGTTGACCGTGATGCCGCGGCCGGCGACGTGGCGGGCCAGGTGCAGGGTCAGCTGGTCGACGACGCTCTTGGACATCGCGTAGGCGATCATGTCCGGCTGGGCGCTGCGGGTGATCCCCGAGGAGATGTTCACGATCCGGCCGCCCGAGGGCATCAGCTTGAGCGCGCGCTGCGCGATCAGGAAGGGGGCCCGCGCGTTCACGGTCAGGTACTGGTCGAGCAGCCTTGTGGTGACGTCCTCGGGCAGCGTGGGCCGTCCGCCGAACGCCGCGTTGTTGACCAGGATGTCCAGGCCGGTGGATCCGGTCCGCCCCTTGAGCTCCTGCTCCAGCGTGGCGAACAGACCCGCTATCTCCTCGGCCTCGGACACGTCGCCGCGCACGGTGAACGCGCGTCCGCCCTCCTCGTCGATCAGGGCGACCGTCTCCTTCGCCTCGGCCTCGCCGGAGGCGTAGTGCACAGCCACCAGCGCGCCCTCCCGCGCCAGCCGACGGGCGATGCCGCGCCCGATGCCCCGGCTTGCGCCGGTGACCAGAGCCGTCTTTCCGGTGAGCCTACCCATGTCAGTAATTCCCCTCCACAAGTGATGCCAAAATAATTAACGTCGCTTTCTCGGGGCCTCAGCATGACGAGTCGAGGCGTCCACGTCGAGTGCGAAGAGCGTGTTCAAGTGCAACCTCACGCACAGTCGAACGGCGAGAGCATTGGCTATATTCAGGGAAATCTGACAAAGGGTGGGGTAATGAGCATGACGACTCGATCATTTCAGCCCGTTGACGTGCCGGACAACGCGGAGCTCGCATTGTCGCTGGGTGGTGACTTCCGCAGTGAATACGCGGACGTGAACGGTACGCGGTTGCACTACGTCGCGGGAGGCAGCGGAGATCCGGTCGTCCTGCTGCACGGCTGGCCGGAGACGTGGTGGGCCTATCGAAAGCTCATGCCGCAGCTCGCCGAGAAGTACCGGGTCATTGCCGTGGACCATCGCGGCATCGGAGTTCCGGACGACCTGAAGCCGTCGGACGGATTCTCGAAGAAGAACATGGCGCGCGATGTCCACGAACTCATCCGCTCGCTGGGGTACAGCAGCGCCCACATCGTGGGACACGACATCGGGGCGATGGTCGGATTCAGCTTCGCCGCGAATTATCCCGAGGCCACCCGGCGGCTCGCCCTGCTCGACGTGGTGCACCCCGACGAGAGTTACTACAGCAGGCCGATGCTGCGCCGTCCCAACACCGGCTTCAACATGTGGTGGATGGCGTTCAACCAGGTGCCCGGCCTGCCCGAGGAAATCCTCTCCGGACGCGGCTGGCACCTGATCGACTGGCTGTACTCCAACTCGCTCAAGGACCAGGAGTCGGTCACGGCCTTCGACCGCGCCGTCTACGCGCGGGCCTACGACACCCCGGCGGGCATCCGCGCGACCAACGGCTACTACCAGGCGTACCACCAGGACATCGAGGATCTGAAGGGGTACGACAAGGTGACGGTTCCGGTGCTCGGTCTCGCGGCGCCCACGCAGTTCGACCAAGTGCGGGAACAGCTGTCGGGCATCGCGACCGACGTGCGCATGGTGCGCGTCGACAAGTCCATGCACTGGCTCGCCGAGGACGACCCGGACCTGGTGGCCAGCGAGTTGCTCGGCTTTCTCGCCCGGTAGGCGCCGGCGCGGGGCACCGGAACGCACTTGCGCGCGCTCCCGGGAGAAGCCGACCGCCCGGGCCTCGCCCACCCTGCAGCCCGAGGCGACAGGGTGGGCGAGGCCCGGGCACGTGTTCATACGGCGGTGAGCTTCTCCATCGTCAGCGCGACTTCGGCGGGCGAGGGAAGCGTGGCCATCTCCGCGGACAGGTCGCGTGCCCGTTGCCCGAACCGGGAGTCGGACAGGATCTCCTGGCAGCCGGAGAAGATCGCATCCGTCTGGTCCTTGTCCGGCTGCTGGGTCGGAAGGGCGATTCCGGCACCGAAGTCGGCCAGGGCCCGCGCGACGATCTCCATGTACGAGGCCTCGGGCGCGATCAGTTGCGGCACACCGGCGTTCATGGCGGTCATGGCGGTGACACCACCGCCGTGGTGCACCAGCAGATCGCAGGTGGGAACGACCACGTCCAGCGGAAGCCAGCCGATGTGGACGTCGTCCTTCAGGACGCTGCCGAACTTCTCGGCGACCTGTTCGGGCGCGGCGATCAGCACCTCGGCCCCCGTGCCCGTCAGCTGCTCCACCAGCCTGCGCAGCGCGTCCGCGGAGTGGAAGGCAAGCGCCCGGGTACCTGTCGTGATCACCACGCGGCGCCGGTTGTCGGGGCGGGTGTACATCCACCGCTCGAGGCGGCGCTGGCCGTTGCCCGGAATCCAGTGCATGAGCTGTCCCTCATGGCTGGTCGACGCGGGCAGGCAGGGCCGGAGCGAGGGGGGACAGATGTCGATGGCCAGGGTGGGATCGGGCAGGCCGGCCAGGCCCAGTTCGTCCAGCTCGGGCCTGAGTTCCTCTTCGGCGCCGGGGTCGGCGCCGTCGGTCGGGACGACGTCCCAGGCCTGGCGTACGTAGGGGATGCCGAGGTGGGCGGCGAGCAGCCCCGCGGCATAGGTCATCGAGCCGCCGACGATCACGTCGGGACGCCAGTCCCGCGCGATCTCCCGCAGGGTGCCGAGCCCGGCGGCGGCCATCCTGCCGAAGGACCTGCCGGTGTGCAGCATGTTTTCCCGCGGGTCCTTGGGCGGGTCTATCGGATTTCCGTCGCGGTCGAACCGCATGAAATGGAAGACAGGCTGGGGGACCATGGAGACCGAGGGGAGACCGAGACTGGCCGCGGTGTCGGGAAGCGGCTCGTTGGCGGCCACCAGAATCTCATGCCCCGCATTACGCAGTGCCGTTGCCAGGGGTGCGACGGTGAAGACAGTTGCCGAACTGCCACCGGCTATGAAGAGGAATTTCATGGAATTTTAGAGGCTTCCCGTGAGGCGACGATCTTGTTGGAAAGGTTCCTTCTCTCCCGAGAGATGGTGTCACCAATGGCGGCAATACTGCTGCTGGTGGGCGGATCGAGTCAACGCCGCACATGTACACCGGTCGTTCAACTGCGGAAAACCAGGCTTGAACACCGTCCGGACCCGAAGAACGTTGCGGTACCGGGCCTTTTACGGCCATAGTCACGGCGCGTATCGAGCGTAAATAGGAGGGGTCTATCAGTGAACAAGCCAGTTGTGGCGGTGACCGCGGACGCGGCCACCGCGACCTGGGGTGTCTGGGGCGCCATCCCGGCTGCCGTACAGCCCTGGGCGTATCTCACCAAAGTGACCGAGGCGGGCGGCTCACCGCTGCTGCTGCCGCCGATGCTCGAAGCCGTCGAGGACGTGATGGCCAGGGTCGACGCGCTGTTGATAACCGGTGGCGCCGACCTGGACCCCGCACGTTACGGAGCCGAGCGCGACCCGCACACCTTCCCGCCCGACGAACTGCGTGACGCCACGGATCTCGCCGCTCTGGCCATCGCGGAGCGGCGCGGCATCCCGGTCCTCGGCGTCTGCCGCGGGCTGCAGGTGATCGCCGTGTCGCGGGGCGGAACGCTCCACCAGCACCTGCCCGTTCACGGTCCCACCGTGCCGGGGCGCCACACACCGCGCGACATCAGGGTCGCGCCGGACTCCCTGCTCGGCGGCGTCCTCGGTGAGACGACCACCGGCCAGTGCCACCACCACCAGGGGGTGGCCGAACTCGGTGCCGGGCTGCGTGCGACCGCCTGGGCGCAGGAGGACGGCGTCATCGAGGCGGCCGAGGACCCCTCGGCGCGCTTCCTGGTCGGATTCCAGCCACATGCCGAGGAGGGTGGGACCGAGATCGCGGGGCTGTTCAAGGCTTTCGTCGACGCTGCCTGCTGAGCCGGGTGCTGCCAGGAAGGCCTGGGCCGAAGCCTTCCTGGCAGGCGGTCCGGCGATCAGGCCGGCGGTTCGGGCAGGTCCGCGAGCGCGAGCTTGGCCGGGTCGACCACGGCCGTGATCTTGGTGATCCGGCCGTCGATGACGGTGAAGGCGAGCACCGACATCGGCCGGCCGTCCTGGTGCCAGGCGACAATCCCCGGGCGGCCGTTGACCAGCACCGGGCGTGCGAGGGTGTTGGTGGCGCTCTGGGCCACCTTCGCGCCGGCGGCGACCTCGGCGGCGCCGATGGTGACCCTCATGCCGGCGGGCGTGTCGACGGCCATCTTCACCTGGGGGTCGAGCACCCGCAGCAGTCCTTCGAAGTCGCCGTGCCGGCTGGCCGCCAAGAAGGCCTGGACGACCTCGCGTTGTTCCCGTTCGTCGCCCCCTGCCTGGCGCGTGGCCTGAACCTTTTTGCGCGCCCGGCTGGCGAGCATCTTGGAGGCCGCGGTGGACTTGCCGAGAATCGTGCCGATCTCCTCGAACGGCACCGCGAACAGGTCGTGCAGCACGAACGCGAGCCGCTCGGCGGGCCCGAGCGACTCCAGGACGACGAGCAGGGCGAGGCCGACGGAGTCGGCGAGCACCGCGTTGTCCTCGGGGGCGATGTCGTCGTCGAGCGCCATCACCAGTTCGGGCAGTTGATCCTCGTAGGACGCCTCCTGGCGCGCCTGGCGCGAGCGCAGGACGTCGAGGCTGATCCGTCCCACCACGGTGGTCAGCCAGCCGGCGAGGTTGTCGATGGTCTGGGTGTCCTGGCGGGACAGGCGCAGCCAGGCCTCCTGGACTGCGTCCTCGGCGTCGGCGTGTGATCCGAGCATGCGGTAGGCGACCGAGTGCATCCGGTCGCGCTGGGACTCGAACGCCTCGGCCACCGGGTCGGTCGGGCTGGTCTCGGACATGTTGTTACCTTCCTCGGCTCTGCTCCGTCATAGGTAGTGACGGACGCAAGCCCGATCAAGTAACCAGCGGAAGGAGCAGGAAAAATGGAAGCTCGTACGAGCGGCAGGCGGGACCTCGACGTCTACACCGTGATCCAGCGCCTTCACAAGATGATCGCCGCCGGCGGGACCTGCCCGCTGCCGCTGTCGCTGGTTCACCTGCCGACCGCGTCGCCGGGCATCGGCTGACCACGGTCGTTCTCGAGATCCGCCGCCCACTGGCGTGGGCGCGGGCGGGATCATCCCCCGGACCGCCCCGCCCGCAAACCCGGGGCCTGCCAATCCGTCGGGTTGGCAGGCCCCGGTCTGCCCCCGGCCGTTCAAGAGCCGGTGGAGACCTGGTCGACGGCCGTTTCCCCCGCCCAGCCCCGGCGGTACGGTCACACGCATGCAGCGATCACGACTCCCGGCCCCGGTGCGGGAGTTCGGGGTGCGAACACGGCGGTGCGCGAGTGCGGCGCGTCAGCAGTCGAACACCCGGCGCCGACGCTGTGGCCCGCCCACCGAGAGTTAGGACGCACAGGCGATGTCGCTCCCCCAGCCGCACCCCGCACCCGTGACGGTGTCCGCGTCGGTCGAGGCGTTCTTGAACGACGCCCGGTTCGTGGCGACGTTCACCACGATGAGGCCGGACGGGGCTCCCCACGTGGCGCCGGTGCGCTTCACCTGGGACGCGGAGTCGGGCCTCGCGCGGGTGCTGACGGTGCGTTCGTCGCGCAAGGCGCGCAACCTGCTGGCGGCCCCGGGCGGCCGCGTGGCGCTGTGCCAGGTGGACGGCTTCGCGTGGGTCACCCTGGAGGGCACGGCGCGGGTCGTGCAGGATCCCGGGCGGATGGCCGATGGCGTGGACCGGTACACGCGCCGGTACTGGTCGCCGCCGCCCAACCGCCCCGGCCGGGTGGTCGTGGAGATCGCCGTGGACCGGGTGCTGAGCCTCAACATCTGATCGCGGACCGGCACAGGACCGCCGCCCGCGCAGCGCCAGGCGCCCCGGCCGCGCGGATCGGCCCGATCCGCGCGGCCGGGGCAGCTGTGTGTGAGGCGACTAACTCCCCGTCCGTGGGCTGCCGTTGGACCACACGAGGCTGAAGGTCAGCTCCGAGAGGCGCCATCCGAGCGGCGTGAGGCGGGCCCGGCCGTGGACCAGCGTTCCCGTGGTGAAGAGCGGAGGGGACGAGCCCTCCTGCCCGCCGGTGTGGTGGACGTGCGTGGAGACCAGGTTGGCGCGCAACGTCGCGCGGCCGTCGGCCACTTCGACGTCGGCGGGTGAGCCGAGGTGCATGGTGGCGGCGAACGCCGACAGGGCGGTGGAGTGGTACGCGGCCATCCCCTCAAGGCCTTCATGACGACTGATGGGGAATGCCACGACGGCGTCCTGGGTGAACAGGCCGGCCGCCCACGCGGCGTCGAGCTCCTGCTCGTCGAGCGAGACGAGATAGCGGCTGAGCAGCGCCGCCACTCGTACTTCGGACTCGGTCTTTGATTCTGTTTTCTCCATGCGTGATTCATCTCTTGCGCTGGTGAAGGTCATGCAGGAAAGAATGCCATCCGCGACATCGTTTCGAGCTGTGTTGAACGCTGTTTACGCTTCGCGTTGATCGCCGTAATACTTGTCTGACGCAAGCGAGAAGAGGGAAGATGAACTCCTTTGACACGGACGTCTTGATTGTGGGTGCGGGCCCCACTGGACTCATGCTCGCGGGAGAATTGAGGCTCAGTGGAGTCTCGGTAACGGTCCTGGAAAAGCTGGCCGAGCCGATGCAGTTTTCGCGCGCTCTTGGATTTTCCGCGCGCACGATAGAAGAATTCGCCCAGCGCGGTCTCACGGCACGTTTTGGCGACGTACAGGTGATTCCGGCCGGTCATTTCGGCGGTGTGCCGCTGGACTACCAGGTGATCGAGGGCGGTTCGTACGGGGCGCGCGGCATCCCCCAGTCGCGTACGGAAGCGGTGATAGGCGGCTGGGCGGCCGAACTGGGCGCCCAGGTACGGCGCGGAGTCGAGGTCACCGGCCTGGAGACCGACGCCGACGGAGTACGCGTACAGGCCGTCGGGGACCAGGGCGAGTTCGAGATCACGGCCCGGTACGTCGTGGGCTGTGACGGTGCGCGCAGCGTCGTCCGCAATCTCGCCGGGATCGACTACCCGGGAACAGAGCCGTCCATCGAGCTGCGGTTCGCCGACGTCGAGGGGGTGCGGCTGCGGCCGCGCTTCAGCGGCGAGGCGGTCCCCGGCGGGATGGTGATGGTCATCCCGATCGGTCCCGAGCGCAGCCGCATCATCTACTTCGACGCCGCCACGCCGCTGCGTCCCGCCGGACAGGCGATCACCTTCGAGGAGGTCCGTGAGGCCTTCGAGCGCCTTTCGGGTGACGACCTGACAGGGGCGCGCCCGCTGTGGGTCAGCTCGACCACCGACGTCAGCCGACAGGCCGCCGCCTACCGGAAGGGCCGGGTGCTGGTGGCGGGCGACGCCGCTCACACCCACCTGCCCATCGGGGCCCAGGGGATGAGCGCGGGCGTCCAGGACGCGGTCAACCTCGGCTGGAAGCTGGCCCTGGAGATCAAGGGCCAGGCGCCGCAGGGCCTCCTCGACACCTACCACAGCGAGCGGCACCCCGTCGGAGCGCGCATCCTGACCAACACACTGGCCCAGCGCCTGCTGTACCTGGGCGGCGAAGAGATGTCCCCGCTGCGCGAGGTCTTCGCCGAGCTGCTCTCCCACGAGTCCGTGCAGCGCCATCTCGCGGGCATGGTCACCGGACTGGACATCCGCCACGACGTGGGGGAGGGCGGCCACCCGCTGCTCGGCCGCCGGCTGCCGGACCGGGAGATCGTGGTGGACGGCACGAAGACCACCGCCGTCACGCTGCTGCACGCCGGCCGCGGGGTCCTGCTCGACTTCACGGGCGAGCTGGGCGCGGCGGCCGCGGGCTGGGCGGACCGGGTCGAGACGGTCGCCGTGGAGAGCTTCGACCACGAGACGCCCGCCGCGGGACTGCTGGTGCGGCCCGACGGCTACGTCGCCTGGGCCGGAGACCTCGGCGAGTCCACCGACACGCTGACCGACGCCCTGGCCCGCTGGTTCGGTCCGGCCACCGCCTGAGCGTCCCGTACCGCAGCAGGCCGGCACCGGCCGTGCAAGCAGCCAGTTCCGCTCCACTCATACTCACAGGAAGAGACGTAATCGATGCCTGCCATCACCACCCAGGACAACCACCTGACAGTTCTCAATCTCTTCACCACCGACGCGCCCGAGAAGCAGGACTCGCTGGTCCAGGAGATGACCAAGATCGTCCAGGCGGCGGCGTACGAGGGCTGGATGTCCAGCACGGTGCACGCGGGCGTGGACAGCCCCGGGACGGCCAACCTCATCCAGTGGCGCAGCAGCGTGGACCTGGAGAACCGTTACGCCGGTGAGGAGTTCAAGCACCGCACGCTTCCGGTGTTCGGCGAGATCACCACGTCGATCCGCCTGCTGCAGAACGAGATCGCCCACACGGTGACCCACCCCTCGCTGGGCGGCGTCGTGGAGGTCGACCCCACGCGTGACGACTACACCGCCATCACCGTCATCGGCGTGGCCGAGGAGAACCAGGCGGAGCTCGTCGAGGTCCTCAGCCCGGAGCAGGCGGACTTCGCCGACGTCACCGGGTTCCGCTCGCTCTCGGTCTTCAAGGGGCTGCGCGCTCGCGGCATCGAGGGGTCGTTCGTGGTGCTCTACTCCCAGTGGGAGAGCAAGGACGCCTACGACGCCTACCGCAACCTGCCCGAGGCCGAGAAGCCGGCCACCCGGCAGAAGGCCGAGGCCCGGGTGCAGGAGCTCGCGACGTCCGTGGACTCCAACACCTACCAGGTGGTGCTCACCCGCTCCGCCGACGCCTGAGGGGACCGACCCCGCACGGCCGCACCGCCCGATCGGACCTTCACGGACCCCGTACGGGCGGTGCGCGCCGCGCCCGCGGCACCGTCCCGAGTGCGGCTCCGGTCATATTCCGGCAGGGCCCGTGCGCGGCGCTACCGGCAGGCCGCACGGTCAAGGCTGCGGCCCCGCACCGGCCGCCGCGCGCAAGCCGATTGCCGCGCCGTCCAAGCTGCCGTTTGAGGAGGCAACCCCTATGCACAGCACGCTGATCGTCGCCCGGATGGCACCGGTCACCAGCAATGAAGTGGCCGAGTTGTTCGCTGCTTTCGACGCCACCGACA
This sequence comes from Streptomyces sp. NPDC050439, assembly GCF_040655335.1. Taxonomy (NCBI): domain Bacteria; kingdom Bacillati; phylum Actinomycetota; class Actinomycetes; order Kitasatosporales; family Streptomycetaceae; genus Streptomyces; species Streptomyces sp. NPDC050439. The sequence continues at coordinate 54,765 of NZ_JBFAJT010000016.1, forward strand.
TGCCCGACCGCATGGGGACACGCCGCCGCCAGCTGTTCTCCTACCAGGGCCTGTACTTCCACCTGCAGGACTTCGACGAGACCGATGGCGCGGAGCGGATCGAGACCGCCAAGGCGGACCCGCAGTTCGTCCGGATCAGCAATGACCTCAAGCCGTTCATCGAGGCGTACGACCCCAAGACCTGGCGGTCACCGGCCGACGCGATGGCCACGCGCTTCTACCACTGGGAGGCGTCCCGTTGACAGGGCGACGTGTTGTCCTCACCGGGATCGAGGTGATCGCTCCCGGTGGAGTCGGCAGAAAAGACTTCTGGGGCCTGCTGAGCAGCGGCCGCACCGCCACGCGCGGGATCACCTTCTTCGATCCCACGCCGTTTCGGTCACGGGTGGCCGCCGAGGCCGACTTCGACCCGTACGACCACGGTCTGACCCCGCATGAGATCCGCCGGATGGACCGGGCCGCGCAGTTCGCGGTGGTCGCGGCACGCAACGCGATGGAGGACAGCGGCCTGGTGGCGGCCGAACTCGATCCGCGGCGCGTCGCGGTGACCGTGGGCAGCGCCGTGGGCGCCACGATGGCCCTGGACCAGGAGTACCGGGTGGTCAGCGACGGCGGCCGGCTGGACATCGTGGACCACAACTACGCCGTCCCCCACCTCTACAACCACATGGTGCCCAGTTCCTTCGCCACGGAGGTGGCCTGGGCCGTGGGCGCCGAGGGGGCGTGCACGGTGGTGTCCACCGGCTGCACCTCCGGCATCGACTCGGTCGGTTACGCGGTCGAGCTGATCCGCGAGGGATCGGCGGACGTGGCGGTGGCCGGATCGTCCGACGCCCCGATCTCCCCCATCACGATGGCGTGCTTCGACGCGATCAAGGCCACCACCCCCCGGCACGACGACCCCGAATGCGCCTCGCGGCCGTTCGACGCGACACGCAACGGCTTCGTGCTGGGCGAGGGCGCGGCGTTCTTCGTGCTGGAGGAGCTCGAGGCGGCCCGTGCCCGCGGCGCGCACATCTACGCGGAGATCGCCGGCTACGCCACCCGCTCCAACGCCTACCACATGACCGGTCTGCGCCCGGACGGCCTGGAGATGGCGGAGGCCATTCGGGCCGCCCTGGACGAGGCGCGGGTGAACCCCGACGAGATCGACTACGTCAACGCCCACGGCTCGGGCACCAAGCAGAACGACCGGCACGAGACCGCGGCGGTGAAGCGGAGTCTGGGCGATCACGCCTACCGCACCCCGATGAGCTCCATCAAGTCCATGGTGGGGCACTCGCTGGGGGCGATCGGTTCGATCGAGATCGCCGCCTCCGCCCTGGCCATGGAGCACGACGTGGTGCCCCCGACGGCCAACCTGCACAACCGCGACCCGGAATGCGACCTGGACTACGTGCCGCTGACCGCACGTGAACAGCGCACCGACGCGGTGCTGACCGTGGGCAGCGGCTTCGGCGGATTCCAGAGCGCGATGGTGCTTGCCGCCCCTGAGAGGAGCATGCGGTGACCGGACAGGTGGTGGTCACCGGCATCAGCGTGGCCGCGGCGAACGGACTCGGCGTCAACGACTGGTGGTCGGCGACGTGCGGCGGGAAGACCGGCATCGCGCGCATCACCAACTTCGACCCGTCGGCCTATCCGGCGCGGCTGGCGGGGGAGGTGCCCGGTTTCCACGCGGAGCAGCACCTCTCCAGCCGGCTGCTGCCGCAGACGGACCGCGTGACGCGCCTGTCGCTGGTCGCCACGGACTGGGCGCTGTCCGACGCGGAGGTGACACCCAAGGACGTACCGGACTTCGACATGGGCGTGATCACCGCCTCGTCCGCGGGCGGCTTCGAGTTCGGCCAGGGCGAGCTGCGCAACCTGTGGAGCCGTGGCAGCCAGTACGTCTCGGCCTACCAGTCCTTCGCCTGGTTCTACGCCGTCAACAGCGGGCAGATCTCCATCCGCAACGGCATGAAGGGCCCCTCGGGGGTCGTGGTCAGTGAGGGCGCGGGCGGCCTGGACGCGGTGGCGCAGGCGCGTCGGCAGATCCGCAAGGGCACACCCCTGATCGTCACGGGAGCCGTGGACGCCTCGATCTGCCCTTGGGGCTGGGTGGCGCAGCTGTCCACCGGGAAGCTCTCCACCAGCGACGAACCGACGCGCGCCTACCTGCCCTTCGACCGCGACTCGTGCGGGTACGTGCCCGGCGAGGGCGGCGCGATCCTCATCACCGAGGACGCTCGCGCGGCACGCGAGCGCGGGGCACGCGTCTACGGCGAGATCGCCGGCTACGGCTCCACCATGGATCCCCGTCCCGGCAGCGGCCGCCCGCCGACGCTGCGGGCGGCGATCGACCTGGCCCTCGCCGACGCCGGCATGGAGCCCGGACAGATCGACGTGATCTTCGCCGACGGCGCCGCCGATCCGGTCGCGGACCGGATCGAGGCCGAGGCCATCGGTGCCGTGTTCGGCGACCGCCGCGTACCGGTGACCGTACCCAAGACGATGACCGGGCGGCTGTACTCCGGGGCGGCTCCGCTGGACCTGGCGGCGGCGTTCCTCGCGATCCGCGACGGCGTCATCCCCCCGACGGTGAACATCGATCCGTGCCGGGACTACGCCCTGGACCTGGTCATCGGACAGCCGCGGCGGGCCCCGGTGCGCTCCGCGCTGGTCCTGGCCCGCGGCAGCGGCGGCTTCAACTCCGCCATGATCGTGCGCGCCGCCGACTGAGGTGCCGCGCAATCACACGACCACGAACGAAAGGGCCGATCCCATGGCCGGCAACGCATTCTCCCTGGAAGACCTCAAGACCGTCCTGCGGCAGGCAGCGGGCGAAGCCGAGGACGTCGACCTGGACGGCGACATCCTCGACACGGACTTCGAGGTGCTGGGCTACGAGTCGCTCGCGCTGCTCGAGGCAGGCAGCCTCGTCGAGCGCCAGTACGGCATAGCCCTGGACGAGACGGCCCTCAGCGACGCCAACACCCCCCGGGCCTTCCTCGATGTCGTCAACCACCAGCTCGTTCCCAGCCGCGTGGCGTGAAAGGACCTGACATGACGCAGACACCCAAGTCCAAGGTGGCCATCGTCACCGGCGCCACCTCCGGCATCGGCCTGGCGGCGGCCCGCCTGCTGGCCGCCGACCACCGCGTCTACATCGGCGCACGCACCGCGGAGAACGTGGAGCTGACGGTCAAGGAACTCACCGCCGCCGGCCTGGACGTGGACGGCTCGGCCGTGGACGTGCGGGACACCGCATCGGTCGAGGCGTTCGTCGCCGCCGCCGTACAGCGCTTCGGCACCATCGACGTGCTGGTCAACAATGCCGGGCGGTCCGGCGGCGGCGTCACCGCCGACCTGGACGACGAGCTGTGGCTCGATGTCATCGAGACGAACCTCAACAGTGTCTTCCGGGTCACGCGCGCGGTGCTGACCGGTGGCGGGATGCGGGCCAAGGACCGCGGCCGGATCATCAACATCGCCTCCACCGCGGGCAAGCAGGGCGTGGTGCTCGGCGCCCCGTACTCCGCCTCCAAGCACGGCGTGGTCGGCTTCACCAAGGCGCTGGGCAACGAGCTGGCCCCGACCGGCATCACCGTCAACGCCGTATGCCCCGGTTACGTCGAGACGCCGATGGCGCAGCGGGTGCGGCAGGGCTACGCGGCCGCCTACCAGGCATCCGAGGACGAGATCCTGCAGAAGTTCCAGGCGAAGATCCCGCTCGGACGGTACTCGAGCCCCGAGGAAGTGGCCGGTCTCGTCGGCTACCTGGCCTCCGACACCGCCGCATCGATCACGTCCCAGGCCCTGAACGTCTGCGGAGGCCTCGGCAATTTCTGACACCCCATCCACGACAGGCAAAGGAGTCACAGGTCATGACGACGCGTGAGGTGGAGCACGAGATCACCATCGACGCACCGGCCGCCGCGATCTACCAGATGCTCGCGGACGTGGTCCACTGGCCGCGGATCTTCCCGCCCACCATCTTCGTCGACCGTGAGCCGACCGGCGTGGAGCAGGAGCGCATCCACATCTGGGCCACCGCCAACGGCACGGCCAAGACGTGGACCTCGCGCCGCACCCTGGACCCGCAGGCCCTGCGGATCACCTTCCGCCAGGAGGTGTCCGCACCGCCCGTGGCGACCATGGGCGGCGCCTGGATCATCGAGCCGCTGGCTGCGGACCGTTCCCGGGTACGGCTGCTGCACGACTACACGGCCATCGGCGACGATCCGCACGACCTGCTGTGGATCGAGCGGGCGGTCGACAAGAACAGCACATCGGAACTGGCCGCGCTCAAGGTCAACGTGGAGGCGGCACACGCCGCCGACACCGGCGAGCTGACGTTCTCCTTCACCGACACCGTGCAGATCGACGGCCAGGCCAAGGACGTCTTCGACTTCATCAACGACGCCCAGTTCTGGTCCGAGCGGCTCCCGCACGTGGCCGTCGCGCGACTGACCGAGGACACCCCCGGTCTGCAGCACCTGGAGATGGACACCCGGGCCAAGGACGGCTCGGTCCACACCACTGCCTCCTACCGGGTGGTCTTCCCGCACCACAAGATCGTCTACAAGCAGGTCACGCTGCCTGCGCTGATGACCCTGCACACCGGGGAGTGGACCTTCGAGGAGAACGAGCGGGGCACCGCGGCCTCCTCACAGCACACGGTGACCCTCAACACCGCCAACATCGCCCGTGTGCTGGGCGAGCAGGCAGGCGTCGAGGACGCCCGCGCCTATGTGCGCGAGGCGCTGTCGGCCAACAGCAGGGCGACGCTCGGACACGCCAAGTCCTATGCCGAGCAGAAGGCCTGATCGTGACCGCGGCTGCTCCGCCCACCGATGTCGTGGTGGTGGGGGCCGGTCCCGTCGGACTGCTGCTGGCAAGTGAGCTGGCGCGCAGGGGAGTTGAGGTGGTGGTGCTGGAGCGGCGTGACGCTCCCACCACTGCCTCCCGCGCCTCCACCCTGCATGCCCGCACCATGGAGATCTTCGACAGCCGCGGCCTGCTGCCGCACTTCGGCTCGCCGCCGGGCGAAGTGCGCGGCCACTTCGGCGGCATACCGATGGACCTGACGCTGCCCAGCTCCCACCCCGGACAGTGGAAGGTGCCCCAGACAGCCACCGAGGCGGTCCTGCAGCGGGAGGCGTGCGCCCTCGGCGCCGTCCTCCGCCGGGGCACCGAGGTCGTCGAGGTCGTCGAGGACACCGGCCGGGTGCGGGTGCGGGCGGTGGGCCCCGGAGGCGACGTCGTGATCCCCGCTTCCTACGTGGTGGCCTGCGACGGCGAGGACAGCACGGTCCGGCGGCTGGTGGGAGCCGACTTCCCCGGCCATGACGCGGTCCGCGAACTGCTGCGGGCCGACGTGGCCGGCATCGACGTGCGCAACCGCCGCTTCGAGCGGCTCGACGACGGACTGGCCATAGCCGCACGCCGCGCGGACGGCGTGACCCGCGTGATGGTGCACGCCTTCGGCGCCCGGGTACGCGAACGCCAGGACGAGACCTCCTTCGAGGAGATCACCGCGGCCTGGAAGCAGGTCACCGGCGAGGACATCTCGAGCGGCACCCCGCTGTGGGTGAACTCCTTCGGGGACGCCTCCCGCCAGCTGACCCGATACCGGCACGGCCGGGTGCTGTTTGCCGGAGACGCCGCGCACCGGCAGATGCCCATCGGCGGGCAAGCCCTCAACCTCGGCCTTCAGGACGCCTTCAACCTCGGCTGGAAGCTCGCCGCGGTGATACGGGGCGAGAACACCGGCGAACTCCTGGACAGCTACCACGACGAGCGGCACGCGGTGGGGGCCGGAGTGCTGTCCAACATCCGCTCCCAGGCGCTCCTGCTGCTCGGCGGCCCCGAGGTCGAGTCGCTGCGGTCGGTGCTTGCCGAGCTGATGGGCCACGAGGAAGTGCGGGCCCGCCTGGCAGGCATGATCAGCGGACTGGACATCCGCTACGACATGGGAGGCGGCGCACACCCGCTGCCGGGGACCCGGCTGCCGCCGTCGACGCTGCGGGTCGGCCCGGATGCCGTCACCACCGCGGCCCTGCTGCGCGGCGGCGGGGGAGTGCTGCTCGACCTGACCGGCCGCCGCGGCGGCGTTGCGCGGCACGCGGGGTGGCAAGACCGCATCACGGTCGTGCGCGGCCAAGCCGAACGCGGCAGCGCACCGGACCTGCCGGCCGACGCGGTCCTGGTCCGCCCCGACGGCTACGTGGCCTGGGCGGGCGAAGGCGAGCGGGGGTTGACCGAGGCGTTGACCCGCTGGTTCGGCCCGTCCGCCGACACGGCCACGGGCCAGTTCCGCGCCGGGGCGTTCCACCACAAGTTTCGCCCATCACCAGGAGGGATCTCTCATCATGGCAGCGACAGGGGTCGATGCTGACGTCATCGTCATCGGTGCAGGACCGACCGGGCTGATGCTCGCCGGTGAACTGCGCCTGGGCGGGGCGCGCGTCATCGTAGTGGAGAAACTCGCCCAGCCCACCGGCCAGTCCCGTGGCCTTGGTTTCACTGCCCGCGCCATGGAGGTGTTCGACGCGCGCGGGCTGCTGCCCGGCTTCGGCCAGGGTGACACCGTCGAGGTCAGCCCCATGGGCCACTTCGGCGGGACCGTGTTCGACTTCACCGCGCTGCCCGACGCCCACTTCGGTGCGCGCGGCATCCCGCAGAGCATCACCGAGAAGGTTCTGGAGGACTGGGCGGGCGGGCTGGGCGCCGACATCCGGCGCGGGTGGGAGTTCGTCTCCCTGGACGAGGGATACCTCGACGGCGACAGCGTGCACCTCACGGTGCGCGACGCGCGGGGCCAGGAGCAACGCCTGCACGCCCACTGGCTGGTGGGCTGCGACGGAGGCTCCAGCCGGGTGCGGGCCGCGGCCGGGTTCGCCTTCCCGGGGCGCGACGCCACCCGCGGCATGTACCTGGCCGACATCACCGGCGTCGAGCTGCGCCCCCGCCCGCTGGGCGAACGCACCGCCCACGGCATGGTGATGTCGGCCCCCCTGAGCGAGGGCGTGGACCGCATCATCGTCTGCCCCGACGGCACGCCCGCCCACGAGCGCGAGACCACCGTCACCTTCGAGGAGGTGGCACGCGCCTGGCAGCACATCACCGGAGAGGACATCTCGGGCGGCGGCGCGGACTGGGTGAGCTCCTTCACCGACGCCACCCGCCAGGCCGAGCAGTACCGGCGCGGCCGGGTCTTCCTGGCCGGCGACGCCGCCCACATCCATCTGCCCGCAGGCGGCCAGGGCCTGAGCAGCGGCGTGCAGGACGCCTTCAACCTCGGCTGGAAGCTCGCCGCGGTGATACGGGGCGACAACAGCCACGAACTCCTGGACAGTTACCACGACGAACGGCACGCGGCCGGTCTGCGTCTGCTGATGAACACCCGCGCCCAGGGCACCGTCTATCTCGGCGGCGCCGAGTCCGAGCCGCTGCGCGAGATCTTCGGCGAACTGATTCAGTACGACGACGTCAAGCGCCACCTGGCCGGCATGGTCAGCCACGTCGACATCCGCTACGACCTCGGCGGGGACGACAGCCACCCGCTGACCGGCCGCCGACTGCCGCCGAGGCAGTTCAGCCGTGCCGAGGGCACCGTCCGCATCGCTCAGCTGCTGCACTCCGGCCGCGGAGTGCTGCTGGACCTGGCCGATGACGCGGACCTTCGCCGGGAGGCATCCGCCTGGCAGGGCGGGGTGTCCGTGGCGACGGTGACGGCGCGATCGGCCGACCAGGACGTCCTGGCGGGCGCCACCGCCGTGCTCGTGCGCCCCGACGGTTACGTGGCCTGGGCGGGCAGCCCGGCCGACGACGGCGCCCCGAAGGGACTGCGGGCCGCGCTCGAGCGGTGGTTCGGGCCGGCCGACGAACCGGGAACCGACAGCCGGACGCCCGTCTGACGACACCACGAAGCGGCCCCGGAGCCATGGGCTCCGGGGCCGCTTCGTGCGGAACGCCCTGCCGGGTCAGACCGCGATGGCCTCCACGACGGACACCGCCGCGGCGGTCTCCACCACGCGCTCCATCTTGAAGCCGGCCCGGGCGACCAGGTCGGCGTACTGCGAGGCGGTGCGCTCCTTGCCGCCGACCAGGAGCATGAGCCACATGTCGACCAGCTTGCCGGAGTGCGGGTCGTTGCCGGTCTCCGGCGGCACCATCTCGATCAGCAGCAGTTTGCCGCCGGGCTTCATGGCCGCCCGTACGTTGCCCAGGATCTGCAGTACCTGCTCCTCGGGCCAGTCGTGCACGATGTGCTTGAGGACGTAGGCGTCCCCGCCTTCCACCACCGGGGCGAACATGTCGGCGGCGACGGTCTTGCAGCGCCCGTCCACGCCCTGCGCGGCCAGGAACTCGGCCGCCCCGTTCCCCTCGACCCGGGGGTCGGAGAGAACCCCGGATATGTGGGGCGCCTGCTGCAGGATCCCGGCGATCAGGCTGCCGCGGCCGCCGCAGAAGTCCACCACGGTGTCGAAACCGGAGAAGTCGTAGGCCGCGAGGATCGGCCACGTCTCGGTCTCCGACATGGCGCCCATGCCCTTCATGAACACCTCGCCGTACTCGGCGTTCTTCGTCAGGTATTCAAAGGCCCCCATGCCGCGCAGCTTGGGCAGGCTCGGCTCCCCGGTGACGACGGCTTCCAGGAGATGAGCCCAGTCCTCCCAGTGGATCGGATGCCCCATCAGAAGGGCGATGTCCCGCATGGACATCGGGTGGTCGGCACGCAGCGCGTCAGCCATCGGGGTGAGCGCGTACGCGCCGTCCGGCTGCTGCTCGAAGATCTGGTGGGCGGCCAGCAGGCGCAGCAGCCGTGCCACCGCGTCCTCGTTCGCCTCCACCCGCTCGGCGATCTGCGCCGGCCGCAGCGGCCCGTCGGCCAGCGTCCCGGCGATGTCGAGCTTGGCGGCGACGTAGATCGACTGGGTGACCATCGACCCCATCACCACCTCCAGCAGGGCGAACGGAGGCGGCGCCAGGTCCCGGGAGGCGCGCTGCAGGTCCGCCCGGCTCTTCTCCACGGCTCGGACAACCGGCGGGGGTGGAAACGCGGGCATGTGAATACCTCCGGTGTGATCTCTCGAAAGGGGATGTCCAGCTGAGGTCCGGCCGGCACGCCCGCACGTGGCGGGCGCCGGCCGGGCGTCGTCATCGATGACTGCCGACGAATTCCTTGACCGAGGCGATGACGTAGTCGAGCATCTCGTCGGTCAGGCCGGGGTAGACCCCGACCCAGAAGGTCTGCTCGGTGATCAAGTCGCTGTTCCTGAGGTCGCCGACCACCCGGTGCGGACGCCCCGCCCAGGCCGGCTGGCGGGTCAGGTTTCCCGCGAACAGCTGGCGCGTGCCGATCTGCCGGTTCTCCAGGAAGTTCACCAGCGCCGCCCGGTCGAACGGTGCCTTCGGATCGACGGTGATGACGAAGCCGAACCAGCTCGGCTCGCTGCGCGGGGTCGGCTCGGGCAGCCACAGGAACGGCACGCCGTCCAGGCCCTCGCGGAGCCGCTGCCAGTTGTGCCTGCGGGCAGCCACGAAACTGTCCAGCTTCTCCAGCTGGGACAGTCCGAGCCCGGCCTGCAGATCGGTCGTCTTCAGGTTGTAACCGATGTGGGAGAACGTGTACTTGTGGTCGTAGCCGTGGGGCAGATTGCCCATCTTGTGGGCGAACCGCTTGAGACAGGTGTTGGTCTCGCCCGGCTCGCACCAGCAGTCACGGCCCCAGTCGCGCAGCGACTCCACGGCGCGGGCAACCTTCAGGTCCGACGTCACGACGATGCCGCCCTCACCCATCGTCAGATGGTGGGCGGGGTAGAAGCTGACCGTCGCCAGATCACCGAAGGTGCCCGTCAGGCGTCCGTCGTACGTGGCCCCCACCGCGTCGCAGTTGTCCTCGACGAAGGCCAGGCCGTGCTCCTTGGCCAGGTCGGCGATCTCGCCGACCTCGAACGGGTTGCCCAGCGCGTGCGCGATCATGATCGCCCTGGTCTTGGGGCCGATCGCCGCCGCGACCCGCTCCGCGGTGGTGTTGTAGATCGGGAGCTCGACGTCCACGAAGACGGGAACGAGCCCGTTCTGCACGATCGGGTTCACCGTGGTGGGGAAGCCCGCCGCGACCGTGATCACCTCGTCGCCCGGCTGCAGCGCACGGTCACCGCGCACGTGCGAGGTCAGTGCGGTCAGCGCCAGCAGGTTGGCGGACGAACCGGAGTTGGTCAGGTGCGCCTTGCGCCGCCCGAGCATCCTGGCGAAGCGGGACTCGAACTCGCGCGAGCGCGCTCCGGTGGCGATCCGCAAGTCGAGTGCGGCCTCCACCAGGGCGGCCCGGTCGTCGGCGTCGATCACCGCGCCGGACGGCCAGATCTCGGTGACGCCGGGGATGAAGCCGGTGTCGGCCTGCTGGTCGGCGTGGTACTTGCGGACCTCGTCGAGAACCAGGGCCTTGCGCTCGCTCATATGGGGCCTCCGCCGCCAGTGGTGTCGGATGCCTCGGCGGTGGTGCGGCTGCTGTCCACCGACTTCCACCACCCGGGGTTGTCCCTGTACCAGGCGACGGTGTCCGCCAGTCCCTGGTCGAACGCGACCCGCGGGCCGTAACCCAGCCGCTCGCGGATCTTGCTGTCGTCGAGCGCGTAGCGCAGGTCGTGGCCCTTGCGGTCGGCGACATGCCGGATCATCGAGCGGTCCGCTCCGCACAACTCCAGGAGCCGTTCGGTGAGTTCCAGGTTGGTGTGTCCCGTGCCGCCGCCGATGTTGTAGACCTCTCCCGCCCCGCCGGAGGTGAGTACCGCCTGGATCGCCCGGCAGTGGTCGTCCACGTGCAGCCACTCGCGTACGTTGAGCCCGTCGCCGTAGAGCGGAAGGGGCTTGCCCTCCATCAGGTTCGTCACGAAAAGCGGGATCAGCTTCTCGGGGAACTGGTAGGGCCCGAAGTTGTTGGTGCAGCGGGTGATGGATACGTCAAGGCCGTGGGTGCGCCAGTACGCGCGGGCGATCAGGTCGGAACTCGCCTTGGACGCCGCATAAGGCGAGTTGGGCATCAGCGGGGCGTCCTCGGTCCACGAACCGTCGGTGGTGGAGCCGTACACCTCGTCCGTCGAGACGTGAACGAACCGGGGTATGCCGCGGCGCAGGCACGCCTCCAAGAGGTTCTGCGTGCCGTTCACATTGGTCCGTACGAACTCCGCCGCGGAGTGCACCGAGCGGTCCACATGTGATTCCGCGGCGAAATGCACCACCGCGTCGTGGCCCGGCAACAGGTCGAGAAGCAAGGGGAGATCACAGATATCGCCCCGTACGAAGTCCAACCGGGGATGGCCGGTCGGCAGGTTGTCCCTGCGGCCGGCGTAGCTCAGGACGTCGAGCACGGTGACGTGGGCCTGTTCGTAACCGGGATATTCACCGGCGAGCAGTGCTCGTACGTAATGCGAGCCGATGAATCCGGCACCGCCCGTTACCAGGAGTTTCATCAGGCAACGACCTCGATCCGCGGGCGGGCACCGATGCCGTGGGCGGGCCCGTCGGCGATCGGGCCCCCCGACCCGCCTGACAACACCAGAGCTTTCACTTTCTCTCCTTGGGGTTCCGACGGGTTTTGGCGGCCGCCGCCGATGTGCACCATCGGCGACAAGCTATCGGCAGTGCGCCACGAGGTCTCGTGTACCGGTAGGGATTCGCTGGAGAAACTGCGGAGCCGGTCCGCCGATGGGCAGTTACGGAGTTCAACCGCGGTGTTTCCGAGGTTGAACACCCGTGTTCCGCGGGCTCCGTGGACGGGGCCGGGACGACTGCCGCGCCATCACCGCCTGGACAATCATCGGCATCACTTACAAAACTGAACTACGTTCGGAAATCCGAGAGGGAATTGGCGAGAGGGCGCAGAGGGCCTCGACTCGGAAATATTTCATGGTCGACAAGGAGTGTGGGGGAACATGCAGGTAAGAGTTCTGGGCGCGCTGGAAGCCGAAATAAACGGACAGTCCATCGTGCCGACCGCCAGAAAGCCGCGGCAGGTACTCGCCTTTCTGGCTCTGTATCCCGGCCGGGTGGTGCCGGTGCCCACCTTGATGGAAGAGCTCTGGGGGACCGACCTGCCGCAGAGTTCGCAGACCACACTGCAGACCTACATCCTGCAGCTCCGCCGCCTGATCGCCAAGGCGCTGGGCCCCGAGCACTCCGAGAGCGTCAAGGAGATCCTGGCCACGCGCTACGACGGCTACATGCTGAACATCCCCGCCGCCGCTGTCGACGTCCACACCTACGAGCGGCTGATCGCGGAGGGCCGCCAGGCCTTCGACCGCGGCGAGGACCAACGCGCGTCCCACTGCCTGAGCAAGGCACTTGGCATGTGGGAGGGGGCCGCACTCGTCGACGTGCACGCGGGACCGATCCTGCAGATCGAGGTGATGCGGCTGGAGGAGAGTCGTCTTGTCGCCCGTGAGAGGCGCATCGACGCCGAACTGCGGCTGGGCCGGCATGTCGAACTGATCGCCGAACTGGCCGACCTGATCGCACGTCACCCGCGCAACGAAGGGCTGCACTCGCAGGCGATGGTGGCCCTCTACCGGTCGGGCCGGCAGGCCTCCGCGCTCGACGTCTACCGCCGGCTGCGGCACCGGCTGATCACCGAGCTCGGCGTGGAGCCATCGCCGCAACTGCAGCGCATGCACCAGGCGATGCTCGCGGTGGACCCCCGGCTCGACGTCATCGCCGGACCGCGCCGGTCCTCGACCTTCGACCTGTACGCGGCGTGAGCCCCGTCCGGCCCGGCTGAGCGGCCGGTCGAGCCCGCCCGCGCGGGAGCGAAGTGCCGGTGTGCGGTTCGACCGTCGCTCCAGCGACGCTGCGGCTCCGGTCGAGACCGCGCCGTGAGAATCGAAGGCATTCGGTCGCCGACAGAGGCCGAGACGACTCAAAAGGGGGCAGCGCCCGTGGAAGACGTTGTGAGAGAAACCACAGCCCCGCAGGTGCCGTCCGGGCGGGACCAGCGGATCGCCGATCGCACCCGCGGCGAGAGCTGGAAGAAGCCGCCGCGCCGCATCGAGACCTCCGAGTGCATCACGTGCGACACCTGCCTGCGCAGCTGCCCGGCGGAGTTCGGGGCCATCTTCGACATCGGTCTCGATGTCGTGATCATCCCTGAGCTGTGCTCGGGCTGCCCGTCGTGCGTCCTGGAGTGCCCCGTCGACTGCATCTACGTCGACGAGGACTGGACGCCGACCGAGGAATCCGTGTGGAACCACATTGAACTCACCACCGAAGGTGCCTGATGTCCGCTCCTGTCGAGCGTGGCGAGTCCCGCCGCGCAGCCAACGCCCGCAAGCGGATCAGCCGACGCCCGAGCAGGCTCGGCAACCCCGCGGGCACCACCGCAGCTCCCGACCACGTGCGGCCCTCCGACGCGGGCTTCCCCGGCCTGCTCACACGCGCCTGGCACCGGGCCGAACAGGCCGGTGACCTGCGCGCCGCAGTAGAGATCCTGCTGACGCTCGACGGACATGTCCCGGCCGACGTCCAGCTGCGTGCGATGAGCCGGAGCGACGAGGCCGCCCTCAAGGCGCTCTTCGGCCTGACCTGGCGCGAGCAGGACCAGCAGGGCGCCCCCGGTCCCGCCGCCGCGCTCGACCCCGCCTCGCTCGACGACGAGGACGTATCCGATGACGAAGGGGACGAGGAACTGACCTTCCTCGGCGAGATAGGCCTGAGCACCAGCGGCCGCATCGTGCTGCGTGGCCCCTCCCAGCCGCCCCTGGACCGCGACCGCCTGGCCGGGGGCATCCTGCGCGTGCCCTGGTCGCGACGAGACCTGCACGGCTACCGGCAGGAACTTGTCCGTGCCGCCGCCCGCCGGGCCGAGTCCGTGGCCGACTGCCGGCTGTGGCTGGCAGGTCAGGGCGCCAAGGGCCGCGACGAACTGCTGGAGCTGGCCAAGGAAGCCGCACAGCGCACCGCGCCGTTCGTGCTGTACCAGGAGGACAACCAGTACACGAACTTCCGCGACCAGAACACGCTCACCGGCAAGACCCTGTGGCCCGGACACCCCGACTGCACCCTCAGCAGCCTGCACGGGGTGCCGCTCGAGCTGTGGTCCGACAGCGACGTGCAGCTCGTCGTCTGCCTCTCCCTGCTGATCGCCTCCTCCGGCTTCGGCCGGGTGGAAGAGGCGAACGGCACCCAGATCACCACCGACCACATCGCGTTCATGCTCGAACGCATCCGCAGCGGCTACAACGAGGTCCTGCCCGCTCCCGGTATCGCGCCCGCCGCCTCGCACGGCGCGGCCGAACTCACCGCCCTGGCCGAGGACTTGCGCGAGCGACGGCCCGAGGTCGGCCGCGGCGCCCAGCTCTACCGCGAAATCCACGGCGCGCTGATGCACAAGATCGAACGTATCGCCGGGCCCGTCGCCGCACCCGCCCTCGAGGCGGAGGCGGCGATCTGCGCGGACCTGCGAGCCCGGCTGCCGCTGACCGGCACCACGTTGGCCGAACTCGGCCAGGAGGTCATCAGCGACCCGGCCTGGCTGGCCGCGCCGCACGGCGACAACGGCACCGGCCTGGAGTCGCTGGTGCATCACGCGGTCGGCGCCGTCGGCTCCGCGCTGCGCGCCGACTTCGCCATGAGCCGCGGCATACGTTCCCTGCCCGCGCTGATCGCCGCGATGCGGGACCAGCAGTGGGAGCGGATCTGCGCGTGGGACCTCACCCACTACTTCTGCTGTGTCGTCCCCCTGCCGGACGCGAGCCGGCACTTCGGGGGCTCTGTGAGCGCCGTCGCCGACACCGCCTGGGCCATGTCCTCGCGCATGCAGTACAACTCCTGGCACTTCGTGCCCGGGAACCTGCCCCGCGCCCGCGCGGTCGTCGACCGCGACCACTTCGTTCCCCCCACCATCCCCGACATCTCCCTCTACTCCGACCAGCACCACCACGGGCACGTCAACAACAAGGTCCGCTTCTCCATCCGGTCCCCGCAGTCGGTCGGCGTCGACGGGAAAGTCTTCAACGGATTCATCGACCTGCGGCTGCTGCGCTGCGAGGGCCCGCCCTTCACCGAGCAGGACCTGCTGGCGGCGCACCGCGTCTCCGGCTTCGTCGCCACGGCCACCGGCGCGGCGGCCGAACTGGCCGCGGCGGGAGAGCACTTCGAGGTCACCGCGTTCGACTCGCCCTGGCACTGGAAGCAGGTCACCGGCAACGAGCCCGGCACCGCCGGGACCGGACCCCGCACGGGACAGCCGGGGCGGGCCCATCGTGCGCCCTGACCCCGGCCACCCGATCGCCGCCACCCGCCGACGGTGGCTGGCCTCCGGGCGCACGGTGACCGAACACGTGCAGGCCACCCTGACCGCCATCGCCGAGCAGGACGCGCTGGGCGCCTTCGTGGCCGTCGCGGGCGACGAGGCCCTGGCCGCCGCGGAGAAGGCCGACATCCGTATCCGGGAGATGGGGGCCGAGGCGTGGCGGGACATGCCGCTGCTCGGCGTCACCGTCTCGGTGAAGGATCTGCTGCAGACGCGGGATCTGCCCACCCGGCGGGGCTCCCTGCTGCGCAACAACCGTGCCCCCCGCGACGCGCCCGCCGTGGCACGGCTGCGGGCCGCGGGCGCGGTGATCGTGGGCAAGACCACGACGTCCGAGTACGGCTGGAGCGCCTCCACCGTCAGCCGCGTCAGCCCCTCCACCCGTAACCCCTACGATCCCGCCCTGACCGCGGGCGGTTCCACCGGCGGCGGCGCGGCAGCCGTCGCCACCGGCCTGTGCCAGGTGTCCCTGGGCACCGACGGGGCGGGCTCCATCCGCATACCGGCCGCGTTCTGCGGTGTCGTCGGCTACAAACCCAGCTACGGGCGGTTGCCGTACTCGCCCAACAGCATCGACCGACTCGCCCACCAGGGGCCCTTGACGCGGACCGTCGCCGACGCCGCCCTGATCGCCCAGGTGGCCTCGGGACCGCACACCGACGACCCGGACTCGGCACTGGTCTCCCTGGACCGCGCCCGCGACCGCCGCAGGCTGCGCGTGGGCTGGATCCACCACGACGTCACCAGCGCGCAGATCGCCGAGGTCACCGAACAAGCCCGCCGGGCGCTGACCGGCCTGGGGCACCAGGTCGAATCCATCCCGCCGCCCTACGACGATCCCTACCCGGCGCTGATCGACATCCTCGCCGCGGCGGAGGCCGCCGACACCCTGCCCTGGGCCGAGGAGTGGTGCGACCCGGGCCGTCTGGAAATCGTCCGGTACGGGCGCACGCTGAGCGGTGAGACCGTCATGCGCGCCGAGGGCGTCCGCCAGACGCTGCGGGCCAGGCTGCGCGCCGTCATGGAGCGCTACGACCTGCTGGCCATGGCCACCGTGCCCATCGAACCCCTGCGAGCCGACACCATCGCGCCCGACCGGGCCGCCGACCCACGCGACCTGCAGTGGCTGTCGTGGGCGCCGGCGGCCTACCCGTTCAACATGACCGGGCAGCCCGCGGTGTCCCTGCCCGCGGGGCTGACACGCTCCGGCCTGCCGGCCGGCGTGCAACTGGTCGGCCCGGTCGGCGCCGACGCACTCGTTCTGGCCGCCGCCCAACAGCTGGAGGCCGAACTGGGCGGGCCGCCGCGCCCGCCCGAGCCCACCTCCGCACTATCCGCCCCTGGCGAAAGGACGCCCTGAACCATGCGCATCCGGTCCTGGACCTCCCTGTCCGAGCAGGGCAGTGTCGGGCGTCCCTCCTTCGTCGCCGATCACGGCCTGTGGGACGACGCCCGGCTTGCCGCCGCCGAACGCATCGAAGCCGAGCTGGCACAGGTCGACCTGGTCCGTCTGGTCTTCGGCGACCCTCATGGCCTGGCCCGCTCCAAGACGCTCACCGCCGACGCCTTCCGCGCCGTGCTGCGCAACGGCATGAACTTCAGCCCCGGCCCATTCCTCTTCGACACCGGCCACGCGGTCGCCGTGGACTTCCTGGGCGGCGACCCCGGCATCGGCGTCGAGGAGATCAACGGCGCGGGCAACTTCATCGCCGTGCCCGACCCCCTCACCTTCCAGATTCTTCCCGACCGTGCGCCGCGCACCGCGTGGGTCATCGCGGACGAGTACCTGCGGGACGGCACACCGCACCCGCTGTCCTCCCGCAACGTGCTGCGCCGTGTCCTCGAGCGGTACGGCGACCGCGGCCTGGCCCCCGCGATCGGCCTGGAGGTCGAGTGGTACCTCACCCGTCGTCTCGACGACGAACCGGGCAACGCGGGCAACGGTTTCGGCCTGCAGGGCCAGGCACCCCGGGTCACCGCCGTCAACGCCGGCTACCAGTTCAACCTCGACGCCCACTACGACACCGTCGCCCCCCTGACGGACCCGCTGGCCCTGCGTCTGCTGGAACTCGGCCTGCCGCTGCGTTCCATGGAGCACGAGTCGGGCCCCGGCCAGGTCGAGACCACCTTCAGCCCCATGGCCGCCATGGACGCCGCCGACGCGATGCTGCTGTTCCGCACCGTCACCAAGCAGTTCTGCGCCCGGCGCGGCCACCACGCGTCCTTCATGGCCCAGCCCGCCATCGAGAGCGCGGACCCCAGCGGCTGGCATTTGAACCAGTCCGTCGTCGAACTCGCCACGGGCCGCAACCTGTTCGAGGCCGAAGGGCCCTCGGGCAGCATGTCCCCCGACGGGAAGGCGTACGCGGACGGGCTGCTGGACTGGGCACGCGACCTGTTCGTGCTGTCGGTTCCCACCGTCAACGGCTATCGCCGCCTTGCCGCCCAGCACACCCTGGCCCCCACCCGCATCGGCTGGCAGGTGGAGGACCGCAGCGCGATGCTGCGGGTGGTCGGCACCGGAGCCGGCGCGCACATCGAGAACCGCGTGGGCGAACCGTGCGCCAACCCGTACCTGAACCTCGCCGCTCAGCTCTTCGCCGGTTTCGACGGTCTGGCCTCCGGCGCCCCCGCCGGGGCCCCGCTGCCCGGCGACCACCTGGTGCCGCAGTCGCTGCGCGACTCCCTGGACGCCTTCCGCGCCGGTCGTGCCGGTCAACTGCTCGGTGAACCCCTCAAGGCGTGCCTGACCAAGCTCAAGGAG
Organism: Streptomyces sp. NPDC050439; assembly: GCF_040655335.1. NCBI lineage: Bacteria > Bacillati > Actinomycetota > Actinomycetes > Kitasatosporales > Streptomycetaceae > Streptomyces > Streptomyces sp. NPDC050439. Next base: position 72,824 of record NZ_JBFAJT010000016.1, read on the forward strand.
AGCGAACTGAACCGCTACGAGGCCTGGAGCGCGCAGCACCCGCCCCAGCCCGGCCAGGTGACGCAGTGGGAGCAGCGCGAGTACTTCGGCGCCTACTGACCGCGGCCTCGCCCGCGACGACGCCGCCCCGACCAACCCACGGACGAAAGCAGTGCCATGATTCCTCGTTACACGCTGCCCGAAATGGCAGAGCTGTTCTCCGACCAGAACCGCTATGCGACCTGGGTCCGGGTGGAGATCCTCGCTTCCGAGGCGCAGATGCGGCTCGGTGTCGTCCCCGAGGAAGCCGTCGAGGACATGCGCCGTGCGAGCGTGCCGTTGCCGACGCGCGTCGCGGAGATCGAGAAGGAACGTGACCACGAGGTCCTGTCGTTCCTGTCCGCCTACTGCGAGAACATCCCCGAGTCCTCCGCCGTGTGGGTCCACCTCGGCATGACCAGCTACGACCTGGTCGACACCGCACTGGGTCATACGCTGGGCAAGGCGGCCGACCTGCTGCTCGAGTCGGCCCGCCGGCTGCGCCGGGTCCTGGTCGGGCGCGCCCTGGAGCACTGGGACACGGTCATGGTCGGGCGCACCCACGGCGTGCACGCCGAACCCACCACCTTCGGGCACAAACTCGCCGGTCACGCCTTCGCCGTGGACCGCTCGATGACCCGCCTGGCCGCCGCGCGCGAGGCGGTGGCCGTCGGCACCATCTCCGGTTCCGTGGGCACGTACGCCCTCATCGATCCTTTCGTCGAGGCCCACGTCTGCGAGTCCCTGGGGCTCGGCATCGAACCCGCCCCCAGCCAGGTCGTGGCCCGCGACCGGCACGCACAGCTCGTGCAGGCCGTCGCGACGCTGGGCGCGTGCGTCGAGCAGATCGCCCTGGAGATGCGGCTGTTGCAGCGCACCGAGGTCCGCGAGGTCGAGGAGCGGCGCAGCAGCGCCTACCAGGGGTCGAGCGCCATGCCCCACAAGCGCAACCCGACCACCAGCGAGCGGCTGTGCGGTCTGTCGCGGCTGCTGCGCGGCTACGCCACCGCCGCCCTGGAAGACGTGGCGCTGTGGCACGAACGCGATCTGGCCCACCAGTCCGTCGAGCGCGTCATCTTGCCCGACGCGCTGTCCGTCGCCCACTTCCAGGCTGAGGCCGCCGCCGACCTCATCACCCACCTACAGGTCAACACCGAGCGCATGCGTGCGCACATCGACCAGACCGACGGGCTCGTCTACAGCTCCTCGGTCCTGGCCGAACTCCTCGGCCGGGGCATCCCGCGGGAGCAGGCCTACCGCGACGTGCAGGCAGCCGCCAACCGTACGGCCACCACCGGCGAGCACTTCGCCGACTCGCTCGCGGCGACCGGCATCACCTTGCGGGACCTCACACCGCAGCGTTTCCTGACCCACCACGACGTGATCCGCAACCGATTGGAGGACCTCAGTGTCCTGGACGACTGACCGCACCCGTGGCGAGGACCTGGACCTGGACCAGGTGCTCGCCGTCTACCGTGACTCCGGTCTGGGCGAGCGGCGGCCCGTGGACGACCGGCAGCGCATGGCGGAGATGGTGCGTCACGCGAACCTCGTCGTCGTCGCGCGTGACGAGGAGGGCACACTGATCGGCATCGCTCGCAGCGTCTCGGACTTCTCCTACGTCACCTACCTGTCGGACATCGCCGTTGTCCGCTCGCACCAGGGCTCGGGCGTCGGCCGCGCGCTCATCGACGCCACGCGCAAAGAGGCGCCCGCCGCCAAGATCGTGCTGCTGTCCGCACCGGCCGCCAAGGACTACTACCCCCACATCGGCTTCACGGCGCACAACTCCGCGTGGGTCCTCAACCCCTGACACCCCCGAGGGGCCGCGCTGCGGCGGAGGGAGCAACGCGCTCCCTCCGCCTTCAGCCGTGTCAGGCCGCGCCGCCCCCCGCATCGCCGGCCGGCAGGGAGAGCGCGCGGTCCACCAGGGCCGCGGCCACCCCGGTGTAGGCGGCCGGGTCGAGCAGCTCGGTCAGTTCCTCGCGGGTGAACAGGCCCCGCACCTGCGGAAGTTTGGCCAGCACGTCGGCAAGCGGACGGCCGTCCGCGGCCGCCAGCGTCGAGGCGTCGCTCAGCACTCGCTTGGCCGCCGCCTTGCCCAGCACGGGGGACAGCACCGCCGAGGCCCGCTCGGAGACGAGCTGCCCGCCGGTCGCCGCGGTGTTCGCGCGCATCCGCTCCGGGTGCACCGACAGACCCTGGACCAGCTCGACCGCGGCGTGTGCCGCGCCGCCGGTCAGCCGCAGGCACTCCCGCAGCGGCTGCCACTCGGCGTGCCACATTCCCGCCGACCGTTCGTCCTCGGTGGACAGGCACTGCATCAGCACCGAGGCCAGCGCGGGCACTTGCACGGCCGCCGAACGGATGAGTGTGGCCAGCACCGGGTTGCGTTTGTGCGGCATCGCCGACGAGGCGCCCCGGCCCGCCACGGACGGCTCGGCCACCTCACCGACCTCGGTGCGGGTCAGCACCAGTACGTCCGCGGCGATCTTGCCGAGTGCCCCGGCGGTGTGCGCCAGCGCCCCCGCCAGGTCGGCGACCGGGGTACGCAGCGCATGCCAGGGCAGTGCCGGGGCGCTCAGCCCCGTCTCCTCGGCGTACAGCGCGGTCAGCTTCAGCATGCTGTCGGCGTCGGCACCCTCACCCGCGTAACTCAGATAGCCCGCCAACGTACCGGCCGCGCCACCCAGCGACACCGGAAGCCCCGTCTCGGCAAGACGCCCCAGGCGTCCGGCCGAATCCCCCACCAACTGCCGCCAGCCGGCCGCCTTCAGGCCGAAGGTGGTCGGCACCGCGTGCAGGCCAAGCGTGCGCCCGGCCATCACCGTCTGCCGGTGCGCCCCCGCCAGCTCGGCCAGCGCCGCGCTCACGGCGTCCAGGTCCGCCCGGATCAGCCGCAGCGCCCGCGCGGCCACCAGCATGGCGCCGGTGTCGAAGACGTCCTGGCTGGTGGAGCCTCGGTGCACGTACTCCGCGGCGGCCCGGGACCTCTCGCTCACCACCGCCGAGAACGCCTTGACCAGACCCACCACGGGATTGGCCGTCTCGCGCGCGGCAAGCGCCAGCGCCCGCACATCCAGATTCCGTGCGCGGGCCGCGTCCGTGATGAGGGCCGCCGCGTCGGCGGGCGCCATGCCGCACCGCGCCTGGGCCCGCACCAGCGCGGCCTCCGCGTCCAGCATGGCCTGCAGCCAGGCACCGTCGCCGACGGCGGCCTCCACCGGCGTGCCCACCCGCGCCGGGGACAGCAGCCCGGCGTCCAGGTACGCGGGCAGCGTGCCGCTCCCGTCCTCGTGTGTCCCGCTCATGCCGAGGCCTCTTCCCTCATGTCGTCGTCCACGGTGAGCCGTGGCTGGGGCAGCTCAAGGACCGCTGCGGCGATGGCATCGGAGTCCTCCAGCGTCACGGAGCCCACCCCCGGGCGTATTCCGGCAGCGGTCACCCAGTGCACCGCCTCGGTGGGCACCCCATGGGCGAAGCGCCGGGGGTGGGGCACCCCGTAGGCGTCCAGCACGCGGTAGGGGCGAACGGTGACCGCCAGGCCGCCGGTCTCGTAGTCGTCCCCGTCGGCCGCCGGGATCCGGTACGGACGGCACTGCCCGGTGGCCAGCAGGTGGCGCATCAGCGGGTCGGCGGTGCGCCGCAGGTCGATCTGCGGCAGCCGGGCCTCGATCAGGGCGGTGGCACGGACGCGGGAATCGGGGACGTCGTGCGAGGTCCCGATGAAGCAGGGGCCCCCGGCATCGTCCTCCCGCGTGCTCACGTCCATCCCCGGACCGATCGCCGTCAATACGCCCGCGTCGATCAGCGCGGCCATCTCCTCCGTACGGGAGACGGGCGGACCGATCGACAGGTAGGCGTTCAGAGGCGTGTACCACCGGTCCAGCTCGTCGCGGTACGAGGCACCGTCCAGTCCGCCGTGGTCGACGGCGAGCCGCAGCTCGTTGCGCAGATCCCGCAGCACGTCGAGCGCCGCCTTGTACGGGCCGCTGACATTGCCTTCGCGGGCCAGTGCCACGTCCCGGTCGAGGTAGGAGCGCAACCAGCGGCGGAAGGACGCCACATCACGCAGGTCGTCCGCGTCGTAGGGGCGCGAGATCCGTTCCCAGTCCCAGCGTTCGTGCGACTCGACGCCGGAGCGCCGCAGCAGGGACTCCTCGGCCGCGCCGTCCTTCGTGCGCAGGTAGCGGTCGGCGAACTCGGCGGCACGGGAGGGGCCGTGACGCCCGGCGATCAGCGTCTCGTAGTAGACGCACTGCACCTCCTTGGCGATCAGCGGCCACAGGTCGGTGCCGAAGCGGACGGCAGAGGGAGCGGAGCCGCGGTCCTTGAGACCGGCGATGTACGTGGCCGTCAGCAGCCGGGGCAGGTAACGCCCGTGGGCACCCTTCTCGTTCTCGCCCCGCGCCTGGTAGGGCACCCCGCGCCGCGAACCCGCGTACAGCCTGGGCTCGCGGCCCGACGGCCGGTAGACCAGACGGCCCTCGACCCGTTCGAAGACACCGCCGCGGGCCCGGGTGAAGAGCGCCATGTAGTCGAAGAAGTTCAGACCAAGGCCCCGCAGGAGCACGCTCTGGCCCGGGGCGATGCGGGAAAGGTCCACATCCGCCGGGTTGGCCGGTGCGATGTAGGTCAGGCCGCCCCGGCGGGCGAAGTCCCGCAGCCGACTCTCGGCGTCGTCGGCGGCCGTCGGCACGTGGCCCTGTGCGAGCACCACCGCCGACAGGCCGGTCAGCTCGGTGCCGTCCTCCAGGACCACCGTCTGCGGCCCGAAGGAATCGCCGTAGGGGCCGCCGTCGTCCAGCCGCACCGCCCGGGACCGGTGCACCCGCACCTCCACGTGATCGGCGGCGCTCTCGGCGACGTGCGCGAACGCCCAGGTCAGGTACTGGCCGTAGAGGGCACGGGTGGGGTAGGTGTCCGGCCCCAAGGCCCGGGCCTCCGCGAGCACTTCCGCACTCGGCACGTCCGGCCCGGCGACGGGAGTGCCGGCGAGGGCTCCTCGCGCGGCGAGGTCCCTGGCCCACTGGAAGAGGCTCGGGCCCTCCTCCAGCGGTCCTTCGATGGTGACGCTGGCGTCCGTGAACACGGTCACCTGGGAGGCGACGGTGTTCATCAACAGGTGCCGGGACTGCGAAGGGCGCCACACGTGGCCCGATCCGGGCGGCCCGGGATCGACGACGTGAATGGTCACCTGGCCGTAGCGGGGGGACTTGCGTTCCTGCGCACAGAGCCGTTCCAGTACGGACAGCCCCCGGGGTCCGGCGCCGACAAGGCACACTTCGATACGTCCGCTGCTCACAAGGACACTCCGCTCGCAGACGGGGACGGCCGGCCCGCGGCGCGGCTGCCTCCCCGAGGATCATGGGTTCCGGGCCGAACCAGGCTGCAGCCCTCGTCGCTGACGGCCGAGGGCCTGGGGCCGTCCACCGGTGTCCGGTGCGCGGGCCTGACAACCATCGCGCCTCCTTCTCCGCAAGGGTCGGCCGTGCCGCTCAACGGCAACTCGGCTCTCGCTAGGGCCCGCCTGGGCCGGTGGTCAGCCGCGGTCATCAGAGTCGAAGACGGTCTGTGAGCATCGTTGGAGCTCCGCTCGAGGCGACGGCCGACGGGCGCGCGGGAGCCGCGTGCGTCGGCGCGGTGGGCTCGCGGGCGAGGGGCGACGAGCGGGAGTCAGCGCTGCGTCAGTGCCGCGTCAGCCCGCGTTGGAAGTGTCCTCGTCGACCTCACCGGCCCATGGACGGGCCGTCCCGACCACGCCCGCCAATGACGAGGAGTCGCGGTGAGAAGGAATCAGGTCATGCCCGTGCCTGTGCCTGTGCGCAGGCGAACGGGATGCGACGCCGGCCCGGACACGAGTTCCGCTTTCACCACGGGCCTTGACGCCGGTGCCGCCGTCAAGAGCGACACCAGCTCCGACAGCCTGCTCGCCCTGCGCGACACCATGCTGCACGGGGGGCCGGTGGTGAGGGTGCGGCTGTCCGACGTAAAGGTCTGCGAGACCCCCAGGACCGGCGGGGTCGACGGAAAGTGGGCGCTGACCCTCGCGGAGCTGGAGACGGAGCTGCCGCCGATCGTGGTGCACCGGGACACCATGACCGTGATCGACGGACTGCACCGGCTGCGCGCGGCGCAACTGCGGGGCCGGGAGCACATCGCGGCCCGCTTCTTCGAGGGCTCCGCCCAGGACGCGGTACTGCTGGCGGTGGCGATGAACATCGTCCAGGGACGTCCGCTGTCGCAGACCGACCGCACCGCCGCCGTCGAGCGGATCGTCACGATGCATCCCTACTGGTCGGACCGGGCCATCGCGGTCATCGCGGGGCTCTCGGCGAAGAAGGTCTCCGAGATCAGGCGGCGCCTGGTCGACCCGGCGCGCGGTGAGCGGCGCATCGGCCTCGACGGCCGGCTGCGGCCGCTGAACACGGTGCGCGGCCGGGAACTCGCGGGGGAGTTGCTACGGGCCGATCCCACCGCCTCGCTGCGCGCGGTGGCACGCAAGGCGGGCATATCTCCGGTTACCGTCGCCGACGTGCGCAAGCGGATGTCGCGTGGCGACGACCCCGTCACACCACGCCAGCGCGGCCGGGCCGCACAGCGCGGCCCGCGGGGCGAACGGCCCGCGCCCGAGCAGAACACCGAGACCAAATCGCCGGGTGAGCTGTTCACGATCTTCGAGTCGCTGCGCAGGGACCCCTCGCTGCGGCTGACAGAGGCCGGCCGCAACGTTCTGCGCATGCTGGAGGCCTGCTCGCTCATGGCCCGGGAACGGCAGCAGATCATCTCCAGCCTGCCCCCGCACTGCACCGGGCAGATGGCCGCCCTCATCAGCGGCTACTCCGAACTGTGGCGGATGTTCGCCGACGAACTGCGGGCCTACGAGGAACAGCAGGAGAACGCCGGTGCCGCCGAGCTCGGCAGCTTCGGGGCGGGTGCCTAGCGCGCCGGGCGCGAGGACCGGCTCACGGCACGGGCAGGGAGGGCACTTCGGTGCCGGTGAGCCGGGTGATCCGGTCGACCAGGACCTGCTGCTCCTGGAAGAGCTGGTCGACGCGGCGCTGCAACGCGGCGACCTCGTCGCGCAGGAGGCGCACGCCCATCTCCTCCTCGGGCCGCACACCCACCCCCACGTGGGGCCGCGCGCCCGCCGCCGACGCGACCGGCTCCGGTGCGCCGTCCCTGACCAGGTCGGGGTGGGAGTGATACAAGATCGCCTCCCGGCACCGGCGCAGCGAAGGCCCCGGCTCCACCCCCAGGTCGCGGATCAGCCGACGGTGCACCCGCTCGTACGCGCCCAGCGCCTCGGCCCGCCGCCCACACCGGTACAAGGAGATCATCAGCAGTTCGCAGAAGCGCTCGCGCAGCGGATGGCTGGCCGTCAGGCCTTCCAACTCACCGGCGACGCGCTCGTACTGCCCGGCGCGCAATGACGCGTCGTACAGCAGCTCCAGCGCCGCCATGCGGGCCTCTTCCAGGATCGAGGCCTCCGACGAGCAGATGGGGCCGCGCTCACTGCCCTCGAACGCGCGGCCACGCCACAGGGACAGCGCCGAACGCAGCAGCTGCACCGACCGGCCCGGATCACCTGCGGTCAGTTCCTGTGCCCCGGCGACCAGTTGGTGGAAGCGATGGGCGTCGGTGGATGTGTCGTCGGCCCGCAGCACGTACCCCGTCGGCCGCGTCGACAGCCGTCCGTCGCGGGCGTCCGTGCCGCTCGCGTCCCGCAGCAGCCGACGCAGCCGGGTCACGTGGGCCTGCAGGGCGTTGGCCGCGTGAGCCGGAGGGTTGTCGCCCCACAGCTCGTCGACCAGCCGGCCCGCGGGCAGCTCCTTGCCGCTGCTCACCACCAAGGCGCCGAGCAGCGCGCGCTGCTTGACGCCGGAGGGCACGATCCGCAGGTCGGCCCGGTCGTCGTAGATCTGCACGGAACCAAGGATCCGAAACTCCATCTCGACCTTCCTCCGGGAGCTCGGACGGGTTGGCGGTGGAGCCCCCTGAACAGGAGTCCCGGCGATCCCCGTTGGCTCCTCTCGCGGACAGTAGTGGGCCGGTGCCGGCGGTACGGACTCTCCCCAGCGGCACGCAGGGGTTTATGGGCGTGTCCTCAAGGGCGGTTCAAGCGCTTCCGGACCGATTCATCTGCGCAGCACATCAGGCGCCGTCTCGGATTCCTGGAGGCCCGCTCGAATTTGGCTGCCGGAAAGGCGAGACGCATTGCCCGGCCGTGACACGTGTGGATAGCGTTTCGTCAACTGGAGGAGTGCTGCCATGCCGACTCAGCAACCGCACCAGCCGTCACACGAACTCGAGGCCGCCGCCCTGCGCGCGTACGGCACGCTGTCGGCGGGCCGCGCGCAGCCCGTTCCCGTCCCTTGCCCGGGCGTCGGCGGCGTCCTTGGGCTCACCGTCTTCCTCACGGTGTACGCGGCCCATGAACTCGAATCCGAACGGGCCCGATAAAGCCGTGAATTGCGCCTGAGGTCCCCCGCTCGAATATGCCTCGAGCGCTCATGGAACGCCCGTCGCGTGTCCGTCGCGCCCCCGTCGCGCGCTCATGAATTTGCCTTGCGGGCATTTGGCGACCCGCGCAGTATTGGGTTGCTCGAAATTCCCCATCCCCCTATTCATGTGCCATCGACAGACGACGCCGCGGGATCGGAGCCTCATGGAGGACGTCATGCGGGGGATTCGCATCCGTGGGGCATCGCAGCAGCCCGAGTGGAGCGACCCCCTGCAAGTGCGCAGGGTGGGCCAGGCGTTGGCCGCACGCCCCCCGCTCGTACGGGCCGACGACGTGGCCACGCTGCGGACGCTGCTCTCCGGGGTGGCACTCGGCGAGGCCATGGTGCTGCAGAGCGGGGACCGCGCCGAAGACCCGGGGGAGTGCACCCGCCATCACGTCGCGCGCAAGACTGCCCTCGTGGACCTGCTCGCCGGCACCCTCGGCCGCGCCACCCACAAGCCCGTCCTGCGCGCGGGCCGCATCGGGGGGCAGTTCGCCAAGCCCCGCTCCCGGGCCACCGAGTGCGTCGACGGCGTCGAACTGCCCGTGTTCCGGGGCCACATGGTCAACGGCCCCGAGCCGGACCACGAGACCCGGCGCCCCGACCCCCTGCGCATCCTCACCGGCTACATGGCCGCCGACGACATCGTCGGGCACCTGGGCTGGCGCGAACACCCCGCGGCCGGCGACACCGCGGACCACCGGGTGTGGACGAGCCACGAGGCACTGCTGCTCGACTACGAGATACCCCTGCTGCGCACCGACGACCGGACGGGCCGCCTGTTCCTCGGCTCGACCCACTGGCCGTGGATCGGTGAACGCACCCGCCAGGTCGAGGGCGCCCACGTCGCCCTGCTCGCCCGGGTGAGCAACCCGGTCGCCTGCAAGATCGGCCCCAGCACACGCCCCGGCGACCTGCTCGCCCTGTGCGAGCGGCTCGACCCGTTGCGCGAGCCCGGACGGCTCACCCTCATCGCGCGCATGGGGGCCGACACCGTCGCCGAGCGGCTGCCGCGCCTCGTCGCCGCAGTACGCGGCGCGGGCCATCCCGTCGTCTGGCTCAGCGACCCCATGCACGGCAACACCGTGACGGCGCCCGGCGGCCGCAAGACCCGACTCGTGCCCACCGTCTCGCTGGAGGTGTCCCGGTTCGTCGATGCCGTGCGCGGCGCGGGCGGCGTCCCCGGGGGTCTGCACCTGGAGACCACCCCCGGCTATGTCACCGAATGCGCCACCACCGAGGCCGACATCGACTCCGTGGGCGAGCGCTACACCTCGCACTGCGACCCCCGCCTCAATCCCTGGCAGGCCAGATCCGTGGTCTCGTCCTGGACCGCCTGAGCCACCGGGAAAGCCACCAGGAAGTGGAGCCATGACCGGCATACCCCCCATCACCCCCTACCCGCTGCCCGCCGCGGGCGACCTGCCCGCCCCCGTGGTGCACTGGAGCGCGCAGCCGCACCGGGCGGTCCTCCTCGTCCACGACATGCAGCGCTACTTCCTCAAACCGTTCCCCGACACCCTGCGCGCGGAGCTGGTGCGGGGCACGGTGCTGCTGCGTGAACGCTGCGCCGCCCTCGGCGTCCCGGTCGCCTACACCGCCCAGCCCGGCGGCATGAGCGACGCACAGCGCGGCCTGCTCAAGGACTTCTGGGGCCCGGGCATGCGCACCGCCCCCGAGGACCGCCAGGTGGTCGACGCGCTCGCGCCCGCCGAGCACGACCGGATGTTCACCAAGTGGCGCTACAGCGCCTTCTTCCGCACCGACCTGCTCCAGTGGATGCGCGAGCAGGGCCGCGACCAGCTCATCCTCTGCGGCGTCTACGCCCACGTCGGCGTGCTGGCCACCGCCGTCGAGGCGTTCACGAACGACATCCAGCCCTTCCTCGTCGCCGATGCCACGGCCGACTTCTCGCAGGCCCACCACCGCTCGGCCCTCGCCTACGCCGCCGAGCGCTGCGCCCGCGTCACCACGGCCAAGGACGTGTTCGCATGAAACAAGGCCCCTTCGCACCGCACCGGAACAAGAGCACCGGCGACCTGCTCGACCGGGCGCTGGCCGGGGAGCTGGGGCCCTATGCCCTGCTGCACCGGCCCGGCATGGGCGGGCCCGGCGTCGTCGACGTGCTCACGGGCCCGGTGTCCCTGCCCGCCACGCTCGCCGACATCCCGCTGCCCGCCTCCCGGGGCCTCGGCGCGCACCACGAGGCCTTGGTCGTCGTCCCCTACCGGCAGCTCGCCGAGCGGGGCTTCGCCTGCGCCGACGACGGGAGACCGCTGGTGGCGATGACCGTGACCGGGCAGCAGCAACTGCCCCTGGGCGAGGCGCTGGCCCGCCTGCCCGACGTGCCGACCCCATTGTCCGGCGGCGGCTTCGACGTCGACGACGCAGCGTACGAGGAAGTGGTGCGCCGCGTCGTCAAGGAGATGATCGGGACGGGAGAGGGCGCGAACTTCGTCATCAAGCGGACCTACGTCGCCGACATCACGGACTACGGGCCGCGCAGCGCCCCGGCCATCTTCCGGCGGCTGATGGAACGCGAGTCGGGCGTCCACTGGACGTTCCTGATCCACACCGGGACCCACACCCTGGTCGGCGCCTCACCCGAGCGCCACGTCAGCCTCCACGACGGCACGGCCGTCATGAACCCCATCAGCGGCACCTACCGCTATCCGCCGACCGGCCCCACCCTCGCGGGCGTCCTGGACTTTCTGGGCGACCGCAAGGAGACCGACGAGCTGTACATGGTGCTCGACGAAGAACTGAAGATGATGGCGCGGATCTGCGGCCAGGGCGGCCGCGTCGTGGGCCCGTACCTGAAGGAGATGGCCCGCCTCGCGCACACCGAGTACTTCATCGAGGGCCGCACCGACCGTGACGTGCGGGACATCCTGCGCGAGACGATGTTCGCGCCGACGGTCACCGGCAGCCCGCTGGAGAGCGCCTGCCGCACCATCCACCAGTACGAGCCGGGCGGCCGCGGCTACTACAGCGGCACCGCCGCCCTCATCGGCAGGGACAGCCACGGGCAGCGGGTCATGGACTCCGCGATCCTCATCCGTACCGCCGACATCACCCCCGAGGGGCGCGTCGGCATCGGAGTCGGCGCCACCATCGTGCGCCACTCCGACCCCGCGTCCGAGGCGGCGGAGACCCGTGCCAAGGCCGCCGGACTGGTCGCCGCCCTGAACGGGGACGGCACGGACCGCTTCGCCGCCCACCCGAGCGTGCGCCGCGCCCTGCAGCGGCGCAACGACGCCATCGCCGACTTCTGGCTGACCGACACCGCGGCCCGCGCCACCGGGCCCGGGATGCTGGCCGGGCGCAGCGTTCTGGTCGTCGACGCCGAGGACACCTTCACTTCGATGATCGGGCAGCAACTGCGCTCCCTCGGCCTGCGGGTGACGATCCGCCGCTACGACGAGGAGTACTCCTTCGACGGCCACGACCTGGTCGTCATGGGCCCGGGCCCGGGCGACCCGCAGGAGGCAGCACACCCCAAGATGCGGCACCTGCACACGGCCGTCGACACCCTGCTGCGCGAACGCAGGCCGTTCTTCGCCGTCTGCCTCAGCCACCAGGTCCTGGGCCTCAGGCTGGGTCTGCCGCTGCGCCGCAGGGCCGTGCCCAACCAAGGCGTGCAAAGGGAGATCGACCTGTTCGGAACCGCCGAACACGTCGGGTTCTACAACACCTTCGCCCTGGTCAGCGACGACGACTTGGTCATCCCCGACCGAGTGGGCCCGGTCCGGGTCAGCCGGGACGCGGCCACCGGGGAGGTACACGCGCTGCGCGGCGAGAACTTCGCCTCTCTCCAGTTCCACGCCGAGTCCGTGCTCACCAGGGACGGCATCCGCATCATCGGCACGGTCCTCACCGACCTGCTCGCGCTGTCCCCCGCCTCCCGCGCCTCCTGACCGGCAGGGGCGAAAGACGGGGCGACAGGGTTCAGAGGGCCGCGACCGCCTCGACGACCGACGCGTGCGGCGAGGGCTCGACGAAACGCGTGACGGCGAAGCCCGCCGAGGTCAGCAGCTCCTCGTACTCCGCGCGCGTACGGCCCCTGCCGTTGAGGACCGTCATCATCAGCATGTCGATGGTCTTGCCCGGGTGCGGCTCGTTGCCCGCCGGGATCATCGCGTTGACGGCAAGGAGACGCCCGTGCGCGGGCATGGCGGCGCGGCACGTCCGCAGGATCCGCAGACACTGCTCGTCGGGCCAGCTCGCAAGGACGTGCTTGAGGAGATAGACATCGGCGCCGGTCGGCACGGAATCGAAGAAGTCCCCGGGCACCGCGCTCCACCGCCCGGTCAGGTCCGGCACGTCCAGCACATGCCCGGCCACCACGTTCTCCAGGTCGACGAGCGTGCCCGTCAGGTGGGGGTTGCGCCGAAGGACCGCACGCAGCAGACCGCCGCGCCCGCCGCCCACGTCGACGACGCTCTTGGCGTCGGGGAAGTCGCATACCTGGGCGATGTCGTTGCTCAACGCCTCCGAGAACGCCGCCATGCTGGAGTTGAACGCCCGGCCGAACCGCGGCTCGGCGGCGACATAGTCGTAGAACGGGATGCCGTACAGATCCTCGAAAGCGGTGGTGCCCGTGCGGACCGCGTCGTGCAGGTGGCCCGCCGACTCCCAGAAGGGCCGCTCGCCGCGCACCATGATGTAGTCACGCAGGGACCGCTCCGCGTCCGTGCGCAGCGGCTCCGCCAGCGGCGTGAGATGGAAGAGGCCCTCGCCGTCCTCGCGAAAGACGCCCTTCGTGGCCAGGAACCGCAGGAGCCGGTACAGGTGCGGGCCGTTCGCCCCCACCTCCTTGGCCAGTTCGTCGGCGGTGCGCGGACCGTCCACCAGGTGGTCGGCCACACCGAAGCGCGCAACTGTGTGCAAGGCCGCCGAGTACACATAGCCCAGGGCGAGTTCGAGCAGCTCCTCGGGGTGGTCGCCTGCCATCGGTAAAGGTCCTCTCCCATGCCGTACGAGGTCTCGGGGTGCACGGAGGATGCACGAGGTCCGGCATGCGCGTCTCAGCCTGGGCCCCGCGCGTCGCACGCTGCTCGAACACCGCTCGACCCCGCCCCGAGCGGACCCCGCCAGAATTCAGCCGGACCGTCCGACCACGCCGCTGAGGGGACACCATGGCTGACGACGTACCGCACGGCTTCACCGACGCCGCCGAACTGCGCCGCAAGAACCGTGCCACCGTCGAGAAGTACCTGGCGGACACCAAGGGGCAGGCCCGGCTGCGCCGGCACGAGCTCTTCGTCGAGCGCGGCAGCGGCGGCCTGTGGACCAGCGACACCGGGGAACCCATCGTCATCAAGGGCCGCGACCGGCTCCGCGAGCACGGCGTGTGGTCGCTCAAGATGTTCCCCGACTGGGAGTGGTACAACATCCAGGTCTTCGAGACGCAGGACCCGGACTTCTTCTGGGTCGAGTGCGACGGACACGGAAAGATCCTCTTCCCCGGATATCCCGAGGGCACCTACGAGAACCACTTCCTGCACTCCTTCGAGCTGGACGACGGGAAGATCGTGCGGAACCGCGAGTTCATGAACCCCTTCCAGCAGCTGCGGGCCCTGGGCATCCCCGTGCCCAAGGTCAGGCGCGAGGGCATCCCCACCTGAGAACCGGCCGCACGAGTGACGAGAGGGTCTCAGCCGATTCCCGCAAGACGCAGCAGCAGGCCCTTGACCTCGGTGGCGGCCAGCGTGCCCGCCACTTCCCCGGGCCGTGAGCACAGCAGCACCGGCCCGTCCTCGGGGCGATCGGGGAGCCGGCCGTGGCTGCCGCGCACCGGCGCCGGGTCCAGGGGCACGACGGCCATCCGATAGCGCATGCCCAGCTTCTTGCGGGCCAGCGCCTTGGCCGCCTTGACCTTCACGTAGGGGTCGAGCGGGTCCATGAACAGCTCGGCGGGGTCGTATCCCGGCTTGCGGTGGATGTCGACGAGCCGCGCGAAGTCGGGGGCACGGGCGTCGTCGAGCCAGTAGTAGTACGTGAACCATGCGTCGGGTTCGGCGACGGCGACGAGCTCGCCGGAGCGCGGGTGATCCAGGCCCTGCTCCTTCTTTCCCGCGTCGTCCAGGAGTTCGCCGACCCCGGCGAGGGACTCGAGGACCCGCCGCACTCCGGCCAGGTCCGCGGGATCGCGCACATACACGTGCGCGAGCTGGTGGTCGGCGACGGCGAAGGCCCGCGATGCCATCGGGTCCAGGTACTCCATGCCGCCCTGGGTGTGCACCTCCAAATAACCGGCGCGGCGCAGCGCGCGGTTGATGTCCACGGGACGGCTGACGTTCGTGATGCCGTACTCGGACAGGACGACGACCGTGCGGCCCTCGGCGTCGGCCTCGTCGAGCAGCGGCGTGAGCGCCGCATCGAGCTCGGCGGCGGCCCGCAGCGAGCGCGGGTCGTCGGGGCCGAAGCGCTGGAGGTCGTAGTCGAGATGCGGGACGTAACACAGTGCCAGGTCCGGCTGCCGGGTGCGGTTCAGGTACCGCGTCGCGTCGATGATCCACTGGCTGGAGACCAGGTCAGCCGTGGGCCCCCAGAAGTTGAAGAGCGGAAACGTGCCCAGCTCGTCCGTCAGCTCGTCGTGCAGGGCCGGCGGCCGGGTGTAGCAGTCCGGCTCCTTGCGGCCGTCGGCGTAGTAGACCGGGCGCGGGGTGACCGTGAAGTCGGTGTCCGCGCCCATCGCGTACCACCAGCAGACATTGGCGACGGTATAGCCGGGGTACAGGCGGCGGGCCGCGTCCCACAGCTTCTCGCCCTGGACGAGCCCGTTGTGCTGGCGCCACAGGAGTACGTCGCCGAGCTCGCGGAAGTACCAGCCGTTGCCGACGATGCCGTGCCCGGCGGGGGTGGTGCCGGTGAGGAACGTCGACTGGGCGGCGCAGGTGACGGCAGGCAGGACCGTGTCCAGACCGGCGCGCGAACCACTGCCGCCGAGCGCCTTCAGACGTGGCATGTGGTCCAGGAGCGCGGGGGTCAGGCCCACCACGTCCAGGACGAGCAGCGGCGTCGGGCGGGTCGTCGTCACGTCTGCTCCTTGAGTCCGATGCCGGTCAGCAGATCACTGGCCAGGGCGAGTTCGGCCGCGATGCCGTCGGCGAGCTCCGCGTCGGTGTCCGGCCGGGCCGCGGCAGGCAGGGCCTGCCAGGTGTAGGTCTCGACCTCGAAGTGCCTGCTGCGTGCCTCGGCCCCGCCGACCAGCGTGGCGAGCGACTCGGCCAGCACGTCCAGGGTGGAGGTCAGCGGTGGCGCGGGCGGGGCGTGCAGCGGCACATGGAAGTGGGCGCGCCAGGGCACCTCGTCCGGCAGCGTGTCCCCGGCCAGCGCGGGACCGAGATCGTCGGTGGCGTACAGGGTGCCGTCCATGCTCGCCCGTGTCTGGTGCAGGAACCGCGGTTCGTCGAAGGCGGCGAGCGCGGAACGGACCTCAGGATCACGGGGGTTGTCCGCGTGCAGGGCCGCCGAGAGCTGCACCTTGGGTATCGACACGCCCGCCTGCATCAGGGCGGCGAGCGCCGGCGCCGGCTCCTCGAAGCTCGTCGCGAGGTGGCAGGTGTCCAGACACAGGCCGATGCGATGGCCCGGCAGGTCGGCGAGCGGGGCGATGGCGTCGGCGGTGGTCTCCACGGCGCAGCCGGGCTCCGGCTCCAGCGCGAGACGGATCGAGCGGCCGGTGGCGGACTCCAGCGCGTCCAGACGGAAGGCCAGTTCGGACAGGGCTTTGTGCGTGATCTCGGCTGCCTGCTCGTCGAATCCGGTGCGCCAGGCCAGCGGCAGGGTGGAGATGGTTCCCTCGGAGACGTCGGGCGGCAGCAACTGGGCGAGCAGGCAGGCCAGGTCGCTGGTGTACTCCAGGCGCTCCGGGTCGGCCCAGTCCGGTTTGTACACGCGGTACTTGACCTCTTCGGCGCCGAAGCCCTCATAGGGGAAGCCGTTGAGGGTGACGACCTCGAGGCCGCGCCGGTCCAGCTCGGAGCGGAGCCTGCGCAGCGCGTGCCGGTCGGTGTTCAGGGCGCGGACCGCGTCGCGGGCCAGCCACAGGCCGATGCCGAGGCGCTCGACGCCGAGCCGGCTGCGGACCGGCTCGCAGTGGGCGCCCAGCTGGTCGACGACGCCGTCGAAGGTCTCGGCGGGATGCACGTTCGTGCAGTAGGCGAGGTGCACGGTCGAGCCGTCGGGATGCAGGAAGCGCACGCCTCACTCACCCCCGCGGAGGATGGAGTTGCCCTCGTGCAGGGGCTGCGCTCCCGCTTCGGTGACGTCGAGCCGGAGCCTGCCGCTGAGTCCGTAGAAGGCGACCGGGTTGCGCCAGAGCACCAGGTCGACGTCGTCCTCGCCGAATCCGGAGGCGAGCATGGCGTCGGCGACCTTGCGGGTCTTGAGCGGGTCGCTCTTGCCCCAGTCGGCGGCGGAGTTGACCAGGACCCGTTCGGGCCCGTGATCACGCAGGATGGCCACCATCCGGTCCTCGTCCATCTTGGTGTCGGGATAGACGGAGAAGCCGAGCCAGCAACCGCTGTCCTTGGCCTCCTTGACCGTGGTCTCGTTGAGATGGTCGATCAGAACACGGTCCAGCGGCAGCGCGGACTCCCGGACGACGTCGATGGTGCGGCGCAGGCCGGCGAGCTTGTCGCGGTGCGGGGTGTGGACCATCGCGGGCAGGCCGTGCTCGGCGGCGAGGGAGAGTTGCGTGGACAGGGCGGTGTCCTCGGCGGGGGTCATGGAGTCGTAGCCGATCTCGCCGACCGCCACGACGCCGTCCTTGACCAGGTAACGGGGCAGCTCGTCCAGGACCGCGGTGCAGCGGGGGTCGTTGGCCTCTTTGGGGTTGAGGGCGATGGTGCAGTGGTGGGCGATGCCGTACTGGGCCGCGCGGAAGGGCTCCCAGCCGAGCAGGGCGTCGAAGTAGTCGTAGAAGGAGGCGGGTGAGGTGCGGGGCTGACCCAGCCAGAACGCGGGCTCGACGACGGCACGGACGCCGGCCGCGTACATGGCCTGGTAGTCGTCGGTGGTGCGCGACGTCATGTGGATGTGGGGGTCGAAGATGCGCATCAGGCTCCCTTGGCCGTCAGGGCGAGCACGTGATTCAGGTCATCGGGCACCGGTCGTCCCGCGGCGGTGCGCTCCGCGGCGAAGTCCCGCAGCATGCGGGCCAGTTCGCCGTCGCCCCGGGCCCGGTCGGCCAGGGCGGCGACGGCGGCCAGCGGCACCTGGGTGAACAGGCACTTCAGCACGGCGTGGCGCCAGGCATGGGCGTCCAGATGCGCTGCGGCGTACGCCCCGACGGCCGCGGACACGAGCCGGGTGTCGTTGGTGCGCAGGGCGTCCTCGACCAGCGGCAGCGCCTCCGGGCCCCGGACCAGGTGGGGCAGGGCGAGCAGGACGGCACGGCGCTCGGCCGCGGCGCCTTGTCCGTAGACACGGGTGAGGGTGGCCGGGTCCGCTCCGGCCGCGTGCAGGAGCAGTACGCGGGCGGCATCCGCGTGGTCCTGGCCACAACGACGCCCGGCTTCGGCAAAGCGCAGCTCCCACGCCGGCATCTTCCGCGGCGCGGGGTCCTTCGGGGCGGTGCGCGCGTCGTCGAGGGCGGCGTCCAGCCAGGCCGCGCTGTCGGAGCCGACGCGGGTCAGGAGTTCCTCGCGGGTGCTCAGCATGCAGGGTCCTTCAGTCGGACGGTGCCGGGGATACGGCGGTGTCGCGCCGCGCCGGGCGCTGCGATCGCCGCCGGTGGTGGCGGTGCGGCCGGGGGCCGGTGCGCCGCGGCCGCGGGGTGCTGTGCGCGCAGGAACTCAAGCGATGTGCGGGCGAGTTCAGGGCCCGCGTGCGAGTGGCGTGGCAGTTCGACCACGGTCAGGCCCTGGTACCCGGAGGCATCGAGCGCGGCCAGCACGGGCGGGAAGTCGATCTCGCCGTCCCCGAAAGGCAGATGCTCGTGGACCCCGCGCCGCATGTCCTCGATCTGCACGTGCCGCAGCCACGGCGCCGAGGCCTTGACGCACTCCTGCGGCGACAGCGGCTCCAGGCACCGGCAGTGCCCGATGTCGAGGGTGAGCCCCAGCAGGGGGTGATCGCCGAGCATGACCCGCAGCCGGTGGAAGTCGGCCAGCGATTGCACGAGTTGCCCCGGCTCGGGCTCGAAGGCGAGGGGCACATCGGCCTTCTCCGCCGCGTCGACGACCGGGCCGAGGGCATCGGCCAGCAGCTTCCAGGCGGTGTCCTCGTCGACGTCCGGCGGACGGACGCCGCTGAAGCAGTGCACCGCGTGGGCGCCGAGCTCCGCGCCCACCCGCACCGCCGTGACGAGCAGCGAGGTCCGCGCCGCGCGCGCCCCGGGGTCCGCGTCGAGCAGGGTCGGGCCGTGCTTGCGGCGGGGGTCAAGGACGTAGCGGGCGCCGGTCTCGACGGTCACGGACAGGCCGAGCGCGTCGAGGCGGCCCGCGACGTGGCTCACCCGGTCGGCCAGACCGGGCCCGAGCGGGTCGAGGTGCATGTGGTCCAGGGTCAGACCCACGCCGTCGAACCCGAGGTCGGCAAGGAGGCCCAGGGCGTCGTCGAGCCGCAGGTCGGTCAGGCCGTTGGTGCCGTAGCCCAGGCGAAGGCTCATGTGGGGCTCACCTTCCGGGCGATCCGGCGGGCAACGGGGACGAGCCCGGTGAGCAGCGCCGCAGGGGCGAGCGCGCCGGAGCGTGCCGCGAGGGCCGCCTGGAGCGGGATCATGGCGCGGATGCCACCGCCGACGGCCTGCTGGGTCAGCGCGGGCGAGGGGTTGAGCGCGGCGTGCAGGAACGGCCGCGCCGCCGTCGCCACGTAGGCACCGGCGAGTGCGACACGGACGGAGCCCCGGGGTGAGACGGCCCCGAAGCGGCCGCCTCCGACGACACCCGGACCGTGTGAGGTGCCCCTGCCACGCGGGCGGCCTCCCGCCCCGGCCAGAGCCCCGATCGCCGCTGTCGCGCCCAGCGCGGCGAGCGACCTGCCCGGCGAGCCCCCGCGGGTCTCGGTGCGGGAGACGGCGGTGAGGGCGTACGTGTGCGCGCCGAGCGCGGCGGCGGGCAGCAGGGCACGACGCACCGCCGGGCCCGAACTCCCGGTGCCGGAAGGAGAGGCGGCGGTCGCCACGGCTCCCAGCAGAAGATCGAGCGCGCGCGCCGTCGCCATCGCGGCCGGGCCCGCGGGGGTGTGCTTCAGGCGCAGGTCGTAAGCCCACACCGTCCCGGCGAGCGCGGTGGCGGTGAGCGCGGCGCGGCGGCCCGCGGCGAGGGCGAGGCCGACCCCGGCCACGGTCAGTCCCGCGGCCGTCGCCAGCGCCTGCCCGGACGTGATCCGGCCCGAAGGGAGCGGCCGGTGCGGACGCTCGACGGCGTCCTCCTGCTGGTCGGCCCAGTCGTTGAGCGCCATCCCGGCCTCGTACAGGCACAGCGAGGCACCGGCGGCGAGCGCGGTACGGGCGCCGGGGCGCAGCCCGCTCGCCGCCGCCCCGGCGAGCGCGTCGCCGGGGACGGTGAACAGGGCGGAGACACGCAGCAGTTCAGCCCAGTCTCGGGGCCTGCTCACTTGGCCTCCCGCAGGCGCGCGACGAAGCCGACGAGGGCGTCGTACTGCTCGGCGAGCGCCGACGAGCCGCCGTCCGGATCCTTGAAGTAGAAGCCGAGTCCGGGCAGGGGTCCGGTGATGCCCGCCTCGTGGGCGCGGGCGGCGAGCCGGGCCAGGTCGAGCACGAGCGGCGCCGCGAGGGCCGAGTCGCAGCCCTGCCAGATGGTCTGCAGGATCATTCGTGAGCCGAGGAAGCCCTCGAAGGCGACGTGGTCCCAGGCGGTCTTCCACTCGCCGAGTGCGGGCACGTCGTCGATGTGCACCTCACCCTCGGGCAGCGACCCGAGGGTGTCCTCGAGGACCCGGTTCTTGCCCGCGTTCTTCGCCGCGGCGGCCGCGGAATCGGCGAGCGCCGCCCCGTCGCCGCCGCCGAGCAGATTCGTGCCCGACCAGGCCCGTACGTCTAGGGCCCGCTGCCGGAACATGGGCGCGAGCACCGCCCGCAGCAGCGTCTGCCCGGTCTTGCCGTCCCGGCCCGCGTACGGCACCCCGGCGGCGGTGGCCGCGTCGGCGAGCGCCGGGTGACGTATCCCGGTCGACGGCGTGAAGTTCACGTACGCGCAGCCCGCGCGCAGGGCGGCGGCGGCGTACAGCGAACTGCTGGGCAGCCGCGGGGAGCCCTCGGCCGGAGCGGGCTCGGTGGAGGCGACGTTCACCACGACGGTGCGGGCGACGCCGGTGCGCCGCGTGAAGTCGGCGATGTCGGCGGCGAAGGCGGCGATCAGCTCCTCGTCGCCGCGGGTGTCGCCGGGCAACGGCCCGCCGGGGCGTATCTCCCGGTCGGCCGCCGCCAGTTCACCCTGTACGGCGCGTGCGAGCCCGTGCGGCAGGACACCCTGCTCGGCGAGGGCCTCGGCGCGCTTGGGCAGCGGCCAGTCGACGGTGTCGTGACCGCCGAAGACGAAGGAGGACAGGGCGGGCAGAGCGGCAGCCGTGAAGGGCTCGGTCTCGGTGACCATGCCTGTGGGCGGACACAGTCCAGCGGCGAGGGCGGCGCACCCGGCGACCGCGGTCGTGGCGACGGAGCCGCGGGCGCCGATGAACCATACGCCTGTGCCGGTCCCGCCATCGGGGCCGATGCGGGGACCGGTCGGCTCGGCATGCTCGGACACGGAAGTCCTCCTGGAGAGCATCGGTTCGGCGGGGGGCGGCGTGCGCTCCGTCGCCGGAATCTGACGTACCGTAGATCCATTCGGAGAGTACCGTACGTCCGGTCTTTTTCCAGGGGTCCGTCTGCGGCATGGATGCGGTCTCAAGCAAGGTTCGAGCCGGACTGCGACTGCGGCTGCTGGTGCCCTCAATTCCCGCGCATGCAGGGTGTATTAGGGTGAAATATAGGGCAATGGCGGTTGCTCTTCCCAGGGTTTCGTCGCCGCGAGGAGGTCTGCGGGCGCTGTGGGCGAGCGTGGCTGACTCCCTCTCTGGAGGCTTGTGGCGGGCTTTTCGGCATCAATTAGCAAACCGAATGGTCTGCTTCCTTGGTTCCCGGTGAAGTGCGCCGGGCTCAGCCTCGCCCGGGCCCGGCCCTCCGGAACCTCTGATTCCGGCCAGGAGTTGGAAGGGTCGGGGGGTATCGCCTGGTCGGCCCCTCGAAGCCGGTGCCCTTGCCGCACACCGGTGTGCGGTGGTTGGGGCGAGTCGCGCTGCGTCATTGATCCAGCCCGATCTGTCGCAATACTGGATCTAAAACCGGCAAGTTGGTTTTATATGTACCAAGGAAAGTCCCTCTGTAGCGGGAGAGCAACAGTGAGCCAACAGGAACGGGCCGCCCGTACCCAGACCGCCCTCATCAACTCGGCGGCCGAGCTGTTCGAGCGGCACGGCTATGAGAAGGCCAGCCTGAACGAGATCAGTTCGGGTGCCGGGGTGAGCCGTGGGGCCCTGCATTTCCATTTCGACAGCAAGGCCGAGGTGGCCGGCGCCGTCGAGAGCGCCGCCGCGCGCGCTCTGCGCCAGGCGGTGGAGAGCGTGCCGTCGCACGACGTGAGTGCGCTTCAGGGGCTGACGGACCTCTCGCACCGGTTGGTCCATCTCCTGCTCTGGGATGTGGTGGTGCGGGCCGGATTCCTGTTGAGCTGTGAGGCGGGGGAGCGCGCACGCCGCGACCTCTGCCAGGAGTGGCGGACCTACGTGCACGGGTTCGTGGCCCGCGCCGCGGACGAGGAGTCGCTCGCGCCGGGCGTCTCGCAGGAGGGCGTCGTGAACGCCGTGGTGGCCACGACGGTGGGCCTGGCGGTGCTGAGCCGTGCCGACAAGGAGTGGCTGACCGATCAGACGCTCACCAGCTTCTGGAAGGCGCTGCTGCCCTCGGTTGCCGACCCCCGCACGGCGCCCCGGCTCAACCCGGCGGGCACCAGCTCGCCCCATGACGGCACGCACCATGTGCCACCCGGCTGACCTCCCGACTTCTGTCCGGGAGCGGCCAGTTGTCCGAAGCCATCAATTCGTCCTTCGACATCGAACACGAAGGCTACGCTTCGGGCTTCAGCAGGCCGGGACGGTGCCACGGCGGAACATGCCGGCCGGGCAACACGTCTCCTGAGCAGGGGGGTTGGGCGCAATGAGGCAAAGACAGGGTTTGCTCGAGGGAAGAGTCGCGCTGATCACCGGGGCGAGCAGCGGCATCGGTGCCGCGGCGGCCCGGGTGTTCGCGGGGGAGGGCGCGCGGGTGGTCCTGTTCGCCCGGCGCGAGGAGCGCATCGCGAAGCTGGCGGCCGAACTGAGCGCGGACGGCGCGCAGGCCTCGTACCGCACGGGGGACGTCCAGGTCTCCGCCGACGTGGAGCGCGCCGTGGCGTACGCGGTGGAGACGTACGGGCGTCTCGACGCGGCCTTCAACAACGCGGGCACCGGGGGAGAGCTGGCACCGCTGCACCTGCTCGACGACGCGTCATACGACCTCGTCATGGACACCAATGTGCGCGGCGTGTGGAACTGCCTGCGCCACGAGATCACGGCGATGACCGAGACCGGGGGCGGCTCGATCGTGAACACGAGCAGTGTGGCGGGCCTGGTGGCGAGCTCCGTGCCCGCGCCCTACATCGCGGCCAAGCACGCCGTGATCGGCCTGACCAAGGCGGCCGCGGTCGAGTACGCGCGCAGTGACATCCGGGTCAACGCGATAGCCCCCGGTCTGACGCGCTCCGAGATGGTCGAGGACTGGTTCGCCCGGGTGCCCGGGCAGGAGGCGAAGAGCATGGCGTCCGCGCCGCAGAACCGGATGGCCGCGCCGGAGGAAGTCGCCGAGGTGGCCGCGTGGTTGTGCAGTGAGCGGGCCTCGTTCGTCACCGGGGCCACCGTGCCCGTGGACGGTGGCCGCACCACCTGGTGACGCGGAGCGGTTCAGCCGACGGAGGCGGGCTGCTGCGCCGCCTCCGTCTCCTGGGCCGCTTCCATCTGTGCGTACAGGCGCGCACCGCGGTCGGGCGACAGGTCGAGGCGGGCCAGGATGGCGGGAATGGCGATCGTCGGCATCAGGTGCTCGTACAGCACGGCGATCCGGCGCTCGACATCCGACATACCCGTCTCCAGCTGGGAGAACAGCTGCACGCCGTGAAACGCGCTGGCCACCAGCTCGGCGGTCTGCTGCGGCACGACGTGGCCGAGGATCTCGCCGCGTTCCTTGGCCTCGGCCAGCGCCCGCGCCGAGCGCTCTATCAGCACGGGCCAGGCACTGCCGTAGTGCTCCCTGCCCAGCGGGTCGGAGGAGAGCACGGCGCCCGCGCGCACCACCGGGTCGCGCGGCAGCTGGTATGCGATCAGCAGGCCCTGGTCCATCCACTCCTGGACCTTGAGCTCCTGGGGTGGCAGGGGTCGTTCGACCTGCGCCTCGATGATGCCCCGCGCGAGGGCTTCCTTGGAGTCGAAGTGGAAGTACAGGGCGCCCTTGGTCACGCCGGCCACCTTGAGGATGTCCGACACCGTGGCCGATGAGTAGCCGTACTCCGCGAAGACCCTTGCTGCGGCCTCCACCACGGCGCGGCGGGTTCGCACTGCACGTTCTTGTCGCGCCACGAGACCATCCCTTGTGCTCAGTGCCCGTGTCCAGAGCGGTGGATGAGTGAAAAGAAACCGTCTAGAGGGTACCTTACACGCGCTTGTTGTCACAGACCGTGGCCATGACGCGGGTGCTGACGGTGCCGGTCACCGGCTCCGGCAAAGGCTGTGCCGCTGTGCCTCCGCCCGACCCCGATCCGCAAAACAGGCGTTGCGGTCTGGATGAGCCGCGGCAGATGCCCCGCCGACGAGCAGGAGCGGAGCTTTCCCGTCCAGGATCGGACCGCTCGCGCCGCCGCGTGGTCAGCCGATCTTCATCGTCGCCATCATGCCCATGGCCGAGTGGTCGAGCATGTGGCAGTGGTAGACGTACTCACCCCGGTAGGTGTCGAAGGTGGCCTGCAGCTTGACCGTCTCGCCGGGCAGCAGCCGCACCGTGTCCTTCAGACCCGCCTCCTCGGGCCCCGGCGCCGCGCCGCCCCGCTCCAGGACCCGGAACTGCACCAGGTGCATGTGGAAGTTGTGCGGCGCCTTGGTGTTGGCGTTGGTGACGGTCCAGACCTCGCTGGCACCGGCGCGGATGCGCGCGTCGACGCGCGCGGGGTCGTAAAGCTTCTCGTCGATGTACGCCTTGGGGCCGGGCCGGCCGTCCTCGTCCATGCGCAGGACGACCGAGCGCTCGGCGGTGGGCGCGGGCAGCGGCGGCAGCTTGCGCAGGACGTCCGGCACCGAACTGCTGTCCTTGGCGGTGCGCACCACGTCGAACCGCATCACCTGGCCGGTGTCCGCGTTCGCCCCGAAGCCGGTGTTCTTCAGGACGATCTTGGTGCCGACGGGGTAGCGGGAGAAGTCCACGACCACATCGGCCCGTTCACCGGACGTCAGGTACACCGCCTTGGTGGTGTGCGGGCGCGGCAGCAGACCACCGTCGGAGGCGATCTGCACCATATCGCCGCCGTCCTCCAGGCGCAGTTCGACGAAGCGCTGGTTGGAGTGGTTGGCGAAGCGCAGCCGGTAGGAGCGGGCGGCCACCTCGAAGTACGGGGACGGCGCCCCGTTCACCAGGATGGTGCTGCGGGCCCGGTCGCTCATCTGGTAGACGAGCGCGCCGGTGGCCGTGTCGAAGTGCGCGTCGCGTATCCCGATCACGACGTCGTAGGCGCCCTTGGGCAGTGGCAGCGCCTCCTCCTCGTCGTCGGTGAGGAGGTAACTGCCGTGCATCCCGCGGTAGACGTTCTCGGACTCCACGTGGTGGGCGTGGTCGTGGTACCAGAGCGAGGCGTGCGCCTGCTTGTTGGGATACGTGTACTCGCGTCTGGTGCCGGGCGCGATGGTGTCCATCGGGGAGCCGTCGTCGCTCGGCGGCACCGAGGCGCCGTGCAGGTGCATGGAGGTGTCCACGGCCAGCTCGTTGCGCTGACGGATGACGACCGGCCGCCCCCTGCGGGCCTTGATGGTGGGGCCGGGGAACTGGCCGTTGTAGGTGCGCAGTTCGGTCTTCAGGCCGGGCAGGATTCCCCGGCTGACGGTGCGCATGGTCATGTCGTAGGTGTCCGTGCCGTTCGCGGTGCACACCGGCTTGAGCACGGGAACCAGCGGCATCGGCTCGGCGAACGGCTGCACCGCCGTGCCGGCGGCGGGCTCCGGGGTGGCCGCCTGCGCGTTCAGGACGGGCAGCAGCGAGACCCCGGTGAGCCCGACGCCCGCGGCGGACAGTCCTGCACCGAGCACTCCGCGACGGGTGGCCATGGGCGTTCCTCCTACTGCCTTCGGGACAAGATGTGCGAGAGCAGGTCAGCACGCGGAACTCGGGCTTCCCTCGCGCGCGGCCCGCACCGCGTCCCCCGCGCGGCCGGACACGGCACCGCTCGACGGCCGCTCGACCCGGGCGCGGGCGGAGTGCCACAGCCTGTGCGCGTCGAGGCGGCGAGGCCCTCAAGAAGCAACGGCCCGCCCTCGTACGGCACGTCGGCCCATGGAACGGAGATCCCATGTACGCGGAGGTGGCGGAGTTCTACGCCCGCCAGATGCGGCGCCTCGACGAGGGCGACGCCGAGGGGTGGGCTGCCACCTTCACCAAGGACGCGGTCTGCCGGATCTCCAGCCGGTCGGAGCCGATGCGCGGTCGCGCCGGACTGATCGCGGGAGCCCGCGCGGCGACGGAGGCGATCGCCGCGGCCGGCGAGCGGCGCCGCCACATGACCGGCATGTTCGAGATCGAGGAGCGCCCCGACGGCGCCGTGCACGTGCGTGCGAACACGGTCGTCTACGCCACCGACGCGAGCGGCGCCTCACGCGTGCACCAGGTGTGCACCTGCAGGGACACCCTGGTGCGGGACGCGGGGCCGGGGCGCGAACTCCTGGTCGACGACCGGCACATCGACGTTCTCGGCCAGGGCCCGTCGGTCCCGTAGACGGCAAGGGAACAGTCATCCCCACCTCGGACGGGAGTACGGTCTGTGGCGGCATGCTCACCGACTCAATGGGAGACACCTTGTTGCGGCACCTGAGCCTGGTCGCGGTGAACATCGACGGCGTGCTCCTCAACGACAGCTTCAGCCCGGTCATGCGGCGCCTCGTTGAATCGCGCGGGGGAACCTACAGTGCCCGCTTCGAGCGGGAGCTCCTGTCGCAGCCGCAGCTCGTCGCCGCCCAGCGGGCGGCGGACGAACTCGGCGGCACGGCGGAGCAGTTGCTCAAGGACTACTTCGCCCAGCGCGAGGAGTACATACGGGAGCACCCGGTGCATGTGCTCGACGGCGCGGCCGAACTGCTGGAGACGCTGCGCTCGCTGGGCGCGAGGACGGTCTGTTACGGCGGTCTTGAGCGGTCGCACTTCGACCGCCACCTGGGCCGGTTCGCCCACTGCTTCGACGAGCCCGGCTACGTCTGCACCAATGACTTCCGCCCCGGCATCCAAGAGATCACCGAACTCTTCGGGCTCCGCCCCGACCAGGTGCTCTTCATCGACGACGTGGCCCGCGTCGCGGAGACCGCAAGGGACGTCGGCGTCGCCTTCATCGGGCACCCGGTCGACTCCGAGCACGACTTCCAGCGACAGATGATGGTGGAGGCCGGAGCCCGGCACATCGTCGGCTCGCTCAAGGACATCGACGAGACCTTGCTGCGGGCCGTCGACGCGGAGGCGGCCGCCGGGGCCCTCTGGCGCTGACCGCCGGGCCGGACCACCGACATCCGGACGCCGCGACCGCCATGGACCTTTCCTGGAGATCCGCTCAAGACGACCGGGCGCGCCGCCGATCCTTGGCTACTGTGCTCGCGACGGCGACAGGAGCCGCTGAGGGCGAGTCGACGATTCCGACCCGGTCCGCGAACGCCGCGGCCAAGACCCCGCGCGACCGACTCGCCCGGTGGGGCCACGCCCCGCGCGACGCACGGGCCGTATGCCCTGCGCGGCCTGACCCACAGCGGACGATCGGGGAGGAACCATGGAAACGGACCGAGCGCCGCAGGAGTCCTCACCCGGTCCCGCGCGGCGGCCACCGCTTCCTCCGGGCACCTACCTGGGGGTCTTCGGGCTGCTGATCGGCATGTTTCTCGGCATGCTCGACGCACTGATCGTCGGCACGGCGCTGCCGACGATCGTCGGCGAACTCGGGGGCCTCGACCGCTTCGCCTGGGTGGTGACGGCCTATCTGCTCGCCACGGCCGCCTCCACGGCGATCTGGGGCAAGCTCGGCGACCTCCTGGGCCGAAAAGGCATCTTCATGGCCGCGGTCGTGCTTTTCCTGATCGGCTCCGTGCTCTCCGGCATGGCACAGGACATCAACCAGCTCATCGCCTTCCGGGCCGTGCAGGGACTCGGCGCCGGCGGGCTCATGGTGGGTGCCCTGGCCATCATCGGGGTGCTCGTCCCGCCGCGGGAGAGCGGCCGCGTACAGACCATGCTCGGTGTCATGATGCCCATCGCCTATGTGGCGGGGCCACTCGTCGGAGGCTTCTTCACCGACCATCTCAGCTGGCGCTGGGTCTTCTACATCAACGTGCCGCTCGGGGCCATCGCCCTGATCGTGGTGGGCATCAGCATCAAGCTGAAGCCGGCCACCCGCGCGGTGCGGATCGACTACCCGGGCGCCCTGCTCCTGGTCGTCTCCGTCGTGTCCGTGACGCTGCTCTCCACCTGGGGAGGCGGCGCGTACGACTGGCTGTCGCCCCAGATCCTGGGGCTCGCGGTGACCGCGGTGGCGGCGACCGCATGGTTCGTGCGGGTGGAGCGCCGGGCCCCCGAACCGCTGATCCCGCCCGGCCTCTTCCGCAACCACAACTTCGCCGTCGCCCAGGTGCTCACCTTTCTCCTCGGTGCGCTGCTGATCGGGGCCACCAACTACCTCCCGCAGTACATGCAGTTCGTCAAAGAGCTGTCGCCCACCGTCAGCGGCATGCTGCTGTTGCCCCTGATGTTCGGCATGCTCGGCGTGCAGACGCTGGTCGGACGGCGGATCAGCACGACGGGCAAGTACCGCCTCTACCCGATCCTGGGCGGCCTGGTGAGTGTCATCGGCACGCTGGCCCTGCTCACGTTCCAGGTGGACACCGCGGTGGCCGTCGCCTCCGCGACCACCCTGATCCTCGGCATCGGCCTGGGCTTCATGATGCAGAGCACCCTGCTCATCACGCTGAACAGCGCGGAGCCCCGCGACATGGGCGCCGCCAGTGGCTCCCTCACCCTGATCCGTACGGTCGGCGGCTCGCTCGGCGTCGCCGCGCTGGGCGGCGTCTATGTGGCACGTATGGCCGATGAGTTGACCGCCAGGCTTGGCACGCGCGGGGCCGAGAAGCTGACCGGGCCGGACAGCAGCGTGACACCGGAGATGCTCACGGACATGCCGCAGCAGGTCCGGCACGCCTACCAGGCCGCCGTCACCAGTGGCCTGCACGGCACCATCGTGGTCGCGCTCGTGCTCTCCGTGCTGATGTTCGCGGTGTCCTGGCTGGTGAGGGAGGTCCCGCTGCGTACCGTCGCGGGCCAAGACCTGGACGACGACGACACGGCCCCGCGCGTATCCCCGGCCGCCCCCGAGCGGGATGCCGCCCCGCCCGCTCACTGACGGGCCCCTCGACCACAGACCGGGTGTCGCCGCGAACCATCATCCCCCGCTGGTTCGCGTGCCGGACACCCGGTCTGTGCCCTCACCTGGCCGTTGATCCCTCAGGCCACACCCGCACCATTGCTCTGGTTGTGCCCCACAGCTAGCGTGGCCTGTCCGTGTCCAGCGCGTGACCGGCGGGGGGAAAACCATGTCCGTGCACATTCCAACAGTCGGCATCAGAAGAGGAATTCGCCCTTCCGGTGAGGGAGGGGCGTCCCGAGCCGTCCTGGTCCAGTTCAGCGACCTCCTGTTGACCGAGGACAGCACCATGAGGGACTACTACCGGCGTTCCTACGCCCGCATGCGTGGCTACTACATGCCACAACACTTCATGGAAATCCCGTACTGGATACCCATCGTCGCCTCCATGCTCCCCGACGAGCATTTCCACAAAGAGCTGATGGTCGTCGACGATCTCGACGTCGCGCACCGCAGGCTCGCGGAGGCCGCCGAGGGCGACGTGTTCTTCTTCTCGGCGCTGGACGCCAATGTGGAGCAGCTGCTCCATCTGGCCTCCACCGGCGCGACGATGGTCGTCGGGGGCTATGTCGACCCGGAGGTGTTCGTGGGGTACCCCCACGTGAGCTTCCTCCACGACGTCACGAACCTGCCCGACTTCCTGCCCGGGGCACGCCCGCGGACCACGCTCGACTACCGGCTCTTCGACGGGCTCCAGTGCATTCCCCGGTTCAGCATGAGCAACGGATGCTCGTTCCGCTGCAACTTCTGCACCGTCCCCACGCAGGTCGTCCCCGCCGACCCCGCGGGCTACGAGGCCGAGATAGCCGCCTTCGCGCCCCTGGATTTCCGGCTCGCCTTCCTCGACGACAAGTCGTTCGGCGATCCGGTGGCGAACAACTGGCAGGACCTGGGCAAGGTCCGGGACATTTTCGCCGCCTCTCATGAAGGCTTCGAGGGATTCATCATTCAGACCCCGCCGTCCCTGGCGGCCAGGCCCGGGTTCCTCGCCGACTGCCGGGACATGGGCGTGCGGTACGTCGAGTTCGGGGTCGAGACAGCGCACGACGGTCTCCTCAAATACCTTCGCAAGCCCTTTCGTACCAAGCACCTCTACAAGGCGAGCGAAACCATCCGCGAGCTGGGGCTCTATGTGATCCCCAACTTCATCATGGGTATCCCTGGGGACGACTACAAAGGAACAGTTCAATGGGTCAGGGAATTCGTGGACATCATGCCCGCCGTCAACATCAACTGGCTCGCCGCGCACTACGGCAATGAACGCGGGCATCTCGACCTGCCCGTCGAGACGTTCGGGGACCGGGACCAGAACACCGTCACCAAGAGCTGGCTCGACCAGGAGGAGATCGCCGCCGGACTGGGCGCTGTCCAGGAGATATACGCCGTGACGGAGGCGTACTGGCGGGACCGCGCGACCTACCCGGTGGAACAGGTGACCGCACGATGACGACAGAGACGGCCACGGCCCGGACCACCGCTCTCAAAGCGGAAGTCGGCCGCGCCCTCGGTGATCCCGGCATCCGCGTCGCTCCATGGCGTGAAGGAGTGGACTACTTCGCCGACCTCGCCCGTCACCCCGACGGCAGGATCGCCGGGGTCGTGCGCTCCCCCCGCCACGAGGTCCTGCAGACCGACTACGAGGGCGCCGTCGACTTCGCCGACGTACTCGCCAAGGAAGTGCACGTCCTTGGACTGCTGGCCAAGGCGGGCGTACCGGCCCCTTCCGTCCTCGACTGGCGGCGGCGCGGCGCCCCGGACGGCCTCTCCTGGATGCTGTGCGAGCACATCGAACACCAGCCGACGGAGGAGCTGAACGAGGACCAGCAGCATGAGCTGGGGCGCATCACCCGTGCGATCCACTCCATCCGCCCGGGCACGACGGTAGGTCGCCCGCCGGGCCCATGGCCGTCCTACGTTCTCGGGCGCCTCACCGACCGGCTGCGCGCCGCCGAGAAGTACTGCCCCGGGCTGTCCACCGACACGGTGCTCTCCCGGTGTGCGGCCGACGTGCCCGACGACGCGGACCGGACGGGCGCTCTCCTCCACCTCGACCTGCGGCCGCCCAACATCTGCGTGCGGCAGGGGAGCATCGCGGCGGTCATCGACGTCGCGAACGCGATCACCGGTGACCCCTGGCTCGAGCTCGCACGGATCCGCTTCTGCGGACTTTTCACCGAGGCCTTCCGGGCCGGCTACGGACTCGACGACACCGACGTCGCACACCACCAAAGGATCCTGGACTTCTACGAACTGGACATCGCGGCGCTGCTGACCGTCGTGGCGGTGGAGGAAATCGATGACCAGGAACTGCTGGCGTCGTCCCGGGAACGGTTGGAGCACCTGTGCGCGCAGATCGTTCGCTGAGGTCACCGCTCTGCGCCGCCCGGACGCTCCCGTCCTTCGACCAGGCCCCGGCGCAGGACCTGGCTCCCGCCGGAACGCTCTACTCCAGCGCCGCCTGGTTCAGACTCCTGGAACGGCACGGGCACAAGTACGCCTATGCGCTGTTGCGTCAGGACCGTGATCTGGCGCTCTGCGCCGTCACCGAAGGAACCGGCACACAAGCACGCCGCTACCACCCGGAGTTCCTCCTCGCGGATCACGTCCCCGCCAAGGACTGCGTCGTCATCGGACCCCGTACGGGATACCGCAACGAACTGCTCCTCGGCGTAAGCCCCCTTGCGACCGACACCCTCACCGCCGGACTCCAGGACGTCGCCCGGGGGCGTACGGTGCTTCTGCCCTACCTCTCCAGCGTCGACGCCGCACGGTTCACCGCCCAGGGACACCCGGCGGGGCTGGTGGCGTGGGAGGCATGGCTCGACGTCCCCGACAGCGGATTCGACGGCTACCTCGACTCGGTCGGCCACAGCCGCAGACGCCAGATCAAGGCGGACCTGAGGCAGGTCACCGACAACGGCCTGCGGTTCGAGACCACCCCCTTGGACCAGAGTGCGCCGCTTGGCGAGATCGCACGTCTGCTCGTCCTCCACGAGAAGAAGTACGACCCCTCCTACGCCCGCCCGCCCGCCGATTTCCTTCCCTACCTCGCCCTGTGCGCGCAGATACCCGGCGCCCATGTGATCCTCGCCCGCCTGGACGGGCGAGCCGTGGGATGCCATGTCGTCTTCCACCACGCGGACGTGCTGTGGGTGCGTCTCTTCGGCGTCGACGAATCCCTGCGGGAAACCCGGAATTCCTACTTTAGTCTCATGTTCTACGAACCTCTCCGGCTCGCCCACCGCCTCGGCGCCCGCGCGGTGCATCTGGGGATCGCCGCATCGGACACGAAGATGCGGCGTGGAGCGCGCCTCGAACCCCTGTGGACCGTCGCGCTCGCCGGCGACGGCGCCGTCGGCCGGGCACGCCAGGGCCTGAGCGCACGCTCGGACGACCTCCCCGACCCGCTGCCCACGTCCCTCCGCCGTCCGGACGCGCCGTGACGGTCACCGCCGAACAAGCCGGGTATCGCGCCCTGTTCGCCACCGGACCGTTCCGCCGGTTCTTCGCCTCGCGCGCCATCTCCCTGATCGGTGACGCCGTGGTCCCCACCGCGCTCGCCCTGGCCATGACCGAACTCGGCTATTCCGCGGGCTGGTTGGGGGGCATGCTGGCCGCGGCCATCCTCCCCAAGATCGTCTTCCTGGTCTTCGGCGGCATCGCCGCCGACCGCACGGCCAAGCGGCCCCTCATGGTCGCCTCGTCGATCGTCTGCGGATCGGCCCAGCTCATCACCGTGATCGTGCTGGTCAGCGGGGCCGACCTGTGGTGGGCCGTGCTCTGCCAGGGCGCCTACGGCATCTCGGTGGCCGCCGGTTACCCCGCCACTTTCGGCTACCTCCCGCACTGCGTCCCGGCCCCACACCTGGGAGCCGCGAACGCGTTGATCGGTGCGTGGACCGGGGCGGCCGCACTGCTCGGCCCCGTGATCACTGCCGTCTGCTTCGCCCTGGGGGATGCGGCCTGGGCGCTCGCGCTCGACGGCTTGTCCTTCCTCCTGGCGGCCGTACTCCTGTGGGGCCTGCCCCGCGGCGCCGCGGCCGTGGAGGAGGGCGAGGGGCAAGGCGTGTCCGCGATGCGGGAGGGCTGGCGCGCCATGCGGGGCCTTCCCTGGCTGCTGCGCATGACCCTCGTCGACAGCACCATTCTTCTGCTGGTGTCCGCGCCGTTCATGGTCCTTGGCCCGGGCCTGGTGACGCAGCGCATGTCGGCGAACTCCTGGGCGCTGCTCATGCTGCTCTTCGCGGCCGGTGAACTCCTCGGCAGCCTGGTCAGCGGCAGAGCGGCGCTGCCCCGGCCGGTCTTCACGGCCGCACTGAGCCTGCTCGCCATGGGACTTCCACCGCTGCTCCTGGCCGCCGGATCCGGGCTCGCCCCGCTGGCGGTGGCGCAGGTCCTGGCAGGAGCCTCGGTAGGGGCCTACGGCGTATTGGTCACGACGGCCGTCCAGCGTTCCGTGCCCCAGGAGCACCTCTCCAAAGTCGGCGCCCTGGCGTCCGTCGGGTCCTTCGCCTTCCTTCCCGCCGGCTATGTGCTGGCACCGCTGATCGCTTCGTGGACCGGGCCCACACCACTGCTGTGGGCGGCCGCGGCGTGGACTGCCGCGTCGGTCACCGCGCTGGCCACCGACCGTCGGCTGCGTGAGTTCCGCGGGCAGAAGGAGTGCTGACGCACTGATGCGTGCGAAGACCTGGACGACCTGGACGTCCATACGAGAAGCCATGACGCACGGCGCCGACGTACAAGGCGGCGACAGCGGGCTGCACAGGTCGCTGCCGTGGCTGGCGGCGGAGGAAGGCCGCGTCAGCCGCGACCAGTACTACCTCTGCGCGGGCGGAGCGCTCGCCAGCTGCTACCCCGTGCCGCACAGCGCTGCCCACCGCACCTACGCGACCTGGGAGATCGTCTGTGGTTCCCCTGTGGAGGAGCTGATACAGCAGACGGCTCAGCCGCAGCGCGAGTCCGCCGCGGCGGAGCTCGCCCATGTGCGCTCGCAACTGCCTGCCCGGGCGACGGACACGCTGGCCGTGGTCACACCCGGCTGCGTGTTCTCCGGCGTGACCCTCGGCCCGAAGGCGCGCGCCGACAGCCTGGACACCCTTGTCGACGGCGTGGAGGCGCAGGCCGGGGAGCTGGGGCTGCCGGTGGTCCAGTTCGGCAATCTCCGGGAGGACAACGCCGCGGAACAAGCACTGCACCAGGTCTTGCGGGCCCGCGGTTACAGCGCCGTCACCGTGGGGGCGGACGCCGTCCTGGACACCTCCGCCTATGCGGACCTGGAGGCGTACTTCGGCGGCTTCCGCGCCCACCGCCGCAAGGTCCTTCGCAAGGAGCGCAGCCTCTTCGAAGGCGAACACGCCACGGTCCGTGTCCAAGGCCCCGAGGGCCTGACCGAGGATCTCGCCGCACTCCAACTGGCCCGCTACCGCCGCTATGGCCACCAGGCCGACACCCGCGCGGTACAGGACCGCTTCACCCGCGCCGCCACCATCCCCGGGCTCAAGGTTCTGCGCGCCGACGCCGAGGAGACGTCGCCGTCCGCAGATACACCGACGTCGTCTCCTGTGGGGTTCATCGCCTTCTTCGAGGACCACAGGACCCACAGAATCCTGACGCGTCTTGGTGCCTTCCGCGCCGAAAAGGCGGCCTACTTCAACATCGCCTATTACGAGCTGATCGCCTACGCCACCCAAGTGGGCGGGATGCGCATCCACTACGGCGACTCCACTTATCTGGCGAAGACCCTCCGGGGCTGCAGCCTGACCCGTCTCACCTCCTACTTCCGTGCCACCGACCCCTTGCTCCACCGTGTGCTCGCGCGCGCGGGTCGGTTGCGAACCGCCCTGGAAGAGCTGCAGCTCGACCAGGCCATCTCTGAAAGGGGGAGGCTCCGTTGAAACCTGATGGTGTGCTGTTCGACGCTGCGGGAACCCTCTTCGACCTGACGCCGCCCATCCACGACGTCATCGCCTCGACCGCGGCGGATCACGGTCACGTGTGCGCCACGGACCGCGTGGAACACGCCCTCGACCATGTGGGCAGCACCCTCGGGTGGCCCGACGACGCACCGGACTCCGTCAACCGCGTACGCGAGTGGGCCGTCTTCGTCCGCAGGATCATCGAGGCGGCCGACCTGCGCGCCGGCGAGGTGGATCGACTGCGGATCGCCGAAGCGGCCGCCAAGACGATCCTGGAGCCGGCGAACTACGCGGTATTTCCCGATGTCGCACCCGTCATCGAGCGTCTCGCGGCCGAACGCATACCGGTGGCGATCGTCTCCAACTTCGACGACCTGCTCTTCGATGTCCTCGGACACACCGGGCTGGACACGGTCTTCGACACCGTGCTGACCTCCTACCGCACCGGGATCAGCAAGCCGGACCCCCGCATTTTCCACCTTGCGGCCGAGGCCATCGGGAAAGACCCCGCGACCCTTCACTATGTGGGCGATTCGGTCTACTCGGACATGGGCGGGGCTCGCGCCGCAGGACTGCACGGCATCCTCATCGACCGTGACGGCAAGCACCCCACGTACCCGGGTGAGAAGATCGAGTCGTTGTCGGGCCTGCTCCTGCACCTGGACCTCTAGAGATACCTCCGTACGCGACTCGTGCGTGCGACGTGCGCTCAATGTACGCAGTCTGTACGGTTCCGGCGGTAGGGTGTGGGGCAGGAGGTGCCCCTTGTCCGACTTGTTCGACGCCGTCGACGCCCTGGTCGCGTCCCGTTCCCCGCTGCCGCCGCCGGAAGAACGCAAGCGGCTCCGACAGGCCCACGGTCTGACGCTGGATCAGGTTGCCGGGGCCCTCCAGGTGCGCCGCGCGACCGTCAGTGGCTGGGAATCCCCCAAGACCAGGACGGAGCCGCGGGGTCCGGAGCGCGAAGCGTACGCACGCCTGCTGGAGCAGCTCGCGAAGCTCTACCCTGCCCCACCCCTTGCTTCCGCCAACACGATCGGCACGGCCGACACCGCCGCCCCCGCCAACACCCCCGAGCCCCCGGCCGCCGCAGCCGTCGAGGACGCACGGACCGTCGACACCACGGCACGCTCCGCCCCGGCCCAGCGTCGGCCGGGGGTGAAGAAGGCCGCGGCGAAGCCCGGCACCGGCCAGGCCGCCGTCGACGCACGCTTCGAGAACGGTCCCCTCGCGGTCATCGACGCCGCCGACGGACATGTGGTCGCGTACTGCGTCGGCGGCCTGGTCCTCGACGTGCCCGCGAAGTCGATCCCGGCCCTGATCGACTGGACCCTGAAGGAGGCCAGGCTCGGGGCGCCGAGACTGTCCGGGCCGGGCAAAGACGCCGATCCCCTGCTCGTGCTCACCGAGGCCGCACTGGAGCGCTACGGACTGCCGGTGACCCTTACCGCGGACGAGCAGCTCGCCGGACGTATCCCGGAGAACCACAAGGTCATCAAGCAACTCGCGCGCGCGAACTGGCAGTTGACGAAGCGAGGGTTCGGCCCATGGGCGCGTGTCTACCGCCCCGCGCAGGGCTCGGAACGCTCCTGCGTCCAGCTGTGCGTCCCTTCGTGGCACGCGCTCGACACCCGCCACTGGGGCCCGGCCGGACAGCTCCCACCCGCGGAACTGGCCCGGCTCCTTGGCACATACGCCTCCCGGGTCATGACGCCACGTGGCTCGACTGCCGTCACCGGCCTGGAGCTGATGACCGCACTGCAGCCGCCGACCCGCGCGAGCGCGCCGGACACGGACGGCAAACGCCACTCCGAGCACAACCCCGGCTCCCTGGGCAAGGACCCGGTCGACTGCGCACCGTGCGAGGCTCCCGATGGGCACCCGCTCCTCGCCGACCTCCCCCGCTTTCACGTCCGCGGACCCGCGGAGAAGCTGTTCGAGGAGGCCTATGACTGGGCACGCCCGCTCACCGACGCCGAGTGCATGCGCCGCAACCTGGTCGGCCTCGACGTCAACATGGCCTTCGCCGCCGGAGCGAACGGCCTGATCGTCGGCCTCGGCGCGCCGACCCACGTCAAGGCTCCGGCGTTCGACCCAAAGCTGCCCGGCTCCTGGCTCGTCGACCTGAGTCACGTCGACCTGTCGAGGGTGAAGCTGGGCAAGGAGCAGGTGGAACTGGACGGCAGCCTGCTGCCGAGCCCGTTCACGCCGAAGGGCGAGCACCCGCAGGGGCCGGCCTGGTACGCGACACCCACCGTGGCGTACGCGGTGGAGCTCGGCTACGAGGTGAGACCGACCGAGGCATGGGTGCGGCACGACAACGGCCGCTACCTGGACAGCTGGTACAACCGACTGCGCGACGCGTACCTGGCCACCATGGCCGACCTCGGGGTGCCCGCCGACATCGCGCCGCAGGACTTCCTGGCGGCGATGGACGGCTACCGGCAGCGTGACCCGGAACTGGCCGTCGTCGTCTCCGCCGTCAAAGCGACCGTCAAGGGCGGCCTGGGCAAACTCCGCGAACGCCCGCGCGGCGAGGGCTGGAAGCCCGGCCTGCCGTGGCGCGCCCTGTCCAGGCCCACCTGGCGGCCCGACATCCGCGCCGCCGTCATCTCCCGCACCCGGATCAACCTCCACCGCAAGCTGCTCAGGCACGCGGCGTTCACCGGGCAGTACCCGGTGGCGATCCTCTCGGACTGCGTTGTGTACGCGGTCGACGGCGAGTCCCCGCTGGACTTCCTGCCCTACCGCGAGGGCAAGCCCCTGCCCGGCGGTTTCAAGCTCGGGGTCAACCCCGGCCTGGTCAAGTGGGAGGGCACCCAGAGTGTGCTGTGGGGCGAAGGCGTACGGGAGCAGTTCCATGCACCGGAGCTCAACCTCGCCCGGTACATCAAGGACGGCACCGTCACCGACCAGGACAACGGGGAGTAGGTAGGCGATGAGCATGTTCGGTGACGGCCTTGACCAGGCGGTACAGAAGGCGTTCACGCGCCCCATTCCGAAGTCGGCCGGCGCGAGAATGCGCTATCTCGTCAAGCAGCTCAAGGGCACCAAGGCGGTCGCTCGGATGCTGCGGATCTCCCAGCGCACCGTGGAGCGGTACGTGAAGGACCAGATCAAGAAGCCCCGCGCGGACCTCGCGGCCCGGTTGGAGAGGGAGGTCCGTGCCCGGTGGCAGCCGCAGATCCGGGCGAAGGCCCGGCAGAAGGCGGCGACGACGGACGGCATCGTCATCGACACCCGGGCCCGTCTCGGTTACGTCGCGCCGATCGGGACGACGGACGAGAACCGGATCAGGGACCTGACCGTCGCGCTCCCCCCTCGGTTCGCCGCTCGCCTCTTCGACGCCCGGGAGCAGGGCGCCGGTGACGACCAGCTGCGGCAGATCGCCGCCGAAGGACTCAAGGAGACGTACTTCCAGGACGGCGGCCGCCGCGCGGGCTCCTTGGAGGAGGTCCGCTTCACGGACGTGGAGCGCTTGGAGTTCGATCTGTAGCCAGCCTCGTGTCCCCTACCAATATCCAAAACCGGTAGGCGGTCAGAGTGATCCATCCATTCCAGACTAAATCCGCGAATAATTTTGAAGCACCACAACCTCAGGTCACTCCGCACAGCGAGAGCGCTATAGCACGCACATGGCGTACATACCGGGGTATGTACAGGACCAAGCTGATAGCAAGCCTGGGCGGCGGTGACCGTGCGGGGCTTTGCGGCTCATCACCAGATGAAGACCATCTCCTGCTCGTAGCTGGCTGGGCCCGCGTCAGCGGGCCTTAGTAGGGCCCAGGAGGCGAAGCCGGAGGGGCCGTCAGGTGGGGGAGCGGAGCGGACCCATCGG
>NZ_JBFAJT010000017.1:0-15468 GCF_040655335.1 Streptomyces sp. NPDC050439
CTCACAACGCCCCCGAAAACTGCAAGATCCCGCCAGATCGACTCGATCGGACGGGATCTCGTGAACCGAACCTGAGATGTCTCAAGAACAGTCCGGGGGTTGTGCAGTCGTGTATCAGGCGAGAGCCGATCCATGGCGGTACCCCTCGGGCATGGTGTAGCCCCCGCCGGGGCGGGGGCTTGGGCGCCGTGGGGTCAGCGCTTGATCCAGTCGAGGAAGGTGTTCCATTCGTGGTCGGGTACGACCAGGGCGGGCCCGTGGGGTGTTTTGCTGTCCCGGACGGGGATGACGCCCCTGTATCCATCTGCAACCTCAACGCAGGCGCCGCCCTCGCCGTTGCTGTATGACGATTTCCGCCACGCAGCCGCTGTGAGGTCTGGTGCAGTGCTCATTTGCTGTACTCCTCAGCCACTGATTCCATGAGTTTCAACGACCGCTCCGGTGAAAGTGCAGCGGCGCAGGTCAGATGGTAGGACAGCATCGCGGCATCGGTCAGAGCCGTCTTCTCCAGTACCTGACCGCCGTGGGGCCCTTCCTGGTACGCCAGCGGGGGCGTGTCGGCGAAGTGCATGATGATCAGCTGGCCTGCCACGAGCGGATGCGCACCGACGCTGAAGGGGACAACCTGCACGACGACGCTTCTCGCACGGGCCATCTGTACTGTGTGTGACAGCTGACCTGCCATGACCTGGCGGCCCCCGATCTCGCGCCGCAGCGCTGATTCGTCGAGGACAACGGTCAGGCGGGGAGCGGAAGTTCCCCCGAGTATGCTGCTGCGGTCCATGCGATCGGCTATCAGCTTTGAGACCCCCTCCTCACTCCTGAACGGGTCAGAATCCCTGATCAGGGCCTGCGCGTACCGCTCTGTCTGGAGGAGGCCGGGAAAGAGCGAGTCGGCGAACCAGTCGATGCGGCGGGCTACTTTCTCCAGGTCAGCAACGGCCGCGAAATATTCAGGGACAGCGCTTCTGTCCTCCTGAGCTCTCTTGGCCATGCGGAAGGTCGTAGTGAGGGCATCCTCGGCGTCCAAGGCTGTGTCAATGCGCTCAACAAGCTCCAGATCAGGGATGCGAAACGCAGTCTCCAACTGACTGATATAGGCATGCGACTGGAAAACCAGCTTGCCCAGCTCACCTTGTTTGAGCCCCTTGGCCTCCCTGAGGTCCCTCAGGCGGTTACCGAAGAAATCCCAGGGGCTTTTAGTGGGGTCCAGATCCTTGGAGTTCGGCATGGCTCTCCACGTTTTACAACCGTCAGTAAAACCGTAACTACTGGTCAGGGTACTCGCGTTGGGTCCACGGTGGACACACACAGTGACATGGAGCGTACAGATCCGAAGGGTTTTTTGATGGACTCCCCGCAGCAGGCCGACGACCTCGATGAAGCACCGGGCAAAGACGTGCAGGACACCTTTGAGGCCCTGCCGGCAACCATCAGGGATCACGGGGTGAGGCTCCCTCAGGTGCATGTGGGCTGGGGCCTGGCGGAGCCCCGGATCATCCTCGGGTCGGCGAGCCTGGCCGCGGACCACCAGCCCTGTCGCGCCATGGAGTGTGAGGACCGGTGAGCAGGCTCGCGGTGGGGGATGAGGTTGGGGAGCAGCGGCGTCGCAGCTTCGCGGTCGTTTTGCGCGTGCAGGGGGCGGCTGTCGGTGTGGAAAACCAGGCGGGGGCGCGGTGGACGGCGCGGGCCGAGCACTGCATGCCGGCCGCTGATGCAGAGGATCGGGCGGCGCCGTCGGGTACAACTCCGCTTGCGGCCACGGCAGGCGACGTGTGGGTCCACGATTATGTGTGGGCGGCCGGCG
This sequence comes from Streptomyces sp. NPDC050439, assembly GCF_040655335.1. Classification (NCBI taxonomy): domain Bacteria; kingdom Bacillati; phylum Actinomycetota; class Actinomycetes; order Kitasatosporales; family Streptomycetaceae; genus Streptomyces; species Streptomyces sp. NPDC050439. Next base: position 1,808 of record NZ_JBFAJT010000017.1, read on the forward strand.
CCTACCGGGAAGTCCTCGACATGCGCCGCACGTCGGCAGGTGACGGCAAAATCCTCGTACTTGAGGGACACGGCCCATGGGCAATGGCCCGCCCGGGAACCATCTACCGCCCACCCGCACTTCGGAGCGCCCCGGTGACCGGGACGCTGGCCCCAGGCAGGCAGAGCGAGGAACTGATCCACGTGAGGACGGGCCGGGACGGCCGGTGGATCACGGGTCTGTGCTTGCTCTCCGGCCACCGTCCAGCGGCGGGGCTGCTGTCCATCGGCACCGGATCGGTGCCTGCGGGGCAGGTGCCCGCATGATGCACCCTCACCTCCCCGAAGACCGTACGCGCGAGCCCCGCCCCAGCCCCGCCCCCGTCCAAGCCCCCGCCCCGGTCGTGCCCGTGCTGCGGCCGGGTGTGCAGGCCGGCCAGGCGCCCTACCCGCTCAGCTGCTGCTGGCAGTTGCCCGGGCAGTGCGAGCGCACCCCGTCAGCGGCGCGCGCCCACGTGGGCAGGATGCTCGCGGACTGGGGCGTGCCCCAGAGGGTCCGCACGGACCTGCAGCAGATCGTCAGCGAGCTCACCAGCAACGCGGTCACGCACACCCACAGCCCCCAGATCACCATCGAGGTCACACTCACCGACGATGAGGCCGCTGTCAGCGTCGCCGACAGCGGCCCCCAACGCCCACTGCACATCCAGCAGACAACCGAAGATGACGAGCACGGCCGCGGCCTGCTGCTCGTCGAAGCGCTGGCCACTTGGTGGGAGCAAAGACGAATCAAAGGGGGCAGCACCGTGCACGCGACCATCAGCCTCCCGCAACCACACGCCCGCGCCCGCGAGATCGCCGAGGGCGTTGGCCAGGTGCCTCGAACCCGCCGCCACTGAGTGGCCCGGAGCACGCCGCGCGGGCATGGGGGCGGTGCAAGCACCGGGCGTGTGCGGGGCGTTGATGTTGTGCGGTCAGCGGCCCACGATCAGCGCGGAGCTACTCGCCGTCCTGCGCGAACGGGAGAGCTACTGCGGCGGGGCCCTGGTCAGCAGTGCGCCGGCGTTGCTTGGAGTGGTGGGCTTCGCTGGAACGGCAGCAGCCTGGCCCCGTGCGGCCCCGTGCGGCACGGGGCCTCCCGCGCCGCCCCGTCTGCACGTGACCGGCACTGGCAGCCGGTGCGCAGTTGGTCCAAACCTCCGGGCACTGGCCCCACCGTAATCAACCAACGGGGCTGCAAGCGGTGTCCGTGGCTTTGATGCAGCATGCCCTGTCCTGCCTCCTGATGGGAAAGAAGTGACCGGTGGATGCATACGAGCACCAGCATGCCGGGGCCGGGGCAGCGCCGGGGCGCCCCGGCGGTGACCTGGCTGCTGGCCTCTTGCCTGTGCCTGCGCCAGGTGTACAGGACGCTGCGCCTTGGAGCGTGCAGCGTTTGGATGCCCGGGGCTGGAACCACTGGTATGCGGGTGGTGGCCGGTCACGGGCGGTCACCGCAGGGGAGAAGCAGAGGTTCTTGCGGGTCGCGGGTGACGCGGTCCAGGGCGGTCTCGCTGTTGACCTGGCCTGCGGTACGGGGCAGTGGTCGCGTCAGCTGGCAGCGTGGGGGATGTCCGTGCGCGCGTACGACTATGCCCACGAAGCCGTACGTCTGGCCGCCTTCCAGGGCTGTTGGGAAGGCGCGTTCGACACCTGGGACATCAACGCCGAGCCCATTCCGGCCTCCATTCGCCCCGGCAGCGTCGCCCTGGTCACCTGCCGGAACGCACTGGCCTATCTCGACCGGGGGCGTTTGATGACCGATGTCGGCCGCTGGCTGGGCCGGCGCGGCACCTTTTACGCGCTGACCCCCCTCACCGAGCCGAACGCATCTGTGAACCCTCATCACCGGGGCCTGTCGCTGGGGCAGCTCGAGCAGCTCGCGGCAGGGTGGTCCTCCCGGCAGATTTTCCAGGTCGATGACCAGGAAGCCGTCCTCGTACTACGGGAATACGGCGACTGACCTTCCCGCGCCGCCCTGTCCTTCGGCTCAGCGGATTCGGGTGAGGGGAGCGGTCCGTGCGTCGGTCGACTGACTGCCCGCCGGTCGGGCGTCGGTGGCTGCAGTATGCACGACGGTGCCGGGCAGCTACAGATCAGCTGCCCGGCACCGGCCGGCTGGTCCGCGATCACGCGGCGAAGCCGACGTCTCCTTCCTCTGCGAGATTCTGGGCGGCCAGGTCCAACACCTGTTGCAGCGTCATGCCCGCGAAGTGGTGGCTCCGGTGCTCTGGAACAACGGGCAGGGGCAGGGGCCGGACCGCATGGATCTCGATGCCGGTGGCGGACTTCTTCGTCGTCTCATACCAGTGGACGAAGAGTTCCTCCCCCGGACGCAGCGCACCTCGCGCGGCCAGCAGGCTGTTCACCTCTGTCCTGGTGCGCTCACCGCGCACCTTGTGCCAGCACTCGAACCACGGGCCAAGGTCATCTTCCTGGATCTCGCAGGCCTGCAGGAAGGCGATGTAGGTCCGTACGTCGTACGGCAGGGCCCTGCCCCGGACGATCTCGTGGGCGGTGCTGTGGGGCAGACGCCATCCGGCCTGGTCCTCCATCTCGCGGACGGGCGGGCGCCCCGCCCTGTCGTAGGCATCACGCATCGCCCCGCTGAGATCGGCGGCATCACGCACGAACTGCGGCTTGGGCACGACCATGGAGCGCCGGGCATCCCGGCGCGCACGGGCCGCAGCGCCCTTCGCCGCCTGGTGAAGGGCTTTGGCCGTGACCAGGTCGCCGCCGGCTGCGGTGACATAGTCCTCGACCGTGGTCCAGGCCGGGGCGCGCTCTCCGCCCCGGGCCGCCCGCTTGAGGGAGCTGGCCGAGCACAGGGCGCTGTCGGCCAGCTCCTCATACGTTTTGCCCACGGCTTGACGGAGCTGGCGGAGGTAGGCGGCGAGCATGCCGACCTCCTGCACCGCGAAGCCGACCGGGCTCTCCGGACGCCCCATGGCGTTCAGCTGCTCGCGCCGTTGTTGAAGGCCGCAGCCACTATTCTGCGCAGCAGCCCTCGCTCACGGCCCCCGCCCCTGTGCCTCGTCGTGTTGGCCGCCACGACGACGGCGACACCGAGGCCGCCCACGGCACCGAGAAGGAGAAGGACCTCACGCGCGGGCATATGCGTGAAGAGGCTGAGCACGACAGCCGCGGCGAGGAACGCCACGATGACCAGGGCCTGTGCCATGCCGAAGAACGGAGCGGCAGTGGCCGTAGCGAGAGAGGCGTTTGCCTCCTTGGTGCTTTTCACTGTGATGGGCTCCCATGGAGTGAGCCGGCGGCGGCCGTCGGCCGCCGCCGGACTACGGGTTGCTGACTCAACCGGGCCGGCGACCGCGAGGTGTTGGCGCACCTCGAGCGCGGTAGACGGCCCGGACGGCCGTAAGCCGCAGGATCCTTGGCGGGAGATCCTGCGCGCGGCTTTGGGCCCTTAAAATCCAAGGGTCCCAGCCCCGACGGCGCCGAAGAACGACTGGTGGGGTTGGGCCAGGAACTGTCCAAGTAGCCTGCACCGCCGCTGTGTTCAGCGGAAAGGCGCTGGCCTTGGACCGTGCGGATGACCGCTGGGTTGGTTCACATCTGGTCCAGGTACCGGGGCTGTGACTGGGCCGCTGGCACGGGAACACTTAACTCAGTTCGCGACAACCAGCAGGTTTTCGCGGGCCCCGGCACGGCCTTTTTCACCAGGCCGTGCAGGGCGACACCCATGAAGTTTGCTGACTCAACGGAAACAAATGGGGATTGATCAGCTGGTCACGCTTGGCGGCTTGACCAGCACACAACAAGGACTCCCGAGGATCCGTCCCTTGGCCGGGGTGATCGTTGCGGGATTCCGCGCAGGCAGCATCCAGGAAGAGGGGTCAGATGCCGGGGGATACCGACATCTGACAAGTCCGAGATGCCCCTGCGGAACCAGTGCCGGGCGTCGAACGCTGCCGAAGGCCTCGACAGCGCTCGGGCGACCCGGAACGCAGCCCCCCGTACCAACCCGTGCGGGGGGCCTTCCGCATGCCGTGACCAACCCCGCACACCTCCCGCCACCTCAGACAGCGCGGCTGTGCGCGCGCAGGACCTGTGCCAGCCGCCGGTCGGGACGGGGCACGATCACACAGGGCGCACCGTCATCGGCGAGCCGGTCCACCTCCATCTCCAAACCTCCGGTCAGCGGCGCGGCCCCCTCCGGGCGGGGGTAGAGGTAGCGGGCGATGGCCTCCACCTTCTCGAAATATGCGTCATCGAGCATGTCACCGAGGTCATAGATGACCTGGTGCCACCAGTGAGCGGCCTCGCGCTGCTCACCCAGTGCGGCATGGTGCAGGTGCAGGCAGTACGCCGCCGCCCGATGCCCGGCACCTGCGGCTAACTGCCACCAAAACTGCGCAGATTCGGGGTGCTGTCCGGTCAGGTAGAGCAGCGAGGCGAAGACGGCAGCGCCCTCGACATCCAGGTTGTCTTCTTCGACGGGCAGTTCGGGGTCGCCCTGGGCGAGCTGATCGACATGGTGGGCGGCGTGCGGCGCGCTGAGCATCCAGCGGGCGATCACCGTCAGGCGCTGCGCGCACTGGGCGGCGCGCTGGGTGTCCATGGTGCTCTGGGCGCGGCCGGCGTCGACGGCCAGCTTCTCCAGTGCTGCACCGACGTCGAACCTGCTGGGCACATGGACCGGCATGGCGGCGTCGGCGAGCACGTCGTCGAGCGTCATCATCATTCCCCCCTCTTCTCCTTGGTGCGCTTCGCGATCGGGGCGGCCTTCTTGCGGCGGTCCCCGTCGGCGGGCAGGTCCAGCAGAACGCGCAGGCGTTCGCGGCCCTTGCGGACGTGGTAGTCCACGGTGCGTGAGTCCAGGCCCATGTAGCGGGCAATGCGCGCGACCGGGTAATTGAGCACGTACCGCAGGACGATCGCGTTGTACTGCCGGGTGGGTAGCTCGAGCATCGCTTCGTAGAGGCCGGCGTGGCTGGGCGCGAGCTCCATCTCGGCGCGAATGGCAGCCAGATTGCGCGATATCGGGGCGTTGATGACAAACGCGGGAGGCCTGCCCTCGGACTTGAGACGCCTGCCGACGCGCCGGCTGAGCACAGCCATCGCCCGCTGCTCGATGTCGGACTCGGTCAGTAGCTCCTTCCAGGTCGCCAGGATCTCCAAGAACACGTCGTGGACGACGAGTTCAGCGGCGTTGCGGTGGCCGAGGTGGAGCTCGGCGAAGGCGTGGAAGAACTCCTGCTGGTTCAGGTAGAAACCCTCGAAATCGAGGGGAAGTCCCGTGCGGGGTGCGGAGGCCGGGTCGGGACGGCCCTGGCTGGGGCTCCCGAACGCGTCCGTCAGCGCGTGATCGTCAGTGGTCACGCGGGCCTCACATTGGTCATCACACGTCCCTGTACGTATGGAAGTTGGCGGCGCGTGTCCCACCAGGCGCTCACCAGTGAGCCGGGCGGCTCTAAGGCCCACCTTGTCGAGAATCGAGCCCGCTCACTCAACGTGATGCCGAAAAATATGACCCAGTGATCATGGTCCACTGCGGAACGTGTGCACGATTAGGGCACACCAGTCCAGAATGGCCCCCTGAGCAGCAAGGGTGAACCATCGTTCACCTACGCATGACGGGTTCCGCCACACCAAGTGGCATTCATCACAACGGAGTTGGGCGAACTCGGGCAGTCCTCGCGCCCGCCCCGCTCCCTCCGCGCTCATCTCGCGAACCAAACCCCGTGGGGGTGACATACAGCAAAAGCGCTGCCCGCCGAACCCCTCTCGTGCATCAGCCCCCGCCGTCGCCGTCCGACAGCTGCGAAATGGGAGACCAGCTCGAAGTCGGCACCAGCCGCAACCTCGCCCCAATTCGGAGTGTTGTGCGAAGACTGAGTTCGCTCCATCCGACCGTCTCGCGTGTACGCCTCCCACGTCATCCCCAGCTACCTGCAGACCCCCCGGTTACGCGACCACCCTCATGGGCCTCATCGCGGCCTTCCGCGGCACCCCGACTGGTGTGTTGTTGGTTCGCTGAGGGGCCGGGTGGCGTTGCTCGGGGAGGGTGCTGAGGGGCTTGAGCTGGGGTTGTTGATGGCTGTTGAGGAAGGTGTGGCTTGTTGTAGGTATCGGTAGGGTCAAAGGGCTCAGCGGGTGTTGCCGCTCAGGGGCCCTTGTCTGGTCCGGGGGTGGTGTTGTGCTGTGGCGTGTTTCCTGATCGGTTGTGCATGGGCAGTGGGTGTGCATACGGATCAGGGGAGGTCGGGGTGCGGTTAGAGCTGCAGGTTGGACTGGGCGCGGGGGAGTCGCGTTCGCTGCAGGGCTGGTTGCGTGCGGATCCTGCAGTGCGCCGGTCTGTTGTGGTGGGGGCGCGGGCTGATGTGCCGGGGCCGGGGCAGATGGGCGCGGCCCTGGATGTGCTTGAGCTGGTGACAGGAAATGGATGGAGTGCGGCGTCATTCGTATTGGCAGTCGCAGCGTGGCGGCAGAGCCGGCCGCAGCGGCCGCAGGTGGAGATCCGACGCGGGGAGACGGTCATCGTCCTTGCAGAGGGTTCTGAGGAGGAGATCGCGCGGGCAGTGCGGGCGCTTGAGGCCGTCCGCGGCGATGAGGGCGGCGACAGGTGAGTGTGCTGCCCGATCCGGGAGCCTCACGGGCAGTGCTGGTGGGCACGAGCCGCTACGAGCATCTGGAGCCGTTGCCGGCCGTGGCGAACAACCTGCGGGCTCTCGCCGATCTTTTGTGCAGCCCGCTGTCGCTGCAACTGCCCGGCCAGCACGTAACTGTTGTGGAGGATCCAGCTGTCGCGCACACGGTGGTGGGCGCGGTGCGACAAGCGGCCGCTGAGGCGACTGACACGCTGGTGGTCTACTTCGCCGGGCACGGCCTGGTCGATGCCCACGATCAGCTCGCTTTGGCTCTGCCACGAACCGAGTTCGGCCGTATCGAGACCGGCCTGCCCTATGACTGGGTGCGCCAGGTGCTGCTGCTGGACTCCCGAGCCGAGCGGCATGTGGTGATTTTGGACTGCTGCTACAGCGGTCTGGCTTTGGGGAGGATGAGCCCCGGGATGGGGCTTGCCGACCAAGCGGCGGTGGAAGGCAGTTTCCTGCTGGCGGCCGCCGCCGAAACCCGTACTGCTTTGGCGCCGGTGGGGGAGACCTACACGGCTTTCACCGGGGCTCTGCTGGAGGTCCTGCGGCAGGGCATACCCGGCGGTCCCACACTGGTTGACCTCGGGGCTCTGTATCGGCATCTGCGCCAGACGATGGAGGCGCGTGGGCATCCTGTTCCGCAGGCGCGGGACCGCAACAGCGGTGCCCAGGTCGCGCTCGGACGTAACCACGCGGATCTGCCTGCCGCGCCCTTTGCTGCTGCGGCGGCCGGTGCGGACGTAGGGGGGCGCCCCTGGCCGGATCCGCGCGCGATCCGTACCGCGACCGGATTCTTAACCGCTCTCGCCGAGGTGCGGGTGGTCAGTGGACTGACTCACCGGGCGATCAGTGAGCGTTCGGCCGGCCGCATGGCCGCCGGCACCGTCGGCGGTCTGCTCAACCGCAGTACTCTTCCCACGACTTGGGGCACCACGGCCGTCTACCTCTCAGCGTGCGGTGTTCCCGATGACCAGATCACGCAGTGGCAGACCGCCTGGCAGCACCTGCGCGCACAGACCCTGTCGGCGGAGCCGGCGAGCCCGGAAGCCACCCGTGGCGGCGGGCCTGAGAAGGCAAGAGCATGGCAGCGCCCCTTGTCAGCCTTCCGCCGGAGGCGGGATCACTGACCGGACACCGCAGAGGTCGAGGCACTGGAAGGCTGAGGGCGAGGCGTCTTGCCTGGGTTGTCGGAGCCGTCCGAGAACAGGGTGTTCCATGCGGCAATGAGCAGCACAGCGGCGATCAGAATGAGCCCCAGGGAGGGCTTCTTCCATCGGCTGGACGTCGATGATGGCTTCACATAGTGCGCTGCCCGGTAATAGCCCTTGCGGGTCTGCGACTTCGTCCTTGCTTTCGCCACAGCTACACGCCCCCGTCCAATGCGACTGCCTGCAAGGCAGAGTCTCGCAGCGATTGCGCCGCGTCGCTTCTTGAATAACTCAGTACGGCTGATTTCGCACTGTTGTGGGAATGGCGCGACATCTGAGTTGGGTGGTCAGCGCTTTGGCGTGGGGCGGTTGCGTTGCTCGGCGAGGTGGTCGAGGCGGATGGCTTCGGATGATGTTTTGGTGATGTGTTCGGTGCCGTCGCTGATGGCGGTGATGGCTGTGTGGCGGATGAGTCGGGTGAGGCTTCCGATACGGTCGGCGGTGCGTTGGTGGAGGTAGGGGGCGTGGCGGGGGAGGGTTTCGGGTTTGTGCTGTTGGAGGTCGAGGTTGTTCTTCGATGTCGGTAATGACGTCGCGGAAGGGTTGGTGCTGGCCATGGCGGGCGGGGAGAGGGCCGCAGTTGATGAGGGCGGTGCGTCCTGCGAGTTGGGCGTCGCGGGTGCTGACCAGTGGGGACGGGCCGGTCAGCGGGCGGGGAGGTTGAGGAGCATGGCGTGGAAGAGGGGTGCGTGTTGTTGGCGGGGGCGTAGGTCGCCGAGTGTTGTCCAGCCCCACTGTTCGTACAGTGCCCGCACTTTGGGGTGTCTTTGGTCGACGAGGAGGGTGGCGCGTTCCTCGTCGCGTTCGTTCAGGAGTGTGTCGTGCAGGTGGCGGCTGACGCCGGTTTTGCGCCAGGGGGCCCGGACCATCAGCTCGCTTAACGCGTAGGTGCGGGTGCCGGTCTCCGCGATGGCCGACTGGGGGACGTCGGTGAGCAGGCCGCCCCACCATCGGGTGTCGGCGGCAAGCGGGGCGCCGTAGGCGTATCCCACGGCCTGGCCGTGGGTGTAGCCGACCGTGCATGCCCATCCTGCTTGGTTGCTCCAGGCGTCCAGGCCCTTGGCGAAGCGGTCGACAGTGGCGAAGGGGTCGGCTCGGGCGGCTTCCTGGTAGACCTCGGCGTAGATATCCAACAGCACGGGCCGCAGGTCGGCGGCCTGCTCCCGGCCGTAGTGCTGTATGGCGATGTCAGTGCTCACGGATGCTCCTGGGCGGTAGGTGTCGAGGGGACCATCCCCGCGGGTGCGGGGAGCAGATCGACGTCCTCCAGGACGCGGCGAGCGCACAGGGACCATCTCCGCGGGTGCGGGAAGCAGACTGTGCCGTGCAAGGACGCCGAACTCGGCTCGGGATCATCCCCGCGGGTGCGGGGAGCAGCCCACCGCCAGCCCGACACCGGCCTCCACCACGGGACCATCCCCGCGGGTGCGGGGAGCAGGAGACGTCGACCGGAGTCGGGGTGCACGTCTCGGGACCATCTCCGCGGGTGCGGGGAGCAGCAGAAGTAGCAGCACCCCCGCACCGGGCGGCGGACCATCCCCGCGGGTGCGGGGAGCAGGTTCCGCTTCACTTCTGGCCCCCGTTCTCGCCGGGACCATCCCCGCGGGTGCGGGGAGCAGACGGGAAACCCCCGCACCCTCTGGGTTCGGGGGGACCATCCCCGCGGGTGCGGGGAGCAGACGGGAAACCCCCGCACCCTCTGGGTTCGGGGGGACCATCCCCGCGGGTGCGGGGAGCAGAGAACGCGAAGATCCCTGTGCGTGCGACGCGTGGGACCATCCCCGCGGGTGCGGGGAGCAGGTCTCCCGCGAACCTCCGCCGTAGGTGGCGACGGGACCATCCCCGCGGGTGCGGGGAGCACCCGGTGCCGTCGGGGCGCCGGTTGGCCTGCGCGGGACCATTCCCGCGGGTGCGGGGAGCACGAGTGCGTGCGCCATGACCTATGGCGGCACGGGGGACCATCCCCGCGGGGGCGGGGAGCACGGCACCGTGAGCTGGCCGCCCCGCACGCGGTGGGGACCATCCCCGCGGGTGCGGGGAGCGCACGTCAGACCATTCGCGCCAGGCTTGCTTGGGGGGACCATCCCCGCGGGTGCGGGGAGCGCACGTCAGACCATTCGCGCCAGGCTTGCTTGGGGGGACCATCCCCGCGGGTGCGGGGAGCGCAACTCTCCGGAGTCGCCGCGCGTGCCGTCGTAGGGACCATCCCCGCGGGTGCGGGGAGCAGACCGTGACCTTGGGGTCGCGGGAGTCTGCGATGGGGCCATTCCTGCGGGTGCGGGGAGCAGTTCCCGAAGATCGAGCGAGCGATGCCCCAGCGGGGACCATCCCCGAGGGTGCAGGGAGCAGTTTCGGGTGGGGGAGTGCACGTGGTGCGTGGAGGGCCATCCCCGTGGGTGGTGCGGGGAGCAGCTGACCTCCTCCACTAGGCGCCGACCCTCCGCAGGAACATCCCCGCGGGTGCGAGGAGCAGACCACTCAGGACTTCCTTGACTGGGACGTGCCGGGGCCATCCCCGGCGGGTGCGGGGGAGCAGGATCAGCACGAGACCACCGACCCGAGCACGAAGGGGCCATCCCCGCGCGTGCGGGGAGCAGACCGCTCACGGCCAGGCCGCGGCCGCCGTCGCGGGACCATCCCCGCGGGTGCGGGGAGCAGGAGGGCTCATGCGGGTCACGCGACACAGCGCAGGGACCATCCCCGCGGGTGCGGGGAGCAGGGCGCGAAGAAGTCGGCCTCGCTGGGCGGGATGGGGCCATCTCCGCGGTGCGGGGAGCAGACGGTCACTACGTCGCAGATCGCGCTGCCGACGGGGCCATCCCCGCGGGTGCGGGGAGCAGGCTCGTTCACCAGGCATTCTGCCGTTACCAACCTCCGGTTCCGAGCACTTTCACCGACTCCGGCAAAGCGGGCAAAGAGGCACTCCATGGCTCCGGTTGCCGCGCATCCCGCTGGCCCAGCAGCCGCAGCGAGTGTGGCTTGAGGGACCATCCCCGCGGGTGCGGGGAGCACGCCCGCCGCAAGGACGCCCAGGCCTACCTCACGGGACCATCCCCGCGGGTGCGGGGAGCACGTCGAGGTCCCACTGTTCGTAGCTCGTGAGTGGGGACCATCCCCGCGGGTGCGGGGAGCGCTCGATCGCCCTGTTCGGCGCGTCCCTCTTCCCGGGGCCATCCCCGCGGGTGTGGGGAGCGTACTTCGGGGCCTGGGGGTCTACCGCTGTTGGATGCTGGTTTCGAGCAGTGTCGCCGGTCCGGGCGTAACGCGCGTAAGGGGTATGGGGTTTGGCGGCTTCTTTGGTGTTTGTGGGTATGTGTGCTGGGTGTGTGTGGGCGGATGGTGTGTCGTGCTGTGAGCTGCTTTCTGATTTTTCCTTGGTCTGTTCGTGCGGGGGTCCGTTTTCGCGGTATTGCCGCTGTGCTCTCGGGTTGGCGTGTATGCCTGTGGCATGGCGGTTGTGGGGGAGTTACGTGTGGGGCTGGGGGCTCGGCTTAGGGGGCCGGTGCGTGCTGTGTGGGCCAAGCATGACCGGGATTCCGGGGGGTGGCTGCCGTTGTGGCGGCACATGGACGACAGTGCGGCAGTGGCCGGGTTGCTGTGGGATGAGTGGCTGCCCGCGAGTGTGCGGGCGTTGACGGCTGGGGCGCTGCCGGGCGGGGCTGACGATGCCCGGTCGTTGGTGGTGTGGCTGGCGGCGGTGCATGACATCGGGAAGGCAACGCCGGCGTTCGCGTGTCAGGTCGATCAACTTGCCGATGAGATGCGGCGGCAGGGCCTTGAGATGAAGACCCAGCACCAGTTGGGTGCCGATCGTGTGATGGCGCCGCACGCGCTGGCGGGGCAGGTGCTGCTAGCCGAGTGGCTGGAGGAGTGGCACGGCTGGCCGGCAGAGCGGGCAGTTTGCTGTCGTTGCGGGCGGCCACCATGGGGTGCCGCCGGAGCACGGGCAGCTCAATGATCTGTATGACCGGCCGCATCTGCTGCGGTCGCCGGGGGCCAGTGAAAAGGTGTGGCGGCGGGTGCAGTTGGAGTTTCTGGAGGCGTGTGCCGAAGAGTTCGGCGTGCGCGAGCGGCTCCGCACTTGGCGGACAGTGAAGCTGGCGCAGCCCGTGCAGGTGCTGCTCAGCGCCGTGGTGATCGTCGCCGACTGGGTCGCCAGCAACCCGGACCTTTTCCCCTACTTCCCGCAGGAGACCCGTAGTGGTGAGGAGCGGATCGCCGCGGCCTGGCGTGGGCTGCGGTTGCCTGCTCCGTGGCGGGCTGATGCGCCGGCCGGGGACGGGCAGGAGGTGTTCGCGTCGCGTTTCGACCTGCCGCCGGGAGCGAAGGTCAGGCCGGTGCAGGAGGCCGCGGTCCGGCTGGCGCATGCGATGCCCGCGCCCGGCCTGATGATCGTTGAGGCTCCGATGGGGGAGGGGAAGACGGAGGCCGCGCTCGCGGTCGCTGAGATCCTCGCGGCCCGTTCACGTCCCGATGGCCCCGCCGTTCGGGCCACGTTCCTGGGCACGTTGCTCTGCTCCCCGCGCATGCGGGGATGGACCCGAGCCGCTCGAGCACTAGGACCAGACGGAAGACTGCTCCCCGGGCCTGCGGGGGATGGACCCGCTTACGCCTGTAACGAGGAGGCCATGCTGCCCTGCTCCCCGCGCGTGCAGGGATGGCCGGATGGCCCCGTCTTCCAGGAAGACATCGCACGCACTCCAGCTGCTCCCCGCGCATGCGGGGATGGACCCCCTAAGCGGAAGCCGATCTCGTTCCTGCGCGACTGCTCCCCGCGCGACGTCGGCCGAACGCGTACGGAGTGGGCTGCTCCCGCGTCTGCGAGAATGGATCCTCCCGGCAGAAGGACATGGTCGAGCGCCGGGCCTCTCCTCGTACCTACGGGGATGGCCCCGGCGGTGAATCCAGCCTCGACGTCTCCGTCTCCTGCTCCCCGCGTAAGCGGAGATGGACCCCGATGCGCGCCGCGGGGCTCGGATGACCACGACTGCTCCCCGCGTCCGCGGGGATCGACCCGCGAAGGCGAACGCTCGCATTCTTCGATCCGACTGCTCCCCGCACGCGCGGGAATGGACCCACCCCAGGTGTCCAGCAGTACCAGGGCCTGGCCTGTTCCCCGCCCGCGCGGGGATGGACCCTTGTCGACGACGAACTTGGTGCCCGGCCGCCGCTGCTCCCTGCACGCACGGGGATGGACCCCAGGTCGGCTTCGGGGGTACGACCATGTCGCCCTGCTCCCCGCCCTCGCGGGGATGGCCCTCCGGGCTACGCGAAGGAGGAGGGCGTCCGGCCCTGTTCCCCGCGCGTGCGGGGTTGACCCCATCAGCCGGTCTGCCCTGACCGCGCCCCACATCTGCTTACCGCCCGCGCGGGGATGGACCCCAGGACGAGCGAGGCGCTGCTCCACTCCTCTCCTCCTCCCCGTACCCGCGGGGATGGACCACACGTCGTCTTGGTCGCGATCAACACGGCGATCTGCTCTCTGCACGCGCGGGGATGGTCCCCTCCAGACGATCACCCAAGCGTTCTCGGAGTTCTGCTCCCCGCGCATGCGGGGATGGACCCTGGCCGGGATGGAGGGCGACGGCGGTGACTCACTACTCCCCGCGCACGCGGGGATGGGCCCGACATCGCCTGCGCCATCAAGCGCAGCCCCTCTTGCTCCCAGCGCACGCGGGGATGGACCCGACCAGGTCAAGATCACCGGCAATCTGGAGTCCTGCTCCCCGCGCACGCGGGGATGGACCCCCGATCCCTCACCAGGACCAGAAGTGCAGGAGCTGCTCTCCGCGCTCGCGGGGATGGACCCGGCAAGTTTGAGC
>NZ_JBFAJT010000017.1:15564-49968 GCF_040655335.1 Streptomyces sp. NPDC050439
CCGTCTCTTGCTCCCCGCGCACGCGGGGACGGACCCACCGTCCTCGCCGACAAGAACGACCAGCTCGCCTGCTGCCCGCGCACGCGGGGATGGACCCCCGATCCCTCACCAGGACCAGAAGTGCAGGAGCTGCTCTCCGCGCTCGCGGGGATGGACCCGGCAAGTTTGAGCTGACCATTGAGGCGCTCGACTGCTCCCTGCGCACGCGGGGATGGACCCCACGACTGCACCCTGGCCGCTATCGCTCCCAGCTGCTCCCTACGCACGTGGGGATGGACCTTGCGCGGAGGCGCCCTCGGCCATGACCTGGACCTGCTCCCCGCGCACGCGTGGATTGCCCCCGGTCCGTCGACACCCGTGTCGTGACCGTCTCTTGCTCCCCGCGCACGCGGGGACGGACCCACCGTCCTCGCCGACAAGAACGACCAGCTCGCCTGCTGCCCGCGCACGCGGGGATGGACCCGGGTTCGAGGTACCGTAGTCGCCCCCGAGACTCTGCTCTCCGCGCACGCGGGGATGGTCCCGGCGACGGCAACTCGGCGGCCTCCGCTGCGATCTGCTACCCGCACGCGCGGGGATGGTCCCCACGCCGTCCCCGGCTGCCCGGATGTCGACTACTGCTCCCCGCACGCGCGGGGATGGCCCCATGCCCCGGCGGCTCCTGTCGATCAGTCCCTCCTGCTCCTCGTAAGCGCGGGGATGGCCCTCGCCAAGGACCTGAGGGCGGCGGGTGGTTCGCTGCTCCCCACACGCGCGGGGATGGTCCCCAGAACCGGTGGGTGGCGGACTGCGTGTGCGGCTGCTCCCCGCACGTGCGGGGATGGTCCCCCGATCCACGGAGGCTTGACGCCGGAGCCTGTCTGCTCCCCGCGTACGCGGGGATGGACCCGCGCCCTTGAGGCCGGCGATCAGCGTCGCCAGTTGCTCCCCGCGCCCGCGGGGATGGTCCCGACACCGGGTACGCGGTGCGGCAGCACGGAGACTGTTCCCCGCGCCTGCGGGGATGGTCCCACCGCCCGCTGCCGGCCCGCCCTCACCGCGCTCTGCTCCCTGCGCCCGCGGGGATGGCCCCTGCCGGTTCCGCGGTTACGTCGACCCCGGCGGCTGCTCCCCGTGCACGCGGGGGCGGTCCCTCGGTACGGGTGGTGGGCGGCTTGGGCCCGTACTGTTCTCCGCGCACGTGGGGTTGGCCCCCGCACCGTCGTCGAGCCCGTAGGCATCATCGCCTGCTCCCCGCGCCAGCGGGGATGGCCCCGGCTCCTAGATAGGCGGTGATCCTTGCAGACACTGCTCCCCGCATACGCGGGGACGGCCCCAACAACGGGCCCATCCGCTACCGCAAGGTCAACTGTTCTCCGCGTCTGCGGGGGGATGGACCCGACATGGCCAAGGCCTTGCGAAGCTTGCAGAACTGCTCCCCGCGCTTGCGGGTATGGCCCGCGCAATGGTGAAGGTGTTGGGTTTCGTGGGTTGGTGGCGGCAGAATGCCTGGTGAAAGAGTCTGCTCCCCGCGCCTACGGGGATGGACCCGTGGGCTTCACGACACCGAAGCCGTCGACGACCCGCTCCTCGCGCACGCGGGGATGGTCCCGGCTCCGAGCCGGGAGGCCCGAGTTGCCTCGACTGCTCCCCGCGCGTGCGGGGATGGACCCCGGGTATGGGTCGCCGAGTCCTCACAGATCCGTTGCTCTCCGCGCCTGCGGGGATGGACCCTCGCGGGTGATGCCGTCGTAGAGCTCCTCGTCCTGCTCCCCGCGTGCGGGGATGGCCCCAAGGAAGACACCTACAACGGGCTGATCACCCTCTGCTCCCCGCACTCGCGGGGATGGACCCGACGTCACCATCACCCGGGACGGCGGGAGTTCCTGCTCGCCGCACTCGCGGGGATGATCCCCACCACCCTGGCCCGGCCTTTCCGCCGGCGCCCTGCTCCCCGCGCATGTGGGGATGGTCCTTGGACGGTGACGCTTGAGCGAGAGCAGCGCGACTGCTCCCCGCGCACGCGGGGATGGTCCCGTGCAAGCTCTGTGCAAGCGATGCCATAAGACCTGCTCCCCGCACCCGCGGGGATGGACCCACCGGCGACAGCGCGCTGAAGGGCGACATGGTCTGCTCCCTCGCCCGCGGGGATGGACCCTGGCCCATGTCGCCGCCTGCGGCCTTCCAGGACTGCTCCCCGCGCTCGTGGGGATGGATCCCGTGCCCTGGAGCGGGCCACGATCAAGGTCGACTGCGCCCCGCGCGTGCGGGGATGGTCCCTCGAAAGGGAATCCGATCTGTTTCAGCTTCGTCTGCTCCCCGCGCGTGCGGGGATGGTTCCGCCACCACGCGAGAAGCTCCCAGTCCGTGGCGCTGCTCCCCGCGCATGTGGGGGTGGACGGCCAGGCTCGCACCGGGCGTGGATTTCTGTGTGGCTGCTCTCCGCACCTGCGGAGATGGATCCGGGACGGCGGACGCGCCGAACAGAGCGACCGCCTGCTCTCGCGCGTGCGCGGATGGCCCCGCGCCCTTGAGGCCGGCGATCAGCGTCGCCAACTGCTCCCCGCACCCGTGGGGATGGACCCGCCATGCACTTCAGCGAGGAGGACTTGCTGCGCTGCTCCCCGCGCACGCGGTAATGGCCTCCGCTACCCGCTGATGTGGATGAACGGGGAAAGCTCTCGCTCCCTGCACGCGCGGGGGTGGATCCCCGCACCTGATCCACCCCGGCCAGGTGCTGCTCTGCTCCCCGCACGTGCGGGGATGGTCCCTTGACCTGGACGTTGCTGTAGGTGCCCCAGCCCTGCTCCCCGCATGCCCGGGCTGGCCTCCTTCTGCGCCGGAATCCCGATCTAGGCGTGAACTGCTCTCCGCTCCGCGGGGGAGAGACCTACTGGTGCTGCGGTGGCCGGTGTGGTGGTGGGCTGTTTTCTATGTGCGCGGGGGTGGTTCGGTCTTGGCTTCCCGATCGGGGTGGTGATCGGCGTGCTCCTGTATGAGTGGATGGCTTGGGGGAGGGGGTGGTTCTCGGGTTTGTCGGAGTCCGGTGAAAGTGCTGAGCTTCGTGGGTTGGTGGCGGCAGAATGCTTGGTGAACGAGTCTGCTCCCCGCAAGCGCGGGGATTGTCCCCCACGTGGAACTGGGACCCGCTGTCCTACGTCCTGCTCCCCGCACCCGCGGGGATGGCCCTCCGCTGGCCGCCATCAGGTGCCACCGCCGGCCCTGCTCCCCGCGCGCGTGGGGATGGCCCTGCTGGCGTTGGCCACACGGCGGGAACGCTGAACTGCTCCCCGCGCATGCGGGGATGGTCCCCAGTATGGCGGCCTCCGTCAGCTGACGCGCAGACTGCTCCCTGCGCACGCGGGGATGGACCCCCGCTGTCGATCCGCACCCGTTCTTCGCGCACCTGCTCCCCGCGCGTGCGGGGGTGGCGCCGTTCGGCTTATGGTCCGGCTGTTCGCGCGGTGCATTTTCGGCAATTGGGCCTGCGGGTGGCCGTACGCTGCAGTTGCTGTCCCGTGCACCCAGGTGGTGGAAATGACCGAATCTTTGAAAGTTGCTCAGAACGGCTCTCTTGCCTGGTGAAAGCCCAGGCCAGCGAGTCTGCTCCCCGCACGTGCGGGGATGGACCCGAAACCACCTTGTTCAAGACGATCAGCAAGGACTGCTCCCCGCACGCGCGGGGATGGCCCCACCAAAATTCGACGCGTTCTGCACAACGTTCTGCTCTCCGCACATGCAGGGACGGACCCGCCACCGGTGTCGTCGTCGACAGACATCGCGGTGTCTCGGGCGGCTGGGGTGGTCGGGGTTTGCTGCCGCGCTGGTGGTCGATATCGACGACCGCCCCAGGGCCGTCCATTTATCCGGATGTTGGCGCGAGTTGTTGGCTGTGATCAGTCCGCCCCGGGGGTCTCGCGGGTGGGCCCGGTGTGCGTAGGCTGCTTCTGGTGCTTCGTTCAGCGGGGTGGCAGAAAAGTCCGAGTCTTGGGAAGTTGCTCGGAACGGCTTCGCCTCCTGTTAGATGCCCAGGTCAGCGTGACTGCTCCCGCACGCACGTGGGGGATGGACCCGTGGTCTGAATCTGGTCGAGGTCGCGGGCTTCCTGTTCCCCTGCGCCCGCGGGGATGGGCCCGGGGCGGACAAGGTGCTGGCCAACCTGGTCAACTGCTCCCCGCGCACGCGGGAATGGACCTAGGCAGGTGAGGGACGCGGCCAGCAACATGAACCGCTCCCCGCCCGCGCGGGGATGGTCCCAGGCGCTACCGTCATGCGGCGGTTGGGAGGATCTACTCCCCGTGCACGCGGGGAGGGCTCCGTTCGGCGTGGTCTGGCCGTTCGGGCGGTGCACTTGTGGCAGTTGGGGCTGCGGGTGGCCGTACGCTGTAGCTGCTGTCCCGTGCAACCAGGTGGTTGATATGTCCGAGTCTTGGAAAGTTGCTCAGAACGCCTCTCTGTCCCGGTGAATGCCCAGGTCAGCGAGTCTGCTCCCCGCACACGCGGGGATGGCCCCACCCTCGAAGTCTTCAAGTCCCGCTGCCCCGGCTGCTCTCCGCACGCGCGGGGATGGTCCCCTCGGCCCCAAGTCCAATGCCATCTCCGTCAACTGCTCCCCGCACACACGGGGATGGGTCCACCGGTGCTGTGGTGGCCGATGTGGTGATGGGCTGTTTCCTGTGCGTGCGGGGGCGGTTCGGTCCTGGCTTCCCGGTCGGGGTAGTGATCGGCGTGCTTCTGCATGGGCGGGGGCCGCAACGTCGATCTTCGCGCCGGGGCCATCCCCGCGGGCGCGGGGAGCATGCCACCAAGCCCGTGTACCGCACCCGACTGGAGGGTCCATCCCCGCATGCGCGGGGAGCAGTTCGGCATCGCCCTCGCCAGCGGAGCCTTCATGGGTCCACCCCCGCGTGCGCGGGGAGCAAGGGACGGTCACGACACGGGTGTCGACGGACCGGGGGCCATCCCCGCGTGCGCGGGGAACAGCTCTGCACCCCCGGCCGCGACCTGGCCGGCCTGGGTCCATCCCCGCCCGTGCGGGAAGCAGAACACCTTCTTGACCCGCTCAGTGTTGCAGCCGGGTCCCCCCCCCGCGAACGCGGGGAGCAACAGGTAGCCGGGTTCCCTGCCTTGATCACTTCGGGTCCATCCCCCGTACGCGGGGAACAATTACCGGGCAGCATCGTGCACGTGGCGTGACGATTAATCCCAGCATGAGCCGGGAGCAGTCGAGGTACTTGATGCACGGGGTGATGCGGTCGGGACCATCCCCGCGTGCGGGGAGCAGTCTCCCCGACCTGGGCTTTCACCGGGCAAGAGGGTCGCTCTGAGCAACTTTCAAAGATTCGGACATTTCCACCACCTGGGTGCACGGGACAGCAACTGCAGCGTACGGCCACCCGCAGGCCCAATTGCCACAAGTGCACCGCTCGAACAGCCGGACCACAAGCCGAACGGCGCTATCCCCGCGCAGGCGGGGAGCAGACGTCGCCGGTCTCGAGCTGGTTGGCCTGCTTGGGGCCATCCCCGCGCGTGCGAGGGGCAGTACGTCTTTTCCCGGTCGTAGGGAACGTCGTTGGGTCCATCCCCGCGTGTGCGGGGAGCACGCGGCTCAGGCCGCGGGGGCGCCTTCGTCGGGGGGACCATCCCCGCAGGTGCGGGGAGCACCGAGCTGAGGGCTACGTCAACAACCGTCTGCCGGGACCATCCCCGCAGGTGCGGGGAGCACATCCCGGTCGTCGTCACCCGCCACCAGTGCCCGGGACCATCCCCGCAGGTGCGGGGAGCACCGCGGCATCCTCCTCGTCTCCAAGGGAACCCGGGGATCATCCCCGCAGGTGCGGGGAGCACGGCGCGGTCACCGCAGGGAACGACGCAGCCTCGGGACCATCCCCGCAGGTGCGGGGAGCACGTGTATCTGGAGGACACCGGCGTCGACTACCTGGGACCATCCCCGCGCGTGCGGGGAGCACCGCACCGAGACCATGACCTTCACGCTCCAGCAGGGACCATCCCCGCAGGGGCGGGGAGCACAGGACCGGATACACCGCGAGCCGGATCGCTCAGGGATCATCTTCGCGGGTGCGGGGAGCAGAAGGGCCGGAAGGTCAGCACGGGGATGATCAAGGGGTCATCCCCGCGGGGGCGGGGAGCGCACTTCGCGACCTGCGGATGTCTTCCTCTCTTCCCCGCGCCCGCGGGGGACGGCCTCCGGTCGTCGGGCAGGGGCTCGGGGAGCAGAGGCTGTTCCGCGAGACCGCAAGGTTGGCGCTTAACACCTCGTCGACCTCCCCTCCGACGGAGTCTGCTGCGGTACGCCGGTGGGCTCCCGCTCCCGCATCGAACTTGCCGGCGAAATACGGCGGCGTGGAGAGCTCCTCTCGGCGGATTGTCGGGGGTAGTCAGCGGAGTTGAGGTGGGGCGTGGAGATGGGCTGTTGCGATGTCGCGGATGGCACGGATGGCTTCCGGGGCGAGCTTGTGCAGGATCGGTATGGCCTGGTGCCAGCTGGGTGTGGTCAGGGTGTGGTGTAGCGCTGTGGCGGCCGCTTTGTGGTCGGGAGCCGGTGGGGTGGTGGTGTGGGCCAGGTGCTGGATGGCGCGGGTGAAGTGGATCTGAATGGTTGGTCCGGCCATGGGGTGCGGGCGGGCCGGGAGGTGGACGAGGTGTGCTGCGATGGCGGCGAGTGCAGTGGCTTGAAGGAGCGGGTCGGCGGGTTGTCGTGCTACCTGCAGGGCGGTGCCGGTGTCGCCGAGGGCCGCGTGGAGGACGGCTAGGGCGGGGGTGGGGAAGTGTTCGGGGCCGCGGCTGGCCATGTCGTGTGTCAGCCACGTCAGTTGCAGGTCTGGGCGTTCGCCGGCTTGGACGCGCAGGAATGCGTGGACGAGGACGTCTTCGGGTTGCCAGGAGTGTGGGCTGCTGCGCGATGACTGGTCACGGGCTTGTTCCATCACGGCCGTAAGGAGCTGATGTGGCTCGGGTGGGAGGTGGGCCGCGGCGGGCAGGAGTTCGGCCAGTGGGGACAGCAGGCCGCTGCTACGGATCGTGCGGCTTGAGGCTTCGAGGCGTTGGAGCACCGGAAGGAGCAGCTCGCCTGCCATGTGGGGGGCGTGTGCCGTGAGTTCCGCGGCGACGGCGATGCGCGCGGCTCGGTCGGTTTTCCGCCAGGCCGCCCGCGCGGTGACACTGCGGGGTTGCGGGTGCTGCGTGATGAGGTCTGCGGCAGCCTGCGCCTCGCCGGCGCCTGCCAGCGCCTGTGCGGCGTAGGGCCAGTTCTGATCGGTCGTGGCTGCACGGGCTGCTTCGTGCGCGTGGCGGCGTGCTGCGTCGGGCTGGTGCGTGCCTTTGTAGGCCAGGGCCATGGCGGCGTGCAGGCGCACGTGGTCGGCTGGGTGCTGGACCAGGTCGATGAGGGGCTGGGTGTCGGCGGCCGTGTCGCTGCGGATGAGGGCGGCTGCCAGGTCGGGTAGCCACACGGGGGCGCGGCCGCTGCCGGGGATGCCGGCGGGCAGGAGCGCCAGGGCCTGCTCCAGGCAGTGCTCCGCTTCATCGCTGGCGGCCTGGCCGGCCAGACGGAACGCTTCCTCGGCGAGTCTGCCGGCTTCGGCGGGGAATTCGTCCTCGTTGCCGGGCAGCTGTTCCTCGTGCTCTGGCAGTTTTGGTGGTTCTGGCGGGAGGAAGAGGCCTGCGAGTTCCAGCATGTGGGTGATCTGCTCGGTCGGTTTCCCGACGTCGGCGAGTGCCTGCGAGAGGAGGGCGACGGTGTGTCGGAATCCGAACTCGACGTGAAAGGCATCCGGAGGCGTCAAAGGCGCAGCGTCCGGGCTCAGTACATGCTCGAGGTGGCGGCAGGCAGTGTTCGCCAGGCGCTGCGCCTGTGTCGGATGGGATGGCGCGGCGCAGAGGGCGGCGGTCGCGAGAGTGGCAATGTTTTCCAGGGTGGGCGCCTCGTTCCAGACCTCCTGGGCATGGGTCAGGATGCGGTCCATGAGGCGGTCGGCGCGGTCGGGCGCCGTGGACGCTGCTGTCTGCCAGAGGTGAATCGCGCCGGCTGCGGAGCTTGTGTCGGCCGGTTCTTGGCAGGCGAGATCTTCAGCTTGTTCTTCCAATGTGTCCAACAGCTCTCCGGCCTGCTCGGGATGGTTTGCTGTGAGCAGATGGATGGCTTGCGCCCAGATTTCTGTGCGGGCTGTCCCCATCCCGTGGGCGGAGCGGAGCAGGGCCAGGCCGTCCTCGAAGAGGCTCTGACGAGCGCGGTCCCCGCCCGCTCCCGGTCGGCCGTGGGTGCCAGCCTCGTGTGTAGGTCCGTGGCCGGGCTGTTGGGCCGTCTCCAGCAGGGCGAGGGCTGCTTGCCCTGCTGCGCCCTGCGCCTCATCGGCGCTGACACCGAACCTGCCCGCCTCGTGCAGTGCCCTGCGAGCCCACCGGCCGGCCGCTTGGGCCGTGGCGACGGCCTGCTCGTCACCCATGGACTGCAGTACGCGTGCCACGCCGGCCAGGTTCAGCGTCTTGTCGACGGCGCGCCCTGATGTGCTGGTCAGGGCGCGGGCCCGCGGCGCGTCGCCGAGCCGGGCGATGGTCTGTGCTACTGCGGTGGGAAGCGGCTGCACGTGGGGCAGCAGCATCTCCCGGGAAGCGGCGATCGCCGCGGCCGTGCTCAGCGGTGGCACTTGGTCTGTGCGGGATGGGGCGGCCAGGTCGAGGTGGAGCAGGGCGACGTCCGGGCCGGCGCGCTGGATGAGGCGCAGTTGGCGCCGCGGATCGAGCGCCAGCGCGGTGAGGCGCTCGGTCTCTCCCTGCTCGTGCAGGAGGCGGGTGTAGCCGGTGAGTAGGTAGTTCGGGGTGTCGTGGGGCCAGCCTTCGTCGCTGTACTGGTGGGCCCAGTGGTGCAGCTCAGTGGCGCGTGCGGCGAGGAAGCGGCGGCCGAGGGCCTCGTGCGCGGTGGCGTGGAGTTCTTGGTGGGCTAGTACGAATGTCTGCCGTCCTGCTTCCGCTTCCGCCTCGGTGCGCACGTGCAGGGGCAGCAGATCGGTGCGCGTGGGCGCCAGGGAACGGCCGGTGACGCCGGAGAGCCTGTCCCGCACGTCGTGGGGCGTGAGCTCCGTGAGTTCGGCGAGATCTGCCCCGGTGAGGGCCCCCCGCGCCGCAACCAGAAGGCCTAGCAGATGTTGTCCGAGACCGGTGTCCTCCAGGAGAGTGCGCAGCTCCGTCAGGGCGGCATCCCGGATGATGCGCGCTGCGGGAGAGGCGGCCAGCAGCCGGACGATGGCAGGGTCTCGCAGCGGATGGTCCGCCGCCAGCTTCCGCGGCATGCGCGGGTGGGGCCGCCCGGCGACGATGACGCGCATTCCGCAGGGCGGGTCCTTGGGCAGGAGTCCGGCGATGCCGGTTTCGTCGGGGCCCGCGTCGGCATCTTCATCGAGTCCGTCGACGATCAGGACGAGACGCCGATGACGCTTCGCGCTTTCCCGGGCCGCTGCTTCGTACAGAGGGCCCAGGTCAGGTTGCTTGAGATCGATGGCGGGGCGGCGTCTGCCGCCGGCCGCGACAGCCAACTGGGCTCCGACTGTACGGATGAAGCCGTCACGGCGGTCGGTGCCCAGACGCCCGGCGATGACGTAGTGCGCGACATCGACCCCGGCAGGCAGGCGACGGGCGGTGAACCAGGAGAGCAGCGCTGTCTTTCCGGCCCACGGCCCTGCCTGCCACCACAGGTAGGCACTGGAGCCGCAGGGAGCCGTGACGAAGCGTTTCAGGTCGGTCAGTTCCTCCTCGCGTCCCACGAAGTCGACGGGCAGAACATTTAGGAGGGCCGGGGACGCACCGCCCAGCAGCCGCCCTGGAGAGGCTGCGCCAATACGGGGGCCGCGGCCCCCCTGCCCGCTCCCGCTGACTTCTTGCGTGGCTGAGAGCCGAGCGGCCCAGGAGCCCTCAGAGATCTGGACGTGGCCCGGCGAGCGGCGAGCCGCCCTTGCCTTCAAACCGGGGATGAGCTTCGTCATCACGTACTCGACGTGACGTTCCTCGGTCGGCGGGTTCTTGTTCATCCAGGCGGTGAAATTGGACTTGGGCACGCTGAACCCAGACGCCGCAGCCTCACGCATCAGGTCTGTGTACGTCAGGCCGGGCTTGCCGCCGCCGGCGGCCTTGAACAACGCCTTCAGGTCGGTCATGAACGTCGGTATCTGCCCGGCACCGTCGGCGGCATCGTCTGCGGAAGAGTTCTCTGAACGCATCTTCAATTGGCCCCTGACCAGTACGTATGCAGCTTTCTCGGCGCTGCGAAGTCTGCTGAACGCCCTCAGGAAGGTGGATACCTGTGGGACCGCGCCGGGGGAGAGGGCCTCCGGCCGCTACCTGAGGGGGACTTGTATGTCCGTTCTGCAGAGCGTTGTTGAACCCGCCTTCCGGGCGGGTGTCGTCCTTTCCGCCGTGACCGCCTTCGCCTACTGCGTGGCGGTGGTGTCGGTGGCGGCTTCGTCCGTGCTCTTTCGCACCCCGCAGCGCCGGCGTGATGCCCGCGCGACCCTGAGGATCCTGATGCGGCGCCGCGGCGGGCAGTGACGTGTATCGGGCTGGTCCTGGCGGGGCCGCAAGGCGTAGCCTCGGCCCTCGCTGGGCTTCCCGCCAATCTGCGGGAATGGCTCCCGTTAGGAGCACTGCGTCTTTCCCCTCCTGCGTGTGCGGGGATGGTCGGCGTGCCCGGCTGCCGACGCGCTTCAGCGCCGGTTCCCGCGTGTGTAGGAAACCCAGCGCTGGTGTGCTCGCGCCGCGGCGCTGCTTTCGGTGGGGCGGGGCTCAACGGGTCAAAATCAGACCGCAACTGTAGGCGCGGGCGTGGCCGAGGCCGTTGGCGAGGACGTCTACGAGGGTTTCGGGGTCGGTGACCGTGAGTGTGCCGCGGATCTCGGCCCGGCCGATACGGACCGGTTTGTTGCGGTGGGCGCTGGAGACGGTCGGCAGCATGCGGATCCCGAGGGTTTCGGGGTCGGCGGTTGCGCCGATGCGCACCACGCCGTCCTCGGCCATTTTGGGTTCGCCGGCGGGCTGGAGCCGCCGGGTGAACCACCGCTTCACATGCTCTGGTGTGGTGTGTGCGGTGCGGGTGCCACGGGCCTTGTCGGAGACGGGTTTGCCCGAGGGCTTGCTGCGCGTGGGGTTGACGACCGTGCGAAACGCCGCGGATTCGCCTGCTGTGAAGGTGCGGTCGACGGTGATGCTGTGCGGCGCGGTGGTGAAAGCCGCGCGGGGGATGCGTGACCAGTCCCCGGGAACCCGGGACTGGACGACCAGGACGAGGGCCGCTGCCTTCAGGTCCACCGACCAGGTGGACAGGACACCCATGTCGGCGCGTGGGTGTGAGGCGCCGTCCTCGATCCAGCCGCGGAACCCGCTCATGACGGTGCGGTGCATTTCCTGGGCGTCGATCAGGGACTTGGCGACCAGCGGGTGGCGGGCGTCGAGGGAGAGGACGGAGTGGGTGGCGACGAAGCGAGCCGTCGAGGCCCGGGTGCTCTTCACGGGATGATGTCCCATTCGGTGGCGGTCGGTGCGATGGTGATGCGCGTGCGGGTCTCCCAGCGGGTGGCGTGAGAGCGGCGGTCGGTATCGAAGCTGACGGGCTGGTCGTGGATCCGCGTGGCGCCGCGCGTGCCGGAGGGCGCCTGGATCCACGCCCAGGGGCGTCGTCCTGAGGTGTCGTATCCCTCGGGCCCGGGCAGCAGGCGTTTGGCGGTGAACGCTTCGGCGATGGTGCCGGGCAGGATCTCCGCGGCCAGGGTGCCGGAGGGCGGGCACGATTTGCGGCCGAGCCACAGCAGCCGTTTGGGGTGCTCCAGGGCGTGGGCGATGCCCTCCAGCAGCGCGTGGTCGGGGTGTTGGAGGGCTGCGACGAACGCCGCGTCTGACAGGTACCAGCGTTCGGTGATCATTGCGGTGCGGGCCAGTTCCGCTGAGACGAGGGTCCCGGAGACCGGGTCAGTGGTGATCTTTTTCGGGGCGCCGTACCAGCGTGCGAGTTCGTGGTGCCCGAAGTCCGGTCCCTGGGCGGTCTCCATGCTCTTGGCGATGGCGGCGGCACGGCGGTGGTCGGTGATGATGGCACGTGGCCGCAGCGGGAACCGGCCGGCGCCGACGGTGTGGTAGTCGCGGACCGGGGTGCCGGGGTGGTCGGCGCGGACCCCGTAGGTGAGTGCGGCGAGGTCGTTAACGGGCTCGGTCCGGTCCCGGCCCAGGGCGGCCGCGCACAGGCCGATGACGGCGGACTTGGTGGGGCGAGTATGGGTGTCGCGGTGCGAGAACCGGGATGTCACGCCCCAGGACTGCAAGGGGGCGGCCAGGCGTACGAGCAGGACGTGCCCGCTCACGCCGTGAGCTCCTCGGCGCGGGTCACCGTCGTCGCGCCGCTGTCGTCGAGGGTGTGGAGGAGTTCGTTGATCTGCGGGTCGAAGGTCAGGATGCGCCCGGAGGTGATGTCGGGCCGCCGCTGAGCGACGAAGGCATGGTGCTTAAGCAGTCGCCTGACCGCGGCCGGTCCGGCGGGGCCTTCACCGTTCTTGTCGACGGGGCTCTCGTCGACGGGTGCCTGGAAGGCGGCCGCGTAGTTGTAGGGGCGCTCGCCTTCGAAGGCCAGGACCAGGGCAGGCAGAGATCCGGTGGACGCGGTCGAGTTCTTCTTCGCCTCGGGGAAGGCTTCGACGAAGGCCGCGACGAACTCTGACTCCGCCGCAACGGATGCCTCTTCTGCCTCCTGCTCGGTCATGCCGGCCGCCTGGAGGTTGCGGCGCAGCTTGCGGCGATCGAGGACGGCATGGCGGTAGAACGTGCCCGTGATCAGAGACTGGTAGCCGGTCATGCCGGCGCCCGAGTCGTCGGCCGCGTCGAGGAAGTCCAGCGCGTTCTTCTTGCGGTCCAGCTTCGCGTCATCAGCAGCGGCGTAGAAATCGTCGACCTGCTCTGCTTCGTGCACCGTGAAAGCGTGGCTGCTCTGGACTGCTCCGTCGACGTTGGGTGAGTCCGCGATCTCGGCGAGGAAGCGCCCGTACAGGGCGATGTCGATGGCGTCGCGCGGGGCGAGCGCGGTGAGGATCGCCGCGCGGGTCTCGGCCGGCAGCGCAGGCAGCTTGACCTCCGCTGCGCTGTCCTCCTCCGGATCTTCCTGCACCGCTCCCTTGCGGCCCCTCTTCTTCTTGCCGGCCGCCGCGGTCTGGGCCCTCACGTACTCCTCGGTCCATGCCCGCAGCGTCTCGGACTGCTCGGCGATATGGGCGGCGATGCGGGTGCCTGCGTCCGCCGGCGCGAACAGCAGCACCCGGGTCAGGTTGGCGACGGTCTTCTTCTCGGGCTCCCCGAACTTGAGGCCGGTGGCCTCGATCACCGCGCGCGCGATGCGCACGGCCTCGTCGGTTTCCCAACCGTGCTGTGAGGTGAGTGCGCGTGCGGTGAGCAGTGCCCACTCGCGCGTGCGGATGCCGGTGGCACGCCCCGCCAGGGCGCCGCGGCCTGCGTTGGCTCGGTCGCGGGTGTGGATCCGCTCGGCCCGGCGCCGCGCCTGACTGGTGATCATGTGGCGTTCGGTGCCGCCGTAGACGATGGACTTGGGTGCTCCGTTCTCGTCACGCACAGGCAGTACGGCCACCAGGGTCTCCAGCAGGTGCAAGGAGAGGAACTGGCTGCCGGCGGAAGGGGAGTTGCTGGTCACGTGGTGGAGTCCTTCTCGGTGGAGGAGGCGGCATTCGAGGCAGTGGATCGTGCGGCGGCAGCCCGGGGCGCAGGGATGTGGAAGGCCACGCCCCATGCGTAGGGGACACGTGCCTTACGGTCGTGCCACTGGTTGAGGTCGTCGACGAGCCGGGACCAGGAGGGCGGTTGCCGGTCGCAGGCCCGAAGGCGTGCGACGGCGTGCTGCAGATGACGCCACGGGATGCGGCGGCTGGAGACGATGCGGTCGATCAGGCGGGCGGCGCCCGGATCATCGGGGCCGCGCCCGTTGCCGCTGCCGATGCGGCGTGCGGCGTCACCGAGACTGCCGTACCCGTAGGCGGGCTTGGAACGGCCCTGGTGGTAGATCGCGAACAGGAAGGCGACCTGGGCGTAGACCTCGCGCTGGGCCTCATCGGGGCTGTACCACAGGGCCCGGAAGTGGGGTTCGCGCTGGACGCGGGGACGCCGGAGCTCGGCGAGGCTGGCGTAGTCGTGGTTGTGGACGAGACTGGCGAGCCACGCTGTGAGCGCGACGGCGCTTTCACTGTCGTTTAGGTCGGCGCCGGGCTTGGTGGTCATGGGGACTCCCCTCGGAGCTCGGCCGGAGCCTGCGGCTGGGTCAACTCGTCGTCGAACCGTCTCAAGGCGCAGGCCCTGGCCTTGGCGCCCTGAGAGCTTCTGGGCAGCGGATCGAGGCATTCGGCCAGGAACATGCGAGCGGCGGTGGCCACGGTGTGCGCGTACACCAGCAGCAGGGCCCGCACGTCCTCGCCCAGGGTGGTCTCTTCCATCAGCACATCGAACGGCTCCTGTGTCGCTGCCCAGTGCTGAGCGCGTGCGTCGAACCGGGCGATCTGACTGTTCTTGTCGGCCGGTTTGGGGTTCGGGTATGCCACGCGCCAGGCCGCAAACGCCGCCTTGTACAGAGCGGCCGCCACGAACTCGGCAATCTGCGAACCCCGGTAGGAGGCGAGGTAGAGGCGGGCCTCTAGTCCAGGGGCGAACGGGAAGGTCCCGTCGACCCAGGCGATGGCGGTGGTCTGCTTTGCGACCAGACCGACTGCCCACAACTCGATGCGGCGCGCCGGCTGCTGGCCGGGTTCGGGAGCCACGTCCTCGGCCGGGAAGAGCGCCAGCCTCCGGTACAAGGTGCCGCCGTCGTTCCTGCCAGGCTGCGAGCGCGCTTCGGCCACCGCAGCGTAGAGAGCATGTGCCTGACGCCAGACAGCCCTGGTTGCCGAAGCCCACAAGGGTTTGCTGGTGCCATCTGCCCTGGTGGCGTACACAGCATCCTGCAAGTGCTCGTCCGTCAGCGCGAGGAGCTCACCCGCACCGAGCAGCACCCGGTCCACCTGCTCGCCGTCACGGGTCGGGCGAAGCAGGATGGAGCGCCCGAGGTAGCTGTGCAAATCGGCAGGTCCTGCCACTGCCCGGCCCTTGGGCTTGACTGCGAATTCCCGCCGTTTCATGCCGACGGTCCAGGTGCGGTTCAGCTCCCCGGCCGGTCCGTCGACGGGAGCCAGGTTGAGGCGCAGCGTCTCACCAAGGGTGTCCCCGAGCGCGATCACCCGTATCCGGGTGCCCAGGCGGGTGGCAGCGAGATTGGTGATGGTGGCACCCAGCGTTTCCTTGCCAGAGATCCTGGCGCGTCCGGCCGGTCCGTATACGTGCTGGGTGAGCATGGCCCGGAATGCGGCAGCGACCGGCAGTGGACTGGGGTGTTCCAGGTGGTGGTGATCGAAGAACTGGTTGTAGTCACCGACACGTTCGATCACAAGCTGCGCAGGCCCGGCACCGTGCTCGTCGAGGAACGGAGCGAGCAGAGCGTTCTGCCCCAGAGGTTCGGCGGGGTGGAACAGGTCCCAGACTTCGCTCTCAGGCCGCTGCTTGAGCCACTGGGCGGCCGGTCGGAGTACATCTTTTTGATCCACCCAGGCAGGCCACTGCGCAGTCGACGCCGGATACGTGCCGGACGCGTAGCAGATGGCCAGCAGGAACTCGAGAACCGCGACCTTCTCGCCCGGCGTGCCGCCTTCCACGTTCCGAATGCCATCGGCATCGTGGAGCAGGTCCACAAGGCTCACTTCAAGAAGCCGGTCGTCCACAGTCAGCACCGGGATGCACGGGGCCTCCCGAGGATCCCACCGGGGCCGGAGGGCCTCGGCACGTAAAGCACTTGAGTCAGACACGATCCGTCATCGCTCCATTGCTCATAACGGTTACCTGCTTCAACGGGACAGGACGTTAGCAGGCCGGAGCGTCCAAGAGAGGAGATTCGTCAGTTCTCCAAATCCGTTGCGTACGTGGGGAGTTGAATACGAAACGCCTCTCTGGACGCCTGTACTTCAAAGTGCCCCGGCGGACCCTCTTCACTTCGTCGCACGCGGGAATGGGCCCGTCAGGGCCTGCGGTCACAGCGTCTCGATCAGCTGCTCCCCGCGCGTGCGGGAATGGACGCGCAGACCTTCGCCGCTTCGGCGGGGCCGCCTTCTCTCCGCCCGTGCGGGGATGGACCCCCGATGGACTATCGGGACATGTACCGGTGGGACTGCTCTCCGCGCGTGCGAGGATGGTCCCCGCGGAAAACCGATCGGCAAGGTGGGCTCCACCTGCTCCCCGCGCCAGCGGGGATAGCCCCATTCACGCGCAGTGGGAGGACGCCGCCGGAACATGCTCCCCGCGCCCGCGAGGATGGACCCGACACCGGGTACGCGGTGCGGCAGCACGGAGACTGTTCCCCGCGCGTGCGGGGATGGACCCGGAGACTTCGAGCTCGACCGGACGGTGATCGTTGCTCCCTGTGCTTGCGGGATGGCCCTCTCACCCCGACCACGGCCAGCGCGTCCGCCAGTTGCTCCCCGTTCGTGGGGACGGACCCTCGATCGGCTATGTCGGGCTGCTCCAGATCAACTGCTCTCCGCGCTCGCGGGGATGGCCCCGCGATGGTCATCAGTGGGGGACCGCCTGCTGCCCGCGCCCGCAGGGGTGGTCCCGGCGCCAAGGCCGAGCCGAAGGTTCGCGGTATCTACTCCCTGTGCCCGCGGGGATGGACCCCTCGATGCCCTCGACGCCGCCCTTGACGTCGACCGCTCCCCGCGCCAGCGGGGATGGTCCTTTCCTGCGGGGCTCGCACAACCTCCACGACGCGTGCTCCCCGCACCCGCGGGGATGGTCCCGTGACGGTCGTGACGAGGACGGCCACGGCCGAGTGCTCCCCGCACACGCGGGGATGGTCCCGGCGACGCTGGCCAGGCTTTCGGTGGGTACACGTGCTCCCCGCACCCGCGGGGTTGGTCCCCAGAACAAGGCCGAGCGCCGCGCCCGTTGGAAGTGCTCCCCGCACCCGCGGGGATGGTCCCCACTACGTCCTCAAAGACGTGACCCCCCTGCCGTGCTCCCCGCACCCGCGGGGGTGGTCTCCAGGGCATGCCCGTCATGGTCGCCGACGAACAGACGCCCCTTCTTTCGAGGTTCGGGATGGTTTTCGTCTGAACCTGCGGTTGCTCGGTGAGGGGAGCAGTGGGCCCTGACCAGACTCCCGACCACGGCGCCCCGGCCACGGTCACGGAAGCGATACAGCAGTGCGTTTCCGCGGTGGTAGAACCCGACCACCGCCACGCGGTTGAACGTGGGCAGAGCTTCGGGTGGGGGGGCTGGCGGTCGTGCGCGCTCATTGTTCGGCGCACGCGTCCGAGGCGCCGCGCGGGTTGCGCCCGTGATGGTGAACGCGGTCGTAGGTTTCGCAGATGCGTTGGGAGGAGGTCCGCGCGGCGATGGTGCGGGTGAGGGCTTGGTCGGTGTACTCCCTTCAGCCGCCCGGGCCTTGATCATTGGACGGGTTTTGCGGTGAGGGTGGCTGACCAGCCCTTGCGGGAGAATGTGGTGGTGCCGATGGGGTGATGGTCACGGTGGCGCTGTGGATGAGCCCCGAGATCACCTTCCGGTGGCTGGCTTGGGGGAGCCTGCTGGACCGCCCGCTAGGCCGACGACATCCAACACCAGCGCGCCCTCGACGCGCCGCCACAGCCGGCGCCGCACCGCTGTCGTCTCCCTGCTGCCGGCGCCCGTATTCCGCGAGGTCCTGCGCAGCGGCAAGGTCGCATCGCTGGAGACTCGCATGAAAGGAAAGACCGCGGCCACCAAGCGCGGCCCCTACCTGCGTCCGCACACCGTCAACGCCCGCGTGCACCTCTGGTTCAACAAGCCTGGACTCCAGAGCGACGGCCGTCCCGTGACGTCTCAAGGCTTCCGGGCTGGCGGCGCCACCGTCCTCGGTTTGAACGGCGCGACGGACAAGGAACTTGAAGAAGCGGGACGCTGGAAGAAGGGGTCACGCATTCCGCTGGAGCGGTACCTGCGCCCCGCCCAGACCGAGAGAAACGATCCGGTCGCCAAGATTCCCGTACATAGGGCCAGGTAGTGACTCTCGTGCCCATCGTTCAGTCCTCGGGCGGAAACTCGCGGTCTACGATCGCGTGTACGACGGAATCCCGCCATTTCCCCGCCTTCAGAACGTGCTCACGGATGGTGCCCTCTTCCACCATGCCGACAGCCGTCATGACCTTCGCAGAAGCCTCGTTGAGCGGGGATCGCGCGCCCCATATGCGGTGGAGGCCAAGGTCGTGAAATCCGAGACTGAGCAGCAGCCGCACTAGTTCCACGCCGTACCCCCGCCCCCACACGTCTGGTCGCAGCGCAAAGCCCATGGTGGCTCCGCGCTGTTGGTGGGGGTCAAGGGCGAGGCGGCCGAACCCAACGAGCTCGGCCGCGTTGTGCTCCATGACGGCGAGCGCGTACTCAGTGCGAGGCGTCACCGTGGCAGCTGTGATGGACCGAGCTACGATCTGCTCGACCTGGGCGTGATTACGCGGCTCGAAGGACAAATGTTCCGTGGCTACGGAACTGCCGTAGATGGCGAGCACCGCCTCCACGTCGGCGCTGACAAATTCACGCAGGCCAAGACGTGCGCTGAATCTAGTGACGGGGTGCATGCCCCGGACCTTACCTGCGGGGCAGCGCTGGCCGACTGGTTGGGAAGGCTTCGATCTCGGCGCACAGGTCTCGCGCAGCGGCGGCCGTGCGAGCGGGGCCAGTGGCCAGGGAGTCCCTGACGCGTATGGCGGAGACGATGATCCCGTTGTTGCGGTAGGAGGCAGACAGGTCTAGTACCGGCCGCATAGCCTCGGCAGCGCCTTCTACGTCACCGCCGAAGAGCCGTACGAGCGCGAGGTCGCATTGGGCCCCTGCAAGGTCACCGAACGCCCAGTTTGGGGCGTTCGGGTCACTGAAGCCGCGAACGGCCTCCTCCGCCTGTGCCAAGAGTTGCTCTCCGCCTTGGCCAAGGAGTGTTGAGGCTTCCACCGTGTAGTAGAGCTGCTTCTCGCGGGCGTAGGTGAAGAGCCCACCGAGCTCATCCAGGTCATCCGGGACCACGTGCTCTCGACGATCCGCGGCTCGCTGGCTCACGGCACGCACCGTTTCCACGTCGCCGAGTACACCAGCGGCACGCCCCTGGAGGCCGAGCAGCCACAGCCCTGCCGTCCCGTGGTTGGCGTCCGCGAGCTCGGCGCCCTTGCTGGCGTAGTGAGAGGCGTCCGCGGGCTTCCCTGACCAATATGCGATCAGCGACTTGAGACCGTCGGTGAGAGCGATGAGGCCGGGATGTTCGGCGTCTCTGGCACAGGCCGCTGCGACTCGGGTCATCGTCAGGGCTTCGTGGGGGTCTTGCATGTCGTGGAAGCCCTTGGCAACGAGAAAGCTCAGGACGGCTCCCGCGACGTTCAGGTCGCGCAGTTGCGACGGCCGGACCCGGCCACCCTCCAGGAGGCGGAATACCTGATCCTGCGTCTCCAGAAGGTCGGGCCATAGCGTCGATAGAGGTTCGCGGGGGTACTCAGCGACCAGGCGCCGCACCTCGTCGTCAAGCAGGCCAAGCGTGTCATCGCCCACCCGCTCGCGGTCTGCGCCCAGAAGGAAGTCTTTCGCACGTCGTACTGCCACAGCGCCCGTCCTTTTCATCTCGTCCAGGTCCACGTCGGCATCGGCGTGGAGTGCAGTCGGTGACGCACCTGCTATCGGAACGGAGGATGGCATGACACCGTCTTCGGGGACTTCAGTCCAAAGCCGTTCGATGCTGTACCCCAGCATCTCCACGATGGCAGGGCGGAACGCTCGCTGAGGTTTTCGCCCTTCGTAGATCCATCCCTCGATGGTCTTCGGGGCGGGGTCCACATCCTTCAGTCCAAGCCGCGATGCTGCCTTCTGGTACTGAGCGAGGAAGTCGTCAGGAGTCTGCAGACCGCGCGCTTCAAGAGCGGTTCGGAAGAACAACACGGCACCTCCCCGGCCGTCCGACTAGCACGTCACTGATCCGACGGTAGAACGCTGACCCCTCCAGCTTTCCCTCCAAAGACGGTACTTAGAGATTCCGAGGGAAATCCGAGGAAGGTCCGAGGAAATGCGTCAACTTCTTCCCCAGAACCGAGGTCGGTAGGGGGGTAGATCCGTCTACCCGGTGTTGCAACGCTCTTGTCAGCCCTCGCGGAGAGTGTCCAAACGCACACAGCGCCGTGGCCACTGACATGTCGATGGGCTGTCCCAGAAGGCGTGACGACGGCATCTGCCCGGACCTACGGAGACACCCCCATGTCACCCAGCACGGCACGCAGACACAACACCAGTTGGATGGACCGTGACAACGAAGTCAGGCCGTGGGTGCCGGGCAGTCGCCCGGCCCAGCCCCCAGCACGCCGCGGCCTGTTCCTGCAGCGGTTGCGCGAGGACTACAACGCTGCGGCCCTTGAGCACTTACCGCAGCCGCCGAGGCAGCGGCGGATCATCGCCTACGCCCTCACTGGGCCGACCGGCACCGCCGATCAGGGCCTCGCTCTCGTCCGCGCGCTCATTGAACGCGAAGGCCATGCGGTCGCCTACGAGCTGACGGACAGCGCTCAGCAACCCATCTGGGTCAATGGCCGGCGGTCGCAAGCGCCTCAGCTTCGGCCCAACTGGGTCGACGCGCGGCGCCTCGTCTACTGCGGGTTCGCTGACGGCATCGCAGTCGTCGACCGCTTTGCCGTCAGCCAGAACGATGACGAGTACGAGGAAGAGATCCACTGGATCGGGCAACGCCCCGGACTGCTGCTGATCGCCGGACCCGAAGCCGCCACTTGAAGAGCACCACTCCGGTGGCTCGACGAGCGCTCCCTGGGCTGGCGGCAGTGGTGCCTACAGCTCTTGATCGTGCTCCTCGCCGCCGGAACCGCCGTCCCTCTCGTGCTGACCGCAGCCGGTCGGCAACCCTGAAAGGAACATCTGCGATGACGTGCCCCCTGCCGAAGCGAAAGCCCGGCCAGGCTCTGGACGCGATAACCCCCAAAGAAGCGGCCCCGACTGAGTTGAGTCTGTTCAACGTCGGCACCGGCGAGGTGGTGGTCTCATCGTTCCAGGTGGCCCGCTTACATCGGGTGCGCGTTGTCGAGGAGCACCCGGAGCCCGCGGCATGAACATCCTGCGTGAGACCAGCACCCCCGAGTACTGGAACAGCATCTACGAGGCGAGCAAGCCCGATGAGCCCTACATCACCGATTTCGAGCGGCGCATGTTCCAGGCGTACGTCAAGACGAAACCCGGCATGACGGCGCTCGACGCCGGTTGCGGCCGGGGCGAGTTCACCGCCTACCTGGGAGCCTTGGGTCTTGAGGTGCTCGGCCTTGATTTCGCGGCGTCGGCGTTGGTTGAAGCGCAGCGCAACACCAAGAGGCAGGACAACGTCACTTTCGATCTACACGATTTCAGCGCTGACTCGATTCACCGCGGGCTCCAGCCGGAATCGCTCGATGTCATCGTGTGCCGGCTGTCGATCGCGTACCTGGATCGTCATCGTTTCCTGGTCGACGCGCGCCGATGGCTGAAGCCCTCCGGCCTCCTGCACATCACCACGCACATCATCGACCGCTCCCCGCCCGCGCTGCGGCACCGCGGCCTGACCGCGGAGGAGCTCCACGACCTTGAGGCGGGTTGGGGCAGAAGCACCG
The DNA here is from genome assembly GCF_040655335.1 of Streptomyces sp. NPDC050439. NCBI lineage: Bacteria > Bacillati > Actinomycetota > Actinomycetes > Kitasatosporales > Streptomycetaceae > Streptomyces > Streptomyces sp. NPDC050439. The sequence goes on from NZ_JBFAJT010000017.1 coordinate 37,278, forward strand.
GTTACCACCTGGTGGGTGACGGCAGCCTGACGTGCCTCGTCCTGCGCGAGCCCTACCCCTCCGAAACCCTCTGATCCGCCGTGCCCGACAGCGTGCTTGGCCTCCTCGCCTCCTCGAACGCTGTCGGGCACGGCACAACTCCCTGCGGCCGGGGCGGACCCGGTCCCGGCCGCAGGGGCTTCGCAGATGACATGAGCTCCCGCCGTCCTGGCCGCCCGAGCGGGCGCGGGCTGGGCGGCGGGACCCGGTTCTTGGCCCGCGACCGGCGGTCCACGGATCCGAGGGCCGGGTAGCCCTTGCCACCGGCCGTCGGCGGTCGGTGGCAAGGGCTTGCCACACACGCATACGCCCGGTGGCGAGGCGTCAGACCACCGGGCGGGCGCAACCCCTACGTCGACGCGGTGCCCGCGTTGTGGGCTGCACGGCCCGTGCAGCAGCCCAGAACGGAGGTCCTGCGGGCACTCCCCGCCCGCTCCTGGGCGGCCCGACAAACAAGGAGCACCAGTGTCGAACGCGACAGATCAGCAACAGCCGATCGCCTCCACTGCGGCACCGGTCGACGAGTGGGAGCTGACGACCACCATCACCCGGTCACCTGTCCCGATCGTTGAGGCCTGCGGCACCGACGACGGATGCGCCACATCCTGCGCCTCGTCCTGCACATCTAGCTGACCCCTTGCGCTGGGGCGGCGCCTTTCCCGGCCGCCCCAGCGCTCTTTGCAGAGGACGAGGAACCGCTGATCATGACTCGACTCATCTTCCGTAGGCGTGATGACGTACTGGTCCTGCGGGCCGCGGCGCTGCCTGTGAAAGCCCGCCCTGTTGACTGGCCTGACGTCGATTCGCCGCGTGAGTGCCGCCAGTGGCTCGCCCGCATCTGGGGCGATACCGCGTTTGTCGTGCCACTGAGAGCAGCAGCTCCAGGCCTGGCCGACTTCGTAGAGCGCATCGTCGACGTCGGTGACGTCACGCCGAAGCGCGTGCGGAAAGCGACCTGCTCCGTGGCCCGATACCTCCTGCGCGCATCGGCCAGGGCGACGCCCTTCGGCCTGTTCGCCGGTGTCGCGCTCGCCGAGGCCGGGCCCATCTCCGCAGAGATCAGCACAGGCCATCAGCCCCTCGCGCGCCCCGACACCCTGTGGGTGGACCATGTGCGACGCGCCTTGCAGGGCCGCGCGGACGTGCTGCCTCACCTGGCCTTACAGGTCAACAACCTGTCCTGTCGGCGAGGCGACGTGCTCATCACTCCCCGGTCGGGCGGACGCCTGGCGAGTACGCCCCTCGCCCGCCCCTTGACCGTCCTCTTGGACGCGGCGACTGACCCGGCCCCGGGTCGCCACCTTATGCACCTCCTCGCAGAGGCAGGAGGCACACCCGAGCAGATCGTGCGCCTGATCGGGAAAGCCCTCGAGGACGAGTACCTGATCAGCAACCTCACGGCACCCATGACGGTGACCGATCCAGCCGCCCACATCGTGCGCACTCTGCTCCCACACGAGGGCGTCCTCGAATCGGGCACCCTCGCCTTACTCGACTGCCTCAGCAAGGCGCAGATGGCGCTTGCCATCCACAATCAGGCTGCTCCCGAACAGACCCACCGGCTACGGGCTGCGGCCGAGGAACGGATGCGTGACGTCCCGGCCGAGTGCCGGAGCCGGATCAGCCTTGATCTGCACCTCGACGCCGAGGTGCGAGTGCCCCATCAGGTCCTGCGCGAGGCAGAGCGCGCCGCGCACGCCTTGGTACGGCTGACGCGCACACATGGGGAATCGCCGCAGTGGGCCGCCTACCAGACGCATTTTTGGGAGCGCTACGGTGCCGGCGTCCTGGTGCCGGTCCGCGATGCGGCCGATCTCGCCGCGGGCATCGGCTTGCCTGCCGACTACCCGATGTCAGTGTGGAGCGAGAAGCCGCTCAGGGTTCTGCCGCGGGACGAGCAACTGGCAGCCATGGCCATGCAAGCGGCTGTGACCGGCGCCCGCGAAGTGTTCCTCACCGACGAGGACATTGACGGCTTCGCCACCCCCGAGCCGGAAGTGCCTGTCGCCCCGCACGTGGAGATGGCGTTCAGGATCCGAGCACTCAGCCAGGAAGATGTCGCGCACGGGGACTTCAGGATCGATGTGCGGCCGTCATGGACGACTGGGGTTCTGTCCGGCCGGTTTACCGAAGTACTCGGGAGCCGACTGTCAGACCCGTACCGGACACTGCCCACCATGACCCAGGGCGCACTCTCGGCGCAGCTCTCCTTCGTGCCCAGCTTCCCGCACGCCCAGAACATTGCGCGCATTCCTGCCGTGCTGCCCCACGTCATCTCTGTCGGCGAGATCCGCGAGCCGACAGGCGATGTGATCGGCGTTGATGACCTCGCCGTCTACTCCACGGGCAGGCAGCTGCATCTCGTCAGCATGTCCCGGCGGCGCATCGTGGAACCTCTTGTGTTCCACCCTCTCGCCTTGGAGAAGCAAGCCCCGCCCTTGGCAAGGTTCCTGGCCATGGTCGGGCGGGGCTTCGCCACGGCCTGGACCGCCTTCGACTGGGGGCCTGCCGCGGCTGGCCTGCCCTGGCTGCCGCGAGTCCGCTACGGCCGTGCCATCTTGGCTCCCGCCCGGTGGAAGCTGTCCGCCGCGACACTGCCGTCTGGTGCCTTTGGGTCGGCCTGGCACAAGGCCCTCAGTGATTGGGCGCTCGCGTGGCGCTGCCCTCCCCGGCTCGAGCTGAGGGACGACGACCGCACCATCAGTGTGGTCTTGGCTGAGCCGTTGCACGCACGCCTCATTCACGACCAGGTGCGCCGTCGCGGGTTCGTGGTGTTCACCGAGACCGTCAGCGATGAAGAACTGGGCTGGATTGGGCACGCACACGAGATCACCGTTGCCCTCGCCTCGACCCGCCCACAGATGCCGCACCCGGACCTTTCCACCGTCCCCGTGGTCCGCAATCACGAGGCTGGAGCCGTGGGGCAGCGGTGGACTCAGGCGAAGGTCTTCACTCACCCCACCGTCATGGATCAGGTCATCAGCGAGCGCATTCCCCGCCTGTGCGAAGGACTCGGCACCTGCGGCGTGTGGTTCGTGCGCTACCGGTCACTGGAGGAGAGCGATCATCTGCGGATCCGCGTTCCGGCCACCGATCCAGGCGGCCAGGCGGCCACCCTGCGCATCTTGACCGCGTGGATGGAGCAGCTCACCGCGGACCGGCTCGCCTCCCACCTGACCATCGACGGCTACCGGCCCGAGGTCGGCCGCTACGGCACCGGGGCCGCCATGACAGCGGCCGAGGACGTATTCGTCGCAGACAGCCTCGTCGCCCGCTACGCCCTCACTGATCTGCCCCACCTTGAGTCAGAGATGGTGTGCGCCCTCAGCATGATCGACGTGGCCGAGGGGCTACTGGGCATCGGTGAGGGGCGGGCCTGGATGGCGGAGACACCCGCACCCGTCGATTGCCCCCAGCAGGGTGCCGGCCCGGCGAGTCCTTCGCCGATGCGAGATGCCTCGCCCCGCCTCGCCCAGGCCATGGACCAACGCAGGTCCGCTCTCGCCGCCTACCGGTCTGCGATCAACGACGAGCGCCGCCTGGACCAGACCCTCGAATCTCTGCTGCACATGCACCACAACCGGCTCGCGGGACCCGACCGGGACAGCGAAGCCGCCGCCCGGCATACGGCACGCCAGGCCTGCCGGTCGCTTCTGCTGAGGGAACGCGCATGAACCACGACGACTTGAGTGCAGGCTTCGCCGGAAGCGCCCTGTACGAGATGGTCATGGCGCGTGACAACGGGAATTGGGCAACGGCTCACGACGCGGCGAGAACCCTTAACGCGCACCCCATCACCGCGCATCCGGCCACGGCGAGTCTCTACCGCGGCGCGCCCGCCGTGGCCTACGTCCTGCACATCGCAGGACACCGCGCCTACGCACGAGCCCTCGCCGAACTCGACGCGGAAGTGATCGCGATCGTCGCGTACCGACTGACGGCCGCTGAGCGCCGCATGGACCGCAAACAGCCCCCGCTCATGCGCGAATACGACCTGATCAGTGGCCTCACCGGTCTGGGTGCCTATCTCCTGCACCGCGGCCGTGCTCACGCCCTTGAGCGCGTCCTGGGCTACCTGGTGCGGCTGCTCACCCAGACACTCACCGTGGACGGATATCAGGTTCCCGGCTGGTGGGCGGCCGCCGGACAGCGCGACCAGCCGGAAAGCGGAGCGATGGCGAGAGGGCACGTCAACTTCGGTATCGCGCATGGAGTCAGTGGCCCGCTCGCGCTGCTCGCCCTGGCCCACCGCGCCGGATGCACCGTCGACGGACAGCACCAGGCGATGGCCGAGGTCATCGAGCACCTCACCACCTGGGCGCACCCCCTCAAAACCCGCGGCAACGGCTGGCCCGAGCACCTGTCCCTGGAAGCGTACGAGGGCGGACCGGTCCCCGGCGCTGCACCTGGGCGACCTTCCTGGTGCTACGGCACGCCCGGCATCGGACGCGCCCTGCAACTCGCGGCGCTCGCCCTGCACGACGAGGCAGCCCGTCGCCTGGCCGAGGACACGGTCCTTCAGGCCATCACCGACCCTCGTCAACTCGCTCACCTCACGGACACCTCGCTCTGTCACGGCTGGGCCGGACTGCTGCTCACCGCCCACTGGATCGCATGCGACGCTTCGACTCCAGCTATCAGAAGCGGACTGCCAGTGCTGCAATCCCACCTGAGCGCCCGCCTAGAGCAGCACGAGATACCGGAGAACGCCGGTCTGCTCACGGGCCCCGCCGGCGTTCTCCTCGCGCTGCACACCCTCAACCCCTCCCGCCCCGTTCAACCGGGGTGGGAGACGTGTCTCCTCCTCAACTGAAAGCGAGCGATGTGACTGTGAGCCAGACCCCCACGTCCGACGAACTGCGAAACGGACTCGTCGACGAGATCCTCAGCACGGGCCAAGTGCCTGCCGACGTAGAGGGGGCCATGCGCACCGTGCCCCGCGAGGCTTTCCTCCCGGGCATTGAGCTCAAGAACGCATACACGGACCAGGCCGTCGCCATCAAGGACAACCCTGACGGCCCGCAGCCCCTGTCCTGCGCGTCTGTCCCCTCCGTCGTTGCCATGATGCTCGCCCAGCTCAACGCTCAGCGCGGCGACAACATCCTCGAGATCGGCGCTGGCACCGGCTACAACGCGGCTCTCCTTGCCGAACTCGTCGGGGACGGGGCGGTCACGACGATCGACATCGACTCCGATGTAGCTCTGCACGCCCGCGGCACCCTCAACCGGGCAGGCTACGAGCACGTCACCGTCATCGAACGGGATGGCCTGCTCGGCGACCGCAGGAACGCGCCGTACAACCGGATCATTGCCACCGTCGGAGTCTGGGACATCCCCAGGGCGTGGTGGGGCCAGCTCGAGGAAGGAGGGCGCCTCGTGCTCCCGCTTCGCTGGCGTGGACAGACCCGTTCCGTCGCCCTGACCCGCCGGGGCGACTCGCTCGTCTCCGACGGCATGCAACTGTGCGGCTTCGTCCCCATCATCGGCCAGGGCGGCGAGAAGATGGCCTCCCTCAACGCCGACGGCACGCTGCGCATCCACTACGACGAGGACCAGGCAGTCGAGCCCTACGCACTCACCAACACCCTGGACGATGCGTCCTGCCTCGAGCAGTGGTCCGCCCAACGCATCGGCGGTGAGGAATCGTTCGACGGGGTGTGGCTGCGAGCTACAGCCAGCGATGACCGGGTGTGCCGCCTGGAGGTGACTCCGGAGGCCGTGGACAAGGACCTGGTGCGCAAGCCCGCAGTGCCCTCCCGCAGCCCCGCCCTGGTGGAAGGTGATTCCCTCGCCTACCTGATCGTGCACCGTGAGGGCGTCGACTCGCAGCGCCCGTTCCAGCTCGGTGCGGCCGCCTACGGGCCGCGCGGCGGTCTCCTCGCCCGAGACCTCATCGCGCACATCGACGCGTGGGACGAGGCGCGAGACGCGGTTCCCACCATGCGCATCACCCCGTCAAGGGCGGCCGAAAAGACGACGGGGCACGTCATCGCCAAGCCGGAAAGCCGCATCACGCTGACGTACTGACGACAGCCTCACAAGATCGTTCTTGCCCAATTGGGCAGGAACGATCTTGATGTTGGCCTGGCACCAGGGCCGGGGCGAACCTCGGGGATGTACGGTGCAGACGCGGGTGGAGGGGTGGTGGCCCGGTGATCGCCCGCGCCTCCTTCTGGCTGGCGTGCCGGACGCGCCGGTACCGTCCGCTTGAGCGTCGATGTGCTGCGTATCAGCAGCACGTTCAGTGCAGAAGTGCTCACGGGTCTGCGGGAGTCAGAACGTGCCCTGCGGACCCGTCCTGGTCCGTCAACTGGCGACGCCGCAGCGTGAAACTGCTGATGCCTCCCGGTACAGCGCCGACCTGACCTGCTCCTACCTGCAGCGATGTGCGCACGCGCGATGCTGCGCTGGCCCAGCCTCCGCGTGACCATCGAGAGCGGCCGATCTGCCGATGGCCGCGCCTGGTCCACACCGCCAGGCACTGATATCGATCCCCTGACGACGAACGCCGACGTGCTCGCTGAAGTCGTGAACGTGGCGCTCATCCGCAAGTCGCTGTGGTGCTCACCCGACGGCGCGAAGGGCAGAAGACTTCCTCGGCTACCTGCACGCGGCGCACCTGCAGGGCGGGCTCAACCGCGGATTCGCCGATCTTGCGGCCACCAGGGTGGTGACCTGCACACGGGGCCGATGGCGTCACACGGCTATGCCCAACCCAACCGGTGCCTGATCCAGGACCGCCCCGCGGCCGCCGCCCGATTCCGGTACACCCGCAGCTCGGGCGGCAGGGCGCCGTCCGTGTCCTCCCAGATCCCACACAGCCCCACCACGAACGCCGTGATGTCCGCGGGATCCGCCGAGTCCCACGCCGGCAGCATGCGCACCACCTGTTCGGCTGCCTGCGGTGTATGCCCGGCCACGATCAACTGTGCGCAAACAAAAACGGGATCAACCCAGGACGCACCGGCCGCCGCAGACGCCCAGTCCACGACGAGCACCCGCTCCCCGGACAGGATCATGTTGTCGGCACGCAAATCGGCATGCACGAGGGTGCGCCCCGCCATGCTGCACCGCTCCTCCCACGCGGCCAGTTCAGCCGCCCGCTCAGGCCACGCTCCGCTTCGCCGCCAGCCACGGAACTCCACGGCCGCACGCGGCACTTCCGCAGGCGCTGCGGTCCCGTTCAGCACGCCCAGGGTTTCCACAACACGGGAGATATCCGCGGAGTGCAGCGACAGATCTGGATGACGGCCTACCACAGACTCAAAGACCAGCATTGACCATCCCGCCACCTGCAGCGAACACAGCAGCGCAGGAGCCGGTACACGTGCGGGCAATTCGATTGGTGCGCTGCTCGGCGCCCATCATTGCCGCGATCCGAGGGCTGCCGGGGCCGACCGCCTTGACGAACACACGCGCGCCCGTCGACAGCCGCAACACACCTGCCATCGCGGGAGTGAATCCGCCCGCAGAAGAGGCAGCAGTCAGGACACGTGCGCCTACCGCGTCCTCGAATGCGGCGCGCACCGCCTCAGGCAGATCGAGCCACTTCGGCCGTACGGCGAAGGACGGAGACACACGAGTCACCTTACGGACTGCCTCACTCCCACTGCCGCGCAATTACCGGGCGGCGATCTCTTGGCGTGGCGGCGGGCCTGTTCTCAGGTACAGCGCCGTGGGCAGCACGGAGTTGCGTCTGGGGCCGAACCCAGCTGCGACGCGATTCAGCTGACCGTGGCTGTTTGAACGATCCACCAAGTCGTGCGTGCACCAACGCCCCACAGCTATAGGTCAATCCAGGCACGCGGGTCCGGTTCACCGGCCAGCGGTGTCCACACAGCGGCTGCGGCGCCGTGCTGTTCCAGGTCTTCCAAGACGGCGGCGCCGAGCGGGACGTGACGGGCGAGTTCGGCGACGGCGGGGTGCACTTCGACCATGGACCGTAGATCAGCAGTGCGGTTGGCCAGGGTGCGGCGGCTGGCGTTGGTGAGGATGAACAGGACGCGGGGGAAAAGGGGGTACCAGCGCTGCCACACCGGCCCGTCGATCCCTGCAGCCACCTTGCGGCGGCCGACGGGCGCGGGCTGGTACAGCCTGAAGCGGGCGTACTCGATCAGCTTGCTGGCCATCCGTTCGCTGCTCATGGTCGAGCGGTCGATCTCGATGCAGGCCCGCAGTTTGGTCCGGCCGCCGTCGGCGCGGGTGAGGGTGTAGTGCATGAGGGCGTCGGCAATGAGGCGCTCGCCCTCACCGAGATTGTGTGAGACCTCGTGGGTCCAGTCGAAGGGGCCGTGCTCATCGCCGCGGCGGCGGGCGTCGGTGACGAAAGCGGCGTGGGCACGTACGGCGGCGAGCGTGTGGGCGGTGCGCAGCGAGGCGGCGCTGGCCGAGGTGATGGGGTAGGTCGGTCGGCCCTGCAGTTCGGGCAGCCCTTGGGTCAGGCGGGCTCCCTCGCTGGTCAGATACCAGGCACGCGTCCGGTTGGACCGGGGCAGCACGACGTGCTCGACGAGCTTAAGACGCATGAGTTGGTTGAGGTTGCGAGACACGTGCGGGCGGTTGCTGGGCAGCAGGACCTGCTGGAGCTGCGCGGTCGTGGCCATCCGGTGCTGCGCGATGAAGGGCAGGATCCGGTCGGCGAGGCTTTGGCGCTCCCGGGGGCTCGGCGGTGTCCTCGGCCTCCGGTGCGGGATTCACGCTCGGTGTGCTCCTTGTTCAATGCGGCCCAGGCCAGGCCGAGTTGTCGCGCTGGCACGGGGACCACCCCCGCATACGCGGGGACCACTGCGCGCCCGAGCACAGGCGGGACGTCGTGTAGGGACCACCCCCGCATGCGCGGGGACCACGGGTGGGGGTGTGTGGTGCACGCGCTGGCAGTGGGACTACCCCCGCATGCGTGAGGATCACAGGGAGCGACCTGCACGTTCATGGGTTGGGGGAGCCAATTTTGCTCACTAGCGCGTGAATCGACATTTAGGGCATCTGTCTTCAAACTCTATGGCTCATGGGAGGAACTCTGGGGATCTCTGGTATTTGCGTGTTCCCCGCTCCTGCGGGGCTTGAGGGTGGATTCGTAGGTGCTGACACGTTCACGCCGCCAGTCGTCCGCGAGAGGTACGCGTGCTGAGTCCGCGTCACGCCTGCGGAGTTCGCCCAGTACCTCAGCAAACTTCCATCTGTGCGGCAGGGTCAGCTGTTCGCGGCCGATGGCGATCAGCAGGGCGAGGGTTTCGGTGGTGGCCAGGTGGCCAGGTGGCCAGGTGGCCGGGACGGCGGGGCGGCACTGCTCAGTACGGGAGGGGCGGCTTTGTGCGGGCCGGCGTGGGATGCCGAGGTAGGTGCCTGGTCCAAGGAGGAGTATCCCCGGCCGGACTGCAGCCGGATACTGTCCTCTCAGCTACCCCGCGATAGTGATCCTGCGTGCGGAAACTTCAAGGGATCCTCTGAATTTGGCGTATCCGGCGTGCCGCATCCCGCGCACGGACATCATGCCGTCATGACCGACGATCCCTCAGAGAAGAAGCGCGCCGGCTCGGGACAGGTCGACTGGATGAGGTTCGGGCGAATCGTTGCCAGTGCCGTCGTCGCCCTCGCTGCTGGCTGGTTCCTCGCCTGGCTGCTCATCTGGGGGGTCTGGGACATCGAACACGATCGCATCTACGTTAAGGACAAGAACGGCGACGAAGTCCTTGTCCAAGCCGCCGGCATCATCGTCACCGGCTTCCGTACTGCCGTTATCGCTCTCCTCGCCGGCATCCTCACACTCGTCGGACTCCACTACACCCGCAAGAAGCACACACTCGAACTCGAACAGTTCAAACACGCCCAAGAACAGTTCGCTGCCAGCCAGGCGCAGTTCGAGACCACGCTCCGCGAAGCCCAGGTACGCGACCAGCGACAAGCTGAGCTAACGCGAGAGGGCCAAGTCACCGGACGGTATGTCGAAGCGATCAAGCTCGTCGCATCCAAGGAGCGGTACGAAGTCCTAGGCGGCATCTATGCACTTGGCCGCATCATGAAGGACTCGGAGAAGGACCACCCCACCATCGCAGACGTTGTCGCCGCCTACGTGCGTGCACGTCTCAACGGCAGTGCAGAGGAGATTGCAGCCTTCACACGTGATGAATACGACGAGCACGGCGTCAAGGAAGTTCCCCTGGCCGAGGACATCCGTGCAGCCTTAGCAGTCCTCCAGAGCAATTGGAAGAAGGGGCACAAAGCTGATCTGCGCGGAATCACACTCGCTGGATGGCTGGCCGTCGAAGCCCAACTAGGGGGAGCGCGACTAGATCACGCACGCCTGTTCAAGGCCCAGCTACCGGGTGCGGATCTCAGCTGGTCAGAGATGCTGAAAGTCGACCTGCGAGGTGCTGAGTTGCGCGACGCTACGCTCGTCAACACCTATCTCATCGGTGCCGACCTCACAGGCGCCAAACTCGATGGTGCAAACCTACGAGATATTCGGCTGCAGAGCTCAACCCTCAAGAAGGCAGTGCTGCACGGGGCGCAACTCCACGGTGCACGAATGGACAGAGTCGACTTGGCAGAGGCTGACCTCACGGGCGCAGACCTTTCCCACGCCATCATGGCCGAGACTTTCAACCTGACGCTGCCCCAGATCTGCATGGCGGGCATCTACGAGAGCACCCGCCTCCCCGAACAGCTCGCCAACGACCCTGATGTACGCACACGCATCGCCGAATGCGAAGCTGCCCGAGCAGCGAACGTACCCATTCCTTCAGCTGACCCCACCACATACTGGGCACGCGAGGAGTAGGCCCGCTTGCAACCGCTGGCCGGACGTAGAGGCACTGAGCAAGCAGGATGGCCCTACAGGCAGCTGGCTGCAGGGCTTCCCATACTCGTGATGGCTGCTACAGCGAACGCAGGCAACGCAGGCTCCTCCAACCCAACACCTGTGACACGATCCGACGCGCTGCACCCGTCGTGACCGGCCCGGCGATATCGCCAGCGCCCGCAAGGATGCCGAAGTCCCAGCGGCCGACCCGCTCGCGGTGCGGTAGACCGTTGATCAATCCAGCTATCGCCGGGTCCAGATGAGGATGGCGGCAAAGTGGAGTGCGGCCTGATGGGCAATAGCGAGCTTGTCCGTTTGCATTGCCAGGCCACGCCACTGTTTCAACCGGTTGATGCATCGCTCGACAGCATTGCGCCGCTTGTATGCCTCAGCATCGTAACCAGGCGGCCGCCCTCCCGGGCTGCCTCGCCGGATGCGGTGTCCGACCTGGTCGGCGGGCTGCGGAATGACGGCACGGATCCCGCGACGACGGCGGGACCATCACCACGCCGGCTCCGTGCGGACGGGACTCTTGCTCAGGCTCCTCCGTATCGCTGTCCGGCCTTACCGGCCGACAGCTCGGCCAGCACCTTCGTGACGGTCTCCCGCGTGATCTCCCATCGCGACAGATCCTCCTGGGCCGCCTGCAACCTCAGCTTCAACTCCGCTGCCTCGGCCTGCAGTTCCTCGACGCGGCACCGAGCCGCGGCCTCCCGCACCTCGATTTCCTCCGGCAAAGACACCATGGCGCCCCACCTCCACCCACTCAATTCAGTTCAGGATGACGAGTGTGATGCCGGGCCGGGGCACCCACTTTGTCCTGGCTGGAACGGACCTCGAAACTACGGCTGGATACCGTCGATCAATTTCGGGCTGTGGCGTGCTGCCCGTGGGAAGGCCTTGGACGTCAGACGTCGGTCCGTCGTTAAGGGGACGGAGCAGTGGTGCTCCCCGCACCCGCGGGGATGGTCCGCAGGGGGGGGCAAAGCCCACTGGACCCTCGACGAGTGCTCCCCGCACCCGCGGGGATGGTCCCGGGCGCGCGAGCTCCAGGCGCTGCGGCACGATGTGCTCCCCGCACCCGCGGGGATGGTCCCGGGCTCGGCCCGTACGGCGAGGACGAACTGGCGTGCTCCCCGCACCCGCGGGGATGGTCCCCTGAGCGCGGCCACGCTGCGGTTCGCGAAGAAGTGCTCCCCGCACCCGCGGGGATGGTCCCCTCCTGCGCCTGGCCGTCAACGCCTCCGACATGTGCTCCCCGCACCCGCGGGGATGGTCCCTCGTCCCAGCGCAGCGCCGCGTAGCCGTCCTCGTGCTCCTCGCGCCCGCGGGGATGGTCCCCCGGCATACACGAGCAGCGCGGCGCCGCCCGCGTGCTCCCCGCACATGCGGGGATGACCCCGATCCTGGGAACACGTCATACGCACCACCTCCTGCTCCCCGCGCATACGGGGCCCCAGTGGCGGCGACGCCGCCCTTGTTCGCGTCGGTAGCTCCCCGCGCGTGCGGGGGTGGCCCCAGGGTTCCGGGAGTTGGCTTCTTTTCCCGGAACTGCTCCCCGCGCATGCTGGGATGGTCTTCGGGCCAAAAAATGGGCGGCGCGGCTGGCTAGTGGTGGCGATGCGGTGCTGGGTGAGGGCGGCCGGTGCTTGGTTGCGCAGGGGTTCAACGGGATTGGAGGCCAGGCTCGTGGCGGGGATGTTTGGTACGGGTTAGTCAAGCAATGTCCCTTCCCTGTCTGGTCGGGCCGGGGTCTTTGCGCCCGCGGGGATGGTCCCCCGGCATACACGAGCAGCGCGGCGCCGCCCGCGTGCTCCCCGCACATGCGGGGATGACCCCGATCCTGGGAACACG
>NZ_JBFAJT010000017.1:50065-50693 GCF_040655335.1 Streptomyces sp. NPDC050439
GGGTTCAACGGGATTGGAGGCCAGGCTCGTGGCGGGGATGTTTGGTACGGGTTAGTCAAGCAATGTCCCTTCCCTGTCTGGTCGGGCCGGGGTCTTTCGGCGCGGGCCCGCATGCCAGCACTCCTCATCAGCGCTTCTGTCGTGGCTTGTGACAGGTTGCGCTTCTGTCGGGCCGTGGGTTGCTGGTGGGGAGGGCAGCGGGGTTCGACCAGATCTTCGACCACGGGGCGTCGACCATGGTTACGACCTCGCAACGCCTGGGTGGTAGGGCGGTGGTCGGAGTGGGGTGGCGTAGGACAGTTCCAGGGCGCTGAGGTCCTGGCCTCTGGCCGGCCCGGTGGGCGTCATGGGCGGTGCTGGGTGCCGGGGTGGTTCGGTGGTGGCGGGTCTGCCATAGCCGTGGCTGCTGCGCGCTGCGGTGCCGCAGCACCGTGGTGGTGAGCCGTGCGCTGCCGGCCGTCGTGGGGCGTCCGGTCGGCGGAGGTTCAACTCCCGCTGCTGGGGGCCGTGTTCGTGGGGGGGTGGGGTGGTGGGTGGAAGGTCCGCGCTCTGCTGGGTGTTATTTCTTGGTTCGTTGGGCGGCTTGTTCAAGGATGCGCCGTCGTGTCCAGCGTCGGCGTCCGTTTTG
>NZ_JBFAJT010000018.1:0-46356 GCF_040655335.1 Streptomyces sp. NPDC050439
AACGCCCGGTTACATTCCGAACCCGGAAGCTAAGCCTCACAGCGCCGATGGTACTGCAGGGGGGACCCTGTGGGAGAGTAGGACGCCGCCGAACTCAATTTATAGCCGTGGTCCATGGACTTATTGTCCGGGGGCCACGGCTTTTTGTGTTTCTGGGGCCTTTCCGGCCTCGGGTCACCCCTCTGCACCGCCGGCTGACAACTGACGGTAAGGTCAGGGGGCATCATCGGCTCGTTTCCCACAGGAGGCCCCCGGGTGGAGGTCCAGGAAACTCGCGTCCAGACGGACCGGGTCCTCACCATCCCGAACATCCTCAGCATGGCGCGCCTCGTCGGCGTACCTCTCTTCCTGTGGTTGATCCTCAGGCCGGAGTTCGGCGGTCCCAAGAGTGACCACTGGGCGCTGTTGGTGCTGATGCTGAGCGGGATCAGTGACTATCTCGACGGCAAGCTGGCCCGCCGCTGGAACCAGATCAGCAACCTCGGGCGGTTGCTCGACCCGGCCGCCGACCGGCTCTACATCCTGTCGACATTGGTCGGGCTCACATGGCGGGAGATTCTCCCGCTCTGGCTGACCGCGGCGCTGCTGCTGCGTGAGCTGATGCTGCTGGTGATGGTCTGGATCCTCAGGCGTCACGGCTATCCGCCGCCCCAGGTGAACTTCCTGGGCAAGGCTGCCACCTTCAACCTGATGTACGCCTTTCCACTACTGCTCCTCAGTGATGGAAGTGGCTGGATCAACACTCTCGCTGCTATTTTCGGATGGGCGTTCGCAGGATGGGGTACAAGTCTGTACTGGTGGGCAGGGATCCTCTACGTGGTCCAGGTCCGCCGCCTTGTCCGTGCAGACACCACGGCCGATTGAGCTCGCTGATTTGGCAGCTGTAGAGGCTTGCAGTCCCGTGAGCGGTATTCACGGGTTTATTTCGGCTGGCTAAGTCGGCTAGATCGTCGTCTATTGAGGAGGACGCTTCCGACATGAAGGCCGTCGTAATGGCCGGAGGCGAAGGCACGCGCCTTCGCCCTATGACCTCGAGCATGCCCAAGCCGCTCCTGCCTGTGGCCAACAGGCCCATCATGGAGCATGTGCTGCGGCTGCTCAAGAGGCATGGGCTCACCGAGACCGTAGTGACAGTCCAGTTCCTGGCCTCCCTGGTCAAGAATTACTTCGGCGATGGTGAAGAGCTCGGGATGGAGCTCACCTATGCCAATGAGGAGAAGCCACTCGGCACTGCCGGGAGTGTGAAGAACGCCGAGGAAGCATTGAAGGACGATGCGTTCCTCGTGATCTCCGGGGACGCACTGACCGATTTCGACCTCACCGAGTTGATCAACTTCCACAAGGAGAAGGGCGCGCTTGTCACCGTCTGTCTGACGCGCGTCCCCAATCCGCTGGAATTCGGCATCACCATCGTGGACGAAGAAGGACAGGTCGAGCGCTTCCTGGAGAAGCCGACCTGGGGGCAGGTCTTCTCCGACACCGTGAACACGGGCATCTACGTCATGGAGCCCGAGGTCTTCGACTACGTGGACCCCGATGTGTCGGTGGACTGGTCCGGTGATGTCTTCCCGCAGTTGATGAAGGAAGGCAAGCCCATCTATGGGTACATCGCCGAGGGCTACTGGGAAGATGTCGGCACGCACGAGAGCTATGTGAAGGCTCAGGCCGACGTTCTTGAGCGCAAGGTCGACGTCGAACTCGACGGCTTCGAGATCTCGCCCGGTGTGTGGGTTGCCGAAGGCGCCGAGGTCCATCCCGACGCCACGCTGCGCGGACCGCTCTACATCGGTGACTACGCCAAGGTGGAGGCGGGCGCCGAGATTCGTGAGCACACGGTGGTGGGGTCGAACGTCGTGGTGAAGGCCGGGGCTTTCCTGCACAAGACCGTGGTGCACGACAACGTCTACATCGGCCAGCACAGCAACCTGCGGGGCTGTGTCGTCGGGCGGAACACCGACATCATGCGGGCCTCCCGCATCGAGGACGGTGCCGTCATCGGCGACGAGTGCCTCGTCGGTGAGGAATCGATTATCCAGGGCAATGTCCGGGTGTATCCGTTCAAGACGATCGAGGCCGGCGCGTTCGTCAACACCTCCGTCATCTGGGAGTCCCGGGGCCAGGCCCATCTCTTCGGGGCGCGCGGTGTCTCCGGGATCCTGAACGTGGAGATCACGCCGGAGCTGGCGGTGCGGCTCGCGGGGGCGTACGCCACGACCCTCAAGAAGGGCTCGACCGTCACCACGGCCCGTGACCATTCGCGTGGTGCGCGGGCGCTGAAGCGAGCGGTGATCTCGGCCCTGCAGGCGAGCGCCATCGACGTACGGGACCTGGAGAACGTGCCGCTGCCCGTGGCGCGGCAGCAGACCGCCCGGGGCAGTGCCGGTGGAATCATGATCCGGACGACGCCCGGGGTTCCGGACTCCGTCGACATCATGTTCTTCGACGGGCGCGGGGCCGACCTTTCGCAGGGGAGTCAGCGGAAGCTGGACCGGGTGTACGCGCGCCAGGAGTACCGGCGGGCCTTCCCCGGCGAGATCGGGGATCTGTACTTCCCGTCCAGTGTCTTCGACTCCTACACGGGTTCGTTGCTGCGCAATGTCGACACCACGGGTGTGGCCGAGTCGAATCTGAAGGTCGTCGTCGACGCCTCAAACGGAAGTGCGGGCCTGGTGCTGCCGAGCCTTCTGGGGCGGCTCGGTGTCGACGCGCTGACGATCAACCCGGGGCTCGACGAGTCGCGACCGACCGAGACCAACGAGACCCGCAGGTCGGGTCTGGTGCGGCTGGGCGAGATCGTGGCCTCGTCACGTGCCGACTTCGGTGTGCGCTTCGACCCGGTCGGTGAGCGGCTCTCGCTCGTCGACGAGAAGGGGCGGATCATCGAGGACGACCGGGCGCTTCTCGTGATGCTCGACCTGGTCGCCGCGGAACGCCGCAGTGGCCGGGTCGCGCTGCCGGTCACGACGACGCGCATCGGCGAGCAGGTGGCCGCGTACCACGGGACGCAGGTGGACTGGACGACCACGTCGCCCGACGATCTGACGCGCGTGGGCCGTGACGAGTCGACCATCTTCGGTGGCGACGGCCGGGCCGGGTTCATCATTCCCGAGTTCAGCAGCGTCTTCGACGGTACGGCCGCTTTCGTACGGCTCATCGGCCTGGTGGCGCGTACTCAGCTCACGCTGAGCCAGATCGACGCGCGTATCCCGCGCGCCCATGTGCTGCGGCGTGACCTCGCGACGCCGTGGGCGGTCAAGGGGCTCGTGATGCGGACCGTGGTGGAGGCCGCGGGGGAGCGTTCGGTGGACACCACCGATGGTGTGCGAGTCGTTGAGTCCGACGGGCGGTGGGTGCTTGTGCTGCCCGACCCGGCGGAGGCCGTCACCCATCTGTGGGCCGAGGGTCCCGACGACGCGTCGGCCCAGGCGTTGCTCGACGAGTGGTCCGCCGTGGTGGACAGCGCCGGTCGCTGACCGCCGGCGCCGACCGGACGGCACCCCTCGGGGGTGCCGTCCGGCACACCGGTGGGGCCATTCGGAGGTAGCGCCCGCGACGTGCGACGATGTGCGGCATGCCGCAGCAGCCCCCCGTTCGGAGCACCCCCTCGCGCCCCCGGCGTCCGGACGCCTCCATGTCGCTGCTGAACACGGTCATGGACCACAGTCTGGACGAGGGTTACGCCGAGGCGGCGGCCCGGAAGAAGGCCAGTGGTGCCGGCGGCGTGCCGCGTCCGCTGCGGGCGAAGCTCGGTCTGGCCCTCGGTCTTGTGCTCGCGGCCCTGGTGGTGACGGTGGGTGCCGCGCAGGCGCGGATAGCGGCTCCGGTGGTCGCCAAGGAGCGCGCGGAGCTCATCGACCGGATCGAGTCGGCGACCTCGGACGCCGACGAGCTCGAAGGGGACGTCGAGACGCTCCGCGACGACGTGGGCGAGCGGCAGCGTGAGGCGCTGAAGAAACACGGGGGCAGTCAGGGCGAGTTGGTGTCCCTGCTCTCCGGTGCCACCAAGGTCCACGGGACCGGCGTGAAGCTTGTGGTGGACGACGCCAAGGAAGCCGATCAGGGCGGGGGCGGGCCGCGCGAGAGCGCGGGGTTCTCCGACACCGGACGGGTCCGCGACCGTGACATGCAACGGGTCGTCAACGGCCTGTGGCAGTCCGGCGCGGAGGCGATCGCCATCAACGACCAGCGGCTGACGGCGCTGTCGGCGATCAGGGCCGCGGGGGACGCGATACTGGTCGACAACAAGCCGCTGGTACCGCCGTATACGGTGCTTGCCGTGGGCGACGGACAGCGCTTGAGCACGAGATTCCAGAACAGTCGCGACGGTCAGTATCTGCATGCTCTGCAGGAGAACTTCGGCGTCCGGACCAGCATTTCCGTCCAGGATGACGTCCGACTGCCGGCAGCACCGAGTGTGACCGTACGTACAGCAGAGCCGAAGGCAGGAAAGGGCACATCGTGATCGCCGTACTGGGCCTCGTCGTGGGAGTCGTGGCCGGATTGTTGGTCCGGCCCGAGGTTCCGGCCGTGGTCGAGCCGTACCTTCCGATCGCCGTGGTGGCGGCACTCGACGCGGTGTTCGGAGGCCTGCGCGCGATGCTCGACGGCATCTTCGACGACAAGGTCTTCGTGGTGTCGTTCCTCTCGAACGTGGTCGTGGCAGCCCTGATCGTGTTCCTCGGCGACAAGTTGGGCGTGGGCGCCCAGCTCTCCACCGGTGTCGTGGTGGTGCTCGGCATCCGGATCTTCTCCAATGCCGCCGCCATCCGCCGACACGTCTTCAGGGCGTGACGCGGATGGGTACGGAGGAGACGCCCGGGGGCGACAACCGGAGCAGGGAGCTGCCTCCGGAGGTGCGCGGCGTGCCCGCCGAGCCCGGCGACGGCACGGCGCCCGAGCAGGACGAGCAGCAGGACACGCGGCACGGCGAGCCGCAGGACGGGAAGACCCCGCTCAGCGGCCGGCAGCGGCTGGCCCAAGGGCTGTGGCCGCCTCGCGTCACGCGTCCGCAACTCATCGTGGCCCTGCTGCTGTTCGTGCTGGGGCTCGGTCTTGCCATCCAGGTGCGCTCCAACAACGACAGCAGCGCGCTGCGCGGGGCACGTCAGGAAGATCTCGTACGCATCCTCGATGAACTCGATGACCGTACACAGCGTCTGGAAGGTGAGAAGCAGCGTCTCGAGGACCAGCGCACCGGGCTTGAGAACAGCTCGGACCAGGCCGAGGAGGCTCGCAAGCAGACGGTCGAGAAGGAGCGTCAACTCGGCATTCTGGCGGGCACCGTGGCAGCGCAGGGTCCTGGAATCACGCTGACCATCGATGACAAGAAGGGGTCGGTCGAGGCGGACATGCTGCTTGACGCCATCCAGGAGTTGCGTGCCGCGGGTGCCGAGGCCATCCAGATCAATGATGTACGCGTAGTGGCCAACACCTATCTTTCGGATACGGACAGTGGTGGTGTCCGGGTGGACGGCCGCAAGGTCGGCAAGCCCTACCGGTTCAAGGTGATCGGCAAGCCGCAGGACCTCGAGCCGGCGCTGAACATCCCAGGTGGAGTGGTGCAGACTCTGGAGAAGGAGCAGGCCACCGCCACCGTGACACGAGCGGAGAAGATCGTGGTGGACGCCTTGCGAGCGGCGAAGCGGCCTGACTACGCTCGGTCGTCGTCGCAGTGAGGCGGGGGTGCATGGGGGCCGCCGGTCAAGGGCATGAGGTTGCGGGGGGTCGGCGCACCGTAAGCGTGGTGCGTGGTGGAAACTGTTTGGTGGATACGGACGTTGTGAGGATGTCTGTGCTGCCGATGTACGCCGGTGTGTGCAATCAGGGTTCGTCCTGCCCCACGGGCGGGTCTGTTTCGGTCAAGGGGAATCGCCCGTGAAGTTGTTTGCGAAGTTGTTCGGCAAGAGCGCACGTGAGGACAGTGGCAATCCCGCCACCGCCCGGCACCGTGCCCCGCGCCATGGAGATGCCGAGGAGCAGGGCGCCGAGCGCCCGATGTTCCGTGACCAGGTCGGTGGGCCAGGCGGTGACATTTCGGGCGCGCAGGGCGCGTCGTCTGTTGACCCTGCCGGTCCGGGCCGCATAGGTTTCGGAGAACCGTCAACCTCAAGTACGGGTGGAGGGTTTACCCCCGATCCGTACGCATCGAATGCCCCCGCGGGGCAGCCGCGGCAGGAGGATCCGTCCATGGCCCTGGTGTGTACGAGGTGCGGGAACCGCAACGCCGAGGCGAGCCGGTTCTGCTCCAACTGCGGCGCGCCGCTGCGGGCCGGGGCCGCGCCGGAGCGTCCGTCCGAGACGACCTCCACGATCTCCATCTCGGGCCTGGAGGCCTACGACGCGGAGGTGACGGGGCAGACCGCCTCGCCGGCCCTCTCGCCGGAGGCCCAGGCCGCCGTTGACGCACTGCCGCTCGGTTCCGCGCTCCTCGTGGTGCGCCGTGGGCCGAACTCGGGCAGCCGCTTCCTTCTGGACGGCGAGCTGACCACGGCGGGGCGCCACCCGCAGAGCGACATCTTCCTGGACGACGTGACCGTCTCGCGCCGTCACGTGGAGTTCCGTCGCCTCGGGGACGGTTCCTTCACCGTCGCCGACGTGGGCAGCCTCAACGGCACGTACGTCAACCGGGAGCGCATCGACTCGGTCGCGCTGTCGAACGGCGACGAGGTGCAGATCGGCAAGTACCGGCTGGTCTTCTACGCGAGCCAGCGGGGCATCGGCATCTGACCGTCAGGAAGGTCCATGCTTCAAACACCGAGGGGCGGTGCCGGTAACGGCACCGCCGCCGAGGACCGTCGGATGATGAGCATCGGCGCGGTGTTGAACGCGCTGCGTGACGAGTTTCCCGAGGTCACGATCTCCAAGATCCGGTTCCTGGAGTCGGAGGGGCTCATCGAGCCGGAGCGCACTCCGTCGGGCTATCGCAAGTTCAGCACTCAGGACGTCGAGCGGCTCGGTCACGTCCTGAGGATGCAACGGGACCACTATCTGCCGCTCAAGGTGATCCGGGAGCACCTGGACGCCATGGAGCGCGGGGAGCGGGTCTCTGTGCCCTCCCTGGGGCAGCCTCGCGAGCCCGGTGACGCCTGGGGCGTGAGTGACGCCGTGGAGCCCACTGCGGCCCGTGTGGGCCGTGCGGAGCTCCTTGCCGCCGCCGAGATCGACGCGGAGCAGCTCGCCGACTGGGAGGCGTACGGGCTCATCGCGCCCCTGCCGGACGGTGGTTATGACGCGGAGGCCGTGACGGTCGCCGCGCTCGTCGTGGAACTTGGGCGATTCGGTATCGAACCCAGGCATCTGCGCGCCATGAAATCGGCGGCCGAACGTGAGGCCGGCCTGGTCGACCAGGTCGTCGCGCCGCTGCGTCGGCACCGCAATCCGCAGACCAGGGCCCATGCGGAAGCCCGTACGAAGGAACTCGCCGGGCTGACCGGAAAGCTGCATTCTGCACTGGTGCAGACGGCGCTCGGGGTCCGGTTGCCCTGACTCAGGGGGTGCCCGACTACCCAAACCGGCCGGGCACGTCCTAGGGTTGCTGTGTGAACGAGCTCGACGTCGTAGGTGTCCGGGTGGAAATGCCCTCCAACCAACCGATCGTGCTCCTGCGTGAAGTGGGAGGCGATCGATACCTCCCCATCTGGATCGGACCAGGGGAGGCGACCGCGATCGCCTTCGCACAGCAGGGGATGGCGCCCGCACGGCCGCTGACCCACGACCTGTTCAAGGACGTGCTGGAGGCGGTGGGTCAGGAGCTCACCGAGGTGCGCATCACCGACCTTCGGGAAGGTGTCTTCTACGCGGAGCTGGTCTTCGCCAGTGGAGTCGAGGTGAGCGCCCGGCCGTCCGACGCCATAGCGCTCGCGCTCCGTACGGGAACGCCGATCTACGGCAGCGACGGTGTCCTCGACGACGCGGGCATCGCCATCCCGGACGAGCAGGAGGACGAGGTGGAGAAGTTCCGCGAGTTCCTCGACCAGATCTCTCCCGAGGACTTCGGCACCAACAGCCAGTAGGCCGTCGTTTCCGGGGCCCTGCTGACCATTCGGCTAGCCTTTCCCGGCGGTACGGGACAGCAAACCACTCTTAGGGTGATTATCACTCGGCGTGCCGAGTGTGGCGATCGTTGACGAGCCCCTGGTGACTGCCTACCGTCGTGAAGGCAGGTCAAGGACGGAGGTCGGCGTGAGAAGCAGCGGCGACGGTACGGCGATGGGTGGGCCGTATCCGCTTCACAGCAGCACGGCCGGTCACTCTCCGCAGAGGCCGATGGCGGTTCAGGGGAGCGTTCAGGGGAGCGGGGACGCCACGTCCGGACCGTCCGAACAGGAACAGATCGGTTACCGGGGACCGACCGCGTGCGCGGCCGCCGGGATCACGTACCGACAGCTCGACTACTGGGCCCGTACGGGCCTCGTGGAGCCCAGTGTGCGGTCCGCGGGCGGTTCGGGGACCCAGCGGCTCTACAGCTTCCGGGACGTCGTCGTCCTGAAGATCGTGCGGCGCTTCCTCGACACGGGTGTGTCCCTGCAGAACATCCGGACCACGGTCCAGCATCTGCGTGACCGCGGTTTCCAGGACCTGGAGCGGATGACGCTCATGAGCGACGGCGCGACGGTCTACGAGTGCACGTCGCCCGACGAGGTCCACGACCTGCTCCAGGGCGGCCAGGGCATCTTCGGGATCGCCGTGGGTGTCGTGTGGCGGGACGTGGAGGGGGCTCTCTCCCAGTTGCACGGGGAGCGGATCGACACCGGGGAGACGCTGGTGCGCCAGAACCCCGCCGATGAGCTCGCGAGGCGGCGCAACAGAGCCGTGTGAGGCCGCGTTGTCAGTGGCGTAAGGCAGCATCGGAGATGTGAGAACCGCGCCCACGATCCTGCACCTCGACATGGATGCCTTCTACGCGTCCGCGGAGCAGGCCGCGAAGCCGAGTCTGCGCGGGAAAGCCGTGGTCGTGGGCGGGCTCGGACCGCGGGGCGTGGTGGCCACCGCCTCGTACGAGGCGCGGAAGTTCGGTGTGCACTCGGCGATGCCGATGGGGCAGGCGCGGCGCCTGGCGCCCAATGCCGCCTATCTCGTGCCCCGCTTCGGGCTCTACCGCGAGATCAGCGACCAGGTGATGACGCTGTTGCGGGAGCTGTCGCCGCTGGTGGAGCCGCTCAGTCTGGACGAGGCCTTCGTCGACCTGGAGGCGGGCGGGGTGGCCGACGACCAGGCGTCCGCGCTGGAGGTGGGCGAGCGATTGCGCGCGGACATCAAGGCGGTGACGGGGCTCGCGGGGTCGGTCGGGCTCGCCGCGTCCAAGATGCTGGCGAAGATCGCCTCGGAGGAGGCCAAGCCCGACGGGCTGCGGCTGATAGTGCCGGGCACCGAGCGGGACCTGCTCGCCCCGATGTCGGTGCGGACCCTGCCCGGCGTCGGTCCTGCCACCGGGGACCATCTGCGGCGGGGCGGGATCACGACGGTGGGGGAGATCGCGGAGGCGGGCGAGGACGAGCTCGTACGGCTCCTGGGGAAGTCGCACGGCAGCGCGCTGTACGCGATGGCGCTGGCGCGGGACGAGCGGCCCGTGGTGGCGGAGCGGGAATCGAAGTCGGTCAGTGTCGAGGACACGTACGACGTGGACATCCATGACCGGGTCCGGGTCAGGGGCGAGGTCGCGCGGCTCGCCGAGCGGTGTGTGGAGCGGCTGCGGGCGGCCGGGCACTCGGGGCGGACCATCGTCCTGAAGGTGCGGCGGTTCGACTTCTCGACGCTGACGAGGTCCGAGACGCTGCGTGGGCCCACGGACGACCCCGGGGTGGTGCGTGAGGCCGCCGCGCGGCTTCTGGAGGCCGTGGACACCACCGGAGGGGTGCGGCTCCTCGGGGTGGGCGTCACGGGGCTCGCGGACTACACGCAGGAGGACCTGTTCGCGCAGGCGCAGGCCCAGGCTCAGGCCGAAGCCCGGGCGGAGGCCGCGCAGGCCCTGGAGACGCAGCAGGAGGCCGAGGAGGAGCGGGCCGGGGAGGCCGCGGCACAGGCCGTGGCCGAGACGGTGACGGAGCCGGCCGTTCCCGCCGAGCGGCGGTGGGCCGCCGGGCACGACGTGCGGCACGCCGAGTACGGGCACGGGTGGGTGCAGGGCAGTGGCCTGGGGCGGGTCACGGTTCGCTTCGAGACGCCGGAATCGTCGGTGCCGGGGCGGGTGCGGACGTTCCGTACGGATGACCCGGCGCTCGAGCCCGCCGAGCCGTTGCCCCTGGTGGCGGCCCCCGAGGCGGTGGAGCCTCGGTGACGCCGGGGGTGTCAGGGGGGTGTCAGGTGTTCTCCTGCCCCGCGATGTTGCCGAAGTCCTTGTCCGGCGGTGATGTGGAGGGCGGGGGCGTGATGTCCAGGCCGTAGTGGTGGTAGAGCTGCAGTTCCTGTTCGGGGGAGAGGTGGCGGCCCACACCGAAATCCGGGGCGTCCTTGATCAGTGAGCGCTCGAAGGGGATGTGCAGGGTGCCGTCGTTCCTGAGCTCGCTCGGTTCCAGGGGGACGAAGGTGTCCCGGCTGAACAGGCCCGTGCGTATGGCCGCCCACTCCGGGGCGCCGGTGGCGTCGTCGAGATAGACCTCGTCGATCGTGCCGATCTTGGCCCCGTTCCGGTCGAACGCCTTCCGGCCGATCAAATTGCGCGGATCGATGTCGGTCTGCACGGGCCCTCCAACTGGTCGAGGCTTGTCGAAGTGGGGCTTAACTCATCCTCGTTCGTTCGCAATCACTACGAAAGAGCACTTCGGGGCAGGTGGCCACTCGAGGGAACGGTCACGGTCCTCGCTGGTAGGCTGGCGCTTGGCTGCTGACCCTGTGCGGGAGAGCTCTCCGGTTGACACTCCGGAGGCGCCGAAGGAGCAACTCCTCCCCGGAATCTCTCAGGCCCCTGTACCGCACGGACGAGGTCACTCTGGAAAGTAGGGCGGGCGTCGGGCGGGCACGTCCGGTCCCCTTCCTCACCGACGGTGAAAGCCGGTACGGCGCCTCTCCTGGGGCACGGACCGGTGAAACTCTCAGGTTGAGATGACAGAGGGGGAGGCCGTCCGGGTACCCGCGCCGTGGTGCCCCTCGCAGGTCGCGTCAGACCAGGAGGCCTCCGCAATGACCGCCACACCTCGTATCCCGCTCTCCCAGCTCGAACAGGGCATTCCCTTCGAGCAGCGGCACATCGGTCCCGATGTGGAAGCACGGGCCAAGATGCTCGCGCAGGTCGGGTACGGCTCGCTCGACGAGCTCACCGCGGCCGCCGTGCCGGATGTGATCAAGAACGCCGAGGCGCTGAACCTGCCCGGCGCGCGTTCCGAGGCCGAGGTGCTCGCCGAGCTGCGCTCCCTCGCCGACCGTAACCAGGTCCTCGATTCCATGATCGGACTCGGCTACTACGGGACCTTCACGCCGCCGGTGATCCTGCGGAACGTGATGGAGAACCCCGCGTGGTACACCGCTTACACGCCGTACCAGCCCGAGATCTCCCAGGGGCGTCTTGAGGCGCTGCTCAACTTCCAGACCGTCGTCGCCGAGCTGACGGGGCTGCCCACCTCCGGTGCGTCGCTCCTTGACGAGGGGACCGCGGCGGCCGAGGCCATGGCCCTTTCGCGGCGCATGGGCAAGGTCAAGGACGGCGTCTTCCTCGTCGACGCCGACGCGTTGCCGCAGACCATCGCCGTGATCCGGACCCGCGCCGAGCCGACCGGTGTCGAGGTCGTCGTCGCCGATCTGAGCGAGGGCATCCCGGCCGAGGTCGCCGAGCGCGGTGTCGTCGGCGTGCTGATCCAGTACCCCGGCGCCTCCGGTGCCGTACGTGACATAAAGCCGCTCATCGAGCAGGCGCACGAGCTCGGTGCCGTCGTCTCCGTCGCCGCCGACCTGCTTGCCCTGACGCTGCTCACCTCGCCCGGTGAGCTCGGCGCCGACATCGCCGTCGGCACGACGCAGCGCTTCGGCGTCCCGATGGGCTTCGGCGGTCCGCACGCCGGTTACATGGCGGTGCGCGAGAAGTTCGCGCGCAGCCTGCCGGGGCGGCTCGTCGGTGTCTCCGTGGACGCGGACGGCAACAAGGCCTACCGGCTGGCGCTGCAGACCCGTGAGCAGCACATCCGCCGCGAGAAGGCCACCAGCAACATCTGTACCGCTCAGGTGCTGCTCGCCGTGATGGCCGGAATGTACGCCGTCTATCACGGGCCCGAGGGCCTCAAGGCCATCGCACGGCGTACCCACCGCTACGCGACCGTGCTCGCCGCGGGGCTCACCGCGGGCGGCGTCGAGGTCGTGCACGGCGCGTACTTCGACACGCTGACCGTGCGGGTGCCCGGAAAGGCCGAGGCGCTCGTCGCCGCGGCCCGCGAGGGTGGCGTCAACATCCACCAGGTCGACGCCGACCACGTCTCCCTGGCCTGCGACGAGACCACCACGCGCAAGCAACTGACGGCGATCTGGGGTGCGTTCGGGGTCGAGGGCGACATCGAGGCGCTCGACGCCGAGACCGCTGACTCGCTCCCGGCGGCGCTGCTGCGCGGCGACGAGTACCTCACGCACCCCGTCTTCCACCAGTACCGCTCCGAGACCGCCATGCTGCGTTACCTGCGCAAGCTGGCCGACCGCGACTACGCGCTCGACCGCGGCATGATCCCGCTGGGCTCCTGCACCATGAAGCTCAACGCGACCACCGAGATGGAGCCGGTCACCTGGCCCGAGTTCGGGCAGCTGCACCCCTTCGCGCCTGCCCAGCAGGCGCAGGGCTATCTGACGCTCATCCGTGAGCTGGAGGAGCGGCTCGCCGAGGTCACCGGGTACGACAAGGTCTCGCTGCAGCCCAACGCCGGTTCGCAGGGCGAGCTCGCCGGACTGCTCGCCGTGCGCGGCTACCACCGCGCCAACGGCGACGACCAGCGCACCGTCTGCCTCATCCCGTCCTCCGCGCACGGCACCAACGCCGCGAGCGCCGTCATGGCCGGCATGAAGGTCGTCGTCGTCAAGACCAGCGACGACGGCGAGATCGACATAGACGACCTGCGCGCCAAGATCGAGAAGCACCGCGACGAGCTGTCGGTGCTCATGATCACCTACCCGTCCACGCACGGTGTCTTCGAGGAGCACGTCGCCGACATCTGCGCCCAGGTGCACGAGGCGGGCGGCCAGGTGTACGTCGACGGGGCGAACCTCAACGCCCTGGTGGGTCTCGCCCAGCCCGGCAAGTTCGGCGGCGACGTCTCGCACCTGAACCTGCACAAGACCTTCTGCATCCCGCACGGCGGCGGCGGCCCCGGCGTCGGCCCGGTCGGCGTGCGCGAGCACCTCGCGCCGTACCTGCCCAACCACCCGCTGCAGCCCGCCGCGGGACCCGAGACCGGCGTCGGTCCGATCTCCGCCGCGCCGTGGGGCTCGGCCGGCATCCTGCCGATCTCCTGGGCGTACGTACGCCTCATGGGCGGTGAGGGACTCAAGCGCGCCACGCAGGTCGCCGTGCTCTCCGCGAACTACATCGCCAAGCGTCTGGAGCCGCACTACCCGGTGCTCTACACCGGTCCCGGCGGGCTCGTCGCGCACGAGTGCATCATCGATCTGCGCCCGCTGAGCAAGGCGACCGGTGTCAGCGTCGACGACATCGCCAAGCGGCTCATCGACTACGGCTTCCACGCGCCGACCATGTCGTTCCCGGTCGCGGGAACGCTGATGATCGAGCCGACCGAGAGCGAGGACCTGGTCGAGATCGACCGGTTCTGCGAGGCGATGATCAGCATTCGCGCGGAGATCGAGAAGGTCGGCGGCGACTGGCCCGCCGATGACAACCCGCTGCGCAACGCCCCGCACACCGCGGCGGCGCTCGGCGGTGAGTGGGAGCACGCGTACAGCCGCGAGGAGGCCGTGTTCCCGGCCGGCGTGGTGGCCGCAGACAAGTACTGGCCGCCGGTGCGCCGCATCGACCAGGCGTACGGCGACCGGAATCTGGTCTGCTCCTGCCCGCCGCTGGATGCGTACGAGGACTGATATCGAGTCCCGCACATGCGTGGGGGCCGGTCCGGAGGTTTGTCTCTCCGGGTCGGCCCCTTTGTTTTCCTTGTTGTCCGTGCCGTGCTGCCGTCGCTTCAGGCCGCGGTCACCAGCGGTCGATGCGGGGCGATGATCTGGCCGTCCGGCAGCAGCTCACCGGTGTCCTCGAAGAGGAGGACGCCGTTGCACAGCAGGCTCCAGCCCTGCTCCGGGTGGCTCGCCATGAGGAGCGCGGCTTCCCGGTCTGCGGAGTCGGCTGTCGGGCACGGTGGTTGGTGCTGGCACATGGATGGGTTCTTTCGCTGCGATGTGATGGCTGTGACGTCTGCCTTGCGGCTCGATGCGGTGTTCATGGCCGCCCCCCGTTGAGTCGGTCCGTTCCCAGTGTTGCCCTACGGGCGTCAATCCGCAGGGATTTAGCGGCAGCGCTTCTTACTGCTTAATGACGTATCACCCGCCCGGACGGTTCAGCCCAACTGCACTGTCTCTTCGGGTGGTTCGGGGTGGTCATACCGGGCTAGTCCGTATGGGCACATCACGCGCCGAGCCCCGCGGCCTGGACGGCGGCGGGGCACGGAGACGTACGGCGAGGTCAGGCGGGCGAGCCGAGCAGCGGTGCCGGGGTCATCCGGTGTGTGAGGACCTTCAGGAGTTCCGCGGCGCGGTGCGGGTGGTGCGCCGCGATGCCCGGAGGCGCGGGCGCGAGGGGCACGAGGACGTCCGAGGGCGCGAGATGGCCGCCCGCGCCGTCCGCTGTGCAGTCGCCGTGCAACCAGAGTGTCAGCATGTAAAGCTCGGGTACGGACAACAGTCGTGGTTGGTACGGCATTGGCATCGCTTCGGCATGACGAAGGGCGCGTTCCGTGGACGCTATGTACGGACCTTCGAAGAAGTGCGAGAAGGTCCACCCGTCAGGCGTCAGCATCGTGTCCGCCGCGGCGACGGCCCGTTCGCCCGCGCGGATCATGAAGCGCCACCCCGCGAGCCGGGTGGGCGCGGTGCCCGACGGGGTGATCCGGTCAAGTACGTGGACGGGCAACGGGAGTTCGGGGCTGACGGGTCCCTGCGCGGCACGCAGGGACGGGGTGCGGGCTTCGCGTACGGCGGTGGGTGAACCTAGTGCCGCGAGGACGCTGCGCAGGGCGGGCGCGGGAGCCGGGGGGACTTGCAGCGGCATGATGGGTCGCCTCTCTCATTCGACAGGCACGGTGGAACGAGGACAGGTGCGGACGTCGCTGTCTGCTCCGGGGCCAGAGGGGCGGGGGCTGGGGACCGCGAGCGCCAACTCTCTGCCTCGTTCGCGGAGTTTATACGACACGTGTTCAGGCAGTGTTTCGTCTAACCGCACCCGATATTGCCTGCAAGGCGTTATCCGGTCGCCATTTTGCGGGCTTTAACCCGATTCTGGAAGAGTCCGGACGTTTGACCTCGGACGCCTTCCCCGAAGCGGTCGGCCGATTCTCGTCGGTGTTTTTCACCAGGCGTCGGTGCGAGGATTCCCCGGCGCACCCCATGCCCGGTGAATGTGCCGCCCGGACTTGGCGTCAAGCGTACTGGGCCAGGGGCATGTGCGGGGCGTTATCGATCACATTGCAGGGCATCATCCACCGAGACACAGCGGCCGGATCATTGGCTGCCCATCCGAGGAGGGGACGCTTCGATGGGGGAGAAGGTCGTAGCAGGATCGTTTGATCTGGCCGAGCGGCGCCGGTACAGAAACAAGCTCAAGGAGTGCCTGACGGGACTGCGGAGGCTCCTGGACGAGGAGCGGTTCGACCGGCCCAAGAATCTGATGGGCGTCGAGATCGAACTGAATCTCGCGGGGCCCGACGGCATGCCGAGAATGCTGAATGCCGAAGTTCTCGAACGGATCGCCAGCCGGGACTTCCAGACGGAACTCGGAATGTTCAATCTTGAAGTCAATATCGCGCCGCACCGATTGGGCGGACGTGTTCTCGACCGCCTTGCCGAGGAGTTGCGCACCGGCCTCGCCTATGCGCACCGAAAAGCCAACGAGGTGAACGCCGGGATCGTGATGATCGGCATTTTGCCGACCCTCGCACACCACGACCTGGTCTCGGGAAACCTCTCCGACGTCGACCGCTACGCGCTGCTCAACGACCAGATCGTCGCCGCGCGCGGCGAGGAGTTCGTCCTGGACATCCAGGGCGTGGAGCGGCTCACCTGTACGTCCGCGTCGATCGCGCCCGAAGCGGCGTGCACCTCGGTGCAGCTGCACCTCCAGGTCACCCCGGGCAGGTTCGCCGATGTATGGAACGCGGCCCAGGCCGTGGCCGCCGCGCAGGTCGCCGTCGGCGCCAACGCGCCGTTCCTGTTCGGCCGTGAGCTGTGGCGCGAGTCGCGGCCCCCGCTGTTCCTGCAGTCCACCGACACCCGCCCGCCCGAACTCCAGGCGCAGGGCGTGCGGCCGCGGACCTGGTTCGGCGAGCGCTGGATCAGCGACGCGTACGAGCTCTTCGAGGAGAACCTGCGCTACTTTCCCGCGCTGCTTCCCCTCGTGGACGACGAGGACCCGCTGGCGGTGCTCGACGACGGCCGGGTGCCGCAGCTCGCCGAACTCGTCCTGCACAACGGGACCGTGTACCGCTGGAACCGCCCCGTGTACGGCATCGCGGGCGGCGTCCCGCACCTGCGGGTGGAGAACCGCGTCCTGCCCGCCGGCCCCACCGTCACCGACGTCATCGCCAACGCCGCCTTCTACTACGGCGTCGTACGCGCCCTCGCCGAGGAACCCCGGCCCGTGTGGAACCGGCTGCCCTTCGACGCCGCCGCCCGCAACTTCGACACCGCGTGCCGCGACGGCATCGAGGCCCGCCTTCAGTGGCCGCGGCGGGGCAGGTCGGGCGGGCTCGTGGAGGTGCCCGCGGTCGCCCTCGTACGCGACGAGCTGCTGCCGCTGGCCGCGGCCGGGCTCGACGCGTGGGGCGTGGAGCCCGCCGACCGGGACTTCTACCTCGGGGTCATCGAGGAGCGGTGCAGGCGCCGGGTGAACGGGGCGTCCTGGCAGGCGGCGACCTACCACCAGGCCCTGGAGACCGGGCTCGAACGCGAGGCCGCCCTCGCCGCGACCACCCGGCGCTACGCCGAGCTGATGCACGCGGGCGACCCGGTGCACACCTGGCCGGTGGGGCTGCCGGCGCCGGCGGTCCTGAGCTGAGGAGGACGGGGGCGGGCTCAGCCGTGGCTGCCCGCCTCCATGATGGCCTTGAGGATGACCGCGTGGATCTGCGCCGGGTCGTCGACCTGGTGGCCCGATCCACCGGTCGCCTCCGCGATCTGCACGACCTCCTCCTTGTCCGCGTTCGGACCGACCGCGATGGCGATGAGTGGCACCGGGCGCTTGGGGTCGGAGAGGTCCTCCAGCTGCGCGATGAGGTTGCTGCGCGCGATGGAGCCGGGGTCCTGGTTCGCGCCGTCCGTGAGGACCACGAGCGCGTTGAACTTGCCGCGCGCGTAGGTGGACGTGGCCTCCTTGTACGCCGCGAGCGTGGTGTCGTACAGACCGGTCGCGCCGCCCGGGATGGGGGCCAGGTCGCCGAAGGCCTCGGAGACCTTGTCCCGCTGGGTGCCCTCGCCCTTGCGGTCGCCCAGGCGTTCGGTGGGCACGAGCTTGCGGTAGTCGCGTTCGCCGTCCAGGAGGGTGGCGAACTCCCAGAGGCCGATCTCGTCCTCGTCGGTGAACCCCGCGAGCGCCTGGAGCAGCGAGGACTTGGTGACCTCCATCCGGGTCTGGCCCCGGCCCGGCACGAACTCGCCCATGGAGTCCGAGACATCGACGACCGTGCTGATCCGGGCGCTCTGGACGGTGATCGTCCACATGCCGAGCGTCTCCTGGAGGTCCTTCTCGGAGGGCGGCTCGCTGGCCTCGTCGCCGTACGGCTGGGGAGTGCGCCCGCCGGCCGCCGTGACGAGTCTCTCCGAGGGGGCGTCGGCGCCGGTCCTGAAGCCGTGCTTCTCCAGGATCGCGCGGCCCGCCTCATCGCTGAACAGGGTCATGAAGCGCAGGGCCGCGCGGCTCTGGTCCGTGGACAGCTCGTCCTCCTGGACCAGGGTGTAGGGGTAGTCGAGGCGCGGTGAGCCGTCCTTCGGATAGAACATGTCCAGGCTGTTCTCCTCGCCCGCCGTCGCGTTGTGCTTGAACGCGGCCTGCTCGGAGAGGATCAGCGCGTGGTTGCGGCGCGGATTGCCCTGTTCGGTGCCCGAGGAGTCGCGGGCCAGGGTGTCCAGGAGCTGGCCGTCGCTGTCGGACGTGCGCGCGGACAGTGCCTTGGCCATCGCGGCCGCCTGGGTGTCGCCGTCCTTGCCGCCCGCCTTCTTCGCCGACGCGCTCAGCTTCGTGAGCGCGAGCAGGCCGGTCGCGCTGCGCGCGGGATCGGCGGCGCCGAGCCGCAGCTTGTCGCCCTTCATCGCCGCGCCGGTCAACTCCGGCCAGCTGTACGTCTTCTTGGGCCAGCCCAACGTCTCGGCGGCGGCGGGGACCATGGCCATGCCAACCGGCGATGAGGCTATGTGCCCCGCGGGCGAGACCCTGTCCTGCTTGCCGCCCAGGCCCACGCGCTGCACCCACAGTTCGGAGTCCGGCACCCACACGTCGTACGCCGGAGTGCCTTTGCCCGTCCGCAGTTCGTCGGCGACCTTGTAGGAATCACGGGCGCTCACCCGTACGTCGATGCAGGCCCCGTCCGACGTGATCTCCTTCTCGCGCGCGTCGTCGGCGGCCGCGCGCAGGGCCGGGGCGATGTCGGGGGCGGCCACGACGTCCAGTTCCACCGTGTCCTCGCGGCACGTGCCGCCGAAGCTCAGCAGGTCGCTGCGGACCGCGACCGCCGTGCCCGCCGCGACGGTCAGGACGAGTGCCGTCGCGATGCCCACGGTGCGGCCGCGGGTGCGTGGCCGAGGGTCGGGTGCGTCCGTCCCGTACTCATCGGGCAAGCTGTGACGTCCCATGGCGGTGGTGCCCCTCCTT
This sequence comes from Streptomyces sp. NPDC050439, assembly GCF_040655335.1. NCBI lineage: Bacteria > Bacillati > Actinomycetota > Actinomycetes > Kitasatosporales > Streptomycetaceae > Streptomyces > Streptomyces sp. NPDC050439. The sequence continues at coordinate 18,995 of NZ_JBFAJT010000018.1, forward strand.
GAGTGATGAAGCAAGGAAAGAGGGGGTGGCATGACCGCAGTCGGCGTCCGTCCCCCTCGGCCTGTCGCGCACGATCTTCGTAACTTCTTTCGAGACCCTAGCGGGGCGGGGATGGGGATGAGGCGGGATTACTCAACTGGAGGCGGAGTGCAAGCGGAGTCCGGGCCGTTGGCCGGTTCTTTTCGGGGCGAGGGGCCATCGCGACGGATCCTGAGGGACGAGACGCTGCTCGTCCTGGCGCTCTCACTGGGCGCGAGCGGTGTGTCCGCGCTGATCAGCTTTGTCGGATCGGTCACCAGACCGGGTGGTCTGAAGGACCAGGCGGCGACCATGAACGCGTCGGCCGCTCCGGGGCGGCCATGGCTTGATCTCGCGTGGCAGTTGTTCGGGATCTCGACCGCGCTGGTGCCGGTGGCGCTGGTCGCGCACTTCCTGATCCGGGAGGGTGCGGGGCTGCGTTCGATCGGCTTCGACCGGAGCCGGCCGTGGCCGGACCTGGGGCGCGGGGCGGCGATCGCCGCGGTGATCGGCAGTACCGGCATCGCGTTCTATCTGGCGGCGCGCGGGCTCGGGTTCAACCTGACGGTGGTGCCGGAGGATCTGCCCGACGTCTGGTGGAAGTACCCGGTGCTCGTGCTGTCCGCCGTGCAGAACGCGGTCCTCGAGGAAGTGATCGTCGTCGGCTATCTGCTGCGCAGGTTCGGCCAGTTGGGGTGGACGCCGATGGCCGCGCTGGTCGGCAGCTCGGTGCTGCGCGGCTCCTACCACCTCTACCAGGGCATCGGCGGCTTCATCGGGAACATGGCGATGGGTGTGGTCTTCGTGCTCCTGTACCGGCGGTGGGGGCGGGTCGGGCCACTGGTGGTGGCGCATTCTCTGTTGGATATCGGGGCGTTCGTGGGGTACTCGCTGCTTGCGGGGAAGGTGGGGTGGCTGCCGACGCCCTAGGGCGGGCGGTCGGCGGGCAGCACTGTGGGGACGTACGAAGGCTGGGTCGTACGTCCCCACAGTCACGTCAGGACAGTCACGTCAGGCATACAGGTCGCCCTCGATGACGGTGACCGCGCGGCCCGTCAGGAGGGTGCGGTCGCCGCGCAGCTCCGTACGGACGAAGCCGCTGCGGGCCGAGGCCTGCAGGCCGGTGAGTTCCGTGCGGCCCAGGCGCTCCGACCAGAAGGGGGCCAGGGCCGTGTGGGCGCTGCCGGTCACCGGGTCCTCGTCGATGCCGACGCGCGGGAAGAAGCCGCGGGAGACGAAGTCGTAGCCGCGGGCGGGGTCTTCGGCCTGTGCGGTGGCGATGATGCCGCGCTCGGAGTGCCGGATGAGGGCCTTGTGGTCCGGGGTGAGGGCGCGCACCGTCTTCTCGTCGGCGAGCTCCACCAGCAGGTCGCCGAGGTTCGCCCCGGCGTCGAACACCGCGAGCGGCTCGGCGCCGAGTGCCTGCGCCACGCCGTCGGGAACCTCGACCGGGGTGAGCGGGGCTGTCGGGAAGTCCATGGTGACGGTGCCGTCGGCGTGCGCGGTCGTGGTCAGGACGCCGCTGCGGGTGGCGAACCGTACGGGGCCTTCGGCGGTGCCGGTGACCTGCAGTACGTGGGCGGTGGCGAGGGTGGCGTGGCCGCAGAGGTCGACCTCGGTGGCGGGCGTGAACCACCGCAGCGCCCAGTCCGCCTCGCCGCCCGCGGGGAGGCGGTGCGCGAAGGCGGTCTCGGCGTGATTGACCTCGGTGGCCACGTTCTGCAGCCAGGCGTCATCGGGAAAGGCGTCGAGGAGGAGAACGCCCGCGGGGTTGCCCGAGAAGGGCCGATCGGTGAAGGCGTCGACGATGCGGATGCGGTGAGAAGTCGGCATACATATGACGCTAGCGGGCCAATGCGGGGGTGGGACAAGGCCAATCGGGGGTGGGTGGACTCGATTGGCGTCGATGGCTTCACCGGGGTGGTCGACCACCCCGCGCCGGTCAGCGGAGCACGCTGAACCTCAGGTGGGTGGCGTGGGCCGTCTCGATCACCTGCGTGCGCTTCAGCCGGTACCGGCCGCCCAAGTGCTCGAACAGCCGAGTGCCGCCGCCCAGCAGAACCGGGGCCAGGTGGATCTGGATCTCGTCAAGCAGCGCGGCCGCGATGCACTGCTGAACCGCGCTCGCGTCGTGCGCGGCGACCGCCTTGCCGCCTGCGGCCGCCTTCGCCCGGGCCACCGCGCCGTGGATGCCGTCGGTGACGAAGGTGAAGACGGACGGGGCCCGTACCGTCTCCGCGCATCTCCTCCAGCAGGCCGATGTCGCGTGGGTCCGGCTGGTGCAGCCACTGGTGCAGAGGCAGTCCGCCGTCACCCAGCTGCTGCTCGCGGGAGACATGCGGACCGGTGACGAACCCGTCGACAGTGCGGGGCGGGGCGACTGGCCCCCTTCGCAAGGGGGCTTGCCATACGACTGCTCCCGATATATCGTTGAGGCATCGCGACTGATCAACGATGGCGCGATAGATCACCTACGAGATGCACAGGAAGAGAAGTGGTTGTCATGCGTTCCCACGGTCACGAACACGAGCACGGACGCGGAAAGTGCGGCCCCGGTCACGAGGGTCGCGGCGGTTTCGAGGGGCGGCGCGCGGCGTTCGGTCCCTTTGGGCCCGGCTTCGGCGGTCCCGGTGGGCCCGGCGGCCCTTGGGGCGGTCGCGGCGGCAGGGGCGGTCCGCGAGGCAGGGCGAGGCGCGGTGACGTACGCGCGTCGATCCTGGCTCTCCTCAAGGACCGGCCGATGCACGGCTACGAGATGATCCAGGAGATCGCCGAGCGCAGCGGCGGGGCATGGAAGCCCAGCCCCGGTTCGGTCTACCCGACCCTCCAGCTCCTGGAGGACGAGGGCCTGATCAGCAGCGCGAGCGAGGGCGGCAAGAAGCTCTTCTCGCTCACCGAAGCCGGTCGCACCGCGGCCGACGAAGGTCCTGACGCGCCCTGGGAAGAGGCCGGGCGCGGGGTCGACTGGGAGGCGCTGAGCGAGATCCGGCAGGCCGGTTTCGGCCTGATGGAGGCGTTCGGCCAGGTCTGGAAGACCGGCAGCAAGGAGCAGCGCGAGAAGGCTGTCACCGTCATCAACGACGCCCGCAAGAAGCTGTACCTGATCCTCGCCGATGAGGACTGAGGTGGTGGGGGTCGGCGATCCCCATTGCCGCTGAGGCGCCCCGCACTTCACGTGTGGGGCGCCTCTTCGTGTGTCGGAGGGGCAGGCGGGGTGGATGTGCGGGGGCGGCTCAGGTCACCAAGCCCGCCAGTTTCCGCAGCGACTCGTTCAGGGCCGCCGTCGCCGAATCCTTGAGCTTGCCCGCCATCAGGGACACCGCCGCGCCCGTGAACTCGCCGTCGATGCGTACGAGCGTCGCGTTTCCCTCGGGGGTGAGGGAGTAGCGGGTGCCGACCGTGACGCCCATCGGGCCCTTGCCCTTGATCGCCAGCGTGCGCTCGCTCGTCAGCTCCTCGACCGTCCAGTTGACCTCGGCGGGGAAGCCCATCAGCTTCATGTTCTCCTCGAACGTGCCGCCCTCCTCCAGCGTGGTGGGAGCGCCCTTCGGGAAACTCGTGTGCGTGGCGTTCCACTCGCCGTACGAGGAGAAGTCCGTGAGTTGGGCCCAGACCTTCTCGGCGGGCGCCTCGATCCGTGCTTCCGCGCTGACTTCGGCCATGCGACGACCCCTCTTCTTCGGGCGCTGCGGCGGGGCGCAGCTACGGTGTCGCGGAACGTAGCCGCAGGGCCCGGAACATTCAACACTGATGAACCGTCAGATGCGCTGGACGCTCCTGCGATGTCGTCCGCGAGCAGGTCAGGTACTGTGGCCATCCTCGCGACGGACGCGGGAAGACGGACCCAGGAGGTGAGACCCATTACCGCAGCAGCAGGTCGGGTGCTCCCCCTTCGCGACCGCGCGGTTCACCCGGCATAGGTGACCGAGGGAGCCCCACAAGGCGTCCCGAAAGGTTTCTCTTCGCATGTCGGCTTCATCCTTCTCGTCTTCCGCGTCATCGCCCATGACCGCCCTCATCCCTTCCGCCGTCGTCACCCGGCTGCGCGCCGCCGGGTGCGTCTTCGCCGAGGACGAGGCGGAGTTGCTCGTCGACACCGCGCGCGACCCCGCCGAACTCGCCGCCATGGTGGAGCGGCGCGTCATCGGTCATCCCCTCGAACACGTCCTTGGCTGGGCGGAGTTCCGCGGTCTGCGGATCGCCGTGGATGCGGGGGTCTTCGTGCCGCGCAGGCGCACCGAGTTCCTCGTGCGGCAGGCCACCGCCCTTGCCGCGCCCGGCGCCGTCGCCGTCGACCTGTGCTGCGGCTCGGGGGCGCTCGGGGCCGCGCTCGGCGCCGCGGTCGACGGGATAGAACTGCACGCCGCCGACATCGACCCCGCCGCCGTTCGCTGCGCACGCCGCAACGTCGCCGACGTGGGGGGACGGGTCTACGAGGGCGATCTCTACGAGCCGTTGCCGGACGCCCTCCGTGGCCGTGTCGGCGTACTGCTGGCGAACGTCCCCTACGTTCCCACCGAAGAGGTCGGTCTGCTGCCGCCGGAAGCCCGTGTCCACGAGGCGCGGGTGGCGCTCGACGGCGGGGCGGACGGTCTCGACGTGCTGCGGCGGGTGACGGCCGACGCGGCCCACTGGCTGGCTCCCGGCGGCAGCCTGCTGTTCGAGACGAGCGAGCGACAGGTGCCGTACGCGATGGAGGCGGTCGCCGAGGGAGGCCTTGTGCCGCGGTCGGTGAGCGACGAGGAGATGTACGCGACGGTCGTCATCGGGACGCGGCCCGCGTAGGGCGCGGGCGGCGCCGGTCACGCAGGCCGGCGTCAGCCCACCCTGCTTATCACCGCCGCGTCGAAGAGATCGCACGCCCTGGGGAACGGGCCCTCGTCGTGGCAGTGCCAGGCGTCCCAGAAAAGGTCGGCGGGCAGCGCGTTTTCGGGTGCGTACACCCGGTACACGTACTGTCTGCCGTCGATCGCCGGCAGCGCGACCATCCAGCACCTGCGCTCCATGCCCGAAAGACGAGTGACCGGTGCGCCGTGGTTGCGTGTCCGGCGCGAATCAAGGCGGCGCGCGCCCCTCGGGGTAGAACAGCCAGATCTCATCCGTAAGGAGGAGAAGCCGCTCATGCGTACCCAACCTGTGTCGGACGCGAAGATGCTTCCCGCCGCCGATGACGCCGCACTCGGGGGCTGATGGGGTGGAAGATGTGCAAAGCCGTACCCCGCAGGGCGCCGAGCCCGGCCCGATCAGAGCAGAGACCGACTCCCGACTGAGCGCCGCACTGACGTCCGTGGTGGCCGGCGCGCGCCGGCGTGCGGTGCGTGACGGGGACCGCCAGATCGACACCGCGCATCTGCTGCACTCCCTCCTGGAGACCGACCCGGAGGTGCGGGCCGCCTTCGACCAGGGGGCGCAGGTGGCCCGGCTGCTCGGCTATCTCGTCCAGCGCAGCATCGGGTACGGCCTGCAGTGGCAGGGGACGGTCGAGGACTCCGGAACGGTGCCGGTGGTGCGGGAGAGCAACTCGGGCCCCGTGAAGGAGACGGGCTGGTCGCCGTCCGCGAGCGCCGCCATGGAAGCGGCCATCGAGCGGGCCGACCGCCGCGGCGAACCGCAGGCCCTCGGTGTGGACCTCCTCGCGGCGCTCGTCGCCGATCCGGACTGCCGCGCCGTCGAGGTGCTTGGGCGGGCCGGGGCCGACGCGCAGCGGATACTCCGGCGGATCGAGGGCGACCCGCGCACCGGGACGCCGGCCGACGCGTTCGCCGATCGATATGCGGAGACGTCCGCTGATCCGTACGCGGAGACGTCCGCCGATTGAGACAGGGCCTATCGGGGGTGACGCTCATGACACCTCCTGTCATGATGTGCCCGTGCAAGCGTCTCAGGGGAATCAGACCGGCTCGGGGCTGAGCCGGGGGAGAGGTGTCGGCCTGGGGCTCGCCCTCGTGTCGGCGGTCGCCTTCGGTGGCTCGGGAGTGGCGGCCAAGCCGCTGATCGAGGCGGGCCTCGACCCGCTTCACGTGGTGTGGCTGCGGGTGGCGGGCGCCGCCCTCGTCATGCTGCCGGTCGCCTGGCGGCACCGCGGGCTGCTGCTTCGCAGGCCCGCGCTCCTCCTCGGCTTCGGCCTGCTCGCCGTGGCCGGTGTCCAGGCCTTCTACTTCGCGTCGATATCCCGTATCCCCGTCGGGGTCGCGCTCCTTGTCGAATACCTCGCGCCCGCCCTTGTCCTCGGCTGGGTGCGCTTCGTGCAGCGGCGGCCCGTGACGCGCGCGGCCGCGGTGGGCGTGGTGCTCGCGGTCGGCGGGCTCGCCTGCGTCGTCGAGGTGTGGGCGGGGCTGAGCTTCGACGCCGTGGGGCTGCTGCTCGCGCTGGGCGCCGCGTGCTGCCAGGTCGGCTACTTCGTCCTGTCCGACCAGGGCAGCGACGCGGGCGACGACGCTCCCGACCCGCTCGGCGTCATCGCGTACGGACTGCTGATCGGCGCCGTGGTGCTGACCGTCGTGGCGCGGCCCTGGGGCATGGACTGGTCGGTGCTCGCGGGCAGTGCGGACATGGACGGCTCGGCCGTTCCCGCGTGGGCGCTCCTCGCCTGGATCGTGCTCCTCGCGACCGTCGTGGCGTACGTCACCGGGGTGCTCTCGGTGCGTCGGCTCTCGCCGCAGGTGGCGGGCGTCGTGGCGTGTCTGGAAGCGGTCATCGCCACCGTGCTCGCCTGGGTCCTGCTGGGCGAACACCTGTCGGCGCCGCAGATCATCGGGGGTGCCGTGGTGCTCGCGGGGGCGTTCATCGCCCAGTCGTCCGCGCCCACCAAGCCCCCGGAGGGGCCCACCGCGGGTGGTCGGCCGGGGGCGGAAGAGCGGTTGTCGTCGACCGGTACCGCTGTCTAAGGTGTTGATCATGCATTCACGCGCGCTCGTTCTTCCGCCCCCGGCCGCTTAGGCGCGGGCACTTCCCGGATCACACCCGGCGGTTGCCGGGTGGAACGACGCTGCCCGCAGACGGAGCCAGGGACCTTCTTTTTCTTTCTGCGGAGAACTCACGTGTCGAATGTGTCGAGTACGTCGACTGCTGTCTCCGGCCTGTCCGTCGGACGAGGCCTCTTCTATCTGATCGTCGCCGGTACGGCCTGGGGCACCGCCGGTGCCGCCGCCGCGCTGGTCTTCGACGCCAGTGACATGGGACCGGCCAGCCTGTCCTTCTGGCGCTGCGCGGGCGGCTTCGTGCTGCTCTTCGCCGTCCGTGTGCTGCGTGCGCGCCGACGGTCCGCCGGTGCCGGTGCCGGTGCCGGTGCCGGTGCCGCCTCGGGCGCGGGCGCGCCGTTGCGGCGCAGGCTGCCGCGGATCGTGGCGACCGGCGTGGCCCTCGCCGTGTTCCAGACCGCTTACTTCGCGGCCGTCGAGTCGACCGGACTCGCGGTCGGCACGGTGGTCACGATGGGGGCGGGGCCCGTGCTCATCGCGCTCGGGGCGCGGTTCACCATGGGGGAGCGGCTCGGGCTCGGCGGTGTCGTCGCGGTGGCCGGTGCGCTTGCCGGGCTCGTGGTGCTCGTCCTCGGCGGCGGTGGCGCGAGCGTCCGTCCGGTGGGCGTCGGGTGGGGGCTGCTCTCGGCGGCCGCGTACGCCACGATGACGCTGCTCACGCGGTGGTGGGGGCGGGACGGCGGCGCGGACGCGTCCGACACGACGGTCTGGTCGTTCGCCGTGGTGTCCGTCTGCCTGCTGCCGCTCGCCGCGGTGGAGGGGCTCGTCCCGCACACCGCGGAGGCGGCGCGGATGGGTCTGTACCTGCTGTACATCGTGGTGATCCCGACGGCGGTCGCCTACGCCCTGTACTTCGCGGGCGCCGCGGTCATCCGGTCCGCGACCGTCTCGGTGATCACGCTCCTCGAACCGCTGAGCGCGGCGGTCATCGCGGTGGTGCTGCTCGGCGAGGAACTGACCTTGTCGACGGTGCTCGGCACTCTGCTGATGCTTGCGGCGGTGACGGGGCTTGCGGTGGCGGAGACGGTTGCTGCGCGGGTGCGGGAGCCGCAGCTGGAACCGGTGTAGCGGGGCTCTCGGGGGCTTTGCCGGGGGCCGGTTCCTGAGCTGCGTGCTGCGTCTGCCGGCCCGTGGGGGTTGTTCGCGCAGTTCCCCGCGCCCCTTGACGACCCTTCCCTGCGGGCCCGGTGGGGGTTGGCCGCGCAGTTCCCCGCGCCCCTTAGGGGCGCTTCCCTGCGCGCCGTTCCCCGCGCCCCCTGCGGGGCACCCCCCCCGCAGGGGTGGGGTGGCGTCACAGTTCGATCAAGTAGTCGGGTGCCTCGATGTCGGGTGCCAGGTCGGGGGACGGGATGAGTGGGGCGTGGGACTTCTGCAGCGGGACTACTCCGGCCCAGTGCGGGAGGCCGATGTCCTCGGGGTCGTCGTTCGGGCCGCCGGTGCGCACCTTGGCGGAGACCGCGGCGAGGTCGAGGCTCAGTACGGCGGTCGCCGCGAGCTCCTTCGCGTTCGCGGGGCGGGAGTCGGCGGAGCGGCCCGGCACGACGTGGTCGACGAGCGCGTCGAGGGCGGCCCGCTTCTCCTCGGGGTCGATGACCTGGTGGGCGGTGCCGTGGATCACCACGGAGCGGTAGTTGATCGAGTGGTGGAAGGCCGACCGGGCGAGGACCAGGCCGTCGACGTGCGTGACGGTCAGGCAGACCGCGAGACCGGGGTCCTGTTCCTGGCGCCGGGCGTCGGCCGCCATCCGCAGCGGCCGGGAACCCGTCGAGCCGTGCACGTAGAGGCGCTCGCCCACCCGGCCGTACAGCGTCGGCAGGACGACCGGAGCGCCGTCACGCACGAACCCCAGGTGGCAGACGTACGCCTCGTCGAGTATCGCGTGCACCAGTTCCTGGTCGTACGCGGCGCGGTCACGGCCGCGGGTGGGGACGGTGAGGTCGGTCGGCGCGTACGAGGCGGTGTCGGCGCTGGTGCCGGTGACGGGCCCGATGCCGGACTCGGATGCGACGCTCATTGCATTCTCCATTGCACTAGTGCATAATCTCGTTTGTGCTAGGAGAGTATCGGATCGAAGGCCGGCGCGCAGCCGAGATCGCTGCCAGCGTGGAGCGCGCGGTGGGCGGCGGTGACCTGGAGCCGGGTCAACTCCTGCCGCCGATGCGCGAGTTGGCGGAACGGCTCGGGGTGAATCCCAATACGGTGGCCGCCGCCTACCGGACGCTGCGCGAACGCGGCGTCATCGAGACGGCGGGGCGGCGCGGCAGCCGCATCCGCCCCAAGCCCGCGACGACGGTGCGTGAGCTGATCCGGGTGGATGTGCCTGCCGGTGTGCGTGACGTGTCGAACGGCAACCCGGACACGGCTCTGCTGCCGTCGCTCGCCCAGGTGTTCGCGGCGGCGGCCGCGGAGGGCGACCGGCGTCCCGTGCTGTACGGCGAGGAGGCCGTGGACCCCGAAATGGCCCGCCACGCGCGCGTGGCCCTCGACGAGGACGGCGTGCCGGACGGTCCCGTGGCCGTCACGTCCGGTTCCCTCGATGCCATCGAGCGGGTCCTTGCCGCCCATCTCAAGCCCGGTGACGCGGTGGCGGTCGAGGACCCCGGCTGGGGCAGTCTGCTCGATCTGATGCCGGTGCTCGGTCTGCGGACGGTCCCGGTGGGTGTCGACGACGAGGGGCCGCTGCCCGCCGACACCGAGAACGCGTTGCGCGGTGGTGTCCGGGCGCTCATCGTCACCGACCGTGCGCAGAACCCGACGGGCGCCGCGATCAGTGCCCCACGCGCGCGTGCGCTGCGCAAGGTCCTCTCCGCGCACAAGGACGTGCTGCTCGTCGAGGACGACCACGGCCACGCCATCGTCGATCTGCCGCTGCACCCGCTGGCGGGCGTGACCCGCAGCTGGGCGTTCATCCGCTCCACGGCCAAGGCCTACGGCCCCGACCTGCGCCTGGCCCTGCTGACCGGTGACGCCGTCACCGTCGATCGCGTCCAGGGGCGCCAACGGCTCGGCCCCGGGTGGGTCAGTCACATCTCGCAGCGCGCCGTCGTGCGGCTGTGGACGGAGGGGGCGGTGAACACGGGTGCGGTGGCCGCCTCGTACGGAAGGCGGCGCGATGCCCTGATCGCCGCGCTGGCCCGGCGGGGCGTCACGGCGCACGGGCGCAGCGGCATGAACGTGTGGATTCCCGTGCCGGACGAGACCGGGGCGGTCGCCAGGCTGCTGCACGCGGGGTGGGCCGTCGCTCCCGGCGCCCGCTTCCGGATGGGTGCGCGGCCCGGGGTGCGGATCACGGTGTCGACGCTCGGGGACGAGGACATCGAAGTGGTGGGGGGGGGGGGGGCGGGGGGCCCCCCGCGGCCGCCCCCCCCCCGCGCGCCCGGGGGGGGGGGGCGGGCGGCGCCCTCTGCGGGCGCGCGGGGGGGGCCTCCCATATGGAGGGGGGGCCGCCCCCCCCCCCCCCCCCCCCCCCGGGCCCGCTCCCGCGCGGCGCTACGAGTGAGCGGGCTTCCGCGAGCGATCGCGCGGCCTTGACTGGGTGAGCGCCGCGCCCGCCAGGACGATCAGTGCGCCGACCGGCGTCGACCAGCTCAGGGACTCGCCGAGCAGGGCGACGCCCGCCGCGGTGGCGATGACCGGCACGAAGTACGTGACCATCTGCGCCGTCGTCGGACCGACCTCGGCGACAAGGCCGTACTGGATCAGGAAGGCGAGGCCGGTCCCGACGGCACCCAGTGCCACGATCGCGAGGAGAGGCACGACGGGGAAGTGCGTGGGCAGGGACGTGAACAGCGGAGTGACGACGGCCAGTTCGACGGTCGCGACAAGGAGCTGGGCGCCGGTCAGCGACAGGTTCGAGTGGCCGGAACCGGCCAGGGTGCGGCGTACGTAGATCCAGCCGATCGGGTAGCTCAGCGAGGCGAGCAGCGCCAGCGACGTGCCGCGCAGGTCGAGGCCGCTGAAGCCCTGCCAGGCACCGAGCACCGTGAGCACGCCGAGGAACCCGATGCCGAGCCCCGCGACCCTGCGCCGCGTCGGCCGGTCCTCGGAGAGGGCGACCATCGAGAGCGCCATGCCCCACAGGGGCGAGGTCGCGTTGCAGATGCCGGCGAGCGTGGAGGGGATCGTCAGCTCCGCGTACGCGAAGAGCGAGAACGGCAGGGCGTTGAGCAGCAGCGCGGAGACGGTGAGGTGTGCCCAGGTCCGTGCCCCGCGCGGGAGCCGCTCGCGCTTCGTGACGAGGACGGCCGCGACGACCGCTGTGCCGAACAGGAGGCGCCCCAGGGTGACTTGGAAGGGGGCGTACCCCTCCGTGCCGACCTTGATCAGCAGGAAGCTGAAGCCCCAGATCAGCGAGAGGATGCCGAAGCGGAGCCGCCAGCCGAGGGCGGGGCGGCGCTTCGGTTCGGCGATGCCGGAAGCGGTGGGGGATGTGGCGGCGGGGGGCTCGGGAGGAATGGTGGAGCCGGGAGGGGGGGTGGTGACGCGCATGTACGTCACATTGAAGCCTGCGACCTCGTAGAACAAGCGAAATTAGCTGCCCAGTATCGCGTAGCATCGCTTACATGTTGAACCTGGAGCGCCTGCGCACGCTCGACGCACTGGCCCGGCACGGATCGGTCAGCGGCGCCGCGGCCGGGCTGCACGTCACGACGTCGGCCGTCTCGCAGCAGATGACCAAACTGGAGCGCGAGGTGGGTCAGCAGCTTCTGGCCAAGAACGGCCGCGGAGTGCGCCTCACCGATGCCGGACGGCTGCTCGCCGAGCACGCCGCGCGCATCCTCTCGCAGGTGGAACTCGCCCAGTCCGACCTGGAGGAGCAGCGCGGCAAGGCCGTCGGCGAGCTGCGGATCTCCGCGTTCCCCACGGCGATGCGAGGCCTGCTGCCCGCCACGCTCACCGCCCTGCGGGCCGGACACCCCGGCCTGCGCGTCCGCTCCCAGGAGATGGAGCCGCAGAACGGCGTGGCCGCCGTGGTGCGCGGCGACATCGACCTCGCGGTCGTCCTCGACTGGTACAACAAGCCGCTGCCGATGCCCGGAGGTCTGGTCAAGGCGCCCCTCCTGGACGACCCCGCCGATGTCGCCATGCCCGCGGCGCACCCCCTCGCCGACCGTGCGGAGGTGGACCTGGAGGAGTTCGCGGACGACGAGTGGATCGCGTGGGCGGAGGGGGAGTTCTGCCATGAGTGGCTGATGTTCACGCTGCGCGCCAAGGGCATCGAGCCGCGGATCGCGCACCGCGCGGAGGAGCACCACACCCAGCTCGCGATGGTGGCCGCGGGTCTCGGTGTGTGCGTGGCGCCCCAGTTGGGGCGCGATCCGATGCCGGCCGGGGTCAGGACCGTTCCGGTGCGCCACCGGGTGCGCCGGCATGTGTACGTGGTGTGGCGCGCGGACGCCGACCGCCGCCCCTCGATCAGGGCGGCGGTGGAGGCGCTCCAGGTGGCGGGGGCCGGGCTGCGCTAGGGCCGGACCGACAGGATCAAGGGCGGGCCGGCAGATCAGTCAGCTTCCGGAAGTCCCAGGACGTGATCGCCTCGGGGGTGAGCCGGATCCAGGCGTGCTTCCCGTCGTGCGGCATCGAGTCCATCCCGAAGTACTTCTGGGCGAACAGCCGCTCAGGGGCGTCGAGTTCGGGGCAGGGCTCGCCCATGCGCGGCGACTCGGCGACGAAGACCGCCGACCCGGACAGCTCCACGCCCCGCAGCTCCCCGTACTCCACGCCGGAGTCGATCACCACGGCGATCCGCTGATCGCCCCGCAGGTCGGCCCAGCGCTTGCTGCGGGTGATCGAGAACAGCCACAGGGACGTGCCGTCCCAGGCGAACCAGAGCGCGCTGACGTGCGGGGCGCCGTCGCCGGACACGGTCGCGACCCGGCAGGTGCGTTCCGCGCCGAGGTAGGCGTCGAGCTCGTCCGGCGACATCATGATCCTGCGGCCCCGGCGCTGTGTGACGGCCATCGGTCCTCCCGCGCGTGTGGAAAAGGTGGGCACACGAAGGGAACTGACTGAGCGTCAGTTTCTCGCGTCAGGAAAGCATGCGGTCTCTTCCGCCGTGACGCAATGGCGGCTAACCTCCGCGCATCCCGGGCGCAGCCCGCCTCGACCGGCCCGGGCGACCCGGACAGGGGGAGCGATGCCGTCGTACGAACAGCTCAGGGAACTCCTCGATCCCGCCACCACCGTACTGATGACCGTCGAGTGCCAGCAGGGGGTGGTGGGGACGGAGAGCGCGCTGCCCGAACTCGCCGACGAGGCGCGCTCGTCGGGCTGCCTCGCCAATGTCGCGCGGCTCGTCTCCGCCGCCCACCTGGCCGGGGTGCAGGTGATGCATGCCGTCGCCGAACGCCGTCCCGACGGTCGCGGGGCCAACCGCAACGCCCGCCTCTTCCGTGCCGCCGGGCGGCTGCCCGTGCAGCAGCTCTCCGGGACCAGGGCCGTGCGGATCGCGCCGCCCGTCGAGGTGGCCGACGAGGACCTCGTCGTGCGGCGGCTGCACGGCCTTTCGCCCCTCGCCGGCACGGACGCCGACCCGTTGCTGCGCAACCTGGGCTGTCGCACCCTCCTGGTGACCGGTGTGTCGGCGAACGTGGCGATACCGAACGCCGTCTTCGACGCCGTGAACCTCGGCTACACCGCCGTCGTGCCGTCGGACGCCATCGCGGGAGTCCCCTCCGACTATGCACCCGCGATGATCCGCAACACGCTCTCCCTGGTGGCCACCATCGCCACCACCGAGGAGATCCTCTCCACCTGGAAGCGCCCTAGGCCAGCGTGATCGTGTCCCCGTCCACCTTGATCTCGGCGGCGGGCAGCGGTTTCGGTGCCGGGGCGGCCTTCACGCTCCCGTCGGCGATGGAGAACTTGCTGCCGTGACAAGGGCAGTTGATGGTGCCGCCCTCGACACTCGTCACCGGACACTGCTTATGGGTGCAGCGGTTCGAGAAGGCCTTGAAATCACCTTCCGTCGGCTGGGTCACCACCACACCCTGGTCCTTGAAGATCTTGCCGCCGCCCACCGGGATCTCCGACGTCTTGGCGAGCGCGGCCCCGGCGGCTCCCGCCGGGGCATCGGCCTCGGCGGGCGTCTGCTCGTCCACCTGGTCGGAGCCGTAACCGTCGTCGCTCTCACCGCAGGCCGCGAGGGCCGCGGCCAGGCTGACGACACCCGCGGCGGCGACGACCGAACGGCGGGAGGGCGGGCCCATGGATTCCTTCGAAATGGTCATGCCCGGTGGTACGAGACCACGGGCCGCCGTGTTCAAGCGCTCAAGCACTTCTTGCGCGAACCGAGTTCGGACCGGCATTAACCTGGGGCAATGCTCACCGAAGTAACCGCGGTCCGCTACGCGACGCCCCTGCGGGAGGGCGGATCGCTCCCCGGCCTCGTCGAGGCCGTCGACGACGGGGGAACGTACGCGCAGTACGTCATGAAGTTCACCGGGGCCGGACAGGGCCGCAAGACCCTCGTCGCCGAAGTGATCTGCGGCCAGTTGGCGCGCGGCCTCGGCTTCCGGGTGCCGAGCCTGGCGCAGGTCCGGCTCGACCCCGTGCTCGGCCTGGGCGAGCCCGACCAGCAGGTGCAGGAGCTGCTCAAGGCGAGCGGCGGTCTGAACCTGGGGATGGAGTTCCTCTCGGGCGCGCTCGGCTTCGACTCGCTCGCCTTCGACGTCGGCCCCGCCGAGGCCGGCCGTGTCGTGTGGTTCGACGCGCTCATCAACAACGTCGACCGCTCCTGGCGCAATCCGAACATGCTCATGACCGGCGGCGAGCTGTGGCTCATCGACCACGGCGCGAGCATGATCTGGCACCACAACTGGCGTACCGCCGAGACGGCGGCCGCCAAGCCGTACGACGCCTCCGACCACGCCCTCGCGCCCTTCGGCCCCGACGTCGCGTCCGCCGCCGCCGAGCTCGCCCCCCTCGTCACCGAGGAACTGCTCGCCGCCGTCGCGGCCGACGTGCCCGACGCGTGGCTGGTGGACGAGCCGGGCTTCGAGGACCCCGACGCCGTACGCCGCGCCTATGTGACGGCATTGCTGCCGCGCGCCAAGACCATCCACGAGCGGATCCAGCTGCCCCGGCCGCAGCGGAAGGGTGCCACCCAGTGACAGCGACCGAGCGGGACGTCTTCGAGTACGCCCTGGTGCGCGTGGTGCCGCGCGTGGAGCGCGGCGAGCAGTTCAACGCGGGCGTCGTCGTCTACTGCCGGGCGAAGTCCTTCGTGGCCGCCCGCACGCACCTTGACGAGGGCAAGCTGCGGGCGCTGGACCCCGAAGCCGACCTCGACGGCATCCGGGCGGCGCTCGGCGCCGTCGAGCGGATCTGCGCCGGGGGCGAGGCGGCGGGTCAGGCCGAGCGGGACGACGCCGGACGGCGCTTTCGTTGGCTGATCGCCCCGCGCTCGACCGTCGTGCAGCCGGGGCCGGTGCACACGGGCCTGACCGCGGATCCTGCCGCAGAGGTGGACCGACTCCTCGGCCTACTGGTGAGGTAAAGAATCACAGGCCTCGGTGTGCCGTTGACACCGGGTGCCAGGGCTTCTAGCGTCTCGTTCAGCTGAAGGTACTAAGCGGTCGCTCACCATCGGGGCGTACCGTAGAGCCGCATCCCACAGGGCGAGGAGAACCAGCATGTCCACCACTGAGCAGCGCGTCGCGGTCGTGACCGGAGCAGCGCGAGGCATCGGCGCGGCGACCGCCGTGCGTCTGGCCGCCGAAGGCCGCGCCGTCGCGGTGATCGACCTCGACGAGGCCGCCTGCAAGGACACCGTCACGCAGATCACCGCTGCCGGTGGCAAGGCGATCGCCGTCGGCTGCGACGTGTCCGACGAGGCTCAGGTCGAGGCGGCCATCGCCCGGATCGCCGACGAGCTCGGCGCGCCCACGATCCTCGTGAACAACGCCGGTGTGCTCCGCGACAACCTCCTCTTCAAGATGAGCGCGAGCGACTGGGACACGGTCATGAACGTGCACCTGCGCGGCGCCTTCCTGATGTCGAAGGCCTGCCAGAAGCACATGGTGGACGCCAAGTTCGGCCGGATCGTGAACCTCTCCTCGTCCTCCGCGCTCGGCAACCGCGGCCAGGTCAACTACGCCGCGGCCAAGGCGGGCCTGCAGGGCTTCACCAAGACCCTCGCCAAGGAGCTCGGCAAGTTCGGCGTCACCGCCAACTCCGTGGCCCCCGGCTTCATCGTCACCGAGATGACCAAGGCCACCGCCGACCGCGTCGGCATGGGCTTCGAGGACTTCCAGGCCGCGGCCGCCACCCAGATCCCGGTGCAGCGCGTCGGCCGCCCCGACGACATCGCCAACGCCATCGCCTTCTTCACGGGCGACGCGGCGGGCTTCGTCTCGGGTCAGGTCATGTACGTGGCCGGCGGCCCGCTCAACTAGTTCGGTTCCGGTGGTCCGGTTCGGAGGGATGCGGAGATGACAGTGCAGGACAGCGGAAAGGCCGCGCTCATCACGGGCGCCAGCCGCGGGATCGGCTACGGCATCGCGGAGGCGCTCGTCGCCCGCGGTGACCGTGTGTGCATCACGGGACGCAACGAGGACGCGCTCAAGGAGGCCGTCGAGAAGCTCGGCGCCGACCGCGTCATCGGCGTCGCGGGCAAGGCCCACGACGAGGCCCACCAGGCGGTCGCCGTGGAGCGCGCCATGGAGGCCTTCGGGCGGGTCGACTTCTTGATCAACAACGCCGGCACGAACCCGGTGTTCGGGCCGATGGCGGAGCTCGACCTCAATGTGGCACGGAAGGTCTTCGAGACCAACGTGATCTCGGCGCTCGGCTTCGCCCAGCAGACCTGGAAGGCCTGGCAGAGCGAGAACGGCGGCGCGATCGTGAACATCGCCTCCGTCGCGGGCGTCGCCCCCTCGCCGTTCATCGGCGCGTACGGCATGAGCAAGGCCGCCATGGTCAACCTCACCCTGCAGCTCGCGCACGAGTTCGCGCCGAAGGTGCGGGTCAACTCGATCGCGCCCGCCGTGGTCAAGACCAAGTTCGCCCAGGCGCTCTACGAGGGCCGCGAGGCGGAGGCCGCAGCCGCGTACCCCTTGGGGCGGCTGGGTGTGCCGGAGGACATCGGGGGCGCGGCCGCGTTCCTCACGTCCGGTCAGTCGGACTGGATCACGGGACAGACACTCGTGGTCGATGGCGGCATCTTCCTCAATGCGGGCGTCAGCTGACGAAGCCCCGGCAATCGCCAGGTACGCCATCCAAAAGGGACGTACACCCGCATCAAGTGCCCCGTCGGCGCCGCAAGTTGGCCCGGCGGGGCATTGCGATATTGTCTCCCGACCCATGGCATGGCCGATCGAGGAGCGTGCGCGTGTTCAGTGAAGTTCGCCTGGTGGCGGCGGCGGGTCTCCGTGGCCTGGCCGGGCTGCCCCACCGGGGCCTGCGGCCGGCCGCGGCGCTGGTGTCCCTGTCCCTCCTCTCGGGATGCGGAATCTTCTCGTCGGACGAGTCCGACGAGGAACAGAAGATCACCGTCGGCACCATGAGTGCTCCCAGCACCCTCGATCCGGCCGCTGCCTGGGACAGTTCCTGGGAGCTGTACCGCAACGTCTTCCAGACGCTCCTCAGCTTCCCCAGCGGGGCGGCCGAGCCCGAGCCCGACGCGGCCGAGTCCTGCAAGTTCGCCGACGCGACGAACACCGTCTTCACCTGCGAACTGCGCGAGGACCTCAAGTTCTCCGACGGCCACGCGCTCGACGCCAAGGCGGTCAAGTACACCTTCGACCGTATGCGGCGCATCGACGTGAAGGGCGGGCCGGCAGGTCTGCTCGGGTCGCTCGACTCGGTCGAGACGAAGGGTGACCGCACGGTCACGTTCCGGCTCAAGAAGCCGGACGCCACCTTCCCGTTCGTGCTCTCCACGCCCGCCATGTCGATCGTCGACCCGCGCGAGTACCCGGCGGACAAGCTCCGCGAGGGCTCGTCCATCGCGGGCTCGGGACCGTACGCCCTGGAGTCGTACAAGGCAGGTGAGCGGGCGGAGCTGGTCAAGAACACGAACTACAAGGGCGCGGCCGACCGCAAGAACGACGCCGTCACGATCCGTTACTTCAAGAAGTCGGCCACCATGGTCGAGGCCCTGAAGAACAAGCAGATCGACGTCACCTTCCGCGGACTCGCGGCCACGGACATCGTCGACATGCAGGCCAACAAGCACGCGCGTGAGGGAATCCAGCTCGTGGAGGGCTCGGGCACCGAGATCCGCTACCTGGTGTTCAACCCCGACGACCCGTGGGCCAAGAAGAAGCCGGTCCGCCAGGCCTTCGCCCAGGTCATCGACCGTCCGGCCATCGCCCACAAGATCTACCAGGACACCGTCGAGCCGCTGTACTCGATGGTTCCCCAGGGGCTCACCGGGCACGGCACGGGCTTCTTCGACGACTACGGGAACCCCAGCGACAGCAAGGCCGCCAACATCCTCAAGGGTGCGGGCATCAACGAACCCGTGCCGCTCACGCTCTGGTACACCACCGACCGCTACGGCTCGGCGACCGCCGGGGAGTTCGAGGAGATCAAGCGGCAGCTGGAGGACTCGGGACTCTTCAAGATCACGCTCAAGAGCCGTCCCTGGACCGAGTTCGACGCCGGCACCAAGAAGCGCGAGTACCCGGTCTTCGGCCGTGGCTGGTTCCCCGACTTCCCCGACGCGGAGAACTTCATCGCGCCGTTCATCGGCGAGAAGAACGTGCTCAACACGCCCTACCCGGCACCGGAGATCACCGACGAGGTGCTGCCGCGCTCGCGCCGCGAGGCCGACCGGGGCGCGGTGGCCGACGACTTCGAGAGGGCCCAGAAGCTCCTCGTCGACGACGCGCGGCTGCTGCCGCTGTGGCAGGGCAAGCAGTACATCATGGCGAGCGAGGAGATCGCGGGCGGCGAGCGCGCCCTGGACCCCTCGGCGATCATGATGATGTGGGAGCTGGAGCGCAAGACCAGCTGGTAGCCGGTCGCGGGAGTGCGCAGCGCGCTCGGGCAGCGGGCAGCGAAGTGATTGTCAGTGGTCGCCGGTAGGTTCTGTGGTGAGAAGTGACCGCACACCGGAGGTTGTTGACGTGACGGACCCCTTGAACGCAGCCATGCTGCCCGCGTCCTGGCGCGGAGTCCTCGGCGAGGAGCTGCAGAAGCCCTACTTCAAGGAGCTCACCGAGTTCGTCGAGCAACAGCGGGAGCAGGGCCCCGTCTACCCTCCGCGTGACGAGGTGTTCGCCGCGCTCGACGCGACGCCGTACGACCAGGTCAAGGTGCTTGTCCTCGGCCAGGACCCGTACCACGGGGAGGGGCAGGGGCACGGCCTCTGCTTCTCCGTGCGGCCCGGCGTGAAGACTCCGCCCTCGCTGCGGAACATCTACAAGGAGATGAAGGAGGAGCTCGGCCACCCCGTGCCGGACAACGGCTATCTGATGCCGTGGGCCCAGCAGGGCGTCCTGCTGTTGAACGCGGTGCTCACGGTCCGCGCCGGAGAGGCCAACTCCCACAAGGGCAAGGGCTGGGAGAAGTTCACCGACGCGGTGATCCGCGCGGTCGCCGACCGCCCGGACCCCGCTGTCTTCGTCCTGTGGGGCAACTACGCCCAGAAGAAGCTGCCCCTCATCGACGAGGAGCGGCACGTGGTCGTGAAGGGCGCGCACCCCTCGCCGCTCTCCGCGAAGAAGTTCTTCGGCTCGCGCCCCTTCACGCAGATCGACGAGGCGGTGGCGGCGCAGGGACACGAGCCGATCGACTGGCGGATTCCGAACCTGGGCTGAGTTCAGTTGATCTCGTAGGTGAGGGTGTACGGGACGGTGGTCTCGCCATGTCGTGCGGTGAACGCGCCGGTGCCGGTGAGGCCCGTCAACTCCCCTGATCCCGAGCCGGGTTGCACGGTCAGGGTGCAGGTGATGGTGCCGTCGGCGCCGAACGAGCCGCGCTGCTCCAGGACGAAGGAGCCCGCGCGGCCGTCGACGGTTCCTTCGATGAACTCGTAGCCCACGAAGGCGCCGGTGGTCTCGTCGGTGTACACGAGCGTGTACTCGCACGAGGTGCCGGTGGCCTCGATGGCGCCGGTGAAGTCATTGGTCACGGCGGCGTGCGCGATGCGGGCGCCGCCTTCGGCTCCGGCGACCGGCTTCTCGTCCCAGTGCGAGAAGGTGAAGGTGCCAGTGGCTGTTGTCGTGGTGGTGGCTGAGGTTGCGGGTGTGGCGGTGGCTGCGGTCGATGTGTTCGTCGTCATGTGAGAAGCCTGTCACCGGTACCTGACACCTTCTGTCAGGTACCGGTGCAGACTTGATTCCATGCGCGCCGACCGTCTTCTCGCCCTGCTTCTGCTGCTCCAGAACCGGGGGCGCATGACCGCGCCCGAGCTCGCCGGGGAGCTAGAGGTCTCGGTGCGGACCGTCTACCGGGATGTAGAGGCTCTCGCCGCATCCGGTGTGCCCGTCTATGCCGAGCGGGGTCCGGCGGGCGGCTTCCGGCTGATGGACGGCTACCGCACCCGGCTGACCGGCCTCACCGACGACGAGGCCGACTCCCTCGCCCTCGCCGGGATGCCGGCCGCCGCCGCTGATCTGGGCCTCGGGGCCGAACTGGTCACCGCGCAGCTCAAGTTGGGGGCGGCGCTTCCGGCCGGGCTCGGGGAGCGGTCGCGCCGGATCCAGGAGCGTTTCCACCTGGACGCGGAGGGCTGGTTCCGCGCGGCCGATCCGGCGCCGCTGCTGTCCGTGGTCGCCGACGCCGTGTGGCGGCAACGTGTGCTGCGGGCGCACTACCGGCGGTGGGGCGGCGAAGTGCGGCGCGCACTGCACCCCTTGGGGCTCGTGCTCAAGGCGGGCAACTGGTATCTGGTGGCGGCCGCCGACGGCACCGTACGCACCTACCGGGTCTCACGGTTCCTGGAGGTGACGGCGACGGACGAGGACTCCGAGCGGCCCGCCGGGTTCGATCTGGCCGCCTACTGGGAGAGCGCGTCACGCGACCTGCAGGCGCGTGTGCTGCAGGGGACGGCGCGGGTGCGGGTGACGCCGGCGGGGCTTCGGCTGCTGCCCGCGATGTTCGGGGC
Source organism: Streptomyces sp. NPDC050439 (assembly GCF_040655335.1). Taxonomy (NCBI): domain Bacteria; kingdom Bacillati; phylum Actinomycetota; class Actinomycetes; order Kitasatosporales; family Streptomycetaceae; genus Streptomyces; species Streptomyces sp. NPDC050439. The sequence continues at coordinate 40,046 of NZ_JBFAJT010000018.1, forward strand.
GGCGGGGACACGGGCCGTGGAGGCGGCGGGCGAGCCGGACGCGGCGGGCCGGAGGGTGGTCGATCTGGAGGTCGAGACACTGCCCGTCGCCGTGAGTGACCTGATCAGGCTCGGCCTGGAGGCGGAGGTGCTCGGCCCGCCCGAACTGCGCGCCGAGGTGGCGAGGACCGTCACCGGGCTGGCCCAGCGGTATGCGTGAGCGCCTCGCGGCCGATCGCGCCTGACCGTGATTGTCAGTGGGGGCGGCTAGCGTCGAGAGCGGTGGGCACGATGGGCACGATGGGCGTACGAGTGTGGAGGACCCGGTGGCGGAGCAGCAGGAGCAGGCGGCGGAAGACGCCATGATGACCCGGATCGGGCAGGCGGTCATGCTGCACCACGGGGGTGACCGTGAGGAGGCGCAGGACCGCTTCCTCGGTCTGTGGTCGGAGATCGGCGAGGAGGGCGACCCGCTGCACCGCTGCACGCTGGCGCACTACATGGCGGACACGCAGGAGGACCCCTCGGACGAACTGGCCTGGGACTTGCGGGCGTTGTCGGCGGCGGACGAGCTCACGGACGAGCGCCTGCACGAGCACCACGACTCCATCGCGGTCCGCGGTTTCTACCCCTCGCTGCACCTGAACCTGGCGGCGGACTACGCGAAGCTGGGGCGCCCCGAGGCGGCGCGCAACCACATCCGGCGGGCGCGCGGGGCGGTCGGCGCCCTGGGGGACGACGGGTACGGGGACGGGGTCAGGGCGGCCATCGGGAGGCTGGAGCTGCAGTTGGGGGAGGGCAGCGAGGTCGAGTGAGTGCTCCGGGTGTGTGAGGGTCAACGCCCGTAAGCGTTCTGGCAGATGACGGCTTCGGGGCTGTCCGGCTGCCAGTCGCCGTACTGCTTGCCGAGGGCGCAGAGGTCCGCGACCGTGGACGCGGCGGCGGTGGGCAGGGCGGCCGGTTCGGCGGCCTTGGGCCGCGGGGCGCGGCGCTGCGGGGGCAGGTCCGAGGGGCGCGCGCGATCGGCCGTACGGGGCTGTGCGGCGGGGACGGTCGGTGCGGTGCCGGTGGCGCGGGGCGCCGGGGCGCGCGGGGTCTCGATGAGCTCCAGTGCTTCACGGGCGGGGGCTTCCACGACGCGCGGGCGGGAGTTGCCGTCGGCGCGGGGTGCCGGGGGCGGGGCGCTCGCGGCGGACGGTCCGGGCACGGGGTGCCGCTCGACGCTCACACAGCCCGAGACGGCGGTGACCGCCACGGAGGCCAGGAGTGTGGCGGTGGTCGTGGTTCGGTGCATTCGCGCAACTCTGAGGGGTGGGGGGTGCTTTCGGCGAGGGAACGAGGGGAAGTTGGCCCGCATGGGTGAGTGCGCGCGTCTCCGGCCGGCGGGGGAGCAGGGCGCGGGGCTCTGGGCCGTGGGCCGGGCATGGATGAGACGGTGGGCCTGCGCCGGCTTCTTCTCGACCGCCCACCCGATGGCCGACGGGTTCTGGCGCGCTCTGTGGGAAGCGGGGTTCAGTGAGGCCACGGTGGCGGGTGGCCCGGTTTCATGCCTTCGGGAACATTCCCCGCAGTAGCTCCGTGAGGCCTGTCCGCAGGGTCTGCTCGCTCGGGGGCGATGTGCGGTACGAGCCTGCCGCGTGGGCGAACAGCAGACCTTCGCTCCACGCCACCAGCGACAGCGCGTGTCGCTCCGGGGCCGGTGAGTCCAGGGTGCGCATCAGGGTGACCAAGGGCTCCGTGAAGCGTGACCCTGTGGCGTCGTAGAAAGCGCGTAGCTCTGGCCGGCGGGTGGCTTCCAGGGCCAGTTCATAGCGGGCGATCAAGAGGTCGCGGTGGTCGTCCGTCAGGTAGCGGTGCAGCGCCTGGGCGAGGGTCACGATCACGGACTCGAGGCTTCCGTGGCCCTCCGGCCCCGAATGCGCCGGGTCCGGCAGGCCCAGCACCTCGGCCTCCCGGTCCGCCAGCCTCCGTACCGCCGCCTCCAGAAGCGCGAGCCGCGTGCGCGCGTGGTTCGAGGTCGATCCCTGCGGGAGCCCAGCGGCCTCGTCCACCGCCCGGTGCGTCAGCCCTCGCATGCCTCGCTCGGAGAGCAGGGCGAGTGCCGTGTCAGCGAGCAGTTCGGTGCGGGGGGTGAGGGGGATGCGCGCGGTGGGCGTCGTGCGTGTGGTGGGTGCGGGCATACGGCCACCCTAGCCGCCTTCACTACAGGTGTAGTACCTTCGGTGTGTCATCCACTACAGCTGTAGTTGCGCGGTATGTGAGCGCGTTCGTGAGCGCGAGTACGAGGAGCAGAGTCATGGCACAGCCCCAGCAGCCTCAGCAGCCCAGGCGGCCCCGTCAGCCCTCCCGCCGCCCCAAGCCCCACGCCGTCGTCATCGGCGGAGGCATCGGTGGCCTCACCTCTGCCATCGCCCTGCACCTGTCGGGCTGGCGGGTCACCGTCCTGGAGAAGGCCGCCACCCTGGAGCCCGTCGGCTCCGGAATCGGGCTCGCGCCCAACTCCCAGCGCGCCCTGGACGTCCTCGGGCTCGGTGACCGGGTCCGCGCCCTCGCCGCCTGGGAGGGCGGCGGCGGCATGCGCGCGCAGGACGGGCGCTGGCTCGTGCGGACATCCGCGGCGGCGACCGCCGCGGAGTTCGGCGGCGCGCTGGTCCTCGTCCATCGCGCCACCCTCGTCGACCTGCTCGTCACCGCGCTGCCCGCGGACGCGCTGCGCACCGGGGTGCGGGCCGAGCTCGCCGATCCGGGGGCGGCGGACCGCAGGGCCGTCGTCCGTACCGACGGCGGAGACATCGAGGCGGACCTCGTGGTCGGCGCCGACGGCATCAACTCGGCCGTGCGCACGGCCCTGTTCCCGGCTCACGCGCAGCCGACGTACGCCGGGTTCACCGCCTGGCGCCTGGTGGTCCCCGCGCCCGGCCGCCCCTTCGAGCCGCACGAGACCTGGGGTCACGGCGGTGTCTGGGGCACCCATCCGCTCAAGGACGGCAGGATCTACGCGTACGCCACCGCCACCGTCCCCGAGGGCGGCCACAGCCCCGACGGCGAGCAGGCCGGATTGGCGCGCCGCTTCGCCGACTGGCACGACCCGATCCCCGAGATCATCGCCGGCGCGCGCCCCGAGGACATCCTGCGCAACGACGTGCGCCACATGACCACGCCCCTCGCCCACCACCACCGCGGCAGGGTCGTCCTCATCGGCGACGCCGCGCACGCCATGGCGCCCACGCTGGCCCAGGGCGGCAACCAGGCCATCGAGGACGCGGTCGTCCTGGCCCACCACGCGGAACCGGGAGGCGACCTGGCCGCCGGGCTTGCCCGGCACAGCGCGGCACGGGTGCCGCGCACCACGGCGATCGTCCGGCAGGCGGCGCGTGCGGCCCGCATGAACCACCTGACGAGCGCCCCGCTCATCGCCGTACGCAACGAGGTCATCGCCGCCGCCGGGCGCCTCGGCCCGAACCTGATCCTGCGGAGCTTCGCCTCCATCGCCGACTGGCGGCCGCCGCAGCAGCCGTATGCTGCGGGAGCGGAACTCGCACAGCGTTAGCGAAGACAAAGGGGACAGTGGTGAAGGTCGGCTGTATCGGACTTGGTGACATCGCACAGAAGGCGTACCTGCCTGTGCTCACCACCCTGCCGGGGGTCGAGCTGCACCTGCAGACGCGCACGCCCGCGACCCTGGCCCGCGTCGCGGGCACCCACCACATCCCCGAGGCGCGCTGCCACACCGACCTGGACGCGCTGCTCGCCCAGGGCCTCGACGCCGCCTTCGTGCACGCCTCGACCGCCGCTCACCCGGAGATCGTGACGCGGCTGCTCGAAGCGGGCGTGGCCACCTATGTCGACAAGCCCCTGGCGTACGAACTCGCCGACTCGCAGCGGCTCGTGCGCCTGGCCGAGGAGCGCGGGGTCAGTCTCGCCGTCGGCTTCAACCGCCGCTTCGCGCCCGGTTACGCGCAGTGCGTCGAGCACCCGCGCGAGCTGATCCTGATGCAGAAGAACCGCGTCGGTCTGCCCGAGGACGTGCGCACGCTCGTCCTGGACGACTTCATCCACGTCGTGGACACCCTGCGCTTCCTGGCGCCGGGGCCGATCGACCACGTCGGCGTGCGCGCCCGCATCCAGGACGGGCTCATGGAGCATGTCGTGCTGCAGCTCGCGGGGGACGGGTTCACCGCGCTCGGCGTGATGAACCGGCTGAGCGGCTCCACCGAGGAGATCCTCGAGGTGTCCGGTCAGGACACCAAGCGCCAGGTGATCAACCTCGCCGAGGTCGTCGACCACAAGGGCCAGCCCAGCGTGCGGCGGCGCGGTGACTGGGTGCCAGTGGCCCGGCAGCGCGGCATCGAGCAGGTGGTGCTCGCCTTCCTCGACGCCGTGCGGGCGGGGAAGGTGCTCAGCGCCCGGGATGCGCTGGCGACCCATGAGCTGTGCGAGCGTGTGGTCCGTGCGGCTCAGGAGCAGGCCGCCTGAGGCGACCCTTCGCGGGCCTTCGCAGGGCCCGCACGCCCTCGGCCGCGCACAGCACCGCGAGCACGGCCAGGGCCGTGTGCACGGGCCAGTCGCCCAGCCTGACGTACGGCGTGACGCCCTCGGCCAGCGGAATGTCGTACGTCGACGTGGCGCTCGCCGAGGTGCCGAGCGGTGCTCCGACCCGCTCGCCGCCCGCGCCGTACACCGCGGAGACGCCGGTGAGCGTGGCGTGCACCATGGGGCGGCCGGTCTCGGCGGCCCGCACCGCCGCGAGCGACGCGTGCTGCTCGGGCGCCCAACTGGACTGGAACGTCGAGGTGGACGACTGCGCAAGCAGCAACTGGGCGCCCTCACGCGTCAGATGACGGCTCATGTCGGGGAACGCCGACTCGAAGCACACCAGCGGGCCGACCTTCAGGCCGCCTCCCACGTCCATCACCACCGGACGCTCGCCGCGCCTGCGGTCCTCGCCCGCCGCCTTGCCCACGGATGTCGCCCAGCCGAGGAGCGAACGGGCGGGGACGTACTCGCCGAAGGGGACGAGCCGCATCTTGTCGTAGCGGTCGCCGGTCGGGCCCTCGGGGCCCACCAGGACGGAGCTCTTGAAGATGCCGGGCCGGTCGGAGCGGCGCGCGTCCACGTTCACCAGGATGTCCGCGCCGACCTCCCGGGACAGCGCGGCTATCCGCCGAGCGACGTCGGGGCGCTCCGCGAGGTCGTACCCGACGCTGCTCTCGCCCCAAACGACGAGGTCCAGGTCCTGCCCCGCCAGGCCGCGGGTCAGCTCCTCCTCGCGCGCGAGGCGCTTGTCGGGGCCTCCCACCCCGTCGATGACGCCCGGCTGGACGACGGCCACGCGCATCCCGCCCGCGGCTTCGGGGCGCGGCGCCCACGCCCAGGCGGAGGTGGTCACGGCGGCCACCGCCACGAGGCCGGCGGTGGCGGGGATGACCCTGGCGACGGAGGTGCGGGCCGTCCCCGGCGAGCGGACGGCGTGGACCGGGCCGAGCGCCACGACGAGCGCCGCGACGGCGGTGTTCATGGCCACGAGCAGGGCGCTGACCAGCCACACCCCGCCCACCGACATCAGCCGCAGGGCGGGTTCGACCTGCCACTGACTGGAGCCGAGCAGCCCCCACGGGCCGCCGAGTCCCTCCCACGACCTGACCAGTTCCACCATCAGCCAGCCGGACGGCAGGACGACCAGCGCGGCCGCGGTCCGCCCCGGTGTGAGAACCCCGCCGAGCAGGCGCCGCACGAGCCAGCCCCACGGCGCCCACAACAGGCCGAGGAGCGCGGCGATGACGAGGGTGAACACGTGGAGGCTCGGCAGCAGCCAGTGATGCACCGCCACCATGAACCCGAGGCCGCCGAGCCATCCGTCGATCGCCGCCCTGCGACCCGTGCCCGCCGAGCGCGCCAGCACGATCCAGGGCACGAGCGCGACGTAGGCGAACCACCACAACGAGGGTGCGGGGAACGCGAGGGCCGGAAGCGCGCCGGCGGCGACGGCGATGACGCCACGCCAGCGGGCCGACGCCGGCAGCCCCGCCGCCGAAGCGGCCGTGAGGCGTGGCTGCCGTGGGTTCCGCTCGTCGCGTGGTGGTTCCATGCAGCGCCTCCCTCGGTCCCCGACGCCCGGTCGTCCCTCCAGTGTGCGCGCCCCGGACGATCTAGGACAGTGCGCCTGCCACGCGTTTTCCGGGCTGTTCCCCCGGCCGCTTCCCGGTTCGTCCCCTAGGGCCCTTCTGACGGATCTCCGTGGCGTCGCGACGCCCGGCACGCACTCTCGCCGCACGGCGCAAAGGGACAGGTGGCTCCGCCACATGACCCTTCACACCGCGCGCCGAGCGCAC
>NZ_JBFAJT010000019.1:0-18918 GCF_040655335.1 Streptomyces sp. NPDC050439
CGGTGAGGTACACACCGTGGCTGTTCGGGCAGGGCGATGGACCGGGTTCCGAGGCCGCGCGCGAGATGGCGGCCCGACTGGACCGATGCTTGCGTTATGAGTTCCCAGATGCGGAGGCCACCGTCCCCGGCATGTCCGGACCCCAGTACGGAGATCTGTGGACGTCGACGATGCCACCACCGTGGACCCGCCGGCCTCGCTGCAGCCGGTGCTTACGCCGCTCGCCGATCTGTTGCTACGCACGTCGATAGCGTCAGGGCCAGAAACCGATACCGCGGATTGGGCCGGCCGAGGACCGGGGAGGTTGGTCGACTGCATTGGGGTGCAGCACTGTCGCACCAGTCATAGCCCACGGCGCCCGCGGCGGTCTCGCCCGCCCCCCGCTGGGTGTTGTTCACCCCGAGGCCGAGCGCCGCAAGCCGGCCGCCGCCGTCGCGGCCCAGCGCCATCGCCGAGGCAGCGGGTGTGACCGGGACGAGCGGGCCGTGCCCGCCGCCGACTCCACCCTGCGCAGCAGTGACGCCGCGTCGTAGACGGCGCGCTCCCGGTGCGTGCGGGCCAGGCAGTCCGCGATGATCTGCCACCAGGGGAAGGGGAGTTCGGAGGAGAGGCGCAACTCGTCATGGCCCAGCGCGTAGCGCACCGCCGTGTCCCGGCGGGCGGAGGGGGTGGAGCCCTGCAGCGGCCGGGAGCCGGTGAGCACGACATGGGAGAGTACGCCGAAGGCCCAGATGTCGGCCGCCGGGACGGATCTGGCGGCCGCGTTCGCCGATATCGGACCAGAGCAGCTCGGGCGGGGTGTAGTCGGGCGTGGAGAAGGCGGGGTTGTACGCGTGCGTGCCCTCCATCTCGGCGGCCTTGTTGCGTCGGCCAGGCGCACCGAACCGTCCCGCATGGTGGGCTCACCGGTAAGCGCTCAACTGCTGCTTGACGCGTGGTGCTTGTGGTGGTGGCGGGGCCGGTAGATCAGGGGGAGGGATTGCCCGGCCGGTAGCAGCACAAGGCGGCGATCGCGTAGCGCTGCCAGGACCGGCCGCGTAGCCGCACCGTCGGCGTCTGCCCGCGCCGTCCCCAGGTGCGGGCCCGCGACGCGGTCATCCCGAAGCCCGCCTCGTCCTCGAAGACGCCGAAGACTCCCAGCGCCCCGCCGCGGTCATGTGGCCTGGGGCCACACCGACACCTGCCTTTCCGCAGCTTTACCGCGTGCTCGCATTTCCGGGCTGGGGTGAGGAAGGCTGTCGCACAACGTGCGCGCTCATGTTTTCGCGGCTGCCCCCTCTCCGGGCACCGGCCTTGCCCGGGCCGGAGGGGCAGAGGAATGTACCGCCGTGGGGGAGGTCGCAGGGGTAAGGCTCCTTGGCGAGGAACGAGGAACTGCGCTCAGGTGGTGGGCCTGAGCAGTGCACCCGACGGCCGGCCCCGCCGGGGCCCTGGCGGGGCCGGTGGCGGCTGTGGTTGCCGTGCGTGCTTTCCCGGCAGGAACGTCACGGAACGGACCGGGGAAAACTTCCACGACGGCTGCGCAAACGCCGCTCACTCCGGAGGTATACCTGATGTATTCTCGTGTCATGGCGCACACGACGATCAAGGTCGAGGACACCGTCCGGGACAGGCTTGCCGTCCTGGCCGCGGAGAAGGGCACCAGCATCGCGCAGCTGGTCAGCGATTTCGCCGCACACACCCCGACCGCGAGCGAGCGAGCCGAGCGCACCGAGCGCACGCTGGCCCTCCTGCGGGAGATGTCGGGCTACACGCCGTCCCCGGAACGGGACCGTGAGGCCGATGCGGAGCTGGCGCGCCGCCTCGGCGACATCGCATGAGCTCTGCCCCTACCGCCCGTGCGGTCGACGTGGTCTTGGATGAGAGCGCCCTGCTTGCCCTGGGTTCGGGCAACGTGCTGGTGTCGCGGATCCTGCACCAGTCCGCTGCCATGGACGGATGGCATGTTCATGTCGCTCTGGCCGCTCTCGCGGATGCCGACCGCGGCCGCGCCGGAGTCGCCGGCCACCTCGCCATGCTCGAGCAGATCACCTTCCACCCTCTGGACCTGGCAGCCGTCCTCGCGGCCTCCGGCCGGTCCCGTTCCCTGGGCTGGTCCCACACCCGGCACGTAGCGCAGCCCGGCCCGGAGCGCCCGGACGGCGCCCGTGTCGTCACCACCACACCGCAGGACTGGGACGGAGCAGGCGTGCGCGTCCTCGACGTCTCTCCCTGAACCGGTGCGGGGGATCGGCCGGTAGGCGTGGGGACTGCGTCTGCTGGGTGGGTCGCGGGGCCGTCCGGTGGCAACGGGCCGGATGAGAGGCTGCAGTGACCGGTAGGGCGTGCCAGGCCCCGGATCGCGAGAGTGGGGCGCTGTGCCCTTTCGGGCGTGCTGCCTGGCTGTAGTAGGTCAGCTGGCCGTCGGCGGTTTTATTTCCAGGACCGCCTTGTTGGCGACGCGCCGGTCGAGCAGCGCTTGGGCTGGGGACGTGTTCCCGGGAACCGCGGTCGTCTCCGCTGTCGCCCTGTCGGCCACCGCAGCCGACCGCAACCATCACCGCCACTTGTGGTCGAGACCAGCGCTGTGCAGGCCGACAGCCCCGGACGCGACATCTACACCAACCAGGGGCGTCGCCTCGGCAGGTGCGGGCGCCCCGAGAGGATCAGACCGCCTCCATCACGCCGGCCCGGGCCGTGGCACCCATAGACGTAGAGCTGGGCGGCGGGTGCGGGACCGGCGAGCGCGTCAGTGTCCGGCGGTCCTCGTCGGTGAGCGGACGCCATGTCCGCGAGCGGTGCCGGGCGCTCGTCCGGCGCTGCCATGCCAGGAGAGGGACGGTTTGCGCGCCGGTCTCGGCCGTCGTCGTGTCCAGGCTGCGGACGCGGCGGGCGCACGAAGGAGCCAAGGTGGAGGTATGACAGAGAGCGCACTTGTCGTCATCGACATGATCAACACCTATGAGCACGACGACGCCCACCTTCTCCTCCCCTCGGTCGAAGCTGCTCTCCCCGCCCTTGTGCGGCTCGTCGAACGGACTCGCAGTCACGGAGTCCGGGTCATCTACGCCAACGACAATTTCGGCGAGTGGCGGTCCCACCACGGAGAAATCCTGCAAACGGCGCTTGAAGGCCCGCACGCTGGACTCGTGCGTCCGCTCGCGCCGGACGAGAAGTCACAGTTCGTCATCAAGGCGCGGCATTCCATCTTCTACGAGACCCCGCTCCACTACCTCCTCACCCAGCAGAACGTCGATCACGTAGTCCTGTGTGGTCAGGTGACCGAGCAGTGCGTCCTGTATTCCGCCCTGGACGCGCACATCCGTCACCTCAAGGTCACTGTCCCCCGTGACGCGGTGGCCCACATTTACCCGGATCTGGCCGACGCCGCCCTGCGCATGATGGAGAGCAACATGGGCGCCCGCATCGTTGACGCGGACGCCGTCAGGTTCGCCACCCCCTGATCTGTGCCTCTACCCAGGTGTGGAGGGGGTCGCAGGTGCTGGGCTTCTTCCAACACCTCCCGGCCTCCCGGCGGGAGACCGGGAGGGCCCCTCACATGTGCTGCCTACTGTTCTGCGCGCGGATCGTCGGCCATCTCCAAGCCGTCGATGAGCGTGGTCATGAACTCTCGATTGCCACGTGGAGGGTTCTCTTTGTCCGTCAGCCTCTGGCACTCCTCCGGGGTACGTGGATCGTCTTCCCAGCTGCCGGGGCTGAAGTTCCAGTCCTCCCACCCCGGGGCCGACTGGGAAACAGCGACGCTGCATAGGCGCGCGGTCTCGGCTCGGCTGAGGGAGCGGATCAAGCCCAAGCACTTCGAGGCGGGCTCGCCCGCGCCACGATCAAGCCTAGGATGCGCGGGCTCACCCGGCCGCCCGCCCAGCAGCCGCCGCCTCCCGACCCAGCGCCCGCAGTTCAGGTGGCGTGAGTGAACCTCACCACGTGTCTTTGAACCCTCGAGGCAGGTTCCTCGGCAGGTTCTGACAGGAATGCTTTTAGGGGTGGGTGCCGTTGCGGAGGGCATTGAGCATCTGCAGCCGCCGTGCGGGCTGGATGCCGCGAGGGTCAGGTGGTGCTGGATGGTCCCGTCACTACGCCGTCGCTTGTGATGCTGATGTGGTCACTGTAGAGCTGTAGGTGGCGGCCGGTTGGCTCGAGATCGCCTTCGGCGAGGTCTTCCGTCTCGTCCTGTCCTTCGACGTGTACGCAGTAGCGCCACGTCCTGCACTGGGGTTTGGTGTCGGTGTCGTAGTCGGGGAACCCGACGATCACCTCTGCATCAACCAACCCCAGTGCGCGGGCGTCCAAGGAGTCGCGCACCCTCACGACGTCTCCCGTCTTGAATTGTGGGGCGGTGGCCGCCTCCATTTCGCCGGACTGGGCGCTGTGTACGGCGGGGTGCAGGAAGCCTTTGCCGTCGGCCGGCCGTTCCCAGCCGTGTTCGCCCCAGTCGAAGCCGAGTGTCTGCAGGCATGCGGAGGTGGGTGTGCGGGGCGTCAGGTCGATATCGAAGTGCTGGATCTGCGGGGTGCGGTTGAAGGGTCCCCGAGCGTGCACGGCGACCTCGCCGTGGGGTGCGAGAGCTGTGCGGAAGTGTTCGGTGAACGCCGCGTTCTCCGCCGGGGATGCTTCGACCCGTAGGGCCAGCCAAATGAGACGGTAGGGGGCCAAGACCATTGCCGGGGACTCCGTTGCGGACGCATGGGCAGAACGGGCCAGTTTAACTGTTTCTGACTGCGTGGTTGGTACGACGCCGCGTGAACCTCACAGTTGTCCTGGATCACACCGCGCTGACCGGCCTCTTCAACGGAGAGGAGTTTTTCACCGGCCTGTACGTGGAAGCCGCGCACCGCCGCGGCCAAGTCATCGCCCCGGCCCTGTCGATCCTGACCGCCGAGCGCGCAACACCGGGAGCCGGAACGCACGCGGCCTCTCGACCCTTCATGACGATCGCGCCCTTCGAGACCGCGCACCTTCGAGACTCTCTGGCCTGGCCCTCCACCGTGCCCTGGGCCGTCGTGCACCCGGCCGCCCTGCACTGGCAAGCACGGTCCCAGGGCAAAACACTCCACGTGATCACCACCGACCCCCAGCTGTACTCCGGAACCGGGGTAACCCCCCTCAACCCCTACGCGTAGAACCCAGGTCGTCAACGCTGTCGTGGTGCAACGGATACAGGCGCCTGCACCACCGCTACGAGCGCAAGCCCAAGCACTTCCTGGCCTTCGCCGGGATTGCCGGCACCCTCATCTGCTGTCGCCGGTGCGCCGCTCGATGTGCTCTGCAAGCAGCTTGATCGCAGGCTGATGGTCATACTGCTGCGCGACGTCTAGCGGGCTGTCCCCGTAGGGATCACGCAGTTGTGGATCGGCGCCGAAGGCGAGCAGGATCGCGGTGGTGTGCACCGTCAGACGCTTGCCCGTCTGCAGGGCCCCGTCACCTTCCACGTCGAGCGCATGCGTGAGCAGCGTCGCCCCTCCAAAGACCTCGTCGGGATCGACGCCATCCACAAGCAAATGTGCAAGAGCCTCGGCATCTTCGTGCTCCACCGCGTGATGCGCAGGCGTCCAGGAGAAGGCGTCGTTCACGGCGCCATACAACCCCAGCCCCACGCCCGTGGCCAGCCAATTCCTAGTGCTGCCAGGCACCAGTCAAGAACACCGCCGCGTCTCATCTCTCCACGCAACCGGCGGAAGTGGTTCGGCTGTGCGTGGCCCGGGCGGGCTTCTACCGCGAAAATCCGAACCTGCGCTGCGGTGTTGGACCTTTCCGTGGGGGTTGTCAGTGCGGCTTGGCAAGATGATCTCTATGAGTAAAGTCATCAACTTCAACCCCGCTGACCAGGCCGACGTCGTCGCCTTCCTGGGCGCTGCCGATCAGCTCACCGCGGACCAGCAGCGCATCCTCGGCTACATCCGAGAGGCCGCTGAGGCCAAGCAGCGTAGCCTCGACCGGCAAGGCGTCGACTGGGGCCTGACGATCCCCGACGCGCTGGATCATCTGATAGCAGGGTGGGCCGCTTCTGCAGGCCGACTGCGCGGGCAATGCCTACTACACCGCCCTGCAGAAGATCATTGACATGAACGGTTCCGATTCCAGCACCTTGGGCAGCTACTCCAGCCCATCCACCTTCTTCGGCCTGCTGGACACCGAACTGTCCCGGGCGGGCGTCGCCCGCGACCTGCTGCCCTTCGACTTCCTGTATTCAGGGCCACCCGCCGGGATCCCCTTCTCCATCCCCGGCCCCCTCGACGGATCCCCGGAGATCGGCCTCTGGCCGCTGGCCGCTGGCTAAGGCTAAGCCCGCGGCCGACGCGTATCGCGCGGTCATCGATCGGATCGACGCCGATTTCCGGTACGACCTTAAAGAGCTCATCGAGATGCTGGACTTCGAGCACGAGAACTGGCGGGACATGCAGGACGTCGACTGGTACACACAGGACACGATCTTTTTCTCCATCGTCGGCTGACTCCACGCTCTTTGAGCTTGGCGTTCGCCGGGCGCTGGAACGTTCTTCGTCTGATCCTGTGCTCCGACCAAGGTGCACCGGATTAGACGAAGGCCGTGAGGTTGAGTCTGCTGCCTGGAAGCGCGGGCACCGTTGGTGGCCGCCGTCGCCAGCCTGGGCCGCGTCGCCGGGGCTGGGGACAGGGAGGTGACGCGGGCGATCCCCCAGCACCTTCACGGCAGGATCACCGACGCCGTGCGGGCCGTCACCGGCAGGCCCCGACGTGCCGCGAGGGCACACCCGTGCACATCGTCATCGACGACCGATCCCAAGCCGACGACGGCAACGCCGGATTGCAGGTTGAGCACCTGATCCAAGCCACCACGTGGGTACAGCGGTTCTCCCGCGTCGGGACAGGCGCACCCGGAGCCGAACCTGGAACCGAAGCCGCGTAGCACCAAGTCCAGGTGCTGCTCGTGATCGTGAGTAGTGTTGCCGTGCCTTCGGCGGCTGCGCCTGAACGGCCATAGCCGCCACTGACTGACACTGAGGTGCTCGAAGCACCGGGTCAAGACCGCGCGAGAGACGCGGAGATCGCCCAGTGAACGCTGGTCGGCTGCCTGCTGCAGGAGCCGCTTCGGGTTCGTCCTTGGCGGCGGCCGGTTCACTGTCGACGGGGTGTTGATGAGCAGAGGCTTTGCGACCGATCGACGTCACGTGGGGAACTCGCCCACCCAACCGCGCTGCAGCAGGTGCTTGGGCAAGTATTCCGATTCGACGTCGATCCACATTCCTCCGTCGTAGGCGAGGCAGGCGATGGCCAGCGGCCCCAGGGCGAGGCTTCCATCAATGTCCGCTTTCCGCGCATCGTTCAGCGTCCAGTAAGCCTTGTGCAGCTGTAGGGCTTCCAGAAGGGCGGGGCTGAAGCCCTCCTCATCCTTGCGTACAAAATGGTAGAAGAGATTGATCGGTGGGTAGAGCAGGCCATCCAAGAGATCGCGCGGGGCGATGCGCGCAGCGGCAGGATCCGACGCCTCGAACGTGGCGGTGAGTTTCTCCACCAGCCCAGGCCGGCGCAACCAGTATGTCTGCAGGGTGTCTATCCAGTGATAGATGTACTCGTCGTACTTTCCCTCGCGTGCGCGCAGTCGCTCCAGGTGGATCTCGCACAGTTGCGTCATCCGCGGCTGATCACGGCAGATGACAGCAAGCCAGAATGCCGTCAGCCAGCTTCCCGCATCGGCGGTCGGCATCGGGCCCACGGCTGGAAGCGTCCGCAGCTTCCGGTTGATGCGGCACTCGACTATGCCCTCATCCGTTGTCGTCATGGCGAACAGGGCTGAGCCCAGTTGCATCGCATTGACCGTGGCGTCCCATGTTTCCAACGTTGCCGCTCGGGGGTCGACGACGCAGCGAGCGCGCAACACCAGGAGTCCGGTGTCGAAGTGTGAGTCGATCAAGCTCGCGGAACCGGCGGAGTCTGCAAGGTGATTGATGCCGTCCACCAAGTGAGCGCCGAGGCTCCGCGCCAACTGCTCGGGGTCAGGTTGCGGCGACAGATGATGCCGGGATATCTCTACGGTCACGTAAGGGTCCCCTTGCTGAAGTCGAACTATCTCGAAGAAGTATTCCCTGCTGCCCTGGGGCGCTCTTCCGCCAGGTTGCATAGGAGAAAGACGTGGGCCCCGTCGAACCCGGCGGGGCCTTATGTGCCTGAGTAGGGGCTCTGGCTAAAGGGTGTTGCCCAAGGCTGCGTTGGGGCAGGTCGGGACCCGTGCTGGCGGTCTTCTGGTCATGACGCGTACGCGAGGTTGTGCATGTGGGCGACGGCCTGGACGGCGTGGTGGAGGCCGTCGCCGTGCTGTCGGCAGTCGCGGAGGATCTTGTAGTTCTTCACCCGGCCGATCACATGCTCCACCCGGGCGCGGACCGTGCGGTGGGCGGCGTTGCCGGCTTCCTCGCCCGCCAACAAGGGGCGGCGCGGGCGTTTGCGGTGGGGCACCGCCATGTTGAAGTTGAGGTAGGCGCCGTCGCCCAGCACGGTCACGCCCTGGCAGAACTCGGCCAGCCCGGAGGCCCGCCAGGCGTGCGCGTCCGCGGTGGTGCCCGGCACGGGCCGGGCGGCTGCGATCACAAGTCGGGTCCCCGCGTCCACGACGACCTGCACGTTCACCGAGAACCGGTAGTTCCGCGAGGAGGCCCCGATGCGCCGGCCGGGACACCGGTTCCAGAGCCAGCAGCGGCCCCAGCTTCTGAATCACTTGGCACACGGTCGAAGACAAGACTCCGAAGAGCGGCGCCGGCTGCCGCATGGTCAGGTTCGTGCGGTAGTACACGGCCACGACCAGGACCCGCTCGGCCAGTGGAAGGCTCCGCGGCCGGCCCCGCAGCGTGCCGTTGCCGCCCCGGTCACGGACCGCTCTGAGCAGACGGTGAAGCCTGCCGCCGGGAAGCCGACCGGTTCCGCTTCGACCGCCTCATCGCGGTGCAGTTGGTTTTGATGGCCACGCTCAACCGCTTCGGCAACGCCTACCAGTACGTTCCGCTCGCACAGTTCACCGCAGTCGCCCAGGAGTGCGAGCATCCGGTGATCCTGGCCAACCTGTGCACCATGGTCCGCGAGTTTGGCCTGAAGGACGAAGAGGGCTTTCGTCTCCTGCTCTCCGCCACCGCGGCCGCCGCTCGCCGCTGACCCCCCACCACGGTCCGTCCTGCCGCTGCGCGCGCACCTGCCGGAAATCGCGGCACCAGCCGTTCTGCCGGGGTGCCTGGGCGGGCAGTGACGGCTCGCCGCGTGCCCGCGGGGCGTCTGTCAGCGCCCTCCCTGGTCGGCGATCAGATAAGTGGAGGGCTGCTGCTCAACTGCCTTGGCGCTGTTGGCGGTCTTGAAGCCGCCGTACATGCCTGGCGTGCTGCCCGGCCCGCGACCTTTGGGCGCGGTCAATCGAAAGCACTTGGGGGTCCGCCGCGTGCTCACAACTCGACTTCGAAGGAGTCCGCGTCCACCTCTACGAGTCGTGCCAAGGCGTTCCGATCTTGCTCGGCCGTCGGGCGGGAGCGTACCTCGGCCCTCCACACCTGGCCACTGACTTCGGCTTCGTCCACCTCGCCAATAGAGGTGCGAACAGGCAGCATGTGGGCTCCTCCGCATCAAGATCCACAAGAGGCGAAGGGGTGCTTGGCTTTGGCTGGGTTGGTGGTATCGCCGGGGCGTGTACGTCACCCCCGTGGCTGGGCGGTCATCCTGCGAGGCGGTTGGGACGTGCAGGTTGCTCATCGCTTCGTGTGTGCCATAGGGCGTGGAGTCGTGCTGCCTCTGTCGGCCATGTGGCCCTGGATCGTCGGTCCTGGGGGTGTCGGGTGAGGGGCGTATCGAGTGATCGCGGTGGTGATGTCTCGATGTCAGCTTCAGCTTCACTCTTTGGCGTGCGCCTGCGATTTGAAAGTGTGTCAGCGGGGTGGTGTCTTGGATGTGCAGGGTGCGGTGCCTGTTGTCCTGGGAAAGCGCCCGAGTTGTAGGGGGTAGGTGGGGGAGGGGGGACAGCATTGCTTGGCCCCATGACCTCATGACGGCCCCTCACGGCTGTCTCGCCATGGTGGGTTCGGTGCGCGTGCGGGGTGCGGTTCGCTGAAGCTGTCCCCGGCTGTCCCCGGCTGTCCCCGGCTGTCCCCGGCTGTCCGGGGTGTTGTGGGTGGTGTTTCAGTCGGGGTCGGGGTGTTGCAGGGCCTGGGCGTGGTCGAGGTGGAGGTCGGTGATGTGGCCGAGGTGGGTGGCCAGGGTGTGGTTGCCGCGTTGGGTTTCTTCAATCTGGGCTTGGCGGGTGGCGTGGGCGTCGGCCCAGGCGGTGGCGGCCTGGCCGTGTGGGGTGGCGGTGGGGCTTATGGTGTCGCAGGCCTGACAGGTGTCTCGGCCGGTGTTGGGTGTGTGGCACGCTCCGCAGATGAAGTCGTTCATCGCGTAAGTCCCCTTTCCGAAGGCGGCGGTGCAAGGGCCGGGCTGAATCACTGTGGCGTTCTTGCAGGACGGCGTTGTACCGGGTGCGTTCGATCTCGCCGTGGCGGGCTCGCTGCTCACGCCGTGGTGCTGGGTGGGCTGTTGGGTGGGCTGCGCCGGGGCGAGGGCGGCCGGCGCCTGGTTGCGCAGGGCTTCCACAGGCTGGTGGAGGGAGTATCCGGTGGCGGGGTTGATCACGCGATGTCCCCCGGAGGGCCGGGCCCCGGTCTTTCGACGCGGGCCCGCCTCCGAGCACTCCTCATCAGCGCTTCGGTCGTGGCCGCGGCGGTCTGCCGGGCCCCCTTGATTGCTGCTGAGGAAACCAGCGGGGTTCGACCAGATGGCCGACCAGGGGGCCCCGACCAGGGTCACGACCTCGCAACGCCTGGGTGGTAGGGCTGTGGTCGGGGTGAGGTGGTGTAGGTCGGCCCGCCCTTCGCCGGTTTGCCGGCTCTTGGGGGTGTGGCGGGCACGGCTGGCGCTACGTGCGGGGCGGGGCGCGTGTCGGCAGCGCCTGCATTGCGGCTCAGTCAAGATTTGTGTGAAGCCGGTCGTGCTCCCGTGCGCCAGTGACGCTCCGTCATGGGTGGCGGGATGCTCGGTCAGTGTGAGGAGTGGCTGAGGACGTGTTTGCGCACCTCGGCGGGGTGCTGGTGAGGCAAGTGGTGCAGAGGGCGATTTGTTGGGGATCGGGGCGCGTACGGCATCAACGCTCTCGGCGTCGTGTTCGGGCTGTGGGGTGGTGTCGCGCCCTCGGCACAGCGGCTTCGGGCGCCGGCTTGCCGCGAACACTGTCGGTCGGCGGGTGCTGCGCTGGCTGCGCGCGGCCGGCTCGATCGCCGGCGAATCGGTAGGGGCACCCGCATGAGCTCTGGGTGACGGGTCGGGGCCTTGGTGGCATTGGTAGGGAACGGCCAGGCTGCCAGGGCGCGCCCACGAGGTTGGATGGAACGGCGCTCGGCGTCATCGGGTGCAGCGCCGGTGATACAGGCGTTTGCCGGCTGCCGTCCGCCGCGCCGTCGGGAGGCGGGACCGAGGCCGGCGGTCGTCCGTGGCGGCCATTCGCCCATGCGCGCTGCCCGCCGGACAGGGGCGTATACGCTGACGCATACTGTGGTATGTCTGATGCGATGATCAGGGTGCCGGCCGAGGTCCGTGACCGTCTGGCGGTGCTCGCCGAGTCCCGCGGCATGTCGATCCGCTCTTTGGTGCAGGAGTTCGCGGAATCCACCCTCACCGACGAGGAGCGCCGCGAGCGCGCCGATCATACCCGCGCCTATCTGGCGGAACACTTCGGCGTTGAGGTGACGGACGAAGAGAGCGCGGCGATGGGCGCCAAACTGCGCGAGGCGCTGGCCCCGCCGCACGGCGACGCCGCGTGATCCTTCACCACCTGGTGCTCGACACTCCCACCCTGCTGGCTCTGGCCGGCAACCGGCAGGTCTCCGCGCTGATCCACCGCGCACATTTTGAGACCGACACCCGGCTGTGGGTGCCGGCCCTCTCCCTCTTGCAGGCCGATCTCGAACACCGCGGGATGGCCGAGCGCGCCGGGCAACTACCGGTGCTGCACATTGTTGACCTTGACTACCCGGCCACGCTCGCGGTGACCGCGCTGCATCACGAGGGTGCCCCGGTGGGCATCGCTGCGGCGTTGCATGCCGCCCGGATCGGCATTTGCTCAGCCCGATGCAAGCGACGGATCTCCGCCCAGTCCTACACGTCGATCACCCATCCTCCCGGTCTGACTCAACGAGCCAGACCATCGAAGGGGGTCACCTCTCAAAGTCCAGGACTGGTCCACTTTTCGAAGACCACCGACACGTGTGCAGTGCAACTACCAAGGGGACGTACGTTCATGGACACCAGCGATGCCGGTGACGACACCGACGCGGCCCGCGCGACAGGAGCGCACCCGGCGCGGCCCGCTGCGCCCGAGCCCGCAGGGAAGGAGGCGGCGGGCCTGCCGAGCGAACGGCTGCTGCTGTTCACCGACGCGGTGACCGCCATCTCCCTGACCCTGCTGGTGCTGCCTTTGGTCGATCTTGTTCCCGAGGCCGCATCCGAAGACGAGCACGCCCGGGACGTCATCTTCGACCACCTGGACCAGATCGGGAGCTTCCTGCTGAGCTTCGCCGTGGTGGCCAGGTTCTGGTTCGCCCACCACCGGGTCTATTCCACGGTCGGTTCGCTCAACCGTTCCCTGACGGTGTGGAACATGGGCTGGCTGCTGTGCATCGTGATCCTGCCCCTGCCGACCGAGATGGTCGGCTCCTTCGGGAGCGATCGGTTCGCGGCCACGTTCTACTACCTCACGCTCCTGGCGAGCATGGTGTGCCAAATGGCGATGCTGCGTGTGCTCACATCGCACTCCGAACTGCTCACCGACGACGGGCAGAAGTCTCGCGCCCTGGTTGCCTCCTCCTATAGCGAGGCCGTGCGCAATATCGTGGCGCTGGTGGCGGCTTTGGTGATTGCGCTCGCCGTACCGGCCCTGCAGTACTACAGCCTGGTCCTGCTCGCTACCACTCCGTGGATGGCACGCTTGGGCGCCCGCTACCGCTACCGCTACCGCTACCGCTCGCGCTGAGCGTGGCATAGCCCCGGCTGCTTCGACGACCCTGTCCCGCAGCGCATCGTGGCCGCATCTGGGCGGGCAGCAGCTGGCACCGGAGGGGTGCGGTGCCGCGGTCGGGCGTGGATGATCTACGCGGAGATGGGCGGCATGCGTGGTTCTCGATGTTGGCCGCGCTGGGATCTGCCGCCACTTGGCGGGAGCGACGGCCGCCCGCCTGCATGCCGTCCCTCGTAGGGACAAATTGGACTGATTCCTCGCCAGAAGTATCCAAGTCCTGCATCCTCGCGTCCGCGTGGGACGCTGCAGCGTGCGGTGAGGCTGGTGCGTGTTGCGGAACGTTCCCTTTGTCTCACCCGGCCGACGGGCCCGCACGGCTGAACTAGCGCAACGATAGGTCACCCCTCCCTACCTTCGGAGGCGACAACCCGAAGTGGAGAGCAGGACGAAGAGTTCCGTGAAGCCGTGCGGCGCCATCGACGGGACCGATCTGTCCGCTCTCGGAGACAGGGCCCTCACAGACCTGAAGACCGGCCTGGCTGGGCCACCTGCCGCCGATCTCGCGCGCCGGATCCAGCTGAGCCCGGACACGCCGTTCTGCCCAAGATCGAACATGGCAGGGAGATTCCTGGTGTGGCTGCCTGCGGAGATTGGGTCGCTTCCAAGGATGCTGAGGCCAACTGGCCCTCGGGACACGGGGGTTGACCCACCACACAGGGCGGAAACGATGGGCTCGCTCCGGGTGGACTGGGGGGTGAGCGCCTCGGCGGCGGGGCAGGCGGCCATGTCCGTGCCCAACTCCAGCAGTCCATTTCTCGCGGCCACGAACTCTTTCGTGTGCACAGGCCTTCACCTGATTGATCACGCGGTGTGCGGTACCTCCATGAGCCGCAGGGACGTGGCGGTGCCACTGATCTGCCGCGAGGTCACCTGGCACGGCGACATGGCCCGGTGAGTGCATCGGTGTCACGGCGTGCAATCAGCGAACGCGAGGTGGACTCGACCCGCCGCAGGTGGCTGGCTGTCCCCGGGGGTCGACCTTTCGCTGCCCCGGATCGGTTTGCGTGTAACAACACCTGACCGGTTGTCAGTGGTAGCTGCCGGCCTGAACGGATCGCAGAGGGGGCGGAGGGGGCGGCAGTGCCGGGACAGCAGCTGGGAGAAGGAGCGGGAGCTGAACCCAGGGCCGGGCGTTCGGTCCCGGGCGCCGATGCCTTGGTTCCCCCGGAAACGGGCGCTGGGCTTCACCGACCTCGGCGGCATGTGTAGGGGCGAGCCGACCGGAGCCCCGGGGCGCTTGTGCCAAAGAAGTGGTGGTTGTGGTGGGGCTGTTCGGAGAGACTGCTGTCTATGGGGGACAACTCACTGGTCATCGCAGCACTGACGGGGGCGACGGCGATCGTGGCCAGTTCGCTGGCTAGTTGGTTGACCAGCAGGGGCAATGCACGAGCGGCCCGAATCCAAGTAGATGCCTCCACGCAGGCGCAGCGTCAGGAGGGCGTGCGACAGACCCGGCGGGCTGCCTACCTGGCTCTCATCGAGCAGGCCCAGGTTGTTGCCGACGGGCTGCGGGGCGCGGATGGTCTGTCGGCTGCTGAGTCGGCCTCGGTCCTGGCCGCTCATCGGGAACGGCATCAGCAACTGCGCCGCGTGGTGACGCTCATCGACTTGGAGGGCCCCTCTGCGGTCCAGGTTGCGGCATCGAACCTGCTGATCATGTCGGGCATGCTCTCGACCGCTCTGGCAGCTACGGCGCAAAACGCCGACCAGGACAACCGTCGCGTGTTTGACGAGACGTTGCGCGCCTACATCCGTTTGATCGGGCCCTTTGTGGCTGAAGCCGCGGCGGTGCTGGACGCCGCATAATCCCGCACGCCCAGTTTCGCACGATGGAACGTGCTGAGTGGCCGGGGCGAGCAGGGTCTGTCGGTGCGGGTGTCGTGTGGCTGCGGCAGGCGGGGCCAGGGCGCGATCGGCGAGCCGTCGGGCCGAGGGCGTCAGCGCACCGGCCCTTGTCTGGGGACCGCGCCGTGACGGCCGGGGGCTTCGCTCTCCCTTGGACGCATGGCTCCGCTCCTCACGCCGTGTGTCGAGCGCGTCGTGGGTGTCGGGTGTTTTCGGTCAGGTTCGGGCCGGTTGGGGTTTCGCTGGTGCAACTGGAGCGCGTGGACGATTCAGTTCCGCACGGCGCAGCTAGTTGTAGACGCTCCGCCAGTTGCCGTACTTCTCCCACACGGTAGAGACCCGACCACACCGCCGTCCCTCATGCGCAGTCGTACCTCAGCCCGCCCGCTCATAGGTAAGGACGGTCTTCGGGTGGTTGCCGATCTTGCGTAGGCGCAGCGGGCCGTCCGAGGACTTCACGTCGAAGGAGTACTCGGTCTCCTCCGGCGGGCAGTTGAGGGTCCTGGTGCCCTGATCGAGCGTGAAGCTGCTCAGGGACAGGTCGTGCTGGTCGATGCCGGAGACAGTGGCACTGCCCTTGCATCGCGGGCCGGTGCGGGACTCGATGACCACGCCCGCGGATTGGCCCGGCTCGACCTGATGGAGGGTCAGCTGCTGGCTGCCGTCCGTGGCTTGCCACCGGCCCACGAACCAGGGGTGGATGGGCTTGTACTCCGTGACCACCTCGGCGAATCCGGAGCCTTTGCGCCAGGTCAGCGTGGTGGTTTCCAGCATGCTGGGATCGACGAAGTCCACTCGGGCGCCACCGTCGCGGATGCGGGCCTTCGGCCAGGCGATGGTGTTCTTGGTCGGATCGGTGGTCCAGGAGGAGAGGTCCCCGGTGGCGACGGCCGCGATCACCTCTTGCGGTTCTTCGCCGTCCCTGCAGTACGCGCCGAAGCCGGCCGCGAGCCACACGGTGTCCCGGTACGCCTTTGCCCTGATGCCGTGGCACGGTTTGGTGCCGGTCTCATAGACCGTCTTCGGGGTGGACCAGGCGTCGTCCAAGGCGTGGCGATGCTGTGCCTCCAGGCCGCGGCGAGTGAAGCGCAGGGACACCTGCCGGCCGTCGGACAGTTCGAGGACGGTGTGGTCCTCGTCGTCCTCGACGATCCGTGAATCAGGCTTGTTCTCCGGTTCGCGGGGGGACTTCGTGGGCTTCGCGCTGCTGCCGGACGGCCCCCTGTCCGATTGCTCGGCGCAGCCGCCGAGGGCTGCGCCGAGCATCAGCACCGCTACCGCCCACGCCGCTGCGCTCTTGGTTCTCATGCCGTGTCAGCTCCCTGTCCGCCGTGCCGCGATGCCCGGCCGGTGGGTGGCACGAACTCGGCGATGCTAGTCGGTGGGCGGCCCGCCCCGCTCGGCCCCCGGCACGGTGCGGCCCCGGCGGTTGCGTCACTCGTCGAGGACGGCGGCGAGGGCACTCGGGCCCGGGCCGCCGCCTCCCGCGCCTCCAACTCCTCGAGCAACGACCCCATCAGCGTCGCCTCCTGCACCCGCACAGTGGACATCCGGCCACGCCGCCATCACCCGCAACCACGATCTCCCAGCTCAAACCATCGGGGCCGTCCCCGGAAGAGAGCTACACCCAGGACAAACGACATGGCCGCACCGTAGACCGTGGCGCTGACATCGCAGCTACGCGCAGGACGCGAAGACTCCCCGCCAGCAGTGATCCAAACGAATCGCCTTATCCCTTGATGAGGGTTCCTGGGGGAATCTCGGCGTCTTTGGCTTTGTCGCCGGGTGGGAGTTGGCGGTCGTAGCAGCCCTGACGCCAGACCAGCTTCTTGAACTGCTCCGGGGTGAGTACGCCCTGCCACGGGGTGCCATCCGGGCAGAAAACTCCTTCGCAGGTGTAGCAGTAGTGCGCCGGCAGCCAGTACTCGTTGGCCAGTGTCTCGCCGGACGTCTCGGCGGCGGCCTTGTCCCGGCCGTCGCTGCGCACCACCGCGATGGTGACCGCGAAGATGAGCAGCCCCAGGGCCACGCCGCCGACCGTGTACAGCGGGTTGTCCTGCTCGACGCCCGTGTAGGCGAGGCCGCCGCCGAGCATGAGGCTCAGGACGAGCCCTTCGGCGAAATGCAGGCAGCCGTCGCTGCCGTCGCCGCTCTTCTCCGGGCCCTTGGCCAGGCGGGAACCGAGGTTGTTGGCCCGGGCCCCCTTGTTGGAGCGCGCCTGCTCGACGGTGTGTACCTCGGCGGAGCCGCAGCGCGGGCATGTGGGCGTCGGCGGCCCGGGCCTTGCGTCCGTTGTCATGTGCAAAACGCTACCTGGCTCGCTGGTCACCCATGACAGGAGCTCGGCCGGTACGCCAGTACTTGCCAAGGCGCATCGAAGCCCGCCGTCTGTGTGCGCCGACAGCGGCACCCGGTTCACCCGGTTCATCGACGAATGGTGGAAGGCCATCGAGCCCGTCGGGTGGGGTGCCTCGCGCGAGACCCAACCGCTCCTGTGCGACGACTGCAAGCGGCGGTCTCGACACGGCAGGCCTCGGCCTGTGCCTGCTCATAGCCTGAAGGGACCCCGGTGGGAGCCGGCTGTGGGCAGAATCGGCTGCATGGCGGATTCAGCAGCGTGGTTCGCGTTGATCGGTGCGGTCGGCGGCGCAGTCGTGGGGGCGGGGGGCGCGGTGTGGGGGCCTTTGGTGCTGCACCGGCGCCAGGCGGCGGAACGCAGTGAAGCGCTGCTGCGCCAGGAGGAGCGGGAGCGGGCGCAGCAGCGCCGCGAGGACGAACTCCTGCAACGTCAGCAGCAGTTCGAATTGCGTATCGCCGAACGGGAGAGAGCGGCAGCGGCGGAGCGGGAGCGAGCTGCCGAGCTTGCCGTTCGGCAGACGGCCGTGACAGACCGCCTGAAGAACATGCGATCGACCACCCGCGCGTGGCAGCTGCTCCTCAATGACACTTTGACTGAGTTGTGGCACGGTCGGCCTGTCGAGCCGGGGGCCTTCTCCGAAGCGTGCCGGGCCGCAAGGAAGGCCGTCAACGAGGCATTCGACGAAGCGCTTCACGATGGTCTGTGGTTCGCGCATGCCGGTTCGGCACGGACGTTGATGGGCGATGGTTCGATGATGCAGGCCTTGACGCCCAACGATCACGGGGTGGACGTGCACGCTCTCGGAGCGGCATTGAGCGACGCGACGTCCGCCCTCACCGCATGTGTTGAGGCCGGATGTCCGTTGCCCGAGGACCTCCTCCGTCAGGCGAACTCCCGGTTGAGCCACCTCGACCTCGCTCGCGAGTCACTGAGCGCATACACCGTGGGCCGGCTGGCCGCTCTCGGTGTGCAGGTGCAGATACCGCCCGGCGCCTGACCGGCGGGGCGGACGCCGATTCGGGTGTGCCTGGCCTTCTGGCGGCTGGGATCAGCTGTCGTCGATCTTCCTGTCAGCGACGTTCGCTTCTTGCTCTGGCACGTGATCCGGCCGTGACACTGCGGCAGGTGGCCGGCTCCTGCCGGATCTCCGAGCGCCCGTTCCAGACCGTCGTAGCCGCTGTGGGACGGGCGGTTTTCTGAGCCGCGTGTGGGACGGCGCAATCAGTACACGCTGCACCTGGAAAGGGTTTCTCCGGCATCGCGTCGTTGGCGCGGGTCTGGGATCTGAAGGTCTGTTTGCGGGGTGGAGTCTTGGATGTGCAGGGTGTGGGGCATGTTGTCCTGGGAAAGTGCCCGAATCGTTGGGGAGGGTTGGCGGGGTGTGGCCCTACGACCCCATGGCCCGATCCCTTTAGGGCCGGGCGGGGTCTTTCGGCGCGGGCCCGCATGCCAGCACTCCTCATCAGCGCTTCTTCCGTGGCCCGTGTGCTGTGCCGGCCGTCGTGGTGGCGCCCGGTCGGTGGAGGTTCAACTCCCACAGCGGGGGGGTGGGGCGGTGAGTGGAAGGTCCGCGCTCTGCTGGGTGTTATTTCTTGGTTCGTTGGGCGGCTTGTTCAAGGATGCGCCGTCGTGTCCAGCGTCGGCGTCCGTTTTG
>NZ_JBFAJT010000020.1:0-11937 GCF_040655335.1 Streptomyces sp. NPDC050439
CGTAGCTGGCTGGGCCCGCGTCAGCGGGCCTTAGTAGGGCCCAGGAGGCGAAGCCGGAGGGGCCGTCAGGTGGGGGAGCGGAGCGGACCCATCGGGCCGTAGCGCAGCGGAGGCCTTCACTGAGGGGGTAGTGAGGGCGTCCATCCCGGGGCCTTCACTCCGGGGGCAGCGAGGGTCTCCATTATGGAAGCCTTCACTGAGGGGGTAGTGAAGGCTTCCGTCCAGGGTGCAGTGGGCCCTCACTCCGGGAGCGCAGCGGACGGAGTGTCACCCGGCTTGCGCAGCAAGGCGGGTGGGTGTGAGGCGCAGCCTCACACCAGCGCTCACGCGGAGCGGGAGAGCAACACCCGCGCGCAGCGCGGGTGTTCGCTTGCGTATCGCGCAGCGATACGGTACCCGCTCCGCGTGAGCGCTGGTGTGAGGCTGCGCCTCACACCCACCCGCCTTGCTGCGCAAGGCGGGTGACACTCCGTCCGCTGCGCTCCCGGAGTGGAGGCCTTCGCTGCGCTGCGGCCCGGTGGGTCCGCTTCGCTCCCCCACCTGACGGCCCCTCCGGCTTCGCCTCCTGGGCCGTTTTAGGGCCCGCTGGCGCGGGCCCGGCTGGCTGCACAGTCAGAGGGGGTTGCCCCACGGATTGCCAGTCCACAGTCGGCTTGGTCCCTGAATGTGCCCCGGTAACCCGTGCGAGTCTACGGCCGCCTCCGCTGTGCGGAGTGACCCGGGTGGTGTGGTGCTTCAAACTCGAGTACGGATGGAGTCTGGAATGGATGGATCCCTCCGATCCGCCTCCCGGTCTGGATGTTGGTCGGGGGCGCAAGGCTGCCGCAGCGCTGGGGGCGCGCATCCGGCAGCCGGATACTGCGCATCCTCCGGATTCTTCAACTCGCGCGTCCCCTCGCGAATTGCCCCCTCCGAAAGGGATAAAAAGAGAGCACATGGTTTCCGGAAAAACGAGTCAACTCCCGGAAAGCATGCACAGGGTCGGCCCTCCGGGCCAACCCTTAACGGTGGGTCGGTGCGCCGCCCTCCGGGCGGTGAGGCGCTTTCGCGGGTAGCCGGGGGTCTGGGGTGCCCTCCCTCTCCCAGGGCCGTAGCGGCCCGTGCGCGGAGTCCTGCGACGCGCAACACCGGAAGGCTCACGCCCCCATCCCCGATGCCACGCGCCGACCACGCCCGCCGCCCAACCCACCACACGCAACGGACACGGGAGCAGGGGCAGCAGAGGGGATGTCAGCAGACGTGCCGGGTCTCCTTGGTGGGGTGACCTGGGGCAACGCAGAGGCCGGCGGTTCGCCCGCGCAACAGGTAGCGCAACCTTTGCCGCAACACGATGACGCAACATCCAGCGCAACCCATGACGCGGCATGGGTTCCACCCGAGCAAGAGAGACACTATTATTTGACGTAATGGGGAGGTGCTCCCCGGAACCGCACGGGATCAACAAAGGGGAAAGACATGGAACTTCAGATCACTGACGGGATCGTGCGCGGGGTGCGCGGCGCGGACGCGCCCATGACCGGGCGTGCCGTTCAGGCCCGCACCATCGCGAACTTCCTGCCCCTCCAGTGCACTCGAGCAGGGGTGAGAATCGTTCACAACGTGGACCGGAACTACACCGGAATTCGGTTCGAGACCAAGGCCGCCGGTCCGGTCGTGCTGGAAATGCCGACGGGTGAGGAGCCTTACCGTCTGGTTCAGGAATTCATCGACCCGGACAGGGCGGGGCGCATGGAGGTTGAGTTACGGCGATTCCCTCAGATCTACCGGCCGCACGGGATCGCGCTCATCACGTCTGAGTTCCTCCGGTCGAGCGGGTTTTTGAAGTAATCCGCACGGGGGCGCCCGGGTTTGAGGCTCCCCCGTTCTACTCGGCATCACCGAAAGGAGAAGGGGCGCCATGGAGAACACACGGATTGCAGGGCAGGCCCGGGAATCTGGAGCGCCGCTCACGGACGCTGAAGTGGATCAAGCCGGTTACGCGCTGCGGGAGTTGGCGCGCAGCGAGAGGGACCCGGAGGCTTTGCGGGTGTCTCCCGAACAGCTGGCTGTGGTCCGGTCGTTCTTCGAGTTGGGTTGGGCCATGGGTGTGCGCACCGGCCACACCGGGCCAGCCGTGGCCGATGTCCCGGTCGACCGGGCGACGGTTGACCGCGCGTTCGTGGAACTGCTGTCTGCGCGGGTGGCACATCAGCTTTCGCTCTCAGTGGCTCAGCTGCTTGACCCGCAGGATGCTGGACCGGTCCTGTGGCAGAAGGTCAGGTATCACGGAAGCCTGACACAGCGTCACGGCCTCTACTGGGTCCGGGCGATCAAGGCGGAGGCCGGAGAGCTGGGAGCGGCTCACGCCGTCCGCTACGACCTGTGCGAGGTGATCGGCGGTGTACCGGTGCCCGCTGTCACGCAGGTGCGGCGGCAGAGCGTGACGCCGCTGTGCGAGTTCCGCGCGCCGTCGGTCTGAAGGTGCTGGTCAAGGGGTGGGTTCACCCACCCCTCAAACACACTATTATTGAAG
This sequence comes from Streptomyces sp. NPDC050439, assembly GCF_040655335.1. Classification (NCBI taxonomy): domain Bacteria; kingdom Bacillati; phylum Actinomycetota; class Actinomycetes; order Kitasatosporales; family Streptomycetaceae; genus Streptomyces; species Streptomyces sp. NPDC050439. The sequence goes on from NZ_JBFAJT010000020.1 coordinate 2,513, forward strand.
TTGTTCGGGGGTGGCAGCCCGCCCCCGGCCCCGCAGAAACCACCGTCGAAGGGGATGCGGCACATGACAGAGCAGACAGCCCGGCAGATGCTGCCGGAGGTAAAGGAGTACGTCGAGGTCTTCGAGGCCGCCATATCGACTCGGAACGCCGTCGAGGACGCGGCTGGTGTGAAGTACCCGGACCGGTACGGCTACGGCGAGGACGCCGGGCGTCAGGCCAGCGCCTACAGGGAGGAGGTCAGCAAGGCTTACGACACGTGCGCGGTGGTCCAGGCGGACGCGTGGGAGGCTCTCAAAGCTTCCGGGGATCCGCTGGTGAAGTGGATCGCTGAGAACTCCCTCGCCTACCGGGAACAGGCCCGGTACATTCTCGCCGCCCTCCCCGCCACGATCGATGAACTTGACGATCTGGCGGACAGCAACGACTGGTGCGGCGTCTGGGACGAGTTCAGGCAACAGGCCATAGCCGCCGGAGTCGTGCCGGGCACCACTCCCCCGAGCCCGGCCAGGAAAGCAGTCTTCGAGCGGATCAACGAAGAAAGCTGCTGCCGCATGGACACCAAGGCCACACGGCGCATCGACAAGGCCCTGGACGCCCTGATCCATGAAGTCCTGACAGGCCCGGACAGCGCCCCGGCAGCGAAGGCCGGAGAGGCTCCGGCATGACCCAGGGCCACAACCCGCCCAACCCCAGCTAACAGCACACCGAGCCGCCGCGTCCCGCGCCCCTCCACGGCGGGGCGCGGCGGGTCGGGTCGGGTCGTTCGGGTCGGGCAAGACTCGCTTTCCGACGGCCCGCCCGTCCCGGCCGCCGCCCTCCCCGCCGGCGGGAGCGGGATGGCGTGCCGCACGTCGTGCGGCCGAGCCGCGGGGCCGGTGACGGCGGCCGAGAGTGCAGCGGCACCAGGACCCCAGTGCTCAGGTTGGGCAGGCGCTCACCGCCCCCTGCCCAACTTGCGCCGACGGTCAAGCCCACCGCCCCCTCTCCCGGGAGGCCAGTGGTGCCGACGGACGAAAACCGCCAGGTCAGGGGTGGGTTCACCTCCCATCAAAACACACTATTATTGAATTTGTTCGGGGGTGGTGGCACCGCCCCCGGCCCCGCCAAAACCGACACCGAAGGGGAATCATGACTCTCACCGACGTGAACACCGCGTTCGCCGCCGAGAAGACCGCACAGGTCGACGCCGTCCGCGAACAAGAACGCGCCTTCCAGGCCCGTGTGGACCGAGGCGAGATCCGCATGATCGGCAACGACCGCTACGAGGTCCTCACCGGCTGGGACCGAGGCGAGACATTCACCGTCTTACGCAACGCCGAGGGACAGATCGAGCAGATCACCGCCCAACACGGGCTCGAGGAGCAGACCAACGCCGCCATCTGCCTGTACACCTCCTCTCCCGCCTGGCACGGCCTCGGCCAGATCATCCCTGGCGGCACCACGGACATCGACGAGGTCCTGCGCCTGTCCGGGCTCGACTTCGAGGTAACCACCGTGCCCGCCCTCTACCAATGGCAGGGCAAGACGCGCGAGCACACCGACCAGCAACACACCGTGCGCACCGACACCGGCACCGCCCTGGGCGCAGTCGGCTCCCGGTACACGCCCATCCAGAACCGGGCAGGCTTCGTGTTCCTCCAGGAACTCGTGAGCCGCTACGACGTGGTGTGGGAGTCCGCCGGACTCCTGCGCGGCGGAAAGCGTGTGTTCATCTCCATCCGCCTCCCCCAGACGCTCACCGTGGACGCCGCAGGCATCAACGACATCGTGGTCCCCTACATCGCCGTCATGAACGACCACTCCGGCAACGGCCAGTTCCAGTGCGTCGTCACCCCCTGGCGCCCCGTCTGCGCCAACACCGAACGCTTCGCCGTCCGTGACGCCGTCACCCGCTGGGCCGTCCGGCACACCGCAGGAGCCACCAGCCAGATCAAGGAAGCCCGCCGCACCCTGGGGCTCTCCTCCCGCTACTTCGAGCAGTTCGCCGACGAAGAGACCGCCCTCGCCCGCACCGACATCGCCATCGCCGACTTCCACCAGGTCATCGCCGACCTGTGGCCCCTGGAAGACGACGCCACCAGCCGCAAGCGAACCAACCACGCCACCCGACTGGACGCCATCACCGACGTGTTCCGTTCTGAGAGCAACCGCGTCGGGCGCACCGCCTACGCGGCCGAGCGCGCCATCACCGGCTACCTCGACCACCTCACCCCCAGGCGCCCACCGCAGTCCATGACCGAGGAAATCGCCCGCGCCACAGCCGCACTCGAAGGCGCCGACGACGAAACCAAGAACAAGGCACACCGGCGCCTGCTCCAGCTCCACACACGCTGAGCCCCAAAAACCGCCGGCCAAGGACCGCTGGCCTGAGCCAACAGACCCCCGTGCGGGCCAGGAACCTCCCCTAGCCCGGCCCGCACGGGCCCACCTCCCCCACGGCGCGCAGCACACATTGCCGCCCGCTCACCGAACACGCAACGCACTTACCGGCCGCCCCTGCCCCGCACTGCAGCTCAGTGCGGCGTGAGGCGACGCAGCAGCGGAGCCGAGCACGCACCAACACCACACCCACTGCGCCCACAGACGCAGCGCGGCCACCGCCTCCGGCGCCCACCGCCCCACCGCCCTCGCCCTATACGAGGCGCAGGGCGCCTTCCCCGCAGAGACGACCGCCCACCTCTGCCACACAGCCCCATCGACAAGCCAGCACGCGAACCGCATACCCGGCTGACGGCTGACGGCTGACGGCCAGCGGGCGGCTGCGAGCAGGCCCCTCAACTCACCCACGAGAAGGGCATACACGTGACTGACATACCCCCGCCCCCCGAGCACCGCGGCGAACCATCGCACGAAGAAGGAAACACAGCCCATACCGATCAGACGATGCGCCGCCTCCTGCGCCGGGAAATCCCCGGCATCATCGGCCTCCTCGCCGACGAGCACGACTTCCACGCCATGCGGCACTTCCCCAGCTTCCCCTTCGACGACCACGCGACCTACCTGACAGAGGTCCAAGACCTCCTCAGCGCCCGCGCCTCACACGGCATGCACACCATGCTCGCCCTCTTCGACCCCGAGGAATACACCGACTTCTGCGCCGAGAACAGCCTCGACCCCGACAGCCCCACCAACCGCACCCGCTTCACCGCCGAGATCGCCACAACAAGCCCGACCATCCCCTACGACGGCCAGCCCCTGGCCGACCTCATCCCCGACCTGATCGACGAAACCCTCCGATACACCACCTGGGACTACGCCTCCACGCTCCTGACCCGGCTCGCCGCCTGCGCCGCCTGCGGAAAAGACGTCGGCCAAGAAGCCCTCGCCCGCGCCCAAGACCTCCTGCTGCGCATCCTCGACACCGCCGAGCCCGGCCACAGCCACCTGGTATGCAGCGTCTCGACCACACCGGAAACCCTGGTCTCCGTCCTGCACGCGGACACCGACACCGACGGCATCACTAGCGTCGGCGACACCGCAGTCCTGGAATTCACCACCGTCCTCGCCCTCGGCCTCGCCGCCCTGCCCGGCGGACTCATCATGCGCACCACCGCCCCGCACACCACAGACCGCGTCTACGGCTGGCGACTGCACGCAGGAGCCCCCCAACCCCTCACCGCCGCACAGGTCTTCGACGCCTACCGCTCCGATCCCGACACCGGCGACCCCCTCCCCCCAGAAACAGACGTCGACTACTGCACACCGCCCGACCTCGGACCAGACACCACAACACCAGGCCACCACTACTGAACACCCCCCGGGCCGTCGCCCCCGGCACACCGCCCGCCAGGAGCGACGGCCCACCTCCCCCCGGCCTCAGGTCAGCCCCCAACAGTTGCCATGCCTCGAACACTGCAACTGCGGCCTACGGCCGGCGCGTACGCCCACATCCAGGCCGGTCGCCGGTTCACCACCGGGAGCACGCCACCGCCGCCCACCGCCCGCGAAACGCTCGGCCATGACGCCACCGACCAGGAGCCCGTCGCGCATCACCCGCACCGTGCCACAACCACGACCGCCCTCTACCGCAGCAAAACCACCCCGCCGATACGCGACGACGACCTGGACAACGCCGTCCACGCCCTCGACTCCCGCTGCTCGGTCCCAGGCCCAAAGACCCGGACGTCCACCCACACCGCCACCCCCGACCACGGACATGCACCCGCCCTGGCCGCGGGCCCCCCTACCAAGGCAACCCGCACGGAAGGAGGCCCCGATGTACCTCGTCATACCCGACCCCACACACGGACTCGTCGCCGCCCCACAATCCACCCACGACCGCACACCCCACACCGAACAAGCCCTCACCACCCACGGATTCACCTGGAACAACGACATCGAGGCATACACCCGACCGGCCAACCACGACCCCGCGGCCGTAGACGACACCGCCGGCCTGCTGCGCCAACTCGGCCACTACGTCCTCTCCACCCACACCCCGCTACCCCAAACCGGCACGGCCGGGCACGGCGCCAACGAGGACCACCCGCCGCACACCGCCAACCTCCCCGTACACCCCCAGACGTCCCCCAGCCTTGGCCTCTGGGACGCCAAGGCCTGCGCGGAGGCGAACAGTTCAGCGGCCTTCCACCCACAAGAACACCCCGACCACGAAGGCCTCCCCTGCATCGAACTCGCCGGCATCCTCATATTCGCCTACCTTGACGCCGACCTGCGCGCCGTACGAATCTCCGTCCACCTGGACACCACCCACGAACAACTGGTGCGGGCCGACGGCGCAGTTCCCATCCGCGTCGAAATCGACGACACCACCATCTTCGACAACCACACCCCACCGGCCCCACCAGAGCCCACCAGGTGAAGGACGAGCATTCAGCGCCTCACCCGCTGCACCCCACTCCAGCAGCAGAGAACAAACCAAGAGAGTCAACACCCATTGGAAACACTATTATTCTAGTTAGGGGTGTTCCGTGATCCCGTCCGTCGTGCACGTGAGCGGCACCATCACCGGCGACATCGAAACCCGCTACACCCACAACGGCACCACCGTCTGCCGGTTCCGCCTCGCCCAGACCCCCACCCACTGGGACGCCACCACACGCACATGGCGCGACGGGACACCCATCCCCTACATCTGCACCGCCTGGCACAACCTGGCCCACCGCGCCGCCACATCACTCACCGACGGAACCAACATCCTGGCCACAGGCCACATCACCGAGATCAGAAACAACACCGTCTACCTGACCATCGACGACCTCGGCATCACCCTGCGCCAGTACACCACCTACACCACCACCAACCCGCTCACCGCCCACCCCGACGCCGCACCCCCAGCACCCCAACCCACCGCCGCCTCCCAACCGGCCACCGCACGACCGGACAGCCCACCCCCCTGGTGGACACAGAAACACACCCCCCACCAGACCTGCCCCGCCCCTCCAGCCGCCCCCCACTACCGTCCTCATGGCTCCGCAATGGGGCTACCGGCCTTCGGGTCCGGCATGACTTCCCCCCTTGTTGCGGTTGATGATCCGGGGGGTGTCACCAGGCCCGGAGGCATCGACGGACCGCTGTCTTCGTGATGCTCCGCGACGGAACCTTCGACGAACCGCGGCCGCCGGCCGCAGTCACGTGACCAGCGGTTCATCCAGGAGGACGACCCGGTCGGCCTCGACATCGAAGCCGAGCACCGGATGGCCGTAGTCGCCCTCCGGATCCATCAGGACCGGCTTGCCCAAGCACCGCCCGATCTCCCCCAGGAAGCCGCAGAACACATCGAGCCGCTCCTGGCCCTGCAACTCGCGCAGGTCAACGTCGAAGTCGATGACCTTGTCGTCAAGAAAACGGAAGATCGCCAGCACCTCGGCCGCCGGCCAGACCCGCAGGTTCGGGGACTCAGCGTCCGCCGGGCGGGACAGAACGCTCTCCGCCCGAGGCACCGGCACCACCGTCGCGCCTTCAAAGTACCGGCGCGTCCAGCTCCTCACCTCGACCAGATCGAGGACCGCCTGCCAGCCTTCCACCGAACAATCCGGGACACGAAGGTCCGGCAACGCCCCCATCAGGTCCGGGTCGAAGAAACACCTCACGTCATCCCACACAAGATCGGCCACACCGCCATGCTGCCCATCTCACCGACCCAACACAGCCCCGTTTCCCCTGACCAAAAGAGATAAGGGCACCCCGCGCGGCACCGGCTCCCTTGCCGACATCGCCCCCTGCACCAAAGGCCGACCGTCCAAGCCCGCCCACACCCTGCCCGAACATGCCTCACGCACCACGCTCACCGCCCACAACGCCCCGGTCAACTCGCGACCGACCTCATCGAAGACACCCCCAGCCGAGCCGAAGAACCAACACCCCCACAGCCACGCCAACGGACGCCCGGACCACCACCGGCCGCAAACAAGGCCCGCCCGTGCCGAGGTTGGCCGCTCTGAAGCAGCGTCGGGGCGCACTCTGGGGTAGGCGCCAAGCCCCTTGCCATCTCTAACTCTACATAGATAGTCTGATACCTATGGGAGCGAGACTACGCCGAACTCCAGCCATGCTTGCGGTCCTTGAGGCGCTTCTTCACCTGGACCGCCCCTACGGCCTGGAACTCATCCAGCGAACTGGCCTGCCAAGCGGCACCGTCTATCCGCTGCTTGCCCGCCTTGAGGAGGCGGGCCTGGTCACGAGCGCCTGGGAGACAGCTGAACCCATGCACGGTCGCCCCCGGCGTCGCTTCTACACAGTCAACGCAAGCGGTATCACTTTCGCCCGCACGGCTCTGTCAGAAGGGGGGCCGATCGCTCGCCCCGCTGTGCCATCAGTGCAGCCAACGCCTGGTCCTGGGCCAGCAAAGACCTCGGTGCCGCGTCCTGGTACAGCAGGGGGAGTTTCATGATCACAGTGCTCGGTCTGCCTGCAGCGGTTGTACTGGTGCTCGGCATCGGCGCATTGCTGTGCTGGGTCACGATCGGCACCACTCCATGGATGGTGCGGTGGTCGCTGGGACGACGTGCGCTCGACAAATCGGCACCAGAGAACCAGGCGGAAGTCGTGCGCGCTGCCATCGGTGAGGCCTCAGCCGACGGACCTACGGAAGAGCTCGCACTACCGAATCCTCCGGACAGCGGCCCGGGCAGGTCATGACACAGCGCAGGAGCGTGCCTGAGCGGCTTGTACTGCTGGTAGTGGTTTTACTTCCCGCCGACTGGCGCGATCGATACGCCGAAGAATGGCTTGCCGACCTCGCATTTTGCGAAGATGCATCAACTCGATGGCAGCTAGCACTGAGCAATCTGCGGGGAGCCTTCCGCCTGCGGTGGACCCTTTCTCGTGGTGCATCTCGCCGAGCTGAGCCTCCACCGACTGCCGATGTTCCTGCCGTAGCGGCGGGAACCGTCATCGGCGCAACGCTCCCGCGGTGGCAAAGGCATCTGCTGCGATTCATGAGTCCCCGTAGACGCGCACGGTACCTTCTCCGACGGCGGATAAAGGACAAAGCAGCAACAGGAATCCTTCTGGAACAGCTGAGCGCACTGCGCCACCAGACCGCCATGTCGATCATCAATAATATCCGATAATGCGGCACCCATGCTGCTCGTCAGTGCAACAAACGAGGACTTGACCCGTCACGGAGCTACCTCTCGCAGTGCGGAAACTCCTGTCGGGCTCGTTCTGCCTCCCGGCATCGCGGTCAGCTCCCGTGCGAGCCGCACAGCTCCGCCCGGAGCTGGCCGCCGAGTAGCCGCCATCGCGGAGAGAATTGGGCACCGATTCAAAAACGACGCGCCGATGAAAGAAATCATCTCGAAGGCTGCAGCCGCATCGCCTGCGGTCACAGCCATTCCCGCCGCAGCATCTGCCTGACCCCGAGGAGCAACCACAAGCCGCCTGCCGGCAGAGCCCGCTGCGCGGCCGTCGAAATCCATGCCCCGGACATCTGGGCTTGAAGGACAGGGACTTGGCGACGCACCCCACGCCGAGCGTCCTGCTGTCCTTGGTGACGCTGAACTCGCTGCCACTCCAGGCAGCCGCGACGAGTGTCGCGACGATCTCCACCAGAGCCTGCCCGAGCCGTCCTGCAGCCTCAAACGCCTGCGCCGCCTGCCAACCTCATTGCCGACGAGGTCAGTTGACCACGCTGAACCACCCCGGCCGCACCTCAGTCAAAAGCGGCTGCAGCGACCGCACCGCGGCCCGCAGATCCTGATCCGTGACGTCAACCGGCTCCGGCAGGCTCAGCCCATACCCGCGCAGCCGCCAGAGATCGAAGATCTCCCTTCCGTCGGCTGTGAAGTCGACATCGACCTCGATGCCGTCCTCGCCGACGAAACGGCAGCCCGCCCCATGAACCGTGTACGCGTAGCCGGCGACATGCCCACTGCGGCCGATACGGCGCGAACGGACCAGGCCAAGAACATCTGCCAGCCGCTCCACAGAAGGGACCGCCACCCTCACGGCCTCGTCAATCACGTGCAGAGCGTGGACGTAACCCAGCACGAGGCCGCGAGCAGCCCCAGCCTGATCCATACGCCGCCCTCTCCCCCGAACCCGTGGCCGAAGGGATTGTTTCAGGTGCCGTCAACGCCTCCGCCAGGCGGCAGCCTGGACGACCGGTCAGGCATCCCTTGGCGCCGCGGGCTGGACCCCCAACCGGAACTCCTGCCATTATTTGCTTTGTGCGCCGGGCCGGCCGGCTCACAGCCGACAGGACGGACGGTTCAGCCATGGCCCCACGCCGTGAGCCTCGCCTGGCCGACGCCGCCGAGATCGCGGCCGAACAAGGCCTGACCCCCGCCAGAATCGCCGGCCTCTACACCGGACGCACCAAGAACGCGGCCGGCGAAATTTTTCCCGAGCCCGCCGGCAAACGCGGCCGCGCACGCCTGTGGGACCACACGCAGGTCAGCGAGTGGTTCGCCCACCGGGCACCGGCACGGCTCGCGGAACACACACCGCCCTCCCTCGACCCGCAGACGCTGCTCAACGCGGCGGAAGCCTCGAGGTATCTCGGCTACAAAAACTCCAACCAGGTCACCACTTTCGTACGCGACCACCCCGGGTACTTTCCCCAACCGGACGTGGTCGAGGAGAAAGGCACGGCGGACAACCCCTACCGCCGGCAACTCTGGAAAGTACAAACCCTGCAGGAATGGATGACCACCCGCCCCGGCCGCGGACGACGAGCCGGCACCAGACAAGCACCACCCCTCCCCGACGTCCCCCACGACGGCGATCCCGACGAACTCCTCGGAGCCAGCCAAGCAGCCGCCCTCCTCGGCTACAAAAGCGTCGCCTCCTTCTCCAGCAGCCTCGCCCAAGACAACCTCCCCCTCCTCAAAACCACCGACGGGGTAGCCGAAAACGCCGGACGCCAAAACGGACGCCGACGCTGGACACGACGGCGCATCCTTGAACAAGCCGCCCAACGAACCAAGAAATAACACCCAGCAGAGCGCGGACCTTCCAC
>NZ_JBFAJT010000021.1:0-4232 GCF_040655335.1 Streptomyces sp. NPDC050439
GTGGGGTGTTCTTGAGTACCGCTGATCAGCAGCTTTGGTGAGTGTGTGGTGATCGTTGCCCGTTGTGGGGTTGATCGTTGCCCGCGTCTGGGGGCAGGCAGGGGATCCGCCTGCCCCGTTTCGTGATCATCTCCTACAGTGTGTGGGGTGAAGTGTCCGTCAACTTGGCGCGCTGTGCGGCGAGTCGGCGGGTGTGGGCCTCGTGTTGAAGGGGCTGGTCATGATGTCGCTGCTGGAGAAGCTGCAGGCCAGGGCGTCGGTGTCGCGGGCGCGAGTGCAGGATCTGCGTGCGCAGATCGCCGTGCTTCAGAAGCAACTCGCCGTTGAGGAAGAGCGGTTGGCTCGGTGGGCGGTGGCCGAGGAGGCCGTGGCCGAAGTGCTGGCCGAGGGCGACGCGGCGGTGGCCGAGGAGATGCCGATCGCATCGAGGGCCTCGGCCGGGCAGTCGCCGGTGGCCGCTGCCACCGTGGAACGGGTGGTGATCTCGGCCCCGGTGAGACGGGCGGACGGCGAGGTCCTGTCCGAGGCGAACGAGGACGTTGTGCTTGCTCTGGCCTCGGCGGGCAGACCGCTGCGGTCGAGGCAGATCTGCGAGGCGGTCGGCCAGGAGACGGACCACCGGCGGATCGAGGGGATGCGGACGAAGCTGAAACGGCTGGTCAAGCAGGGCTGGCTGGCCGAGGGCCAGGTCGGTCTGTTCACGATCGCGCCCGGGGTCGGGGATGCACCTGCCGTGAGTGCGGCGGTGAATGGCACGGCGGTCGAAGACGTGTGAGACGGCGCCGTCGGGAGGATCAGTCCCGGCGGCGCCTGGGTTGCGTGAGCGACCTTGAAGCGTGACGAAGAGGCTCGCGCGTCTCCGACCATAGTGCCGTTGCACCGTGTTGGGTTCGCTGAGCCGTAACTGGGTTCTGGCCTGCGGTTATTGCAGTCTGTGGGCTGGGGCTGGGAGGGCTTTGGCGACATGTCTGCGCACTTACCGGCGCGCAAGCGGCGGCCACAGCGGGGTGTTCAGGCCCGCCTCGAGGCGGGCGATGGTGGCGACGTCGGGCCAGGTCCGGCCGTCGAGGACGTCGCCGATGGTCTGCCGGTTGATGCCGAGGAGGTCGGCGGCACCGCGGCGGCTCAGCCCGCGCTCGGACAGGGCTTCGGCGAGGCGGCGGGCGATGGTCTGGACGACTGCTGCGGCGACGTCGTCGACGACCGCATCGGGCCAGGCTTCCGGGTCGCGGGTGCATTCCCTGGGCGCGCGGGAGCGCGCCCGTCCTCCGACCATGCTTCCACGCTCCTGTCCGTTGAGGTCGTACGCGACTTGGGCGGCAGGTTGTCCTGCCGGTATTCGTGGTCCATGGCCCTCGACACGCGGATGTCTTCGCTCATCGATGCGTACGCTCCGCGCGATCCGGCTCCGGTCTGGGATGAGGTCGCTCCGCTGGTGAAGGCGGTGGTCACCGCGACGGCTCTGCGGGTGCCCTACGCGGTTGAGGACCTGTTGCACGTGGTTGCCCGGCTCGCACTCTGGGCGGAGGGCCGGGGAGTTGCCCGCGAACCGTCTGCCTGGCTGCGAAGCGAGACGATCGACGTGTTCGTGCTGACCGGTTGCGCGGGTCTGGCGCCGGGCACCTTGCGCACCTATCGGACGTGGCTGCGGCGGGTTCGTGAGGTGCTGGTCTGGGATGACGTCGGCGAGAGCGAGCCGATCAAGTTGTCTGCCCCGCCCGCTCCGGCACCGCCCTACGAAGTGGGCGAGGTCGAACGGCTTCGGTCCTGGGCCGGGCAGCTCAGGCCCCGCACCCGTCTCGATGCGCTGGCGCTGCTTGCGCTGGGTGACGGGATGGGGCTGGCACCCGGGGAGATCGCCCGCCTGCGGGGGACGGAGATCCGCCGCACCCGGTCGGGGGCCTGTGTCCTGGATGCCGCGGTGCTGGGGCGGCTGCTGGTCGCCCGGGCCAAGTGGGAAGACGATCTTGGCGTGTTGGCCCGGCAGGCCGGGGAGGACTTCCTGTTCCGGCCAGGTCACACCGATCCGCCGCCGGACAATCTGATCGCCTCGTGGACGTGGCAGCATCGGCCCGAGGGGCCGTTGCCCCGGGTGAACGCCCGCCGTCTGCGGGCTTCTTGGATCGTGTCGCTGATGCGGCGCCGGATCGATCCGGCGGTGATCGCGGCGGCGGCCGGGCTCGCCTCGACCGCTTCGCTCGCGCGCTACCAGCATTTCGTGCCTCCGCTCAGCGCGGGTGAGACGGCCCGGCTGCTGCGGGGCCAGGAGTGAGGGCCCCGCCTCCCGGGCATCCGGCCGCCGCCCGCACGAGCCGTCCTAGGCCGGTGACCGATGCCCCGGCGAGAATCCCGGACTCGAAGGCGTTCCAGCTGGCCGCTTTGCTGGATCACTCCGGTGTCCTTGGCCTCATCGGCCAGGAGGTGGGACGGCGGCCGGGGCCTGCGGGACTGCCGGTTCGATCGGTGCTGACCGGGCTCCTGCTGGCCGTTCACTACACCGGCAAGGCCACCCTGGCCGAGGCATGGCGCATCCTGGCCTTCGGTCTCTCGCCCCGTGCCGGACAGCGGCTGGGTGTCGCACACGTCGCCCCGGCGGCGTTGTCCCGCCGCATCTACCGGGCCTTCGACCGCGTCACCACGGTGCTCGACCCGGCGCGCTGCGATCGCAGGCGCCGTCTGCCGCTCGGTGAAGCCGCCCGGTTCGCCGCCGCCTGGGAGGACGACGATCCCGTCCATGTCCGCAAGAAGGCGGTGCTGCAGCAGGTCTGCACCGCGTTGATCACGGAGACGGTCAAGATCGCCCGCCGCTGCGGAGCGCTGAAGCAGTGGCAAGGCGACGTCGGGATCGACGCGACGGCCCTCGCGTCCTGGCACAAGCCCGCCAGTCGGCGCCGACGGCTCGCGTCCCTCGACATCACCGCGGGCTGGCACTTCAGCGGCGGATCGAGCGAACCGACCTTCGGCCTCAGCGGCCACCTCGCCCTGGCCGCCCTGCCCCGGCCGCACGGCGGCCGCATTGCCCAGATCGTGCTCGGCCTGGTCGTCGACTCTCCCGGGCGCCGCACCGGCACCAACGCCATCACCCTGCTCACGCCGCTGGCCGAACTCGGTCTGCCCATCGGCACCCTGGCCGTCGACCGGCTCTACACCGACGCCCGCCCAGAAAGCTTCGCCCTGCCCGCACGTCGCCTGGGCTATCGGCTCGCCCTGGACTACAAGCAGGACCAGCGCGGCATCCAGGGCACCCACCGCGGCGCCGTCATGATCGATGGCACCTTTGCCTGTCCGATGATCCCGCCCGCGCTCGCCAACGCCTCGCACCGTCTCGACGACGGCGCCGCCCGCGACCCGGACGAGATCACCCAGACACGGATCAGCAACCGCAAGCCGTACTTCCTGCACCTGAAGCAGGGCCCGGATCCGGCCGGGGCGATCCGCCTGGCCTGCCCGGCCTCCGGCACCGCCCCGACCGTCAACTGCCCCCGCAGGCCCACCGTTCACAGGCCGCCGCGAACTCTCGATCTCACCGATCCGCGGCAGCGGAGCACGCATCCGGCCGCCCGGCCCACCGTGGTCGTCAGCGGCACCCCACCGGGCCGCCTCCCGGATATCTGCCGCCAGCAGTCGATCACCATCCGCCCCGGCGATCTCGGCACCATGGAGAAGCTCCGGCAGGACCTTCCCTACCTCACCGACGCCTGGACCAGCACCTTCTCTGTGATCCGAGCCCAGAACGAAGGGATCAACGGAGTCCTCAAGGGCCACCGGATCGACATCTCCGAGCCGAAGAGCCGGCTCGCCCACGGCCGCGTCGCCCAGACCCTGCTGGTCGCCCTCATGGTCACCATCGCGAACCTGATGATCCTGGACGTGTTCTGCCAGAGGACCCGCGGCGAGCACCTGCCCCACACCGCCTACACCGAACACGCCCCCGCCGAACGGGAACAGCCCGGTCCTCAGCCGGTCGGACGTCCCCCGCCCCGGACACCGTGATGATCCGGAAGTGAACAGCCACACCAACCGCCGCCACGAGACCTCCCCGGTCCCGCAGCCACACCACCGCGCGCTCTCCGGCATCGGCCACCCCCGGAAGGCGTCTCCGAAAGCCCCGAAACCGCCACTCAGCTCCGGCCGACCCTCACAACGCCCCCGAAAACTGCAAGATCCCGCCAGATCGACTCGATCGGACGGGATCTCGTGAACCGAACCTGAGATGTCTCAAGAACAGTCCG
>NZ_JBFAJT010000022.1:0-1866 GCF_040655335.1 Streptomyces sp. NPDC050439
AGGGCCAACGCCTGCTGGGATGGGTAGGGGAGCGTCGTGTGCCGGGTGAAGCTGCAGCGGAAGCTAGTGGTGGACGGTTCACGAGTGAGAATGCAGGCATGAGTAGCGATACATACGTGAGAAACGTGTGCGCCGATTGACTAAGGGTTCCTGGGTCAAGCTGATCTGCCCAGGGTAAGTCGGGACCTAAGGCGAGGCCGACAGGCGTAGTCGATGGATAACCGGTTGATATTCCGGTACCCGCTGTGAAGCGTCAAACATCGAGCCCATTAATGCTAAGGCCGTGAAGCCGTCCTGGAGCCTTCGGGCAAAGGGAAGTGGTGGAGCCGCCGACCCAAGGTGGTAGTAGGTGAGTGATGGGGTGACGCAGGAAGGTAGTCCAGCCCGGGCGGTGGTAGTCCCGGGGTAAGGGTGTAGGACGCAAGGTAGGTAAATCCGCCTTGCATTAAGTCTGAGACCTGATGCCGAGCCGATTGTGGTGAAGTGGATGATCCTATGCTGTCGAGAAAAGCCTCTAGCGAGTTTCATGGCGGCCCGTACCCTAAACCGACTCAGGTGGTCAGGTAGAGAATACCGAGGCGTTCGGGTGAACTATGGTTAAGGAACTCGGCAAAATGCCCCCGTAACTTCGGGAGAAGGGGGGCCATCACTGGTGATTGGATTTACTCCATGAGCTGGGGGTGGCCGCAGAGACCAGCGAGAAGCGACTGTTTACTAAAAACACAGGTCCGTGCGAAGCCGTAAGGCGATGTATACGGACTGACGCCTGCCCGGTGCTGGAACGTTAAGGGGACCGGTTAGTGCACTTTCGGGTGTGCGAAGCTGAGAACTTAAGCGCCAGTAAACGGCGGTGGTAACTATAACCATCCTAAGGTAGCGAAATTCCTTGTCGGGTAAGTTCCGACCTGCACGAATGGCGTAACGACTTCTCGACTGTCTCAACCATAGGCCCGGTGAAATTGCACTACGAGTAAAGATGCTCGTTTCGCGCAGCAGGACGGAAAGACCCCGGGACCTTTACTACAGTTTGATATTGGTGTTCGGTTCGGCTTGTGTAGGATAGGTGGGAGACTTTGAAGCGGGCACGCCAGTGTTCGTGGAGTCAACGTTGAAATACCACTCTGGTCGTGCTGGATGTCTAACCTGGGTCCGTGATCCGGATCAGGGACAGTGTCTGATGGGTAGTTTAACTGGGGCGGTTGCCTCCCAAAGAGTAACGGAGGCGCCCAAAGGTTCCCTCAGCCTGGTTGGTAATCAGGTGTTGAGTGTAAGTGCACAAGGGAGCTTGACTGTGAGACCGACGGGTCGAGCAGGGACGAAAGTCGGGACTAGTGATCCGGCGGTGGCTTGTGGAAGCGCCGTCGCTCAACGGATAAAAGGTACCCCGGGGATAACAGGCTGATCTTCCCCAAGAGTCCATATCGACGGGATGGTTTGGCACCTCGATGTCGGCTCGTCGCATCCTGGGGCTGGAGTCGGTCCCAAGGGTTGGGCTGTTCGCCCATTAAAGCGGTACGCGAGCTGGGTTTAGAACGTCGTGAGACAGTTCGGTCCCTATCCGCTGTGCGCGTAGGAATATTGAGAAGGGCTGTCCCTAGTACGAGAGGACCGGGACGGACGAACCTCTGGTGTGCCAGTTGTCCTGCCAAGGGCATGGCTGGTTGGCTACGTTCGGAAAGGATAACCGCTGAAAGCATCTAAGCGGGAAGCCTGCTTCAAGATGAGTATTCCCACCCCCTTTGAGGGGTTAAGGCTCCCAGTAGACGACTGGGTTGATAGGCCAGATCTGGAAGCCCGGCAACGGGTGGAGGTGACTGGTACTAATAGGCCGAGGGCTTGTCCTCAGTTGCTCGCGTCCACTGTGTT